>NZ_JARFYM010000038.1 GCF_030272705.1 Rhizobium mayense | reverse complement strand
GTGCGACCATCGATGCTGACCTCCTCTCAGCCAGCATCTTGAATCACATTCGACATCAAAAGGGAATCCGCGATTCAAACATAATCAGAAACGCTCTAGACTGGATCGCCGTCGCGGGTCTAGCGCCATCAACGCATCCGCCACGACGCTGGTTGCCAGCCCAAACACGCAGCAGCAAGGTTTTTCGAGTGCGTCGTGAGCCATCGCACTCTTGAACCAGTGGTGCTGGTCAAGCAGCGTACGCGTCAACGCGCTCGCGGCGACCGCGGCTCTTTCTCAATCCAGGAGAGATCGCGATGGCGGAGAATTTGGAGGGATTTCTTGTAATCTGCCAGTGGAGGTGTCGCATACGCTCATAGATGACTGCCCGCAAAGCGCACAGGCTCCCGAATTCGAGAACCTGGCGAGAGCTTCGACTACGCGACGACAGGATCTATTTCCCCTGAGCAATCGCTTGTTCACGAATTTGAGTGAGGGTCTGCTTCACGGTGAGCGCCTCCGGATCAATGCGAATTTCGATAAGACTTGGCTTCCCCGACCCTTCACACCTCTCAAACGCTTGCCCGAAATCCGTGGTCTTTTCGACGATTTCTCCGTGCAGACCGTAAGATCGAGCAAGGGCCGCGAAATCAGGATTGGTGAGGCGCGTTCCGGAGGGGCGTCCAGGAAAATTTCTCTCCTGGTGCATGCGGATCGTCCCGTACATCCCATTGTTGATCACTAGGAAAATGACGCGGGCGTCGTATTGCATTGCAGTCGCGAGTTCCTGGCCGTTCATAAGGAAGCATCCGTCGCCGGCGAAGGCAACGACGGCTCGCTCGGGCGCCGTAATTTTTGCAGCCACTGCAGCGGGCACTCCGTAACCCATCGAGCCGTTGGTCGGGCCCAGTTGAGAGCGATATATTCGGTACTGATAAAACCGATGTGCCCACGCCGTGTAGTTCCCGGCTCCCATGGTCAGGATGGCGTCCGGCTTGAGGTGTCCCCGCAACCACTCCATGATGTCACCCATCTGAACATCGCCGGGCGTCTGTGGATGCGTAAGGTTCTCCCGATAGTCTGCGTTGCGCGCACTGGTCCAGGCTCGCCAGGCAGGAGCCGAGCGCGGCTTCAGCGTTGCGAGCTGGGAAAGCACTCCAACGGGACTGGCGTTGATCGCGAGCGTTGGATGATAAACGCGGCCGAGCTCGTCAGCGCCTGCGTGAATGTGAACCAACTTCTGTTTCGGTACCGGTATGTCGATCAGCGTATAGGCGCCTGTCGTCATCTCGCCCAGCCGCGCCCCGATCGAGATCAGGAGATCGCAATCCTTGACGGCCTGGATGAGCTTTGGACCTGCAGCCAGACCCAGGTCGCCCGCGTAATTACGATGCGTGTTGTCAAACATGTCCTGACATCGGAAGGATGCGGCTACCGGCAGCTCGTAAGTCTCCGCGAAACTTTTCAGATCGTCGACGGCCTGCTCTGTCCATCCACCTCCGCCGATGACCACAAGCGGTCGCTCGGCCTTCGCCAGAAGCAGGGCGAGTTCCTGTAACTGCGGCTCTCCCGCATATGTCTCGACGCGCGTATAGGGTGGAGTGTCTGCAACGGTCACAACGTCTGTCAGCATGTCCTCTGGAAGTGCGACGACCACCGGACCCTGTCGGCCGTTGACAGCCCTGTGGAAGGCCTGACTTATCAGTTCGGGGATACGGGCCGCGTCCTCGATCTCAACGACCCATTTGGCCATCTGGCCGAACATCCGCCGGTAGTCGATTTCCTGAAATGCCTCCCGCTCCATCTGGTCGCGCGCGACTTGCCCGATGAACAGGATCATTGGAGTCGAGTCCTGAAACGCCGTGTGAACGCCCACGGACGCGTTCGTTGCTCCCGGCCCTCTCGTTACAAAGCAGATCCCGGGTCTTCCCGTCAGCTTGCCATAGGCCTCAGCCATGTAAGCTGCGCCACCCTCCTGCCGGCAGATGACGAATTCGATCTCGCTCTCCAGATCGTGGAAGGCATCGAGCGCGGCAAGGTAGCTTTCGCCCGGTACGCCGAAGACGCGGTCAACGCCATGGATCCGCAAGGCATCGATTAGGATCCGGCCGCCGTTTCGGCTGGATAGGCTTTGTTTCATGAATTTCTCCCGTTCCCACGTCAGCTGCGGTCGGTCGAAGCCAACCACAGCCAGAGTTGTTCCCTCTCACGCGTAGACGTAACCGCCAGATACGATGACTTGCTCGCCTGTCATGTACGTGTTCTTCGGACCAGCGACTATAACGACGAACTCGGCGATTTCAGCCGGCTCCGCGGCACGGCCAAGTGGATTTGCCGCGGCGAGTTCGCCTAAGAATCCCAAAGACTTCGCTTTCTCCGTCGCCATGCCCGCGGGCGCAACCGAGTTTACCAGAATCTGATCCTTGGCGAAGGCGTGCGCAAAGGAACGCGTCAAGCTGACCACGGCTGCCTTGGTTGCTGCATAGTGCGCGTTCTGCGGGTGAGCCTTGAAGGCATCGACTGACGTGATGTTGACGATACGGCCCGAGATCTGGCCTTCCGCCTTCTGCTCCTGCATGTGCTTCACGGCGGCGACCATGATGTGATAGGTGCCCTTGATATTGATCGCGTTTTCCGCGTCCCACATCTCGTCGGAGATCTCAAGCAGCGGCGCGCGGGGATAGATAGCTGCGCAGTTGACGACCGAATGAACCCGACCGACTGCATCAACAGCCTTGGCGAAGGCGCGATGGGCGGTGTCCGCGCGTGCGATGTCACCGGCAACCGTGATGATTTCCGTTCCCTTCCCGGAAAGCTCACCCTTGGCAGCTTCGAGACGCTCTTCGCTGATGTCGATGATGACGATCTTGCTCGCTTGATCCCTGATCATGAGTTTGACGGTTTCAAGTCCGAAGCCGTTGGCTCCTCCGATAACGACAACATTCAAGCCTTGCACGCTGGTTCCCTTTCTTTGTTAACGAGTAAGAGCAGCGATCTGACCGCCACCGACAACTTGCCCTGTCGGCAAGATCTCCATGCGGGTCACATCGACGTAATCGGGTAGCTCAAGCGCCGTCAGAACCAGGCGCGCGACGTGCTCCGGCTTGACCGCTTCGTAGTCGTCGTAAAGCTTCTTTTGGGCGGCTTCTTCTCCCAACGCGGTGCGATAGAGATTGGTCTCCACGCGTCCCGGCACGAGTTCGGTGATCCGGATCGGCAGTCCAAGCAGTTCGCATCGCAGCGCGGATGCGAACATGCTGACCGCAGCCTTGGTGGCTCCGTACACCGCGGATCCGGGGAAGGGCGTAAAGCCAGCAGTGGAGCCCGTAAAAAAGATATGGCCGCGACGTCGCGAAACCATAGCCTTCAGCACGTGTCTGGTGAGCTGTAAGACCGACCGCACGTTGATTTCGATCATCGCATCGATGTCTTGTGGGGTGAGTTCAACCAGGTTCGCTGACCGTGTCAGCAAACCTGCGTTGTTCACCAGCACGTCGATCTCTTCGCCGTCGATCACGGCATAGAGACTGTCCAATTTGGAAAGATCACATGCAAGGGGAACGATGTTCGCTTTCGTGGCAAGGTCGTCCAACGCGTTTCTGTCACGTCCAACCGCCAGAACTTTCAGACCCTTGGAGGCCAGTTCCAACGCAATCGCCCTGCCGATTCCGCTGGACGCTCCCGTGACAAGCGCCGTCCTGTAGTTTTCCATTGCATGCCCCTCCACCAGCTATTTTTGCAAGGAGGCAACCATTTGCTCGAGACGGTCGCATGCACTCTTAAGTTCGGCGTCGGAGGCTGCGATCGAAAGACGAATAAATGAGGGTGCCCCAAATGCAGCGCCTGGCACGCTCGACAGGCCGAAAGTGTTGAGGAGATAGGCCGCCACCGCAGTGTCGTCCGACAGGACTTGCCCATCAGGCGTGGTCCGGCCGATCAATTTTTGCACGCCGATGAACGCATAGAACGCGCCATCCGGCGGCGTGAACTGTAGTTCCTGGATTCGTTCGAGCCGTTCGGAAACGAGCTTCGACCGCCGGGCAAAAGTCTGAGAGGCTTGGCCAACAAAAGCCTGATCTCCCTTGAGCGCGGCGAGTGCAGCGGCCTGGGCAACAGAGCAAACCGAGGTCACGCTCTGCGACTGCATCTTATTGATGGTTGCGACAAGCGCCTTCGGTCCGGCTGCGTAGCCGACACGCCAGCCGGTCATCGCAAAAGCCTTTGAGACACCATTGACGATAAGCGTGCGATCACGAAGCGACGGGCATACCGAACCGAACGAGACGAAGGGCTGGTCACCGAGTAGAATGTGTTCGTAGATTTCGTCTGACAGCACAAGAATACGATCATTCCCGAGAAGCACCTTCTCGAGCGAGCGGTACTCATCCGCGCTGTAAATCGCGCCCGTAGGATTTGAAGGAGAGTTCAACATGAGCCAACGCGTGCGAGGCGTGATGGCTTTGGCAAGCACATCCGCGCTTATTTTGAAGCCATCCTCAGGTCCGCAGTTCACATAGATCGGGGTGCCACCATGTAGTGAAACGATGTCGCCGTAGGACACCCAGCAAGGGGTCGGTATGATCACCTCGTCGCCCGCTTCAAGCGTCGCGAGAAACGCATCAAACAGGATCTGTTTGGCGCCATTGGCGATCGTGATTTCATCGAGCGAAAACTCGAGGCCGTTCTCGCGGCTGAACTTCTCGACGATGGCTTTGCGCAGATCTTCATTGCCCGCCGACGCGCCGTATCGGATACCACCCTTTTTGATAGCCTCGCAAGCGGCGTCCCCGACATGCGCCGGTGGCTCGAAGTCGGGTTCACCTAAGGAAAGATCGACGATGTCGCGACCTTCCGATCGGAGTTTCTTTGCTGCCATGGCGATCGCCATGCTTGGCGATGCCTTGATACTGGAAGCGCGTGCGTTTTCGTAATTCATAATAAGATCCTTCCTGGAGATCTCCTTTGAAGATCCCTGGCAAATAGGGTTGGAGCCGGCGCGGCGGGTTGCTGCCGCGCCACGGCTCCTGCTAATCAGGATTTCTGCTGGATGTAGTCGAAAGCGATATCTTGCTTGACCAGGTCGGCGGAACGCTTCGACGCCGGGCCGTAGCCGCCGCCGCCGGGAAGCTCCAGGATCAGTCGGCGACCAGCTGGAACGTGCTGGCGACCCTTGGCCGCAAGAACAGTGCCGTCGTCCAACTTCACTGAACCGGGAGCGCCGTCCTTACCGCCTTCGCGGCCACGCGGCGCGTTCTTCACACGATCGAACATCGCGTTGAAATAGATCTCGTGACCGCTTGTCGGAGAAATCTCGACAATCTGACCAAGACCCCCGCGGTACTGGCCCTCGCCCCCCGACCCGTCGCGCAGCTCTTTGCGCCAGAAAATGACGGGGCCGACGTGTTCAGTCGCTTCGATTGACATCGACTGGACGCCGCTTGGAAACGCGGTTGCACTCGGTCCGTCCAGCTCCGGGCGAGCACCCATTCCCCCACTGTTGAACAAAAGAACCTCTGCGCGCTGTCCGCCGTCGGCGGGGCCGTTGTTGCCCTGCAGCGGTCGAGCGCTGATGTGAAGGTTCCAAAGCGCACCAGATCCCTCTGCGGGAACCTTGCCCGGCAGCATCTTGTGGATAGCACCGAGCACGGCATCCGGGACGAGGTGTCCGAGGACGTGTCGTACCGAAACGGGTGCCGGCCGCTGGGCATTGAGAATGCAGTTCGTCGGCGCCTGGATCTTGAACGGCTTCAGCGAAGCGTGGTTGTTTGGGATCTCGGGCGCGATCGCGCACTTGATGGCATAGCAAGCATAGGCAGCCGAATAGATCAGCGGGCAGTTGATGCCTTTCGGGCTCGGCGGAGACGTGCCTTCGAAGTCCGCGACGATGTGGTCGCTATGGACGTCCAAACGGACGGCAATGTCGATCGGCGAGTCGTAGCCGTCGACGCGCATCGAATTGGAGAAGGAGCCCTGCGGCAGGTCGGCGAGACGCTCGACGGTCGCATCGTAGCTTCGCTTGAAGATGAAGGAGGCGAGTTCTTCCAGATCATTCATCCGGAACTCGTCCATCATGTCCATGAGGCGGCGCTGACCGATCTCGTTGCAGGCTGCAAGAGAATAGACGTCGCCGACGACCTGGTCGCTCTCGCGGACGTTGTTGCGAATGATGTTGATGAGGTCGCGATTGACCACACCACGCTCCGCGAACTTCATGATCGGGATGAAGATGCCTTCTTCATAAACTTCGTTGGCATCCGGCCCGAAACCACGCCCGCCGACGTCGACAACGTGGGCCGTACAGGCGAAATAGCCGATGAGCTTTCCACCGCGGAAGCTCGGGGAGACGACCGTGAAGTCGTGAAGGTGGCCCGTTCCCTTCCACGGATCATTGGTGATGTAGGCATCTCCTTCGAAGATGTTTTCCACCCCGATGTCGCGGATGAAGTGGCCTACGGCCTCGGCCATCGCGTTCACGTGGCCGGGTGTCCCAGTAACCGCCTGGGCGATCATCTCGCCAGCCTGATTAAAGACACCAGCTGAAAGGTCGCCGGATTCTCTCACGCTCGTGCTGAAGGCAGTCCGGATCAGCGTAAGTGCCTGTTCCTCGACCACCGAGATCAGCCGGTTCCACATGATCTGCATGTGGACATCTGAAAGAAGATTTTTCGTCATGTCCAATTCTCCATCAAGCCTGCTTGGCACGAAGCAGCAAGCATCCGTCTGCTTGCATGACCACTTCGCGGCTGGCGGTAACGATCGTCGATGTCTCGCGTTCGGTGATGACAGCGGGCCCTGCGACCCAGTCGCCCGGCTTAAGGGATGAACGTTCAACGACGCTCGCCTGCTGGAAAAGCCCTTCCTGAGCGTCGAACATCCGCCGCTCTCCCGACGCTTGGGCAGCCTTTCCCTTTGCTGAGCGATCTACGGTAGACGGCGGAGCCACCTTCGAGGTCGCGCGCAGCGACCAACTGACGATCTCGATATCCAGCCCGTCGATAATCCGCCCGAAGAACTGCTCGTAGCTGCGATTGAACGAATTGCGGAACTCAGTCTCGTCAGCGTCGGAATACGAACGGACATCGACGGCAACGGGCACTTCCCAGCCTTGGCCGACATAACGCATGTAGGCGGTGCATTCGAGATCCGGAGTTACGTCTGGCGCTCCGGAGTGAACAAACGATGTTGCCTCGTCGGAAAGCTCCTTGATGACATCGTTGATGCCCTGCGCGTCAAAGCGGCTGAGGCGGCTGTAGGCGCTTCGCACACTTTCAAAGCCGAAGGGTGCGCGCAGGAAGCCAATAGCCGATCCGACACCTGCGCCCGGAGGAATGATCAGTTCATCAATGCCGAGCTTTTCGCACAGGCGAGCAGCATGAAGTGGAGCAGCGCCGCCGAAGGCGATCATCGTGAACTCACCGAGTTCCTTGCCATTTTCAACAGCATGCATACGCGCCGCGTTGCTCATGTTTTCGTCAACGACCTCACTAATGCCATAGGCCGCCGTGGCGCTGTCGATCTCGAGTTTGGAACCAACGTCCCTTGCCATCGCAACTGCCGACGCGTCCTTGAGTAGCTTGATCGAGCCGCCCGCAAATGCATCCGGATCAAGCCTTCCCAGCAAAAGATCGGCGTCGGTAACGGTGGGGTTTTCGCCGCCACGGCCATAACAAGCCGGACCGGGCTCGGAGCCAGCGCTGTGGGGACCAACGCGGATCTGCCGCATGGCGTCGACGGAAGCAATGGATCCGCCCCCCGCACCGATTTCCACCATCTCGATAACCGGAATGGAGATCGGCATGCCACTGCCCTTCTTGAAGCGGTAGGTACGCGCTACTTCAAAGGTCTTCGATGTCCTCGGTACATAATCTTCGATCAGGCAGATCTTCGCAGTCGTTCCACCCATGTCGTAGGACACGACCTGGTTAAGGCCGTAGCGGGTCGCGACATGGGCCGCAAAAATAGCACCGCCAGCTGGGCCGGATTCAAGGAGACGGACTGGGAATTCGATCGCGCTTTCGACGCTGATGATGCCGCCGCCCGAATGGATCATGAAGACCGGGCATCGTGTTCCTTCGGAATTGAGGCGGCCGACCAACCGGTTGAGGTAGGACGCGATCAGCGGCTTCACGAAAGCATTCGCGCACACGGTATTGAACCGCTGGAACTCGCGCATCTGAGGCGAGACTTCAGAGGAAATGGAGACAGACAGCTCTGGCTTCTTCGCAAGGAGTCGGTCACGAACCTGCTTCTCATGCGCTCCATTCAGATAGGAGTGAATGAAACCGATCGCGACGCTCTCATATCCTGCGGCGATAATACGACCACAGAGAGCATCGACTTCCTCGACGTCGAGTGGCTTGAGAACTTCGGCCTTCGGACCGATGCGCTCGTCAATCACAAATCGCTCGTTGCGACGAACCAGCGGCGCGGGAAGAGTGATATTCAAGTCATATTGCTCGAAGCGGCTCTCCGTCCGCATTTCGATAACGTCGCGGAAGCCCTTGGTCGTAATGAAAGCTGTCTTTGCGCCTCTGCGCTCGATGAGCGCATTGGTGGCGAGTGTTGTGCCGTGAATAATCGTATCGATCTGAGAAAGCTGTACATCAGCGTCCTCGGCGACGTGGCGTATGCCCTTGACAATTGCCGCCTCTGGAAAGGAGTAGTCGGTCAAGACCTTAGTCGAATGCAGGGTATCCCCCACTTCCATTGCGACATCGGTAAACGTGCCGCCGATGTCGACACCCACCCTTACCTGCTTCCCATCTTTTGCCATCGCTAAATCATGCTCCAAAGGACAATCTCAAAGCCCGGCATGAGAGAACAACCTCCGATCCGGGACGCCTTGCGAGGTAAGATCACTGAAATAATATCTCGTGTCAATACTCTTATCAAGATCGTATCTCTATACGGTAGACCTGCGGCTAAACCCAATGATTTCGGAGACTTACGTGATAATATCTCTTGGGGATATCTCAAAAGGTCGACGTAAACTCCTGTCTTTTGGCGGCGAAATCGCTGAGTCAGCCCCGTCCTCGGCACGCTGTGGCCAAAAAACCGGCACGAGGATGTTTTTTTTGGCGGTCTAATTCTGCGGTTGCATCAATGCAGGTTGTCGTACTATCACTAGAAGCGTGATATTATCTTGAGCTTTCGTTTCGCGAGGGAGCGGAGCAGTGCTGAAAAAAGCGGCGGGTGCAAATTGAAATCTCTAATGTCGAGAACGATCGAACAGATTAAAGAGAAAATCAGCCAAGGGGGTCTCAAACCTGGCGACAAGCTGCCCACGTTGAACGAGTTGGCGGTCGAAATGGGCGTCAGCAGGACCGTCATTCGCGAGGCGGTGATATCCCTAAGCTCAGATGGCGTCCTGGAATCCAAGCACGGTGTTGGCGTCTTTGTGCGGGATAAATCCGCGGGCCCTGCTGCCCCCACTCTTTCCGACGCAGTTCTAGCACCACTGTCGAAGTTCAAGACGTCTTTCATGGATTTGCTCGAACTCAGAATGGCGTTTGAAGTCCATGCGGCGGGGTTGGCAGCAGCGCGTCGTTCCTGGGGTCAGGAATCGGCGATCTGGGACGCGGCCGCAAAGTTCGAGGAAGCCCTGGACGCGGATGACGATCTTGACGATCGCGATGTCGCTTTTCATCGTGCGATTGCCGAGGCGACCAACAACTCTGCATTCATCGAGTTTTTTAATTTGATGAGCGCGAACATGATGCCACGCCCTGCGTTCTCACGCGCACTGAATCCAACTTTAATCACTCCGGAATACATCCAGCATACTGTTCAGGAGCATCGGGCGATCTGCGAAGGCATTAGTTCCGGCGACGCAACACGCGCTGCAGACGCAATGAGAGCGCACTTGCAGCGCAGCCATAAGCGATACCGTGGCTTCCAAGAAAGCGCCGTTTCACCCCTTAGCAACGTGGCGCCCGAGGCTGCCGACGCTAAATGACGTTATTGTTTCGCTCTGAACTCTTCGAGCGCAGCGCGATCAATTTCGATACCTAGCCCAGGTCCATCTGGTATAGCGACGACCATCAACTGCTTCGATCGGTGAAGTCAGTACAGCTTGCCGAAATGGATTCTCAGTCCGGTCGAATTCCATGATGGGTTCGACCGGGTTTACGCGCACTGGGTCTGGGGCCATTGCGGCCATAAACTGCAGGGCTGCGGCAATTTGTACCCCGGTTCCCCAAACATGCGGTACAACTCTTGTTCCCTTGAGCGTAGCGAAGTCAAGAATCTTGGTCGCCTCAGAGAATCCGCCGCACCCGCATAAGTCTGGCAGAGCCATGCGATTTCAGACGGCGATGGATTGCGCAAACTCGACCCGAATGCGGCGCCGATCTCTACGGCACTCGGCATTCTTGGAATGCCGGGTTTCACCGCCTATGCGGGGCTACGCAATATCGGGAGGCCCAAGGCGGGCGAAACATTGGTCGTGGCGGCTGCAAGCGGCGCGGTTGGTTCGGCAGTCGGCCAGATAGCGAAGATTTTCGGTGCAAGGGTCGTTGGGATCGCAGGTGGCCCCGACAAGTGCCGCTATATACGCGAAGAGCTTGGCTTCGACGCCGCGATAGACCATAGCGCGAGCGACTTTCAAACCCAGCTTGCATCGGCCTGCCGGAACGGTATCGACATCTATTTCGAAAATGTCGGCGGGCAGGTCTGGAATGCGGTGTTTCCGCTGTTGAACGATTTCGCGCGGGTGCCGATCTGCGGGCTGATTGCGCATTACAACGATGACGCCGCCGCATCGCGAGGCCCCGACCCATTACCTGCGGTGATGCGTGCCATATTGCGCAAGAGCCTGACGCTACGCGGTTTCATTCAGCGCGAATTTGCCGATCAACGCACCGATTTCTATCGCGAAGCCGAACAATGGATCGCCGAGGGGCGCCTCAAATATAGAGAAGACGTCGTGGACGGGCTCGAAAACGCTCCCGAAGCTTTTATCGGCCTCCTGGAAGGACGAAATTTCGGCAAGCTGGTGGTGCGCATCGCGCCATGATTCAGGGGTGGTCGCTGCGGGGTCCGTCAGCGATAGCCTGGGCGACCTTTCTTGCCTGTATTCGGATATCCGGTACGGCGGTGATTTCCCAGAACTGGCCTGCGGTCAGTGCGCCGACCGCATAGAGGGTCACCTTGCTGCCTGTCGGTGTGGAGATACGGGACTGGGCGTCGACAACCAGTCCAAGATGAAGCGGATCAGCCTCCACCAGACCTTTGCGCCGCATCTCCTGCAACAACGGCGAGTGCGCTATGCCCGCACGTTCCATGCCGGTGCAATTGACGATCCAGTCCGCTTGTATCAACGCCGCAACGCTTCCTCCGCGAGGACGGTAGTGCAAGGTTAGAGCCCTCGCGTCCTCCACATTCCGCAGATAGCCGGCTCGCACCGAAACCTGACCGCTTTGCATCATGCTGTCGAACCTGCGATAGACGTCAGGGGCAACGCGGTGACGGTGGATGTTCCACCATGGCAATGCGTGGCGCAGAAAGCGGCGGCGTTCGCTATCTGGCAGCCTCAGCCACAGAGCCTGGGTTTTCGGGCGCAGACCATCCATGACCCTGCGCCAGTCGCCGGCATTCCTGCTTTCACGACGCAGAGCATGCAGGATTTCACTCACCCTCGTGGGCAAGGCCTCGACATCGATTTCCTCAGCCGGCTTTGGATGACTGATATGATTGAGCGGAACGAGGCCGCGCCGTGAGAGCACGATTACCTTGCCCATGAATCCGTGGGCAAACAGCGCGAGAACCTGATCGATCATCGTCAGTCCCGAGCCGAGAATACAGACCGTGTCGGTCTTCCCCACCCGCCTGAGCCAAGACAGCCGCCATGGATTTTCGATGATATGCGATTGCGCATCGGCCGATAACTGCGACTGATCGAACGGCAACTTGGCATTTCCGACGCCAAGACAAAGCACGATGCTTCGGCCGGCAATCTCACCGCCATTGTCCAGCAGAAAACCGAGCGCGGCGCCATACCGCTCGACACATCCGCTGGCCTTTGTCTTGATGAAATCAACCCGGCATCGGCGCTTCCTGTTGCGCAAAAGAGCGGCCAAGCTGTCGCGGAGATACAGGCCATAATCCTGTCTGGAGGCGAAGTCTCCTCCACCCAATGGCCGCTTGCGCTCACGCAGCCATTCGACAAACGCATCCGGGCGGTCCGGAAAGAGGCTCATGCGTCCGGCGGGTACGTTCAAGCGATGCAGATAAAGCTCGGTACGATAAGCCGTTCCCCGGCCAAATCCGGGATCGTCGCCGACAACGGCGATGGATGCCGTCTCCGGAAGTAGCTCGACGAGGTTGCCGACCGTGGCGATGGCGGAAAAGCCGGAGCCCACAACAACGGCATCATAGATCATCGCTTGTTCTTTCTGCTTTCAAAAGAGCGGGAGAATTACCCATATCTTTCTCCCTTACGGTCTGATCTAGGGCAGGCGACTCCAATCCAATATGCACTGGTTCCGCCGCCCGAAATACCGGTTTCGTCCTACGCGCTTCCACTCATGAGGCGGACCCGGCTTGTCACACTTTCGAAGTCGTGGATAGCCCGAAGCTCATTGGCAACGAGTTTCTGAAGCCTCCACAGGGGCGTCGTCAACTTAACGAACCGTGGAAATCGGTGTGCGATTATTGGCCATGACACACCGTGATCCGCTCTACCGCCGCCATCGATTTCCCGCTGAAATCATTGCTCATGCCGTGTGGCTTTATTTCCGCTTCCCTCTCAGCCTGCGGATGGTGGAGGACATGTTGGGTGCCCTTGGGATCATTGTCTCGCATCAGACGGTCCGACTTTGGGCGGAGAAATTTGGTCGGGCCTTTGCCAACGACATCCGTCGTCGATCATCCGGTCAACTCGGTGACAAATGGTATCTCGACGAGGTCGTCATTTCGATCCGTGGCAAAATGCATCGGCTCTGGCGCGCCGTGGATCAGGACGGCTTTGTTCTGGAGGTTCTGGTGCAAAGCCGCCGCAATGTGAAGGCGGCCAAGCGCCTGATGCGCAAACTCCTGAAGGGCCAGGGTCAAACTCCACGGGTGATGATCACCGACAAGCTTCGGTCCTACGATGCTGCCAAGCGAGAGGTAATGCCGGGCGTCGAGCATCGCTCGCACAAAGGCTTGAACAATCGGGCGGAGAATTCCCATCAGCCCGTACGGCGGCGAGAACGGATCATGAAACGCTTCAAGTCGCAGCGACAGCTACAACGCCATCCATCCATCCATGACCCGATTGCCAACCTCTTTCACATCCCGCGCCACGACATCCCATCCAGCCATCACCGAGAACTGCGCACAGCGGCCACGAGCCTGTGGGGGAAAATCGCTCGGGCGTGAACGATAAAGTCGGCCAGCATCAGAGTCTGTGCCCTATTGCCATTAAGTTTACGATGCCGGACGTTGTCATCGAGCCCGGCACCGAAAGCGAGACGCTTGATCATGGACCAGCGCTTGCGGACGGGGCCTTGCGCGAAGGGATCGGCCATAGTGCCCACGCCAGGATCGTAGAAGGCGGTCTGGCGGTCGTCCTTCACGACGACCTCGAACATGCGCACGACATTGGTTAGGTCGCCATTGAGCTGGTTGTTGGTGCCATCGCAACAGACTACGATATTTTTGCTCATACGAAATAATCGGTGTAGAGGGGTTGGGTCCTGACAGTGGCGATTTTTTTTGTCACCTTATCCCTCATCCTAACATCAAATTGTTCGGAGGAATCCTCCCAGCGGAAAGGAACCGGCTTTTTGGACAAGGTCTCCATATCCGACTGGAAGATCACGGCGCACCTCTCCTCCAATCGGGTGCGAATGGCGGGAAGGGGCATGTGTTCCCAGCCCTTCACCTCGTGCGCTACTTTCGTATCTACCGGGATGAAAGCGGCGAGGCGGTTGCTTTTCATGAGTTCGAGCCCCTTCGTTTTCATGGTGGCATTGTGACTGCCGTGGTGGCCGACCTTGTAAAAGATGGTGCGATTGAGCAAGTCGGCGGCCGTGACGCTGCGGAATTCATCGTTTTTGTCTTTTACGGTCCAGGTGCAGGACTCCCAGGACCGCCAGTTCCCGGCCTGAGCGTCCCCCACGAAGAGCAGGACGTCCTTGCCCCCCAACTCAATTGCCAGGACGAGGCTGGTGTTGTTGGTGGCACTATCTAGTTGCAGAGCCAACCGCTCGCCTGTAGCGAGCCAGGCATTGTCGATGGAGCGCCAGGCAAATTCCTCGTGATAATAGCCTTCGATGCCTGGCAGTAGCGGGTCTTCTATCAGGGAGCCGTCTGGGCTTTTCTTGCGCCGAGCAGCGGTGGCCTGTTTCTTGCGGTTCTCAGCGTGCTTTTTTAGCTCGTCCAGTTCGCGGCCCAAAGACGAGTGAAAAGGCTGGGCACTCTCATCACCGGGACTGAATGCCGCGAGAAACGCCTCGGCGAGGCCGATGGGAGGGTCGCTAAGTCCATATCCCTCGCCTTTAGAAGGATTGGTCTTTCGCATTGCGTCGTCGTCCCTTGGCGGGCCGACCACAAAGACTCTGACGTCATCCACACCATCCAGCAGGATGGAAGTTCCCGTCTTCATGATAGTAGGGGAGCGCTTATTCTTCAGGAACTGAAGGGCTCCTCCCGTGCCTCCGGCATCCTCGTCTTCACCACCGGGTGCGCCGGCAGCTGCGGCGCCAAAGAAGCCAAGGAGCTCCGACATGCGCGCAACCTGCTGATCCAGATTGTTTTTTTTCGCAGCCTCCTTTGCGGCTTTGACGGCCTCCATTTTCCTTTGCCTCTCCTCGCGTAGACTGGTGGCGAGATCGTCGGTCTCATCCTCCGTCCACGCGAGCCAAAGCTCCTTAATCTCCATGGTATCAAACAGACCGCGCGCCTGTTTTTCGTCGAACCCTGACAAGTGGTCCCAGTGTTCGTGGGTAATGACGACGACGTCGAGAACGCCACCGGTTGCGTCTTTCACGTTCTGCGCGACCTGCCGCATGACGGAGCCCGGCTCGCCCGTTCCAAGGACGACGCCGCAATCGATCAGCATGTGAAGATGCTTTTCCTGACCTTTGGGGAAACTGAGCAAAAAGCAGTCGCCTAGACCGTGGCGGTACATGCGAATGCGGACCCGAAAGTCCGGATTGGCCGCAGTGGCGGCGGCAGGAGCGGAGTTTTTTCTGGTAGGCATGGTCTATTCTCCGGAGTGGAGCATTGCGAACGGCTCCGCATCGTCGATCATGCCGTAAGTCGCGGCCAGCGACATCACGGCCGGATCTTTGGCCCACTGCTGCGCGCGTGTGATGCGATTGTCTTTTTTTCCATTGCTGTAGAGGGGTTTGCGGATCACATAGCGGATAGCCTGTTCACTGGTGGCGTGTCCCAGATCAACGATAATAGTGCAGCCGCCCCAAATTTGCTTACCGGGCGATTCACCCGTAGTGACCGCAAGCCCCGCAGCCGGCTCTTCCAACGGCTTGTGCTGGAGGATGGAGAAAATCACCTGGTTGAGGACCGACCCATCCTGACGCTGGCGCTGCACCGGCCACATGGCATGAACTTCGAAACGAACCATATCATCGCCGGAAAACCTACGCGTGATATTGAAGTCCAGGCCGGTGATTTTTTGGAGCACCGGATCGTTATATTCCAGCCAGAACTTTTCCTGCAAATAGTCGTGCAGCTTTGCCCGTTGCTGCCGGGTCTTTTGCCACCGGGCGTGCCGGTCCTGATCTATGCCGAGGTCATGATAAAACTGTTGCAGAGTTTTACTGAGCTCGGCCAACCGCGTATAGGTGTTGATTTCATCGGCGCGGTCCCACGTCAGGGCCTCCTCGGAGAGAGACCTCAACTTGCGCGGATAAATGCCGTGCTGTCGAAAAGCGTCGATGAAAGCGATGCGATAACCCCGGATGTCGTCGGGGAAGACATCACAATCGGCGGTGATCAGCGCGCGCAGATAATCCCCAAAATCAATATCCACCGGAGGACAGTAATCGAGCGCCCGGATACACATGTTGAGGACGTGTTTGGCCGCCTTTACGGCTTCAGCCGAAAGGCGGTTTACTAGATCGGGGTGAAGTTCGCCTTCATTTAAAATGCCGGTGCCTCCGCTGGCGATGCGCCGCAAATCCGCAATGCGGGATTCGTAGATAGACACAAACGAGTCGAACACCGCAGAGACGAGAATGGATCCACGATCGTGCGGTTCCACTTCCGTTTCCATGCGCCGCGGGTCGGGAGGGCGCCTTTCCCACTTGCCGGTTTTTTTGTTGATGGAACCAAGCGCGTTGCGGAGGGAGCCCCTGTTGCCGGTGGCCCGTCCAAATTCCTGAGCGAGTTCTCCCAGGAGGCTGTTCATGCCCATATCACCGCGGGTTTTGGAAATCTGATGTTTTACGACCTCGATGAAAGTGAAATGCTGAAACATGGCGACAATGTCCGCGAAAGCCTCATGGAAGGCCAGACCGTCCGGCTGCGTCACCTCCATGAACCGAGGATGGATGCCGTCGAGGATGGCGTGAGCGGTTTCGTGCGCGACGATATCGTGGGACAGGCATCCAAAAACAATGCCTCCCGGATAGACTGCGGGATCTCCCGCCGCCGACGCCGGGAAATAGCCAAAGAGAAGTGCTTTTTTTGCTGGAGAATAGTAGGCGTTGGCCTCGCGTAAGGCATGCGGATAAACGGCCAAGCGGCGGACCCAGGTGTTCTGCCAGTCCTGCGGAGTCATTTCCCGGTATTTCTTCCACGGGGCGCGGTCGGACCACATCACCGGCCTTGCGATGGCGCGCTCGAAGTTTTTGACAGTGGTCATGACCACGGCATAGACCATCTGCTGATGGAACTTCGGATTTAGCGGCGAAGCCGGCAGTCCATCTTGAGCCAGCAGGTGCGGATCCTCCAAGTCCACCGGGTCGTAGTAAAATTTGCTGGCGGGATCGACGTCGATGACCTCGACGTATTCTCCGACCGGACCCTTGGCGAGCGGTTCCCACGGCACCGTGTATATGCGCTCGTTGATGAAGGCTGTTTCGAGCTTGGCGGAAAGACTCGGGTCGAACGAATACCCCCGCAGTCGGCGGTTGGTGGGCGTGTGCCGACGCTTATCATCTTTGGAATAGTCGATCGTCTCCGGGGAAGACCGTGCCCTCGGTCCTGTCGATCTCGCCATAATGCAGGCCCCTCTAAAATCTCAAGCCAACGCGCTGAACTTCGAGACGTCGCCAAGCGCTCCGGCGCGATGTCGAACCGCCTGAACGCGGTTTCAAACTGTCGTCATCGAGATCGATAGTAGTCAACATCGCAATCCCCCGAAGAGCATTCCCAGCCTCACGATCGGCGGCGCGCCACAAGCCGGTGGCCAGGAAGATTTCCACTCCCGCATACGCGTTGAAATTGTACAACAACTGATGTTCAAGTACAATCGTCGCGATCATGTTGCCGATCTTGGGGAGGAAGCAAATGAGCACGCCCTGGACAACCTCCATCAAACAGTTGGGACCTGTTCGCAATCCCGAGCCGCCCGCAAATCCGCATGCCGGCAGCTTCGCCCCACCCGGTTTTGGCACCGTCACCATGGCGCCACTCGACCTCTTCAAGAGCATCGCGCGCTGTACCGCGCTCACGCGTTCATCGCCGGCACTGGTCGCGGCATTGCTTACCAGCAGCCGGGCGCTCCTGGAATTTTTGGTTGACGACGCGACCAATGTCATCGCCTTCATCGATGACGTGACGAACCTTGCGGATTCCGAGCGGACGGCGCTGTCGGGTCGCATGGGCGCCGGCATCACCGACCAGACGATGGAAATGCTTGGCTTCGTCTGGCGCGACGTGACCGAGGAGCTGATCGCGAGTGCCGGCCCGCTCGCGGACTATGTCTATGAAGATTCGACCGGAACGCTCGTCCTTGCGGAGGCAAAGGGATCGATCACGACTGGCGCGACGCAATCCGGCACTGATATCAGGGCGCGCAACGCCTATCGGCGCCAGGTCGATCCCTACGCATACACGTACCCGCTGGGCGCCAAGGGCGGACCGTCGGTGGGGCTGATCGAGCACGGTTACGCCATGGCATTCGCCGCCTTGCCGGGCCCTGCTACGGCGCCGGCGCCGCTCGGGCAACGGCATTTCCCCCCGTGCCTCCTACCGCGGCTCTGCACGCTCCGCCGAGTCTTCTGCTCCGGCTTGGCAACTATCGCGCTGTGTTCTTGCTTTCGGATGCACCTATCGTCGTGGAAAAGATCGACAATGTCCTGCGCGGGACTACGGCCGACCTTCCTCCGCAGATGTTTTGGGAGGTCCGGTGTAACGAGAGGTTTTTCCTGATTGGCCTCGATCCGAGATTTGCGTCAATCGACACGCTCGAGAAACACCTTGGCGACTGGGTTTTTTGCAATTGCCGTCCAGCCGGCGGTAGAAGTCCTCAGGCAGATCGCATACGGCTTCGATCCGTGCTTCCCCCAAGGACTATCCATCATGCCGCTCATCCGCGCAGTCGGCGAGTTTCCTCCCTTCCTCCAGTCCCGCGACGGCTTTGCTATGCTTCGCCGGAGCGCAAGTCAGCTCACGCAGGAGATCAAATGGGGTCCGAACACGGGCATCTTCAACACCGCCCCTATCGCTCCACCGCCCTTGTGACGAATCCATGCTTGTCGAAGTTGTTGTTTTACAGTTAACCGGGCTCATCCTCAATTTCTGTGGTTCAGTGGCAGCATTCTCGCCCTCATCAGTTCTGGGCCGGCGCGCCCGTACATTGCTCGCTTCAGCATCTTGAGGCGGTTGATCTGACCTTCGGCTTGACCGTCGCTCCAAGGGAGTTCGATTGCATTTTTGACGGCATCAGTATCCCGGCGCAGAACGCTGGCGAAACGCATGATTGCCGTGAACTCGGTGTCTACGGCATCGTCTATCCCTTCATCCAGTGCTTGCGAGCGCCCGCTGCGCAAGATGCCGTTGAAGCGCATGGCCAAGCCACGCATGATAGCGAACCCTCGAGAGCCCTGCTTCAATGCGTTGACCTTTCTGGCCTGACGATCTGTCAGCAGGCCGCGCGGTTTTATGCACAAAGCTGCAGCCACCGCTGACGAGATCATATGGCCCGTGTCGGGATCGCGGACGGGTTCTGAAACATCCATCTCCGGAGGCGACCGTCGGGTTGAATGTTTTCGACTTCACGCCACACCTTCAACAGGCGCTCCAGATTGGAGCGGCTGCCCGTGTAACCGCGGTTCTTGATATCGTAAAACAGATGGCGCCCAACCCGGTTTCCATTTTTCCAGCATTCAGCCAGGAAAGCTTCAAAATACAGTGGCGATGTCGGATTCAATGCCGCCCGATTTCTGTCTCGAGGTGCATTGGAAGTAAGCCAATTCGATGCTGCGGCGCTCGTATCCGGTCCGCCTTGCAATCTCGCTGTAGGTGAGGCCCTGCTGGCGCAAAGCTTGAAGCGTGTCGAATATTTCCTGACGGGATTTTCTGTGCGCCAAGCGGGCTCGGCGCTGTTGTGACCTGGCGCTGGCGACAGCATCTTCGGAGAGAATGGGTCTAACATGGGCGTGACCATAAACGCTCATCTGTTCCTTGATTGCCTCCCTGAGATTTTGGACCAGATGAAAACGGTCAGCCACCTGGCGGGCCTGAGGCGCACCCTCTCGGGCTGCCTGAGCATACAAACCACAGCGATCTCGGCTCACGACCTCGATCGTCGGACGCTCTTGCAACCAAGATTTTGTGCTCTCGACGCTGCGATCGTCCCGTACCGCGAGGAATGTCGCCAGCTCCAATGATCGACGCCCACAACCCGAATAGTGTCTTTTTGTATGGACGCCGGATTACCGCGCTTCAATTGCCGCAAGATAGTGTCGTCGCTGACCGGCATGCCGAGCCGATGCATCAAGTTCTCTCCCGGACGACCACCCAGTCTGTGGCCAACCAAGCCCACAATCTCAGCCATCCGCTCGGTTCGTCGCACATAGGGTGCAGCAATCTCGGGCAGCCTGTCGGTGAAGGTTCGTCGCCCGCATTTCCGGTGTCTACACTGCCACCGGTTCAGTGCCAGCTTGATTTTCACAACTTGACCTTGAACAGGCAAGTCCTGGAGGCGTCGGTTGTGCCAGCCGTGCCGATGCCGGCTTCGCGTTCCACAATCCGGGCAGATACCGACAGGTTTCGCAGCAGCGGAAACAACCCAGTTTCTTCATCTTGAAGGGTGATACCCAGAATTTTGACCCCTGGGCCGGGTGACCATTTCAATTGCGCTCGCATCCTCTCAGATAGCAGTCGAGGCGCTAACATCCTGTTAACCACAGAGATTGAGGAAGAACCTCTCTTCCTGTTTCACCGCAAACATCAAACTGCCGCCGATCACCGAACCTTCGCACAGAGGCTATCGCCGTTTGGCGTAAAATCACGCTGCCGAACGCCACATAAGGTCGACCGCCGCGGCACTCTAACGCCCTCTTTAAGCTAAGGCGACGCTGCCGCTGGCGTAGCGGCGCGTGGTCGGGGCATCCTTGGAAAAGTTGGCCATGGAACGTTCCTCCTGTTGAAAGGAATCCCATGGTCGGCCAACACCCACTGCCGGCCTAGAACTTCGGATAATCACACCAGCCTTACCGCGAGCGCCCTCCCGCGCAGCGGGTTCGTGCATGGGGGCGCAAAGCTGTCAAAGTCTTGCTCCTGAAAGGACTCGAATCCTCAGCCCACCTTTTGGCCACCGCCAAACTGCTATTCCCTCGGATGAATTCTAAAGATCAACAGCTGAGCGCGATAGACAGGACGGTGGCCGCTAGGCCTGTCGGCAGTTTCATCTTCGTTCGTTTGGCGCTCAGAGCGCCATATTATTCCCGTGGCGAACCACAAAAATCGAGCTTTTGACCGTTTCGGCGGATTCTATAAATGCAATCACAGTAGTTATAAAGTTGGCTTTGCCGCCTCAATCTGATTCCAGTTGCAATCACCACGAGAATGTATTAGTAATTACTTGGGGACAATACTCAGTTGTTACGTCGCCAATCTATAAAGTCGCGTAACTAATTGTGATTAATACGTCATATCACGCAACATAAACTGTTATTTTCTGCAGCGCTTTTCGTGAACGCGAGGGCGTTGCTATGCGATGCACTGCGAATTTTTTGTGTGCCCGTGCTCTGACGTAGCTGATGGCTTTCGGAACAATTCCACGTGACTGGCTATGATCCGCGAAACGATCGAGGCGGGGGCGAAGCGCATCATGATCCAAACGGTTTACTTCGCGACCAATCGTCAGCCGCTACTGGATCCATCGGATCCACAGCAAAAGCGGATCATTGGCTTCGGATCGGAGCTTGGGCCGACCAGCGGTATCGATGTTCGCTACGGGAGCGCGAAGATCGAGGTAAATCTTTCGAAAAAGACAAATGTCCTTGTTACGGGATCGTTGGTAGTCGCCAACCAACACCTGTTGTTCACCGAAGGTCAATCGCCAATTTTGGGTAGTGACACAATCTTTGATGCCATAAGGGCGTCGATGAAGGCCGATAATAAGCCCACGATCGCGTTCATCCACGGCTTCAGCAACAGTTTCGTCGATTCCATTGAACGCGGCGGCTGGCTGAGCGCCTTCTGCGGAATAGACGTGAACATGTTCGTCTTCTCCTGGCCGTCGATCATTTCGTTGCTGCCAACGCCGACGCCGTTTGGAGACTACACCCACGATCGCAAAACAGCGGCCGCCTCTGGGCTGGCGGTCGCTCGAACCCTGCGCCGTCTCAGCGATTTCGTTGATAAGCTGGATCAGGAAGATCGCTGCGACCAGAGTATCCATCTCATCTGCCACAGCATGGGAAATTACGTGTTCAGAAACGGGCTGCAGGCTCTTATGACGCTGCCGGAACCCGCCTCTTCGGCCCTTTCTGCCGTCAACGCCATGACATCTCTCGACGGCCCGTCGCCCTCACTCCGTCGCTATTTCGACAAGGTGATCCTGGCGGCTGCAGACGAAGACGCCGATGCTTTCGATGACCCCACGAAACTCAAGTTTCTGCCCAGGATCTGTAGGTCAGTCACCGTGTATTACTCGGAGAAAGACTGGATACTGGGGACGTTGAGCCGTGGCACGAAATTCAACGGCCCCCGCCTCGGGTCGGACGGCCCCGACAATATGAGCACCATCAGCGACAAAGTGTCAGCGGTTGACGTCAGCGATGTGCTGGAAGCATCGGAGCCAGAAAATCATCAATATTACCGCGTGTTTCCGCAGGTCCGCGACGACATAAAGGCGGTTCTCAAGGGGACGCCGCCTGACAAGATCGCAAATCGTCAGGCGATTTCGCAAGCGCGGTGGAAGATCGTCAAAAAAGCGGGGAAAATTGCATGAGTAAGATATGCTCAGTGATTTCTCTTCGTTCGGAGCGTCTAATTCAGACCGCGATATGGTCGATCCTTGCCGCGTTGTCTTTGCTGGTAAATTCCGGCGTTGCGGCCGAAACCTTATCTGCGACAACCACTCTAAAAATCGACACCGGTGAACCAAACCCGAAGGCCGAGGATATGCGCTTCAGCGGCGCGGCTTGCGATGTCGTCGCGGGGTTACGACGCTCTTGCTTGCTGGTGGGAGACGAGTTCCGGTACGCGCGACTATTTGCGTTCGATGATCAGAAATTGTCGACGGGCAAGAAGGTCTACCTTCTTCCGAAGGCAAATCCCAACCCACCTTCTGGGGGCAACGCAGAGTTTGACGAGACGGATGCCGAAGGCGTCGCTTTCGATGATAACTACTACTATCTCATTGGTTCTCATAGTCGGAACAAGCACGGCGAGCAGCAGCCGTCGCGCTATTTCGTTTATCGAATAAGGGTCGACGGCACGACCGGACTACCGGATGACTACGGGACATCAAAGACTGCTTCCGGTTCCGTTGAGCGCAGCTCCGTGTTGGCATCGGAGCTCGAGAAAGTTAGTGTTTTTAACTCAGAGTTTCCCGCCGACCCATCGTGTGGCGCATTACAAGCTTCTACCGGCCAAACTCCACTGGAATTGGCGCCTGAGCAGAATGGCGTCAATATCGAGGGATTGGCCGCATCGAACGGTCAGCTCTACATTGGATTTCGCGGTCCGCTTAAGAAGACCGGAGCCGTCATCGGCATCATCAATGCGTCTGCCGTGTTCGACCACCAAGAACCTCACTTCAAGCCCCAGCAAGTCCAGCTCGGCAACTGTCAAGCCGTTCGAGATCTGGCAGCCGTGCCGGGAGGAGTGCTGATCCTATCCGGGCCACAGAGCAGACAGTCCGGCCCCGCGTCGATCTTTTTCTGGAAGCCTGGTTCAGAAGTGCAACGGTTGGCGGATCTCGATCAAACTTGGTCGGGAGGTGCCCAACCTGAAACGCTGACGATCACAAGAGAGCATGCCGATCGGTATTCAGTCTTGGTGACGCAGGACGGGGACAATAACGGTCCCCCAGCCACCTACGAAATTCCAAAGCAGCGAAATTGAGAAAGCAAAGCAATCTTCCAAAAGTCTCGACCAAATCGGGGGGCATCGATGGCAATCGAAATCACAATTGAGCGTAAGGACAGGACTTACAAGGCAAGAGCGGACGGCGCGGCCGCATTTTACGTTGGGCTGTCCACGCATTACCGGGACAAGAGCTCTGGGGAAGACTTTCAAGGGCTATATAACGTTCCGACGAACGGGCTTCCCAAGCTCGTCTACTCGGCCGCCGACCAGAGGTCCGCCTTTGGGTTTTGGGCCGATGTCATCGAGCCGACATCCAAATGTGAAGGCGGCAATTATCTCACACTCAACACCTATGATCGCGCCAAATTCACCTTCGGTTTTGGACAATTCGGGGCACACGTTCCGGATGGCGATTTCGTCATCTACTTCCGCGACATGCTCGGACGCCCGGAGGCGACGGACTACTTTCCGGACCTGAAGGTCAAGGCGGGCCGGATCACTCGGCTCTCGACAACGGGCGAGGTCCCGCTGGAGAGTTCAAGTTCGACGCGGCCGTTGATGGACTATCTCAATCCCTCGACCACACACATCGAGGATGACGAGGTCATCGCGTCGGCGAAATTCATGCATTGGACCGCAAACCATGAGGCTGCGCAAGCAATGCAAGTCTTCCATATGATCGGTACCTTCAAGGGCTTGATGGCGGCGGCGGATAGAAATCTGGACCTCAATGGGAAAACAGCGGATCTGTGCGTCATCGTTTGCGACATACTTCACCAGGGCCGGTCGAAATATCCGGCGATCCGACAAGCATTGGCTTCGTCCAATAAGCGAGACGCTTTGTTGGCCCTCGGCTCAATATCTTACCCCGACCGCATCGCTACGTTGAAGGCAGCACTGAACGCGGCCGGGGCCTCTCTGACGGGAAAGCATTGGAGCACGTCGAAACAGGATTTTGTGTGAAGGGGGGTCCGCGATGTCCATTAATGAGGAGCTTGTTAGGGCCGCAGCCCAGCAGTGGGAGAGGTGGGGATTCTCCGTGGCGCCACTTCACAAGCCGAAGGCGGTCGTTGGATCGGAGGAAAAGCAACCCTTCGTGGGATATGTCCATGATTATTGGGTGGTGGTTAATAGGCCCGACCGAAACGGTCTGACAGACAAGCCTTGGTCCGCGGCGTTCATCTCGTTTTGCTTCAAGACTGCCGATCCTTCAAATTCCTTTCCGTACAACGAAGGTCATTACGGCTACTGCCAAAAGATCATGAAAGGGATGAAAGCTGAAAATCCCAAGATCACGATCGAGAAGCCAGCCGACACCGTCCTGGAGCTGGGCGATCTGATCTGGGCGGGAAGAGCAGGGACCGGTTGCGGAACTCCGCCGGGCACCTATGACGCGGCAATGGACGCACTTCGAAAGAAGGACGGCTTCTTTTGCAGCCACGCCGACATTGTAGTCGCCATTCGGCCCGGTGAAGTCGATGTGATCGGAGGAAACGTCTCCGATTCCGTGACGAAGACAACGTATGTCACGAGCAACGGGAAGATTGCCGACCCGCGCCACGCGTGGGTCGGCGTCATCAGGAACACGATTTGAGAAGGCGGGAGTCGTTCGCTTGGGCTCCGCCGACTAAGTTTCGGGGATACTACAGGAGGGCGGATCGCGCGAAGGCGTCGATGAAGGTAGCGCGGTCTAATTGGTGAAAAGATGCTCGCGCTGAAACGCCGACGCTTGCCCAAATTGTCCTTTAGTGGGGATTTGACCATGACAGCACAAGCAAGCCTGATTGCCAATCCGGCGTCCGACAGACAGGACGACGAAGGGGTCGCACGCGCCTCTAGCGAAAAAAAGCCGAGTCCCTCCGCGCGAGCAGCGTTGCCGGTAAGGCGTTCGATCTTTTGGCCGTTCAGCTGGAACGGCCAGGTGCGCCGGTCCGGAGGGACATTTTCGACGATCATACTTAGACCAGAGGACATCGTCGCCAACGCCCCATCAACCAAATATGCCCAGAAGCTATTCGGCGAGCTTAGTGCAATCAAGGACGATCGTTACATCTATTTCGACGACCTGCGACGCAAGAGTTCTGCGTGGGTCAATGGATCACGGCGGCTGTTGGCAGTTCTCGGCTCCGTAGCATTCCTCCTAACAGCATCGGCGGCAGGGCTAAATTTCATTCCGGCCAACGACGCCGCGCGCTTTACCGACCTTGAACGCTGGACGTTTTTGGCTGCCTTGCTGACCTATGCCTTGATGGGAGCTTTTGCATTTTATGATCGTACCACTGATGCGACATCCGCTTATTTCCGGCATGTGACAATCCTTTTGTCGATCCGCGACCTCTGGAGCACGTTCGAATTTTCAATCGCCAAATGCCTGACGAACGTCGCGCCGGATGACTCGGCCACCACAACCAAGCAACAACTTCTAGAGGTCGCTCAAGCGTTTAGCAAAGAGCTAGATGCAGTTACCGCCCAGGAAATGACGGATTGGAAGACCGAATTCACCGCCGCTTTGAGCCAGCTGCAGCAGGCCGCTGACAAAGGCGGCAGCGACCTCAATGACCGGCTCGAAGCTCTGGAAAAAGCTACCAAGGCCACTGCCGATGAGGCGATAGCGGCAGCTAAACCCGGACTGCTCAACATAACGATATCTGATGATTTCGACGGTCAAGCCGTGATCTTCGTCGACGAAAAAGAAGCTGTCCGCACCTCTGGGAAACACACTGCCATCGCCAATCTTGCAACCGGCCCACGAACCATCCGGATTGGGGCCAAGAAGGGTGATCGCGAAATGCAGACCGCGGTGGCGATCGAGATCAAGCCCGGCATCAATGATCGCAGTTTTGATTTGAGCTGAAAAGCCAACATCCGAGCAGCCTCGTAACAGCCAAAGCCACTGGCGCCTTGGGTGCTGCCACACGGCAAGAATGTCTGAAAGAGTCCACGAAAGAGTTTTTGGAGGATTATGATGCCAAAAGTAACGAATGAGAACGCAGACTTATCCGTCTCCGCCTATGCCGGCGACGCCAAGGTCATGCTTGCCTTTGATCTAAAGACACCGCAAAGTCGCAGGAAACTTGCAGGCTTCACCATTGAAGTCACGCCACAGGGGCATCCCTCCTATTACCTCTACAATAATTTGAGCTTCGAGATCCCGGCTAACCATGCTCAGATTGCGACCGAGCCAGTCTATTCGACAGCCAACGCACCGATCCATAAGTTCCGCTGGGTGCACGTGCCGGGTCTCGATCACCAGGGGCTCAATCCGCCCTTCGCAAACTATAGCTACAGGGTGACGCCTCGCTACTTCGACGACAACCAGCATATGCTCGCTCTCGACGATGGATTGGGTGTTTCGGTCACGATCCCCCTCCAACCCTTCCACAAGCAGGGCTTGAGACTGGGCTTCACGCGTGGCTTCGTGCAGAGCCAGGCCTTCTTGCATCACTTTGGGGAAAACGCGCCGATCCGACCGCATAACCAACCCCTCGTCTACGATACCAATGCAGTGGCGGGCCAGGATCGGCAGGGCAATCCGTTTACCTATGAGCAGCAATATCGGTGGCTGGGCTTTACCGCGCGTGAACGCATCCGAGAGATCTTGGACGCGATCAAAGGCGCCCCTCAGCTCAGTCTCGACGTCTTCGCCTATGATCTGGATGAGCCAGGAATCATCTCTGACCTATTGGAGCTCGGTCCGACCGGCAGGGTACGCATCATTCTCGACAATGCGGATCTGCATCACGATCCAAGCGATCCGACGCTCGAGGATGAGTTTGCAGAAGCTTTTGCCGCAAAGGCTGGGGCCGGTAAGATCCTGCGCGGCCGTTTCGGCCGCTTCGCGCATGACAAGATCTTCATCGTCTATCAAAGCAGTATGCCTATGACTGTGCTTACCGGATCCACTAATTTTTCCGTCACCGGCATCTACGTGAACTCCAACCACGTGATCGTTTTCGAGGATGCGGACGTCGCTACTCTCTACGCCCGGGTCTTTGACGAGGTCTGGACCGACAAGGCAACCGCCAGTCATTTCGCCGCAAGCCCCCTCGCCGCGCAGGCCTTTCCTTTTGCGACGGCAACGGTGCCGCGGTTCGACGTCAGCTTCTCCCCGCGCAGACAGCCGGTCGCGTTAGCCCGGCTAAATGAAATCGTTGATCGCTGTCGGACGGAGGCACGAGACCATGGCAATGTCTTCTTTGCGGTCATGGAACTGAGGAGCCAAAGCCCCAACCCCGTTTATGAGGCCCTGACTAATCTCCACGCCGATCCTAATCTCTTCAGTTACGGCATTTCCGACAGCCCGAAGGGGATCAGCCTCTATCCAGTCGGCGCCGGCACCGGTGTGCTTGTTACCGGCAAGCCGGGAAGCACGGCCTTGCCGCCGCCCTTCGACCAGGTTCCTCATATCGGCAGTGGCCATCAGATCCACCACAAATTCGTTGTCTGTGGTTTTGGAGGGACCGACCCGGTCGTCTATTGCGGTTCTTCGAACCTCGCGCTTGTCGGCGAGCAGGTTAATGGCGACAATCTTCTGTGCATCCACGATGCCGACGTGGTGACTGCCTTCACGATTGAAGCGCTGCTTCTCGTCGACCACTTCAATTTCCTGGATTCGATGCCAAAAGAAGCGACGTCTCCGTCGCCACCTGCTGACAAGCGGAGTGCAGCTCAGGCAGCTGGTTGGCATCTCTCGACCACAGATGCATGGGCGCAGAAATATTTCGATCCTGCCGATCTTCACTGCCGTGATCGTCAGCTGTTTGCCTAGGCTATCGGAGAGACGGTCGCGGCAAGGAGCCGCACATGGTTCGCTTTCTTCGGCACCTATCCGCTGAAGAAGGAGGAGCCGGGGCAACGCTTCGATCTGCATATTGCCGCCTTGTTTACTGTCTTGTGTCTGACCGGAGAGATAGGTCACGTCTTGGACCGGAGAGATGGGTAAGGCTTTCCGCCTTGGCGGAAGGTATTGATGCCCTGAAGAGAGGCGTCGGCGATGGAGGAACGTCTTCAGTTTGCCGCCCATCTTTTGGAAGGCGAAGGCGTGAGTGATGTGCCGTCAGTGGCACAACAATACTCCCCGATCGTGGGCTTTCTTGAGATGGACATGCCAAGTGGGTGACGTGGGCGACCGATTGCATGACTTTGCGGTTCGGCTGGCTCATGTCGCTCATTCCACTGCGACATATGGCTAGGCTGTATTGAAAGAGTTGCCCGGCCTCTGGATATGCTCAATTAATTCATCATTTGCTAATTCAATGAAGGATAGCAACCAGGCGAAATCGAATATCGTCCGGGAAACCGCAATAACTCCGTGTTTTTTAGCGTTTTTTGTGGCTGCCGGATGCCGCGCTCAATGCTTCCCTCTTCCCTAGATACCTCACTTCTGCTACTATAGAGTGAGTTAGGGAGGGTAAAATGCGTATTTTCGTTCTACTCGTTGCCTTGGGGCTATGCTTGTCGGCTGGGGTAGCCATTTCGCCAGCTGCGATCGCAGGCCCATGCGACCCGAACGTCGCTCGCTGCTAGCGAAGGATAGCTCGGATCTATCGGCTTTGATTGGTTCATTTAGGACCTGCGCATGCCACCATCTCGGGGGGGCGGATGGATAACGTTTGGCCAGCAGACATCCCGTGGTCTTTGTGGAAGTACCAAGGGTTAAACCTTAGTGACGTGCCCCAACTTCCCATGATGGGCGTCCGGTTCGATCCCTCTTTCCTCTATGCCTTTGCTTTCGGTTGCATTTTCGTGATGTTCTTCTCGTGGCCCAGATTCAAGAGCAAGGGCAGGAACATTAGCGCCACGTCCGAAGCGCTGCGCAACTTCGACGCAACCGATCTTGGCGGCCAAAATTCGCTTCACAGAGCCTATTTCATCTACGCAGGTGCACTGCTCATCCTTTATGTATCGCTCACCTTTTTCGGCAAGCTCATCTTCCAGGCAACGCAGATGATTCCTGTTGCCGGCATCTCGGTGGATATTGCCGAATTGAAGTTCGACAGCCCGCAATGGCCTCTCACGCTTGCCTTCGCTTTTGCGGGGCTTGCGGATCTGCTTCCTCCCGTGCGGCTTGCCGAAGAGTGGCTTCGAAATCGTGCTTTCCGCGCCGCTGGTATCCCCGTGCGTATCGAGCAGACGACACGCAGCCTCATCGCAACGCTGGAGGAGCCTTCCGTTCGTCTAGCACAGGATGGGAAGGGGAACGGTGGCAACAAAAGCGCCGGTTCGCTTCGTGAGTTGTTGGAGGTCTATCGCGAGAACTGGAAAGAGCAGATTGAAGGCAATGAACGCGTAAAACGGTTACTCGGGAAGCGGATCTCCCGAAGCAAGGAACTGCTCAACCTCCTATCGGAAATCGAACTGCTCGTCGTTTGGGCAAAGACCACCCGTGGGAGCTGGCCGGGCTCCGAAGTTTCAGCCCACGTGCGAGATGCCGAGAGCGATTTCGTCGGTCGGGCGGATAGGCTGCTGAACGACTGTCAGCGAAGGCTGCGGGAAACTGTGGATCCATCCAAACCCGAAACGCATTCCACTGAAGCCCGGTTTGATGATTATCTTTCGCAGGTCATCAAAGACGCTACCGCGATCCGCTTCGAGTTGGTGACCTTACTCGCGATCTTCCTCGAGCGCGATCCGGACTTTCGAGGACCAGGGAAGGCGCCAAAACCGGGTAATGTCCACCCTATCGACGCCCTTGCCGATCTGCTGCGGGCGACGGATCGGCCCGACGCCGTCGGCAGCGGGCCGGAAGCCGGGCTTCTGGTGTCGCTCATTCCAGTCTTCATCATTTTTGCTGCGGGCGCCTGGCAGGGCGGGCAAGAGCTTGTCAGCCAGTATGTCGAAACGACAAATCTGGCTGGCGTCCTGCTCACTGCCCTGGTAGGGACACTCACAATCGCTTCCCTTACCTGGCTGCCTCTTCTTGCGGCATTTTCGCTCCGCCAATATCGATGGGACACGAAGGATTGGGCTGGAGCCCAATCGGGCAGCGAATACAGCCATTCATCGCGGTTGTCGCAGATGATGGCGTGCCTTGCACTTGCCTTGGCTGCGTCAGTGATCGGATTGACCGGCGTCGCGATGCTACGCGCATTCGCGGTCGCTCAGAATGCGAATTATTTCAACGCCCTGCTTGTCGGCGGATCGATTCCCTTCATGCTGTATTACCCGACTCTTGCCGTCACCGTTATTCCCATGGTGCCGATATGCCTCTTGGCGGCCGATGAGCGGGCTCACGGCAAACCGGTGTTCGGTTATGCTGTGACCTGCACTGTTGCGGTCCTAGTGTTCTCCATCGCTCACAGTTCGTTCTGGGATCCCGGCTGGGCCCATGATTGCTTGAAAATGGCGACCATAGCGACCGCCGATTGCAGCCGGCGGACAGACACCCTCAGTCGCCTGATATTGCTGGTTCTGGTCTTTCTGTCGACCTGGGTTTTGGGACAGCCCGGTTCGAGCCGCATGCACTTGCGGATCGACCACAGGGCGGCCGGACTAGCGTTCTGCGTCATACTGGCAACCGCCTTTGCCCTGAGCACCCCGGTTCTCGCCAAGCGGATCAGGGTTGGCTTTCGCGACGATGTCGAGCCATTTTCCTACCTTGTCGATGACGGAAATGGAAAGCCTCACCACATCGGCTATCTGGCTGACCTGTGTCACCAGATATTTGAGGGTGGAGAGTACACGGTCGAGGAGGAGCGGGTTGCGGCCGCCGAACGTTTCAAGCTGGTGAATGGAGAAACGGTCGACAACAAGCTACCCATCCAGGTTCTGTGTGATACGGTCACTATGCGCTTTTCCGGATCGTCGCTCAGCGCTAACGGTGATGACGATAATGATGCCGATGGGCAGGCCAAGCGTAACTGGAATAGTGTTTACTCGCCGATTGTATTCACTTCCGGCGTCTCATATTTGGATCGGTCGTCAAGGGATGCCACGACACGGTCGGGCGACGTTGCCATTGGTTATGTCTCCGCGACGACCGCCGCTGACGTTGCTCTGAAGAGCTGTCAGGTCGACCTTTTCAAGGTATTTCCGCCTACCCAGCGAAAAGCGATCTATGAACGGTGCCGCTTTCTCGATGCGGCAGCTGGGGCAAAGCGCAGGATCCGGATATTTCGGGATAGCAGGACCCGGAATATTTTCGGAGATGACAAGCTCCGGAACGCCGCCCAAACATCGATAGAAAAGGCGCTTATTTATGCTCGGATCCTGAAAGATCTCACAATTCAGCCACCCGATGAGGCTCCATCGCTTCTCCCTCTCCCGTCCAAGCAGATGGCTAGCAATCTGCTGACGACACTGAACGAGGTCTGCCCACTCGGCACGAAGGAGCCAGATGAGAAGGGCGAGCAAATCAAACTGTGCGAGACGGCATTTGATAACGGAAACTTGGACAAGCTGGAATTGGCCCTTACCGATCAGGTATGCCCACCGACCAACTCGGCTGCCAAGGACGATAAGACCGAAAAAAAGTCCTGGCGCGAATATCATTTCTGTCCCATGGATGACTATGGTGACCTCATCCAATGGTTCTGTGGCGCGAACACGGGACTACGGCCCATCTTCATGGGCGATCGAGAGCTTATTCTCGGTAAGCTCGACAGTTGGAACGCCACGAACACCCCATGTACGGTTGAGCAGCCAACTGGCGCTGAATATCTGACGTATGAGCCCTATGCGTTGCTCGTGGACAGGAATGATCCCGATCTGGTGCAGTTCGTCCAGAAACGCGTCTATGAGATATTCTCCCACCGCTCAACAGCAACGGCGCTGTTCGCCTCTTATTTCCCGAAGCGCAGCATGTCTCCCGCGCTCGCTTATCTCTTCCTGCTCAACGCGATTGATTCGGAGGAGGGCTATCTCATTCCGGGCGACAGTCATACAGATACGCACAGCGATGCTGGAAAACGCTGAAATTGACATCTCTATGGACGATAAAGGTCCATGACTGGACAGCGTTTCCGTTGAAAGGTCTTGCTTTGGACATTGCCCCTTAACTTATCCGATTTTGAGTTCATTTTAGTCGTTTTAGGACATGCCCTGCGCATTACAGGCTAATGTACCACGGTCAGCTGCGCTGCGTGACGGCGGTGGCAAAATTTCATGATTGAAACTGCCCTGCGACAATTGAGATTTTCGGACGAGGAGGCTACCGCTGTGGATCAGTGTACTTGTCGCGCCTTGAACCGATTCGAACTTGAGACCCACCAAATCCCCCAGCTCCATCCGAGGGCGCTAAATTGAATTACTTTCCCAATCTTCATGCCCGTGGCGAATTCGTATTACAAAAACTGTCTCATCGTCTTCGATCCGATAAACGATTAGATGTGCTTTGAAGGGATGAATTCTAACGGGCGGATCAACTTCATCCCGTTCGCGCGCGATGCGTGGATTGAAAGCTATCAGATCAAATAATGCGAAAAGTTCATCGTGGTAGCGCTTTGCCTGCCCCGCCCCGAACATACGGACACCTTGCTCGGCGATCGCAATAATGTCCTCTTCCGCTTCGACAGAAAGCTTAAAACTCATGACTTGCTGGCGCGAGCCATTGCTTCAGCAAAGAGTTCATCCTTTGATCGGATGCCAACACCACTTTGGAGCCCGGCCTCGACGAAGCTTTGCATGGCGGCAATCTTGTCGTTTCGTGTCTGGTCGCGGCGGATCAGGTCACGCACGTAGTCGCTAGCGTTCGAATATCGCCCGGTCCTAGCCTGGGCTTCCACCCAATCCTTCATCGAGTCTGGAAGAGATACGTTCATCGTGGCCATTGGTAACCTCCATTTGAAGGCACCATAACCGATTTTGGCAAAGTTTGTCAAAGGCGCTGGAAGGGATAATAACCAATACCCCTCCATGGCGGGTTGATGCCAACCGCCAGGCGCCGGTTGCCGACGTGCTCCGCGAACTTCCGCTCAGCACGGACCCAATTGTCTATGGTTCCGTCATCGACGTCGTCGGTTCGAACCGCGCTAGTAACCAGCCGGGCATGTCTCTACCCGGCTGGCTTGCGGCGAGCGGTATTATTTGGTGCTATCGATCGTGATCCGCTTGACGTTGGCTCGCGCCTTTTCGGTCTTCGGCAGCGTCACTGTGAGCAGGCCGTTCTTGAACGTAGCGGCAACCTTACCCTCATCGACCTGACGACCAAGAGCCAGTCGCCGTTCGAAGCGCCCGTAGTAGCGCTCGCTGAAGCGGCGATCCTTGTCCTCGGCCTCCTTTTTGTTTTCGCCGCGAAGCGTAAGCACACCGTCTTCCAGCAGCACCTCGACGGCGTCTGGATCGATGCCCGGAACCTCCGCTGTGATGCGGATCTCGTTGTCATTCTCCTCGATCTCCACGTGCGGCCACGCGCCATTGATGGGCGTATCACCGAACAACGATGGCGAGCCGAAACCGCGGAAGACTTCGTCGAACAAACGGTTGACATTGCGGTGCAGCGACAGGAATGGATCCATGTCATCACCGCGATACACGCTCGGAACCTGGCTGCTGCCACGGCTCCAAGGGATCAGATCACGTACACTCATAGCTTCATCCTTTCTTCGGTTTCTTTTTCTCCTTTTTGTCAACTGCTTCCTCGGCTGTTCGGCAACAACCGAGGATCGAGTATTGCGCGCCACACTAGGCTGCCTTGTCGCCTTCGATCTGCTTCGAAGCGGGCTTCGTCGGCTCGGCCTGGATGGCTATTCGACGCGGCTTCATCTCCTCAGGGATTTCCTTTTTGAGATTGATGACGAGGAGCCCGTTTTCGAGCTTTGCGCCCTCGACGATGACATGATCGGCGAGTTCAAATCTGCGCGCAAACGGCCTCACAGCGAGGCCCTGATGCAGGTACTGTACCTCCTCATCCTCCGACTTCGCGCCGTTGACCACGAGCATGTTCGCCTCGTGGGTGATCGTCAGCTCGTCCTCGGCAAAACCTGCCACCGCGATGACGATGCGGTACGCGTCTTCGCCGAGTTTGACAATGTTGTAAGGCGGCCAGTTGTCACCGTTGAGGCTGGCGTTTTCGAGCAGGTCGAACATGCGGTCGAAGCCGATGCTTGACCTGTAGAAGGGGGTAAAGTCGAGGTTTGTTCTCATAACCACATCCTCCGTAGAGCAACATAGAAACGAGGGAGCGCCAAGAAGCTCGGCGCTCCCTGACCATGCCGACCCCATTTGGGCATCGACAGGAATCAGTTGGGAATGCCATTGTCTTGCGTCAAGAGGGGTGTCAAACCTAGTCGAGCCGGACCGGCGTGAAATGGCCCTGTGAATTCATGGCGTTAGCACTCAATAGGCACGAGTGCTAAAAAATTCTCTCCACCCTCTTGAAACTCGAAAAACCAGAAACCAGATCGATTGGCGCGCGATGCCGAAAGCATCGTACGCCCCGCGTCGGATTCGCTCCGAATGCGGCGCGGAGGAACCTCTAAAAACCTGTTTGTCCATGAGGAGAACGACATGTTCCATCCATTGCATGACCGAATCCTGGTCCGCCGCATTGAAGCCGAGGAAAAGACGGCCGGCGGCATCATCATCCCAGACACGGCGAAGGAAAAGCCGCAGGAAGGTGAGGTCATCGCTGTTGGGCCGGGCGCACGCGATGACAGCGGCAAGCTGGTCGAACTCGACGTCAAAGTGGGCGACCGTATCCTGTTCGGCAAATGGTCCGGCACAGAGATCAAGCTCAACGGTGAGGACCTCCTAATCATGAAGGAATCCGACGTAGTGGGCGTGATCGAGAGCGAAGCATCGGCGAAGAAGGTCGCCTGAGCGAGCCAGATCGATTGAAGGAGTAGAAAAATGGCTGCCAAAGAAGTGAGATTCCACACCGAAGCCCGCGAGAAGATGCTGCGCGGCGTCGATATTCTCGCCAATGCCGTCAAGGTCACGTTGGGCCCCAAGGGACGCAACGTCGTTATCGACAAGTCGTACGGTGCGCCCCGCATCACCAAGGACGGCGTGACCGTCGCCAAAGAGATTGAGCTTGAAGACAAGTTCGAGAATATGGGCGCCCAGATGGTGCGCGAAGTGGCCTCGAAAACCAGTGACATCGCCGGCGACGGTACCACCACGGCAACGGTTCTCGCCCAGGCGATCGTCAAGGAGGGAGCGAAAGCCGTCACCTCCGGCATGAACCCCATGGACCTCAAGCGTGGCATCGACAAGGCGGTCGACGCTGTGGTCGCGGAGCTGCGGAGGAACGCCCGTAAAGTCACCAGGAACGACGAGATCGCCCAGGTTGGCACAATCTCGGCCAATGGCGACGCGGAGATTGGCCGTTTCCTTGCAGAGGCGATGGAAAAGGTCGGCAACGAAGGGGTGATCACGGTCGAGGAAGCCAAGACCGCCGTGACGGAGCTCGAGGTCGTTGAAGGCATGCAATTCGACCGCGGTTATCTCTCGCCTTATTTCATCACCAATCCGGACAAGATGCGCGTCGAGCTGGAGGAACCATACATCCTGATCCACGAGAAGAAGCTCTCGAACCTGCAGGCGCTGCTTCCGGTGCTCGAGGCGGTCGTTCAATCCGGCAAACCGTTGCTGATCATCGCCGAGGACGTGGAGGGTGAGGCGCTGGCGACCCTCGTGGTCAACAAGCTGCGCGGCGGTCTGAAGATCGCTGCTGTCAAGGCGCCGGGCTTCGGCGATCGCCGCAAGGCCATGCTCGAGGACATCGCCATCCTGACCGGCGGGACGGCGGTTTCCGAGGACCTCGGCATTAAGCTCGAAAACGTCACCCTCAACATGCTTGGCCGTGCGCAGAAGGTCGTCGTCGAGAAGGAAACCACGACGATCGTCGACGGCGCAGGCTCGAAGAGCGAGATTCAGGGCCGCGTCGCCCAGATCAAGGCGCAGATCGAGGAAACCACCTCCGACTACGATCGCGAGAAGCTGCAGGAGCGGCTGGCCAAACTTGCTGGCGGCGTTGCAGTCATCCGCGTTGGCGGCTCGACCGAGGTCGAGGTGAAGGAACGCAAGGACCGCGTTGACGACGCTATGCACGCCACGCGGGCGGCGGTCGAGGAGGGCGTGCTGCCCGGCGGTGGCGTCGCTTTGTTGCGAGCCGTCAAGGCACTCGACAGCGTTCAGACCGAGAATCCCGACCAGAGGCACGGCATCGAGCTTGTCCGCCGTGCAATCGAAGCGCCGGTGCGCCAGATCGCCGAGAACGCGGGTGCCGAAGGCTCGATCATCGTCGGTAAGCTGCGTGAGAAATCAGAATTTGGCTATGGCTGGAACGCCCAGACCAACGAGTTCGGTGACCTTTACGATCAGGGTGTGATCGACCCGGTCAAGGTCGTTCGCACTGCGCTGCAGGACGCTGCCTCGGTCGCCGGCCTGCTGATTACCACCGAGGCAATGGTTGCCGAGAAGCCGAAGAAGGATGTACCGGTCCCGCCGATGCCGCCTGGAGGCATGGACTTCTGATGTCCGTCTGAGTGACAAAGGAAGAACTTTGAAATGACCCGGAGATTTCATCGGCATGACGAGCCGTTGACCTCAGAGGATTTATTGAAATGCCAAGCGGCTCTTGACCAGTTCTGCCAACAGAACCACCTGGAAGCCTCATCTGAGGAAGCCGAGCGAGCGGCCGCGATCATCATCAAACTCTACCAGAAAGGCATCCATGACGAGCGACAACTGAAGCGAAACTCCTCGCAGACAGCATGTGTCCGAGCAGCATCGTGATAGGTCGCAGTATATTCGGCCCTCACATCGCGACCAAACGAGCCTTGGCCGAATGTGTTGTCGAAGATGGCATCCGGATCACCGGCAAGGTATCTTTCAGGAAGCGGTGCCTTCTGAGCAAGAAGCGTCCAGGGCCAGTAAGCCAGAGCAAATCTTGCATCGGCATGACCCCAACCCTCGGAGGAATGGCGTCAAACGCCGCCAGCCGCAGGACCTTTTCGGGGTGATCGAGCGTGAGGCGATAGGCGACACGCGCGCCGCGATCGTGACCGACGACATCGAATTTGGAGAATCCGAGCTTGTCCATAACCTCGACAAGCTCGTCGCCCATGGCTCTCTTCGAATAGGCATAATGGTTGTCACCCGAAGCGGGCACGCCGCTGCGCCCATAACCGCGAAGGTCGACACAAATGACGGTGTGGTTCTTTGCCAGGACCGGCGCCATGAAGCGCCACATCAGGCTGCTGCGGGGAAAGCCGTGCACGAGAAGCAGAGGAGAGCCGCTTCCATATTCGCGGACGAAAATCGTGTTGTCTTTGGTCTCTACATCGATCGGCTCGAAGTCGGTTGGACCGAACGCGCCAGCAACGGGCTTTATCGTGCTCGACTGAGCCGAAGCAGGTTTTGCCATGATTGCCGATGCGAGAACCGTGCCCGATGCCGCGGTCATGGCGCGCAGAAGGGCACGGCGGTGGAGGTCTGTCTTTCCAGTCATCTGTGAGATCTCCTGATCAAGAATATGGGGTGATTTTGAATTCCGGCTGCCTGAACGGTCCGTGCAGGAGGCTGATCGAGGATCAGCAACTCAAACGGGGCGAGAAATGTCTTCTTCGTGACATTCCAGCCGGCCGCCTGGTTCCGATCAACGGACTTGGAAACGCGATCCGGGTGACTTTGCTTTAGAGCGCCGGATGCAGGTTACGAACCTGGCTTACCGACTCCAGACGCGCGGCCGCGTCGAACATCGTCGACTCCGCATACCAGGAGGACACGACTTGCACGCCGATCGGCAGGCCGTTGTGGCTGGTCCCGAACCGCAGGGTCATCGCCGGCAGGCCGGTCAGGCTGAAGGGCGAGGTCCCGTTCATGACCTGGAAGGGCGACCAGGCCTTTCCGTCCACGATCACGTCGTTCAGGCCGTGCTTCGTGGCCGGGAACGGCGTGACAGGCGCAAGCAGCACGTCGTACCGCTGGAAGTAGCTGGCGAACTCGTCGCGCAGGCGTTCCACCGTCTGCTCGTGGGCGACGAAGTCAGCGATCGGCGTCTCGGCGCCATCGAGAACCAGTTTGGCATGACGGAACACCAGATCCTCATGACCGGCGACGGCCTTCCGAAATCCGGGGCCGGCTTCCATCTGATGGAGCTGCCACAGAACGCTGACGGTGTCGGTGTCGCGCAGGAGCGGCAGATCGACTTCCTCCACCTCGGCGCCGATGCTGGCCAGCGCCTGCGCTGCGGCCTTCGCCGTTGCCGCCACCTCTGGATCGATCGGCCCGAAGAAGCCATTGTCGGCGATCCAACCCACGCGGAGTGGGCGGATCTGAAGCCCGCCGAGATCGATCGTCGGCGGGACGGTGGAGAAGCCGTCGGCACCGTCGGGGCCGGCGATGATCGAGTAGGCCAGTGCCACGTCACGCACGCTGCGCGCCATCGGGCCGATATGCCAAAGGCGGCGCGGTGCGCGCGGCCAGTGCCCGGTCAACGGCACGCGGCCATGCGTTGCCTTGAGGCCGACAATGCCGGTGTGGGCGGCGGGTCCACGGGTCGAGATCGACAGATCGCTGCCGATACCAAGCGGGGACATGCCGGCTGCGATCGCGGCCGACTCGCCGCCACTCGACCCGCCCGGCGTGTAGTCGAGATTCCAGGGGTTGTTGGTCTGGCCGGTAAGAAGGTTGTCGGTCTCAATGGAGGTGGCGAACTCCGGCGGATTGGTCTTGGCGATCAGGATGCCTCCGGCGGCCTTGACACGGGCGACGGCGGTGGCGTCGGTGTCGGGCACACGTCCCTTGAAGATCGGCGAGCCGCGCTGGGTGAGAACGCCGGCCGTATCGATGCTGTCCTTGACGGTGAAAGGAACCCCGTGAAGTGGACCGAGCGTGTCGCCGGCCATGACAGCCGCTTCGGCCTTCTTGGCGGCTGCGATCGCGCCGTCAGCCATCGTGACAATGGCGTTGACCTTGGGATCGACCGCGTCGATGCGATCGAGATGCGCCTTAACGACCTCGACGGGCGAAACTTGCTTGGTGAGGATGAGTTCGGCCAGTTTGGTGGCGTCGGTATAGTAGAGGTTATCCTGTTGCATTTTGTGCTCCATTTATCTAACTAACGTTAGTTAGATTACGCTAGAAGCAAACTTTCCCTTGGTCAATCCCCTTTTTTTGATTAACTGGGCTCGATCAGAAAGGCATGAAATGAGCAGGAATGCGCGTGAGGATATCCTTGAAGCCGCAAAGAAAACGGCGCAGGCCCGTGGCTATGGTGGTCTCAGCATGCGCGATCTGGCTGCCGAAGTAGGCATAAAGGCTGCCAGCCTCTACTATCACTTTCCAAGCAAGGCTGACTTAGCGTCAGCGGTCGCCAAACGCTATTGGGAGGACGCGGCTGCCGATCTTGACAAGGCTTGGGACGAGATTGCCGATCCGGCGGAGCGGCTGCGCTTCTACCCGGAAACATTTCGGCGCGCCCTCGAAAACGAGAACCGCATGTGCCTGTGCAGTTTCATGGGTGCGGAATATGACGATCTGCCAGACCAGTTGAAAACGGAAGTCCAGATATTTGCCGACGTCAATGTTGCCTGGTTGAAGAAGGCGCTGGTCGCGACGGGCGTCGTCAGTCTGGAAGCGAGCGAGGCACGCGCCAAGGCCGTGTTCGCAGCGGTGGCAGGCGCCCAACTCATGGCAAGAAGCCGTGCGGACATCTCGCTGTATGACACTCTGATCGAAAGCTACCGCGCTGCAGGCCTTCTGCCGGCATAGTTTGCTGAAGGATCGATCGAATGTAACTATGGAGTGTCGCGCAAGCGGCTCCCATCGTTCCACCACCTGCGCGGGTCTGCCAGATAGCTCACGATCTGCTGTCTCAGATCAAGTGCAACCTGGGGTGGAATACCGCCTCACTCCAAGCGGCGGCAGACGCATCGCCTCGTGCGGCTGTCACTCACCAATATGCACACAATCCACTCCATAGAACGTCGTGGTTGCGCAGATCTCACGCCTTGAAAGGACTCGAACCGCCGACCCCGTCGTTGAGTCGTTATGTTCGCGCCGAATTCCCCTGTACGGGCGGCTACCTGCTCTCGGGAATGCCGATGTGGGGCCGGCTACCGACCATCGACTTCTGGCGCGGGATCGGCAAAAGCTGCCGCTCGAAATCCGGGCATACGACTTTCATCGATTGGCGTAGTTTGAATCGAAGTCGGGTGCCACCGTCTTTCGAAGACGCTCTATGGCCGCCGAAACCCGTCGACAGTACGATGTAATTGATAGCTTGAGGGGCGTCTCCTGCTCCTAACAGGCTGTGCGCAAGAAACAGACGCCGGAGTGGGTCCGAAAGCACAACGCTCCAGTTGCCGGCGAGGTGGGGATAAGGCGCTCTATTAGTCCGCCTGGAAGGAGATCTGACTCGCTTCCATTGACCGAATCTACCATATTCCACCTAATGCAATCAACAGCTTCCCATGGGCCGGCGTCGCAGCCAGGGCGGTGGCCGCCTCTTGTCCCTGGCGACTACAACGCTGGCGTATTGCGCCTGGTCACACTCGTGCGCGACCGGGTGAACCATCTGCTGTTCGCTTCGGTTGAGCTGTTGCCGACCGAAATGCCAGCTCCCCCAAATCCGCCAGGCGGCGGCTGGTGGGACAACTTCGGTGACGATCGGCTGTGCGTGGGCCGGACCGCGCTGCCGTTGGCGGAGGCGCTCGACTGGTACGAGGCCTTGAAAGATGGGCGCGCTACTATTCCGGGCAAGGCCTTTGCGATCACCGCCTCGGCGCTAGGTCCTGAACCCGACTACCACGGTTTTACGGTCCTCGCGGAGCCGCCGCCCTTCTCGCCATCTTGGCACGGCCGACCGCGGTTACATCGCTTGGTGCCGATGGCGGCTCTGGCCGAGCCGGTTCAAGCGCTGCGCGATAGCATGGTCGACGTCAGCGCCCAAGGCCGCGCCCGGCAATGGCTTCGTGACCACATCCATTTTGATTTGCTGGCCTATGATGACTGGCTGGGCGCGGGCGTTCTGATTGCGCCAAATCCGCTGCTGCGCAGCTTTGGCGCGCGCATCGTCAACCGGTCGGCGACATCAGAGACTCTGGAGCTTGGCGGCACCCCGCGACGGGGCGCCAACGTCACGTCACTGCGAATGGCGGTCGAAGAGGTTCGCGCGGGCGCGCCGGCGTGGCGCGCCGAAGGCGCGCCAAATGCACTGGGCCGCTTCCGCGCTCCGGCGCGCTCCCAGGTCGCCATGGTGCGCGAGGAGTTGTTCTGTCCCGTGCGCGGCGTATTGGACCGCGAGCCGCCGGCCTTCTTCTTCCGCAGCGTCTCTGTCTCCTCCTCTGTCGTAGCGGAGGCCAAGGCTCGTCACGTTGACCCGCCGGCCAGGGCCCCTGATGCGCGTGCGCGCACGGTGTATGTCCGACCCACTCCAGCTCGGCGATCTGAGCCCCCTATGACACCCTTGCGGGCACTCGAACGCCTCCAGGACGCGCGGGCTGAGCGGCAGGGCGCGCTCCGGCCTGCGGAGGCCCCGCAGGTCCCGCCGGGCGTTCGCCTGTTTGAGCACAACCGCGAGGAGACGGTGAATTGGATATGTGGGCTGATCGCCTGCGCACGCTCTCATGTCCTATTCGTTGACCCTTACTTGGACGCTGACGACCTGCAGCAGTTCGCGACGGCCACCCAGTACCAGGGCGTCGCGATCCGCGGCCTGATCAATCCTCGTCCCCGCCGTCACAAGCGTGTCGACCCCAACGGCGATAGCTTCGGGGATCTCATGCTGAAGAAAATCGCGGCCTTCCGCGACCCGGCCCAAGAGTTCGGCGAGATCGACATCCGAGTGTCCCGTGGGCGCCGTCTGCACGACCGCTTCCTTCAGATCGACGATGTCATCTGGCACGCCGGCCATTCGTTCAACAAGATGGGGGGCGGCGAGATTAGTCTGATGACCCTCGTCGCCCAACCCACTGAATTGGCCCAGGCCTTAGCGGAGACTTTCGCCGAAGCTGAGCCGTTCGAGACATGGTGGCCCAATCGGCCGCCGGCGATTTGGTCGTTGAGGCATGAGGTGGGCCATCAGCTACGCCGCTTGGCCAAATGGATCTAACGTCCGCCTGCCGGCCAAGTGCGAGGGGACGTCGATGACTAACGGCCTGACTCTTCCAGCGCCGGTCGACGGCGCCGCAGCGCTCGCTGCGACCATGGAGTGGATTGCAGCATCCGAAGGCTCGGATGAGCTCTTTTCACGCGGCTTAAAGCCGCTGGACGACTCGGGCGGCTCGGAGAGCCTAGCCCAGCATTTGGCAGCGGCCGGGCTACCCAGTTGGCGTGACGCGATCGTCGCCAATGCGGCCGCGGGACAGCCCCTTCATCTTGATCCGCCTCTCGCGTGGCTGATGGCTCACGCAGCCCTGGAAGTCGCCGTTTCCGCAACCCGGACGGGGCTTTTCTATGCGGTCGACGAGCTTCAGATACTCGGCGATGTCGGTAACAGGGACTTGGCCGCCGCGATCTGCGCCCGCGTCGCGGGTCAAGCGGACACCTACCCGCTGTTGGCGCGATTGCAGACGCGCCTACAGGGCTTATGGGGCTCTCGTTTCAATGATCGTCTGCGGCAGTACGCCGAACGGACGGTCGGGGCGCCACTGACCACGCGCGACCTGTGGCCCCGCCATGACGGCATGCCTGTAGGCGATCGCTGGGCGCACCAAGCAGCCGCTACTCTCTGGCCCGAGAGCTACATGGTGCTGCTAACCGGCTTACCCTCGCTGTTTCAGTCGGGGTTCGCCGAGCCACTAGAATCGCTCGACATCGACCGGGTCGCAGCCTTGGTCAGCGCCTGCCCGCCGATCTTTTCTGACGACGGCGCACCCTTGGGTCCGGTCGTTCCGTTCGTGCTGCTTGAGGCGATCGAGGGGCGCCTCCCGGCCATGGCCATGGATGACATGCCTAGCGCGGAGGCCTGCGTTGAGCGCATCTTGGAGGTGGTTCTATCTCGGCCTGACGGACACTGGTTGGGGCGGGCATGGCTGCAGCAGATCATCTGGCGCGGTACTTCCCGTCGAGCCGGTCGGGCCCAGGTGGATATCGACGCCCAACGCGCCGTCCGCGACCGTCTCCTCGCCGGCCTATCCACCCACATCACACCACTCGGTGAAGCGGCGTTCGGGTGGATCCGCGCCGAAGAGCCGCTTTGGGTAGTTCATCGGATCTTGGCCGAGGCCTCGATCCTGGAGGCGCATGGCGATGCAATTGCGGCGGCAGAAATCCTTGCCAACGGGGTCCGGCAGGGGTTGGTGACGGCGACAGGTCGCGCCGACGGCATGACCACGCGCTCGCCGGAGTCCGACGTGGTCGCTCGTGTCCTCTCCCGCATCCCGGACCTCGCCCTGTGGTTTAAGACCTTGTGGTTGGAAACCTACGAGGTGCGGGAGGCACTGAGCTATCCGGTCCAGCGCGGCGTAGACAACCCGGCCTACCCGGCCCTCGCCTGGGGCCTAAACGGCTTGAACGCCTCGCAGCAAGCCGCAGTCGACCAGGCGGGGTTTTGGCGGGCGATCGCCGGTGCTGTGTTCGAGACTCAGCGGATCGACCCCAATGCCTGGTTGTTCAACGGCGCAATGCCGCCCATTACCCGGATTACCGTACAACTGGGCGCCGCGCTTGGCGAGCGGGGCATCGTGCCCGTCGATGATCTAGCCCGTTTTTTGGGCGATCAGCTTGACCCGACCGCGGAGCACGTCCGGCTTTGGCAAATCGCACGGGCCGAAGCGTCTGATGCGCTGACACTGGAGGTCGGCCGCAAGGTCGGCGCCGCCTTGGTGCGTGAGGCAATCGAGACCGCCCTCAGAGAGCCGCAGCCCAACTGGGACATGGCGTTGGACTCTGCCGCCAAGGCGGAGCTAGCGGACTTCGCGCGTCGCCTCTGACGCTCGTTGGGGTTTCCACTCGGCTCCACGACGTGACCGGTGACAGCCCAACTTATCTCAAATATGCCATCTGAGGATCGTCGGATGCGTTTCGCGTCGCCTTCTAAGGCCCGCACTGCGTGAAGGCAGGGGCGTAGCGCGGACCGCCTCTTTTGGCCTATCCGCAAACCTCGTATATCGCGGTGGCCAGACTGTTGCTGTTCCAGTTGACCATCACGTTTGCCTGACGCTCGAGCTCGACCGGTGTTCTTTGTTGGCTGCGCCTTCGGATGCCAATGATCGGCTTGGGATACATGAACGCGTTGAGCGCCAAGTCGATCTCCGTTTGTATCCAGAAACGATCGTTCACGTACATACCGGCAGGCACGATCACGCAGCTTGCCTGGCGGATTTGCTCTTTCAGCCGCGCTTTCAAGACCGAGTTTCGGACGGTTTCGTTGGGCGCTATGATGGGTTCGCTTCGGGGAACGCTATAGTCCCTGTAGGAGAACCAAGAGAGGTTGCGAGAAGCGATATCCAGCAACCGAATGACACCCGCGTAGCGTTCGCTATAGCTCCAGGCGTGACTGATGAAGACGTCGTATGCCATGCTAGATCAGGTTCCAAGCAACTCGTTGATGATATTCTCGATCCAGCGACGATCATTGGAGTCCGCTGGTAGTGCCTCAAGAAGGACTGACAAATTTTTTGCCGTCGTCTTGGGCTCCCAGCCCTCTCGGATGTGGCTGAGCGCGTCACCGAGATGAGTTTCACTGGATACTGGATCCTTAGCCAGGACGGCCAACTCCAAGAGACTCGCGTAATCCCAATAGTCTGAAATCCCGCTGGCAATCTTTCTTCTAACCGCATACTCGACAACCGATCTCAATTCAGGAATTCGCGGATCCGCGTGATCTTGGGCGTGAATCAAGGTGAGCGCGTTTATGCCCGGGTAGGCATCTCTCCAATCCGCCTCGAAGCCCTTCAGGTAGGTTTCAATGGCTTGTCGTAGATGACCCTTAGCCTTGCCAGTCTTTCCCTCTTCCTTCGCCTTCAACCAGCGATCCTTGTAAACGCGGCCAAGTATCCCGTAGGTCTCGCTGCTCGGACCCCTCTCATGGATGAGTTGCTCCAAAATCTTCTGGGCTTCCTCACCATCACCATTTCGATTGAAAGCCAGGGCATACTGCTCGCGAAGCAAGATCGTGTTACGCAGGGTGGCGTCCACTTTCGAGAACATTCGGACCATGTCGGCCCAGGCCTCTAGGCTGCGATAGGAGATGAATAGATCCACGATCACCCCGGCTTCTTCATCCTCGAGGCTTCCAAGCGACTCCTCGATGGCGTAGACAGCGTCCCGTCCCTCTTTTCGAGCCGCGCGAAGTTTCGTCTTAAGCTCTTCTCCGTAGGCTACCTGCTCGCGAAAGATGTCGGTCTTTTCGTGGGCAATCTTCGTTTCTGGATACTCGTCAATCAGTTGGAAGAGTGGACTATCCTTATCGACAGCCGTCCTGGCTGCCTTCAAACGCGCGACCAGCGCTTCAATTGACTTCGTCTTATCAATGGGGCCGCCGCTGGCACCGATCGAATAGGGCATGGCCCTGAGAGGGGCGACATCGAACGGCAGTCGGCCCTGGTCCTTCGCGAACAGGAGGACCGTCGTTCGTGGCTTCGCCGCGTGACGGACCCCAAGTTCATAAAAGACGTTTGCGTTTGCCGTTGTGAGGTCAGCGATTGCGTACTCGCAGAGAACAAGCCGCTCGAACATTGGCTTGTGGATTATTCCTCCAGCCTGCTCCTCGTCCGCGCGAATGGGATCGAGACCGGCCTCCTCGATGGCGGGCTTGATGAATTCGTCATAGACAGCGTCGAAATTGATAGGTTTTTCGCCGCCGGCCGATTTCGTGCCGAACGGCATTAAGACAAAGCACAGCGGTTTACGTGCCATCGGAGATCTCCGTTGTTGACCGTTGTTTCAAAGGATTCCGTTAAGGTCGAAGCGAAGACCGGCAGCTTTGAATTCCTTCACGAGAGGCAGTAGCCAAGCGCCCGAGGTGTCGTAGTCAATCGTAACAACCCCGGCGAAGTCGCTAGGTAGCTCGAGATTTCCGGATTTGAGGATGGCGATCTTGGATGCACCCAGCTTTCCAAGGAAATAACCAAGTTCCAGAATCGCGTTTTGTCGCGGGCGGTAGGCCTGCTCTCCACCCTTGGGGCCGCCGACGTCGTCTGGGGTTAGGATGACCACTGCATATTTCACGTCAGATGATAGGCTGAGCAATTTCGATATCACGGTATTGCCGGCATTCGCGCGCTCCGCGAGCACGACATCCTCGAGTTTCATTTTGCCTATGTAACGGGCGACGTTGTAGAGGGCGCTTTTGTCGTGCCCATGCACAACGAAAACCCTGTCCTTCTCCTCTCCAGGTTTCGCGATATCATTCGCGAAACTACGCAATTCGTCCTCGACCTTGGGTGCTGTTATAGTCCTGTAAAGACTTTCTTTTTTCAGGAGTTCAATGAGGTCGACGGGTTTGAGCGCCCAATGTGACCGGAAGTTTTCACCAGATTGAATTTGTAGTTGATCGGCGATCCGATAGATTTCCCGCGCGTTGATGGGCTCGACGCCAGGATCGATCTCGAAAGTAACATCGACTTGCTTCGTAGAAGGTTTGATATCGACAATTCGTCCAATCCTCAAAGGCCCCGGAAGGTCCCCATCGTTCTCCGGTGGTTTCTTGGAATACTCGTAGGTGAACAGTACCGGCATGCCCAGGAGGCGCTCTATCGCCTCCTGGGCATGAGGCATATACGTCCGTTTCAATTCCGGATCGGTATATTCAAACACTCGATCCCAACCAAAAGACGTTTCGTTCGTCTCGGTCCAGTAATCCTCGACGCTCGTCATGAATAAATTAAACATCTTCTCTTCCGTGTGACCGTCCGCGCCTATGGCGCGATCTATTGAAAGGTTGAAGCGCCAAGCCAGGGCATCTCCCCGGAGGTCAGCCCAGCACTGGTGATCCATGGAGAACCGCTATGTATGTTGTTGCCGGGCGACCCATTGCGTGTGCTCGCGGGAAAACGCTTGCTCGGCGTCCAGGACAAACTTCGAAAACTCATCCTCGCTAGAGATGTCCGCGATCCTGCCCTGGATGATGCCAATCTCGTGTGCCGTGAGTGTGTAGGAGGATGCCAGTTCATTGAATTTCTTTATCTGAACCCATCCAAGAATGGATGAGGCCACCACGATGACGGGCTCGACTGGCCAATACGCGAAACCGGGGTCGGTGATGCGGACGAGGCTCAACACAATCGCGATGCCGTAGAAGGCGATGCTCGCGATCATCCAGTTTCTGCTTGATTTCTTGTTGCCGCTCGCCTTTTTCGCGTACCAGGTACGCTGGTTCCTCACTCGGTTTTTGTCGTAATACTTTTTACGCTCTTCCAGAGGTAGCGCCCTGACTGCCTCCATTGAGGTCGTGATCTGTTCCTCTGCCGCGTTGTCGGCCGGGAGGCGATCCCCAATGAGGCGGTTAGCTCGCAAGATCTCGGTGAGGTAGGTGCGAAATTCGGCATGGCGTGTCGCAACGCTGTCATTGTCGCCGAAAGGCTCCGATCTCATGCAATATTTCCAGCATGAAGTTTTGATGGATTCGGCGAGGGCCCTTCCTCTGTACCAATCCTGCTCCGGTTTTTGCAGACTTCTGAAAATGAGGATAACCAGGGATGCGATTAGTATCACCGCCGGGATGATGAAATAGTGCGACGTCGCGTAGAAGTTCATGGACAGAACGGCGGCCATAAAAAGCAGGGCGTATTCTCCGCGCACCAGCCACAGGAACAACCTCTGCGAGTCTGTCGACATCTTCCCCGCCGTTTCATAGAGAGCGGGATAATCGAATTGTTCCGTGATCACTGTCGCCCCTGCCGCACGTCGTTAAAACTTTCCTGGTACGAGCAGTATAGGGTAATACCACCCAACAACCTCGGCAATCTTTAACGCGCGAATATCGCAACCACAAGACGCGACCCGTCGCCCTGAAAGGTTATCACCAGCATGTTCAAGGGTTGTTTTTGTTCTTGAAATATCGATTGGTTACGAAGGTCGCTGGATTGGGATGGACACGGCGGGAGGTTGAAATGCACGTCGCGGGTGGCATCTACAGGGAATTGTGTGAAACTCCTCGGTGGGACGGCGTTTGGGGGTCCGGTCTGCGGGCGGCCATGGCGGTTAGTCGTTTGAGCGCTAGCATCACGCTGCACTGTTATGATAGGCAGCCACCCGTCGATACGGTCGCGTTTCTTGAGCGACTTGGTGTGGCTTTCCGATGGCGGCCAAGGATGCAGGACATAGCGTTCGCTTATTTCCATCCCCTCTCCGATCCGTTTATCGAGCCGCGTCCGGGCGCCATCAAGCAATGCCAGCCGATTGAGGTTGACGGACGGAGTGTTCTTCGTTTTGGCATGCTCGAAGGCACGGCTCGTGTTCGAGGAGAGAGAGTTGTCTATGATCCACAATCGCCTCGCTCGCCCGAACCTTTCTCGGTGAACGGGTCAACCGCGCGCGACCTTGCCCTTGTGATGAACCGGGAAGAATTCCAAGCTTACTCAAGGAACGACGACATTCGCGACGGAGCATACAGGTTGCTCGCGTCCAAGGGCGCCGATGTCATCGTGGTCAAGCAAGGTATTCATGGGGCATTAGTCTTCGCGAACGGCATGCCTCCGAGTGAGATACCCATTTATCGATCAGCGAAGACATTCAAGATCGGAACAGGCGACGTCTTTTCAGGCGTTTTTGCTCACTATTGGGCGTTCGCGTCATATTCACCACAGGAAGCGGCCGACAAGGCATCCCGTGCCGTATCCGTGTATTGCGACAACCCGACGGATCCCATCGACGAATCCACCCTGCCCATGGCGCATCCGGTGAGCTTGCGGCATGAAATGATCGAGGTATTTGGTATCGGAAACACCCTTGGACGGCGCTATACTCTTCAAGAGGCGGCTTTCTGCATCCGTAAGCTTGGCCTAGAGGCGCGAATAATCGAAGATCCCATGATAATCGAAGAAACCATGATGACCGGGGAAACCAGCAAAGCCGTGCTTGTTATCGCCGACGGGCTTTCGGACGAAACGCTCTCCCATTTGCTGGCGAAAAGGACGTCGGGAGTGATCTTGGATGAGGAAGGACGCCCGCGCTTGTCTTCTCGCGCTCGGGGCGGGGTTGGCAACGATTTCGCGTCCGCGATTTATCAGGTCTGCACGGACGCCCGTAAGTTGAATTAACGCCGAAAGCGGTTGCAAATCTCTCTTGGATCAATAGGATCGGACGGCCTTGGGGAGAGAATCAACGCATGTCCGACGTCTATGTTATCCACGCGAGTGAGGATGACATCATAACAAGTGAAATCGTCGCGCTTCTCAAGAAGCACTGGGACGTGTGGTGGGATGACACGTTGGTTGGCGATTTCATCGAGATTGTACCCCAGCAGATCGCCAAGACAAAATGCGCGGTCGCGATAATGTCGGTGCATTCGACCGTCAAGGAAACGGTCATAGACGAGATGAGGCTGGCGCGAGACGCGGGGGTCGCGATCTTGCCGCTGATGATCGACGACGCGAGGCTTCCGTATACCTATGGAAGCTTAACTAGGGTTGACTTTCGGATATGGGATAGAACCGAGGGCCACCCTCTGTTTCAAAAGTTGCTGCGTAAAATTAGCACGCTCGTCCCTCGCCGCATGCCATCAACGAGGCCGTCATCGGTCGGGAATACCTCCCTGTCCTTGCCAGCAGTTTTCCTGTCGGTTTCGTCCCATGAAACTCAACTCGCTCCGCTAGACGCGGTCAAGGCTCTGCGTGTCTTCGGGTCGCCAACCGTTCTGGTATCCGCATATGACCTGTGGCGAGACCGTAGGCCCAAGGGCATCGAGTTGGAGCTCGAGGAAATTCGCGCGGCCGACGGCATAGTTCTCGTCGACTCGGGAAATTACGAGGCGACCCGGCGCGGAGACGCGGAATGGGTGGCGGATCGATTTCATGAGGCCCTGGAAGGTATTCCGCACGACTGGTCCTATTGCTTCGATGTCATGAACCCATCACCCGACCCCGCTATGGCAGCCCATGAGGTCATCGAAGCGGTTCGTCGTGACGCGCGTGCGACAGGTTCGAACGTCCTTCCGATCGTTCACGCGCACCGTACCACGGCGGGCTTCGTGACCGGCCAGCTACCAGGCGTTGTAAAGGCCGTGGCGGATGCCCTGAAACCTTCCATCATCGCGGTGGCCGAACGAGAACTTGGTCGCGGACTCATTGAACGCGCCGAGACCGTCCGAGCCCTTCGCAGAACATTGGATCAGCTCCCGTCATATCAACCTCTGCACTGCCTAGGCACCGGGAACCCCTGGAGCATAGCGCTCCTCGCGGCTGCTGGCGCCGACAGCTTCGACGGCCTAGAATGGTGCCGAATGGCGATAGATCACGCGACAAACAGGTTAAACCATTACCAGCATTATGATTTTTTTGTATATCAGACTGAATTTTCCGACTCACAGGTAACCTTGGCTGCGATTGACGACGATAGGGTCGACTACGCTGGTAAGGTTGCCTTCCACAATCTCGACTACTATCGGTCCTTCGCGGCGAAACTTTACGAGCACGCCCACACGGACAGAATGGAGGCGTTCATCTTGAAAATCCTGGGAGACGGTGCCACCAATCAGATCACCAACCAGTTACCGGGGATCTTCGCCAAATGACCCACGCTGGACGACTGGAACAAGCTGTCGTGTGCATTTATCCGGAAATACAGCGCCGGGTGGCTTCCTCCGAGGCCAAGACAAGCGAAACCGTTCTTTGGAAAGAGTTGTCGTGTTGCATATTGAGCAGCCAGGTCAAATATCCGCTGGCCGTGGCGGCGGCGGAGCTCTTGGAGGAAAAAGGGCACTTGCTAGGTCGCGCGCCGGTCTGCGTTGACACTCTCGAAAACACCTTAAGATCGACGCTGATGGTTGGCGACAGGCATCAACGGTATCGGTTTCCTCAGGCAAAGGCACAGCAGCTGGCCTCAACGCATCGCGCTGTTCACGCCAAGGCTCAAGGGCTGTCCGGTCTCCTGGAGGGGTTCCTCGATGCCGCGGACGCGCGTCGATGGTTCGTCGCGCACGCCGCGGGAATGGGGCCAAAACAAGCTAGCATGTTTCTGCGAAACACCGGGATAACGTATGGCTTGGCGGTTTTGGATAGGCATGTGCTAGACTACATGAGCGAGATCGGCCTTGGCTCCAAGGACTCATCGGGCTTATCCAACTTGAACGGATATTCGCGGCGCGAAGAGATACTGAAAAATTATGCTTCGGGACTGGGGATGGCGGTTGGCCTCATGGACTGGGCGATTTGGATCGTCATGCGCGTATTCAAAAGACAGGAGATTTGTGCATGAGCGTCGTGACATTGGTTTCCGGCGGATTGGACTCGACGCTCGTCACATACCTGGCCAAGGAAGAAGGGCTACTTATCCATCCCCTCTTCGTAAATTACGGCCAAAGGGCCCTGGAGCGTGAGCTCAGGGCCTGCAAACGCGCGATGACGAAGCTTTCGTTGAATAACCTGGAGATCGCTAATCTAGCGGGGTATGGTGCGCTAATCCGCTCGGGTCTCACGGATCCGAGCCAGCATATCATCGAGGACGCCTTCACCCCGGGTCGGAACATGCTGTTCTTGCTGGTGGCGTCGGCGCACGCGTTCAAGGTGGGAGCCGACGCAGTCTCGATTGGTTTGTTGCACGAGGAGACGGCCCTTTTCCCGGACCAGACTTCGGGTTTTCTTAGGGAAGCAGAAAGTCTTATCGGACGTATCATGGGCCGACAGATCCGGGTGCTTGCGCCCTTGGCGTCTTTCCACAAGGATGAAGTGATCGCCCTCGCGCGGATGAAGGGCATTGAGGGGACTTATTCCTGCCATATGGGCGACGAAGAGCCCTGCGGAAATTGTATCGCTTGTAACGAATTCAAGATCGAGGAGGCGTAAATGGGAGGAGGCAGCGGCGGAAGCTGGAGCCGTCTTGGCGACATTCGCAGTCTTGAGGAAAAGGCCAAGCAGGCGTTGCAAGGAGGCAAGCGCAACGTGTTCATAAGTTTCGCGACCGAGGATATGGACGAGGTGAATCTCCTCCGTGCACACGCGAAAAATGAGAACAGCGATATCGAATTTAACGACCACTCCGTGCGCGAGCCATACGACAGCGACCGGGCGGCTTATATCAAGGAGAAAATATCCGAACGTATTCAGCGGTCGTCTGTCTGCGTAGTATACGTCTCCGATAGCACGAAGCAAAGCAAATGGGTCACGTGGGAAGTTGAGGAAAGCTTACGCCAGGGCAAAAAGGTGGTTGGCGTGCATCCGCGCGGGAAGGCGCCGGCTTCAAATCCCGATTGGGTGTCGCGAGACAATATCAAGCTGGTGAATTGGAGCGATCTTCCCCAGGAATTGAAGTGACAGCCTCCTTTTGATAGGCGCCCAGCTTCCGGGTCCCACATTTCTTTTTTACAGGTTAAGCAGGGACTGTCTGCCGAGCTGCCTGATTGAGCGTCCACACCAAACCCACGTTGGCCGTCGAAGCTAAATCACGCCTCACGTCCGAAACCTCCCCTCCCCACCATCTCTCACCATATTAACTTCGATACTCGCATACCCACGGTTTCTCGGTTGTGCGGCAAGGCATTGACGGCGCGCAATGAACATGTATCGGTTGGCCGGCAAAGCGAGAGCGAGAATGGCCTATAGGCAAGACCTTATCAGTGCAGCGCGGCGCCACCTCAGGTCGGCGCAACGGCTTTACGAGACATCGGCGGCCGGAGACCAGCCCGGCTGCAAGGCAGTGGCCGGTTATCTTTTCGGCTTGGCCGGCGAACTTGCGCTCAAGGCAGCCATGCGCAATAGCGGCATGGCTCAGCTATCCAAGGAAGAGCGCAGAAGCGATCCCTTCTTTGCACATTTCCCGGCGTTGAAGACACTACTCCTTGACTCTGCGAAAGGACGAAGGGCTGGGGAACTTGTCAAACTGGCTGAGCAATCGCAACTTTTCCAAAACTGGGATACGGACATGCGCTACGCCCCTACCGACGATATACAGCTGACCTGGGTTGACGCCTGGAAGACGAGTGCAGAGGACCTAGTCCAACGGATGGACATCGCATGAACTCGACTGAAGCAATCTTCTTTGATGCAGCATTGCCGCGTTTCGTGAGCGCGATCGCTGAGGCGCTGGGCGATGAGGTTCTGCGCGATGGCCTCGTTCTTCGCGATGCGAACGGACGGCTGAGCTTCGTCAGCGCTGGCGCTGCACCGGCCGGAGATCGTGAGCCCCTTGAGAAAAAGTTGGTCGGATCCATAGGCGCCTATGCCCAGCAAGAACGGGTGCTCGCCTTTGGTGATGAGCCGGGCGCTGCGCGAGTGCTGAAAGATTCGGCAGTATTCCCCTTTCATGTCGAAGGGCGGACGATACGTTTGCTCGATCGCCGCATCGTTGGCTCGGCTTGGCTCGATGATCCGAGGGCGGAGGCGGAGGGTCCAGCCAGGATTGTATTTGCCAGCCTCAAAGGCGGCGTCGGGCGATCGACTGCCCTTGCTATTACTGCCTCCGATCTTGCCCGCCGTAACAAAAACGTATTGATGATTGACCTTGATCTCGAAGCACCTGGGCTGGGCGATCTTCTTCTCGATGCCGACAGGACACCCCTATTTGGTTCCCTCGACTTCCTGGTTGAAAACGGGATCGGTGGAGTTCCCGATGGGCTGCTCGACGATTTTATCGGCGTCAGCGCGTTGACGGAACCTGGAGGCGGTCGTGTTGACGTGCTGCCGGCCTTGGGACGGTCGGCAATCGAGCAGCCTGCCAACATGCTTGCGAAGCTTTCCAGGGCGATGATCGACGACCTAGAGGCCGATGGCGGGGCGATCACGGTCGCCACACAGATTGCCACGATGATTTCCCGCTTTACCCGGCGCAACAACTACGACGTCGTGCTGATCGACAGCAGAGCTGGACTTTCGGAACTGGCCGCACCCGCTATCCTTGGCCTCGGGGCAACGACACTTTTGTTCGGAACGGCGCAAAGGCAGACCATTCAGGGTTATAGTGCACTTTTTGCAGGACTGAAACTTCTTGCCGAACGGGATAAAGATGCTGGCCAATCAGCCGAATGGCGTTTCCTTCTGAAAGCGGTCTATGCCAAAGCGAGCCTCGAACCTAACACCGCTTCGCGCTACAGGGACGAGCTTTATGATCTGTTTGCGGAAAATCTGTACGACGCGGATCTTGGCGGGGAAACCGACCCGGACGCGATCAGTTTCGATATTGATGATAACACCGCACCCCATTGGCCACTCGTCATTCCGTTCAATGCCGGCATGGTCGACTTCGATCCCGTTCACGCACCGAACCAGCTGACGGCAAGTTTCTACGAGCAGACCTATCGGCCGTTTCTCGATGGCATAGACGCAATCATCCAGACACATGTCGATGAGAATGGGGCATTGGGGTCATGAACCAGGCGTTCGAATTTGATGTGCCGGCGGTACGCGCGGCAATGGCCGGTTTCGAAATCTCTCCGAGCGTCAGGCCAAATGAGACGATCGAGGTCGATCGTGTCTTCTTTCCGGAAGGGCATCGGGGCGTGCTCGACCTCAGGCGGCAGCTCGTCATCGGGAACCGCGGCGTGGGAAAAAGCTTCTGGACCCACGCCTTGACCAATCCGGCCATTCGGGAACGACTTGCACATGCCTATTCCTTTCCATCAGTGGCGAAAACTAATGTCGTCATTGGCTTTAACGGGTCAGTGAAACTCGGTGCCATTGCGTCAACCGTTGAGCAGATCCTTGCCGCCCACAGCAAGGGGCATGCTCCAGAAGTGATCTGGCGGACAGTAATTCTACGCGCCGTCCGCATGCTCCGTCCCGACGCTTCCAAACATAGCTTCACGGACGTATTGACGGAGCTCACAGCGCACCCAGGGCTTTACGCCGAAGAGCTCAGCGTCTTGGACGATCAACTTTCGATCGATGGCGGATCCCTTCTGATAGTTTTTGACGCGCTCGACCGGCTCGCTCATAACTGGGGCATTATCAGAGCTCTCACCAAGGGACTTCTGGTTACGGTCGTGGGACTGCAGTCCTTCCGCTCCATCCGAGCCAAAGTGTTTATGCGGGTCGATCAGTTTGCCGATTCCGAACTCTTTACCTTCCCCGATAGTTCAAAGATCCGCAATGACCGTGTGGATCTTGCCTGGCATCCGCACGAGCTTTATGGCCTGGTCTTCTTCGAATTGTTGCGGAACGCCACCGCGCGAACGACGCTCGAAGAGTTGGCCGCTCGACTGAATATTCCCTTCGCCCTGCCCAGCGAGGGCCGGCTAAACGTCGCTTCGCTTGATGGTCAAGCGATGCTCGTTACTGCTATCGCCGGCGAATACATGGGCCGCCACCGAAAGCGGGGGCGCGTCTATACCTGGGTGCCCCTGCATCTCGGCGACGCCGCGAACAACTGCTCTCCCCGAACCTTTCTGACGGCCTGGAAAACCGCAGCCGACCACGTGCCAGCGCCGCAAGGTCAGGCGGTAGACCATCTCGGGCTGAGCGAGGGCGTTCGGCGCGCATCGAGTGCTCGGCTGACAGAACTTCGCGAGGACTATCCGTGGATCGATCTGGCCCTGGAGCCACTGAGGCGGCAGTTTGTGCCAATCGCGAGGACAGATCTTTTCGATCTTTGGGCCAACCATAAAGTGACGGACCAAATCCTTGATCAGTCGGTCGGAAGCGGCTTTCTCGCACCGATCGGCATGTTTATCGAGGATAGCCCAGCCATGCTCCTGGCAACCATGACCAGTATTGCCGTGATGGAAGAGCGCGCGAACGGCAAGATCAACGTTCCAGATATTTTTCGCGTCGAAGCGGGGATTCTGCGCAAAGGCGGCGTTGCAGTTCCTCGACGCAGCTGAAACCGGAAACCATGACCACACCTGTTGGTTTTCGCACGGAACTGGGCCGGTGATGTCACACTGACGTGATTTGCAACAACGATGCGCCTTGAGAGAGTGGACCGCTTTTTCAAGAGCCGATACGCCGCCGGACATGATTGGGGATTCATGCTTGGCTGTGTGTTGGTGGAGATTACCGGAAACCCTGTCCGGGCTTTTCCGAAACCCGCACTTCAAGCAGCAAAATGGCACTATTCGATCTTGCTACAACTTGAATTCGCCAGTTGCGATGCCGGCGGATTGGTCAGTGCGGAACTTCGATGACACTCTGCGTCTCGTGCAGAATCTCAGGACTTTTCATCGTCCGCATCCGACGGAAGCTGCCCGTCATCCTTCTTCGTCCTCCTGGGAAACTTTGGACCGAGACGCTGGTCCTCCATGGCTCTTGCCTGCACTTCATCAATGGAAATGCTTACTGTTCCATCGTTGGTGAAGATCTTCGCGTCAGCGATCAGATCGATGAGTCCCGCTTCCTCGGCATCACAGTGAACAATCGAATGATACGGAATTTCGACGGTGATCGAAAGGAGGTCTCCGAATTTGGCGACGACCTGGTAACGCTCAAAGAGGGAACCTAAGACCGCTCTCGCGACCACAGAGTAGCGGATCAGTTGGATTGCCTGATCTTGGATTTCCGCATCTGTCGTCGCGACCAAGTCGACGGGAACTTGGACGGAAACCGCTTTATGCTCGATACTGTAGGCTATGGAAATGCAAGGCATGGATCGCTTAGCACATTCGGCGAACACGATTTTCCCAAGTAGATCCAAACGCTCTTTATCGGTGAGCCCTTCGGACGAACGGATCGGTTCGAGCCACCGGTTGCCCTCGGCCTTTATTGATAGCTGTGACGCCTTGTCGAGCACATAAAACGCTACGTGCTGATACATTTCAGGCGCGGAGAGGATTTCGGCGCAGTCTATTCCAAAAACCTCCACTGCCGCGTCGATTGCCATGCAAACTTCAAGTAGCTTTAGGACGTTGATGTGAGCTCGTCATGCGTCCATCTTCTGGTGGTGACGATTGGAGGAACTTGCCGCTTGATATTCCTGAACAGAACGGAATTTTTCTCATAAACTACCCCGCTGCTTCCCCCATGTGACAGAGCATTTCGGACAATGGGGTCATACCCGCTTAGAAAGTCGACAGGACCGCCACCTTCTTTGATCCGCGCCGCCAAATATTCTGCTTTGCTTCGCTCTCCCTGTCCAACATCTGTTTCGTGGATGTTAACGTACTTGCCCTCTTTGAATTGATAGCATGCCATAACAAGCGAAAGGTAGGGATCCAGCACATCGGCAACCAAAGGTCGATAAATTTTCGTCGCGATATGCGCGGTATCGGATTCTGAACAGACATCAAGCTCACTAAGGCGAGAAAATTCCTCAGATATTCTGATCATTTGGTTCTTCATGGATCGTTGGATCGAGACCCAGGGTAGGTAGACTTCTATCAAAAACCTTTCTTGGTCAGTGGCACGCGCCTCGTGGAGAATCAAAAGCAGGTATTCGAGATTCTGCAACCGGCTTGCAGGATCGTAACTCAATGCAATTTTGCAGATTAGGGCGTCAAAGGTTTCTGGTTCGAGGTCTGACCCCGAACGGATGAAGAAGAGTCTCTCCGGATCCATCCGGCCGAATATAGATTCCAGTTCTTCAAGTGTGTAAGTTGGGATCGACATTGATGATTTCCTCGGTACTCTATGCCCTGGTGAAGACGCGTTACCCATCGCGAAGCGCATAGGGTGTTGCGAACGCCGGTAGGACATTGCCCAGATATTGTTAATCCAAAATGCAATCCGGTATTGTACCGGACATCAATTCCCCGGAAAGCAGAGATGAATTTTTGGGAACGCAACGTTGCATCAAAACACGTTTGATTACAGCACTCCCCATGCGCGAAACCTCCCCCTCCCCGTCATCTCTCTTAGCCCAAGCTCCAAAACAATCCGCCGCGCCGCCTGCGGCGTCACATCCAGCGTGTTCGCTACCATACCGGCCGACACCGGTGGTTTTGCCATCACCAACTCGACCAGCTCCGGCATCTTCGAAGACGCCCGGCGCCCCTCCAACTTCCGCTCCATCATGGTACGTGCCAGCGCCAGCCGATCATGCTCCTTTATCCCGGTCTCCGCGGCCGCGATCAGACCGTGAGCGATGGCGAGCAGCCGTGTCTCCCGGTCGCGATGCCGACGCCGATTGACGGCGATGGTTTTCAGGCCAAGATTGATGGAGGCGAGATGGACGCCGCTCGTGACGCCGGCTTGACGCAGGATCGACGCCGTCAGCAGCCGGCCGAGCCAGGGGGCGTGCTGCAGCACCGAAATTTCGTTCCAGGCATCGAGAGCGATGATGGCCTGCAGCACCGTCGGTAGATGTTCCGCCTGGCGCAGCACGCCGCGCCATTCGTCGAGGCGGGCATCCTCGTCCCAGTCAAGATCATAGACGAGCGGATCTCGTTCGCGGGCGACAGCCTGCGCCCGGCCCGGCTTCCTGGCTTGTTCGATTGCAGCTTCGGATCGGGCGAGGAGCGCATCAATGGCGGCATAGTCGACACCCGGGAGATTTTCCGCACCACCACCATCGCTCCCCTCCCCTTCCAGGTCGGCAAGCGTGCGCCAGATGGTGCCGGCGGGCTCCCTCGCCTTAGCGGCGGCCGAGGAGATGTCCGACGTTTGTCGCAAAGTCCGGATACCCTCTGCGGACAACGTCCAGTCAGGTGATTGTGTAGCGATCCGTCGGCGCGTCCGAAGAACGTCGCGGGCGATGGTGAGTTCGTGGGTTGGGGTGCGGATGTCCCGGGTGGCGTCGTGGAGGACGACGTCTTCGAGATGGACGAGTTCGCCGTCGATCCACAGCGAGGCGCAGGCGTCGGCGAAATGCATGCGCTCAATCCAGCCGGGGCGGCCGATCCGCTCGTCCCGGCGGGCGAGTTCGATGCCCGCACTTGAAATCGGCGGTGGGACCCGGATCGG
>NZ_JARFYM010000037.1 GCF_030272705.1 Rhizobium mayense | reverse complement strand
CGGGGCTCCGTGGGCATTTCTGCAATAATACCCGCTAAGGGAAAGCGAAGTTGTTTGGATTGAAACGGTTAGCGCGGATCGGCCTGAAGCGTTCGAGGGGTCTGTCAATTTCGTTCCAGAGATAGTCGCCGGTGAGTGCGATATGAGCCCAGGGAAGCGGTGCGACCTGGGAGAGCAGCTCGGCGGGAATATCGATGCCCTGGGTGCGGACATAATCGACAGCGCGGCTGAGATAGACGGTGTTCCACAAGATAATGGCGTTGACGACGAGGTTGAGACCTGACGCCCGATAGGCCATGGTTTCCGCCACGCGGTTGCGCAGCTCGCCAAGCTGGTGGAGGAAGACCGCCCGGGCAAGGGCGTGACGGCTTTCACCCTTGTTGAGGATGGCATGCGATCTGCGCCGGAGCTTGGTGTCGAGCAACCAGTCGCAGATGAAGATCGAGCGTTCAATCCGGCCCATTTCACGCAGCGCCTGATTGAGCCGGTTTTGCCGAGGCGATGCGGCAAGCTTCTTGAGGATGACGGACGGCGGCACCAGGCCCGCGCCGATCGATGCCTTCAGCCGCAAGACCTCATCCCAGTGCTGCTCGATGACATCCATGTTGACGGTTCCCGCGATTAGCGCGCCGAGCGGCTCGTACGCCGGGTCGGGATCGATGACGAAGAGCCTGCGATTGCCGAGATTGCGGATACGGGGAATGAGCCTATAGCCGAAGCCGTGGAACATCGCGAATGTCGTTTCGGTCGCGCCGGCGGTATCGGTTGCATGCTCATGGATTTCGACCGAGCTCTCGTTGTGAAGGAGGCCGTCGAGCACGTAGGGCGCTTCGCTCTCGGACGCCTGGATCATCCGGGAGAAAAAGGAGGCGAAACGATTGGACAGGAAGCCATAGACCGAGGCACCTGGTCTTTTGCCGTATTTTGCATTGTATTCGAGACTGGCTTCACCGCGCCCGCCTGCTGGAAAGAACTGCCCGTCCGAGGAGGAGACATGACCGTCGCCCCAGACCTCGGCGAACGGATGGGCTTGCTGCGCATCGACCAGCACGGCAGTCGCCGTGGCGTAGGTTTCTGATCGTAGATGCCGATCCACCATTAGCATCATCTGGTGGATTGTGACGCCGCGTGAGCTTTCCGCCATGCGTTCAGCACCGGCATTGGTGGCGTCGGCAAGGATAGCGGCCATCAGTGCTGCCTCATCGTTCGCCGTCTCGCCGGTGCGATAGTGTGTGAAGCTGTCAAGGAACCTGGTCCAGCTGTGGACCTCAGCAAGCAGGCTGGTGATCTTGATCCGGGGCACGAGGATATAAAGACGCCGGCTGAGCGCGACGATCCTGTCACGCTCCTCCTCGCGGATCGGGGAGACCGACAAACCCTTGTCGGAAATAGCCGCATCTGGAATGGCGTTGGCGGCCGCCGCCCTTGCCAGCTCTTTGAGTTTCGCGTCGAGTGTGGCGGTTCGTTCAGCTCGCCATTCGGCAAAGCTGTCAGGGATGGCAAGCTCGAGCCGCCCTTCGGCGCGCATCAGGGCGAAGATCGGTCGAGGCAGAAGATAATCCTCGAAACTGCGCCATGCCCGGCTGCCATCAACCCATATGTCGCCGGCCCGCAGGCGCTCCCGCAGGTGAACGAGCACCGCCACTTCCCAGGCCCGCAGGTCGATGGTGACACCGTCCGTGCGCACACGTCGCCGCCACTTGCGGGTCATGAACGCGAACGGCACCTGCGCGGGTAGCTTCCTGCCACTGTAGAGCGCACGCAGATGATCCACTGCCCTCAAAACCGGATCATCGGGACGAAACGACCGGAAAGAGAACGCGCCGAACATGAGCCTGCCCAGCTTTCGCAGCGATTTGTGCCGCTCTATGAGCTCATCGAATTCGTCGCTGCGATCGGGGCGCACGACGGACCTGGCTGCCGCCATGCTGGCGGTCAATCCGTCCCAGCCGAGTGAGACTGCAATTGCGGATGCGAGATCGGTGTTGCTCTCACGGGCGGCCAGAAGCGCCTCGCCAAGCTTGAGATGATCGAGCGCCACCCCATCAAGAATCTCGGCTTCTTTCAGCCGGCGTTCTGCGCGGCTCAGTTCAGCCTTGCGACGGGTGCTGCCGATCAGTTTGCAGAACATGTCGATCGCAAGGTCGGTGAGTGCCGCCTGCCTCTCGATGACGAACGCCGTCAACGTGGCGTAGCGGCGCTCGGATGTCAGGCGTCGTATCTCACGGGCATGCAGAATGCGGGCGTCCCGGGCGATGATGCCATAGCGGTTGGCATGGATCGTTTTACGCCGCTCATCGGAAATCGCCGCCGAACGCAGAACCTCAAGCCGGGCAATCAGGCCCTTGAGGTTTTTCAGTTTCGTCCCCTCCGGCGCTTCCGCAATCCAGCCAAGATGGCTCCGATCGCCGGACCGATCGATGAGAAGCTGATCAAGCGCCTCGATGGACGGTTGCTCCATGCCCCGGATCAAGCCGCGATAAGCCTGTCGTCGCGCTGCCGCGCGGCCCGCCATCGCCAGACGTATCAGCAGTTCCGGCACAGGAACGAGCAGCTTCCTCTCCTTGAGGGCTTCGATCACGGCCTTGGTGATCGGCTCGCCTTGTTCGGTCGCGGCGGCCTCGCGTGCCGCCGAGGTGATCAGGGATCGATAATCGCTCGCCCGGACGGGCTGGAGATCCAGTGCGACGACAATCTCCCGCGTATGTTCTCGACGGGTTTCCTCCCGCTGGGCATAGAGTGCGAACACCGCAGCGTCGATGCCCAGTTGGTCGGCGACAACGGAGATGACCGCCTGAGGCGGAACTTCCCCAGCGCGGAGCGGACGACCGAGATCACGCACCAGGGCGAGTTGGATGGCAAAACCCAGACGATTATGCGATCGGCGATGCGCCCTGGCGAAAGCGATGTCCTCAGTGGACAGCGCATAGCGCGCAAGCGCCTCTTCATAAACGTCGGGTGGGTCGAACAGAACGGTACGCGACTGCGCGTCGAGGAAGGCCATCGGTCACACCCGCTCTCAAACCGGGGGAGCAGGCTCATCTTCTTTGCCCGGTCCGGTCCATCCTGTTCGCCGCAATGTGTCGATGAGCGTCGAGCGCGGCACCTTGAATGTCCGACACACCGACGCCTTGCTGGCGCCGGCTTCCAGCGCCGCCAGAATCTGCTCGACCTTTTCGGTGTCGATCGTCGGTGGCCTGCCGCCCTTGCGACCGCGCCGGCGTGCCGCCGCCAGACCAGCGTTGACCCGCTCCGTGATCAGCACTCTCTCGTATTCGGCAAGCGTGCCAAACAGGTTGAACAGGAATGCGCCGTGCGAATTCGTCGTATCGATCGCTTCCGTCAACGAGCGGAAGGCGACCCCGCGTATCTTCAGATCCTCGACGATCCGGATCAGGTGGGAGAGCGACCGGCCCAGACGGTCGAGCTTCCAAACGACTAGGACGTCACCTTCGCACAATTCTGCAAGGCAAGCCTTCAGTCCCGGCCGATCGTCGCGCGCGCCCGAAGCACGATCCTGATGCAGGTGACGCTGATCGACCCCGGCCGCAAGCAGGGCGTCGCGCTGCAAGGCAACCGACTGCCGCTCATCACTGCTCGATACCCGCATGTAACCAATCAACATGCACGACAAACCTCAAATTCCGAGTTCGATTTCGACGCGCCGAACCGCTACGCGGAAATCATCTGTTTTCCGTCACACGAAAAATCTCTTAGCGGGTATTATTGCAGAGATTCCCACTGAGCCCCCTTGCGCATCGAGAATTCCCGATAGCCCGGCCGACGGCCGGTGCTATGCTGATTTCTCCAATCTTCTTCATTGTTTCAGGATCGCGATGCTGCCCCGCAGCGGCTGTATCTTGCAATTCCGGCCCATGCGGATTAAATGTGGTTACGTAACCACAATTATTGGAGGCTCGTCATGACCGTCACCACGCTATCAGGACGAGAACTTAATCAGGACCTTGGACGCGCAAAGCGCGCCACCAAGGACGGGCCTGTGATCATCACCGACAGGGGTCGGCCTGCGCATGTTCTCCTGTCGTACGACGACTACAAGCGGCTGACAGGGAAAGTGCGGACGCTCGGTGACATGCTGGCAGCGCCGGGAGCGGAAGGCGTTGACTTGCCGCTCCCGCAGCGTACGGAACATGCCCGGCCGGTCGACCTATCCTGATGCTGTTGCTCGATACCAATGTCGTGTCCGAACTGCGCAAGGTCGCGAGCGGCAAGGCTGATCTCAATATCGTAGTCTGGAACGAAACCGTCGATCCGGCCGAGACCTTCATTTCATCTGTCGTCTTGCACGAGCTGGAGATCGGCGTTCGGCTCGTCGAACATAATGATGCAGCCGCCGGCAAGGTGTTGCGCAACTGGCTGGAAAAGACCGTTCTCACTGCGTTTTCCGGCCGCATCGTGCCTCTGGACGAGGCGGCGGCCGTTCAGGCGGCCCAATGGCAAGTGCCCAATCCCAAACCGATCAACGGCGCCTATATCGCGGCGACAGCCTTCACCCGTCGAATGACGCTGGTCACGCGCAATATCAAAGATTTTGAGGGCCTGGGAGTTGCACTCGTGAATCCATGGGATCTCGGACATAGCGTTCTTAAGAGTCCATAGCGATCGCTCGTGTGATGTGATTAATCGCATGCTGTGGGAAACGACCACCTGACCGGGATGTCTCGAACATCATTCGTTCCGTTCGGGCCATCGGCATAGAGCGCGGTCACGATCGCTTGCCGGCCGGTGGCGGAGGCAACCGGCTATGAGGCCCTAGCCGGGCCGTTTCCATTTGTTCGCTCCATGACATCGCCGGCCAGGCCGGTCAAGCGGCCCGTGAAGGCTTCGCCCGAGGGGCTTGGTCGGCGAATACTACAGCGTTTCCATCAACACCGGCCACGGCAGGCTCAATGCTAATCTGGGCCGCTATCCCGGTCAGGACGACGAAGGCCTGATGGCCATCGTTTTGGGAATTATGCCGAATAACGGCGCGTCGCGAAGCCGACAATAGAGGGAGGAGGGGGCTTCCTCGGCACAGGCAACAAAGCCGTCGCTTGTCGATAAAACAAAAGAGGCGCGATCTGGAAACCGGACCGCGCCAAACCGCACTAATATGCGGTAGTTGCCCTGGGAGGCATTATTCGGCCGGCTCGGTATTCGTGGGGTTGGCGTCAACGGGTGCTAGGACTGAAAGCGCGGCGGAAAGCTGCGACCGATCGAGTTCATTCTCCCAGCGGGCGACGACGACGGTGGCCACCGCGTTGCCAACGAGATTGGTCAGCGCTCGGCATTCCGACATGAAGCGGTCGATACCGAGGATCAGCGCCATGCCAGCGATCGGAACCGAAGGGATGACGGACAGCGTGGCGGCGAGCGTGATGAAACCGGCGCCGGTGATGCCGGCCGCACCCTTCGAGCTCAACATTGCCACCAGCAGCAACAGGATCTGGTCACCGAACGTCAGCGGCGTATCGGTCGCCTGGGCGATGAAAAGTGCTGCCAACGTCATGTAGATATTGGTGCCGTCGAGATTGAAGGAATAGCCCGTCGGAATGACGAGGCCGACGACGGAGCGCTTGCAGCCGGCGCGTTCCATCTTGTTCATCAGGCCGGGCAATGCGGCTTCCGAAGATGAAGTACCGAGCACCAGCAGCAGCTCTTCCTTGATGTAGCGGATCAGCGCCAGGATCGAGAAGCCGTTATAGCGGGCGACAGCGCCGAGCACGACGAGCACGAACAGCAGCGACGTCAGATAGAAGGTGCCGATCAGGAATGCCAGATTGGCGATCGTGCCGATACCATATTTGCCGATGGTGAAGGCCATGGCGCCGAAAGCGCCGATCGGCGCGAACTTCATCAGGATCGACACCATCCGGAAAATCGGCGCCGTCAGCCCCTGCAAGAAATCCAACACAGGGCGGCCACGTTCGCCGACAGCACCCAGCGCGATGCCGAAGACCACCGAGAAGAACAGGACCTGGAGAATGTCGCCCTTGGCGAAGGCACCGACGATGGTGTCCGGGATGATGTTCATCAGGAAGCCGACGACGGAGGCGTCATGTGCTTGCGCCGCGTAATTGTTGACGGCCTTGGTATCCAGCGACGCCGGATTGATATGCATGCCGGTGCCCGGCTGCAGGACGTTCGAGACGATGAGGCCAACGATCAGTGCCAGCGTCTTCAGGTCCGACATGCCGGCGATGCCGGTTGCCACCGTCAGGAAGATGACCGGCGCAATGACCATGCGCACCAGTTTGATGAAGGCATCGCCGAGCGGTTTGAGCTCCGTGCCGACGTCCGGATAGAAATACCCGAGCAGGATGCCCGCAGCGATCGCCGCGAGGACCTGAACATAGAGATGCCGATGGAGCGGTGTCTTGCCGCGGACCTCCGCGGAATGTTGTGCGGCCATGATATCCTCCACGCGGGCTTAGTCCGGCAACAGGCCGGGCCTCCCAGCCCACCTTTCCAACGATCGACAGCGGCCGCTGCCTTATAGAGCGATCGGGCAAATGGCATGCCAACCGACCGTGGCTCGATCGGCACCCTGAAATAGTGAGGCATTTTTCCTCGAGCGCCGGAGCGCAACATAATCGCGTGCGGAAATCCGCAAGATCGACGAGGGCAATGGGCGAAAACAAGCACAATGCCGTCATGTTCAAACCTGCCAATGGACGACCTTCGCGCATCGCGCTCTCCGCGTGGCAGCAATGGTGTCATTTCCGCCGTGGCCTAGTTCAAGCAACGATCGATTATGCCGCGCGCTTCAGGGCGTCGCCGATCGTGGAGACGATCGTATCGATCTCACTCTTCTCGACGATGAGCGGCGGCGAGAGAGCGATGATATCTCCGGTCACGCGGATCAGCAGACCCTTCCGGAAGCAGTCGACGAAGACATCGTAGGCTCGCGTGCCCGGCGCACCGTCACGAGGGGCGAGTTCCACCGCTCCGACGAGCCCAAGATTGCGGATGTCGACGACGTGGGGATGACCCCTCAGCGAATGCAGCGCATCCTGCCAGTAGTCGGCGAGGGTGGCGGCACGCGTAAGAAGGCCTTCCTCCTCGTAGATGTCGAGCGTCGCGATGCCCGCTGCGCAGGCGACCGGATGGCCGGAATACGTGTATCCATGGAACAGCTCGATGGCGTTCTTGGGGCCGACCATGAGGCCATCGTAGACCTTCCGGCTGGCGAAGACCGCGCCCATCGGAATGGTACCGTTCGTCAGGCCTTTCGCCGTCGTGACGAGGTCGGGAACGACGCCGAAGTAGTCGGTCGCAAACGGCGTTCCGAGACGGCCGAAGCCGGTGATCACCTCGTCGAAGATCAGCAGGATGCCGTGCTTGTCGGCGGTCGCGCGCAGTTTCTCGAGATATCCCTTCGGGGGCAGGATGACGCCCGCCGAGCCTGACATCGGTTCAACGATGACGGCCGCGATGGTTTCAGCGCCGTGCAACTGGACGAGGCGTTCGAGATCGTCGGCGAGTTCGACGCCGTGTTGCGGCAGGCCCTTGGAGAAAGCGTTACGGTCCAGGTCGAGCGTGTGGCGCATATGGTCTGCCGGTATCTGCGGGAAGACCCTGCGATTGTTCACGAGGCCGCCGACCGAGATGCCCCCGAAGCCGACGCCGTGATAGCCCTTTTCGCGGCCGATGATGCGCGTGCGGGTTCCCTGACCGATCGCGCGCTGGTAGGCGATGGCGATCTTCAAGGCGGTATCGACCGATTCCGAGCCGGAGCCCGTGAAGAAGACACGGTCGAGCTTTGCGGCGGCACCTCCGGGCGCGATCTTCGCAAGCCTGGCGGCAAAGTCGAAGGCAATCGGGTGACCCATCTGGAACGTCGGCGCAAAGTCCATCGCGGAGAGCTGGCGCTCGACTGCCTGGGATATCTTCTTGCGGCCATGGCCTGCGTTGCAGCACCAGAGGCCGGCCGTGCCGTCGAGAACGCGGTTGCCGTCGACGTCGGTGTAGTACATCCCCTCGGCGGAGGCGAGCAGGCGAGGCGCTGCCTTGAACTGGCGGTTGGCCGTGAACGGCATCCAGAAGTTCTCGAGTGCGGGTTCGTTTTTCATGTTGATCTGGTCCATCGTGCCCTCCTTCGGCTTGGCGCAGGATTCATGCATTTCGGAAGAGCGAACAAGTCCTTTTCTTCATGGATGCAACCTATTGAAAAATATGAATTCAGATTCTATTATTTGTTCTATCCTGAACAACCAAAACAATCGGATATGTCCATCGATATCGGAAACCGTCTGCGCTATGTGCGCACCTCTCACAATATGTCCCAGCGGGAACTCGCGAAAAAGACGGGCGTCCCGAACTCCACCATCTCGTTGATCGAATCGAACAACTCGAACCCGTCTGTCGGGGCGTTGAAACGCATCCTCGACGGCATCCCGATCGGACTGGCGGAATTCTTTGCCCTCGAGCCTGAAACACCGAAGAAGGCCTTCTATGCGTCGGAAGAGTTGGTGGAAATCGGCAAGGGCGGGATCTCCTACCGCCAGGTTGGCGAGAGCATGTTCGGCAGGAGCCTGCAGATGCTGAAAGAATGCTACCAGCCGGGCGCGGACACCGGGAAGGTGCCATTGGTCCACGAGGGAGAGGAGGGCGGGATCATTCTGTCCGGAAGGCTCGAGGTCACGGTCGACAACGAGCGGAAAATCCTCGGTCCGGGAGACGCTTACTACTTCGAAAGCCGACGCCCGCATCGCTTCCGGTGTGTCGGCCCGGTCGCGTGCGAGGTCATCAGCGCCTGCACGCCGCCGACCTTCTAAGTGTGGCCATCGATGCGGGCGAGCACGCGGTCCAGCGCCGCCTGCAGCGCTGAGGCCCCGCCCTTCGTCTGAAAGTCATCCAGGACCTGTTCGTTCAACCCGCCCCTGGTGGCAAACTCGCGGCTGAGCTCGGAGAAGTCCGCCCGCAAACTCGCGCTCGCGCGTCTTGCCAGGCTTTCGAACAGAGGTGCGAGATAGGCCTGCGCCTTTGGTCTTTCCAGCCCGTTGCCTTCAAGCCAATTGGTCGCGGCTTCCATGATGCCAAAGTAGGTCGACATCAGCGCGCTGGCGGCCGCCAGGAGATTGTACTCCTTCTTCGACGTACATTGCACCGCGGTACCAAGAGCGTCGAAGAGCGCGGCGACGTCCGTGTCCGGAGGATACATCGCCGTGACACCCTGCCTGCTGGCGACGAAAGGCAGCGGGATCGCCTGAACCAGACGGACGTCCTCACCGATCCAGTCGAGCAGCGTCTGTCTTTCTGTCGCCGCGACGAGGCTGATCACAAGCTGACTTGGACGGAAGACGAGATCTTTGACGATCGCCTCGGCGACCTGCGGACGTATCGCCAGGACAACAAGGTCAGTGCTATCGACCACGGTTTGGTTGTCCCTTGCGACCTCCACGGGTACGAACTCGGATGCGAGGCGGCCGGCGGTCTGCTCGTTACGCGGTGAGAGGTAGACTCGTGCCGTGAAGGGCGGTTCGGCGAGGATTCCGCGGACCATGGCTTCGGTTATGGCTCCGGTTCCGACGAAGCCGATGCTTGAAATCGTCATGCTCTACTCGGCAGCCTTGAGCGGCCCGAGCGCTACGTCGGTCGTGTAGTTCTCCCGCATGAAGTTGATGAAGTTTTGCTGGAACTGGCGCGTGTGGGCGTGAGCGAGCTCGTCGGCGCGGTCAACATTCCGATCGCGGATGGCTTCCAGCATCTGGCTGTGTTCGTCTGTCAGAAGGTAGCCTTCGTGGGTTCTCTCCAAATACTCGAAATGCAGATGGAGCATGCGCTGGCCCTGGGAGAGAAGCTTCTCGTAGAATGTCGCCAGATACGGGTTCTTGCCGGCATGGGCGATCGCCATGTGGAATTCCTTGTTGGCTTCCGACATCGCCAGATGGTTTCCGGTCTTGACCGCGGCCGCGAAGGCCTTGTCGCGCTTGGCGATCACCTTGAGGTCGGCGTCGGTGCGCAGTGCCGCAGCGAGCCTCGTGTTCATGCGCTGTGCAATGTCCAGAGCCTCGACATATTTGGGGAACGTCGCGATCTCGATAGGCGAGACGATCGTGCTTCGGTTCGAGAGGGTGACGACCAGTTCGTCGGATCCCAGCCGGATCAGTGCTTCTCGGACCGGCGCGCGGGACATGTTGAAGCGCTCAGCGAGCGTCGTCTCGTCGAGCAGTTGGCCCGGCGGTAGCGCAAGGGAGAGGATCTCGTTGCGCAGTGTTTCGTAGACGCTTCTCGAGCCCGTTCCTCGGGTTCGCTTCACTTCAATTTCGTCAGACACTTAAGTCCCTTTCGCTCACGGAAGGCGCATTGGGCCAGAAATCCAGTTTCGCAGCAATATAAAATTTTCGCTTGACTTTGTCGACACCCTGTTGACAATTAATAGTCAGTCGACACGTAGCCGACACGAAAAACAACAGAAACGGCTTCAGCCGACGAGTGGAACAACGCGCTTCGCGCACAGCAAAAGAGGAATGCCGATGCTTTCGAAGATGATAACGTCCGCACTGCGGGCGATGCCCGCGCTCGCCCTGGTGGGAGGCCTTTCCATAACCGCAGCTCAAGCCCAAACGGCCGAAGGGTACTGGCAGGGCGTGCAGAAAGCAGGCGTGCTTAAGTGCGGCGCCGCCGTCGCTCCGCCCTACATCATGCGTGATCCGGCAACGGGCGAGTATTCCGGGTTCTATGCGGATCTTTGCCGTGAATTCGCCGAGGCTCTGAAAGTGAAGCCCGAGTTCGTCGACACCACATGGGACAACATCGTGGCCGGCCTTCAGGCTGGCAAGTGGGACGTGTCGTTGGCCTTGAACCGGACGCCAGCGCGCGCCATGGCCGTGCAGTTCTCGATCCCGGCGATGGAGTACCAGATCTCTCTTGCCTACAACAAGAATAACCCCAAGATCCCGCAGGGTGCTTCGTCCGTCGCCGATCTGGACAAGGCAGGCGTGACCATGGCGGTCATGTCCGGCACCGCGCAGGACAAGGCCATCTCGGCTGCCGTCAAGAACGCCACGATCATGCGTCTTCCCGGCAACGACGAGACGCGGCTGGCCCTGACCTCGAAGCGTGCCGACGTTCTAGTCGACGCCTCCGACACCAATCTGCTTCTTACGCAGGCAAATCCCGACTGGGCGGTCGCACTCAACCCGACCCCCGCGCTTGCCAAGCAGGGTGTGTCTTTCGGCCTGCCGCATAACATGTCGGCCGCCGACGTCGAAGTCGTGAACATCTTCCTGGAAGAAAAGGTTGCGACAGGCCAGGTGGACGCGCTCATCAAGAAAGCCGTCGATCAGGTCCTCAAGGGTTCCAACTGATCCAGCCGGGCGTCGGCTCACGCCGCCGGCGCCCGTTCTCGCTTTCAGACAAACCGAGATCGGCCATGACAATGTCTTCCAGCCTACCGCTCGTGAAAATGCAGGCGCTGCACAAAAGCTACGGCTATGGCGCAATTCAGGTGCTCAAGGGCATCGACATCGAAATGAAGCCCGGCGACCGCGTCGTCGTCATTGGTCCCAGCGGCGGCGGCAAGAGCACGCTCCTGCGCGTCATGATGGGTCTTGAACAAATCGATAGCGGAAGCGTGAGCTTTGACGGAAAGCCCTATATCTCGTCCGATGGACGGGGCAAGAAGACCGTCATCGACACGGAAGTCCGGCGTTCGATCGGCATGGTGTTCCAGCACTATACGCTCTTCCCGCATCTCAACGTCATCCAAAACCTTGTCCTCGCGCCGTGCAAGGTGCGCGGCGAGCCGAAGGCCAAGGCGGAAGCCCGCGCACAGGCCCTGCTTGAGAGATTCGGCCTCGGTGCAAAGGCGACGGCCTATCCGGCACAACTTTCCGGTGGCCAGAAGCAGCGTGTTGCCATCGCCCGCGCCTTGATGCTCGATCCGAAGCTGATGCTCTTCGACGAAGTGACGTCGGCCCTCGACCCCGAGCTGGTCAGCGAGGTCGAACACGTCATCATGCAGCTCGCCTCGCAGAACATGCCGATGATGATCGTCACGCACGACATGTGGTTTGCGAAGAATATTGCGTCGCGGGTGATCTTCTGTGCGGGCGGCGTTGTCGTCGAGGACGGTCCTCCGGAACAGGTGCTCGGCTCTCCGAAGGAGGAGCGTACCAAGGAGTTCATCGACCGCGTCTTCCACATCAAGCAATAGAGGAGGCGGTCATGAACTATACTTTCGACTTCAATTCCGTGTCTTTCGCACCTCTACTAAGAGGATTGGTGGTCTCGCTGGAACTGACCGCCGCGGCCAACATCATCGGCATCGTCGCCGGCTTCGGGCTCGCACTGCTGCTGATGAGCCCGTACCGCGTGGTGCGATTGCCCTTCATGCTGTTCGTGGAATTCTTCCGTTGCACGCCTGCACTCGTGCAGATCGTCTGGATTTTCTACTGCGTGCCCATGCTGTTCGACGTCTTTCTTGACCCGATCACCATGGGCGTCATGGCCCTTGGGCTCAATCTTACTGCGTTCAACGCCGAGGCCTATCGTGCCTCCATCCAGGCGGTTCCCAAGGAGCAGCTCGATGCAGGAATCGCGCTCGGGCTCAATCCCTGGCAACGCGTCATGTACATCGTATTTCCGACTGCGTTCCGGGCCTCGATCCCCGTGCTTCTGACGAACGGGATTGTCATCTTCCAGCAGAGCGCGCTTGTGGCCATCGTGGCGATCGCCGATCTCATGTACGAAGGAAAGTCGCTGGCGACAGAGACCTACCGTCCCATCGAGACCTTCACGGTCGTCGCTCTCATCTATTTTGCCGTGTCGTTTCCAGTCACTCAGATCGTGGGCCTGCTGGAACGCCGCCGTCAACTGCTCGCAAGCTAGGAGGGCTGTGATGTCGCTCGATTTCTCCGTCCTTGCACGGTTCGAACATGCTCTTCTTCTAGGGTTACTGACGACACTTGAGCTCACCGCCGTCTGCATCCTGCTGGGTTGCTCGCTGGGGTTCTTCGTAGGCCTCGCCAGAACCTCTCGCAGCACGACGCTTCGTTTCATCTCTAGCATCTACGTGGAATTCTTCCGCGGAACACCGGTCCTGATCCAGCTTTTCTGGATCTTCTTCTGCCTGCCACTGATCCTTGGTGTCGAACTTTCGAACTTCATGTCAGGCGTCATAGCTTTGACACTCTACATGGGAGCGATCACCAGCGAGACGTTCCGGGCAAGTCTCAAGTCCATCGGGCCGGAGCAGTTCGACGCATGCGTTGCGCTTGGTCTTCCACGCCGGGTCCAGGTTACGAGCGTGATTCTTCCGCAGGCGGTGCTGCGAGCTATCCCGACCTTGCTCTCCAACTGCGTCAGCCTGTTTAAGGAGAGCGCGCTCGTCTCAGCGGTCGGCATGGCCGACCTGATGTTCGTCGGACAGAACATCTCCAACAATACCGCGCGGCCTGTCGAAGTGCTGACTGTCGTCGCTCTGATCTACTTCGTGATCGCCTTCCCTCTGACGCGCGCCGTCACGCTCGTCGAAGGGCGGATCCTCAAGAAGCTCGCAATCTAAGCAATCGATACAGGAGAATGAACTAATGAAGCTTTCCGGCGTCATGCCCGCGCTAATCACCCCGTTCGACGCGAACGGAAAGGTCGATTTCAAGGCCTATGAGAAGCATCTGACGGCCTTGCGCGAAGCGGGGGTCACAGGCTGGGTTCCGATGGGATCCACGGGCGAATACTCCGCGCTGTCCAATGACGAGCGCCTCGAAGTGCTGAAGTTCGTCAAGGACTTCGCTAATGAAGATGAAATCCTGATTGCTGGTACAAATGCTCCCGCGACTCGCGAGGTCATCGAGAACACGCTGCGGGCCAAGGAGATCGGTTACGACACTGTTCTGCTCGCGACACCGTTCTACACCCGCCCGACCCAGGAGGAGCTCCTTGCTCATTTCCAAAGAGTGCTCGGGGAGACCGACATCAATCTCGTCCTCTACAGCTATCCCTACAAGGATGGCGTGGAGATCGGCTTCGACATCCTGGATGCTCTTGCTGACGATCCGCGTGTTCTCGGCATAAAGGAAAGCTCCGGTTCCCTCCAGCGGGCGATCGACATTCACTCGCGGTATAAGGGCCGCATCGACCTCGTCTCCGGTTCGGATGATATCGCACTCGACTTCATGTTCTGGGGTGCCGACGCGTGGATCTGCGGTCCGGCCAACTGCATGGCGAAGGCCTGCGTCGATCTCGACCGCACCTTCCGCTCGGGCGATCTAAACGCCGCGTGCGAGAAGATGATCGTGCTCTACCGGGCGATGAACATTCTGGAGAGCGGCAAGTTCGTGCAGAAGGTCAAGTACGGCTGCGAACTCCAGGGTCTGCCGGTCGGCAACTGCCGTGCTCCACTTGGCGAGCTGACCGCCGACGAGAAGGCAGAATTCAAGGCTGCGATGCAACCGATTCTGAATTGGTAGGATTCACCGGCGACCGGGACAACCTCCGTCTCGGCCGCCGCCATAACATTGAGGGACCAAAGTGGCACAGACCGTCGTAGTCGGCGCCGGGATCATCGGTACCGCCATCGCATACCAGCTACAGCGCCGCGGCGAGTCTGTCGTTCTCGTCGACCGGAGCGCCCCGGGCAAGGGCGCGTCCTACGGCAACATGGCTAGCATCGCTGTCACCGAATTCATGCCGGCCTCGCGACCGGGCATCTGGGCGCAGATGCCCGGATGGATGCTCGATCCGGAAGGGCCGGTTCGCATCCGCCCGTCCTACATGCCAAGATTGATACCCTGGTTCCTGCGCTTCGTCGCGGCAAGTCGCCCTTCGAAGCTTCGCGAGCTCGAGGCGGCCGGCTCCATTCTCTGCAGCCGCGTCTATGAAGACCTCGACGCGTTGCTTGCGGAGACCGGCCTGCAGCACATGTTGTCGGCGGAAGGATGTCTCAGCCTCTACACCGACGAGGCTGAGTTCAAGGCCGATCACGAGCACATTGAAATCCTCGACCGTTTCGGGTTCCGGTACGAGGTTCTCGGTGGCAACGCGATCCGCGACCTGGAGCCCGCGATCACCACCAGGATTGGCAAGGCCGTTCTCTTCCCGGACAATCGCTCCGTTTCAGATCCCTACAAGCTGGTCCTCGCGCTGGCTGAGAAGTTTCAACAACTGGGCGGAACGATGGAGACCGGCGACGTTGTCGGGTTTGAGCACGATGCCACTGCGGTCAAGTCGATCTGCCTCCGCGATGGCCGGAAGCTCCAGGCGGGCGGCGCAGTCCTTGCCGCGGGCGCCTTCACTGGCCGTCTCTCCGCCATGCTTGGTGAACCTATCCCGCTCGAGACCGAGCGTGGCTATCACACACAGATCATGGCCCCCGGCGTCTCGATGCGCCACTCGCTCATCTGGCCAGCGCGCGCTTTCATGGTCACTCCGACTGCAGGCGGCATCCGCGTCGGTGGCACGGTCGAAATGGCGGGCCTTGATGCCGCACCAGACTACCGTCGTGCGAGGGTTCTGGTGAAGCGCGCCAAGGAAGCCCTACCGGATCTCAAGGTCGAGGGGGCCTCCGAATGGATGGGGCACCGCCCGGCAATGCCGGACACCATTCCGGTTATTGGGCAGTCCGCCAAGCGCAGCAACGTCTGGTATGCAACGGGCCACGGACACCTGGGACTTACCTACGGCGCTACCACCGCCCGTCTCATGGCCGACCTTATCACGGGCCGGAAGCCGCCCGTCGACATGAGACCCTATCGCGTAGACCGATTCTAAGCCCCGGGGCGAGCAACGACAGCAAAAGGGAATGAAGATGCGAAGCGAACTCTACATCGATGGCAAGTGGATGAAGCCGGTCAAGGGAGGCACCTGCACGGTGACCAATCCCGCAACCGAGGAGGTCATCCAGACAATAGGAGCGGCGACCGCCGAAGATGTCGACATCGCCGTCAAGGCCGCCCGCCGGGCCTTCGACAAGGATGGTTGGCCGAAGCTCACGGGCGCACAGCGCGCCAAATACCTTCGCGCGATTGCCAAGGGAATCCGTGCCCGCCAGTCGGAAATTGCCCGGTTGGAAGTTCTCGACAACGGCAAACCGTTCCCTGAAGCGGACTGGGATATCTCGGATGCGGCAGGCTGCTTCGACTACTACGCGGGCCTTGCCGAGCAGCTCGACAACAACCCGGAGGAGATCATCGCGCTTCCGGACGACCGGTTCACGTCGAAGGCCGTCAAGGAACCCATCGGCGTCGCGGGCGCGATTATCCCGTGGAACTATCCCTTGCTCATGGCTGCCTGGAAGGTCGCCCCGGCGCTCGCAGCAGGCTGCACCATCGTCCTGAAGCCCGCGGAACTAACCTCGCTTACCGCGCTCGAACTCGCTGCCATCGCGGACGAAGCCGGGCTTCCAGCGGGCGTCCTGAACATCCTTACTGGCTCCGGCTCGGTTGCGGGCCAGGCGATCATCGACCACAAGGGCGTCGACAAGCTCGCCTTCACCGGCTCCGGCCCGGTTGGCTCGAAGATCATGGCCGCAGCCGCCCGCGACATCAAGCGCGTCAGCCTGGAACTCGGTGGCAAGTCGCCCTTCGTCGTCTTCGAAGACGCCGACATCGACGAGGCAGTCGAATGGATCATGTTCGGCATCTTCTGGAACCAGGGGCAGGTCTGCTCGGCGACGTCACGCGTCCTCGTGCAGGAAACCATCTACGAACGCCTTCTTGCCCGTCTGGTCGAGGAGACGAGCAAGATCAAGATCGGCAACGGTCTGGACGAGGGCGTTCTCCTCGGCCCGCTGGTCTCCAAGCGACAACATGAACAGGTCGTCGCCGCAATTGAGGCCGCACGAAAAGCAGGCGCCACGGTCGCATGCGGCGGACAGCGTCCCGAAGGATTCGAGAAGGGCTACTACCTGCAGCCTACAGTATTGACTGACGTTCCACTCGACAGTGACGCCTGGGTTGAGGAGATTTTTGGTCCGGTCGTCTGCATCAAGCCGTTCAAGACGGAAGAAGAGGCGATTGAACTCGCCAACGACTCCCGCTTTGGCCTGGCCGCGGCCGTCATGTCCAAGGACGACATCCGAGCCGAGCGCGTCGCCGCCGCCTTCCGGGCAGGCATCGTCTGGGTCAACTGCTCGCAGCCGACGTTCACCGAAGCGCCCTGGGGCGGCTACAAGGAATCAGGCATCGGTCGTGAACTCGGCCGCTGGGGTCTCGAAAACTATCTGGAGACCAAGCAGATCACCAAATACGCCACCGACAAGCCCTGGGGCTGGTACATCAAGTGAGGTCCATCGAGATGGGATCCGAAAATAGCCTGGAACTACTGCTGGTGCACTGCCAGGGCGAGCTTGGCCATGTTCTGGTAGGCGGCGCTCCGGAGATTCCCGGAACGACCATGCTCGACAAGATGAACCACATCAACAATGTCGATGACAGCCTGCGCCGCTTCGTGACCTTCGAGCCACGAGCCAATGTCGCGATGTCGGTGAATCTTCTGGTCGCCCCGACACGTCCCGACGCCGATGCCGGCTTCATCGTGCTGCAGGCGGATCGCGCGCATCCGATGTCGGGGAGCAACTGCATCTGCGTCGTGACTGCTCTGCTGGAGAGCGGCCGCGTTCCGATAGTGGAACCGGAGACGACGGTCCGCCTGGACACGCCGGCAGGATTGATCGTCGCACGGGCCTGCTGCGAGAGCGGCCGCTGTGTCAGCGTCAGCCTCGATAACATTCCGAGCTTCGCCGAACTTCTCGACCACGGGGTCGATACGCCTGCCTGGGGCCGGATCAAGGCCGATATCGCTTTCGGCGGCGTCTACTACGCGCTTGTCGACGTGAGGCAGGTGGGACTGACAATCGCACCGGAGAACGCCCGCGAACTGGCAGAGGCCGGGATCGAGCTGAAGCGGCTTCTCGCGGAACAGGTGAAGGTCTCCCATCCCACACTGCCGGGCATCGACGAGATCGCCTATGTCATGTTCCGCGACGAGGAACCGGACGGGGCCGTGCGGACCTGCACGACGCTCCAGCCCGGCCGCGTCGACCGCTCGCCTTGCGGAACGGGAAGCTCCGCCAATCTTGCGGCCCTCCATGCGCGGGGCCAGGTTTCGGTCGGCGACATCAGGACATCGCGGTCGATCATCGGCGGCGTGTTCCGGGTCGAAGCCATCGGTGAGACTGAGGTCCAGGGCCGTAAGGCGGTGCTGCCACGGATCACTGGTCGTGGCTATGTCTATGGCCGTACGGAGCTTCGTGTTGCCGACGACGATCCATTCAGAAACGGATTCGCGTTGTCGGACACCTGGGGGGCGCAGGTCAGCCTATTGAAATGAGGTAATGGCATGAAGAAGACACTCGAAGGACAGGTCGTTCTGGTCACGGGAGCGTCCGGTGGAATCGGTGCGGCGATCGTGAGGCAGCTCGCGGAGGATGGCGCGCGACCGGTCATCCACTACGGCCGCGATCAGGCGGGCGCGGAAGCGCTCCTCGCGGAAGTCGGTGGCAATGGCTGGATCGTCCAGGCCGACCTGTCGGTGCCGGAGGGCCCGTTCCGACTTTGGGAGATGGCCGTCGCGGCGACCGGTCGGGTCCATGGCCTCGTCAACAATGCCGGCATCCGCACAGAGATTTCAATCGAAGCCTCGGCGTCTGACTGGAAGGCCGCATGGCAGCGCGAATTCCAGATCAATTTCTTCGCCGCGGCTGATCTTTGCAAGGAAGCGATCCAGCACTTCAAGGCGAATGGCGGCGGGCGGATCGTCAATATGGCTAGCCGGGCGGGTCAGCGAGGGTATACGGCTGACGCGATGCCTTATGGGGCAACCAAGGCGGCGCTCGTCAATCTGACCAAGTCGATCGCCCGCAGCTTCGGCGAGGACGGCGTGACGGCCGTCGCCATCGCGCCTGGCTGGGTCCGAACCGACATGGCCGAAGAGTTCATCGCCGTCCACGGAAAGGCTGCAGCCGTTGCGGACATCCCGATCGGAGAGATGGCGGAACCGGCAGAGGTGGCGGAATTGGTCGCCTTCGTTCTGCGGCCCGGTCAGGCGTCACTGAACGGAGCGACGCTCGACATTAACGGCGGAAGCTACATTCGATAGCGAGGAGGAAATTTCGATGAAGAGGTTTGTAGGGAAGGTCGCCGTCGTCACGGGAGCAGGGGGCGGCATAGGATCGGCAATCGCGGGCAGGCTGGCATCCGAGGGCGCGCTCGTTGTCGTGACCGACGTTAACGTCGAGGCGGCGGCGCATGTCGCCAGCAAGATCGACGCGGCGGGCGGAACGGCGGTTGCGATCGGGGCGGACATCTCGAAGAAGGAGGAATGTTTCGAGCTCGTGGCGAAGTCGTTCGAGCTGAAAGGCCGACTGGACGTCCTCGTCAATAACGCAGGGATCAATCGACGCGGCAATCTGCTGTCGCTCTCCGATGAGGATTGGAAGGCAAGCTTCACGGTCAACCTGGATTCGATGTTCCATTTGTGCCGGGCAACGCTTCCCCACATGATACAGGCTGGCGGCGGCGCGATCGTGAATACCGCCTCGCAATGGGGCCTTCATCCCGCGCCGAACCACATTGCCTACAACACCACAAAGGCCGCGGTAGCTGCGTTCACTCAGAACCTTGCGAGGGACTACGCACCCGACAAGGTGCGCGTAAACGCTGTCTGCCCCGGAGAAATCCATACGCCTATGCTCGAAGCCGGAGTTACGCGCTCCGGCCGGACGATCGCTGACCTCGACAAGCTCGTTCCCTTTGGGCGCATCGGGAAACCGGAAGAGGTGGCGGCCCTCGTCGCGTTTCTTGCGTCGGAGGAGGCCGCCTTCATGTGCGGCTCGCTGGTGGAGATCACGGGAGCCCAGGCGGTTGCGTGACCGTCGCTCCTGCGGTCTGGATAGGGATACACGAAGAAAAAGACCAGCCGCAGATTATTGCCGCCTGGCCCATATGCGTATCCCGCCCATTGATCTCATCCGATGACCCGCCACACTGCGGAATAAAAAGCGGCGGAAATGTTGTTTCACACACCGATAAGATGTTTAAAAAATGACCGTAGATATGCGCCTATGACGTGTATCGCATCGAGCAGATATGACATCCGTTTTTGTTGGGTAACGGCACAAGCTCTTGTTGCGTGATTACCGATCGAAATCGGGCGTAGCCGAGCGTTCTCGCCGATAACCCGTGCCATACCTCCGGTCCGCTAGCGAAGCGACACGAACGGAGGGCCAGCCAGGCAAAAACATTCAATTTAGAGCTGATGTCTTCTTCTAGTGGGGATCTAAAGACATGAGGGTTGCAATCCCGCACGAAGAGGAAGGCTCAGCACAATGGGCCGGGCAAAGTGGGTTCTGGCTCAAGCCGCCATCATTGTGATGCTATTGCATTCCCGGGCCATTTTACAGGCAATGAATCGAGTAGCCGATCCATTTTCCCTTGGCTTGGTTGCCAAATAGCGCTGCAACCGCAATACTCGCGTGCTCGCGGGATCAGTTGGCTGATGTGTCGAGATTAATGATGTCTCCCCTTGCCCAGCTTTCGGCGAGGCTCATCAGAAAATCCATCTCCCGTCTCAGCCTAACCGTTCGACTCACATCGTTTGCATGCTCGCTTTCAGCGCAGACGTGGTAAAACTCTCCGACCGCAATTCCTGCCGCTTTGCGCTTTTCTTCGAGCGACGATTTCAAATCGGCAAGCTCTTTCTTCACGCTAAAATAGCGCCGCATAACAGCGAGCAAACGTACATCGTTGTCTATAACATTCATATTAGCATCTTCCGCAATACGACGGCCTAGGGAGAAACAGATTCGCGCATTTTTGTCACCCATCTTGCGGGAGGGAATCAATGAAAAAGCCGTTGACGGACGTGCACACAATAGGTTCGCTCGCGCTCAGTATCATCAAAACCATTCCAATTGTGTCGGCTTTGTCGATTTCTCGACAGAGCTTCGTTTGGCGGACTCCTTGCCCTTCTTTTCTAAGCTAATGAAAGCAAAGGCAGACGCTTCCTGACCAATCTTGCGTTAAAGTTGGCATGAATTTTGATGCCAGTCACCGAGATGCAGCGAGAGCTGTTTACTCGGAAAGAGCCGAGAAATGTCTCAATGAGACGGAACGACTGGAGATAAGTGATATTGCTGAGAATGATTGCGTTGTCCGTTGTCGCCCATGCTTTCGCGGTTATTGCCATCGGGCGTTTGCCCAAGAAGTGCCCTCCAACAACAGTGCGCCAATCGGTTGTGCGATGAATTCACGGTGCCCAAAATATGTGTTGTGGGCAGGTTTGGCACTTCTGGCGATGGCATTTTTCGCAATGACTGCCAATGGACAAGAGACCAGCCTCGTCGGTATCAACCGGGGGTCAGACCTAACCACCATCGCCCGTCGTCTTGAACGCGGCGGATACGAGCTGACGAATGGCACATGGGTGCCGTTAAGCAAGATGTACCATAGCAACTGGGTCGACATGCAATTCGAAATGTTGACCCAGCTGTCCGACGATTTCGGTCTGCTGTGGGGCGCAAGCACAGGTCAGCGTGCCGAAAAGGTCCGAATCGACCCAGATGTGCAACTCGGCTTCATTGTACAAAAGCGGCCGACGCCCTCCACGACGCTTACTTTCACGGCCAATTCGATCTTGGGTGGTGACCTGACGGAACAACCGTGTACCGCCAGCTACCGACTTGGCGGCGTTCAAAAGGTAAATTGCCGCTTGGCGGCTTCCGAACTACCGGTAGCGGACACCCTAAAACATTTGGTGAAACTCCATCCGAGCCGACTGAAACTCAGTCTCTGGTTCAGAGGCCAATTCTAGCGATGATCAAAGGTGTGGCCGGCAGATTTGATAACGAAGAACAATGCAGACAGGAGGTTAGTATGCAGAAATCACTGTTATTCCCTATAGCGTTCCTTAGCGGTCTCGTTATGTGCCTGCTGGCAGCAACAGGTTTTGCCGGCGAGACTGGTGCCCATGTCAAAGGAAGGGCCGATACACCAACCATGGAAAGCAGCGCGTCGGCGTGCGCACAAAATGCCGACAACACCTTTTGCTGGATGAGTCCGGATATTGGGCAAGCCTGGGCGTCAGGCTATACAGGTTCAGGCGTATCGATAACGATCGTGGATGATTTCAGATCCTCGGATATGGTAGATGGCGATCTCGGTCGTGGCCCACAAAGACAGCGGCATGGCGAATGGGTCTTTGAGGAAGCGGGCATGGTGGCGCCTGGTGCGAACATGTTCCGGAATGCATACATCCAAGAGGCCCCGATCGCGCTGCACGACGGCCTCAATGTCATCAACTTGAGCTACAGCTATCCGGAGCCAGTGAGCCGGTCTCCACTTGAGCAATCGATTGTCGATGCAGCTCGGGCGGGCAATGCGGTCGTCGCAAAGTCTGCCGGCAACGATGGCATACGAATGGGCACCGTGAACAGTAAAGGGGATGCTGATTATCTAGCCGTCAGCCTGTTTGGAACGCCATCGACAATCTTTGTGGGTGCGCTCGACCACAATGGTACTCCCGAGAATAAGGCATCGTTGGCCTCCTATTCGAATTATGCCGGTTCGAATCCGCAGGTGCAGAACCAGTTCCTGACGGTTGGTGTCGAAGGCGACAAAACTGGACTGTTCGGAACATCTCATGGGGTACCCGTGATTTCGGGCTATTCCGCTATCCTTGGCAACAAGTTCCCGTCGGCGACGCCGACACAGATCGCCAATCAGTTGCTGGATACAGCCAGGACTGACACACTCGTCAACTATAACGCGGCGACCTACGGCCGCGGCGAGGCTAGCCTTTCGAGGGCACTGGCACCCGATTGGATCAGGTAAACAAAGAGCCAAAGTTACCTGCGAGGCGTTGAGTGCCATCAAATCGCCTCGCAATCCGAGAGTAGACGCTGGGCATTAATTGCGGCTTCAACAAGGTGCGGTTCATGGCACCGGTCAAGAGCCCGCAGGCGTGCGCGGTCGCTTCACCACAGCCGAGGCGCGCCTCCGCGGCGCCGGCATGCTGATGGTCACCGATGAAGCAACGGTGGAGATCGAGGGTGAAGGAAAGCTGGCGCTGAGTGCGATTTGGCAGACAATCGTTAAATTCGAACCCAAGAACCTGACTGGTTTTGTCTAAGGCGGCGGCCCCGGCATCCCGGCAAAGACCTGTGTTCTCAGGGAAAGAAACCTGGAGCCGTCGCTGGCTGCACCTGCAAAGGACGCCTTCTGAGTGAAATTGCTGCGGCCAGATGATGCGCCGGATCGTCCTGCGTGTTCCGCAAGCCGAATTTCAACATGGGTCCAAACCGCGGAAACTCGCGCGGCCAATCCATGGCGTGGATAGGTATGATCCAAAAAATCAATTTTTCCAATCGGCCGAGTGCCATTAGAAAACGCTGAATTTGACCGAAATCAAGCGTGGCACCACGACAATTCTTGCCATGGATTTTGCCAGCGCGTTGAAGGAATGATCGCCGGTCATGGCGATCCGAGAGTGATTGTAGCTTCGCTCACTCCAGCTTGACGGAGTATGTGAGCGCCGTGACCGACATGCGAAGAAGCGCGGAGAGGGTATGTGCGGGATTGTGGGTATTGTCGGCCATCAGCCGGTTTCGGAACGGCTGGTAGACGCGTTGAAGCGCCTTGAATATCGTGGCTACGATTCGGCGGGCGTCGCGACTATCGACGGTGGAGCGCTCCATCGCCGGCGCTGCGAGGGCAAGCTCGTCAATCTCGAGGCCAAGCTGAAAGAACAGCCTCTGGCGGGCACAATCGGCATTGCCCATACGCGCTGGGCAACCCATGGCGCGCCGACGGAGCGCAATGCCCACCCGCATTTTACAGACGGCATCGCGGTCGTCCACAACGGGATCATCGAGAATTTTGCCGAATTGAAGGATGAACTGACCGCGGCCGGCGCCGAGTTCCAAACCGACACCGACACAGAGGTCATCGCGCATCTCGTGGCAAGATTTCGCCGGGGCGGCATGGGCCGGCGGGAGGCTGTGCATGCGATGCTGAAGCGCGTCAGGGGCGCTTATGCGCTGGCTCTGCTCTTCGAGGACGACCCTTCAACCATCATGACTGCGCGCAATGGTCCGCCGCTCGCAATCGGTCACGGCGTCGACGAGATGTTCCTTGGGTCGGATGCGATTGCGCTGGCGCCCTTCACCAACGAGATCACCTACCTGATCGATGGCGATTGGGCGGTCATCGGCAAGACTGCCGTCCATATCTTCGATATCGACGGCAAGTCCGTGACCCGACCGCGGCAAGTCTCGATGGCGGCGGCCCATCCGATCGACAAAGGCAACTATCGCCATTTCATGGAGAAGGAAATTTACGACCAGCCGGAGGCCATCTCCGATACCCTGAGCCACTACATCAACTTCCTCGACAATCGCGTGGTCGAGGTTTCGGGCGACATCGCCTTCGCCAACGTTCAAAGCCTGGCGATCTCCGCCTGCGGCACTGCCTATCTGGCCGGGCTGATCGGCAAGTACTGGTTCGAGCGCTATGCGCGTCTGCCGGTCGAAATCGATGTTGCGTCAGAATTCCGGTACCGCGAAATCCCGCTCTCGCCACAAGCGGCTGCTCTCTTCATCTCACAATCGGGCGAGACAGCCGATACGCTTGCTTGCCTACGCTATTGCAAGGAGCACGGGTTGAAGACCGGTGCGGTTGTCAACACCCGCGAATCCACGATAGCGCGGGAGTCCGACGCTGTGTTCCCGATCTTCGCCGGACCGGAGATCGGCGTCGCGTCCACAAAGGCCTTCACCTGCCAACTCGCCGTCCTGGCAGCGCTCGCAGTTGCTGCGGGCAGGGCGCGTGGCGCCGTCACGGAGAAGGAGGAACAGATACTGGTCGAACGCCTTGCCGAGATGCCGCGCGTCATGGCGCAAGTGCTCGACAGCATCCAACCAAAGATCGAGCGTCTGTCGCGTGAATTGGCAAAGTGCCGCGCCGTGCTTTATCTCGGCCGCGGCACGAGCTTCCCCCTGGCCATGGAAGGCGCGCTGAAGCTGAAGGAGACTTCCTACATCCACGCGCAAGGGTATGCCGCCGGCGAATTGAAACACGGTCCGATTGCTCTCGTCGACGAGAACATGCCGGTTATCGTGATTGCACCGCACGACCGCTTTTTCGATAAGACTGTTTCAAACATGCAGGAGGTCGCGGCCCGCGGCGGACGGATCATCTTGATCACTGACGAGAAGGGCGCTGCCGCCTTGAAGCTCGACACGATGCATACAATCGTTCTTCCGAATGTGCACGAGATCATTGCGCCGATGATCTTCTCGCTGCCGGTTCAATTGCTCGCCTATCATACGGCCGTATTTGTGGGCACGGACGTCGATCAGCCGCGCAACCTGGCGAAATCAGTTACCGTCGAATAGGCGGCCATTTCCGTAAGAGACGAATGACAGAGTGAGATGGCTATAGCCGCTCAGCATTTGGGAGATCGACATGCCGCAAACGAAGATACTAGGCTTTTCGGGGAACATAACACGTCCGTCCACGACGCGCTCATTCGTCGACCATATCGTTGCGCAACTGGCAATCAAAACGGGAGCGTCTTCGCTGTCCTTCGATGTCAACGACCTTGGACCTTCACTGTTGAAAGCCAGGCGGTTAGACGACCTCACCGCTGACGCGCGCTGCGTGGTGGACCAGATGCTCGAGGCCGATGCCCTGGTCGTAGGCTCACCCACCTACAAGGGCAGTTACACCGGCCTATTTAAGCATTACTTCGATTTGCTCGACCCAACATCGCTGAGAGGCAAGCCGATCATCATCGCTGCAACGGGCGGAGGCGAACGTCATTCGCTCGTTGTCGAGCATCAGTTGCGCCCTCTGTTCGGCTTCTTTGAAGCGCTTGCGATGCCGACCGCAATCTATGCCACCCGTAAGGATTTCGCCGACGGGGAGGTGATTTCCGAGCCCATCCGCATGCGCGTAGGCCGGGCCGTTGAGGAAGCAGCCCGCGCGATCGGATGAGCAGATGCAGCAAACGTCGCCGAGATAGGCCCTATTACCCCGGGCGAACTTTGCGAGGCGATTTTATGGCACTCAACGCCTCGCAAGCAACCTTGGCTGTTTTTTTAGCTGATCCAATCGGGTGCCAGTGCCCTCGAAAGGCTAGCCTCGCCGCGGCCGTAGGTCGTCGGGTTCTAGCTGGTGAGTGTGTCGGTCCCGGCTGTATCCAGCAATTGATTGGCGATCTGTACCGCTGTCGCCGACGAGAATTTGCCGCCCGGAATGGCGCGATAGCCGGAAATCAGTGGTGCCGCAAAAATGGCTCAAACAGTTCAGTTTTGTCACTTTCGACGCCGTCAGACTTTTCTACTTTGCACCATGGCCGACATTCCAACTTTTAACACCACAGTTGCGCGCGGATGCCGGTGAACTGCGAGGAATTGCCAGTTGAGAAAGCCGTATATCCTACTTGCCGCCGTCCTTGTCTGTGCAGCACTCCAGTTTCCTTCCCGCAATGGCATGGCCGAACAGGCCGGCGCACCCGCGCTCACCGTCTCCCTGGCGCAACCCGGGCAAAGGGATTGGCCGGAGACCGTTCCGGCGAGCGGCTGGCTGAAGCCATGGCAGGATGCAATCATCGCCTCGGAAACGAGCGGCCTGCGCATCACGGACGTTCTGGTCGATGTCGGATCTGTGGTGAAGAAGGGGCAGACGCTGGTGCGACTATCGCAGGACAGCGTTCTGGCCGAGTTTCGCAAACAGGAAGCTGCAGTCGTGACGGCCAAGGCAAATCTCGCCAAAGCCACGGCCAACGCAGACCGGGCGCGGCAGTTGCGGTCTTCCGGTGCTGTCTCCGCTGAGAAAATCACCGAATATTTTGCCGATGAGCAAACCGCAACTGCGAGCCTCGCATCCGAAGAGGCGGCGCTCGACGGTGCAAAGATCAAGCTTGCGCAGACAACGATTACGGCCGTGGACGACGGTCTGATAACGTCGCGTTCCGCCAACCTCGGCGCGGTCGTTTCCACCGGCACCGAGCTATTTCGCTTGGTTCGCCAGCAGCGGGTCGAATGGCAGGCGGAAGTGTCGGCCCGCCACCTTCCAAGGATTTCGGAAGGCCTGAAGGCGACGATTAACGGGCCCGACGGTCTCCAAATTGAAGGCAAGGTCCGACTGGTTGGGCCTTCGGTGAGCACCGATACCAGCCGGGCGATCGTCTATGTAGCGCTTCCCGCCGATATCCGTCCGCGGATCGGCCTTTACGTCATGGGCAACATCGAATTGCAGACCACTCCGGCGCTTACAGTTCCCGAAACGGCGATCGTGTTCCGGGACGGGATAAGCTACGTCTTCACGTCCGGCGAGGGTCAACGGGTGCGAAGGATCCGGGTAGAAACGGGCCGCCGCAACAATGGCGAAGTCGAGATCGTCGCCGGCATAGACCGGTCGTCAAAAGTCGTCACAGCGGGCGGAGCGTTTCTGTCGGACAACGACCTCGTGAAGGTTGCGGAGACACATTGATGAATTTCTCCGCGTGGTCGATCCGCAACCCCATACCGGGGATATTGCTGTTTGTGATGCTTGGATTTGGCGGGCTTTGGGCTTTCAAACAGCTGGCGGTCCAGTACTTTCCGGACATGGACCTGCCCACCATCAGCATTACCGCCACGCTCGATGGCGCGGCACCGACGCAGCTTGAGACGCAGGTTGCCCGCACAATCGAGGACAGTCTCACCTCCCTCAGCCACCTCGATCACATCATCACGACGATCACCGACGGCACCGTCTCGATCAAGGTCTCCTTCAAGCTGGAAAAGGACAGCGAAGCGGCGCTGAACGAAGTCCGCAATGCCGTCGATAGCGTAAAGGCCGCCCTGCCGGCGCAGATGGAGACGCCCAGCGTTACCAAGGCCACCGTACAGAGCTCTGCATTGGTCACCTTTGCTGTCCGCTCGGCCGATCTTGACGAGACTGAGCTGTCCTGGTTTGTCGACAACGATCTGACCAAAGCACTCCTGTCGGTCCCGGGCGTGGGGCAGGTCGACCGCATCGGCGGAGTCAGCCGCGAGGTTCACGTGGACCTCGATCCGGCGACGATGGCGTCGTTTGGTGTTACGGCAGCCACCGTGTCCTCGCAGCTCAAAGCCGTGCAGGCTGACACGTCCGGCGGCCTCGGAGAAGTTGGCGGCACACGCCAGACATTGCGCACGCTCGGCGCCGTAGCGTCGGTCGAGGCCCTGAGCGAGCTTCGAATTCCGCTCGCTAACGGGCAGCAGGTTCGCCTCGATGACGTCGCATCCGTCAAGGACAGCTTCGCCGAGCGATCCTCGACGGCATATCTCGACGGCAAACCCATAATCGCGGTCGAGATCAAGCGTTCGAACGGGTTTTCCGACAGCAGTGTCTCGGCTGACGTTGACGCGGCAATGAAAAACTTCGCAAGGGCGCATCCGAATGTGCAGATCAACCCAGTCTACAGCATGATCGGGGCAGTTCTCGATAGTTATCATGGTTCGATGCACATGCTGTATGAAGGGGCGATCCTGGCGATCGTCGTCGTCTGGCTCTTCCTCAGGGACTGGCGCGCGACGATCCTCTCGGCCGTGGCGCTGCCTCTGTCGGTCATTCCGACCTTCCTCGTCATGTATTTTGCTGGTTTCAGCCTGAACGTCGTCACCATGCTGGCGCTGTCGCTCGTCGTCGGAATCCTCGTCGACGATGCCATCGTCGAGATCGAGAACATCGCCCGCCACCTGCAGATGGGCAAACGGCCGCTCGATGCCGCGCTGGAAGCGGCCAACGAGCTCGGGCTCGCCGTCATCGCCACTACCTTCACGCTGGTGGCGGTCTTCCTGCCGACGGCGTTCATGAGCGGCATACCGGGCCTCCTGTTCCGTCAGTTCGGCATCACGGCAGCAGTCGCGGTCCTCGCCTCGCTGATAGTCGCGCGTCTGCTGACCCCGATGATGGCAGCTTATTTCATGAAGGCTCATCGGACGGAGGAAAGAAATGGCCGCATCATGCGCGGTTATATTGCGGTGGTAAGGGCAGCTCTGAGACACAGGAAGACCACGGCGGCAATGACCGCCGCCGTCGTCGCACTTTCGCTTTCCATCATCCCCCTCTTAAGAACGGGATACCTGCCGGCTGCTGACGACGCACGCACGCAGATCACGCTCACCCTGCAGCCCGGCGCCACCGTCGAACAAACCGACGCCGCAACCAGGAAGGCCGCAGATATCGTCAGTAAGCTCCCCGACGTGACGCATGTCTTTACGGCTGTCGGCTTGGCATCCTCGGACGACGGTGCGAAGGTCGCCATGAGCAGTGTCGGATCCGCCGCGATCGTCGTTACGCTGACGCCCATCTCCGAGCGCGACCGCAAGCAGTCGGAAATCGAAAACGATATTCGCCAAGCGCTTTCCGTCCTGCCTGGCGTGCGGGTCGCCGTCGGTATCGGCAACGGCACGAAGCTCGAGATCACGCTGGCCAGCGACGATGCCAGTGCGCTCGACAGCGCGAGCACGGCGATCGAGGAGCAGCTTCGGACGCTTCATGGCATTGGAGCAGTGACGTCGACTGCGTCGAGGCAAGCCCCCGAGATCCAGATCAAGCCTGATTTTACGCGCGCTGCAGCACTCGGCATAACGTCGAATGCGATCGCCAGCGCAGTGCGCGTGGCGACGAACGGAGAATATTCCTCCGATCTTCCGAAGCTCAATCTGCCGCAACGGCAGATCCCGATTGTCGTGCGCTTCAACCCCGACACGCGCACCAAGCTCGACGACATCAAGAACATGCGGGTGGCCGGAACGAACGGCAATGTCGATCTCGGTTCGATTGCCGATATCCGCATCGTCGGCAGCCCGTCTGAGATCGACCGCATCGACCGCATGCGCAATGCCACGATTTCCGTCGAACTCAACGGCCGCATCTTGGGCGACGTCAACCGCGAGGCGAAGGCGCTGCCGGCGCTCCAGCACCTGCCGCCGGGCGTTACCCTGGTGGAACACGGCGAACTTCAGCGCAGTTCGGAGCTGTTCCAGAGCTTCGCCCTCGCGATGGCGATCGGCGTGTTCTGCATCTATGCGGTGCTCGTCCTGCTGTTCCACGATTTCCTGCAGCCGTTGACACTTCTGATGGCCCTGCCGCTCTCGCTCGGCGGTGCGCTGGTGCCGCTTGTGGTAACCGGCACGAGCTTCTCGATGCCCGCCGTCATCGGGCTGCTCATGCTCATGGGCGTAGTAACGAAGAACTCCATCCTGCTTATCGAATACGCGATCATGTCACGTCGCCAAGGCATGTCCCGGTTCGATGCGCTCGTCGATGCCTGCCACAAGCGGGCGCGGCCGATCGTCATGACCACCATTGCCATGGCCTCGGGCATGCTTCCGGTCGCTCTCAGCCTGACGGGCGGCGATTCGAGTTTCCGGCAGCCGATGGCCATCGTGGTGATCGGCGGGGTGATGATCTCGACACTTCTCAGCCTCATCGTCATCCCGGTCATCTTCACCTTCATCGACGATCTACACATTGCATTCAGATCGCTCGGCCGCCAGACGCGGCGACGCCACGCGACCTGCGGGCGGGAGACGGAGTTCTGTAATTTGCAAGGCGATCTGGCCGGCGACACGAAGAAATCGCCAGAGATGACCCCAGCTCTGCATAAAGTCATCGAACCCACACCTTGATCGAGGCTCGCAGGCGCTTTTTTGACTATACGCTTGTCGTTGTCGATCAAACTTCGCCATCGGCTTTTAGGCGAGTCTTCCACTCTGTGGCTGAGTCTGGATCTTCTCTCACGCTCTTGAAGTTCTGCCATTTGGCAGTATATTTACTGTCAGATGGAGGCCGCCATGGTCGTAGCACATGCAGTTCGAGATAATGGAGTACCGCAGGCGCCTGTTAATCTCGGCGACGAAAACGCGCGCGAAAGGCTGACGCCAGCCGCTGTGTCTGGAGTTGTCCGGTTGGCTGAGATTTGGCGCCTCACCAGCGGTGAGATATGTGCCCTCCTGGGCGATGTATCGGAACGAACGTGGTTCAGAATGAAAAAAGGAGAGTGGACGGGAAGCCTCTCCCAAGACAGTTTGACAAGGGTCAGCGCCCTAATCGGAATTTTCAAGGGCCTACGGCTTTTGTTCTCGGAACCATTGGCCGATGAATGGGTGAAGCTTGCCAATAAGGGACCGCTTTTCGAAGGCCGGCGGCCGATTGACGTGATGATCGAAGGTGGCATTCCGAAACTCCTGCTCGTAAGGCGCCATATTGACGCGTTGCGAGGTGGCCTTTGATCGAGCCTGCCCGCGCAGATATCGTTCAGCGCGACACTGTCCGCCTTATATCTACCGCACGGCTCAAGGAACCCGTGTTGTTGGCTCTTGTGCCGAGCCATGGCGCGTTGGAGGATCTAGCCGAACTAGAGGGAGCGACCAGCGGCCGCCTTCAAGCCCAGCAAGGCGGGCTTTTGGATCTTGATCCCAAGGAGCTCGTCTTCGGCCGGCCAGGTCACACTTTCATCAACGCGGCGTTCACCTACACCCGCCCGGGCGGCAACCGGTTCAATGACGATGAACGCGGCGCCTGGTATTGCGCCTTCCAAGCCAAGACTGCCTTGGCTGAAGTGTCGTTTCATCTGACGCGCGAACTTGAAGCGATCAACCGTTTCGAGAACGTGACGGACTACGCGGAATTGATCGCCGACTTCGTGGGTCAATTTCACGACCTGCGAGGCGCGGATTTCGCAACGGACCCTAGCCTGAGCTCGGAGCCCAGGGTCGCCTACCCAGCAGGGCAAGCTCTTGCGAGGTTGCTTCGCAAGGAAAAGGACAGCCCGGGGCTGATCTATCCTTCCGCCAGATTGATAGGAGGGACCTGCCTGGTAGCTTTTCACCCCTCGCTCGTCCAAAACCTGCGGCAAGGGGCAATATGGCGACTCGAGTGGCAGGGAACACCCAGACCGGAGATAACGAGGCTTTGATGTCAGAGGTAAAAGACGCCTCGCTCCAAGACTGTGGTGACATTCAAAAACCAGCTCATGATCCAGCGCCTTGAAATGGTTGAGGCGCTTTCCGAGTGCACGAACCGCAACTGCATCAATTTGCCGGTCGGATCATCTACAAACATCAGCATGGAGATAACCTCGCTACCGGCTGAGAAAGTCGCTTGGCAGGGGAGAAGAGCTTCAAGGCGTCCCACAATTTCTGGCGTGGCTCGTCCCGCTCGCTTTACGTGGATTCAGACTGGATACGCCGGCCAACCTGCTTGAGAAAAGAAAGGTTGTGGATTTCGAAGACAGCGATACTTCTGGACGTGATTTCTTGGCAATCTATCCCCAACAAAGAAGACTCAGCGGAGGTGACGGTGATGCCTAACCCAACGCAGGAAAGCAATTGGCAGGATAGAGCTGGTGAGAATGTCTTCGAGATGTGCATTGCCTACTGCGGCCCAGGCTTCTGGATACGAAGGACGACTTGGGGCAACAGCCTTGCGCGCATTGTCGGCGTCGGGCCTATCACGCAGCCCGCGCCGTACTTTGGGAATCCATCCGTCTTAATGGATGTCTACTCGCTGAGCGGCGAGTTGAAGGACACTCTAGCGCCGGTGCCGGTTGCCGGGACCTACAAGACCTGGCGACGTATCGACCCGCCGGCCTGGACGGACGCGGGAAGTTTGAGACCGCTCGATGACCCGGCGATCGACGAGGCGCTCGCGAAACTCGACAAGCGGCGTGGCAAGCAGCCCGGCGGACGTTTTTCACACGAACCTCCTTTCGGCGTCGAGGGTGTTATGCTCAAGGTGCCGTTCGCTCGGAAGGAAGAAGCGAAGGCCATCGGCGCTCGCTGGTCGTTGGCTGACAAATCCTGGTGGCTCCAGGCGGGGAATGACGCCGCCCTCGCCAAGGCGCGCAAGTTAGGCTTCCTCGACTAGATCAGGGAACCGCCGATATACGTTCTGCCGATTTGCAAAAGCGACAATGAGGCCCATCGTGACCAATGGGGCAGTTGCGTCTGCCGCAATTGCCGCGAACGCTAGAATGCCAAGGTGAGAGAAAAAGATATTCCGCAGCGATCCTAAAAACTATGCGTCCGTGCAAGCGTGGCAATTTGGTCCTCCGCGACAAGCATGGCGCCTACTAACCGCGTCATGAACTCGAACAGCGGGTCGTCATCATCCAAGTTCCATGCGAATTGCGGTGCGAAAACGCTGTGATTGATGGCGGCTTCGACTTTCGCGTCGAAACCCTCCACTCGGACAGCGAGAAATCTATGTTCGTCATCCGGTGTTTTCTGGCGCTTCTTTGTTGATTTCCACCCGAAACTGAGCCGGATCAGTTCCGGGTGGAAATCAACACTTAGGACGATAACCGCTGCTATTGATTGCAATGAGATAAACTTCTCGGGTCACATCCCTCAAAAGCTCGGTTAGGACCGGGTCGGCGGAGCTGCCGGAGTCGATAAGTTGACAAATTTGACAAATTTGACAAAGTTGCTCAAATGTCTACGTTAACTGCCAGGAGATGAGACACATGGCAGAAAAGGCAAATACGAGAGCTTCGACCATCGCAGCGAAAACGCGCGGTACGGCTGTGCTGACAATGTTCACAATGAAGGGCGACCCCATCAAGGCGCTCTCCGGATTCAAGCTGCCAGCCGGCGCTCATGTTGCGATCGTATCGGCGAAACCGGAGTCCGTGAGCGCAATCAGGAAGTCGGTCCGCGGTCATGTCGCCCGGGTGACTGAGGTAATTGAGAAGGAATCAGCCACGGCGCAAGCGGATGAAAAGCCGCTGATCGACAGATCGGCGTTTGAACCCGACGCTCGCAGTCGGGCGATTCTTGAGGGCCTTCGCATCGCACAGGAGGATCTCCGTGACGCCGGCGGCGCCTATGACCTCGATCAGGTCCGCACGCTCATGCGCGGTGTGTCGCGGCAAGCCGTCGACAAGCGGGTGCAGGACGGTTCCCTGCTCGCTGTTCCCGGTCCGAGCAATCGTCGTAGCTATCCGACGCTGCAGTTCAATCGCGACGGCACTGTTGTGGCTGGACTCAAGGCGGTCCGAGAGGCCCTGCAGACTAGCAATCCGTGGGCAATCCTCAACTTCCTTACCAATCCTGATGCGCGGCTGGGCAATCGCAAACCGATCGACCTGCTGAAATCCGGCAACCTGGACCTTGTGCTTGATGCCGCGAAGCGGCACGGTGAGCAGGGGGCGTGAGCGGCCCATTGCCTCCCGCCGATCTGGACCGGCGCCAACCGGAACTGGTGGAGCTTCAGGCAGGAGCAGTGCTCCATCGCTTCTATACGGCGAAATGGGATCCGATCTTCTTCGACACCTCGACGAGTGGGCGGTTCAATGCACCCGATGCCTCCTACGGCGTTCTGTACGCTGCAAAGAAGATCGACGGGGCCTTCGCAGAGACGTTTCTGCGCATTCCCGGCCGCACGCTTATCGATACGGCCCTCCTCCATCGAAAAGCGTATGTTCGGCTGACCTTGACCAGAGAATTGAGGCTGGTCCGGCTCGCCGGACCGGGCCTCGCTCGCCTCGGCGCAACAGCTGAAATTTCGCATCAGGGGTTGCCGTACGACGTGCCGCAGACTTGGTCGCAGGCGCTGGCTCGCCACCCTTTAGGTGCGAATGGTATCGCCTACCACGCCAGGCATGACGATACCGAACTCTGCTATGCGTTGTTCGACCGATCGGCCAACGCGATTGCGGAGGTGGCACGTGAGTCGGATCTCGATCGGGACTGGTTCTGGCGTGTCGCTGAACGCTATGGGGTCGGGCTGGCTCCGTAACGACCAAGCCACTTTTAGTATCGATCTCAATACAGCCGAGCGAGATCACAACAGCGATTAGAGCCGAGGCGATTAGACAACGAACACGCCGGGAACGTTGCTTTCCCCGAACAATATCGATCTCGGGACGCAGGCACGCCCGCCTTTCGTCCCAGACGTGCTTAATCCAAGCGCACGAGGTGCTGTGTGTTTGGAACGAGCCCTTCATGTACGAGCCACGTCAGCGTCAAAAGTGCAAGACTGACCTTTGGTGTCGAACTCGATCGACCTGAGCCGTTGATCTCCGCGAGCGACAAGGCGCGAAACATCGGGAACGCGGGGATCTGCGCGGAACGGATAGTTCGCAGCATCCGCACGCGTTTCCAGACCTTATCGCGGTTATGGATGATCGCACTCAAATTGCAGAGTGCGGTTCTTATGCTGCTGATCCGCGGTGCAGTATCGAGGAGGACAGAAATCCTGACGCCCAATCCGACTAACTGCGTCGTGAACAGCAGCGTCAGCGGCCCGTTTCCGACAACCACGACCTTGCGGGGCGGTGCAACCGCTGAGGATTTCAGGAGAAGTTGCACCGCCCCGACGCTCATGACACCTGGAAGGGTCCGGCCCTCGAAATCTATCGGGCGCTCTATCGCACCCGTCGCCAAGATGAGTTTGCTGAACCGAAGGCGCGCAGGCGCATGATCCTTGGTATAGCTTGTCACGCCGCTGGCATCTGCCATGTCGATGCGCCAGGTGTGCATCAAAAATCGTCGTAAGACTTGCCTCGCTGAACCGGGCTATGGCCTTCGATGTTGTTGAATAGGCAGCTCCGAGAGCGTATCCATTCCGAAACGGTCGATCCTCCAATCCATGATAAATTTTGGCCGCCAGCGCTCGGGCGTTCATCGATCAGCGCGACCGAGAGCTCTTGACCTGCAGCCATCGATGCCGCCGCCCACAGTGCAAATATCGACAGCTAACCCACAAACATCGCGCTCACGCGTCCGCGTCTTGACGAGCGCATCACCCACTCGAAGGCCGTAGGGATGGATCGAGCGCATTTAGCCGACACCTGCGCCTCGCTGTGGATCGATGGCGAGCTCATCCATTTCGAGGATCTGGTGCTGCACGACGCCACGAAAGATATTCGCACGCCGACCCATGAACTCACCATCGCCCGCGATGTTTTGAAAACCTGCCGGCGCGTTGCCACGGATCCGCCCGCCTGGGTGCTCAGCTTCCAACAAGATCAAAACGATCACGTCTCGTTGCTGACCACCAGCCGGACAGACCCGGATCATGTTTTTCAGGGCGCAGTGATATAGAGACGATCCCTTCCGCCAGGTCCGAGTTCGGCCGGTGAAAAATACACATCCGCCGCCCATTCATCGACTTTGTGCAGAACCTTGTCGAGGAGCGCGCCCGGGTCGTTCAATGTCTCGTCGAAGATTGGGCCAGCTGCCTCGTGGATGCCCGGACCTCTTCTGAAATCACCGCCGCCAGGAGCGCCAATCTGCTGTACAAGCAGCGGCAGAAGCCAGAAAAGACCGACAATATGGGCCTGCCGGGTGCGCACGGCGGCTTTCAGGGCGAGTTTCGCGTCCGATGCCTCGAATGTCGCGAGGTCCCGGGCCCCGGGATTGCGGCTGTTCCACTCACGCCACCAGGCATGGTTGCGGGGGAAGCCGGCCGTTGCGAAATGTCTGACGGGGTTGCGCAGGATCTTGCGTCGGGATGGCGCTGCCGATGCGGTGCCAACCCGAACATGCCGCGCGCCAGCACGCTTGCCGCGAAGGAAAAGCCGCGATGTTTCGGCAAAGATTTCGTGACCGTCGCTGTCATAGTCCCGTTGATGACCACCCCAGTCTAGATAGGCGGAATAGAAGAAACCGGAAACCTTGTCGTCGATGACGACATCTGCGCTATCATCGGCCATCCAGTCCGCCAGTGCCGCGTCCGTTTCGTTGGCGAGGCCGACGAAGCCCGGATGCCCCTTGAGAAACCGATGCGGCGGATGGGTGGTGCCTTCCAACATGATATCGTTCGATTGCGGCGAGGCGACGGCCTGCATGGCGGCAACGTAGCCTGGATCGTAGAGGGTGTCCGCGTCAACCTGGAGGATCAAAAGCTTGTCGGCTGTCACGTCCTGCGCGCGCGCGATTTCCGCGGCAGCCAGTATCCCTCGGGATCGTGCCGGCACATAGCCCCTGACCGACTCTTCGCAGACGACGACTTCACCCGGTGCGGCGCGTGCCTTGATGGTACGCATGACATCCAACGTGCCATCGGTCGAGCCATTGTCGACTAAAATGAAGACCGCATGCGCGCTTCCGCTCTCTCCGGAAGTTGACCTGAGCGAGTCCAGCGAGGTCTCCAGCGTCCCTCGCTCGTTGAGACAGGGCATGACCACTGCAGTCAGCATCGGCGCGTCCTCCCACGCAGCTCAGGTTTCTTCCGCCGGGCCTCTTTGGCCGTCGGATTGGCGGTGCCAGACCATCACTTTCTGACGCTCCTCCGGCGGTGTCGCATCGACGAACCCAGCTTGCTCGGCGGCACGGGCCGAGGCGATGTTCGCCTTCTGCATATGGGCGTAGATTATGTCGTAGCGGCTGGCCCGTGCAGCCTTGGCATAGGCAATCTGGCCGATGTGCCGGCCCTGACTGGACAAATTGAGGTAGATCTGCAGGGAGGCATGCGGTCCGAGCGGCGGCGCGTCAATCAGATTGATGAACACGGTCCCACAGCGCTTGCCATCGACCTCAATGCGCCACGCTTCCCCATCGGGTCCACCACCTCGACCCTTGGTTCCCGGCGTCCGGATGAGATTGACTTGATCCGCAGCGACCGGCTCCCGGCGAGTCGCCCGAGGGGTGGGGCGCGGCGTGCGTCGCCGTTTGGCTGGCTTTGATCGCTGGTCGCTGGTTCTAGCCATCGCTCAGGCCCAGCCCGTCGACAAGACGTCGGTCGGCCTCTTGCCAGAACTCGGCCGGGAAAAAGCCCGGCGAAAAGGCGATGACGACGTCATCGATGCGCGCTGCAATATCGGGTTTGGTCAATACGCTCATCAAGTCGTCGATGCGTGCCATGATGGCGTCTCGTGGCGGATCAAGCGGCGACGCATGTAGTGCCCAATCGCTGTCCCCATCATACCGATTGTTAAAATAGTCCAGGTCAATATGAAGAAGAAGGGGTCGATCCTGCGTGTCTGTGAGCCAGTCATCGAGGCTTGCGGTCAACAGATATGTCGACGGGCCGGTGCGCTGCTCTGAGTCCCTGAGGATCATGGAGGGACGGGACGCAAGCGGGTCAAGCAAGCTGTCAGAAACTACGTCCGGCTTAAACCTGAAGATCTCGGTGGACCGGGCCTTCGGCGGCTGGCAGAGATGCCGGACTTCACATTGGGGAAAGCGATGCAGGAAGGGTGTCATAAAGCTTCCCATGCCGATGGCGCCGCTGGTGATGGCGTTTGTCACGGAAATGGGATCCAAAAGCGTAACCGGGTCGCCGCTGATCATGTCGGACCAACCATCAGCGCCAACCCGCAGGCGAGGCGATCCGAGGTCGCGATGATCGTCGACATGGAGAATGACTGGCTGCTGGTCAGCTTCGGGCTGGCGCGTCATCCATTCGCTCCAGCTCGCCAGCGTCCAGCTGTCATACAGGCAACGTAGGATTTTGCCGCTTCTGCGCTGCGCCGCGAACATGGTCTCATATCGCACGCCATCGCCCCACCAGGCAAGCCCGGCTGCGAGTGTGGGATCGACATGACGTTCCGGATCGGCCGGCCAGGCAAGGGTCAGCTCCCATGCGTCGCCGCAATCGACCGCACTTGCGTCTATATCGCAGAAATAGTCACGAAGAGTGGCATGGCGCTCGCTTGGGTCCGAGGGAAGGCGGCCCGGCGCGATCCGCATAGTTAGGCAGCGGCTGGCGCCTGGTGACTGGCGGCCTCCAGGACGTCAGCCAAGGCGACGCCGAGCTCCGTGAGCTCGCATTGACGCAGCGTGGCAATGCCGAGCTTGAGGTTCCGCTCGGTATCGCCCAATTGTTTTGCCGCGCGGTCCTTCATGCGGGCAGGCCCGTGGGCGAGGATGTGCTGCCAGAGGCGTTGCAGCTCGACGAAAACGAAGACGGCATGAAGCAATCCTGAGGGTGGTCGCAGGTCGGCGCGCCAGGGCGACACCACCCGCGGCGCAAAGCGGCTGACGGTGGGGCCGAAGCGTTCGAGCAGATAGAGCTTCTGATGGCGATGCTCGTGGACCAGCGAGTCGGCGAGATCAAAGGGGTCGATCAGGTGGCCGCCTTGCATGACCGAGACGAACAGGGTTCCAGGCACGGAATCGTCACTGAAGGAGACGATCTTTTCCGGATCCGCTGTCGGATCGCGCACAAACTGGACCGCTTGGCACGCCAGCAGCATTTCGTCGGCAAGAGCCGGACGCCAGCTGCGGACGATCGCAAAGGCTTCCTCGACAACTTCGCGTGCAACCGTTGCAACATTCTCACGCTCGAAAATGATCTGGTCCCCGAACGGCAGCTTCAACCAGGCATCGTTCTGTGCGACGTCCCATTTGATGGCTGCGTCCGGGTTGTAGGACTTCAGGACATCGACGAGATAAGCGATGTCGGCAAATATCGGCTTGCCGTCAACGTCGTGTATCTGGCGGCCCTGCGCCTGCGCCATGAACGCGTGGGTCCAGGCGACCATTCCCGGTCGTCTTGCAAGGCGGGCAAGGGCATCGACGTCAAGCCCGGCGAGCTCGCGGGCGATTTCCATTGCCTCGGGTCCAGCCTTTTCCAGTTCGGCCAACACCTGGTGCAGACGTTCGGTATAAGCCAGGTCTGCATCCGCCCGAAGGACCGCCATGGCCGGGCCGGCGGTCTCCGCCCGTTCGAATTCGCTCAGATTGAACGTTTCCGAAAGGCGGTTCGAGAGGTCCTCTTCCTCGGCGGTCAAATCCTGCACGAGGCGCGCTTTGACATGCGAGATCAGCGCAAAGAGTTCGCCGCAGTAAATCGAGGGATTGTTGAATCCATCGGCGCTGAAGCGGTGCGGCACCGATCCGCCCCCGCAGATGTCGACGACCTGACAGCTGAGGCAGTTTTCGCTGAGACCGTCCTTGCTGAGGAGGGCCCGATGCCGCTCGATCACCGGAGAGGCGGCTGCTGCGGAGATTGCCATATCCCGAACAGAGCCCTGCAGATCAGAAATGCGGTCGCCGACGATCTTCAAGACATCCAGATCGTGATAGCCGCCGTCGGTCTCGATAGACAGCAGATTGACGTCACCGAAGCCAAAGGCATCAGTCGCCGAGGGCAGTCCCGCCACGACATCAAGGAGAGCCTCGAAGGTTCGAAGCGGGATGTGCGGATAGCGGTCGAACCAGCAGTCGAAAGCGCGGATGAGCCAGTCTTTATAGATATCAGGCTCTGCCTCACGACCCGGTGGCGGTCGCACGTGATGCGCGTCAGGCAGCAGAAAATCGAGCTTCGGCGGGTTGATGTCATTGAAGAAGGCGAGCAAGTCTTCCGGATCAGACCTAGCGTCGATTACCGCGATGACGCCCGCAAAGATCTTCGGATGTGTCTCCAGGCAACAATAGGCCTCCATCACCTTATCAAAGCTTGACCGGCCCTTGCGCGTGGTGCGATGCCGATCATTGTCCACCTTTGAGCCGTCGAGACTCAATGACACCGAAATGTCGGCTGCCTCGAGCGCCGTCAGAACCGTGTCGGTGACGAGCAGACCGTTTGTCTGCATCGCGAAATCCAGTTTTACATCCGGGCCAACGGCATGACGCAACTGTTCAGCAAAGTCGGTGATACTTCCAACTCCGGCCAACAGAGGTTCGCCACCATGAAAAATGACGACGGCTCGTCGCAACCCCTCACCTTTGACGTACTCGGCCAGCCGCTCGGCAAACGCCTGCTTTATATCAGGAGACATGGTATTCGGCATGGATCTCCAGCTCTGATCGGCATGGTGATACACGTAACAATAGTCACAATCGAGATTGCAGCGTGAGGCAATCTTGACGAGGAACGACGTAATGCGCGCCGTCACGGCACAGCCGCTCCATTAAGAGCGATTATGCCGATGATGCATGCGGTCGTAACTGGTGATGACTTCGCTCGCCTCTGCATTGGCAAGGACGCGGCTGCGCAGCCGCTGAATAGCCGGATTAACGGATTGGCTGCGCAGAACCGAAGTCTTTACAGACTCGTCAGCGACTTTTTCTTCCTGCAGAACGTCAGACATTTTGGATCCCTGATTAGCAATAGATTTAGAGTATACGGTTCGCGCAAAGTTGCAATACCTTCCTGGCACAATCGCGATCTGAAAATAATCCGCACATCAGGGTGCCGCCCCCTTGTGGAATGACGCCTGCTATCCACGTGGAGATGTTACCGCTTTTCGCGTGATGCTCGATAATGCCGGAAAGGGCGACCGGGAAAGCGATATTGATTTGTGCGACATAACCGGCGAGCTGCGTTTCCGACTGTTTATCGATCGCGTCAAAGTGGAGGTTGTATAAATTTTCAAGTCTGTCAATAACCTGCTTTCCCCTTTCAATCGCCTCTTTGAGGCGCCCGAACGCGCCGCCATTGACCGTCACGCTTTGGAATTCGATCTTTCGTCTGGACGCTTCACGGTTACCCATATCCTCAAGGCGGGCGGCTAAATCGGCAAGAAGGGATTCCTGATGCTGAATATCGTATCGCTTCCGCCGGATCTCGCGACATATCGTTCGAAATGCCTGCAGGTCGACATGCTCTCTCGTTGAGATTGTCGATGTCGTCTCGAACGGGCGGAAGATTGCTTCGTGCTCACTGCAGAAGCCAGGAAAGGTCGATGCGTCGGAGGCGCCGATGCTTTTGATCTTCAATTCGCCATCCAGAAATCTTGGCGTGACCACATGCCCGTCCTCCAGAAGCTGGCTAATTGGACCCGATCTTTGGATCGTGTGTGATTTCGCGATGCTTGGTTTTGAACATCCCCGGTACATGCAACTGACTGGCTTTTGCCATCCAGCCGCCTTCGCCCCGATCATTTTATAAAGCGCTTTCATGCGCTCACCGTCGGATAAAAACAGCTGCGAGGGATTCTCGGCGGCGTCAAACAGCTTGTTCAAAACCTTCTTGGTTCTGTTCGGTATGTTTTTCTTCATGCGCAAACAACCTTAGACATTTTGAATCATCTCGATTCGTAGGCAGTACAGTAGGTAATGGATGTATATCCGGCGAAATAACCACCCGTCACCAGTCGCTTAATCGATACAGCTGGAGTCAATGGCGCGAGTCTCCTGCGCAATCGGACCCGTAATCGCCGCAACCTGGAGACGGGTATCGTCATCCGTCCAGCGAAATTGCGCAGTATGAGTGCGACGCGGTTCCGATGAAACTTATCGAAAGAACTCAAACGTAGCCGATGATGACGTTACTGAAGCCATCCCTTGGGCCGCAATTCATCTGTTAGACGTTCCGCTTCAGCTTTTGCTCGATGGTGCATCGTGAAATCCCAGACAAGGGAATTCAGGATTCGAAAGTGTAGGTCTGCAGCTCGTGTCCTTTCAAGCCGCTGCGATCGAAACGCTTAGGCCGCCCAATAGGGAACATACCGCGCGTTGCGCCTACCCTGGTCTGGATCCGCGGGCGCAATGCGGTTGAGCTTGATAGATTCGGCGATAATGGCCGAAACAGCCTGATATTCCTCCGGCGGAAGTGAAAACCGCTCTCGAAGTGTGGCGTTGCTCATGTAGTCGTGCGTGAGCCAACGAAGGACACAATGGAAAAAGCAGGCTCGCAGCTTTTCAGCCTTTGACATTTGAGCGAAGCTTTTCGGCGCGAACAAAACGACACGCATTGAATTTTCGGACGAGATGAAGTCGGGAGCGGGCAAATGCTGTGCTTCGATTTCAATCAAGGTCTTGTCGAGGCCGCCTCCGCGCTCCTCGCAAAGCCCGAACGAACGCATGGTTGCAGCGAGCTTCTCGTTTCTTGATCGGCGCTCATCGAGGATGCGGTCGGTGCTAATCAAGGAATTGCCAGGATTGGTGACTTCGATGCGGTTGTCGTAGATTTCGACCACGGGTCCAGCACCAGTCGCCATAAAATCCTGGTGGATGAGTGCGTTCGCGATAACTTCACGGACGGCGGTCTCAGGGAAGTGCGGCACCATACGCCGAACACCATCGATATATCGTTCTTCTTTAGGCAGGCGCTCCATCAAAAACCGCATCATTGCGGTAAAGCCGACGGCATATCCTTTCTTACCCTCTTGTTCGAAATCCGACCGAGACTTGTCTCGGCCGGCATATTTGACAATGCGGACAGTCTTTCCGGCGATGGATGGAAAGATCGTGACGTCGCGAGCCAACATGATTGCGCCGAGATTGGTTATGTCGAACCTGTTCTCGAGGTTGTCGAGCAGAAATCCGGCATCGACCATCTTTCGGATGATCTCCTGAGGGTTTTTGGGCCTGGGATCGCCCGTCAGATCGTAGATCGGATCGGGGTCGAGCATACCAAAGAGGTCGTCCGCAGCGACGTTCGGCGTTGCGACGGCAGTTTCGAAACGCCGGCGTCCCGTTGCTATCCAAAGTGCGCGTTCGTGCTCTGGAAACTCGGCGAGCTTTTTCTTGTTTTCGCCGATTCTGATAAATTCTGTACCAGAGAATTTGACCGGCCGCTCATGGGATGGCTCTATGGCAATGACGGAATAGGACAAGGTGTCACAAACAAAGTCGAGAACTTCAATGAGTATCCGGGGCTCAACCATGCGGGCTAGCCAATTGGTGAAGTCTTCATTGCCGTACTTTTGTTGCTGCAGACGAAGTTCCGTACCAACTCGTTTTTTGGTCCGGTCTTCTATCCCGAATACAAGAAAGGCCCGGTCTCGTCCGGCGAGTATTGCTGAATTCGCAAGCGCCGACACGTATTCTCCGATTTCGCGCGGATCCTTGTTGTTGATCTTGAACTCCAACCACGCGCTTTCGATGGGTTCTTCCAGTAGTCGATTGAGAAGAGAGCAGGGATCGTGAATGGGCATTGTAGGTCCTCTTTTATCCCCCTTATATCAGATTCGCCCGTTTCAGAACCTCCTGGCCCGGAAAATTCCGAACGGAAACAAAGTGATGGCACGAAGGCAAAGCGCGGATTTTTATCCGCGTTTTGATCGATTGCTCGCGACATCGCCTTGCCGAGGAAGAAATTCGGCCGCTTGGTTTATATCCTGGTTTTATCAGAATTCTGGAAGTTCACTTGAAACCACATAAATGAAAACAATAGGATAAGGACCAAACGAAGCGTCAATTATATCAGCCATAGACTGACGCTGTTCCTTCCGCCAGTTAAGCACCCTTATGCTGACACTAAGCGGCGGCCTCCCAGACCTGGTTCAGAATAAGAGCCGCAAGTGCTGCCTTATCCTGCGGCAAGCTATATCGGCTGCGGCGTCACCACCGGCATCGGCCTCAAGGTGCTTCAGGGTCTGCGCCATGCTGACGTCGACATGATCATCGGTGTTGATCTCAACAATGACAAGAAGGCCTGGGGCGAGCGCTTCGGCATGACGCATTTCGTCAATCCGAAAAAGGTCGAGGGCGACATCGTTCCTTATCTCGTCAACATGACGAAACCTGGCGCCGACCAGATCGGCGGGGCCGATTACACCTTCGACTGCACCGGCAACACCAAGGTGATGCGCCAGGCACTGGAAGCATCGCATCGCGGCTGGGGCAAGTCGGTCGGTCATCATCAGCGTTGCCGGCGCTGGCCAGGAGATTTCGACGCGTCCCTTCCAGCTCGTCACCGGCCGCACCTGGATGGGCACGGCACCTTCGGCGGCGCCCGCGGCCGCACCGACGTGCCGAAGATCGTCGACTGGTACATGGAAGGCAAGATCCAGATCGACCCGATGATCACCCACACCATGGCCCTCGAGGACATCACAAGGGCTTCGAGCTGATGCACTCAGGGGAAAGCATTCGCAGCGTGGTGCTGTATTGAAGCATCAATCCCAGGCGACATGCAGAAGGGGTGGTTTTGGTTTGAATATCGGCGGCACGCCCGGTTCAAGCTGTCGGAACGGCGCTCGCAACCGGTCGCGAGCGCATCAGCTTGCCCTGCAGTCTATGGGCATCGTCGATGTCGGAGAACTCCGAATATTCTGTGCCGACCGGCCACCAATGCTCGTTCCAACCGGTCTTGTTCATACGGTTGTCGCAAGAACCGCTGTTTACGACTGCAGCCTTGTAGAGTTCGGGGTGGAAAAGTAGCGCGCTCACCGCGTTTTAGTCGCCGGCGGACGCGCCGAAAATGCCGACATTGGATATGTTCATAGTGACCGCTGTGATAGACGATGGCGCGCAGCATGACGCCAGGCGAGGCCCGCAAGGCAACTGATGGGTCGGCGGCGCTACTGGATGCGCCAAGCCTCACTCCGCGAAGAAAAGCAGCGCTGCTGACATGCCCGATAATGCCAGCCTTTTGAGGGCTAATCTTCATGCTGCAAAAACTCGAGTCGTACTCGGAATTGTTGCTCTTCTCCTGGAGCGAGATTGGCATTGTATTCCCGCTCGTCAAATGGAATGCGCCTGCCCTCTATGTCACCATGACCGGTGCATGGTTCTAGCGCCAGAAAGTCCTGCTGTGGAAGAGACCATACAACCCAGTTGCGTGCATCTGGCGCGTCAATTCTGATTGTGACCTTCTCTCCAACAAGCGACAGCCTTTTACTGTTCGCATTCAAAAAACAAAGGGCCTCATTTTTGAAAAGAGTTTCATCTAGATGAAGGCGCCGTCCGCGGAACGAAATTTTCCGTTGGTCACCTCGAATTAGCCCTTGGGAAGATATGCATGGGACGAGTGGGGATTCTGATTTATCGAACTGCAGGCGCCAGCTATCTTTGCGCGAAGACAGTAACGGCCATCTAAATCCCGGATGTATTCCGATGGAATAAGGCAAGAATGCACTATAGGACGTGTTTTTTACGGAAATATCAATGTTCAATCGACTCTCTACAATTTTGTACGTAATCCTAAAAAGAAAATAAAACGGAAACATTGTTTTCGTGAATTCATCGTCAGATGCTTCTAATGTCACCTCACTTTCTGAGCTGGAAACCACGTCAAATTCCAGCATACTGACAAAGCCGTGAACGGGCATCGGATAATATTGCCCTTTTATTTCGGCAAGCGAAGACTCACTCCATCCGCATGAAGGGAACATCAGGGGACAAGTTTGGTTCCAACCTTGGGAGTCTCCCGGCCAAAGGAGGTCGTTTACACCGACCTGCCACCCAATTAGCTCTGCTCCTCTTCGGTTGATAACTGCCTGTGCAATACCGGAACGAATAACGACAGCATCATGCATGAATGTTGTTACCTTGAACCCTTCGGAATCGGCAGTCAGGCGGTCTTGGTCTTCTACAATCATCGCGCGACTGGATTAAACTGCTGTTTTTTTGACGATTGAAACGATCGGATCATGACAGGTTCCATTGGCGCCGGCGTCAGGAAACGGTGGTGGCGGTGCCGAAGGAGCAAACGCACCGGCTGCTCGTCGGCATCGACATCGCGCCTAAAATTGGCTGATCTGCGGTTTGTCGCGGACATTGTCGCCATTAGAGAATATCATAAGCCTCTTCCCCGAATACGCGCTCGTTGCCGACGCGAACCTCAATCCAGTCAATGCCGTGGAGATCTCCATTGGATCATCAAGACTGGTCATTTACCAAAGATCACACTCATCTTTAAAGTTGCGAATGTCAGTCCTTCAGTGGCGCGCCGCCACGCGCGAGCGCGTCGTCCAGTTGATTGACGAGACGCGTCCGCGATGCCGCGGAGAGCTTGTCGAGATTTAGCTGTTTCCATTTGACGGCCGGCAATTCAGCCGCTTCGGGAAGACCGATCAGCCTCCAGTCGGGTTCGCCGCGCTTGAACCCCAGAAGAAACTGCCTGTGCGGCGCCGGCATTCCGCCGGTGATCGTGGCAATAAGCACTTCCCGCGCCTCCTCCAATGCCGCGCGCTGCACCGGCTCGGCGGTCATGCCTTCAAATCCCTGGGCAAACTCCTGCACGATGTCCTTCCGACGCGGCGCCAGCACCTCCGACATGGGACGATCATGGCTGACGAGGTAGACGAGGAAGGCGCGGCGCAGGTCTTCGCCGATCCGCTCATTCGCGAGCAGATCGCGAATATCGAACAGGTCGCGGGGATGCTGCCGGTCGAGGGCCGCCATGATCTTGCCGGCGTAGAGGTCGGCGAATGAAACTACCTGGGTCTCTGCATAGCCAAAGGCCTCTTCCACGGCTGGAGAGACGGCACGTATTTCCGGGGCGAAAACACAGCCGCGCAGAACGGGCGTCACCTCGATCTTGATCTGCGCATCGCTGCGTTGAACGGTCAGTTTCGTCACGATCTTCTCGCGGACGTTAATGACCTCGGTTACACGTACACCGCGCAAGCCCGCGCGGATTGCGGTGGCCATGCGCTTCATGGCCGCATCGATGGCGGCAAGCGATTCCGGCCTTCCGGCGACCGGCAGATAAGTCAGGTCGATATCGACTGACAGCCGCGGCATGTCGCGCACGAAGAGGTTTATGGCGGTGCCGCCTTTGAGGGCGAATTCTTTCTCCGCCGCCATGAACGGCATTGCGGCTATCAGGAGCGCGACCTGGTGTCGATATCGTTCAGAGAGGGGCATCGAGATCGTCCGGAACAGTTATCAGTAAGTCGGGATCAAGGCGCCCGCCTTTCACCAGAGACCGCTTGCCGGTCCCCAGATCGACCGCACTACGGTCAATCTGCTTCACCCAGGAATGCGCATGACGGGCAGCGAACCAAAAGAACAGCCGTTTCACTTTCACACTGTGGCAATCGGAAATCAGCGATTGCAGCCTCCGGGGACTGAGCGAACTGAGGCCTTCCATCAGCACATCAACCTGATGGAAACTTTCATGGGTCGGAAGTTCATCCAGCATCTCTAGCAGGGCGCGCTCCGGCGTTGAGATCGTCATTTGCCATTCCGAAGCAACCGGCACCTGTCGGAGGGTCCCTTCTTGCAGCCAAGGTTTCTCTGGCAACGACCGAAATAGCGTCGATGATTTATGAAACCGGAACATCTGCGGCAGGGGCAGCTTTGTAAGCCATCCCTGTGGCGAGGCCGTGCCATAAAGGTGAATAACAGACGGGCCTGACGCCGAAATATAGTGGCTGAAGCCTTGCAGATCGAGGGCTGTACGGCCGCCGACGGCAAGCGCGCTGCCCATTAGTGTCTGGAGTGACACTACGACCTTTTCCCATGTGAGTTCGCCGCGAGGGCGTTTATAAGTCCCTCTGACGGGCTGAGTGAGCCATCCTGCGGCAACATACTGGCTGCGCAGACTGGTAGAATAACCGTGGCGTTCCATCCACGCCGCGTCGACCAAAAGCCCATCGGGAAGGGTTCGTTCCAGGAAGTTTAGCTTTCCGGTGTTTTGTCCAGTCATTCTTAGTAAAATAACATTATTTTAAACCGCCGCCAAGGTTTGAATATGCTTAAGTTTGCGAAGCGTTGCTTCGCAAAATCGTCTTATTTCAAACCGTCGCTCTCAAAGAATGCTCCGGCAAGAAACCCCTATGATTCTGCTGGAAAGTAGCACCACAAGGTACCAATAATGCCTCAATCAACCAAAGGATTATGACCGCCGCGTAGATAGAACGCACGTTTCGACGGTCTGACGCTGGGAGAAGTGATTGGGGACGGCGTGACCGGAAGCAACTGGCCGTGAGGGGCGGAAGTGGGACATTCATGTCCACAGCCCGGTATCGCACGGATTTAAGTGTGACTATAATCAGTTCGTCATTCAGCTCGGGAATGCCGACCGCGACGTCATTAGCATTAACGACAATTTTTCCGTCGCTGGATGTCGGGAGACTGTTGGCCGCCTTGGCGATCCCGCTGGCGACACCGATCGCACCGAGACTACACTATCGCTAAATCTTAAGCCCGACATCAACGGCGTCGAACGCGTGCGCTACATTCCGCGGAACTATCTGGAAAAGGTCTGTTCTGAGACGGAGCCTGAAGCGTTGCGCGAGACGTGGATGTTCAAAGGCGGTACGTGCTTGAAGAAATGCTACTGCCAGACTTACCGGTTTTCGGAGGATCTCGACTTCACTCTGATGCCAATGCCGAAGCACTTGGCTGCCGCCCGGCACGACAGACCATCGTGCGTCACCGCGCCAACAACGCGCTCCCGCAGATCATCCGAAGAATGTCTCGCCATCCTGGCCATTGGCGATGCGTACAGCATGGGTCCGTATTGTCTGGTCTATATCGTCGTCTGCGTCGACATAGATACCGCGCATGAGGTGGACCAGTTTTCTCCGCCTGACGGTGGCCACGCATTTTGTCGATGTTTTCGCCGACAAGATGGAGCGGCATATTATGTAACTTTCGCGTATTTCAGATACGCGATAGTTTCATCTATGAAAAATCTCTGATTGCGCCAAATTTTTTGTAAGTTATTGATCTAAAATAAAAATATGTCGCCAATTGTCAATTGGTCTTCACAAGGTCGGGTGCGCTTGCTTGTCTGCCAAATTGCGAGATGAAGCGCGTTCATCAAGTGGAATGGAATTTGAAATAGTCCTACGCTTCATTCCAACTTAAAAGCCGATCAAGATGCTGACGACGGTGGTCAAGTGGCATAAGCAGACCACGACGATCGATGCGCCGATGGGGTGGAAGGTTTGCAAGAGCACGTGCAGACGCCGGAGGCCGATTCACCCCCGCCACATTGGCAGGGTTCGCCAGGCCGCGTCGGTCAGTTCGAGACCTATCAAGAGCAACTCGTTCTCCCACTCCGTCAAAAGCCAGCAAGTATTCCATAGCGACGGCCTATATGAAAGGTTGCGCCCTCTCAGCTGATGATATAGTGCCGAATGTTGATGATGATGATGATGCGACGCTCGGACACGTCCGCTCGATCTTGGTCCGCAGGCGGATCGACTGAAGCGATTCAGCGCTCGCCGGGTAAAGCGCTCTTGAGATCCGTTTCTATAAAATCACGCCCTTTGAATAGCATCGGAATGTTGAGCGTGTCTGCGCAGGCATAGGACAGGCAGTCAGCGAAATTGAGTTGGGCGGGATGAGCTCTTCCTTTGCCATATACGGCAAAAGCTTCCACGGCGCGCCGAGCGATCGTATCGGTGATCGGAACCACGGCAATTTTGGCTGCTTGAAGAAAGGCGTCGAACATTTCTTGAGCATCAAGGACTTCTAAGCCAAGAATACGCGCCAGATTGATGGTCGCCTCAAGCCGGACATGCGCGCCGGTTTGCCGGCGTGGAGTGCGATCGACCGCCACTACGTACAAGTCGGCCTCCGGTTCTCCCGCAAGGATGGCGACGAATGCTGAGGTCTCGATGAACATCATTGGCCCCAGAGTGCGTCGCGTTCCTCTTTGGTCAAGGGCGCGGCCGGCGGGCGTTTTGCCTTGGCAAGTGCGCGGGCACGAATCTCTGCGACGTGCTGTTTCAAGGGCACAGCTTCGTCAGCCCGCTCAATCTCGTGCTGCAACGCAAGCTTGATAGCAGCGGTTAGGTTGGAGGCGCCACGTTTGCGCATAACGGTTTCCGCTAAGGTGCGAACTTCCTGATCTCGGATACTAAGCATGTGACGATCCTTGCTGTCATGACAATTCTGTATGTACGTTTGTACGAAATCTGTCTATACGAGACCGAAGCAAGGTTTATGGCAGCTTCCTGGTTAGTTTCCGCGCAGAGCTGAGCCGGTTTTTCCACCGAGGCGGCGAGTCACCTCCAAGTATCGTTGTCAGATCAGAGATTGGTCAAGGGATCGGCTTTTTCTCCTCTCTTTGTGCTGCGGCGGCCGAGTTGGCTTTGAAGCGGAAGCTGTCGTTCCCGATTTCGAGAATATGGCAAGCCGATCCACGCCCTTAAGGAGAGGTTGGCTTTCTTTGCCGGACATGCGGTTATCCATCCGCAGCTTTCCTCGAATTTCTCGGGGAGAATGACCGTAACGCGTCCGGAGAGCGAATAGACGGCTCTCGGCTAATCTTTCTCGACAAGGGAGCCAGAGAGGAGGCTTTATAACGACGGGGTCATTGGTTCAGATCCTATGAAGAGCAAAGGTAAGGCGCCAATTTCCCATAAAGAAGCGAGGATCGGGAAGACTTCATCGGGTGGACGAAAAATTTGCCGGGGGATCCGTTGTCATGTCGTGAGCCCACATCGCTCCGTGAGGAAGGATCGGAGCTGTTTTCCGGCCATGCGCGGATCGTCGATTGAGCGCGTGGCTAATGTAGCGATCAAAGGGTGATACAACATCGAGAAGCAGGTCGAGATCTATGTGGGACACATTCATGCTTGTATCTGCTTGTTCCCACGATGCCGTCGCCGGGGTCGAGGGCGACGACGCGTGACGTCCTGGCGCCTCCGCAGTTCAGGCCATAGCCATCCAAGACGATGTGGAGCGTTCGAGGCCGTGTTCACCGCGCCTCGTATTGGGCTTTCGAGATAATTTTCATCGAGCTTCTCTCAAAATAAAGCCACTGCTTTTCGGGAAGCTTAAACCAGCAAGCGTTCTTCTTCGGGTTGCACTCGCAGTTCGGGTTCTCCGGAGCGCAGACGGTCACGTCGACCTTTGAACGATCGAGGTAGAGCTCGGGTTGGGATTGCGCGCTTGCCGTTCCAGTGATCGTCGATGCTAAAGCCATTACAAACATCGGTTTCATCGCGCTCTTCCTCATCTTATGGCTCCTTGAGCCCCTTCGGCTTGTTCGTTGCCGCTGTGACCTTGATCGTCTGGACGTCCTCAGGGGTCTGCGACACCTCGGCTGTCAGGTTCAGGGGCGTGGCGTGGAAGCCGATCGCACCATTGGCTTGGACAGACCGCGTGACCGCAAACTCCTTGGTCATTGCAAATTTATCGAACAACATCATGGGATGTCCGGCACTCGTGGCTAGAAGCTGGCCTGCAAACTCATTTAACTGATCGCGTATGCCAAGGCCGGGGGCTTCATGAATACCAGCCTGCTGGCGAGCGGCTGAGCAAATGCTCGTGTCAGCAGCGTAAGGGTCGAGGAGGATAGTGTCTTCCATAGTCGCCGTCACGGCCTTTGACCCCGAAACCCCGAATCCGCCCGAGGCCGAGCCGTAGGGCAGAATGAATGGACCCAATCCGGCGTCCGCCTTGCCGGCCGAGGTATCCACGACCTTGAGCGTCAGGGTGACTACAAACGGGTTCGCGCTTTCGAGAAAGCGTATTCGCGCACTATCGCGCGCGCTCATCAGCGAAGTACTGTCCCATCTCACATTTGATGGAATTCAAGACAACCGCTGCGGGAATGGGGACGGGCGGCGAATTGGCGATCGATCCGCACGAAGCGGTCGGCAATATAGCCAAGAGCGTGAGCGACTACGCATGTCTGTCCCCTAGTTGAAAGCAGAGAAGCAAAATAGGGAGTTGTTGTCCAACGGTATTCAACTAGGAGACTGCAAAAGTACCTCTCTACCTCGTGGTTCGGCGAGGCGTTTCTACCCCGCCGGGGCTTGCCGTGCAAAAGGCCGATCGAGGTCTTCACCGCAATTGTGGCGCAAGCTTTGTCTTGCATCAGACAATCAATATCGGATAAGTTGCACGGCAATACTTCTCATTGTTTATTTCAGGAAGATCGAAAGGCGAATGCACATGACAGGTGAAAACGAATCGTCACAAGTCGTTGAAGTCAGCAATGCGGGAGCGGTCGACGAAGATCAGGTCAACGCTAAAATTCTGGAAGTTTGGCAGGAGATGTTGCGCGACGAAAGCGTCAAGGCGGAAGTTGCGGGCATCCTTTCGGTCGATGCCGGGGTCCTGGATTCATCGACTCCCCCAGTCGTCGCCACGAGTGGACCGGCGGGCGTCCTCATCAGCGGCATTCTGATCTCCGTCGGTACCGCCTTCCTTGTGGCGGCCGGCAAGGAAGCGGGAGGTGTTCTCGGCAAGGCCGCCGCTGAAGCCCTTGTCGCGGCGATTCGCAGATTCTGGGAGACCAGAATGCGTCACATAGTGAGCCCTGTCGGCAGCAATGTGCTCGGCGAGCCGAAAACCGGAGACGAGTAAGGCAATGCCGCTCGATCCCGGTCTCAAAACGGCGACCGCACTCTGGATCGCCGCGGCGCGATTTGCCGATCCTGACGCGTGCGACGTCGAGGACGATGCGACGTTCCAGGCGCATGAGGATGTGTTCGCGAAACTGCACGCCCATGCTGTCAGTGCAAAGCGGACGGTAAAGGACAATGGCGATATTGCCGGCCGCTGCAAGGACGCGCTCGGGGATGTGGTCGGGATCGGGTTTCAGCACAACTCGTTGCAGTTGCTCCAGAGAACGCTAGGCGGCTTGGCGGTGAGCCTGGTCCAGGGCAATGGGGATGGGCCGGCATGCCGTAACGGCGTGTGCAGCGTCGCCTGCGGCAGCGGCGTCCTGGAGATTGCCGGCCTTGTGGAGGCGCGCATACGCGAAACCTTCAGCATGGGCGGGGCTGCTTTCGGCGACGAGCCGGCCATCGTCTACGCGACCACGTTGACGCCGCTCGGCCAACAATTTGCGCCATTCAAGGTCACGGGATCCACGGATTCGAACAAGGTGATCCGCATCGTCAACCTCGTTCTCCTGGAAGGCCAGCTTTCTGCAACAGATGTGGTTGACCTGATTTATACCCTGCACCACGAACTCATTTGCCACGCTTTCCAGGGCTATCGAAGCAGGCGTCCGACGCCCAACGCGCCGGCGCAATGCCATTGGTCAGAGGGATGGATGGATACCTTGGCCTTCGACATCGCCGAGCTGTGGATTGACGAGGGCCGGAGCGACTGGGTTCCTCTCAAGGGCGAACGTGGTAAGGGGCAGCTCCGGGCGTTCCACGAGCATCGCTTTGGCGATCAGCCGTTCCTGTTGCGGTCCGATCGCACCCGCCGACGCGGCGCGCGTGAGGCATTTCGCGATCTGGCAGCGATCCTTGCTCAGACGGGAATGGCTGCCTCGTTCGAGGAGGCCGACACCTTGTGCCGGACGTTCACCTGGATGGTAAACACCCATCCGGAGGCCGAATGGCGACGGCTAAAGCTGCTCGCCACCCGGTTACAGCAGAATCTATTGAGCAAGATCCGGCACGAAGACGCGGTCGCTGCCGCACAGGCATGTCTGTCTTTCTTGGTTGATGGCGATCTCGCCAAGCTCGAGAAAACGCTGGCATAGCTGTAAACACTCCTTGACTTTTGGGGTTGTATCCCCGATATTAGTGTTGGTCAACAGGAGGCTGCAATGATACGCCAATGAAGAGAGATAGAGACGCCAGCCGAAAGCTGATGGGCGCCTTGCTCCGTTTGAGTGCGGGCAGATCCGACGGGTTCACGGCCAAGGATCTTGCTCTCGCGGCAAGCGTTCCGCACGAAACCGCCCGTGACTTTCTAAAACCTGACCGATCCTCATTCACTGAGAGTGTGGGATCAACATCGCGGGATGCTTCAGGAAAAGGCAAGCCCCCGAACTATTACAGAGTAACCGAAGAAGGCTATCAGCTCCTCCTGAAGGAGGTTGCTGCGTTTCGCCGCCAGCTGATCGGTGCTGCCGATCCGTTACCGCGAGACGATGTCTTTCGGCCTTTGAATCAGATGAAAGAGACAATCGAAGACCTGGAGAAAGCCGTCGCAGACAGTGAGGAGTTCGAGGATCTTCTGATTGAAGCAAAGGAAGGATTAAAGGGATGTCGCAAGGATCTCAAGGCTCTAGAGGCCCAACAGTCGGAGCATGTTGTTGAACATGCGCTTGAACTTGGGCGGTTGGAAAGCCGTCTTCGGTCTGAAGAAGGGCGCAGCCGGAATGAGACCAAGGAGCCTGATTTCGTCGATTGGCTCGTCGAAAAGTTCGGATCTTGGCTGGACAAGCCGGCTGCGCCCTTCGAACCCGTCTTGATGCTGTTAGACGGCATAGAGGGTCGCGATCCTTTATCGAGTGCGGTTATCAGATCCTGTCGTCAAGACGCCATATCCGTGGCCGCCTTCGATGTTGCCCAGATGTCAGATACGGTCAGGCGGCAATTGTTCGATGCGCTCGTCAACTTGCGTCAGGCCACCCCCCTTGCCGCAAGCAAGCTGGTGTTGACGATGGATGGAGCAACGCGCCTCGGCCAGGAACTTGCCGAAGAGTTCAAGGCATTGGCACTCCCTCCTGTTGAGCAGGCCAGCCTGGATTTGCCGGGATTGGGCTTATTCGATCCGAAGGCCGTGCGACAATCTTATCTGTTACGGCTAGCTGACGCACAAAACCGCCTTCGGGCGCCGCAGGCGAGGAATTTCGCAAAGACCTGCGCATCAGCTCTGCTTGCTCTCGATGCGGCCAACGATGTGCCCGAGTGGACGATTACGGAAAGGCTCATCGGCCAAGGGGCGGACCGCGATAAGCTTATGACGGCGGCTCAGGACCTGTTAGGTAACGTGGTTTTTGTCGATTCCAATTTCGACGAGACGATCCAGGAAAAGCTGGCCGATGTCCATCTCACATATTCGTCCGCAGATAAATGGGTGAATGCCGGTTAGATCCCTGGGGCGTTGAAGAAACTTACATCTTGCAAAAGCGACGTGGAAGTTTCCGTGACAGTTCCAACATCGCGGTGCCTTTGTTCGCGATGCGGTTCAAAAAGGTTCCATCTCCAGCAAGTCCTGACTGATGCGTGAGGTCGCCGGATAAGGTGCATGTCGACGTCAGAGCGTGTGCTGTTGGCGACCTATGCTGCCAGAAAATGTCAGCTACTGGTACCCGGTCGCCATGACAGAACTGTTTGGATCTCGTTTGGCAGAAAATCTGAGATTCGGTGCGACGAGATTCTCAAAATAAGTGGAACCGTGGCGACCTGACAGATGGCATGCGCAGTCCACGATCTCGTCGATAGAATCCCTTCGCCCGTACACGGCCGCTGGGTTAACGGAGCCCGAGAAATCTGATGGAGAGGTTGCGGCTGAATCGCCGCCAGTACGTTTCGGCACAATTCAAAGCCTTCGAACCCAGATGTGGCAGACGACCAAATATTGACCCGCAGTTCGCGAATGTTTGTCGGCTAAAACTGACGTCGGCCAGGCAGTTAAGGAGGAAACGCTAGCCGCAACAGACGTTCACATCGCATCTATCGCCTTGATCATCCTAGAGGAGGCGTCCATTCAGCTTTTGGAAACATCTTCCGGCGACCCTACCGCCCACCAGTTGAGATTCGCTGGTTGGAGGTTAAATGAAAACGATACTGTTTCCAGCTGATCGGCGGCTGGCAGAAGTGAAACGCTGCTCGGCCCTCTTGCAGGCTCTTCATGGCGAAGAGGCGAACAGGTTCTGGCGATCGGAAATGATCCACTTCGTTGCTGCGATGAGGATTGCTGGGGCCGAAGACGAAGATATCCGCGCCCAGGCAGGCCTGTTCCTCAAGGCAGTCCAGATAGAGCTCGAAATTGCCGCCGGTCGGGAAACCAGCGTCGGCGGTTGATGGTACCGACCACAAACTCCTGGGTTTCCTCGTTTGCAACGTTCTCCGGCAGGTCGAACTTGAACGCCATGCCATTCGAGCTGCCGAAGGAGAAAGCTATAAGGTTACGGAGCTGGGGAGGGCGCTTTGTCATTTGGCAGATGCGATGATTGCCGTCCTTTCCACCCACGGCAAGAAAGCACGCCCGCCGGCGCATACCTGAAGCATCATTGACTTTCTGCTCTTTCGCCGGGGCCGGCGGCTTCCACCTCCAATCTGCCACGCCATGAGGCGAATGATTTCCTCCCCACTTATTTGCAGCGAACCCGACAAAGGTGGCGCCACTGTTTCACCGGATGGCACCAAGAACTTGCTAATTCATTGAAAACGAATGGGCGCGCCTTCTGGCACGCCCCTTGCTTTACGACTTGCGACATACACTCCGACGAAGAAGTTTTATATGCAGATCCGGATCTGTGATGACATCGTCGGTGAAGGTGAGAACCTTCCGTCCCGTGAAACGGCTGTTCCACTATCCATAGACGCAGGAAGCCCTACGACCCGACCCGCCGCGCGACAGCAGCAGCTTTCCTTGTTACAGCTTCGCCCTGGCCTCTTGCCTTCTACACAAGCTATTTCGATGATTTTTCAAGTATTAGCGCGATTTGGAGCGCTTGGCAAAATCACCATGGATCGACGAAGAGTGTCAACATTGGCTCGTCAGAGAACGTCGAGTTTCAATATGGAGGTGAATTTCAAACATGAGCCCAAACCCACGAAAACCCGCGCCGTGATCCATGGCGCAAATAGGCGTGATCCAAAGAATCAATTTTTCCAATCAGTCGAATGCCATTAGGAAGCGTAGAAGAAAGATGAAGATGCAAGAGCTGGGGTCGTCGCATGCGTGCAGATGCGGTGGGATTCGGTGTTGGCAATTCGTTATCGGTCGACGATCCCGAGCCAGCACCTACCAAAGTCAGTTGAGCACATTCGAACAACGCGCCAGCGTTCTCGCCGCCGCTCGCCTGGAGCTGAGTACTTTCGAGACATATGCAAGTTGAAGAAGATTCATGCGCGTGCTGTCGTGGTTAAGCGTAGCGCGAGTCTCTCATGGGCGCGGTCCCGTCGATCGTAGCCTGGTCTGTCGAGCATCTCCGCTCGTCGATGTCTTCTTACAATATACCGCCTCCCCCTAGAGTCTAAAACCCAACGGCCTACCAGCTCATCGGGATGACTAAATATCGGAAGAGATCACAGAAACGCCGCCGCGCAAGAGGTCACGTCGCCCCCCCCCGCAAGACAGTGATCATGTAAATTGAATTGTGAAATAATCTGATGATATCCATTCGTACTGCCGCCCCCGCCTTGCTTCTTCTTCTGGCAGGTTGCGTCAGCGGCCCCGATCATAAGCCACCGGAAATGCCGCTCGCGGCCAAATTCTCGGATGGCGGTACGAAGGTCAACGGCGACGTCTCCGGTTCGCAATGGTGGACCGCTTTCGGCGATAGGAAGCTGAACGCCTTGGCTGAGCAAGGACTTGCAGAAAACCTTAGCATCCAGCAGGCGCTGGAACGCATCAATCAAGCACAGGCTGAAGTCATCACCGCCGGCGCCGGCGGATTGCCGAGCCTTCTGGTGTCAGGCGGTCATAAGACCAACGGCGAAAAGGGCAGCCAGCGCACCAAGAGGGAAACGGAAAACACCATCGGCGGCAATGCCACGGCTTCGTGGCTGCTTGACCTCTGGGGTCAATACCGCCGTGCCAAGGAAAGCGCCAATGCATCGCTGGATGCGGCTTACTCCGGTGTCGACGTCGCTCGCCTGACCTATCTGCAGGATCTGGCTAACAGCTACGTCAACGTCCGCTACTATCAGGCCCGCGTCGCAATCGCGCAGGATAACCTGAAGTCTCGCCGGGAAACGTTTGAACTCACCAAATTCCAGTTCGATGCCGGCGCCGTGTCCCGCCTCGACGTGGTCCAGGCCGAAGGCCTCGTTAACTCGACGCTTTCGGAAATTCCGGGTCTCGAAATCAGTTACCGTCGTGCGCTGCATCATATTGCAACCTTGCTCGACGTGCCGTCGGCGACCATTATCGCCCAGTTGCACAGCGGTGGTCCCCAGCCGGTATTCCGGGGCCGCGTCGACACTGGCGTCCCGGCTGACCTCATCCGCAACCGACCCGACATTCGTGTCGCCGAGCGTAACCTTGCCGCAGCGACCGCCCAGATCGGCGTGGCGGAAGCCCAACTCTTCCCCACGATCTCGCTCAGTGGTGCGATCTCGCCGTCCTACATCCACACGCCGTCCGTTCATGGCAGCCTGACGTCCTGGTCTTTCGGTCCGTCGCTGTCGCTGCCGATCTTCGACGGCGGCACGCTGCGGGCTAATGTGAAGAGCGCGGAATCGTCGAGCCGCGAACAGTATATCGTCTGGAAACAGACCGTGCTGTCCGGTGTCGAACAGGTCGAAAATGCCCTGTCGGCCGTCAGCCGCGATGCCCAGACGGTCGCTGCACTCCGCGCGCAGGTGAAGTCCTACCAGGAAGCCCTCGAACTTTCGACGGCAAGCTACAAGGACGGCGCCTCCTCGCTGCTCGATGTTCTCGATGCACAGCGCTCGGTTTCTGATGCGCAGGAAAGCCTGGCTACGGCTATCCAACAAAGCGCTCTGGACTATATCTCTCTGAACGTCGCAATCGGCGCCGGTTTTGTTCCCGCGGAAAAGCCGACTGTCGCCGCAACGCCGGCCAAGGTCGTCAAGGTCGCTGCCAAGAAGACAGGGAACTAATGCAATCAATTGGCCTTGCGCATCGTCGATTGAATTAGAAAGATGTACCCACCGTACTGAGACCAGCGCATCTGTCGCTTCTTCCCAATGCTCTTGGCGACCAGGAAATTGACTGCAGATTCGGCAACGGTGGTTGCGACACGCAGGTCGGCGCGACAGCGGATTTCGTACTTGATGGAACTCTCGCGCGACAAAGCAGAGTTGTACTCCTGTTCAGGATTTCAAGTTACAGCTCGCCGCTATGCCCAGCTGAAAGAGTTTTTCCTCATCATGAATACCCTGCTGGTACAATTTGATCACAAAGGCGGCAATGTTTTCGGCTCGTTCGTGTTCACGACTTATACTAAGTTCAGCAAGAATGGCATCAAATGCGCGTTGGCAGGTGCCAAGCGCTTGGGAATCCAAGGGTATGTCCCTCTCATGAACGTACCTGGAGATCACTCAAGCCACCTCCGCAAACAGAGATACTCGGGGCGCGAAGTAGAAGCTAAGTGTTTATTTGCAGCATTTCAATCAACAAGATGAGCGAGCGAATCCATCAAGCGATCACAACCAATCCAAGACACAAGGGCCGAAGATCCTGGGCCGGCGAGCGTGAGACGACATCGATGTCGACGGCGGTCGGCGTGACATGCTCAAGCATGCGCGCCGCAGTCGGAAGGCCGGCGATGAAGGCGTCGGTACGGCTGCCTGACCAATGCCCGACAGCAGGACTGCGACCCAGCGGCTGCGGAGTGGGGTAGGCGAGATGTCTTGGTCGTCGACTGTGTCAATAACACCGTACCCGTGCTCGCCCTCGTTACCTTGAACGGGAAAGGTGTTGTCCGGCGCCGTGAAGAAGAGGCCTGCATCCTGAGCGAGAGATACTCGGCTCTCGTCTCACGAGCGCTCCGCGCCGAACTCGACACCGATCGCGGTGTCCTCGAAGTCTGCGGAGCTCGTTGTCCCGGCCGCCGGTTTGATGCTGGCCTTGACATGAAGCTGAGGGTTTTGATGGTGCCGTTGTAGGCGCCCGTTTCGTCGCGGGTCAAGGTACCGATCTGAGCCATTGTCTTAATCTCCTCAGAGTAGTTCGAAGCCGTCCGATATGGCCTCGATGGCGGTCGAAGGTCGAACGGCGACGGATTGGCCTGCTGCATTCAAGGACCAAAGCGTCAGTGGAAGACGGCGACAGCCGAGCTTGCTGGTTCGCGGGGAATGACCGCTCGCGGTGAGGGAAGAAGATCGGCGGAGCCGTTGCAGACCAAAGCTTCTGCGGCTCCTTGCGCGTAATTCCGGAACGAAGCGGGGACAGCTCCTCTCGACCTTGAGATCGTTCAGTCCTTCATTGCTCATTGGGCTCCTCGCGCTGATGCCAGCTTTTGGCAACCGCGTTGAGCCCATTTAAAGAACCAAGCTCTGACTCTCGAGGCCTGCGAACCCGCAAGAGGCACCCGGTAGCGATCAGCAACAGAGCTCCAGCGGAGGCTTCCAGCGACAAAGCCGGGGAGAAATTCTGCGCTATCACACCCCACACCCAACTGCCTGCCGCGATACCGCCGTGCGTTAATGCAAAATAGATCGAGATGGTGCGACCTGCGATCCACCGCGGGCTCGCCAGCTGCACACTCACGGTAAGGCTAGACCAGGCGATGACCCAACCCGCACCCCCCAGGGCGAGTGCGACCGCCGCCAATGCGAGTTCAGGGATCAGAGCAAGGGAAATGGAGCACGTCGCACAGGCGGCGCACGCGAGCGCTATTAGCCGTTCCTGAGGCAGCTTCCGCCTGAACACGCTGTTGGAGATGCCGCCGAGGACGGCGCCAGTGCCGAACCCTCCCATCAAAATGCCATATGCGATCGCCCCGCCCGCGAATTGGTCGCGAACAATCAGAGGGAGCAGCGCGAGTATGGAGATGCTGGCCAGACCAAAGAGCGTTCCACGCGCGATCGCTACCTTTAGTTCCGAAGACGTCGCCGTGAAGCGCACTCCGGCATTGATCGCCGCAATCATCGACTCGCGCGGGAGAGTTGAAGAGCGGGCCTTCCAGTTGCAGCGCCGTAAGGCGCATAGTGGCAAAAGATAGCAAAGTGTGGTCAGGGAGAAAGCCGTCATAGCGCCGAGCGACGCAATGACGATGCCACCAAGCGCCGGGCCCACCGTCCGGACAGTATGGAATCCGACTGACGTAAGCGTTATGGCAGCGGGAAGATCGCGTCGATCCACAATATCGCCGATTGACGCCTCCCAAGCGGGACCGTTGAGAGCGGCGCCACATCCGAGCAAAAAGCTGCAACCGAGGATAAGCCACGGATCGACAAAGGCCAACGCTACAAGCGCGGTAAGCATCGCAGATGCTAGGATCATCAGGCACCTGCCGGAAAACATGACCCTACCACGGCTGAAATTATCGGCGATGGCCCCGGCAAAGACAGACAGAATGAACGTGGGCAGCGTTGATGACGCCTGTACAAGCGCGACCATCAGATCAGAAGGTGAGACAGTAGCCATCAGCCAACTGGTGGCTACTGCCTCCATCAACGAGCCAAGGCTGGAAACCTGCATGGCGAGCCAGATCGAACGAAAGGTCGGGTTCTTGAGCGGCGCAAAGGTGCTTAGTAATGTTGCATCCGCCGCTACGCCCGCCACACTGCTTATTTTCGCCAAGTCATTGCGCTCCGTCTAGTCGGCTGACTGGCACCTTCCCCGCGCGATCGCTCGGGGAGGCCGCAGGGATCAGCTTCAAAGTCTTTCCGGTTTTGTGCGAGGGTCGTGATGATCGGAAATCGGCCAGACACAGTTCAGACCCCGCACGTTCACATCCTGGCCTTCGTTATCTTTTTGAAAGCATTTGCGGCGAGGTGACTTTTTGAACGCCTTCCAGATCGCGCGGCGGCTCATTCCGCCCGCGCTACGGGTGAATTTCAAAAGTCGTGCCAACTGCACAGAAAAATCTTCTGCAGACGAGTTCAATGGCTTAAGGGGGTGCGCAATAAGGTAGACCGAACGCCACCATGTCGCGGCCTCGACAAACTCGACAATCCGTTGCCTGACGTTTTCACAGGAATGCCGGACTGAATTCAACTGCGGGGGCGGAATTCACGTGTTAGTCAGTAGCGTTCCGCGTCGGTGGAGGACCTCACCCGTCGTCTATCGGCAACGACGTCACGCAATTTAATGAAGGTCATCTTTTTCGCCGCGCTCCTGTTTGGCCTCGAGACGCTGCGCGAGCGGTTGGATGACGCCGGGCTGCTCACCGCCAGGTGCTCGAAGAGGGCGCGATCGCTGAGATTGAAGGCCAAGTACTGGAGGACTGAGGCGTTTGGCCTTGCGGCCGCCTTTACGCCCCGGTTTTCTGCTGCATCGGTCGACCAAGGAGGGAAAGCTTCCCCTCTCAGGGAGTCGTCCAGTAAATCCGTAAACTGGGTGACTCAGGTCTTCGGTTCGTCGACCGGTTTAGGATTGCTCTATCCGGATGATTTCGACCAACGCGCCGAAATAGATTGCAATTATGCATATTTTGTGCGTATCGTGCGTTTATAATGGAGTGATAGCGACTATGCTTCTGGAGTTTCGCGTCAAAAACTTTCGGTCGTTTCGTGATGAGGCCGTGCTGAGCCTGGCCGCCAGTCCAGATTCAACGCTGGAAAGCACGCACACCCGAGAAGCCGGCCTCGAGAAGGTCAAGCGGGTTCTCAATGCGGCGGCCGTCTATGGTGCGAACGCAAGTGGCAAGTCGAACATCATCCGAGCCTTTCAATTCATGCAGGCCATGGTTACGACCTCGAACCAGGTTCAGCCGGATCAAGAAAACAATCTTACGCCCTTCCGGATGCGCCCGGACTTTGACACTAAGCCGACGCTCTTCGAGGCGACGTTCATCATCGACGGCAGGCGCTATCAGTACGGATTTGAGCAGACGCGGCGGCGCGTCATCAGCGAATGGCTACTCGTTTATGAGCGCGCCAAACCACAAGTCTGGTTCTCGCGCGCCTACAACGAGAAGAAAAGAAGCCGCTACGACTATACGTACAGTGACTATTTCCTGGGATCGAAAAAGGTGTGGGAAAACGCGACCCGGAAAGAAACGCTGTTTCTGACAACGGCTGTCCAGCTCAACAGCGAGCAGCTTAAACCCCTGTATCAGCAGTTTTCCGAGGACATGGCCATCTTCCCGGAAGGCGGGAGCATAGGCTTTGACTTCTCGGCAAGGTACGCTCAAGATCCGAAGAACCTGCAGCGTGTCGTATCGCTGATGACGGCGGCGGATACCGGCATTTCCTCCGTGTCATTTGCTAAGCGCCCGGGTCGTCAATTCCAGCTTAACATCGCTTCTGGCCTCTCGGACATTCGAGATGCGGAACTTGATGTTCCGCAATTCGGGCACCTTGCCGAAGGGCAGCAGTACGAATTCGACATCACCGACGAATCTGCCGGCACCCAGATCCTTTTCAATCTTGCCGGGCCAATTTTCGATATCCTCCAGCGGGGTCGCCTGCTTATCGTGGATGAACTCGACCGGAGCCTGCATCCGCTGCTGGTGCAAAAGATCCTGCATATGTTCAACAATCCGACGACGAATCCTAAAGGCGCACAGCTGATCTTTTCGACACACGACGTCTCGCTCCTTGAGGGGCACAAACTGCGACGGGACCAGATCTGGTTTACAGAAAAGGACGCAGAGCAAGTTTCGCACCTTTTCCCGTTGCTCGATTTTTCGCCCCGCAAGGGTGAAGCCCTCGAAAAGGGCTACCTTGGTGGCCGTTACGGTGGCATTCCGATTCTCGGAACAGTGGATCGTTAGTCTTGGCCAGAAAACACCGCTTTGAACGTACTGAGAGTCGGTTAGCCCGTCGGCAGGGCCGAAAGCGGCCGTATGACCGCATGCTGATTGTCTGTGAAGGCGAAAAGACCGAAGTTAACTATTTTGAGGCCATTCGCCGCGAAAAACGGCTTCCGAACGCGGATATCAAAATCGTCCCGTCGGACTACGGAACCGCGCCGCTGCGGATCGTGGAATATGCCATCGATCAATTTAAGGAAAGCAAGGCTTTTGACCGCGTTTATGTGGTGTTCGATCGCGATGACCACGACAGCTACCACAATGCGTTCTCCAAAGCCGAAGCGACCAACAAGAAACTGAAAAACGACGAGGGGACAGCCGTTCCCTTCAAAGCCATCCCATCGGTGCCCAACTTTGAGCTATGGATATTACTGCATTTTCGCGATGTGCTCGCGCCGATCCATCGGAACGAAGTCTATGCAGAGTATGTACTCCTGTTGCAAGCTCATCTCTCCCCCATCGCTGCTTGTTACGCCCAAGGTAACCGCCGCTGCTGCCCATCATCGAATCATCCGCTGATCGTAAAGGTAAAGATGGGCTCGCTTATTCTAGCGCGCAAGTAGAAAATTGCGGACAACATTGCCATATCGATTTAGCAAGAACGACCTCTGAGCCTCGATCGCAAACTTTGTAAAATAGTGGGAAACGCGATTACTCGCATTTATTCAGTAGCAATTATTATGTTGACTACAATGGGAGGCGCAACTTGCTTAGCGATATTGAGTCCACATATTTTCGGAGTCGGATCGATGACGTCCTGCGCGAGGGAGATGCGACGCCGCTGGCCAGTTAGAAAGGCGACACTGGCACTGACGACCAGCCCCGATCTGACCGGCTGATCCGGTTGCAAGATCAGATCGGGGCGGGTGAAACGCACCCCTTCGGCTTTAGCCTTCTCACTAGCAATTGTTCGGTCGCCGGTTGATAGTCGCTTGCACCCGCATGGGGCGGGGTAGGGATCACAGCCACACGATGCTTCCAGAAATCAAACTGCAAGGTGACGCACCATAACCTTTTTCCAGCGCTATCTTGGCCAGTTCAGGACTGAGGTACTCATCAATCAGAAACTTCATCCCGCCTTCCTGCGACGGGGGACGCAACGATCTGTGAGGATGACCGATCCTTCGGGAAGGTCGCCCAGGACGCGGGGCCGCCCACGCAAGGGATTAGCTTCCGCATAGATTGTCGCGAGCCTGATCTTCTCTGCGTCTAGGCTCGGCCAGGTTTCGAGAATGCGCTCCGTTGAATGGCTCGCGGATACAGACGCGGCAACATCATGGACAGGAACGCGGGTGCCCCGAATGACGGCCGTCCCGCCAAGGATCTCGGGCGATGATGTCACGGCTTCCCGCGCCGCGGTGAGGTCGTCCAGCCGCTCGCTCGCGCCCCTCATAAAGGGCATGAGATCGATCGTCAGAAACTCGTGGTGCACGGTCCAGTCTTCACGCAATAGAGCGGACCACGGGAGGCTGCGGGCGCTTGCGAGCCGGGCTTCTGCCGTCCGGATGGTAAACAGGCGTTCTTCCGAGGTAAGGCGGCGGGCGCTTTCGAAGTAAAACGTGATAAGCGAGCAGGCTCCGGCGAGGACATGACGACCGTTGTCGAGCGATACGAACGCTTCTGGCAAGATGTGCTCGTCGATGACGCGATTGACGTCGCGCAGGCTCACGCGCGAGACAACGGCAGCCTCGCTCGCCTTCAGCATCTCGGCAACTGCGGGCATGGTTGAGCCTCCGTATTAATTCTTCCGATGGGCCGGAATATATAATTTGTTGGGGACGATATCAAGGCTTGGGACGGATCGGTGGTCGCCGGTTGGACTCGAAGCACTGGGTTGATGAGGACGAGCCAAGATCGAATCGCCGCTGGGCCACCGTTAAATCATTGCGCTATTTCGCTCGAAATGACCTCCTGTTGCGGAATTCCGCATTCTCGTTTATCTTAAGGTCGTACGCAATTCCGGACACTCAGCAATAGATGGGCGACATTCCGCATGAGCACCACGATTTTCAACACCCTCGGCGAGCAACTGCTGGCTGCCCGTAAACAACGCGGTCTCAGTCAGCCTGCACTTGCGACAAGACTCGGTCGGGACCGGGCGCGAATATCGGAACTCGAACGGGACCTTGCGACCGATCGGCGGGGTAGGGACCGACTGACGCTGTTTGCGGAAATCTGCGATGCCCTTGACCTTGTGCCTGTCCTGCTGCCGAAGTCCCGGATCGCGGAAGTGAGACAGCTGATTAGCGATGCTGGGGAACAGCAGAGCAAAGGTACGGCGGCCAGCGCATTTGAGGAACTTTTCGTCGATCTCGATGAAGACGACAATGGGGAACCATGATGGCGAAATCATCGGCGATCCTCGGCGTCCATCTTCTGGATCAGAACCTCGGGAAGATTAGAGTAGGGACCCTGACGCGCGACAGCGACGGCGCGGTCGCGTTTGTAGTTGCCGAGACGTTCCTGCGAGATCCAAGGCGGCCAATCCTAAGCCTGGGTTGGTCCGATCCTGACGATGACGAGGGCACACGCAATCGTCTGGCGCGGCGTGGCGACAAAATTGGCCTTCACGGCACATTGCCACCGTGGTTTTCAGGATTGCTTCCTGAGGGCGCCCTTAGGGATCTGGTATTGAACGAAATGGGGCCGGGCGATCACGACGAATTCGACGTCTTGACCCGCCTCGGTGGCGATCTTCCCGGCGCAATCCTCGTCGTACCGGAAACAGCAATACCAGCGTCAGCCGGGCCAATCACTATCGAAAAGGTACATGGCGTGGATGTTCCGCTGCCTGACGGCGCGGTTAAATTCTCGCTCGCAGGCGTCCAGCTCAAGTTCACCGCCAACGTCGAGGGCGACAGATTGACGGTTCCGGGTCGCGGTAACACCGGCCGATGCATCATCAAGGTCGCAAGCGAGCGATACCCAGGGCTGCCGGAGGCTGAACACGCGGCCATGCAGATGGCAAGGATGATCGGCGTGCGAACAGCAAACTGCCGGCTTGTCTCCAGCACTGCTATCAGCGGCGTCCCTGCGGAACTGTTGGCTCATGGTGAGCGCGTTCTCGTCGTCGATCGCTTCGACCGTGCCGACGATGATCGTCGCATTCACATCGAAGACGCGGCCCAAATCCTGGGAGCGATAGGCGATCGAAAATATACGATGGCAACGACCGAGACCATCATCAACATGGTGCGCCGCTTCAGCACCGACCATCGCGATGATATATTGGAAGCCATCCGCAGGGTTGTTGCAGACGTGCTTTTAGGCAATGGCGACAACCATCTCAAAAACTGGTCTTTCCGCTTCCCGGCGCCCGGCGAAATCCGATTGTCGCCGGCCTACGATATCGTCCCGACCGTTCTGTACATGCCGTCCGACACTATGGCGTTGAGGTTCGTCAAAACCCACAGCTTCGAAAGTGTGAACCTACATCGCTTTGAGAGGGTCGCAAGTTTTCTGCGCCTGGACGACAAGCTGATCACCCGGGAGGTCGTGGCCACAGTCAGGCGGGCGCTGGAGCATTGGCCGACATCGGCGCCTGAACTGCTCGGAGAATCGAAAGCCAAGCAGCTTCTTGATCGCCTCGAGACTCTGACCCTAGTGGACGAAGTGCGGCCGTAGTCTTTGGCTCACGTCGGTCCGGGCCTTGCACTCTCTCTAATTCGCTCCTATGTTTGGGGGTGTATTAGAAAGGGTAATAGGATGGAACATCTGACAACGGCACAAGCGGCTTTTGTGGTTGGTGCGCCTCTAGACCTTTTCAAAAAGGTTGTCGAGCGGGCGCCGATCAAGCCGCAACTCGTGAAGCGAGGCGGTCGGAATATTAGGCAGTTCGGTCAAGCCGAGCTGGTGTTTCTCCATGCCTATGACGAACTCAAACAGGCGCTGACCCCCAAGAGCCAGTCCGAATTCTACGAGGCGTTGCGAAGCTCTCTTAAACGCGGTCTCGCGAAAGAGGTCGTGTTCGGTAAACAGCGCTACGACATTGGTCAGCACCTGGTCTTCGTCGAGCGCAAGTTGAAGGAACTCGACAAGCTCACTGCTCAAATCGACCTATCCGGCAAGGAACCGCTAATCCGGGGAACGCAAATCGAGGCGCATCGGATTGCCGCTCTCCTCGACGCCGGCGTGACCGTCGAAGATGTCATGCGCGACTATCCCTCTCTAAAGGAACAACAGATCGTTGCAGCGCGAGTCTATGCGGAGGCGCATCCGAAGGCAGGCAGGCCGTATCCGAAGCAAACGGCAAAGGCCGCCATGCGCGCCGCCGATCTTAGTGCGCTGGATGATTGAGCTGGAAATATCTGCTCGATACCAATGTTCTGAAAGAGATAGGTCGACCCGTGCCGCACGAAAATGTGGCGGTTTGGCTCGATACGGTTGACGATACCGATCTCGCGATTAGCGTGATCTCGGTCCGAGAGATCTCGAAAGGCATTGAGAAAAAGCGGAAAACCGACGACGCTGTGGCTAACGAGATCGCCAAGGCGGCCGATGCCATCTTCGCCGCCTATGAAGGCCGCACCCTTCCTGTAGACGAAAAGGTCGCGCGCCACTGGGGACAAATGCTCGGACAATCCGACAAGAACACCGACGACACCGGACTAGCTGCGACGGCGCAGGTGAATGGCCTGGTCATCGTCACCCGAAACGTCGCTGACTTTCAGGGGCGCAGCGTCACAATCCTGGATCCGTTTAAGAAGGCGACTAAAGGCTCCCGAAATATCGCACGATGAATTTCGCCCCTATATATCCAGCAATTTCAGCTATTTAGGCGTTGTCAAAGCTGACTAGAGGCGCGACGTCGTCAGCCAGTTAGAAACGCGACACTGGCTCTGATGGTCAGCCCCCGATCCGGCCGGCTGGGCCGGGTTGA
>NZ_JARFYM010000036.1 GCF_030272705.1 Rhizobium mayense | reverse complement strand
GAGCCCACCGGCATTCATGACCAACCTCCAAAAGGCAGTCTTGAATCTGATTTGCCTCGACTTGGAAAGCCAAACCGTTAAATCGTCACCACAGCCTAGAGCGTTCGCGCGTACATCTGAACGCGCGAAGGTCGCTCTAATCTTTTGAATCCAGAGCATGTTATCCGCTTTTAGGTGAGCCCGCCTGACGCGGGATGCTCTAGCCGGTCGAACAGCGGTTCGACGACGGTGGCAAAGACCGTGGGATCGCCATAGGCTCGCGCCGAGAGCATGGCGCCATGTACGGTTGCCATAAAGGTCAGCGCTTCTTCCGCAGCCGAACGCGGCAGAACAAATCGACCTTCGGCACCTCCATGTTCCATCACGGCTGCAAGCCAGCTCGCCAGATCGCGAAAATGGCCACGCACTTCGACGGCGACATCAGCCGGAAGCACCGGCAGTTCGGCGGCCAACATGGCGCAGATGCAGAAGGGGGCGGTGTTGTCTGTGATGCACGCTTCCCAGAAGCCCGTATAGGCCCGAAGGCGGGCGACGGGATCGGCAATATTGGCATCGGCCCCGGCGAGGCCCTGCCGCGCCTCTTCCCGATAGCGGGCCACGACGATTCTGACGAGATCGGCCTTGGTCGGAAAATGATGATGGATGGATGCCTTGCGAATGCCGACCTCTGCGGAAATGTCAGCGAAGCTGAAACTATTGTAGCCGCCCGCGACGATCAGGCCGCGTGCCGACTGCACGATTTCGTCTGCTTTTGTTGAAATATTGCTCATTTGATTTGCCTACCTATTGGTAGGGTGTCTGTCAAGTCTGTAGACGGGCAGAGCGAATACACATAAGGTACCGCAACATCGGCAATACCCCACCAACCCCGATATATCTGGATCGGCCGCTTTTCTACCTTCAGGAAGCTCGGAAAATCGCAGCTGTTGCTGGAACATTCAAACCCGATACAACGTTTCAGCCATGAAATGGCTGGTTGCCACGAAATCCCCTTGCTGTATCAGTAGATGTCGAACTCGGAATGGGAGGACCGAAATGATAGCGATTCGTCAACTTTTGGTCGGCCTCACCCTTATATTGGCGCTGGTGCTGATTGCACTCAGCATCCTGTTGGTCAATCCGGTGCGGCCCATCCATCAATCCGACAACCTTATCCCAATGCAGGCCGAACCCGTGCAGCAGCGCCAGTAGCGCGGTAGGTTCAGCTCGACGGCGTGAAGCGCGCCACCAATGTATGACGGTCGCCGGGGTAGGTGAGACGGACGTGAGTGATCGGTCCGAGGCCGCTCCATGTGCGCCGCTCGATGACGAGGCAGGCGGTGCCTTTCGCGATATCCAGGTTGGTGGCCGCTTCGCCGTCCGCGGGGATGGCGCGGATTTGGTGTTCGGCCGTGCTCCACGGTACCTGATTGATCAGCCACGGCCCGGGCGGCAATTCATCGAAATCGACCTCGTCCGCCTCCGGTACGGCGTTGAGATTGATGACGCGGTCCTCAAGGCAGAAGGGCCTGTGGCCCGCATAGTGGATACAGGTGATTTCCAGCACCGATACCGCGCCGGCAAATTGCAGCCGCCGCCCATCCTCCGGGCGACCCTTGCGCTTGGCGCGCTTCACGATCTTGTGGGAGTAGGGCAGGTTCAGCGACAGGATTTCGGACTTGATGTCGTGGATTTCCAGCACCGCCGACTGCGCCTGCGGCTGAGTGACGAAGCTTCCCGAGCGCTTGCGCCGTTCGATCAACCCGGCCCGAGCAAGCTGTGTCAGTGCCTTGTTCACCGTCATGCGCGAACAATCATATTGTTCCGCCAGGGCAAGCTCGAAGGGAATCCGATGGCCAGGGGGCCAATCGCCGGAGACGATCCGGCTCTCGATGTCGCTCAGGATACGCTGATGGAGCGTCGCCTCTTTACCTGTGGTCATGCCGCCGACCGCTTCCTCGTGAGAGCTGGGATTCGGCACTTAGTATGCCGTGAGGAAAAGCTCTTTTTCAACCGATTAGTTCGGTCATTACGGCGCGGAATCGTGCGGAAATTGTTTCCCGCTTCTTATGCCGGCCGCGTTCGACCTGCTTGCGGCCTTGCGCCCACACGCTTTCGACGGCGACGCCGCCGGCAAATATCCACTGATCGAGGATCTGGTCGCCGGAGAGATAGGGCGCGCCGCTGATGTCGAGTGAAACCATGTCGGCATAGTGTCCGACCGCGAGCCCCGCCGGAGCCTTCAATGCCGCGCCGCCGCCGGCAAGCGCATGATCGAACAATGCTCGCGCCGTCGAGCCGCCTGCAGTTGCGACGACATTGCGGGCCCTCAGCGCCAGGCGTTGCGAATATTCCAGCTGTCGCAGCTCTTCCGGAACGGAGATGAGGATGTTGGAATCCGAGCCGATGCCGTAGCGGCCGCCTTCCTGGAGGAACAGAGGCGCAGAAAAAGTGCCGTCGCCGAGATTGGCTTCGGTCACCGGGCAGAGGCCGCCGATCGCGCCGCTTTTCGCCATCCGCCGTGTTTCGTCGTCAGTCATGTGGGTGGCATGGATCAGGCACCAGCGCTTGTCGAGTGGAGCATGATCGAGCAGCCATTCGACTGGTCGTGCACCGGACCAGGCGACACAATCCTCGACTTCCTTCACCTGTTCGGCGACATGGATATGGATCGGTCCATCGCCGGCGAGCGGCACGAGTTTTGCTAACTCTTCGGGTATCACTGCCCGCAGGCTATGCGGGGCAAGGCCGAGTTCGGCGCCCGGCAACCGATCAGCGATCGTCCGGCAGCCGGCCATCAAGGTTTCGAACCGATCGAGCGAATTGATGAAGCGCCGCTGGCCGTCGATGGGGGCCGTGCCGCCAAAGCCGGAATGGGCGTAGAAGACCGGAAGAAGCGTCAAGCCGATGCCGGTCTCGGCGCTTGCCGCGCCAATGCGCCCGGCCAGTTCGGCGATGTCGGAATAGGGGCTGCCGTCCTTGTCGTGGTGCAGATAGTGGAACTCGCCGACACGAGAGAAGCCGGCTTCCAGCATTTCCATATAGAGCTGTGCGGCCACCGCCTCGACATGGTCGGGGGTCATCGACAGTGCAAACTTGTACATGACGGTGCGCCAGCTCCAGAAGCTGTCATTGGCCGGGCCGCGGACTTCGGCAAGGCCGGCCATGGCGCGCTGAAAGGCGTGGCTGTGCAAATTCGGCATCGCAGGCACCAGAACGTCGTGCCGTTCGTCGCCGGCCTCAGCCGCGACATCGGTCTCGATATCGGTAATGCGGCCGTCTGCCAGAGTTAGCCGGGTATTTTGCCGCCAGCCATCACCAAGCAATGCCGAACGGGCATGAAGTTTCGTCATGGTCCAACCCTTTCCTTTTGGATGTCGAATCCAAAATCCCTCTTGTCAGCCTTTTTAATATGTATATACATTATAGGCCCATAAGGAAAGGCGCAAAGCTGATGAGTGGGAACAAATTTTCCGAAGATGACATGATGTTCGAAGGCAGCCGCCTTTGGCGCAATGCCCGTCTGGCGACCTTGAAAGAGAGCATGCCTGGGCTCGGCATTGTCGAGAACGGCGCTATCCTGAGCCGGGATGGCGGCATTGTTTTCGCAGGCAGCGAAAGCGATATGCCCGAGATCGGCAACGCCGAAACCATCGATCTCGAAGGTCGCTGGGTCACGCCGGGTCTCGTCGATTGCCACACGCACATCGTTCATGGCGGCAATCGCGCCCGCGAATTCGAGATGCGGCTGGAAGGCGCCAGCTACGAAGAGATCGCGCGGGCCGGCGGCGGCATCGTCTCCTCCGTCAACGCGACGCGCGCGCTGTCCGTCAACGATCTCATTGCGGCTGCTTTGCCGCGCCTCGATACGCTGCTTGCCGAAGGCGTCACCACGATCGAGGTGAAGTCCGGTTATGGCCTCAGCATCGAATCCGAACTGAAGATGTTGCAGGCCGCGCGTGCGCTGGAAGATGCCCGCCCTGTCCGAGTCGTCACCTCCTATCTTGCCGCGCATGCGACGCCCGTTGAATACAAGGGCCGCAACTGTGATTACATCACGGACGTCGTCCTGCCCGGTCTGGAACAGGCGCATGAAAAGGGTCTCGTCGATGCCGTCGACGGTTTCTGCGAAGGCATCGCCTTTTCGCTGGCCGAGATCGCCCGCGTTTTCGATCTGGCCAAGTCTCTTGGCATTCCCGTGAAACTGCATGCCGAGCAGCTCTCCAATCTCGGCGGCGCCAAGCTTGCGGCCTCTTATGGCGCGCTCTCCGCCGACCATCTCGAATATCTTGACGAGGACGGCGTGAAGGCGATGGCGGATGCAGGCACGGTCGCGGTTCTCCTACCCGGCGCTTTCTACGCCATCCATGAGAAGCAGAAGCCGCCGGTCGAGGCGCTGCGTGAGGCTGGTGTCCCAATCGCCATCGCGACCGACTGCAATCCCGGCACCTCGCCGTTGACCTCGATGTTGCTGACGATGAACATGGCGGCAACGCTCTTCGGCCTGACGGTGGAGGAATGCATCGCCGGCGCCACGCGTGAGGGCGCCCGGGCTCTCGGCCTGCTTTCCAGGACCGGTACGCTAGAGGCCGGCAAATTGGCCGATTTCGCCATTTGGGACGTCGAAAGCCCCGCCGAGCTTGTCTATCGCATCGGCTTCAATCCGCTCCATGCCCGCATCTTCAAGGGAGAAAGTTTCGACCGATGACTGTCACTCTCCATCCTGGCTCCGTGTCGCTGAAACAACTGGGCGCGATCTATTGGACCGGCGAGCCTGCTAGGCTCGAGGCCTCCTTCGATGCCGGTATCGTCAAAGCCGCTGCCCGTATTGCCGAGATCGCCGCCGGCAATGCGCCGGTCTACGGCATCAATACCGGTTTCGGCAAATTGGCCTCCATCAAGATCGACAGCGCCGATGTCGCGACCTTGCAGCGCAATCTTATCCTCTCGCATTGCTGCGGCGTCGGCCAGCCGCTGCCGGAGAACGTTGTTCGCCTGATCATGTCGCTGAAGCTCATCTCGCTCGGCCGCGGCGCGTCCGGAGTGCGGCTGGAGCTGGTGCGGCTGATCGAAGACATGCTCGAAAAGGGCGTCGTGCCTGTCATCCCCGAAAAAGGCTCGGTCGGCGCATCGGGCGATCTTGCGCCACTTGCCCATATGACCGCGGTCATGATGGGTCATGGCGAAGCCTTTTATGCCGGCGAGCGGCTTTCCGGCGCGGCAGCGCTCGAAAAGGCCGGGCTGAAGCCAGTCGTCCTTGCCGCCAAGGAAGGGCTGGCGCTGATCAACGGCACGCAGGTTTCGACCGCGCTTGCGCTTGCCGGTCTTTTCCGCGCCCATCGTGCCGCGCAGGCAGCATTGATCACCGGCGCCATGTCGACGGATGCCGCCATGGGGTCGTCCGCGCCGTTCCATCCCGATATCCACACGCTGCGCGGCCATAAGGGTCAGATCGACACGGCCGCCGCGCTTCGCGGCTTGCTCGCGGGTTCCGTCATTCGCGAGAGTCATATCGAAGGCGATGAGCGCGTTCAGGACCCTTACTGCATCCGTTGTCAGCCGCAGGTCGACGGCGCCTGTCTCGATCTGCTGCGCTCTGTCGGCCGCACGCTGGAAATCGAAGCCAATGCGGTCACCGACAATCCGCTTGTGCTGTCTGACAATTCCGTGGTGTCTGGCGGCAATTTCCATGCTGAGCCGGTGGCATTCGCCGCCGACCAGATCGCGATTGCCGTCTGTGAGATCGGTGCGATCTCGCAGCGCCGCATCGCGCTGCTGGTCGATCCGGCACTGAGCTATGGCTTGCCGGCCTTCCTTGCGAAAAAGCCCGGTCTGAACTCGGGACTGATGATCGCAGAGGTGACCTCGGCTGCGTTGATGAGCGAAAACAAGCAGATGTCGCACCCGGCGTCAGTCGATTCGACGCCGACCTCCGCCAATCAGGAAGACCACGTATCCATGGCCTGCCATGGCGCGCGCCGACTGCTGCCGATGACCGACAATCTCTTCGGCATCATCGGCATCGAGGCACTGACCGCTGCGCAAGGCGTCGAGCTGCGGGCGCCGCTGACGACCAGCCCCGAACTGACGCTCGCCATCGCCACCATCCGCGCCGCCGTGCCGACGCTCGATGAAGACCGCTACATGGCAAACGATCTCAAGGCCGCAAGCGACCTCGTCGCCTCCGGCACGCTCAACGCATCCGTATCCGCCGGCATCCTGCCCTCTCTGGAGATATGACATGACCAACCCACGCCATAATATCCGCGAAATCCGTGCGCCGCGCGGCCCGGAGCTCAACGCCAAGAGCTGGATGACCGAAGCGCCGCTGCGGATGCTGATGAACAATCTCGATCCTGACGTTGCGGAAAATCCGAATGAGCTGGTCGTCTATGGCGGCATCGGCCGCGCCGCCCGTACATGGGATGATTTTGACCGGATCGCCGCAACGCTGAAGACTTTGACCGAAGAAGAGACGCTGCTGGTGCAATCCGGCAAGCCGGTCGGCGTCTTCCGCACCCACAAGGACGCGCCGCGCGTGCTGATCGCCAATTCCAATCTCGTGCCGCATTGGGCGACTTGGGATCATTTCAACGAGCTGGATAAGAAGGGGCTGGCCATGTACGGCCAGATGACCGCGGGCTCGTGGATCTATATCGGCACGCAAGGCATCGTGCAGGGCACTTTCGAGACCTTCGCCGAGGCCGGCCGCCAGCACTATGGCGGCAATCTCAAGGGCAAGTGGATCCTGACCGGCGGCCTTGGCGGCATGGGCGGCGCACAGCCGCTGGCGGCCGTCATGGCCGGCGCCTGTTGCCTTGCCGTCGAATGCGATGAGACCCGCATCGATTTCCGCCTGCGCACCCGCTATGTCGATGAAAAGGCCAAGACGCTCGATGAAGCGCTTGCCATGATCGACAAATGGACGAAGGCTGGCGAGGCGAAGTCGGTCGGCCTGCTCGGCAATGCCGCGGAAATCTTCCCGGAACTGGTGAAGCGCATGAAGGCCGGCGGCCCGCGCCCGGACATCGTCACCGATCAGACCTCGGCGCATGATCCGCTGAACGGTTACCTGCCGCTCGGCTGGACCGTGGCCGAAGCGAAGGCCAAACGCGAGAGCGATCCGAAGGCTGTGGAAGCCGCCGCTCGCGCCTCGATGAGGGTGCATGTCGAAGCCATGGTCGACTTCTGGAATGCCGGCGTGCCGACGCTCGACTATGGCAACAACATCCGCCAGGTCGCCAAGGACGAGGGTTTCGAAAACGCCTTCGCCTTCCCGGGCTTCGTACCCGCCTATATCCGCCCGCTCTTCTGCCGCGGCATCGGCCCCTTCCGCTGGGCAGCACTTTCCGGCGATCCGGAGGATATCTACAAGACCGACGCCAAGGTGAAGGAGCTGCTGCCGGACAACAAGCACCTGCACAATTGGCTCGACATGGCGCGTGATCGCATCGCCTTCCAGGGCCTGCCGGCGCGCATCTGCTGGGTTGGCCTCGGCGATCGCCATCGTCTCGGCCTTGCCTTCAATGAAATGGTCAAGAACGGCGAGCTGAAGGCTCCCATCGTCATCGGCCGCGACCATCTGGACTCCGGCTCGGTCGCTTCGCCGAACCGCGAGACCGAAGCTATGAAGGACGGATCGGATGCCGTTTCCGACTGGCCGCTGCTCAACGCACTGCTGAATACCGCTTCCGGCGCCACCTGGGTATCGCTGCATCATGGCGGTGGCGTCGGCATGGGCTTTTCCCAGCACTCCGGCATGGTCATCTGCGCCGACGGCACGGATGATGCGGCAAGGCGCCTGGAACGCGTTCTCTGGAACGACCCGGCGACCGGCGTCATGCGCCACGCCGATGCCGGCTACGAGATCGCCATCGATTGCGCCAAAGAGCAGGGCCTGCGCCTGCCGGCAATCCTGGGGAATTAGCCTACACCAGCCGCACGAGACCGCCGTAGCTTGCGACGGTCTTGTCGGCGGTGATCAGGGAGATACCATCAACAAAGGCTTGAGCGATAAGAATTCGGTCGAAAGGATCTTTGTGAATATCGGGCAGATCCGCGACGGCGGCCGCGTGCTGCCCGAGAACGGGTAGTTCCTCATATCCGTTTTCAAGCAGATTTTCGTAGAGCCGGCGGGCATTGACTGCAAAGTCGGGGCGCGCCAATCCCGCCTTGATCGCCACCTCCCATATGCTGGCGGTCGAAAATGCGATCGTATTGTCGAGGTCTTCAATCAGGTCGCGGGCTTTTTCAGGCAGCCGCTGAGAAGCGACCGTAGCCCAGAGCAGAATATGCGTGTCCAGGAGAAATCTCATCGATCTCTAATGCTTTTGAAATCATTGGGATTGCCATGAAACATCTTCTCGATTTCGTCGGCCATCATCGTGTCGAAATCTTCGGGAACCACGATCTTGCCTTCCATGAAGCCGATGCGGCGCTTCTTCGGAGCTTCTTTCTCCTCTAGGGGGACAACTTTCACCATCGGCTTACCCGCCTTGGCGATGATGAAAGCTTCGCCCTTGGCCGCTTTCTCAATCAGCCGCGATAAATGCGTCTTCGCCTCATGTATATTGACGGTTTCCATGGCAGACTCCGAATGGACTTAGTCCACTAAACTTAGTTTACACCGAATCGAATTGCAATGATTGGACAGGAACATATGGCAACGCCAAAAATTACGATTCTCCGCCGCGATAGTCACCGTCGCATGCCCTGGAAAAACGGCGGGGGCGAGACGGTAGAGATAGCCGTTTCGCCCGACGGCGCCGGGCTTGCCGAATTCGATTGGCGCGTCAGCATGGCGACGGTCGCCACGGATGGGCCGTTCTCGGTCTTTTCGGGAATCGATCGCACGCTATCCATTCTCGACGGCGAGGGGATGACCCTCTTTATCGAGGGGCGCGAGCCTGAGCGCCTGACGCAGGCAAGCGCACCGCTGTCGTTCGCTGCCGATGCGCGGACCTCGGCGACCTTGATCGACGGGACGATCACTGATCTCAACGTCATGACGCGGCGGGGACGTTTTACGCATTCGATGCGGCGCGTTTCGATTGATGGAAATGGCGAAGTCGAGTTGAAGGGCGGGACCAGCCTTGTCCTTTGCCATCGCGGAGATGTCGAGATCGATGGTGCGGCACTTGCCGCGGGCGATTGCCTGCTTGTCTCCAACGAGGTTGCCACACGGCGCTCGATCTCAGGCAAAGCACAGCTATTTTGCATCGCCGTTGAGGCAACATAGTCGGCTATCGACTGCGCTTTGACTTGACACCGGCATACCCCGGTTATCCTATTGCCGCGCCGCAGAGAGGATGCCCGTATGAGCGACAATCAAATCCCCGCCGATAGTAAGCTGACCACCTCCAAGCGCCGTTGGGCGGCCGAGGGCAAGTTTCTGACGGGGCGCGTCAGCCGGCCGGAAACCGAACGCTTGCCGCCGGGACAGCATCTCGTCAAGAACTGGCCGGTGCTCGATCTCGGCGTGCAGCCGCAGATGTCCTTGTCGAGCTGGCGCCTCGATGTGATCGGCTTCGTGGAGACGCGGCTCAGCCTCGATTGGGCCGCTTTCCAGGCGATCGCGCACAGCACCCGTGTCAGCGATATTCATTGCGTCACCACCTGGTCGCGCTATGACAACAGATGGGAAGGGGTGTCGACGCGCGATCTGCTCGATCTCGCCATGCCGACGGCCGAGGCGAACCATGTGCTTCTGACGAGCCATGACGGCTATACCACCAACCTGCCGCTTGCCGATTTCGCCGCTGAAGATGCGATCCTCGCCACCGCCTGGGAAGGTCAGCCGCTGACCGGCGAACATGGTGGCCCGATGCGTCTTGTCGTGCCGCATCTCTATTTCTGGAAGAGCGCCAAGTGGCTGAACCGCATCGAGCTCATCGGCGCCGACAGGGCCGGTTTCTGGGAGAAGAACGGCTATCATATGTATGGCGATCCCTGGCGCGAGCAGCGCTACTCGGACGACTGAGGTCTCGGCCGTTTCCGCAGGCGGGTATTGCAGGTTTTGATACCGCAAGAGCTGATTACGACTTTGCATCTGGCGGCAATGGGCGTATGCATTGATCATATGATTGATGTCGGATTTGTCCGGCGATCCACAACCGCCACCTCTGATATCCGATGCTATGACCGCAGTTCAGACTACAGAGCAGCCTTCCGAAGAAAGTTTCGGCCGGCAATCCCGCATTATCGCCTTCGTCGTCGCAGTCTCCTTCTTCATGCAGGTCCTGGATGGCACGATCGTCACGACCTCGCTGCCGCAGATGGCGGCGAGCTTCGGCGTCGTGCCGGTGGCGATGAGCATCGGTATCACGGTCTATCTGCTGACCATGTCGGCCTTTGTCCCGCTGGCGGGTTGGGCCGGTGATCGCTATGGCGCCCGCCGGGTGTTTTTGGCATCGATCGTCATCTTTACCGTCGCCTCGTTGTTCTGCGGCCTGTCCGGCAATCTGACCGAATTCGTTGTCGCCCGCGCGGTGCAGGGGATCGGCAGCGCGCTGATGACCCCAGTTGGCCGTATCATCGTGCTGCGCAGCGCCCGCAAATCCGATCTCGTCCATGCCATGTCGATGATCACCTGGCCGGCATTGACCGCGCCTGTCCTTGGCCCCGTCCTCGGCGGCTACATCACCACCTATCTGACCTGGCACTGGAACTTTCTGATCAACATACCGATCGGCATCGTCGGGCTCGGCCTCGTCCTGCGCTTCGTGCCGGACCAGCGCGAAGAGAAGGTCGCAAGATTAGACCTCACTGGCTTCTTCGAATCGGCGGTGGGCCTGACGTTTCTGCTCGCCGGCCTCGAATTCGTCGTCCATGGTACCACCGGGCTTGCCGCCAGTGCCGGCCTGATTGCCGTCGGCGTCGTCTTTTCCATCGTTGCCACCAGGCATTTTCTGAGGGTCGACGCGCCGCTGCTCGATCTTTCCGCCTTCAAGATCCAGACCTTCGCCATGGCCACGCTTTCGGCCGGGACGGCGAGCCGGGTGGCGATCAATGCCACGCCCTTTCTGCTGCCGCTGCTTTTCCAGGTCGGCTTCGGTCTGACGGCGATCAATGCCGGCACCTATCTGCTGGTTTATTTCGCCGGCAATCTTGGCATGAAGGCGATCACGACGCCGATGCTGAAGGCTTTCGGTTTCCGCAGCGTGCTCGTCGTCAATGGCCTGATCTCGTCTGCGAGCATCGGCTGCTTCGCGCTGCTGTCGCCATCGACTCCCGATTGGCTAACCTACATCCTCCTGCTTTGCGCCGGCCTGTCCCGCTCGATGAATTTCACCGCGCTGAACACGCTTGCCTTCGCCGACATTCACGCGGCGCAACGCAGCTCTGCTTCGACCCTGTCGAGCATGCTGCAGCAGGTTTCGCTGCTGCTGGGCGTCGCAGTCGGCGCCGCAGTGCTCAACCTCTCGCGCACCGTTCACGGTGGCGAAACACTCACTCCTGTCGATTTCCGTTGGGCCTTCATCGCCATCGCTCTGATCGGCGTTGTCTCGTCGCTGCGCTTTCTCCGCCTGGCGCATGATGCGGGCGCGGAAGTATCCCGGCATAACACACGAAAATAATCGAGGGCGTTGTTGAAGTCGCAGGCGTTATATTCGGCGACTGCTTTGCTTTTGCTTGCGCGCAGGCTCTTGAATTGCCCGTGTTAACCAAGGGCAATGATTTTGTTCACACCGATATTGTTATGGCGTGATTGCCGATCAAACCAGCGTGACGTCGGGTCGCGCGATGGTGTAAAATACCTTCGTGATTCATATATATAAAGTGGGTTTCAACTCCACAGGAGGCACGTGTCATGCTGCTCAAGGCTCTTACCATCTCCGCCCTCGTCGTTGGCGTGTCCACCAGTGCCGTTTTGGCTGGCCCCGCTCACAAACATCGCACGACAACCTTCGACCCACAGGCAATGCAGACCGACGCTGCCTTCGTCGATCATTCCAAGGATGCGATCCTTCCGGATGGCACGATCAACACCGATCCGTCGGTGACCGGTCCGATCCGAGCCGGCGATACGATAACGAGGTTGCAATGCGCCGCAGCGCCGAACTCCGTTGGCGTTTCGAACACATACGCAGCGGGTCCGACCTCGCGTTGCCCCGGACAATAGTTTCGATGCGGGCGTGTTAGGCCATGCCGATATCCGTCCGGCCGAACTGGTCACCTTTCGCCAATAGCGGCTGCCGATAATAGCGGGCGCAGGCATAGGTCATGCAATCGTCCAAATCGAGATCGGCGGGATGGCGGCCCTTTCCGAAACGCTCATAGGCTTCGAGTGCGAGAAAAGCCGCGCGTGGGGGCGTGGCCAGCAGCTGAATGTTCATCAGCGTCAGGAATCTTCTGATCGCGTCGCTGGCATCGGCAAGAGACAGATCGAGCGTGGCGGCGACGCGGATCGCCGCCTGAGCTACTGCCGCGGGTGAAGTCATGCGCGCCGTATCGACCTGCATGCGCGCGGCAAATTCGCGCGCATCATCCTCATTCGTCATCATGGCGGCAAGCACCGAAGCATCGATGAACATCAGGCATCCCCTGATTGGCTGGTACCCGCTGCAATTCCGCCGCCCGCCTTTTGTTTGAGCTGACGGCAGAAGGTGACGGCGACATCGGCAAGCGAAGGCTTGGTAAGCTCCTCGTCCAGCGCTCTCTGCAATGCCAGCCGCACGGCTTCGGTTTTGGTGGAGGCTTTCGTCAGCGCCTGGTAGCGCCGCGCCAACCGGTCGATGGCGTCGTCTTTGATGTAAAGCGGCATGGGATATCCATTTTTTGATCTCTAGATATCCCTAGCGCATGGCGGCGAAGAGGACAATCATCCGGCAATTCTTGGATCGGTGATAGCGGACATGTTTTGCCCGAAGAAATGTTTTTGACTTATTTACATGACGAACATCATCTAACGTGCTAGCAATAGCCTTGATCACTTAACTTGCAGATTGCGAGGAGCATCATGTCTGTCACTGATCCTGTCGTTATCGTCGCTGCTACGCGTACCCCGCTCGGCCGCTTCCAAGGCGAATTGTCACCGCTGCAGGCGCCGGAACTCGGCTCCCATGTCATCCGTGCCGCATTGGAACGCGCCGGATTGTCCGCGGAGAAAGTGGACGAGGTGCTGTTCGGCTGCGTCCTGCCGGCCGGCCAGGGGCAGGCACCGGCGCGACAGGCGGCGCGAGGTGCGGGATTGCCGGATGCGGTCGGCGCCACGACGATCAACAAGGTCTGCGGTTCGGGCATGAAGGCGACAATGCTGGCGCATGACCTGATCCTTGCCGGCTCTGCCTCGATCGCGGTCTCCGGCGGCATGGAGTCGATGTCGAACGCGCCCTATCTGCTCGCGAAAGCGCGCGGTGGCTACCGGATGGGCCATGACCGCATCTTCGACCACATGATGCTCGACGGGCTGGAAGACGCCTATGAAAAAGGCCGCTCGATGGGTGATTTCGGTGAGATGGCCGTCGAAGCCTATCAGTTCAGCCGCGACGATCAGGATGCCTATGCCGTCGAGACGCTGACTCGAGCTCGCAGGGCGATCGAGACCGGGGCGTTCGAGGCCGAGATCACACCGATTTCGGTTGCTGCCAAGGCCGGTCCGATAGCGATCGCCAAGGATGAGCATCCGCAGAAGGTTTCGCCGGAAAAAATCCCCACGCTGAAGCCAGCATTCCGCAAGGACGGTACGATCACCGCGGCCAGCGCTTCGGCCAATGCGGACGGCGCGGCCGCGCTGGTGCTGACACGGCGCTCGATCGCCGAGCGCGAAGGACTGCCGATCCTCGCCGAAATCAAGGCGCATGCCACCCATAGCCAGGAACCGGCCTGGTACACAACGGCGCCGATCCCGGCGATCCGCAAGGTATTGGACAAGGCCGGCTGGAAGGTCGGCGATGTCGACCTCTTCGAGATCAACGAAGCCTTCGCCGTCGTCGCCATGGCTGCTGCTAAGGATCTCGGCATCGATCGCGACCGCCTCAACATCAACGGCGGCGCCTGTGCGCTGGGCCATCCGATCGGGGCTACCGGCGCGCGGCTGATCGTGACGCTGCTGCATGCGCTGGCGCGTCAGGGCGCAACGCGCGGTGTCGCAGCACTCTGCATCGGCGGAGGCGAGGCTACGGCGATTGCGGTGGAGAGGGTGAGCTAAGGATAAGCGCGGCGGCCGCCTCGTCCTTCGAGGCCCGGTCGCTTCGGCTAACGCTTCATCGCGTGCGCACCTCTGGATGAGGCGGAGAGAGTGCACCGGAAGGCCTCAGAGCTGCTGCGGCCCGTCCTCGTTCAGCACGCTCACGATAACGCAAGAGCAGGTCAGAGCAGCCGGCGAGAAGATCAGCCCTCACTCTGAGGTGCGGAGGCTGAAGCCGCAGCCTCGAAGAGCGAGGGCGGGTGGCTCGGCAACCTCACCCCTCCGATAACTCCTCCAGGATCGGACAATCCGGCCGCTCATTGCCATGGCAGGCATGGACCAAATGCTCCAGCGTGCGACGCAGCTCCGTCAGTTCGCGGATCTTGCGGTCGATCTCGGTGAGCTTCGCCGTGGCGATCTCCTTGACGTCGGCGCTGGCGCGGCTTTTGTCTTCGTAGAGCGCCAGCAGTTGCCGGCACTCGTCGACGGAGAAGCCGAGGCTGCGGGAGCGGTTGAGGAAACGCAGCTTGTGTACGTCGTCAGAGCCATAATCGCGGTAGCCGTTGCCGCCGCGATCGGGGCGGATCAGGCCGATATCCTCGTAATAGCGGATCGTCTTTGCCGGCAGGCCGGAACGGCCCGATGCTTCGCCGATATTCATGTGAACTCTCCTTATTTGGCCAGTCTCAGCCGCAGCGCGTTGGCGATGACCGAGACCGAGGACAGGCTCATGGCGGCGGCTGCGATCATCGGCGATAGAAGCAGGCCGAAGACCGGGTAGAGCACACCTGCCGCCAGCGGCACGCCGAGAGCATTGTAACCGAAGGCGAAGGCCAGGTTCTGTTTGATATTGCGGATCGTCGCTTCCGAAAGATGCCGCGCCCTGACGATGCCGTTGAGATCGCCCTTTACCAGGGTGATGCCGGCGCTCTCCATCGCGACATCGGCACCGGTTCCCATCGCGATGCCAACATCGGCTGCAGCGAGCGCCGGCGCGTCGTTGACGCCGTCGCCGGCCATGGCGACCACATTGCCCTTGGCCCGCAGCTCGTCGATCAGCGCCTTCTTGCCTTCCGGCAACATGTCCGCCTTCACTTCGTCGATGCCGAGATGAGCGGCGACTGCCTTGGCGGTCAGCCCATTGTCGCCGGTCGCCATGATGATCTTCAGGCCGCTTTCATGGAGCGCCTTGATGGCGGCTGCGGTCGTCGGCTTGATGCGGTCGGCGACGGCAACGAGGCCGGCCAGCTGACCGTCGAAGGCGACGAACATCACGGTCTTGCCGTCACCGCGCAGGCGCTCGGTCTCAGCCTGCAGCGCATCGGTCGCAACGCCGAGATCGGCCATCATTGCGGCATTGCCGAGGGCGATTGCCGTATCACCGGCGCGGCCCTCCACGCCCTTGCCGGTCTTTGCCACGAAGCCGGATATATCGACTAGGCTCGCGCCGCGCTCCTGTGCGCCCGCGACGATCGCCTCGGCCAGCGGATGTTCGGAGCCGCGTTCGAGGCTGGAGGCAAGCGACAGCAGGCGGCTTTCGTCCACACCGGCGGCAGGGATGACATCGGTCAGGTTCGGCCTGCCCTCGGTCAATGTGCCGGTCTTGTCGACAATCAGCGTGTCGACTTTGGCGAAGCGCTCGAGCGCCTCGGCGTCGCGCACCAGCACGCCCTCCTGCGCGCCACGGCCGGTGGCGATCATGATCGACATCGGCGTTGCAAGTCCCAATGCGCAGGGGCAGGCGATGATGAGGACGGCGACGGCGGCAAGCAGCGCATGCGCCAGCGTCGGCTCCGGTCCGACAAAGGCCCAAACCGCAAAGGCGATAATGGCGGCGAGCACGACGGTGGGCACGAAGACGGCCGAAACACGATCGACCATCGTCTGGATCGGCGCACGAGACCGCTGCGCCTTGGCGACCAACTCGACGATCCGCGACAGCGTTGTTTCCGCGCCGACCTTTTCGGCAATCATGACCAGCGAGCCGTTCTTGTTGATGGTGCCGCCGGTCAGCGCGTCCCCTTGGGTCTTTTCGACCGGCAGCGGCTCGCCCGTGATCATCGATTCGTCGATGGTCGACTGTCCATCGACAACCGAACCGTCCACGGGCACACGCTCGCCGGGACGCACGCGCAGCCGGTCGCCGGCCTGGATCTCGTCTACGGGCACATCGGCCTCGCTGCCGTCGGTGCCGATACGGCGGGCGGTCTTGGGCGCGAGGTCGAGCAGGGCGCGGATCGCCGAGCCGGTGCGCTCACGCGCCTTCAGTTCCAGCACCTGTCCAACAAACACCAAGGCAACGATGACCGACCCGGCTTCGAAATAGACGGGCACGCTTTCGCCATGCCCACGAAAGCTCATCGGGAAAATGCCGGGTAAGAGCGTCGCCACGAGGCTATAGAGATAGGCCGTACCGACGCCGAGGCCGATCAGCGTCCACATATTCGGGCTGCGATTGACGAGCGAGTTCCAGGCGCGGCGGAAGAAGGGCAGGGCGGCCCAGAGTACAACCGGTGTCGCAAGGACAAGTTCGACCCATGTGGCGATCGGCTCGCCGATCCAGTCGCGGATAGGCAGGCCGATCATCGGACCCATGCTGATAATGAGCAGGGGCAGCGACAAGGCTGCGCTGATCCAGAGGCGGCGCGTGAAATCGATCAGCTCCGGGTTCGGGCCTTCGTCGGCAGCGGGCACGCCCATGGGCTCCAGCGCCATGCCGCATTTCGGGCAATCGCCTGGGTGGTCGCTGACGACCTCGGGATGCATCGGGCAGGTATAAAGCGTGCCCTTCGGCATCGGCTTCGGTGCTGGCCTATTGCCATTGAGATATGCTGATGGATCCGCCTCGAACTTCGCCTTGCAGCCGGCGGAGCAGAAATAGAATTTCTCGCCTTCGTGTTTCAGGAAATGTCGCGCGGTGGCGCGATCGACCGTCATGCCGCAGGTGGGGTCCGTGGCGGTAAGATAATCTTCCGGCGCGGCTTCGAATTTCGTGCGGCAGCCATTGCAGCAGAAATGAAATGTGCGGCCGTTATAGTCCAGCGACGGCTTGTCGGCGTTCGGATCCACGGTCATGCCGCAGACGGGGTCGCGGGTCACCGTATCCTCGGAATCGGTGTCGTGATGATGATGGTGGTGACCGTTGCCGTGATGGCTGTGATCGTGCTCGTCATGCAATGCCATAATAAACTCCTTTGCCCCAGAGAGGGCGTCGGAAAACTTTATGAACCTTCCTGTAACTGGAAGGTCAAGAAGAAAAATAGTGATGGCGGTCCACAGTTGAAAGAGGCGGCTTTCTATCCCGATGCGATCGGCGGTGTTACCTTCCGCAAGACAGAATCAATCATGTGATTCCAATGCGATATGATCTTGCCACCCTACCGCTGACGACGCTTCTCCCTGCGATGACCAGAGCAGAGGATATGCTTGCGCGGTTGGATGAGCGGGTGTTGCGGCATGTCGTCGGCGACGGTTTTCGTGAGCGCGGTCATTTTTTCGATGCTGTCGCCGCGCTCTGGGTCGGTGGCGAGCTGGTGCATATCGAAGATCTGGTGCTGCATGATGCGCATGTGGATGCCCGCGCGCCGACGCATGAATTGACCATCGCCCACGCGGTGCTGCGCGCCCGGCGACGGCTGTGGAATGCCGAGCCGGACTGGGGGTTGGGAACGGCCGGTCTTGCAGTCTTGAGCGGTGATATCGGCGATGCCGAGGAAACCGTCACCCTACGCCCCATGCCTGTCGAGACGTCGGCAACGGAAGAGGATGACGACGACGACGGTGACGATTTCGGTATGGATTTTTCCGAGATCGACGCCGTTATCGCCCGCTCCGGCCAGGTGCTGGACGGAAAGACCCCGCAGCCCAAGGCAGTGACCATGGACGATCCGCTCGGTCTGATCCGAGATGATGACTGGGACGAAAACGAGCGGCTGGAAAACTGGCGCGCCGTCATCCATGAGGCCGATCTCCTGCCGCCGGCTTTGGGCGCTGCCGTACTGTTCGACGCCTGGGAGCGGCTCGAGCCGCTGCGGCGGCAACATTGGCTGGGCAGCCAGCTCGTCAGCGCCTATCTTCGCCGCCGCGGTAAGGTCACTTCTCACCTTTTCTGCCTCAATACCGGCCTGAAGTCCGTTCGGCATGAGCGCCGCCGCTCGTCGGATCGCTCCATCCGGCTGATGGCTTTTCTTGAAGCCATGGCACTTTCGGCCGAGGCCGGTCTGAAGGAGCTCGATCGCCTGTCGCTTGCCAAGATACAGATGGAGCGGCGGCTGAAAGATCGGCGGTCGAACAGCAGCTTGCCTGGCGTCATCGAGATTGTGCTTGCCCGGCCTATCGTCTCTGCCAGCATGGTTGCCCGCCATGTCGGCGTCACGTCCCGCGGCGCCCTCAATTTGGTGGCCGAACTCGGCGTGCGCGAGATGACCGGACGCGGGCGTTATCGCGGCTGGGGTATCCTTTAGTGCGGTAAGCACTAGATTGCTCATCTGAGGGTCGCGCCGTCATTGTCCGCGTAGCGGAATGCGGCTAGCTTCGTGTTCCCACCTTCACGGAAGTCACTTCATGCCCCTGATCGATACCGCCAACGCCTTCATCGAACTCTTCGCGCAGCCCGTTCGCGCTGTGGATAGCGGCTCGCTCGCCGGGCTGACCTTTGCCGCCAAGGACAATATCGATGTCGAAGGGCGGATTACCGGCAATGGCAATCCGGTCTGGCGGCGTGCGCATGGCCCAGCGGCGGCGCATGCGCCTGTCGTTGCCCGGCTGCTGGCCGAGGGTGCAGTGCTCGCCGGCAAGACGCATATGGATGAATTTGCCTATAGCCTGATGGGCACCAACGCGCATTACGGCACGCCGCTCAATAGCGCGGCACCCGATCGCGTGCCCGGTGGCTCCTCTTCCGGCTCCGCTTCCGCGGTCGGCGCCGGCCTGGTGGATTTCGCGCTGGGAACGGATACGGGCGGCTCGGTGCGGCTGCCCGCCTCCTTCAACGGAATTTTCGGCATGCGGCCCAGTCATGCTGCGATCGATATGGGCGGAGTGGTGCCGCTCGGACCTGGTTTCGATACGCTCGGCTGGTTTGCCCGCGATGCCGGAACACTGGCTCGTGTCGGCCGCGCGCTTGGTCTGGCAGGCGAGGCGGATTTTTCGGTGGCGTGGCTGCCCTCCGATATCTGGACGGGCGTCGATCCGGGACTTGCCGCCTTGCTGCGGCCGATGGCGGAAAAGGTCGCGGCGCGGTTCAGCAAAACTGTTACCGACCCGTTGCCGATCGTCGGGCCGGAAGAACGGTCCGAAGTTTACCGTTTCTGGCAGGGCTATGATGCCTGGAAAGTTTTGGGCAGCTGGGTCGAGGCGCATGACGCCGAACTCGGTCCCGATATCGCCGCGCGTTTCGCCGCGGCCCGATCCATCAGCGACGAGACCTTTGCCAGGGTCGATGCAACGCGTCGCGACATTGCCCGAACAATGGACGCAGCACTTGCCAACGGCCTGGTCATGATTATCCCGACGGCGCCGGGTCCCGCGCCGCTAAGGGATTCATCGCGAGAGATGTTCGAGGCCTACCGCCAGCAAGCCCTCGGCATCCTCTCCGTCGCCGGCCACGCCGGCCTGCCGCAGATTTCGATGCCGGCCGGGAAAATGGACGGCGGACCGGTAGGGCTATCCGTCATCGGCCGCCGCGGCAGTGATGGCGCGCTGCTGGACTTGGTGGAACGGCTGTGAGACCTATCCCAGCGGCCCGGTCGAGTGCCTGACAATCAGCCCACCCGATATTCGCCTGACGCTTGATGGTTGGCCCGGCTGGCAAGAGCCGTCTTCCAGCATGCCGACAACGACGGTGACGATCTCGTCCAGCGGCTGGCGAAACGTCGTCAGCGCATAATGCGGCCAGCTCGCCATGGGGATGTCATCGAAACCGGCGACGGAAATGTCCTCAGGCACCCGCTTGCCGACGTCCTCGCGCAGCGCGTCGATGCCGCCGATCGCGAGAATGTCGTTGGCGAAGAAGATCGCATCGGCGTTGTTCTTGGCAGCGATTTCGAGTGCGGCGCGGCGGCCGGCCTCATAGCTGTATTCCCCGCCATCGACACGGCCCGTCAGCGTCATGCCCAGTTCGGCGATGCGGGTAATGAAGGCGTTCTGTCGCTCCAGATTGGTGGTGGTATGGCTGAGGCCCGAGACGTAGGCGACGCGGCGGCGGCCGAGCTCGTGGAAATGATCGGCAATGGCGCGTGCGCCCTCGACGTTGTCGCAGCAGACGCAGTTGATATCGGCATCCTCGACGACACGGTTGATCAGGATCGCAGCACGGCCCTCGGTCGCCCAATGCAGGGTCGCTCCCGAAAGCATCGTCGCCGAAATGACGATGACGGCATCAACATTATAGCGTCTCAGCGCCGAGAGCTGCTCTTCGATATTCGAGCCTTTGGTGATGTTGAACAGCAGGCTCTGCAGGCCGATGCGCTGCAGGCCCTGCGAAAGCTTCTGGATGAGCGCGGGATAGAAAGGATTGCTCATGTCGGAAACGACGATGCCGACGATGTTGGTGCGGCTCTTCGACAGCATGCTGGCGATCGCGTTCGGATGGTAATCCTGCTCCTCCGCGAATTTCAGGATTTTTTGGCGCAGCTCCGCTGCGATGCTGGCCCCCGGCGTGAAGGCGCGGGAGACCGCCGACTGGCTGACCCCGATCATGCGCGCCAGCTCACGCGCGGTGATCGGCCTTCTCTTTCCATCTGACGATCCTACGCCGCGCGCCATCTGCGTCCCCGAATTGACTGTCTTGCGGCCTCAACCGCCGCTGCACGGTCAATACCGTTCCGATCGATTTCATTCAATCGATTCATTCGGATTGAAGTTCATGTTGAATGCGTATGCAAGTCATATTAATGTGCGCCTGCGTTCGGGGGGAGATCGGGCGCCGAATGGTATGATGATCGGTGGAGGCAATTCGAATGCCTGATGCGCTGGACGATCTCAGGGTCGTCGATTTTTCGGACAATGTGGGTGGTCAATATTGCGCGCGGCTGCTTGCCGACTTCGGCGCGGAGGTGGTCCTGGTGGAGCCTGAGGGCGGTTCGCCGATCCGGCGCATGCCGCCGTTTTCAGCGAAGGACGGCGGGCTTTCGCTGCGCTTCTGGCATCTCAACACCGGCAAACGTTCCGTCAGCCTCAACCGCGAAAGCGTCGAGGGTCGTGTCCGGTTGGACGCGCTGCTGGCGAGTGCCGACGTCGCCATCCTGCCGGAGGATTTCGACGCGGCCGAGGTAGAGAAGATCAATCCGCGATGCGTCGCCGTTACAGTCAGCCCCTTCGGCAAGGATGGTCCGCTGAAGGATTGGAAAGCGCCCGAAATCGTGCTGCAGGCGCTGTCGGGCATGATGAACAACAACGGCGAATTCGGGCGCGAACCACTCTATGGCGTCGGCGACCGCGCTTCGTTTGCCGCCGGCGTTGCGGCCTATATCGGCGTCATGGCGGCGCTCTCCGCGCGCTACACGGATGGCGAGGGGCAAGTGGTCAGCGTCGATCTAGGGGAAACGGCTGCCGCCATGTGCTTTCCCTATGTGCTTCGGCACATCTACAATGGCTCCGTCCATCGCCGCAATGATCAGACTATCCCGGCAGGCCAGGTGAAGTGCCGCGATGGTTGGGTGTGCATCTGGATCTATAATCACCGCTGGCATGCGGTGTGCACGGCGCTCGATCTGCCGGAGATGGAGCGCGATCCGCGTTTTGCCGATCCGGCCATCCGCCGGCGAAACTGGGAAGCCATGTTTGCCATCATCCAGGCGAAGGTCGCCGATCTTGCCGCCGAAGGCCTGGTGGAGCGGCTGCAGCAGGCGCAGGTGATCGCCGCGAAGGCCTATCGTCCGTCCGAGCAATTCGGCAATGCCCATCTCAATAGCCGCAATTATTGGGAAAGCGTCGCTGGCAGGGTTATCCTCGGGCCGCCGTTTCGCATGAGCGAGACGCCGCGCCGCGTGCGGGCGGGTGCGCCGGATCTGGGCGAAGGAAGTTTCAATCTTGATGGACAAGGGGGCCGTCCTCGTCCTTGGAGGGTCGCTGCGCTCCCGCCTCAGGATGAGGATGGAGCCAGCCCAGTGCTTCGGGATAGAAGCAAACAGAATGCAGTTGCATCAGAGCAAATCACCAAGGAAGTTGGAGTAGCGGCACGGCTCGAGATTAGCCCTCATCCTGAGGCGCGGAGGCCGCAGGCCGGAGCCTCGAAGGACGAGGGCGGGCAAAGAACCGCGGTTCCACGTCTCCCCCTGCAGGGCATCCGGGTCATCGAGATCACGACCGCCTGGGCCGGGCCGATGGCGGGGCGGGTACTTGGCTATTTCGGGGCCGAATCGATCCATGTGGAGTCACCGAACCGGGTCAATTCCTGGCGATTGAACAAGGAAAAGCCCAATCCGATCAATTTCCCGGGCGGCAAGCCGGGTGAGCGCTTCTTCGACCGGTCCTTTCTGTTCAACTCGCAAAACGTCAACAAGCTTTCCTGCATTCTCAATCTGAAGACGGAGGAGGGGCGGCAGACATTGCTGCGGCTGGTGGCGGTGGCCGATGTGCTGATCTGTAATTTCCGGCCGGGGACGCTGGCCAAGCTCGGACTTGATTACGACAATCTCACCAAGATCAAGCCGGATATCATCGTCGCGGAACTGCCGGCTTTCGGGCGCGATGGACCGATGTCCGGTTATGCCGCGCTCGGCCCGACCATGGAAATGGCGACCGGCATGTCCGCAATGATGGGCTATCGCAATGGCCAGCCGGAGAATACCGGTCCGTCCTATCTCGATCCGATCGGCGGCTTCAATGCCGCGGCCGCCATTCTGACAGCCCTGCATTACCGCCGACGAACCGGCAAGGGCCAATATGTCGAGGTGCCGCAAGTGGAAGCTGCGATGCAGCTGGTCGGCGCGGAACTGCTGCTTGCGACCGAGACCGGCCTCGATCCGGTGCCGGACGGAAACCACGTTGCCCATATGGCGCCGCACGATGCGTTTCAGGCTGACGGCGAAGACCAATGGGTTGTGATCGCCGCGGAGGACGAGACGCAGTGGCGGGCCCTCTCTGCTGCGATTGAGAGACCGGATCTGGCTGAAGACAGCCGCTTTGCGACGCTGGCGGCGCGGCGTGTCAATGAGGATCTGTTGACCGGAATCATCGCGGATTGGACGCGTGGGCGCAGCAAGCATGAGGTGGCGAGGCGGCTGCAGGAGGCTGGCGTTGCCGCGGCCCCGGTCGCAACCGCTGCGGATCTTGCCGGCAGCGACTACCTCGCCCATCGCGGTTTCTTCACCGAGCTCGATCATCCCGATGCCGGGCGGCATCCGCATCCGGGCCTGCCGATCCGCCTGAGCCGCACGCCCGGCTCGCAACGCAGTGCGGCCCCGCAATTCGGCGGCGACAATCTGCGGGTGCTCCGGGATATCCTTGCTCTGTCAGATGAAGAGATCGATCAACTCCAGGCCAGCGCCGCAACGGCGACCGTGCCGTTTGCCGATGGGTGAGCCCGATATGCCCTTTTCCCCCTCTACCGACAAAGCGCTCTTCCCGCGCAGTTTGACCGTTCACGTACAGCTCGATGATGATCCCCGTTACAAGGGCTCGATCCATGACGATGATGTCGCCCGTGCCCGAGGCTACAAGGCGGCTCTGGTGCCCGGCGCTTTCGTCTACGGCCATATCAGTCGCGTGGCGATCGAAGCCTGGGGGCAGGTCTGGGCGGAACGCGGCGGCATGGGCGCTCGCTTTCGCCGGCCGGTCTACAATGGCGATGTACTGACCATCACGGCCGCCGAACTAACGGATGGTCCTGAGATGCGCCGGGCCATGATCAGTGCTGTCAACGAGGAGGGCGAAGAGGTGGCGTCCGGCTGGGTCGGGTTGCCGGATACGCAGCCCGTTGCGCCGAATATTTCAGGATTCGCGATATTGCCGCAGCCCCAGACGCCGTCGCGTGTCGTGGCTGGTGAGTTGCAGCCGGGCATGCCGGTGACGACAGCCGCCAGGGTGCTGACCGAAGCGGATTTCCGAAAATCGCTTTCGGCTTTCGGCGAGCGGCATCCGCTCTACAGCGATCCAGGCTTCGTGCATTCCGGCTGCCTGATGCGGCTCGCCATGGGCGACACCAACAATAGCTTCGCCTTTCCCGCGCCAGTGGTTTTGACCAGTGCCGAGGCGCAGCATTTCGGCCTCGTCCGTCCCGGCCAACGCCTGGCCACAGCCGGACGCATAACCGACGCGTCGCTGCGCAAGGGCAAATATTATTTCGAGAGCGAGGAGTTCATGATGGCCGACAATGTCCTAGTGGCCCGGTTCCGTCGGAGCTCGATCTACGCTTACGCCTGAGCTGTTTTTTCCTTCTGGGAATATCTGTGTTGCCACAACATGCCAGCAAAGGCGGCTTTGCGGCTTTATGGACGCGTGCTACCTTATTCATCCTACCAATTAGTGCGGTTTTCCCGAATTTGCCCGTACGACGATCTTGCATACGGATGCAAAATGCGCAATGGTGCGCTCTGTGGAGAGAGTGACTGCCGGGTGAAAACGGCAGGTATTGCGAGGATCGCAGGAGGCTATTGAGAATTTTCTGAGCAAGGGCAGCCCCGTTGGGCTGAACGGCAACCCGTGCCTTCCCCGTGGGAGACTGGCACGAATTGATCCGTTCGCCGCGTATCGCCAGCTCCGACCCCATTTTCGGCCACCAGGCCGGACTGTCATTCAACATTTCGTTTGCAGCAAGGATTTTGGGCGTGCCGACTTCTACAACCATTAAATCCGTCGAGGCTTTCCAGGTCAGCTGGGAGCCCAACGAGCCGCCGGGCCGCCGTACGGCGTTCATCCGCGTCACCACGACCGACGGTATCGTCGGCCATGGTGAAGCGTCGCCGATGATGGGCGGCGAGCACTCGCTTGGCGTGGTCAGGGATTTCGCCGAATCCCTGGTCGGCCTCGATGCGCTCGACCACGCCATCATCTTCGACCGGCTGATGCACAAATATATCAAGCTCGGGCCGGAAGGCGCGGTCACCGGTGCACTCGCCGCGTTCGACGTCGCGCTCTGGGACATCAAGGGCAAGTTCTTCAACCAGCCGATCCATCAATTGCTCGGCGGCGCCTGGCGTAAGGAAATTCCTTTCTATTCCTCTGTCGGCAACAATGCCTTCCGCACTCTCGACGAGACGCTGCGCGCCGTTGAAGAGCGCTTCAGGTCGGAAACGCCGGCGCTGATCAAGTTCCGTCAGGACGGAGACCGGTCGCGCCAGGATATCGACGTTCCCGGCGACATCGCCAAGATCAAGGCGGTGCGCAAACTCGTCGGCGACGGTTTCCCGCTCGCCTTCGATGCCAGCAATCTCTACTCCGTCGGAACGGCGATGCGTGTTGGCCGGGTGCTGGAGGACGAGGGCTATATCTGGTTCGAGGAGCCGGTGCAGCATTACAACGTCCGCGCCATGGGCGAGATCGCCCAGCGCCTCAGCATCACCGTTTCGGCGGGCGAACAGACATATACGACGCAAGCTCTCGTCGACATGATCAATGCCGGTGTGCGCATGGTGCAGCCCGACGTCATCAAGATGGGTGGCATTACCGGCCTGATGCAGTGCATGGCGATCTGCCACGCCCATGGCGTCGAGCTGGTACCGCACCAGACGCAGCCAACCATCGGCCATGTCGCCAACCTGCACGTTCTTTCCGCCATCATGCATCTGACCAAGCCGGCCGAGTTTGCCGATCCGTCGACGCGCATGCATGTCGCCTTCGACAATCTGCCGAAGCCTCAGAATGGAAAGTTTGTAGTGCCTTCTGGCCCGGGGCTGGGCCTTTCGATCAACGACGCCGAACTGAACAAGCGTCGCAGCTGATATTCCTGGGAGGATAGTTATGAGCCTGAAGAGACGTGAATTCCTTGAACTGACGGCTGCGACGGCGGCGATGAGCATGATCGGGCTAAGGGCTGCCCGCGCGCAGAGCGCAGATGTGATCCGCATCGGCATTGCCGCCACCGGCCCGCGTACCAGCGATCCGAACCAGACGACGCAGGGCGGCGATAATTGGGCGACCGAGCAGATATACGAACAGCTCGTCCGCCCCGATGACGGCGCTTTCGCCACGACGCCGGATCAATATGTTCCGACGCTTGCCACCGAGTGGACGACGTCGCCGGACGCCAAGACCTGGACCTTCAAGCTGCGCCAGGGCGTGCAGTTCCACAAAGGTTATGGCGAGATGACCTCCGACGACGTGGTCTTCTCCTTCAAGCGCGCGATCAAGGACGGCACCAATACGACGATCCTGGCCAATATCGCCGACGTCGTTGCCAAGGGCCCCTATGAGGTCGACGTCCAGTTAAAGACGCCCGACGTCAACCTGCTCGGCACGTCGATCTTTTGCAATAACACGTCCATCGTCTCGAAGAAGGCGTTCGACAAGATCGGCGCGGCAAAATTCGCCACCGATGCCGTCGGCACCGGCCCCTACGAACTCACCCGCTTCGACAATCAGTGGGGCGCCGCGATGAAGCGCCACGAGGGCTATTGGGACACGAAAAACAAGGCAAAGATCGCCAACGTCGAATGCGTATATATCGCCGACACTACGGCGCGTACGCTGGCGCTGCTGTCGGGCGATGTCGACATGATCGAGGCCGTACGCGCACCGGGCTGGGTCGACTCCATGCTGCAGCGCGACTCGACGCTGAAATTCGACATGACCGCGCCGGGCTCGTTCAACACGCTCCACGTCAACCTCAACCGCAAGCCCTTTGACAACCTCAAGGTCCGCCAGGCGATCATGTATGCCGTCGACCGCCACGCGGTTGCCGATGCATTGAAGCCGATGGGTGGCTTCACGGCCGGTTTGCAACCCGATTTCTTCCCGGCCGGCTTCAAGACCCAGGATCTGCCGCCGGAACTGCAATACAACTACGATCCGGCCAAGGCGAAGGCACTGCTTGCCGAAGCCGGCTTTCCGAACGGCTTCGATTTCGACAGCAATTGCAGCCAGCGCGAGGACTATTCCTCCATCATGCTGATCGTCCAGGAACAGCTGCGCGCGGTTGGCATGCGCATGAACCTGCATATTGGCGACCATACCGCCTATCATGCCGACAATCACATGGACAAGAACACCCTCGCTTTGCATTCGTCGAGCTATCCGCCGATCCCGACGCAGCTTTATTTCCAGCAGCTTTCGACCAAGTCCGAGGTTAAGGCCGACGGCAGCGGCGGTATCAACTACAGCCATTATGGTGTCGCCATGCCCGGCATCGACGGGCTGCTCGACAAGGCGCTGCAGTCCACCGACTTCAAGAGCTACGTCGATTATTGCAAGCAGATCGAGCTGCAGGTGCTGCGTGATCTGCCGTTGATCGGCATGTCGACGCTCTCCTTCACCGTGGCGCGCAACGCCCGCATCAGTCTCGGCTACGACGTCAAGAGCGGTTACGCCCGCTGGCGTTTCCATCGCGCCACCAAGACCGCGTAAAGCTTTTCATACAGGTAGAAAGCAATGGGCAGATATCTCTTCCTAAGGCTCGTAGACGCCATACCGACTATCTGGCTGGTGTTGACGCTCGTCTTCATTGCGATGCGCATTCTGCCCGGCGATCCGGCGATAGCTGCTCTGGGGGACGCCGCTCTCCCGGAGCAGCTCGCGCAGTTCCGCGCCAAGATGGGCCTCGATGTGCCCCTCTGGCATCAATATATCAACTTCCTCTACGGGGTCGTGACCTTCAATCTCGGCACCTCCTATATGAACGGCGCCTCGGTGCTCGACCTTATCGGCCGCAACCTGCCCTACACGATCGAGCTGACCGTGGTCGCTATGATCATGGGTGTCGGTGCCGGCGTGCCGATAGGCGTGATGGCCGCGACCAATCGCGACAAGCTGCCGGACAACAGCGTGCGTGCCTTCTCGCTTTTCGGTTATGCCGTTCCGGATTTCTATCTCGGCGCGCTGCTCCTGATCATTTTCGCGCTCAATCTGCGCCTGTTCCCGATCAATGGGGCGGGCTATGGTTTTGCCGACCGCATGTATCACGTCTTCCTGCCGGCCTTGACGCTGGCGTTGGTCAAGGCCGCCTTCATCGGCCGCCTGACGCGCACGTCGCTCCTTGAGGTGCTGGGCAAGGACTATGTCCGCACCGCGCGTGCCAAGGGCGCGCGCGAGCCGAGGGTCATCTATCGCCATGGCCTGCGCAATGCGCTTTTGCCGCTGACGACGGGCATGGGCCTCAGCCTGCTTGCTACCTTCTCCGGGTCGGTGGCCGTCGAGCTGGTCTTCAACCGGCCCGGCATCGGCAGGCTGTTGATTCAGGCGATCAATGAGCGCGATTACGGCGTCATCCAGGGCGGTGTCATCGTCTTTGCCATGGTTGTCGTGCTGATCAACCTGGTGATGGACCTGCTCTATATCGTCATCGATCCTCGCATTCGGGTGAAATAATGAACACGATCACCGCTCCCATCGGGTCGCAGGCCGATACGCCGCATCTGGCGCCCGCGCCGGGCTTCAGCACTCTGTTGCGCCAGATGATATTCGGCCGGCCCTCCACCATCTTCGCCTTCGCCATCGTGCTGGTGTTCTTTTTGATCGCCGTCTTCGCACCGCTGCTTGCTCCCTACGATCCGTTGCAGCAGGGCATTCTTGCCGTGAACAAGCCGCCGTCGGCAGCGCATTGGCTCGGTACCGACCAGTTCGGCCGCGATGTGCTGTCACGCATGATCTACGGCTCGCGCAATTCGCTGCTGTTCGGGCTGATCTCGCCCGCGCTCGCTGCCATATGCGGCACGGCGCTCGGCGTCGTCGCCGGCTATTTCGGCGGCATCGTCGATCGCCTGATCAGCCGGGTCATCGATCTGCTGCTCTCTTTCCCAGAGCTGCTGCTGGCGATCATGATCGCCGCGGTTCTCGGCGGCGCTTTCTGGAACATCGTCGCGGTCATCACCGTCGCCTTCGTGCCGGGCTTTGCCCGCGTCGCCCGCGCCTCGACACTGGCGGTCAAGCAGGAGCCCTATGTCGAAGCCTCCGTCGCCATCGGGCTCAGCACGCCAGTCATCATCTTCCGCCACATCATTCCGAACATCGCAGCGCCCATCGTCGTGCTGATGACGCTCTGGGTCGCCTCCGCCATTCGTCTCGAGGCATCGCTGAGCTTCCTCGGCATCGGAACGCGCCCGCCGAATCCGAGCTGGGGCAATATCATCCGAGATGGCCTGAACAATCTTTTCGGCTCGCCATGGCCGATCATCGCCGCCGGCTTCGCCATCACCTGCGTGGTGCTCTCGTTCAACCTTGCCGGTGACGCGGTGCGCGACCTGCTCGATCCGGAGACCGCATCATGATTGCCGAAACATCGTCCAAGCAAAACCAGGGTCAATCCCAGTCTCAATCCCGATCCGGCAAGCAGGTGCCCCTTCTCAAGGTGGAGAACCTTTCGGTCGAATTCGGCCCCAAGGATCGGCCAATCCGCGTCGTCAACGGCGTCAGTTTCGAAATTGCCGCCGGTGGCGCAGTCGGCATCGTCGGCGAATCCGGCTCCGGCAAGTCGATTACCTCGCTCGCCACCATGGGCCTCATCCCCATGCCGCCCGGCCGCATTGCGGAGGGCCGCGTCGAGCTGGAGGGCGTCAATCTTCTGGAACTGCCGCGCTCGAAAATGCCTGAGATTCGTGGCCGTGATATCGCGATGATCTTCCAGGAGCCGATGAGTTCGCTCAATCCGGTCATGACCATCGGCGATCAGATCGGCGAGGCGATCAAGCTGCATGAAAAATCGAGTCGCGAGGAGCGGCGCGCCCGCATCATCGAGCTTTTGAAGCTCGTGGGTATGCCCGATCCGCAAAAGCGCATCGCGGCCTATCCGCATCAGTTCTCGGGCGGCATGCGTCAGCGCGTGATGATCGCCATGGCCGTCGCCTGCAATCCGAAACTCCTGATTGCCGACGAACCGACCACGGCCCTCGATGTCACCATCCAGGCGCAGGTGCTGGAGCTGATGAAGAAGGTGCGGCGGGAGCTGAACACCGCCGTGCTGTTGATCTCGCACGATCTTGGCGTTGTCGCCGATATCGCGGAGCGGGTGATCGTCATGTATGCCGGCCGCGTGGTGGAGGACGGAGACGTGCGCACCATCTTCCGTAATCCCGGCCATCCCTATACGCGCGGCCTTTTGCAATCCGTGCCGAAACTGAAGGACGACCGCAAGCGACTGTATCAGATTCCGGGCTCAGTGCCGCTCGCCGGCGCGGTCAAGCAGGGCTGTCCCTTCTATGCCCGCTGCGCCGACCGGATCGACAAATGCGCACAAGTTATGCCGCCGATGTTCACCCAGGCCACCGGCCAGAAGGCAGCATGCTGGGTCAGCGCGGGAGCGACGTCATGAAAGAGACGAACACGCAAGACGACCTCATCACCGTCAGGGATTTGGGCAAGACCTTTTCCGATGCCGTCGGGCTGACGCTCGGCAAGACACCTTCGGGCGTGCGCGCCGTCGACGGCGTCTCCTTCACCGTCAAGCGTGCCGAGACCCTGGCACTGGTCGGCGAATCCGGCTGCGGCAAGTCCACGCTTGGGCGGCTGCTTCTGAGGCTGATCGAGCCGACCGAGGGCCAGGTGCTGATGGACGGCGTCGATCTCACCGCATTCAGCCGTGGCGACATGCGGGCGATGCGCGAAAAGATGCAGATGATCTTTCAGGACCCTTACGGGTCGCTGAGCCCGCGCCGCTCGATCGCTCAGATCGTTGCCGAACCGTTGGAGGTCTTCGGCCTGGTCAAGTCGCGACAACAGGCCCGCGATCGCGTGGCCGAACTTTTGACCCGGGTCGGGCTGTCGCCGACTTTCATGGATCGCTACCCCCGGCAGTTTTCCGGCGGCCAGCGACAGCGAATCGGTATTGCGCGGGCGATTTCGGTCAATCCGCAATTCATCGTCGCCGACGAGCCGGTTTCGGCGCTCGATGTTTCTGTGCAGGCACAGATCGTCAATCTGATGCAGGACCTGCAGGAGCAACGCAAGTTCTCCTATTTGTTCATTGCACACGATCTATCGGTCGTGCGCCACATCGCCGATCGCGTCGCGGTGATGTATCTCGGCCGCATCGTCGAGATCGGGCCTAAGGATCGCGTCTATGACCATCCGAGCCATCCTTATACGCAGGCGCTGCTTTCGGCCGTGCCGGAGCCTGATCCCGACGCGCCGAAGACCCGCATCATCCTGAAGGGTGACGTGCCGAGCCCGGCCAACGTGCCACCCGGCTGCAGCTTTCATACGCGCTGCCCGATTGCCGAAGCGATCTGCAAGTCCGAAAGGCCGCCTCTCGCGCAGACCGTGCCGGGCCATTTTGTTGCCTGTCACTTCGCAAAGCCCAATCCAATACCGGTTGCGCCGCGGACCGCGACGTCAGCGATCGCTTGAGGCAGGTGGGATGATTTGTCGTCGTTCCGCCCTAACTTGACCTTTATGAACACAAGGACGGCCCGATGAGTTTCAAGGCTCTTGTTACCGAGCGCGACGCTGCCGGCGCCGTCGCCTCGACTGTGCAGACGCTCGAAAATGACCGGTTGCCTGAGGGCAATGTCACGGTCGCGGTGGAATGGGCCGACGTCAATTACAAGGACGGCCTGTGCCTGACGGGGGGCGGTGGTCTGGTGCGCACCTATCCGCATGTCGCCGGCGTCGATTTTTCCGGGACGGTGATCGAGAGCGCCGATCCGCGCTATCGCGCCGGCCAGAAGGTCGTGCTCACAGGATGGCGTGTCGGCGAGAACCATTGGGGCGGCTATGCCGAGAAGGCCAGGGTCTTCGGCGACTGGCTGGTGCCGCTTGCAGAAGGGCTTTCCACGCGCGATGCCATGGTCATGGGAACCGCGGGGCTGACGGCGATGCTCGCGGTCGATCGGCTGGAAGCCAACGGCCTGAAGCCCGGCGACGGCGAAGTGCTGGTGACAGGCGCCGGCGGTGGCGTCGGCACGGTCGCGATCCATCTGCTTTCCAAACTCGGTTATGAGGTCGCGGCAATCTCCGGCCGCCCGCATTTGTCCGAGGAATTGAAGGCGCTCGGGGCAAAGACGATCATGAGCCGCGAAGAGTTCTTCGCTGCGGCCGACAAGCCGCTCGAAAGCGCCCGCTGGGCCGCAGCCATCGATTCGGTGGGCGGGGCGATGCTCGGCAAGCTTCTGAAGCAGGTCAGATATCACGGAGCCGTGGCCGCCATCGGTAATGCCGGTGGCGTGACGTTCGAGACCAACGTCCTGCCCTTCATTCTGCGTGGTGTCGCGCTTCTGGGCATCGACAGCGTCATGCAGCCCTATGAGCGGCGTGTCGCCGCCTGGGCACGTATCGCCGAATTGTTCGATTTTTCGGCCTATGACAGTTTCGTCAAGGAAATCACGCTGGAGGATTTGCCGGAAGCGGCCAAGGCCATTCTGGCGGGGCAGGTTCGCGGCCGCCTGATCGTGCGGATATGAGTGTCGTCGCTGATCCTGCCCACTCGCCCTCACCCTTCGAGGCGTCGGCTTTCGGCCCCCGCTCCTCAGGGTGAGGGCGGACCTATTGTGCGCAGCCGCGTAGCTTACTCCACCTCATCTGAGTTGCGGAGCTTGAAGAGCGGAGCCTCGAAGGACGAGGTGGCCCGCTGACTTTTCGCAGGACAGTTAGGGCGTGCGTTGCCGATTATTCAATTGCAACCACAACCCTAGTTTTCGTCCAATGTAACAGTTTGTTGCGCTAAGCCACACAAAAATGGACAAAATTTAATGGCCATACCAAATTCCTAAGCGACCAACTGCAAGCTAAAGTCGCGCCAATATCGCACCGGCAGATCGGTAAAGCCGGAGCCGTGAAGGAAGGTATGTTGATGGCTCGGACATTTCGGGTCCTGATATCGGTAGCAATGATCGGCGCCGTGGGCTACAGCGCCTATGTGACACGCGATCGCTGGCTCGGAAGCGCCGAGCGGCTGCTCGGCTATCAGAGCGCGGCTCAGCCCAATGAGCAGGCCCAGGGTGAACGCCGTGGCAATCAAGGGCAGGGTGCAGGCCAGGCCGGCGGACGTCGGCGCGGCGGCCTTTCGCAATTCACCGGTCCCGTTCCGGTGCTGGCGGCGGATGCGAAAGCCACGGATGTGCCGGTCTATATCGACGGCGTCGGCTCGGTGAAGGCGCTGAACACGGTGACGGTGCGCGCTCAGGTCAGCGGCAAGGTCGTCGAAATCGGTTTCGGAGAAGGCCAGGACATCAAGAAGGGCGACGTCATCGCCCGCATCGACGATGCCGTCTACAAGGCCCAACTCGACCAGGCTGTCGGCAAGAAGGCCCAGGACGAGGCCTTGCTGGCCGGCGCGAAACGCGACCTCGAGCGCTTTCAGCGTATGGTGGCGACCGCTTCCGGTACCCAACAGCAGGTCGATACCGCGACATCCCAGGTGGCGCAATATACGGCGGCGATCCAGTCCGATCAGGCAGCCATTGAAAGTGCGCAGGCGACGCTCGACTATACGACGATCAAGGCGCCGATCGACGGGCGCACCGGCATCCGCAACGTCGATGTCGGCAATCTCGTCAGCGCGTCGGACGCGACGGGCATCGTGACGCTGTCGCAGATCAAGCCGATTTCCGTCCTGTTTTCCGTTCCGCAGCAGCAGCTTGCCCGTGTCAACGCAGCAAGTGCCGTGGGCACACTTTCGGTCCAGGCGATAGCGAGCGACGGTCAGACTGTGGTCGATAACGGCACGTTGGCGGTGGTCGACAATCAGGTCGACCCGACCACAGGCACGGTGCGATTGAAGGCCAATTTCCCGAACGACAAGCTGGCGCTGTGGCCGGGCGCCTTCGTCAACGCCCGCTTGCTGGTCGAGACGCTGAAGGGCGTGACGGTCATCCCGACCGCTGCCGTGCAGCGCGGACCGAACGGTACCTTCGTCTACATCATCCGACAGGATGAGACGGTTGCCATGAAGCCGGTGAAGGTGCGCCAGCAGGACGACGTGCAGGCCGTCATCGCCGATGGCGTCGTCCCCGGCGACAAGGTGGTGACGACAGGTTTTGCCCGTCTGCAGGATGGTTCGAAAGTGCAGATTTCCGCCGCGGCCGGCGCATCGGCACCAGCTGTGACGACCCCTGTTACCGAGGGGCAGCCGGTTGCCGAAAACGCAACGCAAAACAATCAGGCTCAAACGCCCGGCAACGCCGCCAATGATGGCCAACGGCCGCACCGCCAGCATAACGGCCAGGGTGGCGGCAACGGTGGTCACCGTCGACAGAACGCGGATGGCGCCGGCGGCAATAACGCCAATTCCAACGCGAATACGGACGGCAACGATGCTGCCGTCACCAGTTCAACGACACGACAGCAATGAACGTCTCGTCGCTCTTCATTTCCAGGCCGATTGCCACTTCGCTTCTCGGGGTGGCCATTCTGTTGGGCGGCATTCTCGGCTTTCTCTTCCTGCCGGTCGCGCCGCTGCCGCAGGTGGATTTTCCGACCATCCAGGTGACGACGCAATTGCCGGGCGCCGATCCCGATACGATGGCGGCATTGGTGACTGCGCCTCTGGAGCGGCCGCTCGGGCAGATCCCGTCGTTGGCGTCGATGACCTCATCCAGCGCCTTCGGCATCAGCCAGATCACCCTGCAATTCGATCTCGGCCGCGACATTGACGGGGCGGCCCAAGACGTGCAGGCGGCGATCAATGCCGCCGGCTCGACGCTGCCGCGCACGCTGCCCTATCCGCCGACCTATTCGAAGGTGAACCCGGCCGATACGCCGATCGTTACGCTGGCGCTGCGCTCCAATAGCTATTCGATCCGTGAACTCAGCGATTTCGCCGATACGATGATGGCGCAGCGGCTCAGCGAGGTCTCGGGGGTCGGCAATGTCAGCATCCAGGGTGGCGTCAAGCCCGCCATTCGCATCCAGGCCGACTTGCCGCGGCTTGCCTCCTATGGCCTGGCGCTGGAAGATCTGCGCACGGCGATCACCAATGCCAGCGTTGCCGGCGCCAAGGGTGCGCTCGACGGCACGCAGCAGAGCTTCACGCTCGCCGCCAATGACCAGATTGTCGATCCCAACATCTACAAATCCGTCATTGTCGCCTATCGCAACAATGCGCCCGTGCAGCTGAAGGATGTCGCCACTGTCGTCGAGGGGCTGGAAAACAACCGTGTCGGCGCCTGGTACCAGGGCCAGCCGGCCGTCATCCTCGACATCATGCGCCAGCCGGGAGCCAACGTCATCCAGACGGTCGAGAGCGTGCTGAAGCAGATCCCGCGGCTGAAGCAGGCACTGCCGGCCGGCATCTCGCTCGATATCGTCAACGACCGCACCGACACGATTCGCGCCTCGATCCATGACGTGCAATGGACGCTCGTCGTCAGCATCGGCCTGGTCATCCTCGTCGTTCTGCTGTTCCTGCGGACGGTGACGGCGACCTTCATCGCCGGCGTGGCCCTGCCGCTGTCGCTGATCGCGACCTTCGGCGTCATGTGGTTTGCCGGTTTCAGCCTCGACAATCTGTCCCTCATGGCGCTTACCATCGGCACGGGCTTCGTCGTCGACGACGCCATCGTGATGATCGAGAATATCGCCCGCCATATAGAAGAGGGCGAGAGCCCGATGCAGGCGGCTCTGAAAGGCGCCGGCGAAATCGGCTTCACCATTATCTCGCTGACCTTCTCGCTGATCGCCGTCTTCATTCCCCTGCTGTTCATGACCGGTATCGTCGGGCGCATGTTCCGCGAGTTCGCGTTGACACTGACCATCGCGGTTGTCGTGTCGGCGGTGATCTCGCTGACTTTGACGCCAATGATGTGCGCCCGCATCCTGCGCAAACCGAAGGAAGACCGCGGCGGCTTGCTGGCGGGCACCGACCGCGGCATGGGTCGGCTGATCGAGGGCTATCGGCGCAGTCTCGTCTGGGCGGTGAACCGCAGCACCTTCATGCTGCTGGTCACGGTGGTGACGCTTGCCGCCACGATCGCGCTTTACATCTTCATCCCCAAAGGCTTCCTGCCGCCGCAGGATACCGGCCTGATCACCGCCGTCGTCGAGACGGAGCCTACTACTTCCTTCGAAGCGATGAAGCAGACGCAGGAAACGGTGGCCAACCGGCTGCGCAAAGACCCTGACGTAACGGGTATCGTCTCGGTCATCGGCACCAGCGCCAGCAATCTGACGCTCAATACCGGCAATCTCAGCCTCATATTGAAGCCGAGGGACGAGAGGGCCGCGTCAGCGACCGAAATCATCGACCGCATGCGGGATGAAGTTGCGGATCTGCCCGGTATCCACGTCACCTTCCAGAGCGTGCGCGGCATCTCGATCAGCACGCGCGCCAGCCGAGCGCCCTACCAGTATACGCTGACCGGCACTGACACGGCGACGGTGGTGGACTGGGCGGAGAAGCTGGTGCAGCGACTGCAGCAGAGCTCCAAGCTGATTGATGTCGCTTCGGAAGTCGAAATGGGCGGTGGCCGCATCTTCGTCAACGTCGACCGCGAGACCGCCTCACGCCTTGGCGTCTCGATGCAGGCCGTCAGCGACACGCTGAACGATGCTTTCGGCCAGCGTCAGATCGCCACCATTTACGGCCAGGCCAATCAGTACCGCGTTATCCTCGAGGCGGCGCCGCAATATCAGTCGGACCCGAAATCGCTCGACAAGCTCTACGTCGCTGGCGCCGGCGACACGCAGGTGCCGCTCAATGCCTTTACGACGGCCGCGTTCATGACGGCGCCGTTGGTCATTAGCCACGACGAACAGTTCCCGGCAGTGACCATCAGTTTCGATCTTGCCAAGGGCGCCTCCCTCAGCGAAGCCGTCACCGAGGTCCAGGCGGCGGAGCGCGATATCGGCATGCCGAACTCGATACAGCGTAATTATTCCGGCGATGCCCAGGAGTTCGCCTCGTCGCTTGCCGGCGAGCCCTGGCTGATCCTGGCGGCTGTCGTGACGATCTATATCGTCCTCGGGCTGCTTTATGAAAGCGCCGTGCACCCCGTGACGATCCTCTCGACCTTGCCGTCGGCGGGCGTTGGCGCGCTGCTGGCGCTGATGCTGTTCGGCCAGGACCTGTCGATCATCGCCCTGATCGGCATCGTGCTGCTGATGGGTATCGTCAAGAAGAACGCGATCATGATGATCGACTTCGCGCTGGAGGCCGAGCGCAAGGAAGGGTTGGCGCCGCGTGAGGCGATCTTGAAAGCCTCGATCCTCCGCTTCCGTCCAATCATGATGACGACGCTCGCCGCGCTCTTCGGTGCGCTGCCGCTGGCGCTGGCGCATGGCACCGGGGCGGAACTGCGCATTCCGCTCGGCATCACCATCATCGGCGGCCTGGTGCTGTCGCAGCTTTTGACGCTCTATACGACGCCGGTGATCTATCTTGCCTTCGAAAGCCTGCGCGCCCGCGTTGTCGGGCGGCCGACCGGCGCGCCGGCTCCGGAGCTTGACGAAGTTGTGGGTGGCGGGACATGAGCCTTTCGGAGCCGTTCATCAAACGTCCTGTCGGAACCACGCTTCTGGCGATCGGCCTGATGATCCTCGGCATCGTCGCCTACCGTTTCTTGCCGGTCGCCAGCCTGCCGACTGTCGATCTGCCGACGATCGTGGTCTCCGCCAGCCGTCCCGGCGCCGACCCCGCGAGCATGGCGGCAAGCGTCGCAGCCCCACTCGAGCGGCATCTCGGCACCATTGCCGGCATCACGCAGTTGACCTCCGTCAGCTCGCTCGGATCGAGCAGCATCGTCGCGCAATTCGATCTGTCGCGGAGCGTTGACGGTGCGGCGCAGGACGTACAGGCAGCGCTGAACGCCGCGGCGACTGACTTGCCGGGTGATCTGCCGACCTTGCCTTCCTTCCGCAAGATCAACCCGGCGGCGGCACCCGTCCTGATCCTGGCGCTGACGTCTGACAATGTGTCGCCGAGCGCCATCTACGATGCTGCCGACACCGTGGTGGTGCAGCGCATTTCCCAGGTGGATGGTGTCGGCGGCGTCACTGTCAGCGGTGCCGACCAGCCTGCCGTGCGTGTCAGGCTCGATCCCGACCGCCTTTCCGCCATGGGTCTGTCGCTGGACAATATCCGCACGGCGATCGTCAACGCCAATGTGCTCGGCCCTATTGGCTCGATCGACGGTAACAGCGCCGCCTTCTCGATTTCCATGAATAGTCAGCTGCGGACACCGGAGGCTTATGGCCGGATTGTCGTCCGCAGCGGCGACGGCACGGCTGTCCGCCTTTCCGACATCGCCACCGTTGAGCCTGGTGTCCGCAACAGCCGCTCGGATGCCTGGTACGACGGCAAGCCGTCGGTGCTACTCAACATCACCAGAGCGGCGGACGCCAATGTCATCGCCACTGTCGATGGCGTGAAGGCGTTGATCCCGGAACTGCAGCGTCTGATCCCATCCGGCGTCCACATCGCGGTTCTCTCGGACCGCACCACGACGATCCATGCCAGCGTCACCGACATGCAATGGACGTTGCTCGCCACGATTTGCCTGGTCATGGCCGTGGTCTTCATCTTCCTCCGGCGCGCCACGACGACCTTTGCGGCCGGTGTCACCGTGCCATTGTCGCTGTGCGGCACCTTTGCCGCGATGTGGCTCGTCGGACTGTCGATCGACAATCTGTCGCTGATGGCGCTTGCGGTCTCCGTCGGCTTCGTTGTCGACGACGCCATCGTGATGATCGAGAATATCTATGCGAACCTCGAAACCGGCATGAAGCCGATGAAGGCGGCGCTCGAGGGCGCGAAGCAGATCGGTTTCACCGTCGTTTCGATCAGCCTGTCGCTGCTCGCAGCTTTCATTCCCCTGTTTTTCATGGGCGGCATCGTCGGACGGTTCTTCCAGACTTTCTCGCTGACGCTCGGCTTCACCATCGTCGTCTCGACACTGGTGTCGCTGACGCTGACGCCGATGATCTGTGGGCATCGGCTGCGGTCGTACGACAAGGACGCGCGGCCCGGCCTGTTCGGCCGGATCGTCGAAGGGACGCTGGGTGCGATCACCAATTTCTACGGCCGGACGCTGAAGGCGGTATTGCATCATCGCGTGCTCTCCGTCCTCGTCATCCTCGCCTGCGTCGTCATGTCCAGCTATCTCTATGTCAAGGTACCGAAGGGTTTCATTCCGCAGGATGATACCGGCTACATCCAGGGCGGCACGGAGGCGGCAACCGATATTTCCTATCCGGCCATGGTCAAGCTGCAGCAGCAGGCGGCCGATATGGTTGCCAAGGATCCGGCTGTCTCCGGTGTCGGGTCGTCCGTGGGTGGCGGCGGTTTTTCGAGTTCGATCAATCGCGGGCAATTGTTCATTTCGCTGAAGCCCGCATCGGAGCGTGTGTCGACCGCGGAGGTAATCGACCGGCTGCGCAAGCAATTAACGGCCACTCCCGGGCTCAGCACTTTCCTGTTTTCGCCGGGCGATATCCGCGCCGGGGCGCGTCAGTCGCAGTCGCAATATCAGTTCACGCTCTGGGGGGCGAATTATGATGAGCTGGTGGAATGGGCGCCGAAAGTGCTCGAACGTCTGCAGGCCCTGCCGCAACTCACCGACGTCGCCACCGACCGGCAGCCGAACGGCCTGCAGGCGACGGTCAATATCAACCGCGGTGAAGCCTCGCGCCTTGGCGTCAGCATCCAGTCGATCGACGCGGCGCTGAACAATGCCTTCGCGCAGCGGCAGGTCTCGACCATCTATACCCAGCGCAATCAATATCGCGTCGTGCTGGAGGCCGATCCCAGCTACGCCCGCGATCCCAACGATATCTCGAAGCTCTATGTGCCGGCCTCGGGCGGCATTCAGATTCCGCTAAATGCCGTGGCGTCGGTCGATCGGACGCTGGCGCCGCTGGTGGTCAATCACCAGGGGCAATATCCTTCCGTGACCATCTCCTACAATCTGGCGCTCAACACAGTGCTGGAAACAGCAAACGATGCCATTCAGCAAGCGGTGCTCGAAATGCACCTGCCGGACACGCTGCATGCGGATTTCGCCGGCGATGCGGCCAACGTGACTCAATCCGCGAGCAGCCAGCCGTTGTTGCTTCTAGCCGCGCTGCTAACGGTCTACATTGTCCTCGGTATCCTATACGAGAGCCTGGCGCATCCGCTGACGATCATCTCGACGCTGCCATCAGCCGGTCTCGGCGCGCTGCTGGCGCTGGTTATCAGCGGCACGGAACTGACGATCATCGCTTTCATCGGCATCATCCTGTTGATCGGCATCGTCAAGAAGAACGGCATCATGATGGTGGATTTCGCGCTGCAGGGGGAACGCAAGCTCGGCCTGCCATCGGAAGAGGCGATCTATGAAGCCTGCCTGAAACGCTTCCGCCCGATCCTGATGACCACGCTCGCTGCCCTGATGGGCGCCATTCCCCTGATCATCGCCACCGGCCCCGGAGCAGAGCTCCGCCGCCCCCTCGGCATCACCATCGTCGGCGGCCTGATCGTCTCGCAGATCCTGACGCTCTACACGACGCCGATCATCTATCTGATGCTGGCCAAGCTCCACGCCAGGTGGTCGACGAAGCAACAGCCGGTACCGCCTGTATCTTCGCTGCCGACTTGAGCGGGAGTGGAACGGGCTGGATCAGGCCCGATAGTCCCATGGATTGATGATCACGATTCCGGTGCCCAAAAAATCCGGCACGTTGCGTGTTGCCAGCGTTGCCCCACGAGATGCTGCAATTGCCGCAATCTGGGCGTCGAACTGGCTGATCGGCCTGCCTTCCTGACGCCGCGATGTTGCAATCACGGAGTAAGCGCTCGCTGCTTCGCTGTCGAACGCTAGAACTCGTCCGGCAAAATCCTCTTCGAATATTGGGAGAATGGCAGCTTCCAGTTGGCTCCGGCGTCTACCGGAGGGCAACAGTCTGAGACCATAAAGGATTTCTGCCTGGGTGGTCGCCGTCGTAAAGATGGACAGGGGAGGCTGGGCGGCGAGCCAGGCCTCGACGGTTGTCGACGGTGATGGTGTCAGAAGTTCCGAAATAACGTTGGTATCGAGAATGATCATGGATCAAGCTCGACCGGTCGGATCGGTTCGCGTGGCGCAATCTCAAGTACGACACCACCAGTTGCAGCCATGCGGCGGCGAATAGCTTCCGCCAAGTTAGGCTGCCGCTTGTCCTCAGCCGACAATGCAGCTCGCAAGATGTCGCGTGCCTCGTCCTCCATCGATCGTCCATGTGCTGCTGCGCGAATTCGCAATCGCGCCTTTAGATGATCGTCGATATTGCGGATCGTCATGCTGGCCATTGAGATTCTCCAGTCATCAATGATTGCATATTAATCATTGATGACAGAGTTTTCAAATGGCCGTCATTAAGTGGTGGGTGTGGACGCTCCATCTGTCGCGCCGCGCTCAATCACGATCTTCAGCGCGTTGCGGTGACTGTCCCAATAGGGTAGCGCTTTTTCGGCCTCTTCAAAAGGAAAGACTTTCGAGATCAGCGCGTCGGCCTTGTCGCCGATCGTCTCAAGATGGCTGACGACGCTTTGAAAGTCGCGCATCAGGGCGTTGCGGGAGCCCATGATGTCGAGTTCCTTCAGGTTGAAGAACTGCGTCTGGTAGGTGACCGGCGCCTTGGAATAGCCGACATAGACGACACGGCCGCCAAAGCAGGCGAGATCGACAGCTTGGGTGAAGGTCGCGGGCAGGCCGACAGCCTCGAAAGCGATATCCACGCCGTCATCGCCGGTCAGTTCGCTTACCCTGGCGACGACATCGTCGCTACCGGCGTCGATCGTCTCGACGGCGCCGAGCTGCCGGGCAAGAGCGCGTTTTTCCTCGCTAAGATCGACGGCGAGGACTTCGGCGCCGCGGGCGACCGCGGCGATCAGGACGCCCATGCCGATCATGCCGCAGCCGAGGACGACCACGCGGTCGCCTTTCGCCACCCGGCCGCGTTCGACAGCGTGAAAGCCGACGGACAGCGGCTCGACTAGGGACAGATGACGCGGCGGCAGCGTGTCGTTGAGGATCAGCTTTTCGGCCGGCAGCACGATCTCCTCGGCCAGCCCGCCATCTTGTTGCACGCCAAGCGTCTTGTTGTAGCGGCAGGCGTTGAGCCGGCCCTTGCGGCAGGAGCTGCACTCCCCGCAATTGGTATAGGGCATGACGATGACACGGCGGCCGGGCGCATAGGCGGGATCGACACCGGGGCCGACGGCAACGATCTCGCCGCCGATTTCATGGCCGGGAATGCGCGGCAGCTTCACCAGCGGGTTGAGGCCCTTGAAGGTGTTGAGATCGCTGCCGCAGAGGCCAATATGCCGGACACCGACGCGGACCTGGCCCGCGCCCAGCGGCGCTTCCTCTATGTCGTGGAAGCGCGTGACGTTTTCTGCCTCGATCATCAAAGCCCTGATCATAGCATTCTCCTCCCTTAAAGCGTGCAGGTGGCGCTTCTTAGTGCGCCGTGTCCGGGGCTGGCTCCGATGCCGCGGTGCTTGACGGCCGCTTTCCACCCTTGAAGACGCGGCGGACCGAGACGAAGAGCAGCGGGATGAAGAAGACGCCAAGCACGGTGGCCGAGATCATGCCGCCCATGACGCCGATGCCGATCGAGTTCTGGCTGCCGGAGCCCGCGCCGTTCGCGATGGCCAGCGGCATGACGCCGAGGATGAAGGCGAGCGACGTCATCAGGATCGGACGCAGGCGCTGGCGGGCCGCCTCCAGCGTCGCCGGAACTAGGTCCTTGCCGCTGTTCTGCTGCTCGATGGCGAATTCGACGATCAGGATGGCGTTCTTGGCGGCGAGACCGATGGTGGTGAGCAGGCCGACCTTGAAGTAGACGTCGTTCGACTGGCCGAAGAGGGTGGCCGCCAATAGCGCCCCGAAGATCCCGATCGGAACCGACAGCATGACGGCGAGCGGGATCGACCAGCTCTCATAAAGCGCAGCCAGTGCCAGGAAGACGACCAGGATGGAGATGGCGTAGAGCTGGCTGGCCTGGTTGCCGGAGAGCTTTTCCTGAGCCGAGAGGCTGGTCCATTCATGGCTGAAGCCCGGCGGCAAGCTCGCCATGATCTGGTCGATCTGGTTCATGGCGTCGCCGGACGAAACGCCGGGGGCAGCAGCACCCTGAATTTCGACGGCCGACGAGCCGTTATAGCGTTCGAGGCGCGGCGAGCCATAGTTCCATTTGCCGGAGGCAAAGGCCGAGAAGGGCACCATGGCACCATCGGAGTTGCGCACGTACCAGCGGTCGAAATCCTCCGGCTGCATGCGGAACTTGGCGTCGGCCTGCACGTAGACCTTCTTGACGCGACCGCGGTCGATGAAATCGTTGACATAGGTACTGCCCCAGGCCGTCGACAGTGTCGCGTCGATATCGGAAAGCTTGATGTTGAGGGCGCTTGCCTTTTCCTGGTCGATCACAACCGAATATTGCGGGGTATCTTCCTGGCCGTTCGGGCGCGTGCCGAACAGTTTGGGGTTTTTCGCGGCGGCGCCCAGCAACTGGTTGCGGGCGGCAATGAGCTGATCATGCCCTGCGTTGTTGATGTCCTTGATGAAGAAATCGAAGCCCGCGGAACTGCCGAAGCCCGGGATTGCCGGCGGCGCGAGCGCGAAGACGCTGCCATCCTTTATCTTCGAGAAGGCGCCCATGGCGCGGGCGGCGATCGCCTGCGCCTTGCTTTCCTTTGTCTGACGCTCCGCGAAATCCTTCAGCTTGATGAAGGCCAGGCCGACGTTTTGCCCCTGTCCGCCAAAGCCAAAACCTGCGACGGTGAAGACGGCGTCGACATAAGGCTTTTCCTTTTCGAGATAGTACTGCCTGACCTGCGCCAGCACGTCTTTGGTGCGGTAGTCCGTAGCACCCGGCGGGAGCTGCACGCTGGTGATCAGGATGCCCTGGTCTTCGTCCGGCAGGAACGAACTGGAAAGATGGTTGAACAGATAGCCGACGACGCCGGCGATCAGCAGGAACAGGACAAGGAAGAAGGGAGCGCCTTTGATGATGCGGCGCACGCTATACTGATATCCATGGACGCCACGCTCGAAGTTGCGGTTGAACAAGCCGAACAGGCCCCGCTCCTTGGCGCCGTGCTCGGGCTGCTTGAGAATGGTGGCGCAAAGCGCGGGCGTCAGGATGAGCGCGACAATGACCGACAGGATCATCGCCGAAACGATCGTCACCGAGAACTGACGGTAGATGACGCCGACCGAGCCGGAGAAGAAGGCCATTGGGATGAACACGGCCGACAGAACCGTGGCGATGCCGATCAAGGCGCCGGTGATTTCCTGCATCGACTTGATGGTTGCCTCGCGCGGAGATAGTCCCTCCTCCTCCATCACGCGCTCGACGTTTTCGACCACGACGATTGCGTCGTCCACCAAGAGGCCGATCGCCAGCACCATGCCGAACATGGTGAGCGTGTTGATGGAGTAGCCGAAGGCCGACAGCACGCCGAACGTGCCGAGCAGAACGATCGGAACGGCAAGTGTCGGAATCAGCGTGGCGCGGATGTTCTGCAGGAAGACGAACATGACGATGAAGACGAGCACGATGGCTTCGAACAACGTCTTCACCACATCCTCGATCGACAGCTTGACGAAGGGCGTCGTGTCATAGGGATAGACGACTTCGACATTCGGCGGCAGCGTCTGCTTCAGGCTGTTGATGGTCGACTGCACGGCCTCGGCCGTGTTGATGGCGTTGGCACCCGAGGCAAGCATGATCGCGAGACCGGCCGAGGGCTGATTGTTGAAGGCGCTCGAGCTGGTGTAGCTGTCGGCGCCCAGCTCGACGCGAGCGACGTCGTTGAGGCGTACCAACGAACCGTTGGACTGGCTCTTCAGGATGATGTTGTTGAATTGTTCCGGTGTCTGCAGGCGGCTTTTGGCCGTCACCGTCGCATTGAGCTGCTGGCCCGGCATTTGCGGCAATGCACCGAGCTGGCCGGTCGAAACCTGTGTGTTCTGTGCCTGGATTGCCGAGACCACATCGGACGTCATCAACTGGTATTTCGCAAGCTTGTCCGGATCGATCCAGATGCGCATGGCGTAACCGGCGCCGAAGAGCTGCGTGTCACCGACGCCCGGGACGCGCTTCAGGGTGTCGTTCAGGGTGCTGTTGACGTAGTCGGCGAGGTCGTTGGAATTGAGCTTGCCGTCGGTCGACACGAAGCCGATGACCATCAGGAAGTTCGAGGTCGATTTGGACACCGTGATGCCGGTGCTCTGGACGGACTGCGGCAATTGCGCGGTGACGAGCTGCAGCTTGTTCTGCACCTGCATCTGGGCCACGTCTGGATTGGCCTTGTTGGTGAAGGTCAGCGAGATCGAGGCCTGGCCCGTCGAAGTCGACGTGGAGGCCATGTAGTCGAGATTGTCGATACCGGTCATGCCCTGCTCGATGACCTTGGTCACCGAGTTTTCGACCGTCTGGGCATCTGCGCCTGAATAGGTTGCGGTGATGCGCACCGTCGTCGGCGCGATCTGCGGATATTGCGAGATCGACAGAGTGAAGATCGACAGCGCGCCCGCCAGCATGATGATGATGGCGATGACCCAGGCAAAGATCGGCCGGTCAATGAAGAAACGAGACATCAAACCACCTTACTTCTGCGTGCCGGAGGCTGCTTTGCCATCGGTCTTTTCCAGCTCGACCTGTTCGGCGGGCTTGGTGTCGGCGACCGCTTGCTTCAGCTCGCCGGTCGCATCGTCGATGGTCACAGCGGCGACGTTGACATCCTGGCCGGCACGGACGCGCTGGCCACCTTCGACGATTATCCGGTCGCCGTCCTTCATGCCTTCGTTAATCAGCCAACTGTTGCCGATGCTTCTCTGCACCTTCAGCACCCGCTGCTGAACCTTGTTGTCGTCGCCGACGAACATCGCGACCGGCTCGCCCTTCGTATTGCGCGTAACCGCTCGCTGCGGCACGAGGAAACTGTTTTCCGCGATCGCTTCCTCGATGCTTGCGCGAACGTACATGCCGGGCAGCAACACGCGCTCCGGATTGGGGAAGACAGCGCGCACGGTGATCGTTCCGACGGTCTCCGCGACAGAGGCCTCAGAAAATTGGAGTTTGCCGGTTTCCTTGTATTCGGAACCGTCTTCCAGCGTCAGGTGGACGGAGACGTTGTCGCCGCTGGTCTTCAACCGGCCTTCCGCAATGGCGCGCCGGAACTCGAGCAGGTTGGTGCTCGACTGCGTGACGTCGACATTGATCGGATCGAGCTGGCGGATTGTGGTCAGCGCCGTCGTCTGGTCGGCGGTTACGAGCGCGCCGACGGTGACTGTCGAGGCATCGACACGGCCGCCGATCGGTGCGCGCAGCTTGGTATAGTCGAGATTGATGCGTGCGGTCTCGAGCGCGGCCTTGGCGGAGGCGACATCGGCCTGCGCCTGGACGAGGGCCGCCTGCGCAGTGTCGTAATCCTGCTGGCTGACAGCGTTCTGGGCGCTCAAGCCCCGGTAACGGTCCATCTTGGCCTGCGCGCTCGGTACAGCGCCTTCTGCCTTCTGCAGAGCAGCGGCGGCGCTGTCATAGGCGGCCTGATAGCTGGCGGGGTCGATTTCGTAGAGCACGTCACCGGCTTTGACTTCGCTGCCTTCCTTGAAATTGCGGCTGCGGATGATACCGCCGACCTGCGGCCTCACTTCAGCGATGAGATAGGCGCTGGTGCGGCCGGGCAGCTCCGCAGTGATCGCAACCGATTGCGGATGCAGCGTCATGGCGCTGACTTCAGCCTTGACGGCAGGCGCGTTGGTTTGCGAAGCCTTCTGCTCGTTGCAACTGGCTAGCGCCAACGTGGCGGCGACCCCTGCTGCGACCAACAACATCCGTATGACTGGGGGGCGTTTGAAGGCCGCCGCACGTACGATTACAGGGGTAGAAGAGGCGAGCGTTCGCACGTTGCTATTTCCCATTGTCTTAATTACAGTACCAAGTAGTACAAAAAATATTTGTACCGTTATAAATGTCAATCTCATTTGGCTTTTTTGAGGTGAGGATGGAAGTGGGGACGCAGGCGAGGAGAAGGGACGCTGACGAAACTGTCGTCGTTCGCCGCCCGCGCGGCCGTCCAAAATCGGCGAGTGACGATGCAAGGCGGGCGGAGATCATCACCGAGGCCCGCGCGACATTTCATGAGTTCGGCTACGGCGGTACGACCATGGATCTTGTCGCTGCGCGATGCAGGATTTCCAAGCAAACCCTCTATCGACTGTTTTCGAGCAAGACGGAACTTTTCATGGCGATTATCGCCAAGCATCGCGCCTCGATGCTGGCCTTGCCACGCGATCCTAAGGAAAATCTGCCGCTCGAGGAGGCGCTGGAACAGATTTTCATGATCAATATCGATGAAGCGGCGGAGCGTGACCGCGAGGCTTTCGTTCATCTCATCATGAGTGAAGCGCAGCAGTTTCCCGAGATTGCAGCGCTGTTGCGCACCTACGGCGCCGAGCAGTCCAGGCAAATGCTGGCTGACTGGCTCAGCCTCCAGCAGAAACGCGGTCTGATCGAAATTGCAGATGCTTCAAGCGGCGCACGCATGCTGATGAACATGATCTTCGGCGCGATGATCTCGCATCCCGGTAAGCCGAACGACTGGCCCGATCGCGAAACCCGCCTGAGACACCTGCGTCAATGCATCGCAATCTTTGTCGCGGGCGCGCAGACGCGTCGGAAGGTCCGATAGGCTTTTGGACCGGTTCAGTGTTTCACGGAATCGCTGAACCGCTCTATCCCTTTGTTTTTACGCATTCCGAACGGAAAACCGCTTCGCACTTCCTGGAATTGCTCTAGGTCAGCCTGTAGGCCAAAGCGATCAATGCCGGCGTGGCTCAAAGAACCACACCGGCATCTTTCTCCGGCCCCCCGCCAGAATCTCAGAAACTGTCCTTAATGCGCGACAGCCATATTTGCCTTGTCTGCGCCCTCTTCGAAAAGCGGCATCTGCAGGCCGTTTGCGTACATTTCCTGCAACACGGCGCCGAGTGCGAGATCGAGGCACCAGACTGGGAAATCGGCGTTCAAACTCTTGGCGCTCTGTCGCGCATAGGTAATCAGTCGTGCAATTGACGCCAGTTCTTTCAGCGACTCCGAATCCTGGCTTGCCATTTCGATAGGAAGAATTGCGGTCATGTGATGCCCCTTTGCCCTCAGTTCCTGGAGAACGAGATACTCATCGCCAGGAACATGAGAGGAGCTTAGCCCAAGTCGTGCGCATTGGCGCGTGACATACAGCGTGACACGAGGTGAGATTGCGTGCAGCTTTTACGATGCAATTTCAAGGCGGTGGAAGGCGGAACGCCATAAACTATTGGCTTTGAAGGCCCAATCGCGCGGCGGTTGCTGTCGCTCGTCCGGGCAGTCGGCAATTGCGCGAAGCAATTCCAGGGCGTCGATGCGTTTTTGGTTGACCGCATTGGCGCGCAGGAGACCGGAAATTTCCTGCCGCCGCGCGGGATCCGGCAGGTCCGCGGTGTCCGCCAGAGAGCGATAGGTAAGTGATTTGAAGAACATAGTTTCTGCGCGCTCTTGCAGAACAACTTGCTCGGCTTCACTGATCGCGCCGGCCTCGGCCAGGGCGCGCAAGGTTGCCTGCACGTTGATCAGCGGTTCGCTGAGCGGAAGGTGCCCGAGCTCGGCGGGACCATGAATCTGCGCGACAGCGGAATCGTCTACAACCGTGCCGGAGGCATAGGCCTCAAAAATGCGCCCGATACCGACCATGCCGAAAGCGGCGCATTCGGCGGCGCGCAGTGCGCCCATGCTGGCTGCGCCATAGAAACGGACGCCTTTCGACAGGGCAAAGAGGATTTCCTTGTGCCAGACGGGCGCGACATTTTCGAAAAGCCCGTCGATCAGGCCGATGACGCTGGCTCCCGCTTCCATCGCGCCGATGATATCGCCCTGCTTTGCCGGCGGACGGAGAATGATGCCGGGATCGGCGATATCAGCCGCGTCGGGAAGTGTCGGGCCTACGAACAAGAGCTTCATAGCAGTTGCAAGGTCTTGGCGATGGCGCGATAGCCAAAGCGGCGCTTGCGCTCGCCGGCCGGATTTTCGAGTTGCGGCACGATGAGCTTGGCCACGGCAAAGGGAAGCAAGGCGTCGCCGAGGGAAAGCGCGATGGCGGAATTGATACCCGTCTGGCGCAAACGGTCGATGGTCAGATGCAGCAGGGCTTCGGCGCCAAGGGGCAGGGCTTCATCCTGACTTGCCGCTGGCTTCGGCACCGCCTCGAAACAACGGAGGATGCTTTCCGGCAGCTCCCGGGTGAAATCATCCGGATGAATGTCGTCCCGGGCGCCGCTGATGAAGGTGAGGCGCGATTGCGCCGCCTCGGTGACGGCGCGGATCGCGGCCCGCACCGCCGATGGATGCGCACCGCAGCCCATGGTCACGTCGATATAACGGACATACTTTGCTCGGGTTATTTCGGCCGGGCCGAGAAAGGCCGAGAAGGCCGGTATTTTCACATCGCTGGTCATGTCGAACAGCTTGAGCGTCAGATCGGCGCTGCCGATCTTTCCGAGCAATTCGTTCAACACCGGATCTGCTAGCGAAGCGGGATCGACGCAGGTGTCCATGCGCAGGACCGGTTCGGAAACATCCCACAGTTCCTTGGCGTCCCGCTCGATACGTTCAAGCAGGCCGTGCAGGATGGCTTCGGTCAGTACATTGCCGGAGGCGAGGCCGTCGGAGGACTGCCAGAACCGCGGGTTGCGAGGGGTTCGGTCGAGCGTCACGGTGTCGAAGGGAATCCAGACGTGTCGATCGGCGATGAGATCGTAACCCTCAACCCAGGCGATTTCTTCATTATCGGCGATGTCGGCCTGGCCACGGGCGATGAGAGACGAAAGCGGATCGGCATGCTGTCCTTTGGCCAAGAGTTCCCGCCGGCTGGCAAAGACTGTCTTCACCGCAGGGGTGCCGGCGATCGTTCGTTCCAATGCCTCCATGGCAGCGGAAACTTTGGCGTCGAGGTCGGTGATGCCCTTGCCGTTGTTGATGACGATAGACTTGGCATTCGGGCTAACGGCCTGCCAGACCGGAATGCCTATTCTATCGAGCCCGGTCAGCCGGCCAAGGCGAGTGATGCCGTGGCCGGCAAGATATGGCTCGATGCGCCGAAACGTTTCTTCGGCTGCGCAAATGCGATCCGAATACGGTGAGGCGGCCGCAAAATCCCGCTCGCCGGAATTCCGCGCCCGGAATTTGGCAAGAGACAGAGACGGATCTGCCGTCACAGGAATCTCAGCCGTCAAATACGCCGCTTGCAGCCTTATCGACACTCCCAACGGCAACGGCCAGATTGACGCCCTTGACGATGGTTGCGCCGGCATGGCGCAACTGATCGGCCGCGTGGATTGAGCTTTGCGCCTGCGGCGCGAGCGGGGTGACGGTGCCAGCCTTGAGGTCGGCGAGGTAAAGCTGCGGATCACCCGGGATGCCAATCACGACATGTGCCATGTCTAAATCTCCAATTTGATGGATAGTTAAGAACGAGCTGAGGAAAGTGTGAATTGGTTCTTATCGGCGCCTAATTAAAGCCCGCGCGTTTTAGCCCCTCCCTATAATGTTCCTTTTGCCATTGCTCGCGCATAGGCACGACGGAAAGCCACTTGTCGACCTCGAAATCCGGATAGGTTTCCTTGACCTTGCGCACGAGACGTTTTGCCTTGCGTATGTCGCCGGCCATCCCCGCCGCCGCGGCGGCAAGCCGCGCCGCCGGCGCAGGATCGGCCATGCGACCGATATAGGACATAGCCTGATCATACTGCTCAAGAAAGTAGCTGGCTCCGGCTGCTGTCCAATAATAGAAGTCCGGACTCATCGGGTTCAGCTTGATGGCACGCTCCATCTTCTCCAGGGCCTTGGCCGGTTGGGAAGCATGAACCAGCGCGTCCGCATAGTCCGTGATAATGTCGGCATGATGCGGGCTGATGGTTTCGGCGAGTTCAAAGGAATTAAGGCTTTCGTCGAAATCGCCCTGGAAGAGTTTCGCAGCGGCAAATTCACGATAGCCGTTGGCGAGATCCTGACCCGTGGCGATGGCCTTGCCGGCCTCTTCCTCGATGCGTTTCAGCAGGTGCGCATCGCCGCGCGCCGTCAAGAACCACTCGAGATGATAGGTGCGGGCCATGCCGCTGAGCGCTGGTGAGAAATAGGGATTTTCCTTCAGTGCCGCTTGAAATGCCTTGCGAGCTCTACGAATGTCCGGCAGGCCGAGATTCTTCAGATATCGCTGGCCTAGCAGATATTGGTGATAGACTCCCGGGTTGCGCTCGAAGTAGTCGCGGGAAAATTCGTTGCGCTCGATGTAGCTGGCGACAAACGCTACAACGCGTTGCGCGATTTCGCGATGCTGGCGCGGCAGATCCTGGGCCTCCATGCTGAATCGCTCCGCCCAGATGACTTCGTCATTGCCGGCGTAAATCAACTGGGCGAAAAGCCAGTAGGTGCTGCCGTCGAAGCTGAGCCTGGTATCTAGCACGTAGTTGATGGCGTATTTTTCCAGCATTGCCGGGCGATCAAAGTGGAGCGCAATCTTTTCCGCCGTGTAGTGCGCCACCATCGTCACTGTCTTCAACACGCAAAGGCCGACAGTGATGTCTTCCAACAACGCCGACGAGAGAAAGACGGCGGGCTGATGGTTTTGGGCGGTGTTCACGGGCGGCAGCAGTGCGAGCTTGGGGGGGCCGCTAGGCACGGGTGGAATGATTTCCAACTGCTGTGGCGCCGCTGTCTCCCGAGGCTGTGGCGCGACATTGCGCTGACGTTCGAAAAGCCGTCGCGCAACGCTTAACGTCTGCGGGTCGGGATCGACCGGCAATTCGCCCCAGCGATATTTTCTGCGGCTCTCGAAAATATGGCGAGCGCTTTCCAGCTGGGGTTCGCCGGCATAGGTCTCACCCAGTAGCTGGTAGACCGACTCATCTTCGGGATGGGCCTCGAACAGCCGCAGTGCCGCTTCTTTGACAATGGTCGCGTCCGCGTCTTCGCTCATGGCTGCAATAGTATCGTGGAGCGTCGTCAGCATCTGCGTCTTGATACGATCCCGCTGCGTGCGCAGCCACATGCGAGCCAAGCCGCCGACGACTTCGGTGCGGGCGAGAAAATCCCAGCGGCCAAGTTGCAGCAATTCCTCCAGCGCGGTGTGAGGGTCGGTTTGCGACACTGCGTTCAGGAGCGAGAGGTCGTTGGTGAAGGCTTGGACATTCACGCTTACGGTCGCCTGCTCGATCCGCAGCAGCTCGATTCCGAGTTCGTCCTGCCGGTTTTTGACGCGCGACAGCGTCTGCCGCAGGTTCGCCAGCGCCTTGTCCATTGGGATATCGCCCCAGAGAAATTCAGCAAGTTCCGCACGGGGCTTTTGCGTCGACGAACTCGTCAGCAGGAAGCAGATCGACAGCAAGCCTTTTTCGGGAAAAGGCACTGTTGAACCTGCTCCGTCCACGAGACGCAGGTCTCCGAATGTCAGCAGCCTGAAATCCATGCATCCCCACTGCATCCAACAGCTTTCCCGTATCGGAAACTCGATTTCCGGTGTCGCCTGCGATGACCTGTGTCATTGTGATCGCGCTGTTATTTGCGATCGTGAAAATCATACTACGATGACTGCTATCCTATCGCAATCGCTAGAACATCCCGCATTGAGGTAGATCACCCGCAGACGGATAAGATGTTCTAGATTCAAGAAAGCCGGAACCGCCTTCCTGCGCTCAAATGAACGCATGGGCTCTCCTCTCTCCTGCAATTGCAGATACCGCGATCGTCGACGTGGGGGCAAGCCTATCATTCGATCGTGATCCGCGCCTCACCCAAATTTGAAGGGCGAGGCGTGGAGATCAGTTTCTGAGGCCGAAAGGAACTTCGGCCGCAGGCGGCGCATGCGTGACCGTTGGCTCGGAAGCGTTGGCCAGCGATTTGATGAGCGTCAGCACGGACTGGCGGACGTTGGGGTCGTTGATCTTCATGAAGGCCTTGTTGAGGCTCAGACCTTCCTTGGACGTCAGAAATTCGGACAGGTCCTCAAGGCCGCTGATTGCGCCCAAGCCTTCCGTCGTCAGCGGCTGCGTGGTGTCCTGCTGGAAGAAGAAAGCGACCGGAACCGCCAAAACTCCCGCGATCGCCTGCAATCGGCTGGCGCCGATGCGATTGGTGCCTTTCTCGTATTTTTGCACCTGCTGAAAGGTGACTCCGATCTGTTCGGCGAGCCGTTCCTGGCTCATACCAAGCATGAGCCGGCGCATGCGCACGCGTGAGCCGACATAGGCGTCAATTGGATTTGGTACTTTTGCACTCACTGCGCAATCTCCTCATTCGAACGGGGGTACCCAGCGGGCGCCACCTTACAGATGCCCGGGGAGGAGGCAAGAACATGTCCCCGATCTGCCCGTTCAGTGTGTATTAAAGTTCGGTAATTTTCAACCAAAAGTCTTGACAGTGGCGTTTTTCCCTCGGTTGGCGGAGAGATTAACGGCAGAAAAGAAGCTTCGCGTCAATGTGGATTAAAGACTGAAGACGATCTGCAATTGTACACAGGGCACTTTGGATTGTCTTTGGTAGGTACGCTGGTGGAAGCCGCATAGTAGCCGCTGCCGCACTGCCCATCGCCGGCTACATAACGGTCATAGAGGACTACATTGCCGCTTCTCGAAGGATAACGCAGCAGCACCGAGCGCTCCCTCGAAATTAACTGCTGCACCGACTCGCAGCTTTTGCTGAGTGATTCGTAGCGGGAGATCGCCAACGCCGGGCTGGCGCTAACGATCGCCAACAAAAGCAGAGCTGCGGCTGCAGTTTTCATGGATTGTCCCCCTCCGCTGAAATTAGCTGATCCCTCAGCCGCGAGTCCGCCCCCGGCAAGTGCCGGCGGTCGTTCGAAATTTATAGCATATCAGCGTTCTACGTGCACGTTAGCCGACTTAGCACGCGAAGATCGCTTTGCAACGACGGTCGGATTGGGCTGTCACTTTCAGTGTCAAATATATTAATATTTTCTAAAGTTAACGTTACGTTAGCCTTTTCAAGGACGTGGATAGGAAAGCTGATCACGGCTGGGAGCGGCCGAGCTATTCTGAAAGCAAAATTTTTTTGCTCGGCACGTCATTCTTTTGGAGAGGGGGTTCGGTTATATTTCTTATTATGAAATCAACGATCTAGCGTATTTCGCGAGCGTAAACTCTATTTCTGGTTGATTAACCTACCCAAAATTGGTCGAATTCGCGTCTTGACCCTGTTATATTAGATGGTCTTAATGCCGACTGTCCGGTCGTGCCCGCGCCCGGACAAGTTGCTGGAATCTTTAGGCCCGCTGAACCAAGAACGGCGGGTCCTTTTTTCTTTTCATTTTATCGTTTTCTTGCGGGGCCCGCCATGCCTACAAAGCAGGGGGGTCAGCGAGCCCCGGCCGTCCAAGCACGGCCGCAAGACGATCAACCAGAACTTTGCCCTCGTCCACAAACCGCTGCGTTTATCGCCGATGATGCAACTCGCACAGGCATTGCAAAATACCTGCGCGTGCAAAAATTTGCGTTGAGAGCCGACGCGCTTTTCCAACGCCAGGAGGTTGCCGACACCCTAGCCGTTCAGTTCACTGGATGGTTGTTCGCGCAAATGTATTCGGCCTCGGGAGAAGTATGGGTCGAGACGGCGATCCAACGCTGGTGATTGCCGGCAGTGAAATAAAACTGCAATACCGTCTTATGAGAGGTTCCTACTGAAAGCTGGCTGAAAGGTTGCCCGCGCTAGGCTTGCTTGGCTTCGTGGAGGAAGCCTATGCCGACGCGGTGATCAAGCGCCGCCGCGGCATCCAAACAGGAGGAGACACCAATGCGTTCATCGCGCGCGCTTTTTCATACCGCAGCCCTATCTCTGGTCATGACCGCCGCCTCGCTCGGCGCCACAGCGGCACATGCCGCCGAGAAGATTTCCATCATGGTGGGCGGCTATGAAAAGCAGATCTATTTGCCGGCCAAGCTCGCGGAATCCCTTGGCTACTTCAAGGATGAAGGTCTTGATGTCGAACTTCTCAACGAGCCGGCCGGCGTCGATGCGGAAAACGAAATGCTGGCCGGCGCCGTTCAAGGCGTCGTCGGCTTTTACGACCACTGTATCGACCTTCAGGGCAAGGGCAAATTCGTCGAATCCGTCGTACAGTTCAGCCAGGCGCCCGGTGAGGTGGAACTGGTGTCCAGCAAACATCCTGAGATCAAGTCGCCTGCCGATTTCAAGGGTAAAAGCCTCGGCGTCACTGGGCTTGGCTCATCCACCAATTTCTTGACGCAATATCTGGCGGTCAAAAACGGCTTGAAGCTTGGTGACTTCACCTCCGTCCCGGTCGGAGCCGGTCAGACCTTCATTGCCGCCATGCAGCAGGACGCCATTCAAGCCGGCATGACCACGGAGCCCACAATTTCGCGTCTGTTGAAGACGGGAGAAGCCAAGGTCCTCATCGATATGCGCAGCATGGACGGCACCAAGGCCGTTCTCGGCGGCACCTATCCGGCAGCGTCGCTCTATATGCAGACCTCCTGGGTCGATGACCATAAGGAGGAGACGCAAAAGCTCGCGAATGCCTTCGTCAAGACGCTACACTTCATCAATACCCATTCCGCCGCGGAAATCGCCGACAAGATGCCGAAAGACTTTTATGTCGGCGACAAGGAGGGTTACGTGAAGGCGCTCGAAAACGGCAAGGCGATGTTTACGGCTGATGGTGTGATGCCGGAAGATGGGCCGAAGACCGTGCTCGCCGTACTCTCCGAGTTCTCCAAGAACGTCCAGGGCAAGACAATCGACCTGTCGAAGACCTATACGACGGCGTTCGTCAAGAACGCCAAGTAGGCTACTCATCGTGCCGCTTCCGGCAAATGCCGGAGGCGGCATTTGTCTCGGATTTTCCGTCTCGGCCCAGCGGGGTCGACGCGATTTTGCCGTTGCCGGCGTGAAATAAAATCGCGATATCACCAGTGAGATTTTCCAATGAAAGGTGACTGAAAGGTTGCGCGCGCTAGGTTCGCCTAGCTTCTTGGAGGAAGCGTTTGCTGCGCAACTGTAATACGACGCCGGCACCCTAATAGGACTAATAGGAGGAGACATTTATGCGTTCATCGCGCACCCTTTTTCATACCGTAGCCCTTTCTCTCGTCATGACCGCCGCTTCCCTCGGCGCTACGGCTGCACATGCCGCCGACAAGATCTCCATCATGGTGGGTGGCTACGAAAAGCAGATCTATCTGCCGGCCAAACTCGCGGAATCCCTCGGTTACTTCAAGGATGAAGGTCTCGATGTCGAGCTTCTGAACGAATCCGCCGGCGTGGACGCCGAGAACCAGTTGCTTGCTGGTGCTGTCCAAGGCGTTGTCGGCTTCTACGATCACTGCGTCGACCTGCAGGCCAAGGGCAAGTTCATCGAATCCGTCGTGCAATTCAGCCAGGCGCCGGGCGAAGTCGAGCTGGTGTCGACTAAGCATCCGGAAATCAAGTCCTTCGCCGATTTGAAGGGCAAGAGCGTCGGCGTTACCGGCCTTGGTTCTTCCACCAACTTCCTGACGCTCTATATGGCGTCGAAGGCCGGCCTTTCGCCGGCTGACGTCACCCCAGTTCCGGTTGGTGCCGGCCAGACCTTCATCGCCGCCATGCAGCAGGACGCCATTCAGGCCGGCATGACCACCGAGCCGACCATCTCGCGCATGCTGAAGACTGGCGAAGCTTCGGTTCTCGTCGATCTCAGAACCTTGAAGGGCACCGAGGCCGCGCTCGGCGGCACCTATCCGGCAGCTTCGCTCTACATGGACGCCGCCTGGGTCGATGCTCACAAGGAAGACGTGCAGAAGCTTGCCAACGCCTTCGTCAAGACGCTGCGCTTCATCAACACCCATTCGGGTGCCGAAATCGCCGACAAGATGCCGAAGGATTTCTACGTCGGCGACAAGGACGGCTACATCAAGGCTCTGGATGCCGGCAAGGAAATGTTCACGGCCGACGGCGTGATGCCGGAAGATGGTCCGAAGACGGTTCTCGCAGTGCTTTCCCAGTTCTCCAAGAACGTCAAGGGCAAGTCGATCGACCTGTCGAAGACCTACACGACGGAATTCGTCAAGAACGTCAAGTAAGCAGCCATAACGCCGCTTCCGGCCGGTTCCGGAAGCGGCAGTTCACCGGGCTTTGCGTGCACGCCCAAAGGCACGCGGGAGGATCAGCACCATGCAACAGGATGAACGCCGGATACCGGCGATCGAACTCATCAATGTCAGCCGCCGCTTCGTATCCCCGACCGGCAAATCGCTGACGGCGCTGCGCGATTTCAACATGGCCGTCGAGCGCGGCGAATTCGTCGCCGTCGTCGGCCCGACCGGCTGCGGCAAGTCGACGACGCTCAATCTTGTCACCGGCCTTGCCAAGCCGAGCGCCGGCGAAGTCCGCCTGATGGGCGGGCCTGTCACCGGCATCGATCCGCGCGTCGGCTTCGTCTTTCAAACGGATGCGCTTTTTCCCTGGAAGAACGTCATCGACAACGTCATGTCCGGCCCGCTGTTTCGCGGCAAATCGGCGGCGGAAGCCGAAAAGACGGCCAAGGACTGGCTCGCCCGTGTCGGCCTCACGAAATTCCTGCATCACTATCCGCATCAGCTCTCCGGCGGCATGCGCAAGCGCGTCTCGCTGGCGCAGACCTTCATCAACGAGCCGGAAATCCTGCTGATGGATGAACCGTTCTCGGCGCTCGACGTCCAGACCCGCACGGTGATGCATGAAGAGCTGCTGAAGCTCTGGGCCGAACGGCAGGCCTCCGTCGTCTTCGTGACGCACGACCTCGAGGAGGCGGTGGCGCTCGCCGATAAAGTCTATGTGCTGACGGCCGGCCCGGCGACGGTGAAGTCTGTCTACACGATCGACCTGCCGCGCCCGCGTGTCGTCTCGGAGATCCGCTACGAGCAGAACTTCATCGATTATTGCAAGACGATCTGGGACGACCTTCGCGAAGAGGTCGAGACCAGCTATCGCCGCGCCGCCGAAGCGGCATAAGGGAGGATTGACCATGGCAAACACAGCCCTTGAGGCAGGCAATGCCCCGATCTTCCGCGCCGGCACCTCCGACGCGGAAATCGAAGCCGCAGCGCTGAAGGCTATCAAGCGCCGCAAATACGTGGTCCTTTTCTGGCAGGTCGCGGTCCTCGTGGCGATTCTTGGCCTGTGGCAGCTTTCCTCGGACCTGCACTGGATCGATCCGTTCTTCTATTCCAGCCCCTATGCAATCGGGTTGCGCCTGTGGGACTGGATCACCGAAGGCACCGATAGCGGCTCACTCTGGTACCATCTCGGCGTCACCATGGAAGAAGCGCTGATCGGCTTCGTCATCGGCTCGGTCACCGGCGTGCTCGTCGGTGTCGCTCTCGGCCGCAACAAGCTGGCGTCCGATATCCTGTCGATCTACATCAAGGCGATCAACTCGATCCCGCGCGTCGTGCTGGCGCCGATCTTCGTCATGATCATGGGCCTCGGCCTTGCCTCCAAGGTAGCGCTCGCCTTCATCATGGTGTTCTTCGTCGTTTTCGCCAACGCCTTCCAGGGCGTGCGTGAAGCCGACCGCAACATGATCGCCAATGCCCGCATTCTCGGCGCTTCGAACTGGCAGGTGACCCGTAATGTGATCCTGCCGTCGGCGATGAGCTGGATTTTTGCAAGCCTGCACATCTCCTTCTCGTTCGCTATTATCGGCGCCATCGTCGGCGAATTCGTCGGTTCGCTCGCCGGCATCGGCTATCTGATCTCGATCGCCAAGGGCACCTATGACGCAGCCGGCCTCTATGCCGCGATCATCCTTGTGATGGTGGTGACGCTCGGCGCCGAATACGTGATGACGCTCGTCGAAAACCGCATCACCAGATGGCGTCCGCAGCAGCATATGGATGTGCAATAAGCCGCCAAGACATAGCTCCCAAGGCCGGGTCCCCCCACCCGGCAACTCCAAAGGCCGGGCACCTCCACCCGGCCTCTTTTTTGCGCTCGGGCTGGCGCTGGCCACGGCTATGCGGAGATGCGCGGGGGCAATTTTCTCCAGACGAGAATCAGGCTATTGTCCGATTCAGGCAAAGCCCATGCCTCCCCCCTCCATCTGGGAAAGTATCATTCATGCGGGGCTGATCATCATCGAACCGACTGTTCGAGCGCCAGCATAAGGAGGGGTTGCGGTCGTTGCTCGCAATAGGAGGTTTTTATATGAGGCTTTCCAGCCCAGTTTATCGTTTGAAGCGTAAAGCCAGGCTCATGTCGCGCGGGGAAAATATCCCGCTACATGAGGCGCTCGACCGAATTGCCACCGAGGAAGGTTTCCGCGGGTGGAGTCTGCTGATGGCCCGCTCGGATTCGACGACATCAGCCGGTGACATGTTCGCACAATTGCAACCCGGCGATCTGGTGCTCATTGGCGCCCGCCCGCTGCAAGGCAAAACCTTGATGAGTCTTAGGCTGGCCGTCGAGGCGATGAAATCAGGCAATCGGGGCGTCTTCTTTTCGCTGGAATATACCGAGAGGGACGTTTCGGGCCGCTTTCGGGCGATCGGCGTCGAGTTCGAGCATTTCAAAGAGCTATTCGAATTCGACAGCTCCGACGCGATCAGTGCCGACTATATCATGGAGAGGCTGGCGTCTGCGCCCAAGGGAACGCTGGTGGTCATCGACTATCTGCAAATCCTCGACCAGGATCGGCAGAAGCCCGAATTGATGGTGCAGGTCCAGGCATTGAGGTCCTTCGCGCGGGAAAGAGGTATGACCATGATCTTCATCTCGCAGATCGATCGGTCCTACGATCCATCGGTGAAAGCCTATCCCAGTCTGGAAGATGTCCGTTTGCCGAATCCGCTGGATCTGGCGCTGTTCGACAAGACATTTTTCCTGAATAACGGCGAAGTCCAGCTTCGGGCGGCAAGATAGCGATAAGGCCGCCGGTGGTTTGGAACCGTCAAACCGCCGGCAGCCTCACGGTCACCAGCAGTCCGCCGCCAGCCGCATCGCCGAGCGTGACAGTGCCGCCGGCGCCGTCGACGACTTCGCGGACGATGGCGAGCCCGAGGCCGCTGCCTTCCGGCTCGGTACCGATGATGCGATAGAAGCGCTCGAAGACCTGGCCGCGCTCGGCTTCGGGAATGCCCGGACCGCTGTCCTCCACCCACAGCACAGCGTCGCCGCCGTCGTGCCGGACGCCGACCGTGACCCGCCCATTCGCAGGGGTATAACGCAGGGCATTGTCGACGAGATTGACCAGCATCTCGCGCAGCATGGTGCCGTCGCCTTCAACATTGACCAGCGTGTCTTCGGCCTCCAGCCCCAGGTCGATGTTGCGTCTCAAGGCTTCCTCAGCCAGGTTTTCCAGGACTTGCCGGACAGTGATGACGAGGTCGACCGTGTCGCTGCGCGGGCGGCGGCTGCCGGGTTCGGCCCGCGACAGGGTGAGAAGCTGGCTCGCCAGCCGTGTCACCTGCCTCGTGCTGGAGCGTAGCGCCAGTAACGCCTCGTCGCGTCTGGCATTGTCGTCCTCGCGCGCCGCCACGCTCGCCTGCGTCGCGATGAGTGCGAGCGGCGTGCGCAGTTGATGGGCGGCGTTGGAGACGAAGCGGCGCTGCGCCGCCATCTGGTTCTGCACCCGCTCCATATGGTCATTAAGGGCGTGAACCAGAGGGCGCAGTTCGGTCTGCACCATATCCGGTTCCAACGGATCCAGCCGCTGGCGGCCGCGTTCGCGCACGGCGTCACGCAGCCGCAGCACCGGGGTCAGACCGCGCTGCAGGCCGATAATGGTCACGAGACCGGCGAGCAGTACGAGCACGAGCTGCTTGGTGAAATCCGACAGCCACAGCCTGCTGCGCATGGCGTATTGGCTGTTGTGAGTGACGGCGACGGTGACGGATATCGTGCTGTCTTCGCTAAGGCCGACGATCGGATGGTTCAGCATCATCGCGCGCACCCGATCGGTGCGAAATGCAGTGTCCTCGCCGGTCTGCTGTTTCTTCGGCTGCGGCAGATCGGGATAGCCAGCGACGAGGTTCCCCCAGGCGGTCACCACCTGATAGAAGACGCGGTCGCCATAGCCGGTATCAAACATCTCCAGTGCGGCGGGGGGAATGTCGACCTGGACGGTGCCATTGGCGTCGACATGGACGGCCTCGGCAATGACACGGGCTGAGGCAAGCAGTGTGTGGTCGGTAACGAGATTCGAGGTGGCATTCGCCGACTGGAAACTCAGATAGAGATTGATGCAGATCGCCCCGATCAGCGTCAGCACCACCCAGGCAAACAGTTGCGCCCGCAGGCTGGCCGTCAGCCCCGCGATGGCGCGCCTCAGGCGTCCTTTGATTGGGCGGACTTCGTTATTGCGCATGGCGAAGGAGATAGCCGAGGCCGCGCAGCGTGGCGATCTGCACGGCGCTGCCTTCGAGTTTCTTGCGGACGCGATGCACGTAGATTTCGATGGCGCTGGTGTCGGCGAGATCGTCGAAGCCGAAGACGCTTTCAGAGAGCGCGGCTTTGGTCACCGTCGTGCCGACTTTCATGACGAGATGTTCGAGCACGGCATGTTCGCGCGGCGTGAGCGCCAGGGTCTCGCCGTCCAGAAAGAACTGCCGCGTTCCGCCGTCGAACAGCAGGTTGCCGACGGCAATTTCGGGCGCGGCGCGGTCATGGCCGCGGCGGACAAGGGCGCGGATGCGGGCTTCCAGCTCGGCGATTTCGAAGGGTTTGGCGAGATAGTCGTCGGCACCGCTGTCGAGCCCGGCAACCCGTCCGTCGAGGCTGGCATTGGCCGTCAGGATGATGACCGGCACCTTGCTGCCGCCCTGGCGCAGCCGCTTCAGCAGCGTCAGCCCATCCATTTTCGGCAGTGACAAATCAAGGATGACGACGGCGTAAACCGCCACTTTCAACATATGTTCGGCGTCCTCGCCGTCATAGGCAATGTCGACCGCATATTGCGCCTGACGCAGCGCTTTGCCGAGCCAGGACGCCAGTTCGCGGTTGTCTTCGACGATCAGGAGCCTCATGGACCAACTATACAGCAAGTGCCGGATATTGCGAGTATTTTGGGTTACGCGGCGTCTATTTCACCCGCGTAGGTAGGAAGCCGAATTCAGTACAGCTGTTGGGTTAGGTGCTGGAAGGGCGGGAGAAGACGTACCCGCCCCGATAGGTCGGTTAAGCCGCCTTTGGCAGCTCAGTCTGTCGCTTCCGACGCTCGGCCAGATGAGCCATCGTCCCGCGCTTCAGGCGCCACAATCGGGTGGCTGTGTTTCCGATCAAGGTTTGCGGGATATGATAGCTTGCGAGATCGTTTTTGACGTTTCTCGACCAAAACAATTTGTAGGGCTCATTGCCTGCGCCAAAATCAACGTTCAGACGCTTTTCAAATACGATCTTCATCCAGAATTCGTCGAGCACGAACCCCGGCGAATATTTCGCGTATTGTGGATCCGAATGGAACGCGGCAATAATCAGATCCATATGGGATAGGCCGTAAGCTGCCAGTTTCATGGCGATCGGCGCTTTGTCGATCAGGATGGCATAGATACGCATTCCCTGGATATTGTCGGGATCCGTGATCCAGTTGTACATGAAGCTTCGATAGTCTTTTGAGGTTATCCAGGGGCCGTGTTTGCCGACACGCTCGGACCATATTTTCTTCTGCGCGAACATCCACTCCATAAGTTCGATTGCATAGGTTGGATCGGCAACCGGATCGACTTCGACAAACTCGAACTTGCCGAGTTCGGAAAGCCTTTTGCGCTTCCGGTTAAGCTGCTGGCGGGAGTTCGCGCCAATTATTTTGGCATATGCATCCCAGCTCGTCTGATCCTGCAAATCGGCAAAGGGCGCGATGTCGCCCTCGCAGCCAAGGTTTCGCCTGTTGTTGATCAATTGATCAAGAAATGATCCGACCTTGACGAATGGCATGCGGATGATGTCGACTTTGGACGAATGTTCGATCGTTTGCCACGCCAAGCTGATATTGCGTCGGTAATCCGACTGGGGATCGACCAGCACATCCGTGGTTTGCGCGGCATCTGGCCCGAGAGGGCGAACCATCGAGCACGGACCGTTGCGATATCTTACCAAAGGAAAGACAAGAACCAGCTTGCCATTTTCGCGAATGACGATGCAGAAGAGCGAACGTCCGGCTGGGCGGGAGATTTCGTTCCAGCTATGGTATGAGACCGAATAGCTTTGATAAAAGGAGCCCTTGGCTTTGAGCCACAGCTCGTTCCACTCGCTTTCCAACTCGGTCATCTGATTTATGTCGCTGATGACGGAGCAGCGTCGATCAACAAAATCATCTGTATGAAGCGGGGTCATCTCTAAATCCGTCAATGAACGCAATCTCATAGCGTTTTGTTCATTTAAGTTGTAAAATTTACCAGGCTAATGAATTTATATAACTCTCTGGTTGTGGTTTACACCAAAGCCCCACGGTATGTAAGTAAAGCTTACTTCCATGGTTAATAGT
>NZ_JARFYM010000035.1 GCF_030272705.1 Rhizobium mayense | reverse complement strand
GCCCCAGGAGGGCATCCAGAGCATGATCGAGAAGACCATTCCGAGCGTCTGCGCCCAGTCGGGCAGAGCCGTATAATGCAGATGGTGCGGACCGGCCCAGATATACATGAAGATCAGGGCCCAGAAATGAATGATAGACAGCCGATAGGAATAAATCGGCCGGTTGGCCTGTTTCGGCACGAAGTAGTACATCATGCCCAGGAAGCCTGCAGTCAGGAAAAAGCCGACGGCATTGTGGCCGTACCACCACTGAGTGAGAGCATCCTGCACGCCTGAAAAGAGGGAATAGCTCTTGGAGCCAAGGAACGAGACCGGCACCGCCAGGTTATTGACGACATGCAGCATCGCAATCGTGACGATGAAGCTCAGATAGAACCAATTCGCCACATAGATATGCGGCTCTTTGCGCTTCAGGATTGTTCCGAGGAACACCGCAAGATAGGCGACCCAGACGAGCGTCAGCCACACATCGACGTACCATTCCGGCTCCGCGTATTCGCGTGCCTGGGTGATGCCCAGTATGTAGCCGGTGGCCGCCATCACGATGAATAGTTGATATCCCCAGAAAACGAACCAAGCGAGCTTGCCGCCGAATAGGCGGGCGCGGCAGGTACGTTGGACCACGTAAAACGACGTCATGATCAGCGCGTTGCCGCCAAATGCGAAGATGACGGCGGACGTGTGGACAGGACGGAGGCGACCAAAGTTCAGGTAGGGCGCGATGTTCAGATCGGGGAAGGCCAGTTGGAGAGCAATCACAACGCCCACGAGGAAGCCGACGACACCCCAGAAGACGGTAGCGATCAATCCATATCGGATGACCTCGTCAAAATAGGCCCCCTTTTTGGCTTTGGCGCTAACTGCCTCGGCGGAAAAATCAATCCGACGCACAAGCACGACCACACCCGCCAACAGACAGAAGAACAGTATACCCATCTGGGTCGCAAAAAGCTGGTCATGAGCGGCGCCGGCGCAGACCAGTGCCACGAAAGCGCCGACCGCAACCAGCACGGTTTCAGCGGTATAATTCATGTGATGGTTCCCAAAGCGCAGATGACCGCGCCAGAGGCAGCCATCTTTCTCGCCACTTTGGGGAACTATTCGCACGTGAGGCGCACTCAGTCCTTGATCTCTCTCAACGGAAACTACAATTTTTTTGTGGTGCGCCGACTGGTTGCATCCAATTGCGGTTTAATCGCCGACGATGGTGCGCGTCGAGACCGTATGCCGGAACGGCTGGCTTCTCAGCAGCGCTTATCGAGCGTGGACAGTTACCGGCTGCGCATCGCCCTCGGAGAATCTGATCAGAGATTGTTCGACCTCAAGGAATATCTGCCGATACGCGCCTAAACTTCGCCGACAGCTAATCGGGCTGTCGCAAAAGGAGACCAGAAATGTATTTTAAAATCGGTCCGATCGTAGCAACGGCGGCGCTGGCCGCATCGGCGATGCCCCTCATGGCGGCGGATCACCAGATCCGCATGCTCAACAAAGGCGCGGACGGCGCAATGGTCTTCGAGCCAGGTTTCATGAAGATCGCCCCAGGCGACACGATCACCTTTATTCCGGTTGATAAAGGCCACAATGTCGAAACATTTAAGGGCTTGATCCCAAAAGGAGCACCCGAATTCAAATCCAAGCCAAACGAAGAATATCGGACAAAACTCGACATACCCGGCGCCTATGTAGTGAAATGCACGCCGCACATGAGCCTGGGAATGGTGGCCCTCATTCAAGTTGGCGACAACCCCGACAATCTCGATGCCATTAAGACTACGACGGTTCCAAACCTCGTACGCAAGCGCCTCGAAGCCGACCTCGCGCAGATTGCAGAATAATGCGGGTGGTCGGATAAACGAAATGGATGAGTAAGCTCAGGAAGGGGCAAAGTCACGAAGAAGGAGAATGACAGCGGCACGCGAGAAGCCATCCCATACCTCGCAACGATGATGCAGAAACAATAGCGGCCATTCTTGCTGCCTCGAACTGGATCGTGATGGCTCGGTCTGATCGGCGACCAAAAAAATCGCCTGACTTTACGCCGCCGCCGGCCGGCTCGCATCGGACGGAAGTCGCAGTTCTTGGCGCATGATAATTCAAACAGGAAAATATCCATGGATCAGCCGCCGCCACGGCCCGATGCATCAGCGATTTGCCATCTCCGTGCAGACGTGGCGCCGTAAGACGCAGCAGTACTGAAGTTCGCCGGCGCTGCGCTGCCCGCCGGGAAGTGCGTCGGTCTTATCCGTCCATGGCAACCATGCAGGTAATGGGAGCCTATGCGATCAAAATCTTGGACAACGCGAGCTTAGCAAGCTTAGCAGGCTGATCAGCAAGAATGCGGCACGCGAGAGAAGATTTCGGCCCGCTCATTCACTTGAAAAAATGCGCAGTAAAATTGCCCCATCTCAAAGAATGTCGGCGGATCAGCCTTTAAGAGTGGTCTGGGAGCCAATCTGCCGTCGCAAACAGGAGATGAGAGATATGTCGCAAAATCGGTTTGATCCCGGCGGTAGCAGCACTTCCTGTTTCGGCGACATCGCTCTTGGCCGCGCCATCTGAAGCATGGAAATGAGAAGGAAGCGGGCGAACGATAGCAGGAGAACGGGGCATGCAATCGCTTGCAAAAAACCTGCGGGAAGCCATCGGCAACGGGGAGCTCAAAGCGTATGTATACAGCTATCCCCCGAAGCGGACATATAACGAGCTTGAAAACATTGGACTGAGCAATGTGTGGGACTCAAACGACGTCGGGCCGGTGTCTCTATATATTCATATACCGTTTTGCCGATACAGGTGCACGTATTGCACGCTATTCCTCACCACGCGGCACACGGAAAATCTCATTCGATGCTATGTCGAAAAAATCTGCGAGCAGATACGTCTTTATGCAACATTCGCCGGGCACAGGACTGTGACATCGGTATATTTCGGCGGCGGAACCCCGACCCTCCTGCCCATCGATCAGTTTGCCCAAATTTTTTCCTCCATTCGAGATGGATTTCCGAATATCGATCGTTCAGCCGAGCTGTGTGTGGAAGGCTCTCCAGACACTTTGTCGGAGGAGCTGCTAGATTTTCTGAAGGACCAGGGGGTGAACCGAATCAGCATGGGAATCCAAACGATGGATTCCTCCGAACTGAAAGCAAGCGGTCGCCCATACCCGGTTTCGATGTCGATTTCTGCCATTGAAGCAATTCGGAAGCGTTTCGATAACTTTAATCTAGACTTGATCTACGGCCTTTCTGGTCAGACCCAGGAAAGCTGGAAACGCTCGCTGGAGCGGGTTTTGTCCTTCGGGCCGACGACCGTTTCGCTCTATCCGGTGGTCAGCCGGCCCCTTACCGCCCTGCAGAAGCAGCAACGATTGCAACCGCAAGAATATGCAGATGACCATGTTAAATATGCGATCTATGACAGCAATGTCGATTTAATGCAGAAAAATCGATATCGACAGGAATCCTTTACCCGGTTTACCTGCCTTCCCGGAGGCGCCAGCGCCTACGGCCAGGAAACATCCGACTTTCTCGGCGTTCCAATGATAGGCGTCGGAACAGGCGCGCGAAGTTATAACGGGAAATGCCACTACAGCTTCGACTACGCGGTCGACCTGAAGCAGGTCGGCAAAGCCATAGACGATTATCTAAATCTCGAAATCACCGAACAGAATTTGGTGAAGTATGGAATCATCTTGAACGAAGCCGAAGAACGTTTGAGATATTTTATGCTTAATCTTACGCTCAACCAGCTTTCTGAGGCAGATTATTCACGACTATTCCAGCGGAATCTCTATGCCGATTTTTCAGAGGCGATAGATGCTCTGGAAGCCGAAGGGTGCATCGATTTGCGGTCCCATGGCGGCATCCGGCTGACCAGGAAAGGTTACAAATACAGCAACCTGATAGCGCATCACCTCTTCTCGGACCATGTGAAGATCCGTGAAGAAAGGTACGTTCCGAAATGAGCAGTAGCGAACGGTTTTGGGAACAAGGCTATTCGGATCCTAACGTCTGGACCATGGGCGGGCCAAGCCTTGAAGTCTATGAGGTAGAACAGCAACTCCCAAGAAACGCAACGGTCCTCGACATAGGGTGCGGCGAGGGCAGGAACGCTCTCTTTCTTGCGTTCAGGGGGCATAGCGTAACCGCACTGGAATTGTCATCAAGCGCGGTCAGAAAGCTTAGATCGATTGCAGACGAATTTGCGTTGAATATCGATGTGATCGAAGGGAGAATCGAGGATTTCGTCCCAGATAAAACTTATGACCTGGCTCTTGCGCACTCTTCCTTGCATTTCGTGACCAAGGATGTGTGGGTTCCGTTGGTCAATGAGTTGAGACAACGGACCAGCAAGGGCGGATTTCATAATTTTACATCGATTATTGGGACTTCCCGCTATCCCGTTCCGTACGAGTGTCGGCACGCGAATTCATTTGATCGGGGCGATCTCGAGTCATTGTATGCAGATTGGCAGGTCCTACGGTCTGATTTTTATGCAAAGTGGGATTCCCATCCAGGGATTTCGACGCATGTTCATGCCGTGGAAAAATTTGTGGCTAGAAAGGCAAGGCCGGATGAGCCTTTGCCATTCATCAAAGTCGATTTGTCGAACGGCGATGAGCTCTCCTTCGAGTTATTCGATAGCATCCCACTCAGGATCCATATTGCGGACGTCAAACTGCCATGCATCCGGCCGAACACGGTCAATCGGATTGAAATATCCGGATTGAACATGAATTCGCCAACTCAGCTGACACGCAGCTATGCTGTTGAAGAGTGGTTCTTTGGCAGGTACGCGCTTCAATTCACCCAGGGCGTGCTGACGGGTAAGTACGAGTACTTTACGCAGCCGATCTCGTTGCGAGCTGTCCAGTCGATGTCGAACCGGCGTGGCGCAGGAGCACACCTCGGTTCGCGAAACGCTGGATGAATCCATGCGTATCCGAGAATTTCTTCGAGCGTGGGTCAGAGCAAGTGGAAAAGGCGGCTGCGCCAGCGCCAACCAATCCAGCACAGTTGGCGGTGTGGATAGTCGAATTCTCATCCTCACTATCGCTGTGTTTATCACAGGATTGGCCGAGAACGTTTTCATCGGGATTCTGCCGGATGTAGCGCGCGGTCTCGGAGTAACTGAGTCCGAAGCAAGTGTCGTAATTTCAGTTTTTTCGGTCACCTACGCGATCTTCGCGCCTATTGCTGCACTGATCTCTTATCAGTTCGATGCAAAACCGACGCTCGTCATCGCCATCGCGATCTTTGCAAGTAGCAATGCGCCGGTGGTGATCGGCGGATCGGGGCTGCTCTTGATAAGCGCCTCGAGGATCGTCACTGCTACCGCTTGCGCGCAAATATCGATATGCGCCGTCGCTTGCGCAGTCCGGATCGTCTCGGAAAGATACCGGGCCCGTGCCATAGCCGCCGTGTACCTTGGAATAAGCAGCTCTCTTTTTCTGGGAGTGCCCCTGGGCGTCTGGATCACGCATCTGATTGGTTGGCGTGCCGTCGGCCTTGCGATGATTGGGCTATCTATCGTCGCACTATCGCTTGTGCTCTTCCGGCTACCGAATATCGGGCCAAGGAGCAAGGGCTTGCTTTTTGGCAGGCTGTATCTGGCTCATTTCCGAGATCGCAGACAGATGATGGCGCAGTGCGTTTCCATTTTGTTCATTGCAGGTCATTTTACTCTTTTCAGTTATTTGACCTCTTATGCAGCCAGCAAGGGTTTCTCCGGGCCAGGTTGGGAGGCATCGCTTTATGCCGTTTTTGGGTCGTCAGGAGTGGCGGGCGGCATGCTCGCCGGCATCTTCTCCGATCTTGCAGGACGCCGGTTGGCGCTGGTCGCAAGCCCCGCGATTTATCTGGTCACAACGTTGCTATTATGCGTGTCAGAAAGCAGCATCTTCTTTTTCGCGAGCCTGTCACTATGGGGGTGCGCGAGTTGGTCGATCTCGCCGATCGTCCAAAGCTATATTGCGGATCTCGCGCGAAGCCCGAACGACATTGTCATCGGTGCGAATGTGACCGCAATGCACATCGGTGTTGCTGGTGGTGCCGCAGTCGGCGGCGGGCTTCTTGCAAGTTATGACGTGTCGGTGCTGCCGATGGGCGCGGCCGGTCTGGCCGCCATGGCTCTGGCCACAGCAATCTTGTCTGTCAGAAACTCGCATTCTTGACACGGCGCGGGCCCATGGTTGCGTCGGCCTGTTCGTTTGCCGTTCTTACAAGCAGTCGTTGACCCATGCCCTCGCGAAATTCGACATCTGCTCTCGGTCGAACAAATCGATGAAATCGTGGATGATGCCGAACTCTTCGTCACGATTCCGCATCGCAACATCACATCGATTATGAACCTGTCCGCCACCTAAATCGGGTCTCGTTGGGAATTGCCGCCTTGCTTGCGCACACCGGATTTGGCCGGCAGCTGCGGGAGGCAGCTGCATCGCCATCCTGAGCGCGTCACATCTTTGCGATTTGGGACGGAGCGACTGAAGGCTTGGCATCGTCTTTGCTTATCCCATTCCCATCTCGCACTTGCGAAATAATCAGATTTCCAATCCGCCGAAGCAAGGTTGCGCCCTGCTTCCACCAACAATGAGGACTTGCTATGGGTGATCTATTAAAAGGTATCTCGAACTTCCGCGGTGCCGTCTTCCCGAACTATCAGGCACTTTACCAGAAGCTTGCGCAAGAGGGACAGCAGCCGCACGCCTTGATGATTTCGTGCGCCGACAGCCGGGTTCTGCCTGAAACAATTACGCAATCAGGACCAGGTGAGCTGTTCGTATGCCGTAATGCCGGAAATATCGTTCCACCGTTTTCCACCGCAAATGGTGGCGTTTCATCAGCAATCGAATATGCCGTCGTAGCACTCGCGGTTCGTGACATCATCGTCTGCGGCCATTCCGATTGCGGCGCGATGAAAGGACTATGCCGTCCCGATTTGCTGAAATCCATGCCGAACGTGGCCGCATGGCTGAAGCACGGCTATGCTGCCCACTCGATCGTTTGCCAAGCCTATCCGGCCGATCTGCCCGAACGCCAAAAAATCCGCGCCATCGCTATGGAGAACGTAATTGTTCAGCTTGATCACCTTCGCACACATCCTTCCGTCGCAGCCAAACTAGCGACCAATGACGTAACGCTGCACGGTTGGTTCTTCGATATCGAAACAGGCGAGGTGGAGGTTTACGATGGGTCGGCCGCTCGCTTCACGAAGATACGCGAGGACGGGCCGTTACCCGCCGCAGTCACTGGCCGGAATCGTCCGCAAGTCGCAGCCGCGATTGCAGCGGAGTAGTGCGATGACCAATAGTAACTTCGTTTTTTCGCGCGACTTTGCTGCGTCGCTTGTCGTTTTTCTCGTTGCCATCCCGCTTTGCCTTGGCATCGCGGTTGCCTCGGGCGTGCCTGTTGCCATGGGCCTCATATCAGGCATCATCGGCGGCATTGTGGTCGGCTTGCTGGCGGGCTCGCCGCTACAAGTATCAGGGCCTGCTGCTGGTCTGGCGGTGGTTGTCTTCGGCTTTGTCGAACAACATGGAGTCGCGATGCTGGGGCCGGTCCTGATCGTCGCTGGGCTTCTGCAGGTCCTTGCCGCGTTCCTGAAGATCGGTTCATGGTTTCGGGCAATCTCGCCTGCTGTCGTTCACGGTATGCTCGCCGGTATCGGCATTCTGATTATCCTCGGACAAATCCACGTTCTGATGGGGGCCAAACCCGCTGCCGGCGGAATCGAGAACGTCGTGGCGATGGAGCGAACATTCGGACATCTTTGGGGACGCGGTTTGACGAGTGAAGCCGCAGACTTGCTTGTAGGGCTGATATCCCTGCTTGCGATGATCGGTTGGGAAAAATTCAGGCCAAAGCGGCTGAAGCTGGTGCCTGGTGCGCTGGTGGGCGTTGCGACCGGAACCATATTGACGGCCGCAATGCGGCTGCCGATTGCCAGGGTCGAGGTTCCCGCATCTCTGGCAAACAGCATTTCATTGCCGACGATGGAAAGTTTCGCAAATATGGCTCATCCGGGGATTGTCGTCACAACTTTGGTGATTGCGGTCATTGCCAGTGCGGAATCATTGCTGTCGTCCGCGGCTGTCGACCGAATGCATGACGGGGTCAGCACGCGCTTCAACAAGGAGCTTTTGGCGCAGGGCATTGGCAATGGACTCTGCGGTCTGCTCGGGGGCCTGCCGATCACTGGCGTTATCGTGCGCTCATTGGCAAATATTCAAGCTGGGGCGCACACACGGGCATCGGCTGTCCTGCATGGCGTTTGGATTCTCGGTCTTGTGGTGTTTCTGCCGCAATTGCTTTCCATGGTGCCTCTGACGGCGCTGGCAGCGGTATTGCTCGTTACGGGGTGGCGGCTGATCAGCCTTCAGCACGTGCGCATTCTCTTCGATCATCACGGTTGGGTTCCGGTGGGCATTTGGATTGCGACCGTTACCATGGTCGTACTTCAAGACTTGCTCGTTGGCGTGGCACTAGGTTTGACGCTTTCGATTCTTGAGGTCCTTCCTTATCTACGACGCAAGCTTGCTATCGATCGATTGGAAGAGGCTGAGACAGTTCATCTGACCCTTGCCGGCGTTGCGACTTGCAAGGATGTTCCGGCACTCCTCAATACTTTAGAAACGCTGCCAGCTGATTGCAAAGTCCGGATCGCCGGCGGCGATCTGCATTATGTTGACCATACCTGCGCAGAAACATTGCGCGATTGGCTAAAGCGGCAGAAAAAAGTGGGCCGCACGGTCGATATTCAGCATCCGCCCACCGGCCGTCATCCCCGGTTGGTTCCGATCTTTAAGCGATTGACGGCCGAGATTGCCTAAACGGCAGGGATGCATCGCAAGGACTGCTTAGCAGACGGATGGGCGAAAACATTTTCGGCCATCCGGACGTCATGTGGTGATCAACCGGCTCGGAATGTATCATTCAGAGAGCCTGGCGATGTTTCCGTCGAGGTTTTTAGGATCTATCTGCGCTGGCCGACTGGAAAGCAGCGACTGTGTTGTATCTGGTTTCGCGCAATGCCGCGCTGCAGTGGTATTGCGTCGAAACGGGCTCATGGTCCATCCGAGACCCTTTGCAGAGCGATGGTTCCTGCGTTCTTCGGCAAATAGCGCCAGGGGTCGGCTGGCTTTGTTGCCGGCAAGCCATTCCATCCTTCCCACATGCCTCGACGAGGCGCCTCAGACTGCCCGTGTCGGATTTCTGACAATCCCGACAATGATCGCCATGACGAACCGTGGTGCTTCCTACAAACTCACTATGCGAACGAGGGAACGCTATTTCGGATCCAGCTGCCGGTCTCTTGAATTACACAGTCAACCAAGCTTTCGGATCGCCGACGAGACAGCAACGCAGATCGGCAGCTATTTGGTCATCGGGCCTATGCCCATCGCACCATCAGCATTGCCGATAACGTCTCGTCGCATCTCGGGTATATGCTCTGACACGTCCCAAACGAGGTCAGGCGGCAGACCACACTTTGACGGCAAGGCGCTTGAACTCGCGAACGCCAAACGCGCCGCGCTCACGAGCCTTTGACCTTGACGAGGCCAATCGTATCTGGATATCCACATCGGATGCTTCCCACATCTCGCGCCGTTCGAGAGTGGCATTATCGAGCCGCACCGGCACGTTATCGCAGCCTGCGGCTTGCTTGCTTTGCATGATTGCCGAAGGCCCGACCCTTGATCTGGATATGCTGCTTGCTGCCATCTGCGGTACGACGAATGGCGTCGTAGCCGACAGTGCGTGACGGCACGAGTTCAGCATCCTATAGCCGAGCCGTGCCAGCCGTTCCGCCAAGGCGTCAGTTTGCCATTTATGCACCGGCAGGCAATCGTGAGCGTCGTGCTTTGACTACCGCATAGGCGATTGCGAGTAAGACGAACCAAAGCGGCGTGACCTTCAAGGCGATGGCCGTATCGGGCTTCTGCGCCAACGCCCATAGGATGAAGATGAAGAAGCCGAAGACCATCGCGACAGCCGCACGTCCGCCGGGCATTTTGAAGGTGGACTTTTCGTGCAAGTCAGGCCGCTTGCGGCGATATTGCAGGTAAGATGCCAGAATGATCGACCAAATAAAGATGATAAGCACCGCCGAAACCGTGGTGACGATGGTGAAGGCCTCGATAATACTATCTCCGACATAAAGCAGTACGACGCCCGCCAGTAGGAAGATGCACGAGAAGAACAGCGCATTTACCGGCACTTTCCGCTGGTTCAACTTGCCGAACAGGCTCGGCGCCAGTCGGAAAGTCGCAAGCCCGTAGACCATGCGCGATGTCGAATAGATGCCTGAGTTGGCACTTGATGTCGCCGAGGTCAGTACGACGAAATTCACAACATGCGCGGCAATGCCAAAGCCAGCGAGCGAGAACATGGAAACGAACGGGCTCGAATTCGGATCGACTTGATTCCATGGGATGACTGTAAGGATGACGAATAGGGCACCGAGATAGAAGAGAGCGACGCGGACCGGAATCGAGTTGATCGCCTTTGGCAGGTTGCGGACGGAATCTTTGGTCTCCGCCGCGGTCATTCCAACGAGTTCGATACCTGCGAAAGCAAACACCGCAATCTGGAAACCGGCAACGAAGCCGTGGAACCCGTTCGGAAAGAAGCCGCCATGTTGCCAAAGATGCGAGACGGATGCCGTGCTTCCGTTGGGCAGCCTGAAGCCTGTGGAAAGCATATAGGCGCCAGTAATGATAAGCGACACGATCGCGAGGATCTTGATGAGTGCGAACCAGAATTCAATTTCGCCGAAATTGCGAACGGTAGGCAGGTTGAGGGCGAGAAGCGTGAATATCAAGCCAAGCGCCGGTATCCAAAGCGCCAGTTCAGGGAACCAAAACGCCACATAGCTGGAAACGGCAACAACATCGGCCACGCCGGTCACGATCCAGCTCAGCCAATAGGTCCAACCGGTGAAAAACTGAGCCCAGGGGCCGAGATAATCCCCGGCGAAATCCGCAAACGAGCGATATTCCAGGTTGGAAAGCAGGATTTCCCCGAGCGCACGCATGACGAAGAAAAGCATGAAGCCGATGACCGCATAGACGAGCAAGATCGAAGGACCGGCGAGCGAAATGGTCTTTCCTGATCCCATAAAAAGACCGGTGCCGACCGCGCCTCCGATAGCGATAAGCTGGAGGTGCCGGTTGGAAAGATGGCGTGCAAGATGAGCATCCTCTTTTCGATGCGAATCTGCAGCGTTCCGCGGTGCGATATTCATCGAGACCCTTTCGTCGTTGATGATCGACATACTCTGGGCGCCGGCGGCAACGTCACCCAGAGACAGCTGGCCTGAGCGCCCTGTCGGTAAGGTTACTGAGAGGCAGTGTGAGCAAGGCATTGCTGAAGCGACAGACGGTGAGACGTGTGTCTCCCGCTAAGCATGCTTGAATGCCAAAACTGCGTTCGTGCCGCCCATTGCGAAGGCGTTGCTTAGTGCTACGCGCACCTTTCGCTCGCGCGGCACATTGGGGGTAATGTCAAGATTGCAATCGGGGTCTGGTACACGATAATTTGCTGTCGGCGGCACCACGCCCTCCCGGAGAGCCATCACACAGGCGATCATTTCGAGCGCGCTCGACGCGCCAAGGCAATGCGCATGCATGGACTTGGTTGAAGAGACGGACAACGAGCGGGCATGATGACGGAAGACGCGATTGATCGCCGCAGTTTCTATCGGATCATTGGCCTTGGTGCCCGTGCCATGAGCATTTAGATAGTCCACATCCTCTGCATTCAGCCGTGCATCAGATAGGCAGGCGCGCATCGCGGCCATCGGCCCTTCGACACTGGGCGCAACGATGTCGAATGCATCGGCGGAAAGACCAGCGCCGGCGACCTCAGCAAGAATTTTGGCATCGCGCCGTGCAGCATGCTCGTAACTTTCCAGTACGGCCATGCCCGCGCCCTCACCCAATACCAAACCCTTTCGATCGGCCGAGAAGGGCCTGCATGTATCTGATGAAAGTACGCGCAGTGCTTCCCACGACTTCAGGACACCCCATATGAGCGGCGCATCGCTGCCGCCGGCGACCATCGCGTCGGCGCGGCCAAGTCTAATCTGATCCACAGCCGATGCGATGGCATGGTTGGCCGAGGCACAGGCGGACGCAATACCGAAGACCGGCCCTCGCAAACTGAGGTTCATGCTGACCTGTGCGGCAGCCGCACTCGGCATGACCTTCGGTGCAGTGAGAATGGCAGCCCGGCGAACGCCCTCTAAAAGGAGAGCACGGTAGTTTGTTTCAATCGCATCCCAGCCGCAAATGCCCACACCTACAGCTGCGCCGATACGATGAGTGTTTTCTTCGTCAACGGAGAGTTCGGCCTGCTTAGCGGCTTCGCGTGCGGCAATTACGGCAAGTAAGCTGAAGCGATCCATGGAGGCGGATTGCTTCGGGTCAATGCCATGCTCCGGCAGCACCTTGATCTCGGCCCCAATCGTGCCGTTCAACTCATGAAGTTCTGAATTGGTGATGGGGCTAATCGCGGAACGTCCTTCGCGCATAGCTTTCCAGATGGCGGCGACGTTGGTCCCGAGCCCGCACAGCCCACCAATTCCCGTGATAACGACGCGCCTATCCATTCAAACCTCCTTTGCGATCAGAGCGCGGACGGCTTCCACCAGATCGCCGACAGTTTGAAGATTTGCCCAGGCTTCGGTCGTATTGAGCTCGATGCCAATTCCATAGGTCTCCTCTAGATCCCATAGTAGTTCCGTCAGGTCCAACGAATCGAGACCCAGCGAGGCAAGTTCAGTTGCAGTCGTAATTTTGTTTTCAGTTGGAGAGGACTCAGTGCCGTTAGCTGCGGCTTTTTTCTTGATCATTACGATGACGTTGTCTGCGATTTGATCGGGCATCTTGTCTCCTATCGTTTTTGTTTCGACGCATGGGCGGCGCCAGGGTGCGCGTCACCTTCCCTCGTCACTGGAAGTTTTTGTCGAACATGCTCTAACGGGCCGCCCTGATCAGCTTTTCAGCTAGTTTTGTCTGACGAGCGATGATCTCTGATCCTTCATAGGAAAGGTGACCGCTGTCCCGGTAAAGGAATTTGCCGTCGATCTCGGTTTTGCACGTGGTGCCGTCGCAAAGAAAGTTGTGATAGGAAACCACCCCAACATCAGCCTTCAAGCCCACTTCGTTCAACAGCTCGAGCGTACGGGCGCGTCTCCGGCGGTATTCGCTGACATATATTTCGCAGCCGCTGTAGCGCCCAAGAATAATCGCTCCCCTCGCCTTCCGCTCAAGGCAATCGCCAATGTCGAAGTTTCCGACTGGCGGAGGAGCAACCACAACCACTCGCTTGCCCAAAGCGCGAACATCTTTGACGAGAGCCTTGATTCCCTCAACGGTTATATACAGAGAGGCCTCGTCATCGGTGAGGGTCTCACCGCTTCTCTTAAGCACCATAAATTGATTCGATACGGGGGTATCGAAAGGGCTTGAGATGGCCACCGTGCTGATCTCCGGCCGATTTCTCAAAATGGCCAGAACACGATCATTGAATGCAATGCAGTCCTCGCCGAAGGCACGGGAAAAGGGCGACGCTAACTCTTTGGAAACAGCAGCAACGCCAATGGCCGGGAAGCACCCGCTCATTGTGAGCTGAGCTAGTCCGGCTTCGCCGATTGTTTTGGCTAAGCCGGGAACCAGTGCCATGGCAAATGAATCGCCCCAGACCAGTAATTCAGGTTTGCTTGTCGTCTGGCAGCTCTTCGGGACGTCCTGAGGAGGCGGACCCGGTTTGAAATCACATTCTCTTCCCAGACCGTAGTTGATCCGCCGGACTGTGGCAAAATCAAACTTTCTCTCGGTTGTGGCAATGGCAACAGAGGGCGAGAAGGCGAGAAGAATCGACGCGGCGGCCAATCCTGAGACCAGCCGGACGCGAGACATCACGTATCCACGCCGGAATGGCTCCTCCACGAACGAGTAAAGCCCCAAGCTTCCAATAAATGAGAAAGCAACGGCCGCATAGATCGCAAGCGCCGGAGGCTCCGCCAGCCAAACAGCTCTCACATAGACAAGTACGGGCCAGTGGATCAAATAGAGTGAGTAAGAGACGTCCCCGATCCTAGCCATGCCTCGCACCATCACATTGTCCTGGGTGGGCGCAAGCAGGAGGGCCAGAGTTGCAAGGCAAATCAAAGCGGCATCCACGACGGGATGTGCGAGGCCCGTCGGGGCAAGGAGGAGAACCGCGAGGGCGGGAAGACGCAGCTTCATAAGCGCGGCAGACACCAAGGGTCTGGTGGGAAGCAATGCGCCAAGTGAACCAATGGCCATTTCCCAAGATCGGGTCGGCAGAAGGTAAAACACAGCAGATGGGTTCTGGGCGACCAGATAAAAACATAGAGCTAGGCTAGCGACAAGGAGCGTCGCAATTCCGATGAGCCACCATCTCCTCGGCGCCAAAGCCAAGAAGAGGGGCAGCAGCAGATAGTACTGTTCTTCAACGGAGAGCGACCAAAAATGCAAGAGGGGCATCGTTTCGGCGGCCGGGCCGAAATAGTCCACTTGGGACCAAAGAACGATGTTAGTGGAAAATGTGAGCGCCCCTATGACCTGATTACGGAACTCCCGCAGCCCGACGTCCGACAGCAAAAATGGCGCGGCGACCGTCGTAAGCGCAATGACGACGTAGGCCGCCGGCAACAGACGCTTCGCACGTCGGTAATAGAATTCCGAAAAGCTGAACCGCGATTGCTCAAGCTGCGTCCGGATCAGTCTGGTAATCAAAAAGCCGGAAATCACAAAAAAAACGTCAACGCCCAGATAGCCAGCTGTAAACGGCCCAATACGTGCGTGATAGAGGACGACCAGCAAAACAGCCAAGCCACGCAAGGCTTGGATATCAGTTCGAAATTTTCGCGGCATTGAGTAGACCTGATGTAATTCTCAATCGATTGGATTAACTGAGGGCTCGACGGGAGGCTGCCATAAACTAGAACTGCCCTAAGCAAGGAAGCGATTGATCTGCTGCGGACTGGCCCTTGCCCGAAGAGGCCGCGTCTGATGCGCGCAACACGTCAAGGATTTCCTGTTTGCGATAAGGGTGAGGACGTCGATGCAATCGAACGGCGTCATAGCTCCGGCCCGTTCCGGTCGATCATCGCACCAGTCGGCCAATCGGCCATCGATCGTCCAATCGGCAAAACCGTAACCAGTGCGTCATCGATGCGCGTGGGCGGCTTGTCGAGACGCGGCTCTGGCAGCGTAGACCGTCCGCGCACGCCCGACAAAACCGTCATCGGGCCGTGCCGACCGAGCCTCTCAATATGCTTTTGCAACGCGGGTCGGACCGTGCCGAAAGCAAATGGCACGGCGAGCTCCTCCAGTATTGGCAGCACGGCGCGGATGGAATGGCTAATCCCCAGTCTTTCAGGATCGGTGCGCACCCCGTACAATCCCAATTCGGCGACGGGTAGGTCGACGGCCCCAACTTTGATGAATCGACGCAGCAATCCCATGTGAGCGGCGACACCACCAGAGTCATAGCCGATTGCCCGCAGCTCGGGTCTCGCTCCCGCCCAGCTTCGACTGCCCTCGAATGGTTTTGCGTTATAGAGGCCGGTAGGCCAATAGATCCTTCGAAAGAAGTCGGCAAGTTCGACGTGGTCGGCGAGCTCCAGCTCGTTTTCCCAGCATAGTTTCCACCGCACTTGCGAGCACATGCAAAGATCTCCGACTATTTCTTAAAACGGCTAACCGATGAAAGTCGCGATACCGAGGGCGCGTACAACGCATTCGCCAGCAGTCGATGCAGCCCCTATGCCAACAGGGTCCTCCTTGGCGTCAGGTTCCGATCTGTTGGGCCCTGTAACCAAGTACCTGTCCTTTCCTGAACCGCTTGGCGAAGCCATCAGTGGGCTTGACGTCAATCAAGCGACCCTCTTCTAATGGATCATACCGATCAATCCGTAAAATCGATTATTTGGATGCAACCCATTCAAATGACGGATGGATATCGCTTCGGAATGCCTTGACGTAAGCCCTTGTTGCGTTCGATGCGCTAACGACTGGAGCGTGGCTTGCACTGAGAGCATGGCCAGAGAATTCGATTATAATTGCGCTGGACGGTTATCCGCCAAATGTGCTGGCCATGGCGAGAATAAACGTCTAGACCGCTCAGTCATAAACAGGCGGGACGAATAATGGCAGAATACATCAACATCGATAATCGGGGTGACTTCGGTATCTGGGCCATCGAAGTCGCCAAGCGGATCGTCGGCGAACAAGGTTTTGACCTGGCCAAGGCCGCGCGTGATGAAACCGAAGAGGCTGTCCGGGAAGCAGGCAATGCTCTTGGACAGGCTATCACCAGTGCGCTCATGGAAGTCTATGACGGCCTCCTTGAAGGCGCGCCAGAATAGGCTGCACAATATTGGCAGTTTGGCGACTCGCCTCCGCAGATGCGCTGCGCCCAGCAGACACATTCAGTCTTGCATTGATCACTTGGCGTAACGCCGATCGGGAATTTCGTCGACATGTGCTTTCTTTTGTCCCGGATGCGCTTCAGTCGGCAGCGCAACAAGGCCGGACAATGGGATCACAATCGAAATCAGCTTACTGCTAACGGCGGATACTATGACCCACTCCGGCGATCGCCACCTGTGGCGTGATTGTACCTTGGAGACCGATCGCTGCTTAATCGGCCGAAGGAACTGACGCCCAGCATCCCGGCTCATCACTCTTGATCGGGCATTCGCCCTGTCATTACCGCGTGGCAGGCAATGACAGGGCGGGGCGCGCTGACGCGGATGGCATTGGTGCGCCAGCGACAAGGCGCACGGTCTATATCAGACAATCTGCCCTAGGGGGAACCCTGTTTGCGTAAAGAACGGTGGTCATAGCGGAAGCATGCCATGATCGGAAAAAGCTTCAATCGATCTGAACACGGAGCTGCGTCGCAAGGAATGGACACAGGCGACAACGCCGATAACGTCGATCGACCTCGAGCACTCAGCGACCTGTCATCCCGAAATCAAAATCAATTGCAGGACGTTGATATTGCTCAACGACACAGGAGAGCGAAGCGGTTAGGAAAATACTGAATCGGGCTGGGAGACGGCAATGCCGCAGACCTCATCTTGACAAAATGCAGCGAGGCGCAGCTGCGTTCGTACTTCAGTTATCCGACTGCGCCGCAGTTTCTCGGTTGCGAAAGCAGTTAGATCACTGTGGAGATCGACGCGCGGCATTCACGGCCGAGACAGCAAAGATCGCGATGACGATGCCGTTACGGAGATAGGTGGAGTATGAGCTACATCGTCAAAGAATTGTTCAAGACGCTTCAAGGCGAAGGCGCTCAAGCCGGACGTGCTGCTGTATTTTGCCGATTTTCGGGGTGCAATTTGTGGTCAGGTCGAGAGGAGGATCGGCACAAAGCACTTTGCCAGTTTTGCGACACCGACTTCGTCGGTACCGATGGCTACGGAGGCGGCAAATTTCAGGATGCGGCCTCACTAGCGGGTGCAATCGCCGCCACCTGGGGAAAGATAGAACGCAACCGATATGTGGTTTTCACAGGTGGCGAGCCGCTGTTACAGCTGGACGCAGCTCTCATCGGCGCCGTGCGTGCAGTCGGCTTTGAAATTGCAATTGAAACAAACGGTACAATGGAGCCGCCAAAAGGTATCGACTGGATTTGCGTCAGTCCAAAAGCTGGCGCGCCGCTGGAGCTTAGATCTGGGAGCGAACTTAAGCTCGTCTACCCGCAGGTCGATCTCTTTCCTGACGATCTCCCTGACGTCCATTTCGACCAATATTTCCTTCAGCCCATGGACGGGCCGGATCGAGTAAGGAATACCGCAGCGGTTACGGAGTTTTGTCTGCAGAACCCGCATTGGCGGCTCAGTCTGCAGACCCACAAAATGATCGGAATGCCATGAAAATCACTCAAGCGTTTACCTTCGAGGCCGCTCATCGTCTGCCGCATGTTCCGGCGGCGCACAAGTGCCATCGAATGCATGGCCATTCGTATCGGATCGAGCTCCAATTGGAGGGCGAGGTCGATCCGAATACGGGGTTCGTCGTTGATTTTTTTGATGTAGAAAAGGTCTTTGGACCAGTTATCGAGCAACTCGATCATCATACACTTAACGAGATCCCAGGATTGGAAAATCCGACCGCAGAGAACATCGCGGTTTGGATTTGGGAGAAGATCAAGCCTCTCGTCGGGCGAATGCGATCGATCAAGGTGTTCGAGACTCCCTTTTGTTGGGCGGAATATGACGGCAAGTGATAAGGAGCACTGAGGTGGCGGCGTCGTCTGCGTTGGTCTTATTTTCCGGCGGACAGGATTCGACAACTTGCCTGGCTTGGGCACTCGATCGATTCGAGCGCGTCGAGACGGTGGGTTTTGATTATGGCCAACGGCATAGGATTGAACTTAAGTGCCGCGAAACGCTTCGTACCAAAGTTGGCAAGATCAATGCGATGTGGTCGGAACGCCTCGGTGATGATCACAGGATTCCTCTTGCAGCCCTGGAGGATATCTCAAACAGCGCGCTAACAAGCAGTATGGCAATCGAAATGGCTGATACTGGACTTCCGAACACCTTTGTTCCGGGCCGCAATCTGATTTTCCTGACGGTTGCGGCAGCGCTCGCCTATCGTAGAGAGTTAGAACACATCGTAGGTGGAATGTGCGAAACCGACTTTTCCGGGTATCCAGACTGTCGCAACGATACGATGAAGGCCCTGCAGACTGCGCTTAATCTCGGAATGGAAAAGCGTCTGGTCTTGGACACACCGCTTATGTGGATCGACAAGGCACGGACTTGGCAGCTTGCCAAGGACCTCGGAGGCAAGGAACTCGTCGATACGATCATAGAGAACAGTCACACCTGCTACTTGGGGGTTCGGGGTGACCGGCACGAATGGGGTTATGGGTGCGGAATTTGCCCAGCTTGCGACTTGCGAGCAAAGGGCTACCGGACGTTTCTCGCGCAAGAAGTGCGCAATCTGGCAAAATCCTTACCGTCGAATCATGCTCAGGATGGCGGGTCGAAAGTCGATGACACCTGATGAGATCGCGGACGCGGGAATAGTTCAAGTGTCCCCCTACCCTTATCTCCAGTTCACCGCTTGACGAACATCGATGGCGGCTTTTCGAGCCGGGCTGCAGCGCAATCTTATCACCGCTTACGGTACTTCCGCTGATCATCTATCAAGCGAGAGCTCATGTCAGCGAGATCCAACCGCCCACCACAGTTTTTTGTTGCCGGCAAGCACGAGGCGGCATGCCCCTGATGCGTCTCCTCGTGTCGGAAGGGCCTTCGCCGTAGGTCGCTTTATACATTGCCGAGAACCGTCCGAAGTGAAAGAATCCCCATTTCAAGCAGATTTCTCTGGTAGAGTTCGCGTTGGTGGGATCAAGTAAATCCACCCGCGCGGCACGCAACCGAAGCCTCGCCAGATATGCGGCCGGCGTGGTTTCCCGAAAAGCCCGGAAGCCAAGTTGCAATGCGCGTATCGACACTCCGGCGGCTTCAGCGACCATCGGCATTCTGATCGGCTGACTGATATTGGCTTCCATAAACTCTATCGCGCGACGGACATGCTTGGGTGCAATCATGCAAGGCTGCCTGTCGAGCAGGTGGGAAAGCTTATGCGGCACCAGGCGCACTATGACGTCGGCCAGAGCTTGCGTGACGTGCGCCATCGCGACTGGGGATCGCACCGAGGGATCACGCAGGCCCTGCATGATAGTCTCTGCGAGTGAGCCAATCATTTGGCCAGCCGGTGTCGACATTTCTAATTCCGGCAGGAGATCCAACGAGCCGCTGAATGGCGTTTCGAAGGTTCGATCAAGCGTTTCGAGAACGACGTTCCAGTTGAGCAAAAGCTCGTCGATGATGTTCGATCGGCCGTACATCATGACGCTTTCCGCCTCGAGATTGTTATAGAGAAGCAACTTTCCATCGCGGGCGACGGCCTCGCGCGAGCCGGAGGCCACCCCCATACCACCATTGCGTGGCAGCACGATCGACAAATGCGGCACGGCGCTGGCGGTAGGTTGAACTTGAAACTGAAACTCGTGTCGGTGAAACCCCCTGATCACCGTTGCACAATCAAAGGTCGAAAAATCAAGACTCCATTGGAAGTCATCGACCTGGCTGACAAGCTCGGCCCTATATTCGCCAAAGGCGGCACCGAGTGTTTCGATCATGCCATCAAACGTCGATCCATCGCGTCTAAATGTCAAATGTGGGTCGCTACTTTGCGACATCCGGCCCAGGTCTCTTGCGGTTACTGTTTGCATATTACATTTCTTCTGTTTGCTATGATTTGCGGTTGTCGCCGCCGATGAAGGGTCCGGCTCGTCGTCCAGCTCAGCTGCCGTGAGCGCTTGGGACATCCACCAGGTGTTGGCCGAAATGGCTTACTCGAACGTGTCAACGATCTCGTATTGGCACACCACTGCAAGCTCAGCTTCGTTCCGTCTCCTAAATACCGTGTTCGCGTGACATTGAAGAATTTGCTAGCCGGCACGCCTCCTGCCGCATTATCTCTCGCATCCAGATACTTGCCGGATCGTTTTCATGGGAGGTCGGCCACTGGATACCCTCAGTGAAGGCCGGAAGAGGTATAGGATTTTCCACAATCCGTAGTGGCATTGATGTTTCAAAGTGCTTCACCAACCGCAGAGGCATAATTGCGAGCCTGTCGGTGCCCAGAAGCGCGGCCGGCACCAAGCCAAAACCTTGAACGGCCACTTCGATACGTCTTTTGATGCCACGTTCCAACAAATAAAAGTCCTCAATGGACTGCTGCTGGCCAAGCCCAAACCTAGCCGAAACGTGACCCATCGACATATAGTCTCTGACCGTAAGATGACCAGTTAGTTTTGTGTTCGTGGCACAGCCGACGGACACGAACTTTTCGTCGAACAGCTTCGCTCTGGGGTGCGCACTCGACATGAACAATTCCGGAAGAATTAGAAAATCGGCTCTTCCCCGCCGCAGAAGCAGATCCGGATTGTCCGTTAGCGGAAGCAACTCAAAACTAACTGCGGGAGCTTCGCGCGCGAGACGCTCTATGATATTTCGAAAGAAAACAGTCGTCATGAAATCGCAAAGCGCAATCCTGAAGTGTCGCTCCGGTTCGTCTGGAGCGAACCCGGCGCCAGAAACAATGGTGAGTTGAATGTGTTGTAATGCCTCGCGGACTGCTGAGGCGAGGCCTTCCGCACGTGGCGTGAGAACAAGTTCTCGGCTCTGCATCGTAAACAGATCATCGCGGAAATAGTTGCGCAGTCGGCGGACAGCGGCACTCATTGCCGGCTGACTGAGATTGATGCTGCGCGCCGCCGCTGTAAGGTTGCGTTCAGTCACCAAAGCGTCCAATGCGACGAGAAGATTAAGATCAAGACCCTTGAAACGCATAAGCGGATTAACCTGGGAGCTGTTTGGAGCAGAAGAAGAGGAACAGTCGAGTTTAAACGTTGCAGGGCAGATCTGAGGCCCTGAAGTTTCAGGGCAAGGCGAAGGAGCATCGCAACGACTATTAAGTGCGTAATTCGGACATCTCTGGATTGAATTGACTAGTTTCGACTGTAGGGGAGCTGACCTTTTGGGCATTATGACCTGCCGCCGAGTGCCTGGCCTGACCTGGCCGGCGGGATCGCTCTGCCACCAAAATCGACTGGTATGACAAAGGCTCAGACCTCGTGAGGCTGCTGCCATCTGTTCGAAAAGGCGGCCATGCTCGAAACGGCCGGTGTCCCATCCGCGGCAATATCGGCCGACTATTCCTCGCGCCTGGTTTCGCACTCGGAGAATTCCGACCCGCCGGCGGCCTGTCCGGGCCGCTGATCTGGCTAAATTGATAGTGTTTGTTTGAAGAAGAGCTGAATTGTCGTTGCTCTTCGTTTCCGACCGTCACCATTTTGCAAGTACACCGTCTTGCGCTCTGGGGACATGTCCGGTGGATTCCGCCGTTCCCAAAATCCGGTTGAGGGAATTTCGATATATTATGGATATCCTGCGCGAAAAGCCACTTTTGGTTGCTGATTGGGTGGCCACCGGCTGGCTGAACCTTCGGGAGGCGACCGCGCCGGCCGCAAAGTCAAACAGGGCTGGGAGCGGCGGACTCGCAGAGAAGCTAAAATCGCGCATCTGCTAGGTGGTAAGGCCACGGTAAATAATGCAATCAGACGAACGTGAAGTCCCACCCTGCCAGATGCATATGGGCAAGATCGGCCACAGTGTGGGCACCAGTCAGGTGAACCAAATCGTCCACGCTGTTTTCCGAGTTGACATAGGCCAGGTTTTGCCAAAGAGGCTGTCGGCGTTCTCGCTCCCCCGGAAAAATTTTCCCATCGCAAATGCTCCTGGTGATGCAGCACTACAAACGCCGCGTGACGTCTACATTTTTCTCATCGGACATTGGGCATAATTGATTGTTTCGATTTATTGGCATCCACGCCACCGATGCATTCCCACGCACCTTGTTCTGCAGCAAAAATTTTTGAATTTGCCGCCACTTGTCGTGAAGAGCTCCATCGGGCGAAACGAGCCCCAAAATTCAGTTTGCTGAGATGTGGCCGCGGTCGTCGGCTTGGCCGATTAGCAAACCCTGAACGGTGGCCCATGGGGGCTTGAATCCAAATTGATCGCGTGGATGCATGTTATCCAAACAATCGATTTTGCGAATTGATTGTCGCGCTGCATTAGACGAGCCATCAATTGACGAAGATCAGGCCGTCGAGGGCACACGGGTGCTACGGGAAAGGATCAAAATGGGTCAAGAGGCCCCGCTCTGGAATGTGGTGCTGAAAGGGTCCGACTAGGCTACATTAAATCACCTGGTGATCGCCGCCTGCCTCTGTCTTTCACCAATCCTGGCGAGTGCCACTTGCTTGCGGCAATGGAAATACGGCGTCCCCCAGCGTGGAGGGCCAGCCGAGGATTGGGCGGTGTCCTTGGTTATGTTCGAAGGATTTTTCGTGCAGCTCGCTGAAGCAAATTCATCGGTTGGAATGTCGATCTTGGTGATACCAACGAGGCCTCCAGCCCCAGAGAAAGTGGCCTTGAGGGTCACTCAACCGATCCCGTAACAGAACCGGAGATGACACATGCGTCTTATACTTGCCACCGCGGCGGTACTTTCCACTCTCTCATTGCAGCAAGCTGACGCTGGCAGCGTAAACTGCGCACCGATCACCGACCAGCAGGTAGCCAAATTGTTCGACCGCTGGAACGCGTCGCTCAGAACGCGAGATTCCGAAAAGGTCGCCGCGAACTATGCGGAGAATGCGATCCTCCTGCCGACGCTGTCGAACACGCCGCGCCTGACGCACGAGCAGAGAGTCGCTTACTTTGACCATTTCCTCGAAAAGCAGCCGCAAGGATCGATCGACCTCCGGGTGATTAGGGTCGGCTGTAACACGGCAACGGACAGTGGCACGTATACCTTTACATTCGCCGATGGCACCAAAGTTCCCGCGCGTTACACCTATACGTATGAATTCATGGACGGAAAATGGCTAATCACAGCCCATCACTCCTCGATGATGCCTGAGAGGTAAGAGTGGCGATAGCACGTGCTGGCAAAGCGAGCGCGGCCGCACATTCGGTGAACCCAGCACATCATTCCAGGCCAGAACCTTCATCAACCATCACTTGTCTGATTTGCTCCGTCTTGGAAATCGAAATTCGCCAATTCGTCACCATGGCCTAGAACGTTAGCTTGAAACCGGCCGATAGGGTCAAGGCATATCTATCGTCGCCGTCGCAATGCCGCCATGACTGTCATTGCGTGCAATCGTCTTTTGGCATCCAGGGTGGAACAGCTCCTCTTGCGACTTCGATGATCCCTAGCTCCCAGAGCTTCAACGCAATTGGCATGACCTTTGCGGGCTAAAGGCGGCGGGAATTGTCGATTGGCGGTCGGAAAACCGAAATCATGATGCCTAGTGGCGAAAAACGCTTTCTATCGGCGCGGAATCCCATTTGATCGAAAGGAAGACGACGCATGAGATCTGGATATGGCAAGCTGGGCCGGAGGTGAAAGTAATTGCCGCTAGCGCCATCGACTCTCATCCAGCAAAAGTATGGCAAGGCCTCTTTGCCCTGGTATACGATCTACCCAACGATACAGGAGTTTTCTTCGGCAATCGGCGCCAAGACTTGTGAAGAATGGCTGAGGAACCTGCCACCTGATGACGCCATTTCGCTCTATCTTCACATTCCATTCTGCCGATCGATGTGCTGGTATTGTGGCTTTCCGACCAGCATCACTCGTCAAGATGCATTGATCCTCAATTATCTGGCAATGCTGCGTGAGGAGATCCGTTTGGTCGCGGAGCAAGTACCGCAGACACTTCCTGTGAGCGACGTGCACTTCGGTGGCGGATCCCCGACCATTATGCCGCCAGCGGAGTTCCTGTCCCTGATGAAACTCCTGCGCGGCCGCTTCGCGTTCAAGAATGCGGCTACCATCGCTATCGAGGTCGACCCACGCACCTTCACGAGCGAGATGGCCGACGCTCTGGAAGTGGCCGGTGTGAAGCGCGCAAGCGTCGGCGTGCAGAGCTTCGATCCCATTGTCCAAAAAGCCATCAACCGGGTCCAGAGTGAGACGCAAGTGATGGCTGCCGTCAAAACCCTGCGCCTGCATGGAGTAAGCCGCATCAATTTCGACCTGATGTTTGGTCTGCCGCGTCAAACACTGCAATCCTGTGTCCAGAGCGCCGTGCTCGCAGTTGCAATGCGCCCCGACCGGCTCGCAGTTTTCGGCTATGCGCACGTCCCATCTTATCGAAAAAATCAGCGCTTGATTGAGAAAGAAGCGCTACCGGATATCGCTGCCCGCGCTGAGCAGTCCTCGGTGATAGCCGATATCTTGGTTGCCGCCGGCTATCTCCAAATCGGGCTCGATCATTTCGCTTTGCCGGATGATGAGCTTGCGCTGGCGCAGAAAACCGGCCGCCTGCGGCGCAATTCCTTGGGCTACTCGGCCGATACATGCCAAACTGTGATCGGCCTCGGCGCGTCGGCCATCGGTCGTTTGGGCGAAGGTTATGTCCAAAACGAACCTACCCAAAGCGTTTATAACCGACACATTGCGGCCGGCCGCTTAGCGACGTCACGGGGCTATCGTCTTAGCGGCGAAGATGGAGTACGGAGCGCAATCATCGAGCACCTCATGTGCAACTTGGAGGCAGACGTGCCAGCGATCTGCACCGATCACGGATTTGACCCGATCGATTTGCTGAGTGAGCGGTTGGACACGCTTGCCGAGAACGGGATATTGGACATCGACAATGGTTTCATCCGTGTACGGCAAGAGGGTCGCTTCGCGCTTCGCGCTGTGGCCGCTGCATTCGACTCTTATCTTGACCGCTCCCCCCTCTGACCGGCCAAGCAGCAGGTGCGCAATAGGTTCGAAAATCGATCATAAGGGCTCGTTGAAGCGAATGGCTCTTAGTTCCGGCGCTATGATGCGAAGGCGATCGGCAAATCGATTTGCAAGACAAATAGCGGAAAAGCGTTTTCAGCAATCCGGCCGCGGCGTTGCGGTCAAACTCAAAGCGTGCAGGCAACGCGGATCCGACGCGGATAGATTGGCCGCACGCAGCCTGTTTGTGTCATTGCGATTTGGCTGTCCTTACCACGACGCGTCGCAATTCGATTTGGCGGCACTCATCATCCGCTGCATCGGATTGGGTCCAATGCTTTGGTGCGGCGCGTGCCTCTCGCTTTGCTCACCAGGACGTTATCTGTCTTCCCCGCCCGCTTTTTCTGACCAAATTTAAAATGATCGCTGAACGCGAAGCGCGCCGGCCCAACTGTCCACATTGATCCTGTCGTAGTTCACGTAGGATACTTCCGGCTCGATCTTCAGATCTCTGGTTACAAACCATTCGACATTCGACGCAGCTTGGAACGTCTTGTTGTCGGCGTAGGCGAACTGCGTGTTCCAGCTTAGCCTATCGTTGATCTTGACGGTGCTGCCGGTCCAGAGGGCCCAATCGCCGGTGCTTCCGGTCACGTCACCGTTCGCAAATTTGTTGATCTTGCTGCCGTCTGTATTCCAAGCCCCCATGAGAAATGCACCGAGTAGGCCGAAATCAGCATCGACACGAGCCTTGATTGCTCCTTCCTCCACAACGGAATCATAACCGCCGACAACTCTTAGCGACCAAGGACCGGCCTTGTAGCCAAGACCCACCACGGGGTCCGGCGCATAATGATCTGCACTGTTGGGGTTAAGGTTCGTCGAAAGACTGTCTTCAATCGAGACGACGCCGAAGATGCCGTTGCCACCGTCATAAAAATATGAAAGCTGGTTCAATTTAATGGGGCCGTTGCCGATCACATCCGGATTGATGACATTGCCGGCGTAGCCGATCCAATCATTATATTGTGAGCCGGCGCGGCCGATGAGGAAACCACCGAGCGAGATATGCGCCACGGGCAGGTCAGCACCCATCGTATTGCTGTCGTCCGTATAGTCGAACCGCAGAGTCGTCGTCGTCTTCAGCGGACCAAATTCGGTGTCTGTCGTCGCGTTGATATAGAGCTCGCTTCGCGTCAGCCAGGTGGTGCCGCTCGGCTCGACCGGGGCATAAGGGTTGTACGAAGATGCCTGCGTACGGACCATGCCGCCGAGCTGCATGCAGGTTTCAGCTCCCGGGATATAGAAATAACCCTTGCCATATGAATCGCAGATATGGACATATTCAACCGGTTCCGGCTCGAGAGCGACGACTCCATTAACAGCGGATACGGAAGGCGCGACCGAAAGTGATGCGATCGAGCCTAGAAGTAAGGATCTGATATTCACTGAAACTCCGATGTTTTAAGTCAACGCGCATCCTTCACGCGCCGCCAGGATGCGTGTCTTAAAATCGCCGTCGGGAAGAAAATCGTTATGGCATTCCAGCGACTCTTTGCCATAACTGATCAATCACGGGGCCTATTTTATATTTCTAGACGGGATAATCTCGGCCTCACTATTCTTTTGAGACAAGGGTATAATCCTTTCATTGCATCCGGAAATCTGACTGCAGGAGAAGACCTCGCCAAACAACACTGTGCTGACATTTCGACATCTGCGCTCAATTGTCTTTGATGATGAAGCGTCTGCAAATGACTGACAGCAATATGCGTGCCGTGGGAAAAACCCTTTATTTTACAATGCAACTCGGTCGAACCAGCTCACAGGGCCGTCTACCATTGTCACACATCAGACAAGCCTGAGCGACATCGACCTATGGTGTTAGCGGATAACGGAGTTTGACACGTGTTGAATCGTCGATCGATCCATCTGCTTTTTTCCTGTAAGTCGCCAGCATCAGCTCACCCCATCATTGGTAATGTGATCGGATGAGCGATCGATTTCCAGCGCACGTTCGGGGCAGGATCGAGCACCCCGTAATGCGAGAAATTCGTCTCTTTCAGCAACATTGATATTACCAGGCAGGATGTAGCCATCCTCATCCAACTTGAAGATGTCCGGTGCTTGCGACCAACATCGAGCGTGCCCCTGGCATTTGGCATTGCGGACGATGATGTGCATGCGGCACCCCCGTATCTGCGCCCCGTACTTGCGTTAGGACCAGTCCAAAACTAGATTTTCGATTCCAAACACGTGGCCGCCATAGGTTATAGGGGCTGTACCTTCCTTGATACGGAAATGAGGGATGCGCGACAGCCATTCCTCCAGGGCGATGATGATTTCTCGCCGGGCAAGGTGTGAACCAAGACAACGATGCGGGCCACAGGCGAAGGCGGTATGGCGGTTGTCCTCTCGTGCCAGATCGATCGTGTTGGGATTTTCGAATTCCACCGGATCACGATTGGCAATCATCGTGGCGCAGGAAACATAGTCCCCCTTGCGAATCGGCGCGCCTTCGAAGTCGACATCTTTTGTTGCCACGCGGATCATCTGCACGGTCGAATAGGCCCGCAGCAATTCTTCGGTTGCCAGTACAATCCGTTCCGGTTCACTCCGCAACAATTCCTGGTCTTTTGGATTGCGCGCGAGATGGGCCAAGTCGAAACCCAACGCGGCTGCGACCGTGTCGAGACCTGCGACGAACAAAAGCACGCCGATGCCACGGACTTCCTTGTCGGCCAGCGAACGGTTATCAATCTCTGCCTCCACGATGAAGGTCATGAAGTCGTCGGCCGGCTCTTTGCGGCGCAAGGCCGCAAGTTCGTCGATAAATTCCAGAATTGCTCGAGCCGCCGCCGATCGTTGCGCCTTGTCTCCGTGGAGCAACCTGTTTGCCCAGCCGACAAACATGTCGAGCCGCTCGTCCGATAGTCCCAAGAAATGAAGAAAGACGCCAACTGTGAACGGGATGGCAAAATCCTTCATGACCTCGCAGCTATTGCTCGACGCGGAGATCTTTTCGACTTGGGTGATCGCTCGCGCACGGATAGACGGTTCGAGCGCTATCACTCGCTTCGGCGAGAACAGGGGATTAAGCAGGGAGCGAAAGACGCCGTGGGCCGGTGGATCGAGCTCCAGTGGGATCAACGGCCAGTCGTCACCGAGCGCGGAGGCGAAAATACTGCGGTTGCTGGAAAAAGTCTCGGGGTCCTGCAGCACTTGGCGTTGGTCCTTGGCCCTGGTGATGAGCCAGGTGCCACGACCATCCCGGGTATTGTCGGGTGAATAAAAGATCGGAGGCCCGGCATGGACGCGAGCGACGGCTTCATGAGGATCTCCATTGGGGATGCGTTGCATGCCAGGCGACGTGAACAAGCTGAAGTCCCCCACCATTTCGCGCGGGACATGATCTGGGATATGGTCATTCACGACTTGCTTTCTCCTGGACTGGCGGCTTGCGAGGCTGCCGCCCGTAATGTTTTCGCCGGCACAAGCCACCTTGTCGCGCTTCACCTACCCATCGAAACGCGAGAGCGCGAAATAATCGATCGACGGCACCTCCGGCTCTCAGCCGTCCGCGGCCTATCGTTCGTGCTTCCGGATGATTTCACACGGCTTGAGATTTCATCGGCGGCTCCTTGCTGGTATTCAAAATAGTTTTCGGCGTACTGGCCGGCGGCGATCGGGCGTTCCCTTCTATGGAAGGCCACCCAACGTGCCAGCAGCGCTAAACGCCTTGCATAGGAGAATTCAATATTCATGCCAGTTTCCTTGGCTGCCGCACAGCAATTTTCCGATTTCTTTTCAACTGGTTAATGTGAGCCAGGCAACCGAATGACTGAATAACGCCAGTGTCGGGGATCTAACAAAACTGGCGGAAAGCAGCTTGCGACGGCGCCGAGGTGGACGACCATGCGCAGTGACGTTGCGGTGTCCCGGTTCCGACAATGTCGGACACAGGAAAAGCTGCGTTGGTATCACTTCCTTGTTTTAAAACGATGTTCTCGTTTGGCCCGAATAATGCCTAGCCGGCCGCCGACCGCCGGGCCAAGGAGGAAGAACATCTAAGGACCTGCCTGACAAACACGCGGGCAGCCGCCGCCAATACCGTACAATGCGAAGGCGCTTGAGACCGTCGCCCCGAATTAGGCGCTCAATGCTTGAGCAGTGAGATGAATTTCCTGCGCGAAATTTCGCCCGCCGATTATCCCATCACCACAGCGAGAGGAGAGCAATTGTGAGCTTTCTCGAAACGAGTTTGGAGCTGTTTCGGCAAAAATATGCGCCAGACCTAGGTCCCGAGCAATACGCTCACCACACTGGACTTGACCGGGACGGCAATTCGATGAGTGGCTCGTTGTTGTGGGCAAAGGCTGAGGCCCAGAGGATCAATAATGCGCTCGACACCGGGACAGCCAATATGGTGGATGCCGAGATCAAGTTGGCGCAAGAACTTCAGCAGAAAGTGAGAGACTATGTCCGATGGCATCATCAAGACGAGCGGTCTCAAAAAGGGGTGTCAATTCTGGAGTATGGTCCCGGAACAGTGCGGGCATTCCAACAGAAGACCCTTCCCCTTGCAACGGAATTGCGCGGTAAGGCCTCACGCTGCGTACTGGTCGATCGCTCGAACGAGTTCCTTCGGGACATTGAGCAATTGCCTGCTCCTTGCGGCTTGAAAATCGAATTCATTCGCGACGATATATTTTCTGGGCAGCGCTTTTTTTTCGATGAGGAAGCGGCATTTGTCGTCATGTTTGGCCGGACATTTGGAAACCTCGCCGCCAGCATAAGTGAAACCCCTCCCGTGACGACGGTCGTCCAGGCGCTGAAGACAATATCGAACAGCGCGAAGCGGTGCTGGCTTGCAATCTCAATTGGCTCGGATCTGAGGTGGGATGTCGCAAGAGCCTACTACGAAGCGCATCCTGAATTTCAGCTGAATGTATTCTATCGAATGAAGGCAGAGTTACCCGTCGACGATAATTTTGATCCCAGTGCCTTTGAGTATGAAGCAGATATGAAGGGTAACGACAAGTTCATGCAAGTAATACATACGGCTATCGTAAATAGAGATTTATCATTTAATCTTAATGAAGAAAGCATCGCATTGAAAAGCGGTGATCGTCTGCATTTAAAGAACTCGTTTTCTTTTTCCGAAGCGTTTTTCAGGGAATGTGCGAACTTGGCAGGGCTTGTGCCGATCGACGTGCTTTCAGATAATGCCGGCTCAGACATTCACGTGTTAGAAAAGGCGACTTAAAAATAAGTCTTTCCGCCGTCGCCGGCGAACGTCAATCTAGCATGCGATGGCCAATAACCAGCCGTTTTGACCATGTCTGGCAAGACTTTGCTGTCCATTATCAGTCAGAGCGACATGGGGTATCGGGCGTGGAGGACTGGACAACCTTCACAGTTGAAACGCTTGGTCGCCGAGCCCGATGTCCTGGCGAGAAGAGGCGTCAGGAGTCCCGCTTGCTCATCAGGCGTCTAATAGGTCAGTGTCGCATGGCTTTGTCCGATGGGCGACAATGCTGGATATGAGAAATATACAATTTTTGCCTATTGTATTGAATTAGCATCGATTTCTACTTTGGCACGCCCATTGCTGCGACGCATTTGCAGACGCGTCACGGGCCGACGATAATCGCACGGAGATGTCGATATGTTAGCACAATACTTTCTGCCGGGACCTACGTCCGGTTATCCGACAGCAGAACGTTCCAGATCCAGAAGACGGAAGAGACCGCGCAGACGTTTTCAGTTGTGCGCGGGCGAGCGAAACGAATGCCCCGAGCAAAGCCTCATCGCCGTCGCAACTTCCGATCTGAGGGCGCCTCATAAGCGGTTCTTCGCACGTGGCGATCGATGCCGACCGCCCAAACGCGTTCTGGATTAGATATTCGGCGGATTACTGCCGAACCTCCCTCATGCCCGTCGTCAAAACCGCGCGAAGTTGGACAGCAAATTCGCGTGCTGGCGCGATGCCTTGGCGTATCGGTCCAGACCCTTGCAATTGCAGGAACCTAAACCATGGGACACTCCACCGACCCCGACCAGTTCCGCCGGCGTATCGCCGAAGCGCTCCCTTCGGCCAATATTCCAACCCTGTTGCTCCTTCTTTATCAGTTCACAGGACGAGACTATTGGCTAAACCCGCCGTTTATTCCCGTGAAGAGCGGATGGGACGACAACGATTCCGGCGGTCTGACAGTCGAACTGCAGGCGGAGGTTCGCGATGCAGCACTGACCGCCATCACGGCGTGGCGCCAGGGAGAACACATCGCCAAGCCGGACTTATCGGCAGAAGAGTTGATCCGCATGCTATCCATGTCGGAGGCTGAGCCTATTCCGCCGGAATATGCTGACATGATGATCCACAAGCTGCGGAGGTATTCGGGCGCGGTTCCCGATCCGGTGTGCTTGCCGGAGGACTTCCGCGTGCTTGTCATCGGAGCCGGCATGTCCGGTATGGCAGCCGCAATTCGGCTACGACAACTGGGCGTTTCCTACATCCAGATCGAAAAGCAAAACCGCACCGGCGGCGTCTGGCATTCACATCACTACCCTGGCTGTGGAGTGGACACGCCCGGACATCTTTACTCCTACACTTTTGCCAGTGGCGACTGGAGCAAGTTCTTCCCTTTGCAGCGGGAAATCGACGACTATCTTAACCGGGTTGCCTGCGAATTCGGGATCGAGAGCTCGATCCGCTACGGCACGGAATGCCTCCACACTCGCTATGACGAAGAGAGCCGGACTTGGCATTCCCGGTTACGCTTGCCAGACGGTACCGAAGAAACCCTCGTGACCAATGTGGTCATTTCGGCCGTCGGAGGCTTTACCACGCCGAAATGGCCGAATATTTCAGGCCTGCGTGACTTCGACGGCCCGGTGATACACACCTCGAATTGGGATCCAGAGGTTAGACTCGACGGCAAACGCGTGGCTGTGATTGGTAATGGAGCCTCGGCAATGCAGGTTGTCCCAGCAATCGCAGATCGGGTGGGTGCCCTGACAATCTTCCAACGGTCGCGCCAATGGGCGGCGCCCTTTCCAAAATTTCGTATGCCGGTTGCCGAGCCGGTGCGGTTCTTGCTGCGCGAGGTACCACACTACGAATGGCTTTATAGGCTCCGGCTGAGTTGGATTTTTGACAGTCAAGTGCACCAGTCCCTACAGAAGGACCCGGCGTGGACGCATCCTGATCGCTCTGTGAATGCGATGAACGACGACCATCGCGAGACCTACACACGATACATCGAAGAGCAGCTGGCCGGGCATCCCGAGCTATTGGCCAAGGTCATCCCGCCCTACCCGCCATTCGGCAAGCGAATGCTCCTGGACAACGGCTGGTACCGAACCCTGTTGAAGCCGCAAGTTAATCTAGTAGACAGCGCTGCTGCCCATGTTGAAGGCAAGTCGATCCGCGCGATAAATGGCGACACCCATGAGGCAGACGTTCTCATTGTCGCCTCGGGCTACGATATCACACGCTTCTTGCTTCCGGTTCAGGTATTCGGACGCAATGGCGTGACAGTACGTGAGGTCTGGAACGATGACGACTGTCAGGCCTATCTGGGTACCGTCGTGGCGGGCTTTCCGAACTTCTTCATGCTCTACGGTCCCAATACAGCCCTCGGTCATCGCGGCAACTTCATTTTCACGATCGAAAGCCAACTCGATTACGTGTTGAGCGTTCTGCGCCAGATGGGAGAAAAGAAGCTGATCGAGGTGGAATGCCGGCAAGACGTATATCAGCGCTACAACCGGACGATCCAAGAAATGCACCAGAATATGATCTGGAGCCATCCCGGCATGTCTACCTATTTCCGCAACGACCGGGGGCGAATCGTGACCAACAGCCCTTGGCGCCTGATCGATTATTGGAACCTGACGAAGGAAGCAGATCTCGGTGACTACCGCACGACGGGCCGCATCGGCTCCCAGTCAGAGACCGCGGCGGAAGCGGTTTGAAATGGCAACCCACCAACCGCTCATGATTGGGGGCCGTTGAGGTTGGGAATTTATGACTGCGGCGCAGGCACAGATCATTGCGAAGACGTCGCTTTGTCGAATAGCACAGCGATCACGTGGAACGAGTTTGCAGACAGTTGTCTATCGGGTTGCACCCCCTAGTAGATTTCCGCATCGGTCGATGCGACATTTGCGTTGCGAGACCCTGGAAAATGATGATCTACACGCTGCATTCGTTCATCTCCTCGATGGTCCAGTTGGGTATCGAACACCTAGGCGGCGATGGCATTGCAATCGACGCCCTTGGCCAGAGGCGCAACACCGACGGTGTCATGACGCTGACTGTCAGCAGGCAAAAATCTTAATCCTCACCAACCTCCAGTCCGAATGAAAACAAAAAGTCGGCGAGCCAGTTCTACAACTGATGCGCTTTTTGCAGGCATCTGCCTCAACGTCGCTGGCTTGAAAAGCCTGAGGGATGCAAAGTTCGAGGAGCAATATGGCCGCGCCAGAAACGTTTTACGATATCATCCGCCGCCAGGGTGTAACCCGCCGCAGTTTCCTGAAATTCTGCAGCCTGACGGCAGTCAGCCTCGGCTTCGGCCCCGGTACTGCGACCGCAATGGCAGAGGCGCTCGAAACCAACGAGCGCGTGCCGGTGATCTGGATGCATGGGCTCGAATGCACCTGCTGTTCGGAAAGCTTCATCCGCTCGGCTCATCCTCTGGTCAAGGACGTCGTCCTGTCGATGATCTCGCTCGATTACGACGATACGATCATGGCGGCAGCCGGCCACCAGGCCGAGGCGATCCTTGAGGAGACCACGGAAAAGTACAAGGGCAAGTACATTCTTGCCGTTGAAGGCAATCCGCCGCTCAACGAAGACGGTATGTTCTGCATCGATGGCGGCAGGCCCTTTGTCGAGAAGCTCAAATGGATGGCCGAGGGTGCCCTGGCTATCATCGCCTGGGGAACCTGCGCCTCCTGGGGCTGCGTTCAGGCGGCAAAACCGAACCCCACTGGGGCGACGCCGATCGACAAAGTGATCCGCGACAAGCCGATTATCAAAGTGCCGGGCTGTCCGCCCATCGCAGAGGTGATGACCGGCGTCATCACATTCATCACCACGTTCGGCAAGCTGCCCGAACTCGACCGCCAGGGCCGGCCGAAGATGTTCTATTCGCAGCGTATCCACGACAAGTGCTATCGCCGCCCGCATTTCGACGCTGGCCAGTTCGTCGAGGAATGGGACGATGAAGGCGCGCGCAAGGGCTACTGCCTTTACAAGATGGGCTGCAAAGGACCGACCACCTACAATGCCTGCTCGACCGTTCGTTGGAATGGCGGCGTCTCCTTCCCGATCCAGTCCGGCCATGGCTGCATTGGCTGCTCGGAAGACGGTATCTGGGACAAGGACAGCTTCTATTCCCGGCTGACGCACATCAACCAATTCGGCATAGAAGCCACTGCGGACCAAGTGGGTATGACCGCAGCCGGTGTTGTCGGCGGCGTGATCGCTGCCCACGCTGCAATCACGACCGCCAAGCGGGTCATTGCCAAGCGCGGGAAACCCAACCTTTAACGTCTGCAGGGACAGGAAGGATCACGATGACCATTCGAACGCCAGATGGCTTCACGCTCGACAATTCCGGCAAGCGTATTGTGGTCGACCCGGTAACTCGCATCGAAGGTCACATGCGTATCGAGGTCAACGTCGACCAAGACAACGTCATCCGCAATGCCGTTTCTACCGGCACAATGTGGCGCGGCATCGAAGTCATCCTCAAAAATCGCGATCCACGCGACGCCTGGGCTTTCACCGAACGCATCTGCGGCGTCTGCACCGGAACTCATGCGCTCACATCCGTGCGGGCGGTAGAAAATGCGCTCGGCATAACCATCCCGGAAAACGCCAATTCGATTCGCAATCTGATGCAGCTGGCACTGCAGGTGCATGACCATGTCGTGCATTTTTATCACCTGCATGCGCTCGACTGGGTGGATGTCATTTCTGCTCTCAAGGCGGATGCGAAGGCCACATCGGCGCTTGCGCAATCGATGTCCGATTGGGCACTGTCTTCGCCGGGTTACTTCAAAGACATTCAGACACGGCTCAAGAAGTTCGTCGAATCTGGCCAGCTTGGCCCGTTCAAAAACGGCTACTGGGGCAATGCATCCTACAAGCTTCCGCCAGAAGCGAACCTGATGGCCGTGGCACACTATCTCGAAGCCCTCGATTTTCAGAAGGAGATCGTCAAGATCCACGCGATCTTCGGCGGCAAGAACCCGCATCCGAACTGGCTGGTCGGCGGCGTGCCTTGTCCTATCAATCTCGACGGCACAGGCGCCGTTGGCGCCATCACAATCGAACGGTTGAACCACATTTCGTCGATCATCGACCAGCTGATCGAGTTCAACGAGAAGGTATACCTGCCCGACATCATGGCGATCGGCTCCTTCTATAAGGACTGGCTCTTCGGCGGCGGATTGTCGGGCAGAAACGTCCTTGCCTATGGCGATGTGCCGGAACACGCAAATGACTATACCGACGCGAGCCTGAAGCTGCCGCGCGGTGCGATCATTAACGGCAATCTCGAGGAAGTCCTACCCGTCGATCATTCCGATCCAGAGCAGATCCAGGAATTCGTCAGTCACTCTTGGTACAAATATCCGGAGGGGGCCAAGGGCCTGCATCCCTGGGACGGTGTCACTGTGCCGCATTATGAGCTTGGTCCGAATACGAAGGGCACCAAGACCAACATTCAAGAGCTGGACGAGGGCGGCAAATATTCCTGGATCAAGGCGCCGCGCTGGCGTGGCCACGCCATGGAAGTCGGCCCGCTCGCCCGCTGGGTCTTAGGCTACGCGCAAGGCAGGCCAGAGTTCAAGGATCCGGTCGACAAAGTCCTGAAGGATCTCGGCCTCCCGACCGTGGCGTTGTTTTCGACGCTCGGGCGCACCGCCGCCCGCGCGCTCGAATCTGTCTGGGCCGGCCGGCAGATGCGCTATTTCCAGGACAAGCTGGTCGCCAACATCAAGGCCGGCGATAGCGCCACCGCCTTCATCGACAAATGGAAGCCGGAGACCTGGCCTTCCGAGGTCAAAGGCGTCGGCTTCACCGAGGCGCCGCGCGGCGCCCTCGCCCACTGGATCAAGATCAGGGACGGCAAGATCGACAATTATCAATGCGTGGTGCCGACGACCTGGAACGGCAGTCCGCGCGATCCGAAGGGCAATATCGGCGCGTTTGAGGCTTCCCTGATCGACACGCCGATGTCGGATCCGTCGCAGCCGCTCGAAATCCTCCGAACTATCCATTCCTTCGATCCGTGCCTTGCATGCTCCACGCATGTCATGAGCCCGAATGGACAGGAAATGGCCAAAGTCCAGGTCAGATGAGGGACGATCATGAGCCTTTCCGATACTTCCGACGCTGATGGCGAACGCGCCAGCGAGTACCAAAGCGTGTATGTCTACGAGGCGCCCGTGCGGCTCTGGCACTGGGTGAACGCCTTCTCCATTGTGACGCTAGCGCTGACCGGCTATTTCATCGGCAGCCCGTTGCCTGCCATGGCCGGCGAGGCGAGCGCTCATTTCCTCATGGGCTATATCCGTTTCACTCATTTCGTCGCCGGCCAGAGCCTGGTCGCGGTCCTGCTCCTTAGGATCTACTGGGCCTTCGTCGGCAATGTGCATGCGCGTCAAATCTTCTACGTTCCCTTCTGGAGCGGGCGGTTCTGGAGCGAATGGCTGCACGATGTGCGCTGGTACACGTTCCTCGCTGGAAAGGCGCTGAAATATCCCGGCCACAATCCGCTGTCGCAGTTCGTCATGTTCCTGATGTTCACGCTGCCGCTGGCATTCATGATAATCACCGGATTTGCCCTCTATAGCGAAGGTGTCGGACGCGACAGCTGGGAATATGCGCTGTTCGGCTGGGTATTTTCGATCTGGCCGAACAGTCAGGACGTCCACACCTTTCATCGCCTCGGAATGTGGGGAATTCTGATCTTCGTAATGATCCATATCTATGTCGCGGTACGCGAGGACATCATCAGCCGCCAAAGCATCGTCTCGTCGATGATTTCGGGCGAGCGACTGTCCAAGCGCAAGGAGGACTAGATGGGCGAACCAAACTTTCGCAAACGCCGCGTCTTAGTGCTCGGCGTCGGCAATATTCTCTGGGCCGACGAAGGTTTCGGCGTTCGCGCTGTCGAAGCCTTCCACCGCGCCTATGCGGTGCCGAACAATGTCACCGTGCTCGATGGCGGCACCCAGGGCCTCTATCTCGTGCACCATGTGACCGAGGCCGATGATTTGATTATCTTCGACGCCATCGATTTCGGGCTCGCGCCCGGGACACTGAAGATCGTCGCGAATGACGAAGTGCCGAAATTCACCGGCGCCAAAAAGATCAGCCTGCATCAGACAGGCTTCCAGGATGTCCTAAGCGCTGCCGATCTTCTCGATCGCTATCCCGCGAAACTCGTATTGATCGGCTGCCAGCCGGCGGATCTCGATAGCTGGGGCGGACCGGTGACAGAGCCCGTCAAAGCGGTAATTCCGAAGGCGATAATGGCCGCCGCCGGTATCCTGGAGCGATGGGGCGTCGACGTGAGCCCGCGTAGCGGCAGCGCGCCAACGCTTCTGGGCAACGGCATCGATTTTGAGCATTACGAGTGGCGCGCCGATCCTGCCGCATTGACCGCCTGAGGAGGGATTCGGGCGCGCCCGCGACCGTCGGTGCGTTCCAGTTCGCCGGCTCCCTCAAACTTTTCCCAAGGCTAGAAACTACGGGAACCGTTCGCAGCCAATCCATGCGGTTCCCGACATCATGAACTTTCGCGGACCGAGGAGCTGATTATGTGCATAGGGATTCCGATGCGAGTGGTAAGCAGCGGCAAATTGACGGCGCAGTGTGAGCACCACGGATCGGTTTTTCCCATATCGATGCTGTTGGTCGGCCCGCAACCGGTCGGCACTCACGTTCTTACTCATTTGGGATCTGCGATACGGCTGCTCGATGCCGACGAAGCACGCATGATCGACGATGCATTGGCCGGCCTTGGCCAGGCCGTCGAAGGACGGCCGTTCGAAAGTCTGTTTGCCGATCTCATCTCCCGCGAGCCGGAACTGCCGTCCCACCTGCGGGAAAACTGACAGTTTAAATTCCATCATTGAAAGCAATCCGCCCGTCTTTGTAGAGCTGGTGTTTTATCTCGATGAAAATTTTCCTTTCAGATCAATGCGATCGAATTTCTCTGCAAATGGTACGCCGCTTGCAAACAAGAATTTGAAGAATGTTTGCAAGCCAATATCTGGAGGAGACAATGCCGTCCCATCTGAACCGCGTCCTGAACGCGCGGACGCGATCGCCCGTCGTCGATGAAACAAGCATCGACATTTTCTCGGAGCTGCTGGCGGCGAAGCTGAAACGGCGATTCTGTACTTTACCGGCGATCCGGCATAGCGAGCCGAAGCGGACGATGGCGCCATTGTCCTGCCAAAAATCTTGCAGGCCTTTCAGGGCCTGCTGCTGCGCCCCGTCGTCAGCTGCACCGGGACAAGCCGAAGCCGCGCTGCAGCATGATTGTCATGCCAAGCTCGGCAACACCGCTATCAACCGCTCCACGTGTTTGGCAAGATCCGCCACTGGTCGGACTATATGGACAAGATCGGCAACCGGCGGTGCGGGGATGCGCTGGCCATAGTTAGCATTCGTTAGGCCGGGGGTTGAACTCCCCCATGTCGGCAGGGAGTCGTTCTATGACAGCAGCTTTCCGGATCGCGCCCGAAGGCGAAGATGCCGCGCCGGTGGTGCCGATCGGCGCCGATCCACCGCAAGGCGCCTGCAAGCTCAACGGCCTCGTCACCAGCAGCGCCGAGAAGATCCGTCGCTGCCGCCAAACTGCAACGCTGCTGCCCGACATTGCCGCGGCGCTCGCGGTGCAGAAGGCCGACCAGCCCGGCCGGTTATTCGACATCTCCGAATTCACCGACGATGACAAGCAGCTGATCACCCAGACGCTCGGCACAGGCGAGGTCGCCGGAACAGCGCTACTGCCCTCCGGTGTCCTTGCGCATATCCAGGAAGCGGTGACGGCCGGCGTATGGCGTATCCGCTTCAAGGACCCCAACGGCATCCCGCTTGCGGATTATATCGAGGTTGCGTCGATTCCGATGGCGGTGAGACAGGCCTGCGCAGTACTGCCGGCTGCCCTCTCATATGGACCTGCGCCGTCGGGCACAATGAATGTTATGCCCTTGCTGACCGAGATCGGCGACCGCATCGACCGCTATCGGCACGGCGATCCAGCGCATGTTTTCACCTTGTCGCTGTTTCCGATGAACCCCCAGGACATGAATTTCCTGCAGGTCGCGGTACGGCCGGGCCCCGTGCAGCTGACCTCGCGCGGCTATCGCACCTGTCGCGTGGTGGCGGCCGGGACCCGCAACGTTTGGTCCGTGCAGTTCTACAATCGCATGGATGCAATCATTCTCGACGCTCTGGAGATCGTCGACATCCCGTCCTTTGCCCTTGCCGCTGAAGAGGATTTCCGCGATTCCGCCGCCCATCTGCGCCATATCGAGGAGGCATATTTCAGATGACGAGCTTCCAGAATGTCGGCAAGCACCGGACGGTCTCGAACAGGGACAGGATGGAATGCGACATCTGCTGGCACGTTCATGCCCCTGCGCAAGGCGACCCTCTCTGGCAGGTCCCGGCATTAGAGATTTTTTCGCCGTGCCGGAAGACCGGGGAGAAAGCGGTGTGCGCTTTCTTCGAGGCCGTCGCGCGCACGCCGCCGGCTCCGCCGGCCGGCTTCAGTTGCCCCGATCTCCTTCGGAAGAATTTCCGCGGACAGCGAGAGCGTGCTGCATGACCTTCCTCCTTGGCGCAGGCTCGATCCGGATCGACGTGACAGTGACACAAGCGCTCCCCTCGTCGGTGGAGGTGAGGGTTAACCGCGCGCAAGAGTTGACGCGCATCTTCATCGGCCGCCGACCCGAAGAAGCGCCCGTGCTTGCCGGGCAGGTTTTTTCACTCTGTGGCTTTTCGCAATCGGTGGCAGCGCGGCTCGCAATACTGAATGCGGCAGACCTGCCAATGCCCGCCGAGGGTCGGTCTGCGGCAATGGCCGGATTGCTGGCGGAACGGATATTCGAGGCATTGAGGGCGCTAATTTTGCACTGGCCCTCGTTACTGGCTGGTGCCGTGGCTGAGGCTGGCCAATATCTGCGCCGGGCTCTGACCGCTTCCCAGGCTATCATTGATGACGCGAAAGCGATGAGGACGGACCATATTTCCCTAGCCGCAAACACGCGGCGGCTTGGAGCCGCCGCGGCGGGGCTCGGCATACCTGAAGACGATGGCTTGTCGCGGGACGGCACGGCTTGCGCGGCGATTTTCCGGGATATTGAGGACGACCGAACTTTTATGGGGCGGCCGACCGACCCGCTGACCGCCGGCGATGACACCGAGGTTATCGCTCATCTTTGCTGCGACGCGGGCTATAGCACCTTGCCGCATCTTGCCGGTCGCGTCACCGAAACCGGCGCTTATGCCCGGCTTTGCCGTGCCAGCGGGTCCGACGGCCCTCACCTTGCGCAACGCTTCATGGCGCGCATGCGCGATGTTCGCCTCTGCTTGATGCAACTCCACCATCTTGCCAAGGGCCAGAATGACCCTTCCGAGCTCATGGCCGGTGGCCCGACGCCCGGTACTGGCGGCTTTGGCGCGGTGGAATGCGCGCGTGGCAGACTTTACCATCAGGCCGAAATCGGTGTGGATGGGAAGCTCTGTGCATACCGCATACTCGCCCCGACAGAATGGAATTTTCATCCGGCGGGCCCGTTTGTCGAAACACTTCGGTCGTCACGGATCGGTGCGGGTGAATCCGCGACCCGGTCGGTCTCACGCCTGGCCGTGCTGTTCGATCCCTGCGTGGGGTTCAAGGTTGGAATTCGCGACGTTGCGCATGCATGAAATGTCATTGATGGAAAGCGTCATCGCCATCGTCTGCGAGACGGCGCGGGTAAACGGTGCGCGCGCAATTAAAGCTATCCGGCTTGATGTCGGTGTTTTGAGCCACGTCAATCCGGATTCGCTGCTGTTCTGCTACGAAGCTGTGCGGCGTGGCACGATAGCGGAATATGCCGCGCTCGAAATTAACCGCATCGCCGGCGAGGGCTGGTGCCTCGATTGTGGGGAAACGGTGACCCTTTGTGAGCGGTTTGGCGCCTGCCCGGACTGCGGCGGCCATCGGGTGCAGATGACGGCGGGCGACGAATTGAAGATCAAGGACATGGAGGTGATCTGATGTGCACCGTATGTGGTTGCGGGACGGAAATGATGGAAGTTAACAAGAGCGAGACCGGCGCGCACGGCGGCGAGCATGATCATCATCACGACCATGGCGGCCGCCATCGCGATCCTGGACACGGACATCACCATGACCATGACCGCCATCGTGCGCATGATCATGACCGCCGCGCGGAAGACGGTGGACTCCACTACGGCAACGGCATTGCCGGCGTGCATGTGCCAGATATGAGCCAGGAGCGTATCGTCCAGGTTGAAAAAGATATCCTCTCCAAAAACGATGCCTATGCTGCGGAAAACCGGGCTTGGTTGCGCCGGAACGACACCTTTGCACTGAATTTCGTTTCGAGCCCCGGCTCGGGAAAAACCAGCTTTCTGGTGCGCGCCATCCGCCACCTCAAGGGCCGGATGCCGATCAGCGTGATCGAGGGTGACCAGCAGACCTCCAACGATGCCGCACGCATCCGCGAGACCGGTGCCCCCGCGATCCAGATCAACACCGGCAAGGGCTGTCACCTCGACGCCCACATGGTCGGCCACGCGGTGAAAAAGCTGGCGCCCGAGCCCGATTCGATCCTGTTCATCGAAAATGTCGGTAATCTTGTTTGTCCTTCCGCTTTCGATCTCGGCGAGGCCCACAAGGTCGTGGTGCTCTCGGTCACGGAAGGCGAGGACAAGCCGCTCAAATATCCAGACATGTTCGCAGCCGCTGATTTGATGATCCTCAACAAGTCCGACCTCCTGCCGCACCTCGACTTCAATGTTGGCCTCTGCATCGCTAATGCGCTGCGGGTCAATCCGCGCCTGCAGACTTTCACGGTTTCTGCCCGCAGCGGCGAAGGGATGGAAGCGTTCTATTCCTGGTTGGAGGCTGCGGCTGCCGGGAACACCAAGCCTTCGAACGTGGCCTGACTTATGGTGCGCGCCCTGGCATCGATGGGGGAAGATCGTGTCCGGCGGCTGCGACTGCGGGTGAGCGGTGCCGTGCAGGGTGTAGGATTCCGGCCGTTTGTCTACAGGCTGGCCAGGATGATGCAGCTTACCGGGTTTGTGCTCAACGACAGCGCTGGTGTGCTGATCGAGGTCGAGGGCGCCGCTGCCGACCGCTTCGCGCAACGCCTATGGTCAGAGGCGCCGCCGCTTGCCCGCGTCGATGCCGTCGATGTTCTGGAACTGGAGGCGGCCGGCGGGGACGCGTTCGAAATCCTTAAAAACGTCGGCGGCCGGGGCGCAACACGAATCGGGGCCGACGCCGCGACCTGTGTCGAATGCCAGCAGGAACTGAACGACCCGACGAGCCGCTTCTTCGGCTATCCCTTTGTCAATTGCACTCATTGTGGGCCGCGCTTCACCATCACCCGCGCGCTCCCCTACGATCGCCATCAGACCTCGATGGCCGCGTTCCCGATGTGCAGCGCCTGCCGCGCAGACTATGCCAATCCGGAGAGCCGGCGCTTCCATGCTGAGCCCGTCGCCTGCCCGGCTTGCGGCCCAGAGCTCAGCCATTCGATCGCCGAGATATCCGCACGGCTCGCGAACGGCCAGATCATAGCGATCAAGGGGGTCGGCGGCTTCCAGCTCTTCTGCGATGCGCGCAATGATGCGGCGATTGATCGTCTCAGACTGAGCAAGTTGCGCGGCGACAAACCGTTCGCGATCATGGTCCCGAACGTCGAGACAGCCCGGCAATTGGCCAAGCCCTCGCGGGCGGAGGAGCAATTGCTCGCCTCGACCGCCGCCCCGATCGTCCTGATCGATGGGCGCGATCATCTTTCCAACCTCATTGCTCCGGGCCTTAGGCGGATCGGACTGATGCTCGCCCATACGCCAGTGCACCACCTGTTGTTTGCTGCGCTTGCCGCCGAGGGGGCGGGCTTTCCCACCGCGCTGGTCGCAACCAGCGGCAATCCGGAGGGTGAACCGCTGATAGCAGACAATGATGATGCCATCCAACGGCTCGCCGGCATTGCCGACCTGATCGTCACACATAACCGCGACATTGCCGTTCGCGCCGACGATTCCGTCATGCAGGTGATCGACGGCGCGCCGAGTTTCCTGAGGCGCGCGCGAGGTTTTGTACCGGAGCCAGTCGATCTCGGCGAGGACGGCCCATGCGTGATTGCCACCGGCGCGGATCTCAAAAACACGATCTGTGTGACGCGGGGTCGGGAGGCGTTTCTGTCGCAGCACATCGGCGGTCTCGACACGGTCAAGACGATCCGTTTCCAACGCGAAGCCCTCGAGCATCTCTGCTCCATCCTGGATGTCAGGCCGGAATTTGCCGCTTGCGATCTTCATCCGGATTTCCGCTCCGCGCGAATGGCGGAACGTTTGGATCTGCCGCTTCTGCCGGTGCAACACCACCTCGCTCATGTCGCCGCCGTGGCGGCGGAACATCACGTCCGCAGGCCGATCCTCGGACTTGCACTCGACGGTCATGGTTACGGCGTCGATGGCAGCAATTGGGGAGGCGAAATGCTGGTCGTTGACGGCCCTCGCTGGCAGCGCATCGCTTCGCTTCTGCCGTTGCCGGCGGTGGGCGCCGACCGCGTGGCGCGCGAGCCCTGGCGCATGGGACTTGCCGCGCTTCAGGCCGCCGGCCGCCGCGACCTTGCGGCCACGCTCTGGCCCGGGCACCCCGGGGTCGCGCGTTTGGACGCGATGTTTGCCTGCGGCTTGCGATCAGCCGGGACATCCAGCCTCGGACGGCTTTTCGATGCGGTGGCTGCGATCGCGGGTATCCGCCTCGTCCAGAGTTACGAGGGGCAGGCAGCAATGGAGCTCGAGGCCCTGGCCGACGATCCGCAATGTCACGCCGAAGGCTACAGCCTCGCCGATGGCATGCTCGATTTCCGACCGCTCATCGTCCATCTGGCGGACCGGCGGCTTGGCGGGGGCGAAGCCGCAGGCCTATTCCACGGCACCCTGATCAGCGGCCTGGCCGATTGGGCCGCCCTTGGTGCATCGCAGACCGGGACGCGAACCATAGTACTCGGGGGCGGCTGCATCATGAACCGCGTGCTCGCCGAGGGTCTCTCCCGCGCCTTGCGCGACCGCGGCCTTCAACCCTACTTGCCGCATCGGATTCCGCCCAATGATGGTGGCATCGCGCTCGGCCAAGCCGCTTATGCACGGCAGCTCATCCAACACGATCTTGCACAGATCCAGGAGCACCGGACATGTGCCTAGCCCTACCGGTAAAGGTGAAGGAACTGCTGCCAGACAATATGGCCAAGGTGACGCTCGACGGCGTGTCGAAGGTCATATCCATCGCACTTGTCGACGATGTCAGGCCTGGCGACTATGTCGTCCTGCACGTCGGCTACGCGCTTGCCAAGATCGATCCGGAAGAAGCGGCAAGAACGCTTGCCTTGATCCGCGAAGCTACGGTGGGAGGCACGGCATGAAATATGTCGACGAATATCGCGATGCCAGGCTCGCCAATGATATTGCTCGTCAAATCGCAACGGCAGTGAATCCGGCGCGCAGCTATCATTTCATGGAATTTTGCGGAGGCCATACGCATGCAATTTCGCGCTACGGTCTCGCAGACTTGCTGCCGTCCAATGTGTGGATGATTCATGGACCGGGTTGTCCAGTCTGTGTGCTGCCGATCGGCCGCATCGATGCGGCGATCGCGCTTGCCATGCGGCGAGAAATCACGCTTTGTACCTATGGCGACCTGATGCGCGTGCCGTGCTCGAACGGCTCGAGCCTACTGAAGGCCAAGGCGGCCGGTGCCGATATCCGCATGATCTATTCGACACTCGATTCGCTGAGCATCGCCGAAACCGAACCGGACCGGGAAGTCGTGTTCTTCGCCATCGGGTTCGAAACCACCACGCCGCCAACGGCGCTGGCGCTACGGTTCGCAATCGCGAAGCGTCTCCGGAACTTTTCGATCTTCTCAAACCACGTGCGGACACCGGCCGCTATTCAGAACATCGTCGAAAGCCCAGATGTCGGCAAGCCCGGCGCCGTCAAGATCGACGGCTTCATCGGCCCGGCACACGTCAGCACGGTGATCGGTACGGAGCCGTATGACTTTATTGCCGAAAAATTTAAAAAGCCGGTCGTGGTGGCAGGTTTCGAGCCGCTCGATATCATGCACGCAGTCCTGTTGCTGGTGCGTCAGGTCAATGACGGCTTGCACCAGGTGGGGAACCAGTATATTCGCGCCGTGACCACTTTCGGCAACGAAAAGGCGCAGAGCGAGATCGCAAATTTCTTCGAATTGCGTGAAAGCTTCGAATGGCGCGGGCTGGGCGAAGTGCCCTATGGTGCACTCCGCCTCAGACCCCAATATGGCGAATACGATGCCGAGAAGCGTTTCGGAATGGTGACGCCGGCAGCGCAGGACAACCCGGCCTGCGAATGCGCAGCCATCCTGCGCGGTATGAAGAAGCCGGCCGATTGCAAGCTGTTTGGCAAGGTCTGCACACCCGATACGCCGATGGGTTCCTGCATGGTGTCGTCGGAAGGCGCCTGCGCCGCGCATTGGATCTACGGCCGCTTCCGCGGACAGGTGAAGGCCGACGAAAGCAGCAGGATCGTCAGATGAGCATATGCAAGCTCGACCTCAGGAACGGCCGCGTCGATCTTTCGCATGGGGCGGGCGGCCGTGCCATGGGCCAGTTGATCGAGGGTATTTTCCATAAGGCTTTCGACAATGACTGGCTCAGGGCTGGCAACGATCAGTCTGCCTTTGCCGTTCCGGCAGGGCGCCTGGTGATGACCACGGACGGCTATGTTGTGTCGCCGCTGTTTTTTCCGGGGGGTAATATCGGCTCGCTCGCCGTGCATGGCACGATTAACGACATTGCCATGGCCGGAGCATGGCCGCTTTATCTTTCAGCGGGCTTCATCATTGAAGAGGGCTTTCCGCTCGCAGATCTTGATCGTATTGCCGAGACCATGGGTGCGGCCTCCCGCGAGGCAGGTGTGCCAATCATCACCGGCGACACGAAAGTGGTTGAGCGCGGCAAGGCCGACGGCGTCTTCATCTGCACTTCCGGCGTCGGTATTGTTCCAGCCGGTCTCGACCTGCGCTCCGACGCCGCGCGGCCAGGTGATGCTGTGATCGTCTCGGGTTCGATAGGCGATCACGGAGTCGCGGTGATGTCGAAGCGCGAGAATCTAGAATTCGATACGAACATCGTTTCGGACTCAGCGGCGCTGCACGGGCTGGTAGCAGCGATGATCGAGGTCGCGGGATCGTCAATCAGACTGATGCGAGATCCAACACGCGGTGGACTTGCTGCGATACTCAACGAAATCGCCAGTGCCTCAAAGATCGGCTTGCGCCTCGACGAAGCGGCCATTCCGATCAAGCCGGAAGTGGCCGCGGCCTGCGAATTCCTCGGCCTCGACCCGCTTAACGTCGCCAATGAGGGCAAGCTCGTCGTATTGGTGGCGCCAGAGGTTGCGGATGCGTTGCTCGCCGTCATGCGCACGCATCCGTTAGGCGCGGAGGCTGCACTGATCGGCCATGCCGAGGTTAGTGACCATTGCTTCGTGCAGATGGCCACGTCGTTTGGTGGCGGTCGCATCATCGATTGGCTGTCGGGCGAACAGCTGCCGCGAATCTGCTGAACACGGCGATGAGCATCGCTTCACGCAAGAAAGCGTGGCCCAGGACCAAGAACGAGCTTGGCGAGCAGCTAGCGTGCGCCCTTTGCCGACAAACAGGTGCGCAGCTCTATTGGCGGCCTTGAAGGATCTAACCGCCGAGACGCAAACTGGATCGGTTTACAAGATGCCTCAGTTGACGCCAAATCGCGCAAGCATCTTTCGAATCTGCATGTTTTGTTGAAGAAGATGTTTCACCAGCAACGCCTTGAGCCGTCGATTCTCTTCGTCAAGCGCGATTAACTCATCGACTGATATATCCCCATGGCTATCGTTTGATTGCGCACTGGGCAGGCTTGCGGTGTCGTTCGCATGGTAATTGACATTCGCGTCGCGTCGATGCTTTGCATCCTTTCGAGGCCGCCTGGAAGAGCCCTCTTTCAATGGTGAAACAGAGGTGAAAGTCAGACCGTTGTCCTGCTGAGGCGGACAAATCTGTCCCGCATCGAGAGAGGGCGCCGAAATCTGCTTGTCGTCGCCGGTTTCAAAATTATTATTGAGACGAGTTTTCGGTTTTGGATCCGCCCAGGGCTCGCCTTCTCGTTTCGGACCATTTGAGACGACATTGGGCTCGAAGAGATGCGGTGCGTCAACTTCCGCCTCGAGCGCAAGCGCCTTGAGATCGGTATCGCCCCAAATAGAAGCCGGCCGCATCGCTGTCCGACGGCGCGCCGATTTGAGTTCGACAACGAATTTTCGCTGCTGTGTTTTCATATGTGTCCCATCTATGAAATCGTAATGAAGATTTACGGTATTTCGAATCGCTCAAGCATTTTTTTAAGCTGATCATTCTGCAAAAGCAGCTTTTGAGCCAATTGGCTCCTCAGTTGCTTGATTTCCTCGTCCAGCCTTGCCATCTCGTCGAAGAAGGCCTCCCGTCTCGATGAGGATTGCGCAATTTGATTATCGCCTGCGACAGCTGCGTTCTGCACCGCCATGTCGGCGTGGATTCTTTTCGCATGTGTCGGCTTTTTTGTCTGCGGTATTCGTCGAGGCTGTTTGCTCGTCTCGCTTTCAAGCGGTAATGCAGAGGCTTCGGCGTTCGACCACCTGAGCTCAGGAAGCGCCGGTTCTTGGACCTCGTCAACATCGACCGGCGCCGAGGCCGCGCCCGCGGCATCGACCTCAGGTTCGAATTCCGTTGGATCAGTCGCGACGAGCTCAACAGATCGGTTTTCATCGAGCCCGGATCCAAGGGTGCGCTCCGTTCGGTTTAGAGGAAGCTCCAACGCCTCTTGCCGGTCAATTTGGCTTGCGTCGGTGTCGGCACCATGCCCAATCGAAGTCTCGCGTGCCGGTGGTCTTCGCGAGGTTAGTCGAACAAGGAATTTCCACGGTGATTTCATAATGCTTCAACCTCGACCAATCCGTATCCATAACATCGCCGCAGCCCAAAAACCGGGCTCGTAGGTGAGCCCGGCGAACGTATCCCCTGCCGAGAAGGATGGCTAAGGTCGATCTCGCCACCATCCTGCTGTTGATCGGCGATCAATCGAGCCCGAGCCGCTTGCGCAGTTCGGCATTTTCCGCCCGCAATTTCTCTGCCAAGAGCTTACGCAGCCTCTTATTTTCCTCTTCCAGCTGAATAAGATCCGCCATCTCGTCTCTTGCCGAAGCGGGCGCCGAAACGGTTTGCTCAGGCTGCTGTGACATCCTCTCGCGTACCGTGTCCTTCGTGACGTCCTGGACCGCGATGTCGGCAGCTTGCGTTCCGACAGATGCGGACTTTGTGTCTGCGGTTTGTTCGCGACGCTTCCTGCGACCCCGCGGCGCCTTCCCGGTCTTGCCAACTTGCGTGGCAACCGTTGCCTCGGCAGCTGCTTTCGGGCGTCGCGGTGCGCGCTGCATTTTAGGCGCCGGCGTTTTTGCCAATGAATTGGTGTCTGCCATCTCGGTGATTGAGCCAGTATTATTCTCGTCAGCCATGAGTTATCTCCCTCTGTCGGCAGGACTTCTTTTCGGCTGAGTGAAAGACAGAGTCAACATCAGTGCTTTGGTGGCCGGCGGATTTGGACAGCACCGCTCTCAGCCCAGGCTGGGAGATGAATGGAGGCTGTCAACGAGGGAATAAAACAACGAAGCCGTGCCTGCGAGGCCAGACCGGTCAATGTCGCGACGAGCCGGCGATCACATTCCGAGATGAGAGAGGAACTCGCCCGTATGCTGTCAACCGCATCGCTGTATGTCCGGCTTTCCTCGACCACTCACAATTGATCAATGCTTCACGTGGCCGCGAACCTTGACACACATGTGCAAATGCGGTTTGCACCGTCATGGAAATCGCCTTTGGTGCGAACGGCAAGAGAGGATGCGAGATGCGTGCACCATCAGGTTCTGTTCCCGGGCTTTGCTCTGCCTCCGCCACCATGTTCGCGGTGGGAATGGCGTTCCTTGGCTATTGGGGCGTGTATGAGCCCGGCGGCTGGCACCGCTCCGATTTGATCGTTGTGATCTTGGCGCTCGTCGGGTTTGCAGCGCTTGGCTCGGTCCCTTGGATTATAACGACCCCGGTCGCAGAAGAAGGCCAGGAAAAAATCGTGGCTGCCAGGCGAGCGTTGTTGCTGGGAGTCGCCTTGATCTGGTTGTCCGTTCTCGTCTCGTTATTAGCTTAGTTTCGCCTCGCCTGCACGCCGCCGCACAGTCCCTTTGCCGGACCGGCACATATAACACAAGATCTCGCGCTCCAACATCGTCTGCTCCACCGGCCTTAGGCTCAGCGCGAACCGGAAATACAAACAGATTGCGGCGGGCAAGCAATTCGGTCTTCGACTTGGACGGCAGCGGTTTCACTGGAAATCGGGACGAACACCTTTTGCAAGCAGACCCCAATTCCAATCGAATCTGGCCCTTCTCTGTTCAGATTATGACATCTAGCAATTCTGCGAGAACGAGACCCGCCGCGCCGCGCAGGCTAGCGACGTCTTCACTATCGCCGGGAGCGAGGGTGATCTGTTTATCCGCAGGATTGAATATCAGTTCTCTGAAGTTCTCTTCAATAAGCTCTAACATCCATTTTCCTCCACGCACGACATCACCATGCAGAGTAATGCAGTTGGGCGCCGCCAGCTGCTGAAGGTTCGCCAATCCAACAGAAATATTGAACGCGTAGGCTTGAAGCAGCTCTTTTGCCCCTTCCGTGCCACTCTTGGCAAGCGACACCAAACGGCCCGCATCCAACGAGCCAGGCTGCGGCAACCCCCTGGCTTGTGCTTCGTTTCTTAACCATTGCAGACTGGCAATCGTTTCCCAACATCCTCGTCGTCCGCATCGGCAGATCCGGCCATTGAGTTGCACGATGGTATGGCCGATTTGGCCGGCCTCACCCGCCGCACCCCTGTAAAGATGTCCATCGACATAGATCGCCGCGCCCAATGACTCACCGACATAGACCGCAGCAAAATTTCTCTGCCCACGTCCTTGTCCGAACCAACGATCGCCAACAAGCAAAGCTCTGGTATTTGGATCGATGCAGACCGGAACCCCGAACCTTTTTGTTAACTCTGCTTCTATCGGAAATCCATGGAGGCATGGCGTAAGATCCATAGCCAAGATCGAACCTTTTGCCGCATTGAGCCCTCCGGCAACTGCCAGCCCGATGCCTAAAACCGGCAGGTGGGCAGAGGCGATTGCCTCTTCAACACAGGTACTGACGATCTGAAATCCATCGGAAGCATCTTTTAGATCTGTCGTTAAATCGGCATCGTGTTGAGCATAGATCTCGCCCTCCAGTGAGACCAAGGACGCGCGGACACGTTCTGGCATCAGCAGGACTGCGCAGATCGGCTTGGCCTGCCTCGAGAACCACACCTTGGTAGCCGGTTTTCCGCCGGTCCGATTAGCGGGAACCACGTCGCCTTCGACAAGAATACCCTGGTTGATCAATGGTTGGACGATGCCGCCGATAGTTGCTCGGTTTGCGCCGGTGACGCGCGCGAGCTCCACCCTGCTCGACGCGCCCATGTCGTATAATGCTTGTATCAGGCGTCCCCGATTTGCGACCCCCAGTGTCCCCGCTGAGATTAGAGGATGAGCTGGCTTGAATCGTCTGGCGGGGTTTTGATTGCCGTCGACCGGCCCGATGAAACAGTGCTTGTTAGATCCGTTAGACGTGTCCGCATTTCCTGCAGTCGATCGTTTTTCTAATCTTTTTATCATGGACTCCATTGGATCCGACTTTCCCTTTTTATCGAAACTCGATTGCCCTTACGGCGACTTCCTCGCGACTGCCTGTGGCCATTGCCGTTTCCCGGAATCGCGGGTGGTAACTTGGACCTATGTGGCTTGCCGGTTTTAACACTCCTTCCCACTGGTGGCGGTATAGGCGATCATCACACAACTGAAGTTCTTCGCCAGCGTATCATCCGAATAGTCACTTCGGAAAAAGAAGGCACGCTCTCTCAGTATATGTAAATCATGCTGATATATATTTTTAGTAAAATCCACATCAAATGTCGGATATTCCATCTATAATAAAATATACTTTAAAATATATTTTGATATCTGTTGATTTTCCTTGATAAAACAATAGAACATCCCCAGAAAATTGACCGATGATCGATCACAATTAGCTGTCGGAGGAGTGTAATGAACGGACACGCCAGCAATAATCTGGAATTTTATAACTCCAGAGAGGACAGGCAGGAAATGGATCTTGCCCTTCTCGGCGGGGAGCCTATCGTTCCTCCGAAGCGGATCACGCGTTGGCCAGCCACACAGGCGGAGCATTTAGATGCGCTCCGCGAAGTTGTAGATAGTGGAAGGTATCATCGGGTTAATCACCCAATCGTGGCCGACTTGGAGCAAAATCTCGAAACATGGGCTGGGAAATGGAGGGTGCGCGCCGTCGGCAGTGGTACGGCGGCAATCCATATCGAGCTTGATTATTTTAAAGACCGGGGCGAACACGTGGTCACCGCCGCGCTGAATTGGCCTGGAGCGGTGGGACCAATTGCAATCAGTGGTCTCCAGCCGGTCTTCGTTGATGTCGACATGAACTTGGTCGGGATCGATCAAGAAGCGGCAGCCGACAAATTCGGGCCAGGCGTCGGAGCGGTTCTCATCACGCACCTCTTTGGGAATAATATCCGTGTTCCTCACGCAAGATCTGCCGCACGCGCTCGAGGTGCCGCGGTGATCGATGACGTCTGCCAATCTATCGGCGCCATTAAAGCGATCGTAAACGGAGCATACATCGATACAGATGCACTCGCTTTATCGGGCAATGGCGCCAAACACCTTGGAGCCGGCGAACTGGGATTCGTGATTACGGAGGACAAAGACCTAATTGAACATGTGGACGCCGTTTCGCTGACAAGTTCATCTCGAAATGGAGATCGGGCTTTTTCCCCGTGTTCGGCAGGCTATAACTACCGCCCCAACGTCTTCTCCTCGAGTATAGCAAAGATGCGATTAGGGAATCTGGAGACACAACTTCAAGTTCGAAGAGATAATGGAAAAATTCTATGGGAGATGATCCGAGATCTCCCAGGTTTATTTCCGCTCTTCGACCCATCTGACTGCGATCAGTCCATGCTCAACTTCCCGCTTCGCATCGAACCGGAAGCATTCGGTTTTGGTTCAGGTCCGGCGGCAAGGGATACCGTGGTCAAAATGCTACAGGCCGAAGGTGCGCCCGTTTTAGTTTGGCTTAGGAAGCCCGTCTTCGAATATCTGCCGAACATTGCCGACGATTGGAAAGCCGCCGATTTTCCCAACACAGTGAAACTCTTGAATACGATGTTTTACGTATCAGAGATCGCGCCACCCAATGAAGCCGAGGTAATGGAACTTTACGCAGAAGCGTTTCACAGGGTCTGGAAGGCTCTTTTCAAGTTTGGCCCAAAGATTTCCGGTATCACGACAACCATCTAGCAATGGAAGGGATGAATTCAGGCTAACCTGCAGGCCTGCCCTCTTGCAAGATTGTTTGTGTCGACAATGGAGTAATCCTATGACGTCCTGCAAAACCCCGAAACTTTTGATTTTCGATTGCGATGGAGTCCTAATCGACAGCGAAATCATTGCTACCGCGGTGCATGTCGAAGCATTGGCAGGGCACGGATATAATATCACCGCTGATACTTATAATAGTCGCTTCATAGGCATGACCGATCGCCAAACTTATTCAATCATCGAAGCTGAGTCTGGACTACGTTTGCCGGAGGGTCATCATGAATCTGTGATGGCAGAAATTGGCAAACGGTATGCTAGCGATCTCAAGGCAATCTCGGGCGTCAATCAAGCTTTGGAGGCCATCAATGCGGAGAGATGCGTGGCATCGAGCAGCGATCTGAAAAAGCTGCATTTTGCACTTAAACTAACAGACCTGTACGATTATTTTTCGCCTTATGTCTTCAGTGCTTCTCAGGTCGCGTGCGGCAAGCCCGCCCCAGATCTTTTTCTGTTTGCGTCTGAAAGAATGGACACGTCGGCCGATGACTGCTTGGTCATCGAAGATAGCGTCGCGGGGGTTCAGGCGGCGGTGGCGGCTCGAATGCGGGTAATTGGTTTCGTCGGCGGTTCTCATTGTCCTTTCGAGCACGCTAATAAATTGCTGGAAGCAGGCGCGATGAGAACATTCAGCCAGATGACGGCGCTACCAGAAATCCTTGCAGGTTGACAGTTGGGCCGTTGTCCAAGACGCTCTTGCACCTTATGACCTGCAGGTCAGGACCCAGATGCCCCATTCGTTGTTATGGATCCCCTTTGGCGACGGAATCATCCCGTGCGAAGACCTGCTCCACTATGGGCCTCAATCTTAGAGCGTGCGGCATACGGTAAAAAGGAAGAGACGATGGCTGCGAAGCACACATACATTCAGGCTCCGATAGCAATTGAGTATCTGGAGAGTTGTCGCGATTTAATTTCCGTTTGTGCGAGTTGGTCCTTTGGGCAATGGGGCTGTCAAGCCAATGGATCATTCGAGCAGGTGGAGCGTGAATTCGAAGCCTCCACACGGAGTTCTATACCACTGACCTTGATTGCCATCGAAGACAGCAGGCCCACAGGGATGATCAGCCTGGCCGAGTATGATTTTAGGGGAAGACCCGATCTTTCTCCGTGGCTGAAGTCGCTATATGTCCATCCATTCCACCGCAATAAAGGCACGGCCACATTGCTGATCAAGAAGCTGGAACACGAAGCTTTGCGCCTCGGCCATAAAAAGCTTTATCTTACAACGGAGGATGCAGAAGGCCTCTATACAAAGCACGGCTGGTTGGAAATTGACCACGTGCGGACACCTTATGGCGACGCGACGTTAATGACAAAGATCTTGCCGGACGCCATTCAAGCCTAGGTCAGAGCAACTGGAATATCTGTGTTGGCTTCCCAGTCAATTTTCCTCCGAGGCTCAAGTGCCCTGCCCGCACTGAAGGTATCGAAGACGGCAACGGATCGTACTTCGGACTGTCGGACTAGGGCAGACGTGACCTCAGCCAGACTGTCGCCTATATTAGACTTCATAAATCATCGCCCACACGAAATCCCTATGCATCGCAATGAGTTGGGTTGACGTTTGAATTCGCCAAACGCCATACGGTTCTCAAATTGCACCGACAGAGGAAATTGAAAAATGTGGCTCTGTGAGAAAGCGCTCCAATGTCGTGGAATAGCCGTTCCAACTTCCACAGGCGAACCGCTGCCTGCAAAGGCTGACGCTGCCTACAATGCTGTTCTTGAATTGCTTTACAGCTACGCCCGCGTGCCTGCGCAACATCTCAGTGACCAGGATCTTGCCACCACTCTTGGCCTTGGTCGGACACCGATACGCGAAGCGCTCATCCGACTTGCCGCGGAGGGAAAGATTCTCTCCGTTCCTCAAAGAGGCTATTTCACTAGGCCGCTCGTGGAAGGGGCACTGTTGGACTTATATGTTATCGCGCGTCAAACCCTCACCTACGCACTCTGGCGTATGCGGTCGCATGTCCCGGACGATGGCGGCGTACGCGATAAGCCGCCGCGCGACCAGCTCGCAATACATGCGGAAACCATCTTTGCCAACATCGCCCAGTTGTCGGAAAATTGCGAGATTTGCAGAATTATCGACAAATTCTGTTTTTGCTCTCGTCCTATCCGGATGGAAATAATAACGTCGGAGCTTGCCCCTTCCTATGAAAAAAGCCTAGCAAGGCTCATTGACGTGATGCCGCAGTTGAGCAAGGCGACGGGGGCGGTGGAGGCCGCATTAATGAGCCACCTTGATGTCGAACAAAGCGCTCTCCCGCGCGTCGTACAAGAGGTAAACAATCAGCGATCGACAAGTTTTCTTCGGCTGGTGAGAAGTTTGTAAAAACGCAATTTTGATCATTGTCGAGCAGCTCAGCCATTCAGTTTTTTTTGCGCAGCCGAACAAGCGGCTTTCCGTGTCCGGTAGTTTGTGATCAGGCAGGCCTCCCCGAGCTCAAAACGGAGACATGGTGGCCCGCGGAGCAGTGTACCCAACCTGACCGCCTGTTGTCGCCCAATCGTAGCCGACGCGTTCGGCTCCCTGAGCTGCAGGTTCCTTTGAGGATCTGTTAGGTGTCAGAAGCGTTTAAGCTTTTCTCTCTGGTAACGGCACTATCAGGCGATCCGACCTAAAGAGGTTCGCCTTCTTGAGCGCATCCTCTACAGAGGTCGCACCAAGGCGGGCAACTGCTCGGTCCAGACATAGACAGATTTCGGCTTCACGCTTGCCTTCAAGCAAGGCAATCTCGGAGACATTCCTGCCGACCGATATCCACCAAAGGCACGATCTTTCAAAGGGCGAGAGTTTCCGCTTCATGAACACTCGGTAAAAATTCGGTCTATGACCTCGTGATCGATTCTCGGCTTGAACTGCGCAATCAAATTCGACGTCCGACGGATTTTCGTTCCTCGCCGAACAGCCGGCGCACAACACAGCGAAGACAGCGATCGTCGTTTCGCGCCTGCAGAGCTCTCAGATCGCCTTCAACGCTCCGCAACGTTGTTGACCATCCCCAATGGCGTCCGCAAGTTTCGCCATCATACACCGGCCAGGCAACCGCAGCAGACTGTCAAGACTTGCCATGTTTGGATGGCGGACATCCGATGAATTGTCTGCAGGACCAAGGCGGAACTCCGCAACGATTTCGCCCAAATGCCGGATCTGAGCCGCCGCGTCGTCCGTTTTCCGTATTTCACGCGCCACTCCTAGCCTTTGGATGTTACAGATCTCTCGATCATGGTTTGAATGTGCCGACTCTCGCCGTTCGAAAAGAGGCTGTCGCCGAGCTTTGCTCGACGACAGCCAAGGCGCCTTGGGAGGCAATCGTACTACGCGGGGCCCATTCGAGCGGATCGTTTGCATGCAAGCACCTGGATCAGTCGCGTATCGAAACCCCTGTATGCGGATCGAACCAGTGCAGCTTGTCCAGATCGACCGTCAGCGGCAGCCGCTGCTTCGGCGCGGGGGTCGCCATCGGGGGGATGCGCGCAACCAGCCGGTTCGTAACCTTGCGGCTGAAATCGTCGGGGTCATCCGCATCGCTGACATTGACCGGCGGAGAGGCGATGTCGAAGAACACGAAGGTGTCGGCGCCGAGCGCCTCGGCAACCGGGACCGGCTCATTAAACAGCGCGTCCTGCTCTGGACACACCCGAAACATTTCCGGGCGTATTCCGGCGATGATCTGGCGCCCGGCATAGGCAGACAACGCAGCGCTCGCGGGAACCGGAAAGGTGATGCCGGTGCCTACGATCGTGGCACGCAGGCTTTGGCCATCCGCCTGTAGTTCAGCCCGCACGAAATTCATCGCCGGCGAACCGATAAAGCCGGCAACGAATAGATTCACCGGCCGATCGTAGAGCCGCTGCGGCGTGTCGATCTGCTGCAGGTTGCTTTCGCCGGCATCGGCGACCGGCTTTAGCACCGCAACCCGGTCGCCCATCGTCATCGCCTCGACCTGATCATGGGTGACATAGAGTGTGGTGACGCCGAGACGCTGGTTCAACAGCTTGAGCTCGGCGCGCATCTGAACACGCAGCTTGGCATCGAGATTGGAAAGCGGCTCGTCCATCAGGAACGCCATTGGATGGCGGACGATTGCGCGCCCCATCGCGACACGCTGGCGCTGCCCGCCGGACAGCGCACCGGGCTTGCGGTGCAGGTATTTGGTGAGATCGAGCATCTCGGCTGCATCGCGAACGAGCTTGTCGATCTTGTCCTTCGGCATCTTGCGCTGCTGCAGGCCGAAGGCCATGTTTTCGTAGACGGTCATATGCGGATAGAGCGCGTAATTCTGGAACACCATCGCGATGTCGCGGTCCTGCGGCTCGGTGTTGGTGACATCCTGATCGTCCATGAGCAGCCGGCCGCTGTTGAGCAATTCCAGTCCGGCCGCCATCCTGAGAAGGGTGGATTTGCCGCAGCCGGACGGTCCGACCAGCACGACGAACTCGCCGTTGGCGACCGTAAAGCTCACATTGGCGACGGCGACGGTTCCGTCCGGATAGGTTTTTCCAATCCCGTCAAAGGTCATGGACGCCATATAATTCTTCTCCCAGTATCAAGAGGCGAGGCAGCCTATCCATTCGGATGAATGCCTCGCGGGATTGGTGACGGCATCAGCCGATGGTCTGAGGTTTGCCGCTGGCAACGGACTCCTCGATCGCCGCCAGAACCTTGGTATTGGCAAGACCGTCGTTTGCATCGGCAAGCAGGGGCACGTCGCGCACCACGCTGTCGACGAAGCGGGCAATGGATTCCTGCACGAAGCCGCCGATGCGGGTGGCGCCTGTCGGCGTCATGCCGATGTAGTCGTTGAACCGCATGCCACCATCGACGATGCGGCGCAGACCGCCGTTATGGGTGGGATCCGCCTGGATCTGCCCCTTCTCGCCGACGAACTCGATTTTGAAATCGACGAGCGACGGGTTGTCGCGCGACAGGATCCAGCTGTTTTCCATGGTCACGACCGTGCCCTTGGAGAATTCGAGGATCGACGCGTGGAAATCCTTGGTGTCGACGCCGCCCGCGGCAAGCGTGCCGGACCGCGCAACGGCGTAGACGCGGGTCACCTCGTCTTCGAGGATGAAGCGCAGTACGTCGACGAGATGGCTGCCCAGGAACCAGAGCGCGGAGGACTTCGCGGCCCAGCTCAACATTTCGAAGGGAACGAAGGTCGTGTTCGAGAGCCGCGCCATGCCGTGTTTCGCCAAGCCGATCTGGCCGTCCTGGATCATATCGCGGACCTGCGCAAGGATCGGGTTCACCCGATTGTGGAAGTCGATCATCAGCTTGCCCTTCGACTTTGCGGCAGCCTCGGCGATCTCTTCGGCTTCCTTGACGGTCGTCGCCAGCGGCTTTTCGCTCAAGACATGCTTGTCGGCTTTGAGTGCGGCAAGGATGATCGGCGTGTGGGTAAAGTCCGGCGTCGCAACGGAGACGGCATCGATGCGGTCGCTGGCGATCAGCTTATTGTAGTCGGTGAACGCTTCCGCTGCGCCAAAGCTTTCTTTCATTTTGAGCGCCCTGCCCTCGTCCAGGTCGCAGACGCCGACAAGCTCGGTCTCCGGCAGGACGTTGAAAGTATGGGCGTGATTATTGCCCCAGAGGCCGGCGCCGATAACGCCGATACGAAGTTTGCTCATTCTTTTTTACTCCATTCAGACTTTAGAAAAGCTCAGCCTTTGACCGACCCGAAGGTCAGGCCCCGGACGACGTAGCGGTCGAACACCAGGAAGATGATCATCGGCGGGATCATCGCGAGCACGGCGGCTGCGGCGATGTAGTTCCAGGTCACGCCGCTGGTCGCGAAATATCCAAGGGTCCCGATCGGGAGAGTGGCGGTGGAACGCGAACTCAGCACCAGCGGGAAGGCTGCGTTGTTCCAGGCAAAGACGAAGGCGAACATCGAGGTAACGATGATGCCGGGGCGAACGATCGGCAGCGTGATGCGCCACATGATCGTATACCAGCGCGCGCCGTCGACACGGGCGGCCTCTTCGAGTTCAGCCGGCACCTCGTCGATGAAGCTCTTCATCAGCCAGACAGAGAACGGGATCGTCAGCGTCTGGAGAACCAGCACCATCGAGAAATAGGAGCCCTGCAGGCCGATCCGCGTGATCAGCACGAAATACGGGATCAGAAAGGCGATCGGCGGCGCCATCAACAGCCCGAGATACCAGAGCATGATGTTCTTCTTGCCGCGCATCTTAAAGCGCGAGAGAGCGTAGGCCGCCGGCACCGAGAAGGGCAGATTGAGCAACACCGCGCCGATTGCGACGATCAGCGAGTTCACCAATTGCGGTGAATTGGTGCCGGGATCGACGAGGATATGCCGGAAGGCGTCGAACGTCGGCTCGAAGGTGAGCTGCGGCGGCATCGCAAAGGCCGTTTCGGCCGGCCGGATGGCGAGCGCCAGGAACCACAGGATCGGGCCGATGAAGATGGCCAGGAACAACAGGCCCGCGGCATAGGTGAGCGCCGTGTAAAAAGTCGTGCGGCTTTTCATGTCACCACTCCTCATTGCGGAAGGCGAAGAAGACGTAGAGGGCGACGATGATGTTGACGATCAGCACCGCGATCCAGGTCTGAGCGCTGACGAGCCCGACATTGAAATTGACGAGCCCCTGCTCGTAGAGCGAATAACCGAGCGTGCGCGTCGACGTCCCCGGCCCGCCACGGGTCAGCACCAGCACCGTGTCGAATGTGTTGAAGATCTGCATGAAGCGCAGCATGACGATGATGATCGCGGTGCGCCGGATGAGCGGCAGCTTGATGCGCATCAGGATCGTCCAGGCCGACGCCCGATCGAGCCTGGCGGCTTCGATGATCTCGTCGGGAACGGCAAGCAGGCTTGCGTAGAGCACGATGGCAAAGAAGGGCGTCCACTGCCAGATATCAACGAAGAGGATTGCGGCAAGGGCGGTCGACGGCGAGCCGAGAATACCCTCTGCCGGCACCGGCAGCGCGAGCGACTGCAGCACCCAGGTCACAAGGCCGCCGCCCGGATCGTAGAGATAGCGGAACAGGAAGCCGACGACAATCGGCGCGATCGTTGTCGGCAGGATCAGAAGTGCCCGCACGACATTCATGCCGGGCAGCGCTTTGAGCAGGACGAGCGCAATCGCCAGTCCGAGCGCGAACTCGATTGCCGTGCCCAGAATCGACAGGATCAGCGTGTTGGTCAGGGCCGCGCGAAAATCGAAGGCGTTCAGCGCCTGGACGTAATTGTCGAAGCCGACGAAGGCCAGTGGCTGTGGGCCGACCTGCAGGTTCCAGAAATAGAAGCTCGACTTCAGCGCAAAGAGCAGCGGATAGGCGATCAGCGCGAGCAGCATGATCACCGAAGGCGCGATCAGGAAGTATGGGAGGTGGCGCCGGACGAAGCCGCGCCGGACGGGCGCAAGCGTTGGCAGTGAGCGAAGGGTGGTAGCGTGCATTGTCGAAGTCCAGTTCTTCTTCACTCGGTTCTCAGCCGGCGCGAACCTTTGCACGCGCCGGCCCGAGGAGAATTCTATTACGCCTTGCCGAGCTTGCCGATCAGGGCCTTGGCGCCATCGAGCGTGTCGGCATAGCTTTCCTTCTGATACGGGATCATCAGATTGCCCTTGAGGATGCTTTCGAACAGGCTGTTCGTGCGCTCGAGCGCCGTCTTCGGATCTTCGTTGCCGGTCAGAAGCTGGTTGAGCGTGAGGCCGAGCACACTTTCGACGGCGGTGTAGCCGGGAACCGGCGGACGCGTGATCTTGCCGTTGCCCTGCTTCATCATGTCGTACTGGACATCGAGGTAGGGATAGATCTTCTTGACGTCGGCGTCCTCGTAGAGCGACTTGCGGGCAAAATCCGAGAACTGGAAATTGAGGTCCGGCCACTCGGCCATCTTCTTCTGCGTCGCCTTCGACGTCGCCCATTTGATGAAGGCATAGCCGTTGTCCTGCCGGTCGGAACTGGAGGGAACACCGAGGCTCCAGCCACCGAGGCTCACCTTCTGAGAGACTCCTTCGGCCTTCGGAAGTGCGGCGGTCGCGTATTTGTTGATGACATCGGATTTCTTGCCCGTCATGTAGCCGGAATTCTTCACCAGATAGAAATACGGCGTCCACCAGTAGAACATGCCGATATCGCCCTTGGCGAAGCGGGTGCCGGCATCGAACCAGACGTAGTTGATCGCTTCGGGCGGCGAGAGCTTATAGAGCTGCCGGTAGACATCGACCGACTTTGCCCAGGCCGGGCCGGTGAGCTGCGGCGAGAAATCCCAGGGCGCGCCGGGGAAGGACTTGAACCAGCTCGCGCCGTGGCTCGCCGAAAGCTGGGTAAACATGTGCGTAATCGGCGACGGCTGCGATCCGCAAATCACCGTCGGGAAGAGCGGCTTGCCGTCGAACGACTTGCCTTCGAGCGCCTTCAGCGTCTCGATATACTTCGTCCAGGTCCAGTCTTCGGCGGCCTTGGTCGGCGGTGCGGCGATGCCGAAGCTCTCGAAGATATCCTTGCGGTACATCACCCCTTGCGCGTAAGCCGCCACCGGCAGCGTTGCGATCTGCCCGCGCCACATGTTCGACGAATAGAGGACCTCCGGGATGAAGTCGGCGAGGTCGATGTCGCTGTCCTTGGCGATGTAGTCGTTGAGAGAAATGATCCAGCCGTTGTCGAGATACTGGCCAAGCCACATCTGGTCGACGGCAATCACGTCGGCATCCGAGGTCTTTGCGACGAAGGCGGAGACCAGGCGCGTCTGCAGCGCGTCGTAGGAAAGGCTTTCGAGTTCAACCTTGATGCCCGTTTCCTTCTCGAATTCCGGGATCATCGCTTTCATCGAGAAGAAGAACGGATCTTCGACCGACAGAACGCGCACGGTCTTGGCGTCTTGGGCAGACGCACGCCGCGGCGCGACAAGTGAGCCTGCACTTGATGCCAAGAGAGCCGCGACCGATGCTGACTTCAGCATGTTCCGGCGCGACATATTTCCGATATCGAATGTCATGTATGCCTCCTCAGTTGCTCGTAATCCAACCTCACTCGATGCCGGGAAGCCTGTTGGCGCCGAGCTCGATTTCGATTGTTGCCCCTCGATCTGCCGCTATCATCAGTTTGTTTGTACTTCGCACAAACTTATGTTACTGTCAAGAAGTCGTCACAGGGATTCCTCGAGCTAGCCTGGCCAGCCATCGATCTGGTTGTTCTGTGCGACGCAGGCAAGCGCCATCTGGCCGAGCAAGCGCTCAGGGGCTAGAAAGACGGCTGCCAAATCGGAGATAGAAATTGAAGTTCGGAAATCAGCCATCCTATTCGCTGGGGCAACGCAGTGCTTCCACCAAGGAAGCGCTGGCTGGCGAAGGTGGCAATGTAACGCTCGTTTCCCAGTCCACTCTCGGCGAGATCAATCGCGGCCGGGTGCTGCAGGCGTTGTACGACAATGGTCCCAAAAGCCGTGCGGAGCTCGCCCGTTTGGCCGGCGTCAACCGGACGACCATTACCGGCATCGTCCAGCCGATGATCGAAGAGGGCCTGCTTGTCGAAGGCGATGCGGTGCCCTCCGACTTCAAGGGCGGCAAGCCGGCACGTCCGATCTATTTCAATCCGGAAGCCCCGATGCTCGGCGCCGTGCTCCTCCTGCCAGGCCGGATCCAGACATGTCTCGTGACCCTCAGCGGCGAAATCAAAGCGCTGACAAAGGCGGAATTCGATCCGCATGGGGACAGGGATATGTTCCTGACCATCATAAAGGACACCTTATCCGTGACGCTCGCACAAGCCCATCAGGCGCCCTTCGGGATTGGCATAGCCTCGGGAGGCATGATCGACAGCGATAATGGCGTGATCCTTGCTGTCAATCTCGCGCCCGTTCTGACCGGCCTTCCTCTGGTCGACATCCTGCAGAAGCATTTTTCACTCCCTGTCGTCATCGATCACCATCCGCGCGCGCTGCTCGTTGGCGACCGGTGGTTCGGGCCGGGACGAGGCCAGCAGACATTCGCAGCCATTTATACCGGCGAAGTATTGGGCGGCGCGTTCTACATCGACGGACGCGTCTATCGGGGGCTTGCTGGCTCCGGAGGCGAACTTGGCCATACGGTGGTCCAGATCGATGGAGAACTCTGCAATTGCGGCAAGCACGGATGTTGGGAAACCGTCGCCGCTCTGCCCTGGTTGCGGCGCGAAGCGGCTCGACAAGGCATGGAAAATCCCGAGACTGTCACCTGCGCTCGCCTCGTTAAAGGGGCCGCCGAGGGGTCGGAGGCTGCGGACGGTCTGCTGGACCGCTATACACGAAACGTGGCGTTCGGGATTCTTAACTTGCAACAGACCCTGTCGCTCAATTCCTATGTCCTGCACGGCGATATCGCAGGCGGCGGCGTAGACGCAGCCGAGCGCGTCAGGCAGCATGTCGAGCGCCTGGTCAGGAAGCGGCCGAACCAGGAAATTTCCATCACGGTGAATGGTATTGGCGAAGGTCACACCGCATTGCGAGGGGCAGCTGGCTTGGTCTTGTCCAGCCACCTCAAGCTCGTCATCTAGCATGATACGATCGCTGGGGCCGGAGCGGCCGATCCTGACGGTTAAGCCATTGTCGTTTCAATTATCGGTGGGGCCAAAACAAGAGAGGGCGCTCGACCTTCTCAGGGAGCGCCCTCTCTTTCCAACCCGGACAGCCTCGAACGCCAAATGAACGATCATCGAGCAGGAAGCCATCGATGCGGGCGATAATCGGCAAGTATGGTCTGGCGTATCGGTTTTCAAGTGGCGGCTGCTCGATCGAATTGCTATCGCGGGGGCGCTTAGTTCGATCCGGGGGGCATGGTATCATCCAGTCACGACGATCCATTGCGGAACGTGCAATTGCCCGCGCGCGTGCTCGTGGAACGCCGATCGACGACGACTCCGAATTCGTCGCGCTCGTTGAGTTGTGGATCGAAGGCGAGATCGACATGAAGGAGATGCGTCTGCGCTATGTGAAGCTGCTCGACCAGCGAGCTCATTCACACTTTGCTCGTTCGCAATAGGATCAACGCGACGTCATTCCTAAGGTCGACTAAACGGACAATGGATCAACCTTCGATCGGGTCCTCGACAAAAGGGGCGATCTGGATTGGCCTTGAAAGCGCAAGTCCCGCATCTAGTGAAGCGGGACCAATAAATGTCAGATCCGGATGAGAGCCAGCCGAGCGGTTCGCGCCGGGTGAGTGTTCTGCTTAACCTTCAACGGGGCCATGCCTGCCGTCATGCCGGCTTCGAGGCAAGCATCCATGAATGCCTCTCGCGCGATGACGGCGGCTACGGTGCCGTTGAGGGCACCGCGACAGGTTTTGACCGCGCGCTGATGGCGTTCGCCAAAGCGCAATGGCCATTCGTTTTCGAGAAAATCCAGGGCGTCGTAAACGCCTGCAAATGTCCGCTCGAGACCGCTCTGCAGTCGGATCGTGATCGGACGAGTCCATGAAACATCATTCACCGGCATCTGATTCCTCCTTTCCACGCCACCTGTGATCCTGCGAAAGATATTGGAATAACTTCCGAACGTTCAAGTATCGCCGCGATGCCGAGCCGCGTTGATTGAGCTGGCGGAGCAACCCTCAAGCGAAGCGGACGGCAATGGCCGCCTGCCACAATTCGACGCGATTGTGAGATTTTGCTACCGCGACCGGTAGCATGGGCGCGCCGTCGTTAGCTGCTAATGTCGGCATGGTATAGGTTTCCGGCCAAATAGAGGTTGCCGGCCGCACGTCGTCCAGAAGATCGTTTGAAGAAAAAGGCGAGTAGGCCGCCGCTGCGACCGCGGTCAATTTCCTCGCCAAGGCAATAGAGCAATCATTCCCCATTGCCCTTCGACAAATTCGAATCATCCCCAAACTCCGTCAAAAGCAGCTTCGATCATATGCGTCTATCGGTGAAATCCTGCCATTCGTCTCGACGTTTCTGATTAGGCATTGGCATGCACCAACAACTCCTATCGGCGGTGTGTTAGTCTGGAGTTGATTTAGGTCGCCTTGAGGTCCGTCAAAGCTTTGTCAAAGGCACCCTTGATCGGCTTTGAGATCTCCGCCACCGCCTTGTTTGCCAATGCGCGGAATTCCTTGGCCTGCTCGATGCTTGCGTCAACGCGCTTACGGAGGTAGGTCGACTGCAGTTCAAAGAATTGCGACGGCGAATTCGCGCCGAGCAACGCTTGCAAGTGCGAGAAGCCGGCTTCGGTATTGGCCTGCAGTGCAGCGACCGTCTTCAGCGTTAATTCGTAGCCAACCAGATTGGTAGTTTCCAAGATTGGGGTAAGCATTTTCTGCGTCTCTTCAGCGCTCGACGCAAACTTCAAAAAGGCTTCTGTCAACTGCTTGTTTCCCTTTTCTACGGACGCGCCGAACTGATCGACCACCTTGGGAGCCGACGACGCTGAGTTTTCGATGGTTTCAAAGGACCTTTCTGAAATCTTCGTCATTGCGATTTTCCTTCTCATTGACATTGGTTGTGACCTGTTGATGTCGGCAGGCGCAGCGACGATCTTTGAGAATTTTGACGCTTGCTGTTTGCCTTGTGGCGAGGATCAGCAAGCTTCATGCCAGCGGGGTGGGCGCTCTAAAAAAGTGCCTTTCGATTATCGTTCCGCGGCTTAAGGGGTACGCCTGGAGACTTTCGCGTCTGCCATGTCATTTATTGTCGAATTCGCGACACTTTCAAACATGGAATAGAGCGACCATCTGAATGATCGCCTTGCTCCGCAACGATTTTTTTCATTCGGCACGAAATATGCGTGGTTTATGACAAACCTGCGAGCGCAAAGGCTCTGATGTTGTTCCGCACCTATTACACAGACGATTGGTTTTGTAGGTCTCAAAAGGTTCTGGCCAACGCTGCTCGATGAAGCTGTCGAAAACGCAGTTGGCAGCGAAGTATCCGTGGGGATGAAATCAACGGAGTTAAAGATGAATAGATATTTTTGCGAATTCCTCGGAACTTTTGCGCTCATTTTCTTCGGCTGCGGCACACTTCTTTTTATGCGTCTGGAGGTCGGCATGCTCGGTGTCGCTCTTGCCTTCGGGTTGACCGTGGTGGCCATGGCTTACACGATTGGCCCAGTTTCAGGTGCTCATCTCAATCCGGCCGTCAGCCTGGGTTTTCTCGTTTCGCGGCGATTTGGACTATGGGATTTCGTGGCTTATGTCTTCGCGCAAAGCGCGGGGGCTATCGCGGCGGCAGGCACGCTCTACCTGATCGCTACGGACAAGCTCGGCGGTTACGATATCGCCACAGAAGGTTTCGCTCAGAACGGCTGGGGAGCCTACGGGATGAAATCTGCGTTCCTGTTCGAGTTCATCTCCTCGTTTCTGTTCGTGACTGTATTTCTCAAAAGCACGGCAGAGGATAGCGGAGGCACTCTCGCAGGATTTGCGATCGGTTTAACCTTAATTGCAATCCATCTGGCCGGCATTACGGTTTCGGGTGCTTCTGTAAACCCTGCAAGATCACTCGGGCCGGCACTCTTCGCGGGAGAGATCGCGCGCGCTCAGCTCTGGCTCTATATATTTGCGCCAATGCTCGGTGCAATTGCGGCGGGCCTTCTTCAGCTCAGTGGAATTCTCGCGTTCCGACCGACGAGCAACCCGTCGAAGCGTGAGGGCACCACCTTTGCAGACCGAAGTAGAGCTGACGCGCCTCGCCACTATCGACCTCGCCTCTGATCCGCCGTTCGACGATATTGTCCTCTTGATCGCTGCCAATCGCCACCAAACCCGCGCATGTGCGGCGATTCCGTTTCCCATTTGCAGAGCCATGTCTGCTTACTCCAACTGGTCAATTCATTAGAGATGGCTGATTAAAATCAGCATTCCTTCACGAGAGGAAAACGGTCGCTTACGACGGAGGTTCGGGAAGGCTCAACCCCGACGAAGAAAATCCTCCGGTCGGCAGTGCGGCCAATGGCCGAAAATGGACATATGATCGATGTTTGCGGCTGACGTTCGAGCGGGCTTTGCGGGGAATTCAAAAAGATCCGCAAGATATTCGTTCCCATTTATCTGCTGGAGCCACCCGAAACCGAGCACTATGAGCTCTGTTCATCGATTCATGAAATAATGCCATTTCAGATTTGATTGGCCTCATGATATGGCGCTTCGGTTACCGAATATCCCCCTTGAGAGCCACATTGAGAACCAATGCCGATCACTCGGATCTGGGAAATTTCAAAAAGATTGGGTGGCCGGTACGCCGCGTTCGGATTGCTGCTTGCGGCAAACTCGAGCGATAAACTTTGACGAAGGTCGATATCTCCGAACTCCAGTCGACAGCAAATAAGAGGTCTTGCATGCGCGCTGACGTGCAGTGGAAATTGCGCTGGGAAAGCGAGTTGGAACTCGCCGAACATGTCGAACTCGCCGAGTTCTTTCGAAAGACCTATGGGCCAACCGGGGCCTTTAATGCAAAGCCGTTCGAGGGCAGTCA
>NZ_JARFYM010000034.1 GCF_030272705.1 Rhizobium mayense | reverse complement strand
TCAACCCGGCCCAGCCGGCCGGATCGGGGGCTGACCATCAGAGCCAGTGTCGCGTTTCTAACTGGCTGACGACGTCGCGCCTCTAGTCAGCTTTGACATGGGCTGTAGCGGCAAAGTTAGAATGTCCTGATCCTGCAAAGTTGGAATGTCACTCTCTTCCCCGTTTTGGCAGCGGCCGAGATTGCACAGCGTGAGCCAGGGCTTTTCGCGCTTGATGGCGACCCAAGTGGACATTTCTACTTCGCACAATAGCTGACATTCCAAGTCACACACCACATGGGCTGCACTTGGCGCATTTTATTTTCATGTAAAAACCGAAGAATGCGGCCATCCATGAATTGGGCTCGTTTATGCCAATCCGTTCGGAATGCGTTCATCTGGACCAGATATAGTGCAAGGAAAGCAATTGAACCCTTGCGGAAAGGCCGAGACTCCCCATCAAACGGCCTTTCATTCGTCAGGTGTGGTTCTGACGAAGGAGACGATGATGGAATATGATGAATATTCGAAATTTGAAGGGCGGCAGTATGTTCGAAGAGCGGTTCTGGCTGTCTTTGTTTGTGCCGCCCTCGCAGCCCTTGGAGCATGGCTTGTCCAGCCGAAAACGGCCTCGGCCGAGCTGTATCCGCCTTTGCCGGATTCAGCGGCATCGACCGTTTCCCTTTAGCAATCTTCTCGCGAAGGTCTGACGGTTAGGATAACTGTTGCTCTCCGCAAGGCCAACCCGTCAATGTCCCGTGTGATTCGAAGACACTAGCGATACGCCCTGTTCGACTGTCCATGTGCGAGGCAGATTTGCACATATGATCCAAGTCAAGGCGATTACGGAGACAAGAGCTATCCACGTCTCCCAGGATTGCTGACGAAACGGCAACGGCCAACGCGATCGCGAGCTCTTTGGATCATATGGCATCCGCCAACCCCTTAATTAGGCGAATGCCGTCAGCATTGAGACAATGAGTCTGGATCGATGCCATGATCGCCTCCTCTGCCCTCGCACCCACTCGACTCTCCTAACTTACGTTTGTCGGGCTCGAATTGTCTAGTACCTAGATCGACAATATCTGGTAACGGAGCCGGAAGCGACGAGCGGGTTTTTCAATTTCAGCGGATTGCGAAGCAAATAATTCTACAAACGACCGCCATGGCAAAGATGCCGTGAAAGCGCTTTTCGGTCAAACGCTAGCCGGCGCGGGCGAAACTGCCTCTGAATAATGTCTTTGATTGGCAGAGTCGGCCGCCCGCCAAAGAAGCGATCGAAGGGCGGCGTTGACACCGAATTCTCTCTCGTCACCCTTGAAATCGCGCGTATTACTGCAGGGTGTATTTCTGATCCAAATCCTGGGCCAAGACGTCCATTGGTTCAACGGGTCCGTCGCCATCCAATCCGGTCGCCACAATCGAAAGACGGAATCTGCCGTCGAGGGCGCGGTCGAAGATCGCACCGACGACAATTTCCGCGTCGGCTTGCACTTCATCGCGAATGCGGCTCGCTGCCTCGTCCACCTCGAAGAGCGTCATATCCGAACCGCCGGAGATCGACACCAAAACACCCTTGGCACCTCTCATTGAAACGTCATTCAGCAGGGGGTTCGCGATTGCCGCCTCGGCCGCTCTCATCGCCCGGTCATCCCCAGTGGCTTCGCCCGTGCCCATCATGGCTCGGCCCATCCCACGCATGACGGATTTCACGTCCGCGAAATCAAGGTTGATCAGGCCTTCCTTGACGATGAGATCGGTGATGCATCCGACGCCGGAATAAAGAACGCGATCGGCTGTCATGAAGGCGTCCGCAAAAGTGGTCTTTGCATCGGCAATGCGAAACAAATTCTGATTGGGAATGACGATCACCGTATCGGCTGCCTGCTGCAGCGCCTCGATACCGAGATCGGCCGTTTTCATGCGGCGATTGCCCTCGAACGAAAATGGCTTCGTGACGACACCGACGGTCAAGATGCCGGCCGAACGGGCGGCCTGAGCGATCACCGGTGCAGCCCCCGTCCCCGTTCCGCCGCCCATTCCCGCGGTGATGAAGCACATGTGCGAACCGCTCAAATGATCCATGATCTCATCGATCGATTCCTCTGCAGCCGCGCGGCCGACTTCCGGCAGCGAACCCGCACCTAGACCTTCTGTTACATTTGCTCCGAGTTGAATGCGACGTGATGCCTTCGATGTCGCGAGGACCTGAGCGTCCGTGTTTGCCGCGATGAATTCCACACCCGCCAATTTTTCAGCAATCATATTATTGATCGCATTTCCACCGCCTCCGCCGACGCCAACGACAGTAATGTTTGGCCTGAGGCCTGTGATACCGCTTTTGACGTCCGTCATGTTTTCTCTTCCCTCATTCATGGTAGGTGCAGTTCCATCGCTTTGAGCAGCGAATCACCGTTGAGGCTACGAGCGCAACAAGGCGGCGACGGGGCAACAGAGTTTGCGAGCGAGAGAAGCCGACCAGTGTTCCGCGCCAGCGGGCCGGCAGCCAATTCCCGCCCCTGTTAGAACGTCCTTGACTCGGCCCCTACGATCGCCGTCAGACGCGCGTTTTCTCCCGGAGGAAATCGACTGGCGGAAGTTGGTAGTCTGCTCGTGAAGTGTCAGTGATCTGGCTACTCCTAGCGACGCGGTCTTGCCGGTCAGCTGCAGACCTATGATCTCTTTCCTTGGTTTTTGACATAGATGGAGCGCGCTAATACTAGTCCTTTGCCTGACGCGGTGTGAAGCCGATTTGCATTCGCTGTTGCGGATTTTCTTGGCGGAGAGTCCGTAGCATTTCCTCATAATCCCGCTCGACTTCCGGGGTTACCGACGGGCGAACCTCCTGGAGGGCTCTGTCGAAGTCCTCCTTTGTCACCTTTGACGCATCGATAGACTGCCGCAATGCGATAAGGCCGGACCGGCGTGTCAGATCCTCAAGATCCGCACCGGTAAAGCGTTCGGTTCGCTCCGCCAGCGCGTCGAGATCGACGTCCTCGGCCAGAGGCATTTTCTTCGTGTGGATGCCCAGGATTTTTCGCCGAGCCTTTAGGTCCGGTACCGGGACATAAACCAACTCATCGAAGCGCCCCGGCCGGAGCAAGGCGGGATCAAGCAGGTTCGGCCGGTTGGTCGCCGCCATGACGACGACACCTTGCATATCCTCCAATCCGTCCATCTCAGCCAACAGCGTGTTGACGACGCGCTCCGTTACCGCCGGTTCTCCAAGACCACCCCCTCGAACCGGAGCCAGAGAGTCGATCTCGTCAATGAAGATGACGGTCGGCGCTACCTGCCTCGCGCGTTCGAAAAGGCGCGAGACCTGCTGCTCGGACTCTCCGTACCACTTCGAAAGAAGATCGGACGATTTGGTCGCGACGAAATTCGCCTCGGCCTCGCGAGCGACGGCCTTGGCCAGCAATGTCTTGCCAGTTCCAGGAGGACCGAAGAGGAGGAACCCCTTCGCGGGACGGATACCCATCCGCTTGAACGATTGAGGGGACCTGAGAGGGAGTTCAACCCCCTCCTTCAACTTCACCTGGGCTTCGTCGAGCCCACCGACGTCCTCCCAACGTACGTTCGGAGCCTGGATCATGATCTCGCGCAACGCAGACGGCTGGATACGCCTCATCGCAGAGAGGAAGTCGTCCTGCGAGACGGTAAGCTTTTCGAGAACCTCGGCGGGGATGCCCTCCTTCAGGTTGACGTCTGGGAGCACCCGACGCAATGCGTCCATGGCGGCCTCGCGCACCAAAGCACCAAGATCCGCCCCGACGAAGCCATATGTGGTCCTGGCAATCTCGTCCAGGTCGGTATTCTCGGCGAGCGGCATGCCTCTGGTGTGGATGGCGAGGACCTCTCGTCGACCATTCTGGTCCGGAACCCCGATGACAATCTCACGGTCGAAGCGCCCGGGGCGACGCAGCGCCTCGTCGATCGCGTCTCGCCTGTTTGTCGCGCCAATGACAACGATGTTCTGCCTCGGCTCCAGCCCATCCATGAGGGTTAGCAACTGGGCGACGATGCGCCGTTCGACTTCTCCGGTCACTTGCTCGCGCTTTGGCGCGATGGAGTCGATTTCGTCGATGAAGATGATGGACGGCGCGTTCTGCGAGGCTTCCTGAAAGACCTGCCTCAGGCGCTCCTCGGACTCCCCGTAACGGCTGCCCATGATCTCGGGACCGGCGATGTGGTAGAAGTTGGCTTCGGTCTCATTGGCGACGGCACGGGCCAGCAGCGTCTTGCCGGTCCCCGGGGGGCCATAGAGAAGCACGCCTTTTGGCGGTTCAATGCCCAGACGCTGAAACAGCTCGGGATGGCGCAACGGCAATTCCACCATTTCGCGGACTTGCTCGACAGAGCTCCCAAGTCCGCCGATATCGTCATATGTCACGTCAGCTCGACGGGCTTCCTTTGGTTCCTCAAACTGCGAACGCAATTCGACAACCGTCTGCTCGGTCATTTGGACGATGCCGCGAGGTTGCGTCGAGACAACCACGAGCCTGATTTCCTGCAGACCGTAGGCTGGGAGATCGAGTAGGCTCCGGAGGCGTGGGTCCGCAGCGCGTGGATCTCTTACTCGTTGCTGGACCGAGGTCGAAACAACGTCGCCTGCCACCATGGGACGGTGAAGAAAAGTGCGCTGCAAAGCTTCACCAGAGCCCTGCAATACCAAGTTTTTCTGCGCCGGACCGAGGACAACCTTCGTAGCAGGCCTGGCCTCTACCTTGCGAACCTCAATATGGTCGCCGCTTGTTGCGCCTGCATTCACGCGCTGAAGACCATCGAGCCGGACCAGGTTTAGGCCCTCATCATCGGGATAGGGCTTCATCGCGATCGCGGCCGTGTGCCGTTTGCCGATCAATTCGATAAGCTCACCCTCTCGTATGCCGAGCTTGGCCATCGCCGTCGCGGATAGGCGGGCGATACTGGCTCCAGCATCCTGCGGTCGCATATTGGCAACTTGCAGCGTGAGGATTTGATCGTCGGGAACAGACATGGCACCCCCCCAAAAAAATTGTGATGAAGCACTGCCGTGACAGCTAGAGTGCTTACAGAAAAAGCAAGCAATTATCCAGCGCGCGCATGAAGAGAATCACGCATTCCCTGCCGCCGACGACGGATCCACCTGCTGGTACCCGAAATGCGTCAAGGAGCGAACTATACAGAGGTGTAAGTCCAGCATCGTTGAAATCAGCTACCGTTGGGAGATGACTCCGTGTGCGCGACACGCAATAGCAGCAAGGCGGGCTCGGACGCCCTCCCCCACAAACCGACAGCTTGGCGCTATATTCTCGTATGGCGCGAACATTTGGACATAGCCAAGGTCGATGTGAAACGCTCAATATCCAGGTATAGTTCAGTGGAATTGAATGCTCGAAATAAAAAATTTTTGGAAGTATTTATCCAATTTCCGCGTCAAACATCTTTAAACCTATAGGCGCAATAATTACGTCATGTATCGTTATGTCTATCAAGGCAACACCGATGTGAGATCACTCACGACCACGCCGCCCCTCGGTGGGGACCGGGACGCGCGGTCATTTCCCAGGCAATGAGCAGCCCAAGCGTTCGACATGCACTTAGTGCGTCGAACGGATAGGCGTGCAAATCCCCGTCTTATCAACCAACACCAACCGGGCGGCTGTCGGGTGGACGAACCCGTGCGCCCATAGGAGAGCAAAGATGGAAGCCTTACAATATCTCAGCCCGATGGAGTGGATGGCGATCGAAATCGCCGTCTCGGTCATCGTGCTGGCAATCCTGTTCCGGTGGAGCGGCCTGATCCGCTATATTCCCAACGACAGGCTCGGCATCCTCGAAAAGCTGTGGAGCTTTCGCGGCTCCGTCAGGAACGGCTTCATTGCACTCAACGGTGAGGCCGGATTCCAGCCTGAAGTCGTGCGCGGCGGCCTGCATTTCTTCATGCCGTTCCAGTATTCAATGCATCGCGCCGATCTCGTGACTATTCCGCAGGGCCAAATCGGTTATGTTTTCGCCCGCGATGGCAAGCCATTGCCGCCGACCCAGACGCTCGCCTCGAATGTCGAAGCCGATGACTTTCAGGACGTCCGCGGCTTTCTCGAAAAGGGCGGCCAAAAGGGTCCGCAGCGCAAGATCCTGCGCGAAGGCACCTATGCCATCAATCTCGCGCAGTTCATCGTGCTGACCGCACAATCGACCTATGCCGTAAACCTGAACTCGTCGGAACAAAAACTCTTTGCGGACATGTCGGGGCTGATCACGGAGCGGAATGGCTTCGAACCCATCGTCATCCATGATGCCGAGGACATGATCGGCATCGTCACCATCCACGACGGTCCGGCACTGCCGGATGGCGAGATCATTGCACCGACCGTTGCCAACGACCCGAAAGATCCGAACTTCCATAACAATTTCCAGGATCCGGAGAAGTTTCTCAATGCCGGCGGTTATCGCGGCCGGCAGTTGCAGGTGCTTGCGGACGGCAGCTATTTCCTTAACCGCATCTTTGCGACCGTCGAACTGGTCGAGAAGACGATCATCGATGTTGGCACGGTGGGTGTCGTCGTCTCCTATACCGGCCGGCGAGGCGCGGATATTTCCGGCCAATCCTATCGCCATGGCGAACTGGTCGAGACGGGCGCGCGCGGTGTGTGGTCGACGCCGCTTCTGCCGGGCAAATATGCGTTCAACACCTATGCCGGCAATATCGTCGTCGTGCCGACCACGAACTTCGTGCTCAAATGGACCAAGGAGCAGTTCGGCGAGCACCGGCTGGACGAAAATCTCTCGGAAGTGTCGCTGATCACCAAGGATGCGTTCGAGCCCGTGCTGCCGCTCTCGGTGGTCGTGCATATCGACTATATGAAGGCGCCCCTCGTCGTGCAGCGTTTCGGAGATATCAAACGGCTGGTCGAACAGACGCTCGATCCGATGGTCTCGGCCTATTTCAAGAACATCGCCCAGACCAAGACGTTGATCGAACTCTTGCAGGAACGCAGCGAAATCCAGCGCAAATCCGGAGACGAAATGCGCGAGAAGTTTGGCTCCTACAGCCTTGAACTGCAGGAAGTGCTGATCGGTACGCCGCGCGCCAACAATGGCCAGAACAGCATAGAGCAGATCCTGATCCAACTGCGCGAACGTCAGATCGCCGTTGAAAAGGTCGGCACCTATAAATTGCAGGAGGCGGCTGCGATTCAGGAGCGCACATTGCGCGAAAAGGAAGCGCTCGCCGAACAGCAGGCCAAGATCACGACATCAGCCCTCACCATCGAGATTAGCGAGAACGAGGGTAAGGCGCAACTCGCCCGCACCCGCCAGCAGGCAGAAACCATCCAGGTCACCGCCAAGGCAGAGGCCGAGAAGGTGCGCCTCGCCGGCCTCGGCGAAGCCGACCGGATCAAGGCTGTCGCGCTTGCCGATGCCGAACGCATCAAGGCGACCGGTTTTGCGGATGCCGAAAAGGTGCGCGCCATCGGCCTGGCGGAAGCCGAGGCCACCGAAAAGAAAGTCGCGGCCTTCGGTGGACCGGACTATCAGCTCAACTCACAGGTGCTCATGCGCTTCGCCGAGGCCATAGAGAACGGCAGGCTGCCGCTCGTGCCGCAGATCCAGGTCGGCGGTGCCGGCGGCGAGAAAGGTGCCACCAATGGTCTTGTGGAAATGATGCTATCGATGCTGGTCGCCGACCGTCTTGGGCGACAGGCGCCGCCGGCTGCGGTGCCGGCACCACTCGAGCAGGATTAATTATGGACGGGCCGGTTACACCGGCCCGTTTTGCATCCCGCCACCAACGGACATGCGAACCACGCCTGCTTCATCAACCATTTTCTCGTACGTCGCTTTTCGCAACCATGGCTATTGATAACCAGCGCAACCTATTCGATAGTGATGCGAGAGTAACACATTCCTCCCCTCTCCCATTCCGAGATTTGCATGTCCTTCCTCCATTCGGGATTTTCGGTACGGACGCAGTATCTGAGCGCCATGGCGCTGCTTGCAACCCTGCTCATCGTGGCATCGCCGCTCCAGGCCGCTCAGCCGGCCACACCCTGGCCACAGGCGTCAAGCGATCTGCAGCCGGACACGGCCGTTCGATACGGCACGCTCACAAACGGCATGAAATTCGCCGTCATGCATAACGCCACACCTACTGGACAAGTTGCGATCCGTTTCCGCATCGAAGCCTGGTCGCGCGACGAGGACGATGATCAGCGTGGTCTAGCGCATTTCCTTGAACATATGGCGTTTAGAGGCAGCACACACGTCGCCGAAGACGAGATGATCGGTCTCCTCCAACGCAAGGGGTTGACGTTCGGACCTGACGTCAACGCCTATACCAGTTTCGATCAGACCATCTACAAACTCAATCTTCCCGAGGCCGATACCGATACGGTATCGGCTGGATTGATGCTGATGCGCGAAACCGCCGGCGAGCTGAGGCTTGACCCCGGCGCCTTCGAACGGGAGCGTGGCGTCATCCTCGCCGAAGAACGGCAGCGCGATACGCCGCAGGCACGAGCCGATCATTGGCTCGATAGCTTGCTGCTTGCCGGTCAGCTTGCACCCCTGCGCCCGCCGATCGGCGACACGATCGTTATTCGCAACGCAACGATCGACCGGCTGCGTGACTTTTATCGCGCCAACTATCGCCCTGATCGTTCCACTCTCATTGTGGTTGGCGATATCGAGCCGGCAGCAGTCGAGGCCGAAATCAGACAGCGTTTCAACGATTGGACTGCCGTCGGGCCGACTGCGCCAAGGCGCGATCTCGGGGCACTTCGACCGTACCAGGCTGGTGTCGACGTTCTCAAAACCGTAAGTGGCGCAGGATTTTTACAATTCGCCTGGATGCGCCCTCATGAGGAGGTACCCGATACGCGCCGTTCACGGCGGCAGAAAACGATCAGGGACATTGGGCTGCATATTCTGGCACGTCGCCTCGACCTCCTCGCGCATCGACCCGATACCCCGTTCCTCAGAACAAACGTCGGCGCTGTGAATTTCCTCAAATCCGCCGATATGATCTCGATCTCCGCTGACATCGCGCCTGCGGCGTGGCAATCGGCATTGGCCGCCATGGACCAGGAACAGCGTCGCATCGTCAAATTCGGTGTCCTCCAGGCGGAGGTCGATCGCGAAATCCAAAACGAGCGCGCCGCTCTGCAGACGGCCGCTGCAGGCGATTCGACGCGGCCCAGTACTGCCATCGCCGACAAGCTCGCCGCAAGCACCGATGAAAGAAAAGTCCTAATTTCGCCGGCCGAAGATCTCGCGCTTTTCGACAGCATGGCGAAAAAGTTGACCGCCGCGGATGTCGACAAGGCACTGCGGCAAGCCTTCGCCGTCAAGGGCCCACGTCTTATCCTGCAAACACCAGAGATGCCGTTTGGCCAAGAGGCTGCCATCGAAAAGGCCTATAGAGCTTCGCGCGCCGTGCCCATTTCGGCCCAGGTGTCCGCCGCCATCCCTATCTGGCCCTACACGACGTTCGGTCCGTCGGGAGCAGTCAGCGAGAGCCACTCAATCGACGATCTCGGGATCATCCTCGTGCGTTTCGCCAACGGCGTACACTTGGCCGTCAAGCCGACAAAGTTCAACGACGGAGAGGTGCTGGTGCGTGCTGACATCGGCCACGGGCGGCGTGATTTTCCCGTTGTACAGCAAATGGCGGCATGGGCAGCCGCGGCTTTCATCCCCGGTGGCCTGAAAGCGATCAGTTATGACGAGATGTGGCAAGCCCTATCAGGCAAGGAAGTCAGCATCCATTTCTCCTTCAACGACGATGCCTTCACGCTTCAAGGCAAGACGCGACCGGGGGATATGGCAACGCAAATGCAGATGCTTGCCGCCTATGCGTCCGACCCCGCCTACCGCCCGCAGGCATTCGCACAGCTTCAAGAACGTTATCGGAACGATCTCAGCGATAATCAGTTGACCGCCACCAACATAGCCGACCGCTTTCTTCCAGGCTTGCTGCATGCGGGTGATCCGCGCTGGGCCGCCCCCGACCATCGGCAAATCTCCTCCGTCACACCCACGGATTTTCAGGCGCAATTCGCGCCCTATCTATCGAGAGGGCCGATCAACGTCAGCATCGTCGGCGATGTGACGGTCGACGATGCGATCCGTCTTACCGCCTCGACATTCGGCGCACTGCCGGAGCGGCCGGCGACAGCGCCAGCAGCCGATGCACCGTCGGTGCATTTTCCTGCGCCAACGAAACAGCCGGTCGTCCTGAATCAGCTGCAACGACCCGACAATGCGGCGGCGCTCCTGGCTGTTCCAGTGGGCGATCTTTTGTCCGATCTACAACGCACTTATGCGACAAGAATTGCCGGCCGAATCTTCCTAGAGAGGCTGACCGCCCAATTCCGCCGCAGCGAAGGTGCGACCTACACTCCTCGGGGCAACACAGTGCTCTCCGAAGTTTTCCCCGGATATGGCTATGCCTATGTCTACGCGGAGACGACGCCCAACGAGATTGGGCGCTTTTATGAGATCACCGAAAAGATCGTAGACGATCTGCGCAGCGTCGACGTTACGTCGGATGAGCTTGCGCGCGCCAAGCAGGCGTTTGTCGAAGGCGTTGACCAGGAGCGCCAGCGTAACAACTATTGGCTGCCGCAACTTTCTGGCATTCAGACCGATACCCGCCGCATCGATTTTCTCCGCACCATTCGCGGTGGCTATGAGACGGTGACGGCGCAGGACGTGCGTGCAATTGCTCAAACCTATTTCACACCCGAAAAGTTCTGGAAATTCGAGGTGCTGCCAACATCCGCCAACTCTGCGGTAGACCGATAAGCGCCTGCTCCTTCTGCATGGGTTTGCCAGCTGGGTTCAGAGGTGGGCGGCAATGCCACCCCAGTCCTCAAGGGCAACATCGGCGATCAATTGCGGGGAGGTCCAGTCGTAGCCCCAGATACGGCCGCCACCATCAACGCCCTGCCCCTTCGATCAGACCGCGGTGGAGGCCGGGATGAAGAATGTCCGTGCCGCCACAGAAAATCTGCAAGCGGTGATCCAAGATTACCTGCTGACCGTTCTGAAGCACGTCAAGGAAAAACCCCGTTCCTGTACGACCGACTGGCCCGGCGGCGATCTTATCGCGCGGCTCGCTCTTACGCCCTGGCTCGGCCGGCCGATTAGGGAATATTCGCTTGGCACCCGCGCAAAGGTCGCGATCGGGGCCGCGTTGGCCGGCTCGCCGGCGCTGCTCCTCTTTGATAAGTCTTTGAACGGGCTTGACCCGGTCGCGGCGTGGGAGGTCAAGGCCCTCCTCGGCGAACTAGCAGCGAGCGGGGACCATGGCGTGATCGTTTCGACGCATGTCGTCGAGGCCGTTCCCGGCTTCTGCAATCGCGCCATTTTCCTGGCCGAAGGCTCGATCGCGGAAAGCTGGGATGCCGCGGCCCTCACCTAGGCCTCCGACCGGCCCGGCGGCTTCGGGCCGCCTGTCTCAGGCAGGCGCTTAGACAACATACTGCAAGCGGCAGCCAGCGCAACATCAACGACACTCGGCCGCGCTCGGCGAAATCAGGCGGATTTCTTATCTTTCGCCTTTCGAAAACCCAACCTTTCTGAAATCTCCAGGCCGCCGACCAACATAGTCTCGATACACTTCTTCCGATGCTCGGAGGTGTATCGCAGCTGGGGAGTGAGAACGTCCAAGGCAGCGGCGGTACGGCCTTGATAGTACTCTATCGGAACGGCGATAGCGTCGCCTCCGGCCACAAATTTGCCCCGGCTCGGCATAGCCGCGCTTGCGGATGACGGCCACTTCCTTGCGCAATGCATCGGCATCCGTGATTGTATTTTCTCGAATTTGCACGGGCTCAACGCGTGCCAGATATTCGTTCAGCTCCTCGTCGCTCATTGCCGTGGCGCTTTAGGAGATGGCAATGATCTCGAGCTCTTGATCACCTATGCTGACGACATCCCCAATCGCTTTACCCAACAGAGATTTCCCCACCGGGGCTACGAAGGAGATCGATCCGGCTTTCGGATCGGCTTCGTCCTCCCCCACGATACGATAGGTCTGCACGCGTCCATCGCTGCGGCTGAAGGTTACCGTGTGGCCAAAGGCAACGATGTCGAATGAAGTCGGGTTGGGGATCACCTGCGCCGTGCGAACTCTTGCCGAAAAGTATCGCGTGTCCCGCAACGGAATTGCCGCCTGCCGCCGCCGTTCGTTCACGTCTTCGATCGCACTGGCGGCATCATAGGCTTCGCGCGCTTCTTGGAGCTGCAATTCCAAGGCTTCCAGCCCCGCTTCCGTAACGAGGTTCGGGTGAGGTGAAATTGCGCGGTCGGGCAGCAACGTTTCCGCAGCTGTTTCGGCGCTTTCTTCCTTCATGAACGCGGTGCTCAATTTTAAACTCCATTTTGACGGCAGGCGAGCCGATATCGACACGTCGGCGGCTGTCACCGGCGCAGATCAATTCCGTTCGATTTTTCTGATGGTCACAGGCAGCTAAAATACCTCAATCCTGCGCAAGCAACGAGAGATTTTTCCAGATGGTCAATTTCGAGCGTCCATGACCAACGGAAAAGCTCAATTCCGGAATGCGTCAACTGCGATCATTGCGACGGTTAAGAGAGTCTCTATGCTGCCGCGATGAGAAGATGAGGCGCAAAGCCGAAACCAAATGTCCGGTATTTGCGACGCAGTTGTGGGATATGATGATGAACAGTTTGAGCGGCCCGGACCTAAGCGACATTCACCGAGGCGACTGGGTGGATTGCCGATTACCCCTGGCACTGCGGCCCTACGCACGTCTGGCGCGGCTCGACCGTCCCGTTGGAATATGGTTGACCCTTTTTCCCTGCTGGGCTGCGCTTGTCCAAGCGTCGCATGGCTTTCCGGATCTTCGGCAACTGGCGATCTTCTCTCTTGGCGCTTTGATGATGAGGAGCGCTGGTTCCACCGTCAATGATATTGCGGATCGAAAGTTTGACGGTCACGTCGAGCGGACGCGCTTTCGACCCTTGGCCAGCGGGCAGATCGGTGTGCCGCAAGCCCTCGCCTTCCTGATCGTTCAGCTCGCCCTGGCGGCTTCGCTTCTGTTCTTCCTGACGCCCTATACGCGTTTGGTTGCGATATGCGTTCTGCCGCTCGTATTCCTTTACCCGTTCTGCAAGCGCTTCACACATTGGCCTCAAGTCGTGCTGGGCGCAGCGTTCAATTGGGGGATGCTGATGGCATGGGCCGAGGTTGCCGGGCAGATCCCGGCCGGCGCTGTTCTCATGTGGCTCGGCGCCGTCGCATGGCAGATTGGCTATGATACCGTCTATGCCTATGTCGACGCAAAAGACGACACCCGCCTCGGCCTCAAATCGACGGCGCTCCTGTTTGGCCGGCACGGAAAGGCCTGCATCGGCGCGTTCTACGCCTTGACGGCCGGAGCGTGGTCGCTTGGCGGATATATGTTGGGCATGTCTCTACCCTACGCAATTGGGATGCTGGTGATCGCCGCGCATCTGGCCTGGCAGACGCGACAGATTGACCTTGCTCGCCCGGACGTCAATTTCCGGCTATTCCTGGCGAATATTCTGACCGGGGCGCTGCTTGCAGGCGCGGCTTTCGCTGGAACGTGGTGAGAAATTCAAAGTAGCCGCATTGGAGTGCGCGCAGGTTGCGCCGTCATTACCGCTCCGGCGCGTTCCCGCCGTGGAACTTGCCGAAGTGACGGGCAGCGAACAACGAAATCGCGACCCCGCCGAGACCGATGGCGAGAGCATCAACGCCGTCGTCCAGATGAAACGCGCCAAGCCGGATCAGAAGCAGGTATGCCAGCACGAGGTTCGCAAAGCCCCACAGGACATTGATGGTCGATGACGACAGTCCTTCCCCGCGTGGCTTGGCGAATGGCGACTGAAAGGGTTGGCCAAGGACCCCGCTGACCACGTGAGGAACCGCATTCATCAGGAAAACGCCGCCGCCAAACATCAGCAAATAATGAAGCCAATTCATTCTATAGGTCCCGCTTTGCAAGCTCGTTGATGATGTCCTCGGTCGTGGCGGTTTCGCCAAGCCGAGGGAAAATGTTGCGGATACTGTATTCGTGCGCCTCCGGGCGCGTGTCCATCATGGCATCGACCGCCAAGGCGACATTAAAACCTGCCTCATAGGCTTGACGCGCGGTCGCCTCGACGCCGGTGCCGGTCGCGACACCAATGATCACGACCTGCGTCACATCCAGGGACTTCAACCGAGAATCAAGGTCGGTCGTCGCAAACGCTCCCCAGCTGCGTTTGGTCACGACGATATCCGTGGGCCGTTGGTCGACTTCCGGGATAAATTCTGTGAACCCCGCCGGAAGCGGCTCCGTGTGACGCCTCGGCTGCTCCGTTCGACCTGGCGCTCCACCGGCCGCGTTGACAAGAACGACCGGAAGATTGCGTTTGCGAAATTCGCGAAGGAGCGCCACAGAACGATCGATGACAGGAGTGATCGAGCCGATGAACGGCGCGCCAATGATCCCTTTTTGAAGATCGACGACAATCAGCGCGGTTTTTGGATCAAGCGTAGTCAGGGCCATTGGGCCTCCCAATATATCGACAGGCTCAAAATCGGCGTCATGCATCGTCCTCTGTCAGCCGCTTCAAGCTGGTGATCGCCGACAAGACCTGCTTCTGCTCTTCGATCGACAGCTTTGCCTCTAAGGCTCGGGCGAGCCAGTCCTGGCGGGCCGCCCTGCCCTCCTGGATCAGGAGGCGGCACTTGTCCGTAAGGGAAAGGATTGTCTGACGACCGTCCGAGGGATCGGGTATTCCCGCAACAAGCCCTGACGACTCCAGCGCGGCACGAAGCGCGCCCATCGATTGCGGACGCATGCCCTCGCAGCGCGCGAGCGCCGAGGTGGTCATCGGGCCTTCCTTTTCCAGCCGAACAAGTGCCGATGCCTGGCTTGATGTCAGGTCTCCAACATGGCCCTGCTCCCGGAGCTTTCGCTTCAGCTTGCTTGCGAAAGCTCGAAGCTCTTCGGCAACCGTGGCCGCAAGCGGTGCTTCGGTGACTGTAGGCTTGTCGATCATGGAAGATGTTTATCAGATGTGAAGGTAAACTGTAAAGATAAACTTCATATCAAAAGCGATCGATCCATGTTTCGAAAACCGCGCGTGCCTTCATCCTGTGGCGGCCGAGGGCGCACCCTTGAGAATATCCTGCGCAACCTCGCTCAGGTCATTACTCAGTTGATGATCGCGGTGCGGCAGAGAGCGGACGACCGCTTCCGGGATTGCTTTCGCGTAAAATTCAGCATGCCCGAATGGGACGATTTTGTCTTCGCTTCCATGATAGATGAGGACAGGCAGCCCGGCAGGCAGTCGTTGGGAAAAATCGGTGCGTGGCACGATGTCATCGCTCGGCCAGCCGCCCTCGCCGATAAACGGCGCCGAGATGAGAATGAGAGCACCGGGTCTGAACTTCGGGCGCTCGTCAGCGAGCACGTGGATGAGAATGGTTCCACCGATGGAATGACCGATGAGGATGGCACCATCCTCGAGGCCATCGAATTCATTCAGCAGCGCTGTCTTCCAGGTCTGGTAGCGCGGATCGGCCTCATCAGGCATCCGCGGATATCGGAGGGTGAAGTCTTCGCCGAGTTCACGCTCAAGGCTCTCGACCAACTTAATGTCCCATTGGTCGTGCGCTGTCGCTCCCGCACCCTGTATGAAGAGGATTTGTCTCGGCATCGCGTGATCTCCCCATCTGCGTCAGAAAGCTTCGGACTGTCCGTCGCATTCAAGCTCGGCTCAACGTCGCTTTCGCTTGGCCTCCAGCCACCCGGCAAAGAATAGTACAAAGGCCGACACTATCCAGCGGCCGTTGATCTCCTCAACAAAACGCTCGGCTGCTGCGCTGATTTCGTCGGCCGATATTCTGCGGACGTGCCGGAACAGTCATTCGTGGATAAGGGTTATGGTCTGCATAGGAGATTGCCATGATCCGCAAACTGAAGTCTGGAGAGTACCGCCTCTACTCGCGCAAGGTCGATCCGAAAACCCAAAAACGCAGAAATCTCGGTACGTTCAAGTCACGGGCGGAGGCCGAGAAGCATGAGCGTGAGGTGCAGTACTTTAAGCACCACTAACGACACACATTGAAAGACGCGCCGAGCGACGCGCCGCTCGCCGGCATCCGTTTGCTTGATTCGGATGGTCAGCGGCCCCAACCAAGAATCTATCAAAAACAGTATTGGCCGCGACTCTTGGAGAGGCTCCGCAGATTTGCGTCCATTCGTCGTACGGTTGTCTCCAATGGAAGCTATGAAATGAGGAGATATTTGATTCTAATGCCGGAATAGGGGCCATCTGCCAGAATCCGCTCTTGTCCGGTCGTGGGCGCGCTCGCGGAGGCATTCGAAAAATTTTCATTTCCAACGATAAAAATGGCAGGAATTCGCGTTAAAGATATGTTCGGGATGCGAGGAGCGTCCCTGATGACATTAGAAAGAGGACATCATGAAAAAGTTGCTTATCGTAGCCTTCACTTCCGTGGCGGCGCTAATTGCAATTGCTCCTACCGCTGACGCGGCCCAAGGATGTGGCGAGGGATATCATCGCGGTCCCAATGGCTACTGCCGTCCGAACGTCCCACCTCGCGGCGGCGCGGTTGTCGTCGTACCCGGCGGCCCGCGAGTTGGCGTTTATTATCATGGACGCGGCTACTGGGATGGCCACCGCTACTGGGTGCATCGTGCACCTTACCGCGGCGGCTGGCGCTACTATTGAGCCGCAGCGTCCCTGGGTCGGTTGATTGACCGACCCATTTGCAAAGAGGGCGCGACTCTTGCCGGTTGCGCCCGTTGCCGATCTCGAAGATCGCTGCAAGCCGTTCGCGACAGCGAAGCACCGTTTCGGCGGCCTCGACATCTGCCTCGCCATCGGGTGTCATCAACCTGACCCCATTCCGAGCGTCGGCGGACCAAATCGGAACTGTGGTCCGATCCGGCCCGCGAAGAGCGTTTGGCGTCGTGCCAAGGGTTGCTATGAAAGATGCGCGGCGGTTGAGCGCTTGATCGCCGACCAGTCATCAGACTGAGCGTCGGCATACACATTAAGCGCAACGGATGGCACAACCTCCGGATTGTTATAGAGATCCATCAGAGCTTTTTCTGTTACTTCCGTTCCATCCCCAATGTTGTCGTCGCCCCTGCCCACGCCCCAGGCCGCCTGCCAAATGGCTGCCAGATACCGCGTACCACGCGCCATGCACGTCACTGTCCGGTCTCCGAAGTCATCCCACATAAGCTCTTTCTTTTCGGATTTCGAACGCCCGATCAATGCGACCCATTTGTCCACGATATCCCTGGGCGAGATTTCCGCCTGTGTCGCGGCAACGAGATCGATGATCGCCCTGGAGGCATCAAAGCCACTAGCAATCGGATCTATCTTCTCCGCGTCCAGCTCGGCCAATTGTTGAATCCTTGCCTGAAGGTTGTTGGCCAGGTCCTTGCTTTGATAGCCGAATGCGATCATGTCGTCTTCGTAACCGCTGTGAACACCGTCGGCCCGCATCTTCTTCCCCGCAGAACGCGGCCGATCGATAAGATCGTCAGGATCGCCCTGCGAGAGATAAGAGGTATGCAGCGGTTGGCAGGCATCTCCGACATAGTGGATGAGCACGCCGCCAGCACAGATGAAGAGAGCTTCGTCCGACTTCTTTGCGGCCGAGACCATGATGTCAAACAGCTGATGTACGCGAAATGGCAGCGCACCCCAGTGATTGCTCCGCTTGTGACCCAAGGCGTCATCCCATGCATCAAACTTGGGTTTGAGCTGAGCAAAATAGTCCATCCAAACCTTTGGGTTCAGATATTTGTTTGGCTGATCTTTGTTGAGTTCCAGAAATGATTGCCCGCCATAGGGAAGATCCAAATCGGCGAAGTGGTTCGGATTGTCGTCTTGTCCTCGAGACCCGGGACCTGGTTTACGATGTTTCGCTCCGTCGCCGCCGTCTTCAAAGCTGAAGTTCACGTTGCTTTTCCAGACGTTGTCCGGAACGTCGGCCAGCGGGACGAAATGTGGTTGATCATCCCCCTTTTCCAAGACCCTCGGATCGTTATCGAGCGCATCGTCCGGGGTCAGCGACAGGAGATCGATGTTTTTATCAATGAGGCTTTTGAGATGAGAGGATGACAGCAGATCCGTTGGCAAGATCAGCGCGCGACCGATCGCGTAATGCCCTACCCATCCCCAGATATAGCGCTGTTCAGCGTTTAGATCCGTAACCAGTTCGAGATTCAAATGGTTGAGCGCAGGGCTGAGAGCGGTCGCCAGCGCATAAGGATGCGACGATATCCGCCCTCCCTGCTGATTGAACTCTTCTTTTCCCCAGAGCATTGCGAAAGGATAGTAGATGGGCGGCGCACCATTCTTCGGTTGCCGGCGCCCATGCTGATGCTCGTCTTGATGCTCGATATAGAGCAGCGTGCCGGAATCGCCATGATGGACCATCAACGCCTCGGCGTGACGATCCGTGCCCTTGTTGTTCGTCTCTGGCCCGATCAAAAAGTCGCTGATGTATTCCGATCCACCGAGAGAACGATATCGATAGAAGAGGCCGTGAATCTCACCGCGGATTTTGCCGCTCACCCCTCCAAATCCGACCACCTTCATGGTCACGAGCTTGAGCGTAAAGCTATTGTCGTAGAGGTCGAGAATGGGCCCGATTTCGCCGAGCCCCAGAGTCTGCGCCTTCCACTGGGTCACGCTATCGATGTCGACCAGGCCGATATCGACCTGCAAACTCTGGTTATGCGATGAAAATGCTGGATAGACGTCTTTGAACGGAACACGGGACAATCCGGTTCGTGCCGTGACGCCGACGACCGATTGGCGATTGCCCTGGAGCGCCTTTATCTTCGTTCCCGCTTCACCGCTCACGTGTCGATTTGTCAGGACATAGTAGCGCTCGCCGCTTGTCACGATCGGCCCTGCGGTCCCGAACCGCGTCATGCCTTGACCGTCATCATTGACCAGAATGCTTCCGGGAGAAAGGAGGTTCCTCGCAAGTAGCAAATTGGGACTGATCGGCTTGCTCTTCCCGGACGTGACACGCTGAGCTTCTATGACGCACACCGGAACCGATCGGCCATCGGGGAGATACAAGGTCTTCGGAACAACATCCGACGCGTTATCTTTCGCCAGCTCCTCTTCATATTCCCACTTCGAAACAAAAACCAAAACGCAGGGCCACGAATAAGGGCGGACCTCGGAGTTGGACAAGGTGCGTTTGGAGTTTGTCTTGCTTCGCGGGCCCGGATCCGGCTCTTCTCTGCTGGGCCAAGGGTCCTCATGACGTATACGGTAGAGACCCACTGCCGTTGCGACGACGTTCTTCTTGTTCATCAAGTGATAGTGGAAGAGGTCCCGCGCTTCGAGCAGGTCTTTCAGCGACAGTGACGCGAAGGTTGAACTCGACTTGAAAAGTAAATCCATCTTACCCTCCCCTCCTGTTGGGCAGTATTCTACCGTAGGACATAAAATTGTCAGCGCATTTGGTTGCAGTATTGCGACAAATTTACTCTGATCGGTTGCGAGTCATTAGCTCGCGCCGCGTCCCCAGAAGTTTACCTCGCATGCGATCGGTCACTTCCGATGGAAGCAATACCTATAGGGGATCCACAATGCTTGGGTATGACGCAGGTTCGCAGAAGTCATAAGTGACATGAAAGCAGCGGTCGCCCGAGGGCGCCTATTTTTCAAGGCGCCACGATCCGTCCCAATCTTTGGAGGGTGGATTTGCCTTGAGGCTTTCGATGCGGCCCAGCAGGCCCAACGCTGGCCCGTCGCCGGGCATCACCTCCAGCGCCCCCTTGAGCGCGCGAAGCGCATCATCCCATCGACGTTCGCGGTATGCCGCAAGCCCTTCCTGGTACAAGTCGCGTGACGCCAACTGTTCCGGCGCCAGCTCGCCATTGCGTCCAAGCACCTCAAAAACCGCTTCCGGCCGGGTTTGGCCGGCAACAACGATCCGATCGATTTCTCTAAATTCCAGTGCGGTACCCGCCGCGGCGATTGTTCTCTCGCATACCAGATTGCGCGTGCCGTAAACCTTGTTTGCGCCCTCCAGGCGCGAGGCGAGATTTACCACATCGCCCATCACGGTATAGCTCATCATGATGTCGGAGCCGATACTTCCGACCAAGGCTTCGCCGGTTGCGACGCCAATCCGCAAATCGCATTTCTCCATCGGGGTGCCGCGGACGCCCAGCAAGTCAGGGATTTCCCGACGCAACGTCTCAATCCGCTCGATCATTTCCACGGTTGCCAGACATGCAAGTCGTGCGTGATCAGCCTCGTCAACGAATGGAGGACCCCAATAGGCCATGATGCCGTCGCCGATATATTTGTCGATGATGCCGCGGTTGGTACGGATAGGTTCGGACATAAGTGAAAAATAGCGGTTCATCACCTTGACCAGACCTTGCGGCACCAAGCCTTCGCTCAGGCTCGTAAATCCCCTCAGATCGCAGAACAGCACCGTCATCAGCCTGCGTTGCCCCTCGGCTGCAGTCAGGTTCGGGCGATCGATAAGGCCCTCCACGACGCGCGGATCGATATATTTTCCAAAAGTTTCCTTGACGCGCTGATTGGCACGCAACTGCACGACCATCCGGTTGAACGCAGCCGCTAGCTCTCCGATTTCGTCGCGGGTCGCGACATCGATGGATTGATCGAGATGGCCGGCCTCGACGGCGCGCGTGCCCTCAAGCAATTGCCGGACCGAACGAATGATGCCGCCGCTTACAAGGTTGGCGAAAATCAATCCGAGGACCGCGGCGAGCAGTGTGGCGATCGCAGAAACCAAGACCGCCCGAGACTGCTCCGCCCTAATCGTTAGGATAGCGCCATCGCTCACCTTCAGCATCTCCTGCCGAAGGGCGTCGATCTTTTGATTGAGTTCGTCGCGCAGCGCATCAATGCGTGAGAGACGATCTCTCACGCTGGCGAAATCCCGCACGTCGAGGAATGCGAGCAGTTCCCTAGTCTCCTGATTCAGAAGGCCGCGACCATCATTTATCAGACCGTCGATCCGACTTTCGATGCGCGCTAGTGCCGCATTGTCCGAAGGGGTACTCGTATCTGCGATGATGGCGTTGATGAGCTCGCGTGCAGCCTGCGTCTCGTGCTCGACTTCGACGTTCTTAGCGTCGTACTGCTGCTTGCGAGCCATATATCCCGCCTCATCGGGCGGCTCCTGCATCTTTGCGATCACCGCGCGGCGCAGCGCAAGAGCTCTTTGAAGCGACAGAAGATTGATCCGCATCAAATGCTCGTTAGCCGGACTGTATCTCTCCGTCAGCTCATCGAGCAGATGGCCCAGCCGCCCGACCATCACCATCGACAGTACGGAAGTGGCCATCATGAGGATGATCAAGCCAGCAGCAATCGAGACGATACGCCTCCTGATCGACTGCTTGATCATTGAACCAGAAAAGTTCCTTAAGTTCTGGAAAAGTGAGAGCATTTGAAATGTTTATTCCCCCGGTACACTCACCTCAATCCCGCTCGGATTGTCGTAACACAAAGCTGCCTGTGGTAGAAGGCGACCGGCGTTCCAGTCGGGTCGTGGCGATTGCAACGCGACCTAGGCAATTTCTCAGGCGTCCTGTGGTATCACGCTCGCCCGGACGAGATCGCGGCAACAGCATATTCCTCTAATCCAATGGAGCATTCATTCGGTTGTTGTGATAAGAAGTTACCTTCGCTGAATAGGTGTGCTGTTCTTTCGTCGTCGTTCGCATGAGAGTTGATGCGCAATCCGAATTTGGGGAGCAGATCGACCCTCCGATCATTCGATGAATACACCTGTGTGGGGAGGGTGAGATATGCGGGTCACGGCAGCGAGTGGGGTTTTGCGTGCGCGGGCGATTGCAGGAACCTACGTGGTCGTCCTGGCCTGGGATTTCGTTCCCGGGCAAGACGCCAAGAAAACGGGGCTGATGGGTTTTGCCATTCAGCGCGAGGAACTCAAGGACGGTGCCGTCGTCGAGCGTTACTGGATGACGGGTATCAAGCGCTTCAAGGACAAGGATCAAGGTCTCGCGCCAGGCACTCCCGTCAGCACGGCGGACCATCCGGTACAGAGCTTCCAATGGGCCGACTATACAGCGGAAACCGATCATATCTACCGCTACCAGATCGTCCCGGTCTATGGCGCGGTCAAGATGCTGCAGCTTGACACCGCCTCTGCCGTCACCCTCGAAATCGCAACCGAGCTCGAATATCTGCTGCATCCTGAAAAGAAAAACGACGAAGCGCGCCACGATGTTTACTTCAATCGCGGTGTGATCGGCTCACAGGCCTATGCGCGGCGTTTCGGCAATCGCATGCCGAATGCCGACAATCCCATGGCAGAAGAAATGGTCTGGCTGTCGCGCGGGCTCTTCGAAGCTCTCGTGAAATTCATCAGCCTCGCGGAGGACCACCGCTTTGGGCTGCGGGCGGCGCTCTACGAATTCCATTACCAGCCCATTGCGAACGCATTTGGCAAGGCAGTTGAAGCTGGAGCCGATGTGAAGATCGTCTTCGACGATGAGAAGACTTACAAGACGGCGAACGAGGCGGTCATCCGCAATGCCCGCCTCGATGAAATGAAGGTGGTCATTCCGCGTACGGTGACGGAAGGCATCCGGCACAACAAGTTCATCATCCTGCTCGAGGACGAAAAGCCGATCGCGGTCTGGACGGGATCGACGAACATTTCGGATGGCGGCATCTTCGGTCACTCGAATGTCGGCCACATCGTTTGGAGCCCGGAAATTGCCGAGATCTATCTCCAATATTGGACGCTTCTGTCGGAAAATCTCACGCCGACCAAGTTGCGGCCGAAAAATCGCGAACTGACGCCACTGCCCCCTTCCCGCCCCGAACCGAACAGCATCACACCGGTCTTCAGCGCGCGCGACGAGAAGGACAGCAGCGAATCGCTGCAGTGGTATGCCGACCGGATGGCCGAGGCACGGGAGATCTCCTGCATCACGCTGGCTTTCAACCTGGACAAGGTCTTCAGCAAGGTAATCGCGCAGGAAAACGACGTGTTGCGCTACATCGTCAAAGACGATGACCTGGGAGACGGCGAGATTATCGGGCGTGACCGCGACGTTCTCTTCGCCGCCGGTGGCCATTTGGAAAGCGGTGCTCTGGCGAACTTCCTGGCGGAGCGTGACAATCCTCTGAACACCAACGACTACATCCACGACAAGTTCATGCTGGTCGACCCGTTGAGCGACGACCCGCTGGTCGTCAGCGGCTCGGCGAATTTCAGCCAGCCGTCGCAGCGCATAAATGATGAGAACATGATCATCATCCGAGGCGATACGCGTGTTGCCGACATTTATTTGGGCGAGTTCATGCGCATCTTCGACCATCATTACGCGCGCTACATCGTCAAGAAACTCGCGAATTCGGACCAACAGGACCCGAATGCCGGATATCTCAAGGCCAATCCCGAAGACTGGCTTCTCGGCCAGTTCGACGAGCGAAGCTACAAAGCCAAGCGCCGGAGATATTTCGTCGGACCGTGAGAATTGCCAGCATTCCGCTCTTTCCGCAGAGGCCGAATCCGGCATAGGTTGGGTGGACCCAACTTCGGACAAGGCTGACGCTTCATGGCAACCCATCGTTTCACTCCGACGGCCTATCACAACGTCATCGGCTCTCTTCCACCGGCATTGCACATCGCCGATGGCGACACCGTCGTCACAGAGACGCTCGATGCCGCCGGTTACGACAAGGAAGGTGTCCAGAGAGCTTCCGGCCCGAATCCGATGAATGGTCCGATTTTTGTCGAGGGCGCGGAACGGGGCGATTCATTGAAGGTCGAAATCCTCGGCATGGTGCCGACGCGCGATACAGGCTTCACCCGTAGCGTCGTTGCCGGCAATGTCGTTGACCCGGAAGACGTACGGACGCTGCCGCCGAGCGATAAAGTGATCTGGCAGATCGATCGTGAAGCATTGTCGACCCGGCTTTCCGCGCCAGTCGCTGGTCTGGAGTCTTTCGTATTGCCGCTGTCGCCAATGATCGGCTGCTTCGGCGTCGCTCCCTCGCTAGGTCAGGCCATATCCACCGCCACCAGCGGCGAATTTGGCGGCAATATGGATTACCGGCTCCTCGCACCCGGCACGACGATCTGGTTTCCGGTGTCGGCGCCGGGTGCGCTCTTCTTCCTCGGCGATTGCCACGCCGTACAAGGCGATGGCGAGATCGTTGGGACCGGCATAGAGACCACCTTCGAGGTGACGGTACGGCTCAGCGTCGAAAAGAAGAAAATCATCTGGCCGCGTGGCGAAACCGCGGATGACATTTTCACCATCGGCAACGCCCGGCCGCTCGATCAGGCGCTGCAGCATGCGACCAGCGAAATGCTTCGCTGGCTGGCTTCCGACTATGGGCTCGACAAGACCGCCGCCAGCCATTTGCTTGGCCAGGTCGTGCGCTATGACGTCGGGAATGTTTTCGATCCCGCCTATACGATGGCCTGCCGTGTTTCGAAGACCTGGCTGGAGGGGCGGTAGGCTTTCGATCTGATCAGCTGGCGTCCAGCGATTGATCCCGCCTTTGGCGCGAGACGTTCATCTCCTGCCGCTGTCGGGCCATGCTGCTGACGGCGGCGCGCAGCCGCGGGTGGCGGGACATGAACAGGTTGAAATCGCGACGTTCCAGGACGAGGAATTGACAGAAATCGACCGCCACCACGTCGGCGGTGCGGCGTGCGCCTGTCAGTAGCGCCATCTCGCCAAAGAACGAGCCGGCGCCAAGCGGGATCTCGTCGTCCTCGAACTGCACCTCGACCGCACCGGACGCGATGAAATACATGCTGTCGCCCCGGTCACCGGTGCGGATGACGCGATCGCCGGGCGATGCCGACCTTGGGCGGAAGAGCAACAGAAGTTCCTCCTGCGCGTTTTCGTCGACCTTGTCGAACATCGGAAATGTCTCGATCAACTGCTCGATTTCCAGATGATGCTGACGATCCCGCGCCTCGCGCTGCGCCCCGATGACGGCCAGTTCGCGACGCAGCCGATCGTGCTTCGCGGCACCATAGTCGGTCGCCAGTGCCGGCCACCGCGAAAAGGTCCATTTCTCCAGCCTCTCGGTGCCAGCGAAAACCAGCGGATTGAGCGTGATAGACAAAATGGCGCCTGCAAGGATCAGATCCTGCCCCTCGCGCGGCAGCAGACCTAGCGAGACGCCAAGGCCGGCCAGGATGAAGGAAAATTCTCCGATCTGGGCAAGCCCGGCGGAAACTGCAAAACCCATGCTGGCGGGATAACGCAGCAACAGCACGACGCAAAAAGAGATCAGCGATTTGCCGAGAATGATGAGAGCGAGCACCCCGAGGATCATCAGCGGTTCGCGCACCAGCACCGACGGATTGAAGAGCATGCCGACGGAAACGAAGAACAACACCGAAAAGGCATTTTGCAACGGCAGGGAATCGGCCGCTGCCCGATGGCTGAGACGGGATTCGCTCATGATGAGGCCTGCGAAGAACGCGCCAAGCGCGAAAGAGACGCCGAATATCTCCGCCGCTCCAAAGGCGATGCCGAGCGCGATGGCGAGAACGGACAGGGTAAAAAGTTCGCGTGAACCCGTTCGTGCGACAGAGGTTAGTAGCCAGGGCACGATCTTCGGGCCGATGAAGATCGCGACCGCGGCAAAAGCCGCTACCTTGACAAGGGTGATGCCGATGGTCAGCCCGATGGGCCCGGTACTTGCGTGGGCGCCAGCATCGGCATGGCCACCAAGAACCCCGGCGAAAGCCGGCAGCAGCACGAGCGCCAGCACCATCGCCAAATCCTCAACGATCAGCCAGCCGACGGCGACGCGGCCGTTGGGCGAACTGACCAGGTTGCGCTCCTCCAGCGCTTTCAGCAGCACGACGGTACTGGCGACGGCGAGGCTCAAGCCGAAGACCAGGCCGGCGCCGATGCCCCAGCCCCACAGTGACGTCAGGCCAATACCCAAGAGCGCGGCAATGACGATCTGACCGACGGCGCCGGGAATTGCGACTCCGCGCACAGCGAGCAAGTCGGCTGCCGAAAAATGCAGGCCGACACCAAACATCAAGAGAATGACGCCGATTTCAGCCAGCTGCGACGCAAGAGCGGCGTCGGCAACAAAACCTGGCGTCGACGAGCCGATCATTACGCCGGCAACCAGGTATCCAACGAGCGGCGGCAGATGCAGGCGGTCGGCGAGATAGCCGAAAATGGCCGCAAATACGAAACCGGCGGCGATCAGTGCTATCAATGCGACGTCGTGCGGCACAGCGTCCCTTCCCGTTTTCCGGCGTTGCCGCCCAATTTCCTCTGTATGAAACTACGCTAGCATCGCTTTTGCAGCCGCGTCTACGGTTTCGGGCATGATCCCGAAAAACGCGGCGTGTTTTCGGACAACATCATGCGAAGCTAAAAAGGCAATCCGCCGCGCCATTTACAGGGCGCGGCGGCAAGAGCAGACGCTTACTGATCCATGACGATCTGCAGCTTCACGTCGCTCGGCCGGGCTTCCACGGCGCGATTGAAGGCTTCGATCGAATGCTCGAATTTGAAGGTTTCGGAGATCAGCGGCTTCAGGTCGACACGCCCAGATGCGATCAGCGCGATGGAACGCTCATATTGATGCGCATAGCGGAAGACGGTCTCGACGCGGATTTCCTTCGTCGATGCCGTCGAGACATCGAAACCGACCGGCGCCACCGGCAGGCCTACGGCGACGACCACTCCGCCGGGACGCGGCAGCTCCATCACCGTTTCCCAGGCCTTCGGCGAGCCCGAGCATTCGAACACGACATCGGCGCCCCAGTTGTCCGTCAGACGCTTGACCTCTTCGACGAGGTTCTTCTCACGGATATTGATCGGGATCACGCCCTGATACTGAGCGGCGATATCGAGCTTCGGCTGGGCAAGGTCTGCAACGATGGCGCGGGCGCAGCCCCCGGCAAGCGCAGCGATGGCAACCATGGTACCGATCGGGCCAGCCCCGAGCACGACGGCGGTATCGCCAGGTGTGATCTTCGCCTTGGTGGCCGCCTGCATGCCGACCGCGAAAGGCTCCACCATCGCGCCTTCGGCGAAGCTGACATTGTCAGGCAGTTTGAAGGTATAATTGGCCGGATGCACGACAAACGGTGTCAGCACGCCATGGATAGGCGGCGTCGCCCAGAAGGTGACGGCTGGATCGACATTGTACATGCCAAGACGGCTGGCCTTGGAATTGGGGTCGGGAATACCGGGTTCCATGCAGACGCGGTCGCCGACTTTCAGATGTGTCACATCCGCGCCGACTTCGACGATCGTGCCGGCTGCCTCATGGCCGAGCACCATCGGCGCATTGACGACGAAGGGGCCGATGCGGCCGTGCGTGTAGTAGTGCACGTCCGATCCGCAGACGCCCACCGTATGGATCTTGATCTTCACCTGACCCAGCCCGACCTCCTGCGGCAGGTCGATATCGCGCAGCGCCAACTCATGCTGACGCTCCAGTACCAGGGCACGCATCTTGCTCATCACGTCTTTCCTCTGTTCGGAAGCAATTTCCCGTCCCCGCATGGCCGCGAGGACACCCTTTGTTGGTTATATAGCCATGACCGCCGGCACAAAACGATCTTTCTGCGCAGAAAGGCGCAAATTGAGGCCGATTTGCACAAGACGGACGAACCGCTCACCAATCCAATGGATTAGGCCACCCTTGTTAAAGGCAATTCTATTATTAGTATTGACTAGCGTTTGATTTTATTGCCTTTTAGCACGCGGAGAACGGGGAGACATGTAAAATGGTATATGACTGGACCGGTCAGCGTACGCGCCGCATAAAAATGTTGCGTGCCGCCAGCATCGCAGTGCTTCTTCTTCTTTTGATCGCAGTTCCTGCCGTGCTCCTGCGATATGACCTGATTCACTATCATTTTTGAGAGGCCGGGTGGCGACGTACCGCCGGCCGCTCGCACCAAGGCGGCCGTTCAGGCCGCCTTTTTCGCAGCTGGCTTCGGCTTGCGCGAAACATTGTCACCCGCCTTCGGATCGAGCGGCAGACAATCCAGTACGGCAAGCAAAGCGATGACCCCCAGCATGACGAAAGCCAGGCGAAATTCGATGGCGATGATTCCGTTCAAACCGAGCGGCGCGCTGACCGCTTGGCCCAGGCGGATGCCGATAGCGCCGACGGCAATCCCCATCCCCATGGTCACCTGAAAGGCTGTGCTGAACACAGTGTTCGCGCCCGTCATCTGCTGCGGCGGGATGTCAGCAAAGGCTATGGTATTCAAGGCCGTGAAATGCATCGACCGGCACATGCCGCCGATGAACAGCACCGGAATGACGAACCAGAGGGAGGTATCCGGCGAAAACAGCGCGCAGGCCGCGATAAAGATGGCATTGAGGATGCCGTTGACCACCAGCACCGGCTTGAAGCCGAAGCGCCTCAGGATCGGCGTCGTGCCCGGTTTCATCGCCAGATTGCCGGCAAAGACCGCCAAGGTGAGCATGCCGGCGTGAAAGGCGCTAAGCCCGAAACCGACCTGAAACATCAGCGGCAGCAAGAAAGGCACGGCACCGATGGCGATGCGAAAAAGCGAGCCGCCGGAGATAGTGATGGCAAAGGTCGAGTGCTTCAATCCCACCAGCTCGATCAGGGGATGTTCGGTTCGCCGGAAATGGAACACGGCAACAGCCAGAAGAACAATGGCGGCAATCTCGTAGGTCCAGGCTTCCAGCCAGACCGGATCGGGACGGCCAATCAGCTCCAAACCATACGTCAGGCTCGCCAGCCCAAAACCGCTGATGACGAAGCCAATCCAATCGAAGGGCGGCCGCGCTGCATTCTTGGTCTCCGGGATCAGCATAAGAGCGAAGACGAATGCCAACATGCCGAGCGGCAGATTGAGGAAGAAGATCCAGCGCCAGGTCGCATGATCGGTGATGAAGCCGCCGAGCGGCGGCCCCAGAATGGGCGCCACCAGCGCCGGCCACGTGATCGTCGCGATTGCCGAGATCAACTGATCCTTCGGCGTATTGTTGAGAACCACGAGGCGGCCGACCGGCACCATCATCGCACCGCCGATGCCTTGCAGGATTCGCATGGCGACAAAGGAGCCGACACCATTGGCAAAGCCGCAGAGAACGGAAGCCAGCGTGAAGACGACGACAGCAGTAGTGAAAACCAGGCGGGCGCCAAAACGATCGCTGATCCAGCCGCTGATCGGGATGAAGACCCCGAGCGTCAGCAGATACGCGCTCATACCGATGTTGAGATCGACGGGTCGGGCACCGAAAGACACAGCCATCTGCGGCAGCGCAGTGGCGATGACCGTGCCATCGAGATTTTCCATGAAGAAGGCGCCGGCCACGAGCAGTGCAATCAGCAGCGGGCGCCAACCGGAAACCTGCGTTACCTCCCCCCGCTTGCGCGTGGATATATCAGTCATTCAAAAATTGCTCCGAATCCGCCTCACTCCCCTGCTATTTATACGGTTCGGAACCGTTTCCGATAGCCGGAAATCGTCCCATCATTCGGCGGGACGATCACGTTTCGCGTAGCGCCCGGATCAGAATTTGATCACGATCTTGCGCTTCTCCATTTCAACCGCGTCGAACTGGACGCCAAGACCCGGTGCCGTCGGTAATTCGAAGCGTCCGTTGTTCGGCTCGGACGGGTTGACGAAGACAGGTGCGCCCCGCTCCCAATTGTCGGCCAGCTCCACCGGCTTGGCGAGGTGCATGATCGTGCTGAGCACGTGGATGTTGGCGAGATGACCGACGGTTGGCTGCGTCTGGTGCGGCACCAGCTCGACGCCGTGGGCATGTGCCAACGCGGCGCATTTCATCATGCCGGTGATGCCGCCCATTTTCACGATATCCGGCTGCACCATGCGCACGCCGGCGTCGATCAATTCGCGCAAGCCTTGCAGAGTATAGGTCTGTTCACCCGCCGAAACCGTGATGTCCAGCCGCTGCGCCACTTCACCCATCGCGCGGACGTTATAGTGCTGCACGGGTTCTTCGAACCACATATAACCAAGGTCCTCCAATGCACGGCCAACACGGATCGCGCCACCGATCGAATAGCCATTGTTGGCGTCGAAGCCGATGACGAAATCATCGCCCAGCAGTTTGCGCACGGCCTTGGCCTTGGCGATATCGCCGGCAAGATCGACGTCCTGCTTGGTGCGGTCGCCATCCCAGCGGATCTTCACCGCCGCCGGCTTTTCCTTGGCGACGCGGCGCTCGACGACACGGAGCACTTCATCGACCGTGCGACCCGAGTTGTTGCCGATCGAAGTGTAGCACGGCAGGCTCGTCGTCCAGGCGCCGCCGAGCAGCTTGTGAACCGGCTGCCCAAGAAGCTTTCCCTTCAGGTCCCAAAGTGCGATGTCGAGAGCGGCAAGAGCGCCGGTCGTCGCACCTTCCGGGCCGAGCTTCACGCATCTATGGAACAGCGTGTCGAGCAGGATGGCATGGTCGAGCACATCCTTGCCGACGAGATAAGGCGCCATATCCCTGGCGATGATGCCGAGCGAGGCAATACCGCCCTGCATCGGCGAGGCCTCGCCGAGGCCGAACTGACCGTCTTCGGTTTCGATGCGGACGAATGCGCAACGTGGTGACCCGGTCTCTCCGCTGCCCATCGGCAGCTGAAAAGCTTCTATAGATTTGATCTTCAAAGTGATTTCTCCTTTTCTCCCTTCTCCCCTCGGGGAGAAGGTGCCCGACAGGGCGGATGAGGGGGCTCGGAATTTCAATTCCGAGCGCTTTGAGCACAAGCGAAAGGCCAGTTTCCCAGTAACACCCCCTCAACCTGCGCTGCGCGCGTCCTTCTCCCCGGCTGGGAGAAGGGGAGTCGTCACCAGGTAACGGCGATGTATTTGGTTTCGCAGAATTCCAGAATGCCGTGATGGGCACCTTCGCGGCCGAGACCGCTCTGCTTGGTACCACCGAAGGGTGCCGCGGGATCGGAGACGAGGCCACGGTTCAAGCCGACCATGCCGCTTTCCATCCGCTCCGATACGCGCAGACCGCGGCTGAGATCGCGGGTGTAGACATAGGAGATCAAGCCGAATTCGGTGTCGTTGGCGACACGGATAGCCTCTTCCTCGGTTTCGAAGGTCGTGATCGCGGCGATCGGGCCGAAAATCTCGGCGGCGGCAATGTTCGCATCGGCGGTGACATCCCTAATCACCGTTGGCGGGAAATAATAGCCGTCCTGATCGAGCGGCTTGCCGCCGGTCAGAACATTCGCGCCGCGTGCCGTCGCGTCATCGACGAGGCCGGCGATGCGGTCAAGCGCCGCCTTGTTGATGACAGGCCCGCATTGCGTCGCCTTGTCGTAGCCGGCGCCGACCGTCATGGCGTTCATACGCTCGGCAAGACGCCTGGAAAACTCGTCGACGACGCCCTTCTGCACATAGAAGCGGTTCGCCGCCGTGCAGGCTTCGCCGCCATTTCGCATCTTGGCGACCATGGCGCCTTCGATCGCCGCATCCAAATCCGCGTCGTCGAAGACGATGAAGGGCGCATTGCCGCCAAGCTCCATCGAACAGGAAATGACTGTATCGGCCGCCTCATGCAGCAGCTTGCGGCCGACAGGCGTCGAGCCCGTGAAGGAGAGCTTGCGCACGCGCGGATCGTGCAGCATGGCGCTGACGACCGGGCCGGCTTGGGACGTCGTAATGACGTTGACGACCCCATCCGGAACGCCGGCCTCGGCGTAGATCTCAGCCAGCGCAAAGGCGGTCAGTGGCGTTTCCGTCGCCGGCTTCAAAACGCAGGTGCAGCCTGCCGCCAAAGCCGGCGCGATCTTGCGCGTCGCCATAGCCGCCGGGAAGTTCCAGGGGGTGACGAGCACGGCGATGCCGATCGGCTGGTGCTGGACGATGATTTTGTTGGCGCCGGAGGGCGCGGAATATATATCGCCGTTCAGCCGCACGGCTTCCTCGGAAAACCAGCGGAAGAACTCGGCAGCATAGGCCACTTCGCCATGCGCATCGTTCAGCGCCTTGCCGTTTTCCAGGCTGATCAACTCAGCCAGCATATCCTTGCGCTCGATCATCAGTTCGAAGCAGCGGCGCAGGATCTCGGAGCGCTTGCGCGGCGCGGTCGCTGCCCAGCCGGCAGCGGCTGCATGAGCGGCAGCAACCGCTTCCATGGCGTCATCAATGGTGCAGTCAGCAACCGTCGCGATCGTGACGCCGGTGGAGGGATCGACCACGTCGGCGCGTTTGCCTGTCGAAGCGGGTCGCCATTTGCCGCCAATATAGAGATCGGTCGGAATGGCGGCGATATCGAAGCTGATGGCTGCGGAGATTTTCTGGATGGCATTCATGTCTAATTTGCCTTTCGGTCGGATGCCATGGCGCGAAGACGGCTGCGGCCGCCACTAAACGCGGCCTCGACCAGCACCGCCATCGTCGCCATGTCGAGCGGACGGGGATTGTTCTTGATCAGCCGGGCGCTGCCCATCGCCTGCTCGGCAACGAGCGGCAAATGGTCGGCGACAACCCCGAGATCGGCGATGGTCTTTGGAATGCCGATAGAGGCAAAGAGGTCATCGACCGCATCGATCGTCGCAGAGGCGCGTTCGAACGCTGATGCACCGGCGAGATCGAGGCCCATGGCGACGCCGATCTCGCCCAGTTCGGCCTCGCAATGGTTACGGTTGAACTCCATGACATAGGGCATCATGACAGCGACACCCATGCCGTGCGGTGTGTGGGTCATGGCTCCGACCGGATATTGCACCGCATGGGCAGCAGCCGTGCCAGCGGTGCCGAAAGCCAGCCCGGCGGTGGTCGCCCCCAGCATCAGCCTTTCGCGCGCCACGGCATCGTTCCCATTGTCGTAGGCCTGCTTCAGGCTGGCGGAAATATGCGCGATCGCCATCAGCGCGTAATTGTCGCTCAGCACATTCTTGCCAAGGAAAACATGCTCGTGGACGATCGTTCCGGTCGGCTCGCGACGCACGGTCGTATAGGCCTCGATCGCATGGGTCAGCGCGTCGGCGCCAGAGACGGCGGTCAGGGACGGCGGACAGGAATAGGTCAATTCCGGATCACAGATTGCTGTGTGCGAAATCAGATGAGGGCTGGCGATGCCGACCTTTACGGCCCGGTCCGGGTCCGTGATGACAGCAACAGGCGTGACCTCGGAACCAGTGCCGGAGGTCGTCGGCAAAGCGATCAGCGGCAAGACCGGTCCCGGCACCTTGAACTCGCCGTAATAATCCTGAGCCCTGCCGTCATGCGCCAGCAGCAGTGCAATCACCTTAGCGGCATCGATGCAACTTCCACCGCCGATGCCGACAACAAGATCGGCGCCGGAAGCTTTGCCGAGCTCGACGCCGCGGGCAATGCATTCCAGCGGCAATTCGGCGATTGTTCCGTCAAATATCTTTGTTTTTACACCGACTTGCGAGAGCGTATCAATAATTTGCTTGAACTCGCTGTTGGCCGCCAGCCGTTCGTCCGTGACAACCAATGCGTGTTTGCCCAGACCGGCGGCATAGGATGCGAGCGCGCGACGCTGGCCAACGCCGAAGACCAGATTACGCGGTGTGCGCAGTGTACCGAACAATGACAATGCCATTTCTCCTTTAGCGGCTTATTAGGCCGCAACTTTCGTTCCGGCCAGAACTTGCAGCCGTTCCCAAACCTCGTCGGCGATCGGCACGCCATCCCGCAGCCTTTGCTCGCGGCAGGAGCGGCCGCGCTCGCCGGGGATCAGCACCCGATCGAAGCCCGCGGCCGGTTCCAACGCGCGAATTTCATCGAGATAGGCTTTCAGGCCGTAATGCGGGCCATCGATCACGATAAAGAGGTCGCCCTTGTTGCAAATCGCCGTCTCGTCCAGCGTCCCGCGGACGTCGGTCCCGATCGCGGCACTTGCGAGACTGCTGACCAACAGCTCGAAAGCGAGACCGAGCGCATAGCCCTTGGCCTGGCCGAAGGGCGCGATCGCGCCTTTTTTCGCCGCCTCGGCGTCCGTCGTCGGATTGCCGGCCGCATCCAGCGCCCAATGCTTCGGGATCGGCGCCTTGCGATGCGCGTGGTCATGGATCTCGCCCATCGATACGACGCCGGTGGCGGTATCCATCATGAAAGGCCCATCCTCGGTCGGAATGCCGATCGCAATCGGATTGGTGCCGAGCATGGCGCGGCGTGCGCCCCAAGGATGCACCAGGGCCTCGCTGGTCGACAGCGCGATGACGGTGAACCCTTCGCCGGCGACCCGCTCGGCGTACCAACCGAGCATGCCGATATGGTTGGAATTGCGGATCGCCGCGATGGCGATCCCCGTTTCCCGCGCCCGCGCCGTCAGTGCTTCCAGTGCCGCATTGGCGACCACAGGGCCAAGCCCGCGCTGGCCGTCGACGCTCAGGAAGGCCCGCTTGCGCCATTCATGCAGACCGCGCACATTAGGATCCGCAACGCCATTGGCGATGCGGCGCGTGATTCGGTCGAGACGGAGAAAACCGTGGGACGGGATACCGCGAAGTTCGGCTTCGAATAGGAGGTTAAGCTGCTGATCGGCATGATCCTGTGGAATACCGGCGCGTTTGAGTGCCTTGGCAGCCACATCCCGCAACAAATTCGCGTCGACAACGGTCACAACACAAAATCCGATCGGATATCTGATTGAAGCCAAGGCACTATGCTGCTAAGGAAAGATTGCGTCAAGGGAGTAATTTTCAATGGCAAAGGGTCTGATCGGGACGAGTGATACCGGAAGCAGTTTCGTGCGCCGCCCTCCCCGTCTCGGCGACGAAGTTTACAATGCGATCTACGCGCAATTGATGTCGCTGAAGATCCCGCCAGGCGGCCGTATCTCGGTCGATAGCCTTGTGCGTGAACTCGGCGTCTCGCAGACGCCCATCCGCGAAGCGCTGTCTCGGTTGGAAGCGCTGGGTCTCGTCGTGAAGACCCATCTCATCGGCTACAGCGCCGCCCCGCAGCTGGACAAGGACCGGCTGCAGCAGCTCTATGAACTACGGCTGCTGTTGGAGCCGTTCGCGGCTGGCCGCGCGGCTGTCAACATGACGGAGGAAGCAATCGAGGCGCTGGAGAAGGTCGACAAGGACATGCGCTCGGCCCGCAATGACGATCCCCGCCTTGCCTATGGCGAATTCGCCCAGAGCGACAGCACCTTCCACGACCTCATCGCCATCGGCAGTGGCAATCTGCTGATCCATGAGACGCTGGCGCGGCTGCACACTCATGTGCATCTCTTCCGCCTGTTCTTTCACGCCCGCGCCACCACTGATGCCAATGACGAGCACGAGCGCATCATCGCTGCGATCAAGCAAAAGGACCCGGCTGCCGCCGAAGCGGCGATGCGCGACCATATCGAACGGTCGCGCAAGCGCTTCATGATGATCTTCGGTAGCGAATAGGCGGCCAAAGGTATGTTAGTCGGGTTTTTACATACGACGGGCTGCGAACTCATAAAGCAAGCTCGGTGAATAGTAGTTTGCACAAGGATTAGGTCCATCAATGTTATCGCTTGATGATCCTCGCTGGAAAGAATTGCTCCACGCCTACGGCAATGCCGAGGATGTTCCGGAATTGCTGAGTGTGCTGGGTTCGTCGCCAGGTCCAAAGGTAGACGTTAACGTGGAGCCTTGGCATAGCCTCTGGTCGTGCCTTTGCCATCAGGGCGACGTTTATACCGCTTCATACGCAGCCGTTCCCCACATCGTGAAAATTGCAAACGAAACTCAGGGACCCATCGATCGCTCATTTTTCCTATTGCCGGCCGCCATTGAAGTAGCTCGCCGGACAGGACAGGGGCCAGAGCTTTGCGATCTGTACGCCGAAGATTATCACGACGCGATAAAGCAGCTAGTTGATACCGTCAGCATTCACCGGAACGAGGCCTGGGACCAGGCGATGCTTTTGTCCGTCGCGGCAGCGCAAGCCGTTGCAAAAGGGCATGTCGACGTAGCAGAAGCGCTACTGAACTTGGACGCAAATTGGATCGAAAAAATCAATAGCGGCGAGTTCGATTGAATTTTCGCAATGTCGATGTGTGATGCAAATGCGCCGCGCGCCGATGTCACCTCACTGACTTCGATGACGTGCCATCAAACCACTTCTATCCAACAAGCCGCGAAGCGTAGGCGCGTTGCCGAATACTGAAGCTACGCTGGACGAAGCCGGCAATATACTTGCCGGCTTCGTCCTATGATGAATAGTTCAGGGCCACGCGAGAGCGTAAGCGTTGGGGTCGCAACAAAGCGTTCCAATTAGACTAGCCGCAGCGAAATGGCTCCCAATGCGCCGAAATCGGCGCTGACGGTTTCGCCGGGACGGCCGATCGGCGCATTTATGCGTGAGCCGGTGATGACGACCTGCCCGGCCTTGAAGCCGCCGTAGTCGCGGGCGCGGCCGTTGGCGAGCCAAGTCAATGCTTCCAGCATATCGGCGAGGGACGGTCCTGTATCGACGGTCGACACCGCAGACCCGATCCTCAGCGTGATGCCAAGACGGGACAGGTCGATATCCTGCCAATTCTCCTTCGCCGCGCCGACGGCGACGCCGGAATTGTTTTGCAGGTCGGCGATAACGGTCAGCCGCGGCACCTCCAACTTCGGATTGAAACGTGTTCCAAGGATTTCGAGGGACGGATGCAGCGCCGCGATCGCGGACTGAACCTGCTGCTGGCTATAGGGTGTGTCGCGCGGCGGCAGATCGATGCCGAAACGGACGCCGACCTCAGCCTCGACGAGCGTCGCCATGGCGCCGGCAACACTCAGGACGTCGCTGCCACGGCGGTAGACACTGGCAAAAATCGGTGAGCAAAGCGGCTCCGGACCGGTTCCGGCTGCGACCTTCCAGCCGCCGATGCCCTCTTCGCCAAGTTCGATCAGCTTATCTTGTACCCTATAGGCCGCCTCGATGCTCTCAGGAACGAAATCGTCAGCCAACCCCTCAAGATGGAAGCCACTATGCCGAGCGCTCAGCAAATTCTTCGCTGCCGCGGCAACACACTTCTCGATCAAAGTCCTCTCCCCCGCTGTTATCTGGAATTCCGGAAGGCCATGACCGAGCGCCATAGCATAAAATCCGATCGGATATCTGATTGTGGCAATATCAATTGCTTATACGATCCCGTCAAGCCGTGAAGTCGCACTTGCTATCTTGAATATGTGTAGTGAGATGACGTCAATAGCCCTTGTCGTGCATGACGATGTCATCCCTGCGCCGGAGATCACTTGCGCGATGATGGTCAATCCGGGCAACGATTTCAACTATGCGCCGAGCCTCATTCAGCTCGTTTTGTTAAACAAACCGGTCGATGTGGCGATAGTAGGCATGCACACGCAAGACATGGTAGAGTCTGACGTGAGATATGGCGCAACGAAAATGGCCGAATCGACATCGACCAATTATGGAGCCGTTACGCGAAGCCCAAAATATCAGCGTGAGATCCCAAGGGAGTCCGTCATTGGCTGAAATTTTGCTCGTATCGGCTCTTCAACCAAGAATGAGAGTCTCGGATAATGAAGCACGGCATTGATGCAACGACTGCCGCTCGGGTGAGCCCGGAAACGAAACTGATCGTGACGCAGTCCCCATTCGATGCCTATGTACGCAAATACGGTACGATCCCGCGGCGCGGCGTCTTCGGCTATTTCGTCCATGAACTCGGCCGCCGCATCGTCGGTGGCGATTATCCGGTCGGTACTACGCTTCCGAACGAGCCGGATCTGGTGGAGCAGTTCGGCATCAGCCGCACCGTCATCCGCGAGGCGATGAAATGCCTGGCCGGCAAGGGGCTGGTGGAAATCAAGACCCGCGTCGGCACGCGAGTGAAGGAACGCTCCAACTGGCATCATCTCGATACCGACGTCATGGTCTGGCACTACGAGACCGGTCCGTCGATGGAGATCATGCGCTCGATCAAGGACCTCCGGCGGGTGCTGGAGCCGGAGGCGACGGCGCGAGCGGCTGCCCGCGGGACCGCGGACGACCTAGCCGCCATCGCCTCTGCCTATGAGGACATGGTTTCCACCATCGGCGACGTCAACACCAATGCCGACGCCGACCTACGCTTCCATACCGCGATTTTCGCCGCCACCCGCAACATGGTCTATGCGCAACTCATCGATCTGATCGCCGTCGCGATCTACGCCAACCGTGCACTTTCGAGCCATGACGAGGTGGCGGAAGGCCAGAAGCGCTCCCTGCCCTACCACAAGGACGTCCTCGACGCGATCGTCGCCCGCGATCCCGACGCGGCCCTCAAGGCCTCGCACCGCCTGCTCGATTCCTGGCGCATCGATCGCTACGATTTCTGAGGCGGCAAAGGCGGCCGTGGATCATTGTCCCTGTGCCGGAAAGAGCAAGAGCGGATAATCGCAACTGACCGGCGGAGTTTGCCCATCACCAAGCAAATGAGCAGAAAATCAGTGCGTCATCGCTTCCTGCGCATCCGTCTTTGACATCTGCCGGCGCCCTGCATCACGCGCGACCGGAATGAGCCAGGTGGTCGCACAGGTCAGGACCGCGACGACGACGACACCCCAGAAACTCCAATGCAGGGCAGCATCGAAGACGCCACGGATCGCTGGATTACTAGCGAGGTCCGAAAGTCCGCTCGGCTGGTTCAGGACGTCATGCAGCTTGGCGGCCAGATCGCCGCTGCCAAAATGGACAATGCCGATATTGAGCACCGCGCCCAACGCGGTCGCGCCGAGTGTGTTGCCGAGACTGCGCGAAAAGATGATGGACGCCGTGGCGCTGCCACGCATCGACCATTCCACACTCTCCTGTACGAGCACGATACTGGTGAGGCTGATGAGACCCATGCCGAAACCCATAAGGAAAGAGCCGATACCCGCCAGCACCGGGCTGCTCGCCGGCGTCAGGAACAAAAGAAAAGCGGAGCCGAAGGGAAACATGAAGCTGCCGACACGCAGGGTCCTGCGAATGCCGAACGTGCGGAAGAGGCGGCTCGACATCATCACCGCCAACGGCCAGCCGACGATCAGCATCGTCAGCGTGAAACCGGCCACCAGCGGCGAACGGCCGAGCACGCCCTGCACGTAGATCGGCAGAACGGTCGTCAGCCCGATCAGAGCCATGCCGGCCAGAAGCGTCGCCGCATTGCTGGTCGCCACCAGCCGCCGGCTCCACAGTTCGATCGATATGATCGGCTCCGGTGCGCGCCGCTCTTGTAGGAGGAACAACACGCCGGTGACGACGAAGACGATCGCGAGCGAGCCGAGAACGCCGAAACCGGAAGCGGTTTCCGTAAGGATCACCAGGAGGGAGATGATCGATATCGAGAACAGGATGGTGCCGAGATAATCGATCCTCGCCTCGCGCGGTGTGATCTGCTCATGCAGGAAGAAGGTGAAGCCGATGATGGTCAACACGCCAATTGGCAGGTTGATCCAGAAAATCCACGCCCAGGAGAAGTTATCGACAATAACGCCGCCGGCAAGTGGACCGATGACGGCCGATACCGCCCAGACGCTGGCGAGTGCGCCCTGCACCTTGGCGCGCTCCTCTAGCTTGTAGAGATCGCCGACCACGGTCATCGTCACCGGCTGAATCGCGCCGGCGCCGAGACCCTGCAGCAGTCGGAAGGCGATCAGCGAGGCCATTGACCAAGCCACGCCCGCCAACGCCGAACCGACCAGGAAGATCAGGATGCCACCGATCAGCATCGGCTTGCGACCGAAAATATCCGACAGTTTGCCGTAGATCACTGTCGTCGTGGACTGCGCCAGGAGGAACGCAGAGAAAACCCAGCTGTAATAGGTGAAGCCGCCGAGCTGGCCGACAATGCGGGGCATGGCGGTAGCAACGATCGTCGCCTCGACCGCGACCATGAAGGTCGCCAGCATGATCGAGACAATGACCAACGGGCGTCTCGAACGATCGGCCGTACTGGACATGACATTCCTCTCTGACTGTTCCGCCCGGCCGCAAATGCCTGCGGGCCGTCGACACGGCCATGGACGAACAATAAATACTTGAGATCAACGTTGGCGGGTCGAGCAACTGCAGGGGCGCGGCCTGCTGAATCGTTATCGCAGGCATTGCATAGTTGCGCCCGCATATGTCAACCATTTAACGAAATCGCGTCTCGCACAGCCGCTTCACGATTTTATGACATACCCCAATCGGGACAGCGAAACCTATGCCTCACCACACGCCGTCATGCAGCGCCGTCGCCTCCTCGCAGAGCATCGGCCCGATGACCTCAACTTTTCGCTGACCCGCTTCAAAGACCACGCGGCAGGGCAGATCAAGTGTCGGATTTTCGGGGTGACTGCCAATGATCTTCTTCAACCGGCTTTCGCTGAGCCCATAGACGACGCGGCCGACGCCAGCCCAGTAGGCGGCGCCGGCGCACATGGCACAGGGTTCAGCTGAGGTATACATCGTGCATTGCACGAGGAAGCCCGGCGAATATTGCTGCGAAGCCCGCGTCATCAGCACGCGCTCCGCATGGCCCGTCATGTCCTGCGTCGGATTGTAGGCGTTTTCCTGTTCCATCAGCACCGTGCCGTCAGGCCCGACGAGAATGGCACCGAAAGGATGATTGCCGTTCAGCCGCGCCCGTGACGCCACTTCGAAGGCGCGGCGCAGAAAGACTTCGTCATCGAGAGGAGCGATCATGGGGCACCGCCTTGCAATGAAACGCAATGTCGGCAGCTTGCTCGTTGCAAATCCGGCTGACAAGTCGCCATTTCAAGGCTGGCGCAGGAAATACGTTGCTCAAGCGGCGGCGATCACGCTCTTCGGCTCCAGATAGGCTTCCAGACCAAACACTCCGTACTCGCGGCCGATGCCGGATTGCTTGAAACCGCCGAAGGGCGCCATGGGCTCATTGTGAAAACCGTTGATCAGCACCCGACCGGCCAGGATGCGCGAGGCGACCGTGCGCGCATGCGCCGGATTGGAGGAGATAACATAGGCCTGAAGGCCGTAGACGGTGTCGTTGGCGATTGCGATCGCCTCCTCTTCGCTGCTGTAGGTGAGGACGCAGAGAACCGGCCCGAAGATTTCCTCGCGGGCGATCGTCATGTCGTTGCTAACACCGGTGAAAACGGTCGGTTTGACGAAATACCCGTTCTCCAGACCATCCGGACGTCCTTCGCCGCCGATCAGGATGGTCGCACCTGCTTCGACCCCAAGATGAATATAGCGCTGCACGCGCTCATATTGTTTTTGGCTGACCATCGGACCTATCGCCGTTGCGGGGTCACGGGGGTCGCCGACCTTGATGTTCTCGACCGCAGTCTTGAGCAACTCGTTGAATTCCGCCGTGCGCGATTCCGGCACAAGCACGCGTGTGCCGGCAATGCAGGCCTGGCCGCTATTAGCGAAGCCGGCGGCGATGACATGCGGAATGGCCTCAGCAAAATCCGCATCATCGAGAACCAGTGTTGGCGACTTACCACCCAGTTCCAGCGTCACCCGCTTCATGGTCTCCGCCGCCGTGCGCAGGATCGCCTTGCCGACGGCTGTTGAGCCGGTAAAGGAAATCTTGGCGATATCCGGATGGCTGCTCAATTCGCTGCCGACCACATCGCCGCGGCCGTTGACGATGTTGAACACGCCGGCTGGCAAGCCGGCATCGTGCAGGCACTCCGTCAGGATTTGTGTCTGCGAAGCGCTCATCTCACTCGGCTTGACGACGGCGGTGCAGCCCGCGGCAATCGCGGTCGAGAGCTTGTTGCAGATGAAACCGTAATCATTGTTCCAGGGGGTGATGAGGCCGACGACTCCGAGCGGCTCCATGATTACCTGCGCCGTTCCGATCCGCCGTGTGAATTCATATTGCTCGAGCGTTTTCGCGGCATTGAGAAAACAATCGGCCGCATATTGTGTCGCCCAGGCGGCACGCGATACCGGGCCGCCATATTCCTCGATCGTAACCTCGGTCAGGGCTTCCGCCTTTGCGAGAACGGCATCGTGCAGGCGATGCAGCAAGGCGATACGCTCCTCCTTGCTTGTCTGTGAGAATGACGGAAAAGCGCGCTTGGCGGCGGCAATGGCGCGGCGCGCATCCTCGGCGTCGCCAAGCCTGACCTTGCCGATGACCTCGCCTTTTGCCGGATTGACGAGATCGAAAAACTCTTCCCCGTGCGGCGTAACGAAACTGCCGTCGATATAAATCTTGTCGATGATCCGCATGATGATCTCCTTGTCCGGCTGATGGCGGTATCTCTGGTCATTTCCGATATAAGCCGATAGGTTTGCATCAATAAGCAGGACAAAGCGCCATGAGGTGGTGCGGAAATCGGGATAATGCACAAGTCCGGATTGATCGAACTCGAAGCCGTCATCGCCGTTGCTCGACGCGGCAGTTTCCGAGCCGCGGCGGTGGAGCTTGGCATGTCGTCGACAGCGCTGAGCCATGCCGTCGCCGGATTGGAGGCGCGGCTCGGCGTACGCCTGTTCAACCGGACAACGCGCAGCGTGTCACTTTCGCCGGCCGGCGAGCAATTCGTCGCCACGGTCGCGCCGGCGCTTTCGGACATCCATGGCGCCATGGAGGCGGTTAACAGCCATCGCGACACCCCCGCCGGCATATTGCGCATCAACAGTTCCGTTGGGGCGGCACGCCAGATCCTGACGCCGATCGTTCTTGAATACCTCAGACGCTATCCGGACATGCAGGTCGACCTCGTGACCGAAGGCCGGATGATCGATATCGTCGTCGATGGCTTCGATGCCGGTATCCGCACGGTCGATACCGTGCCGAAAGACATGATTGCCGTGCCGTTCGGCCCGCCGCTGCGCTACGCCATCGTCGGGTCTCCCGCCTATTTCGAAGTGCACCCCCGGCCCGGCAAGCCGCAGGATCTGACGCAGCATCGCTGCATCCGTGCCCGCTTGCCAGGCGGCGCGCTCTATCGTTGGGAATTTGAAAAGCGGGGCGAAGCACTCACCCTCGATGTTCCCGGTTCCCTCACACTCGATGAGCCAACGCTGATGCTGGAGTCGGCCCGCGAAGGCGCCGGCCTGGCCTATCTTTCGGAATGGTCCGCTGCTGCCGACATTGCTGCGGGGCGGTTACTGCGTGTATTGGAGGACTGGACGCCGGCTCTGCCTGGCCTCTGCCTTTATTATCCCGGCCGCCGGCTTCTGCCGGCCGGATTGCGAGCGTTTGTCGATCTCATCCATGAGATCGGCCGGCATATCTGATTGCCGAAAACCCTAATCCCCGCGGCTAGCGGCGCGGGTCGAGCATGTCCCGCAGGCCATCGCCGAGAATGTTGAAGCCGAGCACGGTGACCATGATGGCAAGACCGGGAAATAGCGACATGTAGATGTTGAGGCCGAGATAGTTGCGGCCGTCGCTCATCATCGCGCCCCATTCCGGCAGAGGCGGCTGTGCGCCGAGACCGAGGAAGGAGAGGCTGGCCGCAGAGAGGATCACCGTTCCCGCCGTCAGCGTCGATTGCACGATGATCGGGCCGATGGCGTTACGCAGAATATAGTGCGTCATGATCCGCCCGCGCGAAATGCCGAGCGAGGTCGCCGCCTCGACATATTCCATCTGCTTCAGCCCAAGCGTCAGATTGCGGCTGAGGCGTGCATAGACCGGCACCGAAAAGATCGCGATGGCGATCATCATGTTGAAGAGACTGGTGCCGAGAACGCTGACGATCAGGATGGCGAGCACGACGCCCGGAAAGGCGAAGAGCACGTCCATGATCCACATGATGGCATGGTCGACATAGCGGCCGGTCATCCCAGCAACGATGCCGAGCGGTACCCCGACGACAGTCGCAAGCCCGACGCTAAGGATCACTTCCAGCAGCGAAATGCGGGCGCCGTAGATGACGCGAGCGAAGATATCGCGGCCATTGTCGTCCGTGCCGAACGGATGCTCGAAGCTCGGCGGCAGCATGGTGTTGATCAGGTCTTGCGCATAGGGATCAGCCGAGGTGATCAGCGGAGCGAAGATGGCGAGCAGCACGATGACGCCGATCAATATGCCGCCGATGAGAATGCCGCGATGGGCGGTCAAACGACGCCATGCGGTGCGATAGCGTCCGCGCGCCGATGCAGCTCCACCCTTTGGCTCAACCAACGCCATCAGTCGAACCTTATTCTGGGGTTCAAGGCCGCAATCAGCATTTCCGCCAGAAAGTTCATCACCACGACGCCGGTCACGGCGACCAGCGTGACACCCTGGATGACGGGATAGTCTCGATAGCGAACGGAATCGACCAGAAGCCGGCCGATGCCCGGCCAGTTAAACACCGATTCCGTCACCACGGCGCCGCCGATAAGGCTACCGAAATTCAGTCCGACGATGGTGATGATTGGCAGCAATGCGTTACGCAGCGCGTGGCTCCAATAGATGGTAGCAGCCGGCACGCCCTTGGCGCGCGCCGTGCGGATATAATCCTGAGACAGCACCTCGATCATGCTGGATCGCGTCATACGGGCGATGACGGCCATCGGCAGGACGGCAAGCGAGACGGAGGGCAGGATATAGCTTTTCCACGATGTCGCACCGAGCAGCGGCAGCCAGCCGAGCGAAACCGAGAAGGTGTTCATCGCCATCAACGCCAGCCAGAAATTTGCGATCGACGCGCCGGCGATCGCAAGCAGCATGACGAGCTGGTCCGGCCAACGATGACGGAAAATCGCGCCCGCCATGCCGGCCGGAACACCGACGAGGATGGCGAGCAGATAGGAGGTGATCGCCAGCGCGATCGTATAGGGCAGACGCTCACCGATCTCGGAGACGACGGGCAATTTCGATTTGATCGACATGCCGAGATCGCCCCTCACCGCGCCGTAAGCGAAATCGGCATATTGCGCCGGCAGGCTGCGGTCGAGCCCGAGGCGCGTGCGCATATCGTCGACCGCGGCTTGAGTTGCTTCCGGCCCGGCCATCAGGCGGGCGGGATCGCCGGGCAGAGCGCGAATGGCAAGAAACACCAGCAGCGAGACGCCGATCAGGATCAGCGGCAGCGCAAGCAGCTTTCTGGCGATATAGGCTTTCATCAGACAGTCATTTCCGGGAGGTGCGGACGGAGACTAGAGCACCCCGCATTCAAATGTAGTCATGTGAATGCGCGTAAGAAGCATAGCGCTATGGCAGCCTCCGTCCGGCAAGTCATCAGTCCTTGGTCGCGTCCTTGACCTCGATCTGGCCGCCAGGCACGACCCAGACGCCTTTGACGTTGGCACGGGTCGCATAGAGGTCCTGCGTCGTATAGAGCAGTACATGCGGCGCCTCGTCATTGACGATCTTCTGCGCCTCGACATAAAGCGCGTTGCGGGCGCCTTCGTCTAGCGTGGACGCTGCTTTGTCGAGCACCTCGTCCAGCTTCGGCTCATTGAAGAAGCCTAGATTGGCGCCGGTTGGCGCTGCGCTCGCCGAATAATAAAGTGGACGGAACTGCAGGTCTGCGCCGTTCACGCCCGATGACCAGGAAGCGACAACCGAGCCGGTGCCATCAGTCTGCTTTCCAGCCGGGTCGGCAAAGGCCGCCTTGGCCCAGACGCCGCTTTCCATGCGGCGGACATCAAGCTTCACGCCTGCCTTGGCCCACATGGCCTGGAGCACTTCGCCAAGACGCGCGTCTGGCTCCTGGACAATGGTCGACATCTCGAAACCTTTGGGATAACCGGCATCGGCAAGCAGCTTTTTCGCTTTGTCGATATCATATGTATAGGGCGCCAGCGTCTTGTCGTATCCGGGCGTCACCGGCGCGAGCGGCGAATTGGCCGGCGTCGCATAACCCTGCATGATCGCCTTGACGAGGCCGGCGCGGTCGGTCGCATAGTTCAACGCCTGACGCACGCGGACATCATCGAGCGGCTTCAGCTTGGTGTTGAGTGCCAGCCAGAAGACCGCGGAGCCTTCGCTCTTGTTGAGCTTCATGTCCGGATTGGCTTCGATCTGCTTGGCAAAGGCCGGCGGCAGCGGGCTGACGACGTCGGCATCACCCGTATGCAATGCCATGTTCATGACCGAGGGTTCGGACGTCCAGGTCCACTTGATTTCGTCGACGCCTTTCGGCGCACCGCCCCAGTAGTTCGGGTTTTTCTCTTCCAGCACATATTCGCCGGATTTATACTCGGCGAGCTTGTAGGGCCCGGTTCCGACCGCCTTGCTGCCGATCGTACCGGCCGCATCCGCAGTCGGGCTTACCATCAGGCAGGCGCCCGTGGTCAGAAGCGCCAGGAAGGCTGGGTAAGGATGCTTCAGCTTGAACTGTACGGTCATCGGATCGACGGCCGTGACGCTATCGATGAAGGTGCGCAAACGGCCGCTGGCGGCAAGGCCGCGTTTCGGATCGAGATGGCGGGCGAAATTCTTGACGACCGCATCGGCATTGAACGGCGTACCGTCATGGAAGGTCACGCCTTCGCGCAGCTTGAAGGTCCAGACGAGGCCGGCGTCGTCGCTCTTCCACTCGGTGGCGAGCGCCGGCTTCAGCGTAAGATCGGAACTGCGGGCAAGAAGGCCCTCATACATCGGGTCCAGCAGCGCGGCCGTATAGGTTGCGGTCTGGTCGCCCGGGTCCATCGAGCGCGGAGCCTCGGTCTGCATGACGTTCAACGTCGAGGCCAGTGCCGCGATCGGCGAAAACAGCGAGCTGGCGATTACACCAACCGCAAGCAAGCTGCTGCTTTTCATGAGTTTTTTCCTGAAGATCGTCATCTCGTTCACCCATTTTGAATGTCTACCATCCATCGGCTGGGCAATGGACTTAAGTCATATTTTGTAATTTATTGCGGTTGATTTGTTCACTTGCTGAACTTATTGTCAAGCCAAAATAATAGGCAAACACCCAGGCGGAACATCGAATTGCTTACCTCCTCGCAGCGACAACTCCTGCGCGTCATCAGCGAGTCCGGCCCACTCAGCCGGACGGTTCTTGCCGCGTCGATGGGGCTCAGCAAGGCGGCGATGAGCGGCATCGCCCGTGACCTCATTACGCTCGGCGTCCTGCATGAGACCGAGACGGTCTATGGCCAGGGCCGGCCGTCGATATTGCTCGACCTGCATCCCGAAGGCGCGTTCTTCGTCGGCATTTCACTGCTTGAAGATCCGGCACCGATGGTCCTCAGCGATCTCAACGGCAAGATCATCGCCCGGGAGAACATGCCGCTGTCGCGCGATCCGGAGGTTATCGCAGGACTGATCGCCGACGCGCTTCCGAAGCTGCTCGCCAGGCGGCCGGATGCGGCGGACAAATTGTCGGGCCTCGGCGTTGCTCTTTCCGGGTTCGTCGATGAGAAGCAGGCCAATTGCGTGCAATCCACTCTGCTTGGCTGGCAGGATGTACCGCTGGCCAAGATCATCCGGCAAAAGACTGGCATCGAGACCTTCATCGAAAACGACGCCAAGGCAGTCGCCGTCAGTGAAAAGCTGTTCGGCAGTGCCCGCGACATTCAGAACTTCAGCGTCGTCTCCTTCGGCGACGGCGTCGGCTGCGCCCATTTTATCGGCGGCAAGCTCTATCGCGGCAATCATGGCGGCGCCGGCGAAATCGCCCATTGCACAATCGAACCTAACGGCTCCCCCTGCCGCTGCGGCAAGCGCGGCTGCCTCGATACGGTTGCGTCGATAAAGGCGATCAAGGAGATGTCGAAGGCGGAAGGCCTTGCCTGCACCTCTCTCACCGAACTGGAAGAAGAAGCATCGGTCGGCAATGCCGTCGCCATCCGCATTCTCCATCGGGCCGGCGGCGCCCTGGGCCTGGCGATCGCCCACCTCATCCAGTTCAACGATCCCGGCATGATCTTGATCACCCACGTCGAAGGCAATTTCGACGGATTGTTCGGCACGGTCGTGCAGCAGGCGATCGAAGCCAATGTGTTGCCGCGCTATGCCGGCCAGACGCCGATCCGCACCCAGCGCGTCGACAGCGACATTTGGGCGCGGGGTGCAGCCAGCATTGCCGCCCATAATTTCCTGATTGGTCCCAACCCGAATTGAGGTTTCCCATGCGCATCGCCGTCGGAGGCATTCATATCGAATGCAGCACGTACAACCCCGTCCTGAACGAAGAAAAGGATTTCCGCGTCGTACGCGGCGAAGAACTGACGGCCGCGCCCTATTTCGCATTTCTCAAGGACTATGACGCCGAATTCCTGCCGACGATCCACGCGAGAGCCATCGCCGGCGGTCCTGTCGCCCGCCACACCTACGAAGCGTTCAAGGCGGAGTTCCTGGAGCGGCTGAAGCCGCTGCTGCCGCTCGACGGTCTCTATCTTGCGATGCATGGAGCGATGTACGTCGAAGGCATGGAGGATGCCGAGGGCGATTGGATCAGTGCTGCCCGCGAGTTGGTCGGCGACGACTGCACGGTTTCGGCGAGCTATGACCTGCATGGCAACGTCACGCAGCGCATCATCGATGCATTGGACATGTATTCCACCTATCGCACCGCGCCGCATATCGACGTCGAGGAGACCATGCGCCGCGCGGTGACGATGCTCACCCAGAGCCTGAAGACCGGCGTGAAGCCGATCCTGCTCTGGGCCCCGATCCCGGTCGTGCTGCCCGGCGAGCGCACCAGCACGGTCGATGAACCCGCAAAAAGCCTCTACGACCTGCTGCCCGGCATCGATGCCATCGACGGCGTCTGGGATGCCTCGCTCATGGTCGGCTATGTCTGGGCCGACGAGCCGCGCGCCACGGCCGCCGCCATCATGACCGGCACGGATCGCTCCGTTCTCGAACGCGAAGCGAAACGGCTGGCACAGGCCTATTGGAATGTCCGCAAGGATTTCGTCTTCGGCTGCGAGACCGGCACGATCGAGGAATGCGTCGCCACGGCGATTGCCAGCCCGACAACCCCTGTGGTGCTCGCGGAATCCGGCGATAACCCGACCGGCGGCGGTGTCGGCGACCGCGCCGATGTCCTGGCGGAGCTGATTGCCCAGGGTGCGACCGGCGTCGTTTTCGCCGGGATCGCCGACAAGGCAGCCACCGAAGCCTGCTATGCTGCCGGCGTCGGCGCGAAACTCGATCTCACTGTCGGTGCTTCGCTGGACACCAAGGGCAGCAAACCGGTGACCGCCGAGTTCACCGTCAAGTTCCTGTTGAATACCGGCGACGCCACGGACCGCCAGGCGGTCGTCTCGGTCGGCGGCATCGATCTGGTGCTGTCGGCAAAACGTCGCCCCTATCATAATGTCGCAGATTTCACGCGTCTTGGCCTTGATCCGCATCAGGCCAAAATCATCGTCGTGAAGTCCGGCTATCTCTCTCCGGAGCTGGCTCCGATCGCCAACCCGAACCTGATGGCACTCTCGCCCGGCGTCGTCGACCAGTTCGTCGAGCGCCTGCCGCGGCTGCGCAAGCAGAAGCCGACCTATCCTTTCGACAAGGATTTTACCTTCACGCCCGAGGTGGCGCTGTCCGCGCGCTCGGCTGGTCGCGCCTGATCACCGTCGAGGCATGGCGCTCCACTTTTCGCTGCAAAATTAGGTGCATTGCACAATTATTGTGCGGCACAATATATTGCCCAAAAAAGAGCTTGACGCTGCGCGTGAGTTGAATTTGTATTGAACCAATCGAACATTGGTACGAACCATTTAGCACCATGGCAGCCAACGGTCTCCCGGAAAATTCGACCTACGCCCTGGAAAAACTCCGGGGCCTTTTGGGCTCGGACAATCTGGAATCAGATGGCAAGCTGCCGACCGAGCGGTCGCTTTCGGATATGTTCGGCGTCAGCCGCCGTGCCATCAGGCGAGCCCTGGAAGTGCTCGAGGCGGAAGGCCGTATCTGGAGGCGCCAGGGATCGGGCACCTATGCTGGCCAGCGCCCGGACGACTGGAGCCAGCACGTCGGTTCGCTGATCGCCGGCACCAATCTGATGGAAATCATGGAAGTGCGCCTGCGCATCGAGCCGCAGCTCGCTCAACTCGCGGCGATGCGTGCCAAATCCGATGATATCGACCGCATGTACGAGCTGACGAAAAAGATCTTCGCCAGCGGCGATGCCGACAGCCGCGAACTCTGGGACGGCGCGTTGCATCGCCTGATCGCACAGAGCGCCGGCAACCAGTTCTTTCTGACGATTTTCGATGTCATCAACCATGTCCGTCAGGACGAGGCGTGGCAAACCATTCGCGAATTGGCCCGCAACACCAACAGGACGCGCCCGGTAACCTATGCGCAACACGTGGCGATCATCGATGCGATCGCAGCCCGCAACCCGATGGGAGCTGCCGAAGCCATGCGCCAGCATCTGCTGGTGCTGCAGGAGAGCCTGATTCGCGTCACCTCGCTCGACGCTCAGTATCCAGAAAAGGAACTGGCCGGCGAGTTGAAATGACTATTGGCGTGCCACTACGCCGAGACTGATGGCCGGAGAGGAAACCGGCCGGGAACGCAGTGAAAATAAAATCATAACAGGAGAACATCATGAAAATCGCCAAATTCCTGACATCGCTGGCCGCCGGCGCGTTGATCGCGCTGCCGGCCTGCGCCGTCGAATTGAAAATCGGCCTGCAGGACGACGCCGACGTGCTGGATCCGGCACAATCGCGCACGTTCGTTGGCCGAATCGTCTACACCGCACTCTGCGACAAGCTCGTGGACGTGACGCCGGACCTCAAATTCGTGCCGCAGCTCGCCACCTCGTGGAAATGGTCCGCTGACGGCAAGCAGCTTGTGATGGAATTACGCCAGGGCGTAAAATTCCAGGACGAAACGCCATTTAATGCGCAGGCCGTGGTGGACACCATCCAGCGCAACCAGACGATGCCGGAATCGCGCCGCAAGAGCGAACTCTCCTCGGTTGCAAAAGTTGAGGCGACGGGCGAATACGAAGTGACCTTCACGCTGAAGGCGCCTGACGTCACGCTTCTCGCCCAGCTTTCCGACCGTGCCGGCATGATTGTATCGCCGACAGCTGCCAAGGCGTTGGGCGCGAAGTTCGGCGATCATCCGGTCTGCGCCGGCCCGTTCAAGTTCGTCGAGCGCGTGCAGCAGGACCGCATCGTGCTGGAGAAGTTCCAGGATTACTGGAACAAAGATAATATCTTCATCGACAAAGTGACATACCTGCCGATCCCCGACACGACGGTTCGCCTCGCCAACCTGCGCTCGGGCGATCTCGACATGATCGAACGCGTCGCCGCCTCCGACATCGGCACCGTCAAGAGCGACTCCAACCTCGCTTACGCCGACGCCGTCTCCACCGGCTGGATGGGGATCTATGCGAATATCGGTAATGGACCCCGCGCCGACAATCCCATGGGCAAGGATAAGCGACTGCGTCAGGCTTTCTCTCTGGCGATCGACCGAGCGGCTGCCATGCAAATCGTCTTTGACGGAACCGCCGTCGCCGGCAACCAGCCCTTCTCGCCGAACAGCCCCTGGTACGACAAGGACATTCCCGTTCCGGCTCGTGACGTCGACAAGGCGAAGGCACTGATGAAGGCCGCCGGCTATGACCGTGTACCTGTCGAAATCGCCGTCACCAACGATCCGGTCACCATGCAGACGATGCAGATCATCCAGTCGATGGTCGCAGAAGCCGGCTTCGACGTAACGCTGAAGCCGACGGAATTCGCGACGCTGCTCGATGCGCAGACGGGCGGCAACTATCAGTTCAGCCGCTCCGATTGGTCCGGCCGCCCTGATCCCGATGGCGTGATCCAGCAGTTCGTCACCACGGGCGCCGGGTTGAACGACTCCAAATACAGCAATCCGCAAGTCGACAAATTGCTGCTCGAAGCCCGCCAGTCGCAAGACAATGCGGTTCGCAAGCAGAAATACGACGCCGCCGGAGCCATCATGAACGACGAGCTTCCGATCATCTATCTCGGCCATCAGGCCTGGATCTGGGCCTACAACAAGTCTGTGACCGGCTTCGTGCCCTCGCCGGACGGCATGATCCGCCTCGTCGGCGTGAAGAAGAGCAGCTAACGCAAAAGCGCCATGCGGAGTGCAGGTTACGCCCCGCATGGCCCTCTCCCGTGATCGATGACGAGGTCAGGATCTGCTCATGTATACCTACATCGGAAAGAGGCTGCTGGTCGCCGTACCGACGCTGCTGATCATCTCCATCTTCGTTTTCTCCCTGCAGAAGCTTCTGCCAGGCGACCCGATCCTGGCGATGGCCGGCGAAGAGCGCGACCCGAAGGTCATCGAGTTTCTCCGTGAGAAATACCGGCTGAACGATCCGGTGGTTTACCAGTATGGTTATTGGCTGAAGGGCGCGGTCACAGGCGACCTTGGCATTTCGCTGCGCACCAACCAGCCGGTGTTGACGCTGGTTGCCGAAAAGCTGCCGGTAACCATCCAGCTCGCCGTCATGTCGATGATTTTCGCCTTCGTCATCGGCATCCCCATGGGCATATTGGCGGCGGTGAAGAAGAATACGGTCATCGACTTCCTCGCCAATATCGTTGCCCTATGCGGATTGTCCGTGCCGAATTTCTGGCTCGGGATCATGCTGATCCTGCTGATATCGGTGAAACTTCACTGGCTTCCGGCTTCCGGCTATCAACCGTTCTTCGACGATCCTCTGCGTTCGATCCAGACCATGTTGATGCCGTCCTTCGTGCTCGGCAATGCGCTCGCCGCAACGCTGATGCGCCACACGCGCTCGTCGATGCTGAGCGTGCTCAGCGCGGATTACATCCGCACGGCCCGCGCCAAGGGTCTTCCGGAAGCTGCCGTCGTTCTCAGCCACTCCTTCCGCAACGCCATCTTGCCGGTTGTCACCGTCAGCGCGCTGCTCTTCGGCGAACTGCTGGCCGGCGCCGTTCTGACCGAGCAGATCTTCACCATTCCCGGTTTCGGCAAGCTCATTGTGGATGCGGTCTTCAACCGCGACTATGCCGTCGTCCAGGGCGTCGTGCTCTGCACCGCCGTCGGCTTTATCGGGATGAATCTGGTTGCCGATGTTCTTTATGTCCTCCTCAACCCGCGCCTGAGGGCCGCCCTATGACCGCGATCCCGCAGACGTCAGTCGCCGCCCCCGCCAAACGCACACCGAACCGCGCGTGGCGCAAACTGAAGGCCAACAAGGGTGCGCTGCTCGGCCTCGCCATTATTCTTTTCTTTGCCGCACTTGCCATTCTGGCGCCGGTGTTGCCGCTGGCCGATCCGGTCGCGACAAGCTGGTCGGCGATCCGCAAGGCGCCGTCGGCCGCCCATTGGCTCGGCACCGACGATATCGGCCGCGACATTCTCTCACGTATGATCTGGGGCGCGCGGGCATCGCTGATGGCGGGCATCTTTTCCGTCGCCATCGCAGTGGCGATCGGCGTACCCTTCGGCCTTATCTCCGGCTATTACGGCGGCTGGATCGACCAGATCGTCTCGCGCATCACCGAAGCTTTCTTGGCCATGCCCTTTCTGATTACCGCGATCGCGCTCGCGGCCTTTCTCGGGCCGAGCCTGACCAATGCGATGATCGCCATCGGACTTTCGGCGACGCCTGTCTTCGTGCGCCTGACGCGTGGCCAAGTACTTGCGGTGAAAACGGAAGAGTATGTCGAAGGTGCTCGCTCGATTGGCCTGCACCATTTCAGCATCATCATCCGTTACATCCTGCCGAACGTTTTCGCGCCTATCCTGGTGCAGGGTACGCTCACCATTGCAACGGCGATCATCGCCGAAGCCAGTCTCTCTTTCCTTGGCCTCGGCCAGCAACCGCCGGCGCCCAGCTGGGGATCGATGCTCAATGTCGCCAAGAACTACCTGGAGCAGGCGCCCTGGATGGCCATGTGGCCGGGCGCCGCCATTTTTCTCGTCGTCATTGGTTTCAATCTGCTCGGCGACGGTCTGCGCGATGCGCTCGATCCGCGCGAAGCGTGAATAATCTGAAAGGACTTCTGCAATGACCGCATTTACGACTCGCCCTGAAATCCTCGGCACTTTCGGTGTCGTTACCTCCACGCACTGGATCGCCTCGGCGGTCGGCATGAGCATTCTCGAAAAGGGCGGCAATGCGTTCGATGCTGCGGTCGCGACTGGCTTCGTTCTGCAGATCGTCGAGCCGCATCTTTGCGGTCCCGGCGGCGACATGCCGGCGGTCATCTATTCGAAGAAGAAGGACAAGGTTGAAGTCATCTGTGCCCAGGGGACTGCTCCTGCCGGTGCCACCCTCGAGCACTATACGGGCGAGGGCCTGTCGCTGATCCCCGGCGACGGCCTGCTCGCAACTGTCGTCCCCGGAGCCTTCGACGGCTGGATGCTGATGCTGCGCGACTACGGCAAGCTCACCGTCCGCGATGTCTTGGAACCGGCAATCCACTATGCCGAACACGGCCATCCGGTGCTGCCACGTGTCTCTGCAACCATTGCCGGCCTCGCCGAATTCTATCGCAAAGAGTGGCCAACCTCCTACGAGACCTGGCTGCCGGGCGGCTCGGCTCCCGAGCCTTGGTCGAACTTCAAGAACCCGGTCCTTGCCGAAACCTGGAATCGCATTGTCTCGGAAGCGGAAAGCAAGAGTGGCCGCGAGGCGCAGATCGAAGCAGCCCGCGACGCCTATTATCGCGGCTTCGTCGCAGAGGCGATCGATGCCTACCTACGCAAGGCCGAAGTCATGGATGCGAGCGGCCAACGCCATAAGGGCGTGCTGACCGCCGACGACATGGCCAATTGGTCGGCGACGATCGAAGAGCCGCTGACCCACGATTACCATGGCTGGACGATCGCCAAGATCGGCCCCTGGGGCCAAGGGCCCGCCTTCCTCCAAACACTGTCGCTGCTGAAGGATTTCGATCTCGCTGCCATGGACCCCGCCGGCGCGGATTTCGTGCACACCATCACGGAAGCCATGAAGCTTGCCTTCGCCGACCGCGAGGTCTATTACGGCGATCCGAACTTCACCAAGGTGCCGATCGATATCCTGTTGTCGGACGCCTATGCCGCGGAACGCAGCAAGCTGATCACCTCGGAGGCTTCCCATTCCCTGCGTCCCGGCAAGTTAGCCGGCTTCGAGAGCCAGTATGATCTCACCATGGATATGTTGGAAACGCCGGAAGCCAAGGGCGGTGCGGTCTACGAGCCGACCATGTCGCACTTGACGGAAAAGCGCGGCGATACCGTGCATATCGACGTCATCGACCGCGAGGGCAATATGGTCTCGGTGACGCCTTCGGGCGGCTGGCTGCAATCTTCACCGATCGTTCCCGGCCTCGGTTTCTGCCTCAATTCCCGCGCGCAGATGTTCTGGCTGAAATCCGGCCTGCCTTCGTCGCTCGCGCCCGGCAAGCGGCCGCGCACCACGCTGACGCCATCGCTTGGCCTTTACGAAGGCCGTCCGACGCTCGCCTTCGGCACACCTGGCGGCGATCAGCAGGAGCAATGGCAGCTCGCCTTTTTCCTGCGCTATGCCCATCACGGCATGAACTTGCAAGAGGCGATCGATCAGCCGCTGTTCCACACCTCGCATTTCCCGAGCTCCTTCTATCCCCGCACCCGCGAGCCCGGCAGCATCACGGCAGAGGCCAATTTCAGCACCGAGGTGCTCGACGCACTGCGCAAGAAAGGTCACAAGCTGACGGTCGCGCCGGAATGGACGGTCGGCCGGCTGACCGCCGCGCGGCGCGATGCCAGCGGCCTTCTGCGCGCGGCCGCCACGCCGCGTCTGATGCAAGCCTATGCGGTCGGGAGATAAGCGCTCATGACCTGGTCGATTGTCACCCGCGAGCCGGAAACCGGTCATCTCGCCATCGCCGTTGCCACCCGCTTCTTCGCGGTTGGCAGCATCGTACCGAATGTTCGCGGCGGCATTGGTGCCGTCGCGACGCAGGCCTTTACCAGCCCGCTCTACGGCATCGATGGTCTGGCGATGCTTGCCGCCGGCCATGCGCCGGAGGAAATCATCAAAACATTGACCGCCCGCGACGAAGGTCGCGAACAGCGCCAGTTCCACATGATCGACAGCAAGGGCAACAATGCCGCTTTCACCGGCGCCAAATGCATCGACTGGGCCGGTCATCTGATCGACGACAATGTCTCGGTTGCCGGCAATATGCTCGCCGGCCCGCAGGTGATCGCCGAGACTCTGTCAACCTTCAAGAAAACCCAGGGCAAGCCGCTCGCCGAGCGGCTGCTCGAAGCGATGCGTGCCGGCGAGGATGCGGGCGGCGACAAGCGCGGCAAGCAATCGGCCGCTTTGGTCATTTATCGCGACCAGGATTATGCCTGGCTAAACATCCGTGTCGATGACAGCGCCGATCCACTGACGGAGCTCGAACGGCTCTATGCCGTCGCACAGGAACGCTACCTGCATGTTGCCGAGACCACGCCAACCCGACAGAACCCGAGCGGTATGATCGACCGTCGCGAGATCGACGAAAAGATCGCGGCCCTGGAAGCCGCAAGGATTGCCGAAGGCCGCCCGTCTGCCTCCTTCGCCACTGCGGCTAAGCCGTCATGAGCGGAGCCGCGTAATGCCTCATACGATGCGCAAGATCATAAAGGTGAGCCCATGACAACCGTAGCCGCTCGGCAGACGAACACTGACGCAAAGCCCGTCCTCTCCGTCTCCAACCTGACGACATCGTTCCTCGCCGATGGCGAATGGCGCACCGTGGTGAAGAACATTTCCTTCGATGTCATGCCGGGCGAGACGGTGGCGATCGTCGGCGAGTCCGGCTCGGGCAAGAGCGTTACCTCACTCTCAATCATGCGACTGCTCGCCAAGGGCAGCAGCCGCATCGAAGGTTCGATCAAGCTCAACAGTCGCGACATCCTTTCGCTCTCGGACAACGAAATGCGCAAGGTACGGGGCAAGGACGTCGCCATGATCTTCCAGGAGCCGATGACGAGCCTTAACCCGATCTTCACCATCGGAAGGCAGATTTCCGAGGCGCTCACCTGCCATGGCGATATCTCCAAGGCCGAAGCCAAGGCCGAAACCATCCGCCTGCTCGAAAAAGTGCGTATCCCGAACGCCTCTTCCCGCTTTGACGAATATCCGCATCAGTTTTCCGGCGGCATGCGCCAGCGCGTGATGATCGCGATGGCGCTGGCCTCGCGCCCGAAGCTTTTGATTGCCGACGAACCGACGACTGCGCTCGACGTCACCATTCAGGGGCAGATCCTCGATCTCATCAAGGTTCTGCAGGAAGAGGAAGGCATGTCCGTCCTCTTCATTACACACGACATGGGCGTCGTGGCCGAAATTTCGGACCGAACCATTGTCATGTATCGCGGCGAAGCGGTGGAGACCGGCAACACCGACGACATCTTCCATCGCGGCCAGCACCCCTATACCCGCGCTCTCCTCTCCGCGGTGCCGCGGCTCGGCTCGATGAAGGAGCAGCCGCGGCCGCTGCGCTTCCCGATCGTGGATGCAAGCACCGGCGAGCGGACGGAGCCGACCGCGCTCGCCGACACGGTCGATCGCGGCAAGACGCCTATCCTCGAGGTGAAGAACCTCGTGACCCGCTTCAATATCCATGGCGGGCTGCTGGGGCGCACCACCGGCGCCATCCACGCCGTCGAGAACGTCTCCTTCGATCTCGCCCAGGGCGAGACGCTGTCGCTGGTCGGAGAATCCGGCTGTGGCAAATCGACGACGGGACGCTCGATCATGCGCCTCATCGATCCCAATGCCGGGGAAGTCCGCCTTGACGGCTACGACGTGATGAAGCTTGACGCGCTCAATCTGCGCCGCATGCGTCGCAGTATCCAGATGATCTTCCAGGATCCGTTCGCCAGCCTCAACCCGCGCATGACCATCGGCGCCGCTGTCGCAGAGCCCTTCATCGAACACGGACTCGGCACCCGCGCCCAAGCGCGCGAGAAAGCGGCCGACCTGCTGGAGCGTGTCGGACTGATGGCGGATATGATGTCGCGTTACCCGCATGAATTTTCCGGCGGCCAGCGTCAACGCATCTGCATTGCCCGTGCGCTCGCTCTCGACCCCAAAGTCATCGTCGCCGACGAAAGCGTCTCGGCTCTCGACGTCTCGATCAAGGCACAGGTCTGTAACCTCCTGATGGACCTGCAGCAGAGCCTCAATCTTGCTTATCTCTTCATCTCACACGACATGGCCGTCGTCGAACGAGTGAGCCATCGCGTCGCGGTGATGTATCTCGGCGAGATCGTCGAGATCGGCCCCCGTGCCTCGGTGTTCGAGAACCCGCAGCATCCCTATACGAAGAAGCTGATGGCGGCCGTCCCGGTGCCCGATCCATCGCGGCGCGGCATCAAGCGCAATCTCGCCGTCGACGAGCTGAAGAGCCCGGTGCGGCCAGTCGGCTATAGTCCGCCAGCGCGCCAATATCGTGAGGTCTCGAATGGCCATCTGGTGCGGCTGGACGAGGCAGCGTAACGCAACCATGCCGTTGACTTCGACCGGCTTCGGCGTTGATATCGGCAGCCCGTTTTCAAAATGATTTGGAGTGATTGTGATGACTGATACCATGCTCGATATTCCGGTAAAGAGGATCGACGGCAGCGAGACGACGCTCGCCGACTATCGCGGCAAGGTCATCATGGTCGTCAATGTCGCCTCCAAATGCGGACTGACGGTGCAATATGAAGGGCTGGAAAAGCTCTATGAGGACAAGCGCGACGACGGCCTTGTCATCGCCGGCTTTCCCGCCAATGATTTCAAAGGCCAGGAACCCGGCACGAATGACGAGATCCTGAGCTTCTGCACCCTCACCTATGACGTGCAGTTTCCGATGTTTTCCAAGATCGCGGTGACCGGCGAGGAACGGCATCCGCTCTACGACAGCCTGATCGCCTCCGGCATCGAAACGACCGGTGACGGGCCGATGCGAGCACGCCTCGCCGAACGCGGTCTGCATACGGGACAGGACAACGGCATCGTCTGGAACTTCGAAAAATTCTTGATCGGCCGGGATGGCAAAGTCGCTGCCCGCTTCGCACCTGACGTTACGGCAGATGATCCGCGATTGCTCGCCGTTCTGGAAAAAGAGCTGGCCCGCGCGGGCTGAGCCGCCTCGCGCACTTCCGGAAATAAGGCGTTATCTCAATAGGTTACGCCTTTCCATGACGGCGGCGCGAAGGGTGCTTAGCCCGGTCGTATCATTGCCTCCCCTCCCGCCCGGGAGTACATTTCGACTTCCGAATATATCCGGACAGAACGCTGCATCAGTTCTAATGGGAGGAGGATGTCATGCGCGAACCTGATATGCAGAAACTCGACGCACTTGTCGGACGCCTGGTCGGCGATCTCGGCGCTGCGGTCACGGGTGTGTTGGTGACACTTGGGGATCATCTTGGCCTGTTCAGGGCCATGGCGGACGGAACACCTATGACCTCGGCGGAATTGGCCGACAAGGTCGGGGTAAAGGAGCGCTATGTGCGTGAATGGCTGTCGGCGCAGGCCGCGGCCGAATATGTCAGCTATGACGACAAGACTGAGCGTTTCCACCTGACGCCCGAACAGGCAATGGTGTTTGCGGAGGAAAACAGTCCCGCTTTCTTCACCGGCGCCTTCGAGGTCGTTCAATCCATGTGGCTCGACGAGCCGAAAATCGTCAACGCTTTCAAAACCGGTAGCGGTCTCGGCTGGCATGAACACAGCGCCTGCCTGTTCCGCGGCACGGAGCGCTTCTTCCGGCCGGGCTACAACAGCCATCTCGTTTCGGAATGGATACCCGCGCTGAAGGGTATACAGGAAAAGCTTCAAGCCGGCGCGGCCGTCGCCGATGTCGGCTGCGGCCATGGTGCTTCCACCATCCTGATGGCGCAGGCCTATCCGAACTCGACCTTCTTCGGTTTCGACTATCATCTCCCCTCCATCGAGCGGGCGAAAGCCGCAGCGAAGGACGCAGGTGTCGATGGTCGCATCACCTTCGAGCAGGCGTCCGCCAAGGACTTTCCGGCCGCCGGTTATGATCTCGTGGCGATGTTCGATTGCCTGCACGACATGGGCGATCCTGTCGGCGCCGGCAAACATGTCAGGGAAAGTCTCGCCGACGACGGCACCTGGATGATCGTCGAGCCCTTTGCGCATGATTGCCTGAAGGACAATCTCAATCCGGTCGGTCGCGTCTACTACGGCGCATCGACGATGATCTGCACGCCAGCGTCGCTATCGCAGGAAGTTGGGCTGGGTTTGGGCGCGCAGGCCGGTGAGATGCGACTGCGCAAAGTTGCCATGGATGCGGGCTATTCGCATTTCCGCAAGGCGACCGAAACGCCGTTCAACATGGTCTTCGAAGTGAGGGCATGAATACTGCGGCCGCGCGCTCCATTGAACGCGCGGCCGCAGTTTGATCCTTTACAGACGCTGGCCGTCTTCGCCGAACAACGATGCAAGCGCAGGCTGGAAATAGACGGGCTGCTCGCTCTCCAGCGCAACCTCCTCATCGGCATCGATGCGCACCGACATGGTCTCCTTGCCGATCTGACCCCAGACCAGATTGTCCGAGCCCATCGGCTCGACGATGCTGAAGGTTGCCGGCAGGCTGGACATGCGGCCGTTGGTAGCGGCAAACTGCATCTGTTCCGGCCGTACACCGAGCGTTGCGGAACGGCCTTCGCCGGGCGTGCCCGAGAATTCGTAGCCATTCAAGTCGATCTTGCGGCCGTCGGGCAAGATGAAGGCGGGTGTTCCGCCATTGCTCCCTACCTGCCCTGAAAGGAAGTTCATGGACGGCGAGCCAACGAAGCCGGCAACGAAACGGTTGACCGGCCGGCGATAGATTTCCTTCGGCGCGGCGAACTGCTGAATGACGCCGCCGCTCATAACAGCGATACGGTCAGCGAGCGTCAGCGCCTCGATCTGGTCGTGCGTGACATAGATCATTGTCGAACCAAGCCCGGCATGCAGCCGTTTCAACTCGACACGCAGCTCGGTGCGGAGCTTGGCGTCGAGGTTGGAAAGCGGCTCGTCGAACAGGAAGACATCGACATCGCGGACAAGTGCGCGGCCAATGGCGACACGCTGGCGCTGACCGCCGGAAAGTTCGCCTGGTCTACGTTTGCGCAACGGGTCGATCTGCAGGATCTGCACGGCGCGGTCGACGCGTTTGGCGATCTCATCCTTGTTCATACCGGCGATGCGGAGCCCAAAGGAGAGGTTTCCCTCGACCGTCATCGTCGGATAAAGCGCATAGGACTGAAAGACCATGCCGATGCCTCGGTCTTTCGGCTCCTCCCAGGTGACGTTCCTGTCGCCGATCCAGATCTGGCCGCTACTGATGTCGGTGAGGCCGGCGATGGCGTTCAGCAAAGTGGACTTGCCACAGCCGGAGGGCCCGAGAAGGACGATGAATTCGCCCGACTGGATTTCAATATTCAACGATTTCAGAACGCTGACGGTGCCGAAATCGATTGCGAGTTCGCGAATGGAAACATTGGCCATGAGTTATCCCTTGACTGCACCCGCGGTGATACCGCGCACGAACCAGCGACCCGAACCGAAATAGACGATCAGCGGAACCAGAGCGGTGAGGATGGTCGCCGCCATATTGACGTTGTAAAGCTTCTCGCCTTGGGTCGAGTTGACGATGTTGTTGAGCTGAACCGTCATCGGAAAGTTTTCCCGGCCGGCGAAGACGACGCCGAAGAGGAAGTCGTTCCAGATGCCGGTAACCTGCAGGATCCCCGCCACCACCAGGATCGGGATTGACATGGGGATCATTAGCCGGAAGAAGATCTGCCACAGTCCCGCCCCATCGACGCGGGCAGCCTTGAACAGCTCCATCGGCAGGCTGGAATAATAGTTGCGGAACAGCAGCGTCAAAACCGGCAGGCCGAAAACCGTGTGGGTGATGATGATGCAGGGCAATGTCGAATAGACGCCGACGCCGCGGTAGATGAGTACCAGCGGATAGATGAACACCTGATAGGGAATGAAAGCGCCAAGCAGCAGAATGGCGAACAGAACATTCGCGCCCCTCACCCGCCAGAAGGACAGCGCATAGCCGGTCAGCGACGAAATGAAGATCGACATGATCATGCTCGGTATCAGGATCTTCACCGAATTCCAGAAGCCGACGCTGATGCCGCCGCACTCGAGGCCGGTACAAGCCGTGCTCCACGCCTGCACCCAGGCCTCGCCCGTCCAGACCTGCGGAAAGGCGAAGATATTACCTTGCCGGATTTCCGGCATGGATTTCAGCGAGGTGACGATCATCACATAGAGCGGCAAGAGGAAGAACAGCGCCGCTATCACGAGAAAGGCGTAGAGGCCGATGCGCGCCGGGGACAGGTGCTGCGGCTTATGCCCTGACGGGCCGTCCATGACCTTTGCGACGGAAGATGGCATTGTCATCAGTTCCCCCTCGGTTTTTCACGGAAATATTCGTAGTAGAGCCACGGCGTGACCAGGATGACCACGGTGATGAACATGACGGTTGAGGCACTGGTCGCAAGGCCGATATTGCCGCGTCCGAAGAGGTAATCCATGATGAATTTCCCCGGTACCTCGGTCGATATTCCCGGTCCGCCGCCGGTCGTCGCAAGCACCAGTTCGTAGACCCTGACCACGGCGATCGCCAGAAGCACGCTGGCAGTGATGATGGTCGGTCTCAGGATCGGAATGACGATGTGGAGATAGACGCGCCATGTCGGTATGCCGTCGATGCGTGTCGCCTTCCAGAGTTCACGATCGACGCCGCGCAATCCTGCCAGCATGATCGCCATGACCAATCCGGACGATTGCCAGATGCCGGCGAGTACGATGACGTAGAGCGCCAGGTCGCTTTGGACGATCCAGTCGAAGCGGAACCAGGTGAACCCGATCCCGTCGGCGACCCTCTGCAGACCGAGCGTCGGGTTCATGATCCACTGCCAGACAAGCCCGGTAACGATGAAGGACATCGCGAAGGGGTAGAGAAAGATCGTCCGGAACGTATTTTCGAAGCGGACCTTCTGATCGAGCGCGACGGCCAGAAGAAAGCCGAGGATCAGGCAGCCGGCGATGAAGAGTATGCCGAAGACGACGACATTCTGCAGCGATAGCAGCCAGCGTGCGGTCGTGAACAATCGTTCGTACTGCTTGGTGCCGACAAAGATATTGACCGGCAGCACCTTGCTGTCGGTAAACGATATCCAGATGTTCCAGACAACCGTCACGACATAGGCGAGCAACACGATGATAAAGGCTGGGAACAGCGCAACATAGGCGGAAAGATGTCTCTTCTTCTTGGTGGCAGCCTTCCCGGCGACCGTCGCGGCGATGGCTCCGGCAGCAGTTTGTGGGGTACTCATGGCTAAAGCTCCTCCTGCGCATTCATGGGAACCGGCGGCAAGTCGGTCCTGCCGCCGCATGGATGTCGGATGAGGCTTATTTCGCCTGCTCGATGACCTTTGCGAACTGCTCGGCGAACTGGTTGGCCGTCATGCTCGGCGTCGTCCAGTACTGGGCGACAAGGTCCTGTTCAGTCTGAACGATGTCCTGCGGCGTCAGCACGTCGGAGGTCAGGATCTGGCGGCTTTGATCCTTGAGCGCGGTCAGGCCCTTCTGGGCGCAGGCGTCGAGCTTGGAGTTGTCCACGTCGAGGCGGACCGGCACGGAACCCTTCTTGGAGTTGAAGGCGAGCTGGCCTTCCTTGGACATGATCACAGTCGCAAGCAGCGTCTGCGCATCGGTCGCCTTCGCGTCCTTCAGGACAGGGAAAACGAAGATGTCGCCGCCCATCATGAAGTTGGATTCACCCGGTCCGAGAATGCAGCCGAAATCCTTGTCGGCGACCATGTTGGCATGGATAAACTCGCCCTTGGCCCAGTCGCCCATGAACTGGATGCCGGCCTTGCCGTCGATCAGCATTCCGGTCGCCACGTTCCAGTCACGGTTCGGGCTGCCCGGGTCCTGATAGTTGCGCAGCTTGGCGAAGACTTCCGCCACATGCTTGAACTTGTCGGACTTGACGGCGTCAGTGTCGAGATCCTTCCAGACCTTGGCGTAGAGGTCCTTGCCGCCTTCGCCGAGAAGGATGGCATTGAACATCAACTGGAGCTGCCATGGTTGACCGCCAACGGCGACCGGGATCAGGCCGGCGGCCTTGATCTTGTCGAGCGCGGCAAACATTTCGTCCCAGGTTTTCGGCTCTTCGGTCACGCCTGCCTTGGCGAAAACCGGCTTCGAGTAGAACAGCCAGTTCTGGCCATGGTCGTTGATCGGTGCGCCATAAATATGCCCCTGGAACTGGATGGCATTATAGAAGGCCGGCGTCAGGACCGATTTCCAGTCCTGCTCCTTGGCAAGATCGTCGAGCGGACGCAGCAGGCCCTGCTGGGCCAGATCATTCATCTGCGTACCGGTATTGAACTGCATGGCTGTCGGCGGGTTGCCACCGATGATTCGGTTAATGCCGATCGGACGCGCGGTTGAGCCGGACCCCGCGATCGCGGTGTCGACCCATTGGCCACCGGCGGCATTGAATGTATTGGCGAGCTCACGCACGGCGGCGGCTTCGCCACCAGATGTCCACCAGTGTAGGACCTCGGCTCTCTTTCCTTCAGCCTGGGCGCCGGTGACGCCCAGTGCGATCAGCGCCGTTGCGCCAACCAATGCCATTAACAATCCACGCATATGCTCCTCCTCCATTTATGGCGTTCTTCTGAACGCCTGTATTTCAGCCGCCGTTGTCTCACGACCATCGGGTGCCGAATGCTGTGGCCCTCCAAAACCGCGCCGCTGGGCCTCCATTCCCCGCGGCGAACAGGCAATGCTTCCTCGGCATTGCCCGCTCGTCAAGTGTGCAGTCTCGGAGGACTGCCAATTCTCCTAACTCTCTATAACCTAGCCTATGCGAAACGTCCCTCTTTAATTGCACGCGGAATCGGATCCGGGCGGCCGCAACTGCTGTAGATTGCGACGACCTTGCGCGACTGAGCGGAACGCTCGAATGCCGTCATCACTTCCAACGCGTGGAAGGCGAGTTCCGACGATACGCGATGCTGGCGCCCCGCGCGAAGGGAATCTACCATTTCGGCCGCGCCCAAACCACGCAGGCCGAGATGGCCCGGCACACCTTCGGTATAAGGATGGTCCACTGGAATCTCTTCCCAAGCCTCACCGCCGTCGCGGAATATCTCAACCTTACCGCTAAAGTTGTTCGGGTCTGGTGTTACCATGCTTCCTTCGGAGCCGTAAATCTCGATCTGATTGTGTTTGTGTTTGATGACATCGAAACTTGTGGCGATGGTTATCGTCGCACCGCTATGGAATTCCATCACACCGGTCAGATGCGTCGGCACCAGCACCTTGATCGTCTCGCCGCGGCGCGGATCGGTCTTCACCGCGCGTTCGATGCGAGTGATCTTGGCGGCGCCGAAGACCTCGCGCACCGGACCGAGCAGGGCGATCAGATTCGTGACGTAATAGGGGCCAACGTCTAGCATGGGTCCGCCGCCGCGGCCATAGAAGAACGCCGGGTTCGGGTGCCAGTGTTCATGGCCAGGCAGGAGGAGCATGGCGGTTGCCGATACGGCCTTGCCGATACGGCCTTCATCGAACAACCGACGCGTCAATTGATGGCCACCGCCAAGGAAGGTATCGGGCGCGCAGCCGAGGCGAAGGTCGCTGGCGCGCGCGATCGACATCAGCTCTTCGGCTTCGGCCATGCTGATGCCAAGCGGCTTTTCCGAATAGACATGCTTGCCGGCGAGAAGCGCCTTCTTACTGATCGAGTAATGCGAAACCGGCGTCGTCAGATTGATGATCAGGCCGATTTCCGGGTCAGCGAGCATGGCGTCGAGGGAGACGGCCTGAAGGCCGAATTGTGCGGCAAGCTTTTGTGCCGGCCCCTCATAGAGGTCGTAGATCGACTTGACGCGGATGAAGTCGAACATATGCAGGGTTGCGACATAAGTGGCGCTGATATTGCCGGCGCCGACGATACCGACTTTCATGGGTGCAGTGCTCATGGATATAACCTCTAGGAAATGGTGATGTTGAGTTCAGCGGCGGCATCGCGCAGATAGTTCATGCCGCGCCGCATCTCCTGATCGAATTCAGGCGTCGCCTCGCGGAAATGGGTCCAATGCGAGGCACCCGGCGCGTCTTCCAACTCCAGCGTGATCGGACCGGAATAGCCGATCGCCTGCAGGGCGGCGAAAATCGCCTTCCAGTCGATCTTGCCGCGCCCTGGACGCCAATGGGCGTTGGTATGGCCTTCATTGTCGGAAAAATGCGTGTTGAAGATGCGCTCGCCGAGCGCCAGCACGACATAGTGCGGCATGTCCCCGGCCGGGAAAAGATGGCTCGGATCGAAGTTCAGGCCGAGGTTCGAAGCACCAGTGCGCTCGATCAGCCGCAGCATGCCCTGGCCTGAGCTGACCCAGCGATAGGGATGCGGCTCGACAGCGACGCGCAGGCCGGCCGAACCGGCGATTTCGCATGCCTTGGCAAAGCCGTCGACCACGGCATTGTATTCGGCCGTCCAGTCCCATTGCGGCTCGACCGCCGCCGTCCATTCCTGAGAAATCGGCCGCTGCAGGATCGGCTTGACGTCGGACTGGAAGGGATAGGGCGTCATGCTGGTCATGATCGGCGCGCCGATCTCAGCCACGACATCGACCCCACGCTTGTAGCCGTCGAGATCGACGCTGGAGAAGGCAGCACCCGCGTGGCGGCTGAAGGGCAGGTTGAAGAAGAAATTGGTGAGCGTCAGCCCCTCACCCTCGGCGATCTCGTTCAGACCGCGGATCGTCGCCGGCGTGTAATAGGCCAGCATGTCGACCGACCAGGCAGTGAGCTCGAAACCCTTGCAGCCCGTGCGAGCGAGCCGCTTCAGCGGCGCCTCATAAGGCGGGTTCCAGTTGAACGTCCAAATTGGTGATCCGAAAAAAAGCGAGCCTGCGCCCACAACGTCATCCTCCCATGGAATGCGGTCGCCTACGAAACACGAGGCTCCGTCCTCTTGCTGACAGCCCTTGCCGATCGGAGCCTCATACCCCTCCATTCCGCAATTCGTAACGTTACGAATGATAGATAAATTCAACCCTGTCAAGCAGCCTTTTTCAGACAGTTACGCACGGATATTCCGGTAATGGCTGAAATAAAAACGTTACGAATGCTTTTGGCCAAACTTCTCCGTCAGACGGAAAGTGCCTGACTATCGTGATCCACAAATTCGGCATTGATGAGTTCGCGCAGATCGCTCGGATCCTCGCCGCCGATCGCCCGGTATAAAAAGGAAGCCAGACGCTCGCCGATGACATAGTTGGAATAGTAAAAGGCGCTAAGCGGTGGATTGAAGAAATCGTGCAATCGCGTGCCGCCGTAGGTAATTACCGCGAAATCCTTGCCCACACGACGGCCGACCTTGCGCAAGCCGGCCAGGAACCCGAGCGCGGCCTCTTCGCTGGCAACAAAGGCGCCGGTCGCTTCCGGATGCCAGGCGATTATATTCTTCGCCAATTCCTGGCCGCTGTCCGGCGTCGTGGCCGCAAAATGGATGAGGTCGTCCGGAACGGCAAGGTTGCGCGCGGTAAACGTCTTGCTCCAGCCTTTGACGAATTGCAGACTGTAGGTGAACTGGCTGGACGGCGCGATCAGTAGCGGCCGGTGATGGCCAGCATCCAAGAGCAACCGCGCCGCTTCCGCACCGATCGCCTCATGATCGAGATCGACGTTCGAATGGACGCTTAAAAGCTCGGTGCGCCCAAAGGTGACGAAGGGCGTGCCGACCTCCAGCAGATACTTGACGCGGTCGTCCTGCGGTCTCGTGTGGGTTATGATGACGCCGTCGACGGAGCCCTCTTCGACGAGATCGCGAACGGTCGCCAAGGGATCGTCCGCCTGCAATTGCGGCACCACCGTGGTCCGATAGCCATAGCCCTTCATATGGCGCGACACGCCTTCGACCAGCGAGGCTACGACGATGTTCATCTCGCCTTCGCGTTCGAAGGGCAACACGATGCCGATCGCGTGGGTCTTGCCGGTCCGGAGGTTGAGGCCGCCGAGATTTGGGCGATAACCGAGCTCCCCGGCCACTCGCTTCACCAGTTCGATTGTCTCGCGGTTGACCTCGGGTCCCTCCTTCAAGGCGCGACTGACTGTCGTGATCGACAGGCCGAGCGCGGTTGCAACCGTGCGCAGCGTCACACGCTGACCAGGATCCCGCCGCAAGCCACGTCCCGCTCCCAATCCCTGCACTTTCGACAATCCCCTTCGCTCGGCGTCAACTGCTCGACAATGCCCGCTGTCGAACGCGCGTGCAAGGATCACTCTTGGGTGAACGGAGCGCCATGACCTGCATCAATGATCTGCCAATAAAGTCGCCTCAGAAAGAAACAACCTATGCAAGTCTCTCCTGCGCGCTACTATTGCATAGTCCGCAGCGCTTCCCATTACCCGTCAGATCGGTTTTCCCATGACCCAATATCCCGTCGCCTCATTGATTGCGCCGCATGCGAAGCTCATTCCGGTGCTGCATGTGGAAGACCCTGATCGTGCCGAACCGCTTTTGGAAGCGCTGGTCAGTGCTGGCATCAAGATCCTGGAAGTGACGCTGCGCAGCGCCTGCGGTCCCGAGGTGATCAAGCGGATGCGGGCTTTGGGCACGGATGCCATCGTCGGCGCGGGCACCATCACCAAGCCGGACCAGCTTGCCTCGGTGATCGACGCCGGCGCCGAATTCGGCGTCAGTCCCGCATTGACGCCGGCGCTGGCAGAGGGAGCGCGCCTCTCCGGCCTGCCCTTTCTGCCTGGCGTGTGCACGCCAAGCGAAGCATTGTTTGCCCGCGAATTCGGCTTCTTCGAGCAGAAGTTCTTTCCTGCCGATCTGATGGGCGGCCTAGGCTGGATCAAACATGTCGATCCGCTTTTCCCGGATCTCAAATTCTGTCCGACCGGCGGCATCTCCGACGACAATTCCAGTCAATATCTGGCGTTGCGCAACATTTTTGCCGTCGGCGGCGCTTTCCTCGCGCCCCGCGAATTGATCGAAGCGGCCGATTGGCAGACGATCCACAAGCGCGGCAAGATGTCGGTTGCAGCGGCGGCGCGCTGACGTCGTTCGCCAAAAATATCTAGAGCGTTTCATGTTTTGTTTGAAGCATATCCAGCGTTGACAAGATAATTGGTGCACTCGTCTGGACCGATGGTCTGGACGAGTGAGCCGAGATATC
>NZ_JARFYM010000033.1 GCF_030272705.1 Rhizobium mayense | reverse complement strand
GGTAGGGGCGGGGGCGACGGCCTTGGCCGCGGGCGGTTCGGCGGTTGTGTCCGCATGATCCACCGGCCCTTCTCCCAGGCTTGGCTGAAGATCGTCATCGACGTCCGGTACAAGCTCGTCGGCATGCGCAGCCGCCTCGATCTGTTCCGGCGTCGCGCTGTCCATCATCACCAGCGCATCGATATCTTTGCCGGCAGCGTCGGACTGCGGATGTGTCTCTTCGTGGCTGGCGGCAGAATTCTCCGGCGCATCCTCGACCTCTTCTATATCCGCCACCGCGTCGATGACATCAGGAGAGGGCGCCTCCGCGATAGGTGCCGCCTCGCGAACAGGCGTTTCCTCTGCCGCGGCAGTTTCGAGCTCCTTCCGCGCCTCTTCCGCTTCCGGCTCGACCGCCGCGGCAGCAGCCGCGCCGGGACCAAGGCTTTCCGTCGGATCGAGATGACCGGCTACGGTCTCGACGACGAAGAGCAGATGCAATGCAGGGATTTCCGACAGCTTGCCGACGGCGGCGGGCAGATAGCCATGGCCAGTCGGGATCGGCCGCTTGATCAGCCGCTCCGCCTGCGCGCCTGCCATGGTCGTCAGCATCCTCGCGGTCTGCGGCGTGACACCAAGCGTATCGAAGCGTGCGGAAGCGGCGATGACCTCGCCGTCGCGCCCGATCACGGCCATATGCGTATCGGGATCGTCGAAACCGTCGATCATCCGCTTGGCGCTCTCGGCTGCCGCGAGCGGCTTGGAGGAGACCGGCGACGAAAACAGGATCGCCTCTTCGCCTGCCTGCACCCGGATGATTTCAACCGAGGCATTGACGACTGCGCGCTGGAAGCCCGAGGCCATGCGGATCAGAAAGGTGCGCTGGTCGCCGACGGCACCAAGTCCGCGTGCCGTCGCTTCGATCTGACGGAAAGACACGTCGCCGGCTTTCGGCCCCTGGTCCAAGAAATCATAGATGACATCGTAGCCGAAGAGATTGGCGCCGGCGCCATTGGCCCAAAGCACGCGGTCCATGCCGGTCGCAAACAGCACCAGGGCTTCGCCGCGCGCAAAACGCTCCCGAACGCGGGGGTGCACGGCAATGTCAATGAATGGGTACTGAATTGCGGGCATGTTCCGACCTGCTTTGCGGGCGTGATCGCCTCTCTTGCTTTAACGCTTTATTAATAACGGCGCCCCGGTTTCAGGTCCAGCGAAGGGCCAGGTTTTTGACTGGCAGGGTTAATGCGTTGTGCATCGCACAAAGATGTTGCAATGCACAATAATTTATATTATATAAAGCTCATCCAATTCACCGAGGGCGCCTCCGAGTAGGGCCCACATAGGAGCGCAAGCATGGCTACTGTAAAGAAAGACGACGTTTTTTCAACGGCTGCATTCGACCCGTCCAAGCTCTCTGAATCCTTCCGCGACTTCGCGGAAAAGGGCGCTGCACAGTCCAAGGAAGCCTTCGCTAAGATGAAGACGGCTGCTGAAGAAGCCGGCAAGACCGTTGAAGCCACTGTCCAGACCGCCCAGGCCGGCACCGTGGAAATCGGCCTCAAGGCCATCGACGTTCTGCGCACCAATGCCGAAAGCTCGCTGGCGCACATGGAAGCCCTGCTTCGCGTCAAGTCCGTCGCCGAACTCTTCGAACTGCAGACCTCCTTCATCCGCAAGCAGGCTGAAGTGACCGTCGAGCAGGCCAAGTCCATCCAGGAAACCACCAAGAAGGTCGCCGAAAAGCTGGCAAAGCCGGCCAAGGACGCTGCTGAAAAGGCCATGTCCTCCTTCAAGGCTGCTTAATTTCCAGAAGCCTCCCAAGGCCAACGTCCCGCTTCCAGCTGAAAACACTGAAAGCGGGACGTTTTAGTTTCAGGGTGCCAGAACGCCCTTTCGCGCCTTCGTCCGGATGCGGGGATGCATCGTGGTCAAGGCGTCGTACCCAGCCTTTTTCATATTGCGGGGAGATAGGACTTGAAATAATTTCAAAGTCCTCGTATGTGACCCCCGTTCCCGCGGCAACGCGGCATGTGCGGTTGTAGCTCAGTTGGTTAGAGCGCAGGTTTGTGGCACCTGAGGTCGGTGGTTCGAGACCACCCAACCGTACCATTTCCACAAAAATCAGAAAGTTTCTGGTTGTCCCGACGCTGTCCGGCGCTTGTCTCCGTCGGTGCGGACATTCCGCGCCGGTCGCCTACGCTTAGGGCGTGCTGGGTCAACGCGCTATCGGCCGCGGTCTATTTCTTATCCGCGGGCTTCTTTGTGACATGTCCCGGCGAAATCGGGTCGCTCGCCGGAAAGGTCTCCTCAAGCGCTTCCTCGAGATAGTCGTCCTGTTCCTTGATTTCTTTTTCGGTCAGCTCCGATTGCTTTTTCTTTTTCTCGCTCATGGTTCAACTCCCTTGGTGTTCTCAAATAATTAGAAGATCGCAGGTGCTTGTCCAGCGTCGGTCACCTGGAAGGCGTGCCGCGCGCCTCTTGGGCGCGCCGGAGACGTTCTTAGAACGCGTTCCGTGACACGATCGTGGCAGCACCGCCGGACGGCTGACAGGATTTCCTGTGGAACCGTGCTTGCTCCCGACCGTTCCCCAAGATCAACAACAAACCGGAAGGAACTGCCCATGTCCGTGCCACGCGAGCCGATTCCCGAGAAGCCACCGATGCCCGGTCCCGGCTGGACACCGGAGCCGCCGATAAAGGAGCCGGATCCCGACAGGCTGCCGGACGAGATGCCCGTCCCCAATCCCGACGAGAATGAAGATCCGCCGAAGCACGCCTAGGGTCTCACATCGCTTCACAAAAACATCCGCCTTTCCTCGCTCACCAACTCCTGCAGAAAGTCCGCGACTGTGCGCACCCGCACCAGATCGCGGGCGCTTTCGTGATAGATGGTCCAATAGGCGCGTTTGATCGATATATCGGGAAGGATGCGGGTCAGTTCCGGATATTGCCGGGCGATGTAGTCGTGCAGGATGCCGATGCCGGCGCCGGAGCGCACCGCTTCCGTCTGGCCGATTGCGGTCGAAATTTCGAATGACGCGTCCCAGCTGCGCATGATCTCGCCGGAAAAATTCAGCGAGGCGGTAAAGATCAGGTCTTCGACATAGCCGACGCGCGGGTGCAATTTCAGCGCTTCGATGCTATCGGGCAAGCCTGCCTGGTCGAGATAGTCCTTCGAAGCGTAAAGGCCGAGCGTATAGTCCGTCAGCTTGGACGAGACCAGGCGACCCTGTTCCGGTCGTTCCAGCGTGATGGCGATATCGGCCTCGCGCTGCGACAGCGAGAAGGAGCGCGGCACCGGCACGAGCTGGATGCGCAGTTCCGGATACCGCGCGATCAGCCGTCCCAACCGGGGCGCAAGGAAGGAGACGCCGAAGCCATCGGGTGCGCCGATGCGCACCGTGCCGGTGATGGCGCTGTCGAGATGGCCGACGCTCGCCTGGGCGCGCAGCATCTCGGTTTCCATGCGCTCGGCCGCGTGTACGAAGATTTCGCCTTCTGCCGTGAGCTCGCAGCCATTGGTGCGGCGCACGAGCAGCCGCGTCTTCAGCCGCTCCTCCAGCGTCGTCACCCGCCGGGAGAGCGTCGCGTGGTTGACCCCAAGCCGTTTCGACGCCGCCAGGATCTGTCCTGTGCGGGCAACAGCAAGGAACATTCGGACATCGTCCCAATCCATATGCCCATCCCGGACTTCAATTTCTGCACAACGGTTGCTTATAACAGCTCATTGATTTGTGCAAATTGAAGTGCCATCCTGCATTCATTCCAGAAAACGAGGAGGCAAATCCATGCGTGAGATCGGTCATTTCATCGGCGGTAAGCACGTCGCCGGCACTAGCGGCCGCACGAGCAACGTCTACAATCCGGCAACCGGCGAAGTTCAGGCAACGGTCGCGCTCGCCGATGTCGCCGACATCCGCGCCGCCGTCGAAAACGCCAAGGCCGCGCAGCCGAAATGGGCCGCCACCAACCCGCAGCGCCGCGCCCGCGTTTTCTTCAAGTTCGTCGAACTTTTGAACCAGCATATGGACGAGCTGGCGACGATGCTCTCCAGTGAGCATGGCAAGACTGTCGAGGACTCCAAGGGCGATGTCGTCCGCGGTCTTGAAGTCTGCGAATTCGTCTGCGGCATTCCGCATCTGCAGAAAGGTGAGTTCACCGAGGGCGCCGGCCCGGCGATCGACATGTATTCCATCCGCCAGCCGGTCGGTGTCGGCGCCGGCATCACGCCGTTCAATTTCCCGGCGATGATCCCGATGTGGATGTTTGCGCCGGCGATCGCCTGCGGCAACGCCTTCATCCTGAAGCCATCCGAGCGCGACCCGTCCGTGCCGATCCGTCTTGCCGAACTGATGATCGAAGCCGGTCTGCCGGCGGGTATCCTCAACGTCGTCAATGGCGACAAGGCTGCCGTCGACGCCATACTGACCGATCCGGATATCGCCGCCGTTACCTTCGTCGGCTCCACGCCGATCGCCCGCTATGTCTACGGCACGGCTGCGATGAACGGCAAGCGCGCACAATGCTTCGGCGGCGCCAAGAACCATATGATCATCATGCCGGACGCCGACATGGATCAGGCCGTCAACGCCCTGATGGGTGCGGGCTACGGTTCGGCCGGCGAGCGTTGCATGGCAATTTCCGTCGCCGTTCCGGTTGGTGAAGACACGGCCAATCGCCTGGTCGACAAGCTGGTACCGAAGATCGAGTCGCTGCGCATCGGTCCCTACACCGATGATAAGGCCGATATGGGCCCGCTCGTCACCAAGGACGCCTACAACCGCGTCAACAGCCTGATCGACCGCGGCGTAGAAGAGGGCGCCAAGCTCGTCGTCGACGGCCGTGGCTTCAAGCTGCAGGGATATGAGGACGGCTATTTCGTCGGCGGCAGCCTGTTCGACCATGTCAAACCTGACATGGATATCTACAAGACCGAAATCTTCGGGCCTGTTCTCTCGGTCGTCCGCGCCAAGAATTATGAAGAGGCGCTCGACCTGCCGATGAAGCATGAATATGGCAATGGCGTTGCCATCTATACCCGCGACGGCGATGCGGCGCGCGATTTCGCCTCGCGCATCAACATCGGCATGATCGGCGTCAACGTACCGATCCCGGTTCCGCTCGCTTACCACTCCTTCGGTGGCTGGAAGTCCTCGAGCTTCGGCGATCTCAACCAGCACGGCACGGATTCGATCAAGTTCTGGACCCGCACCAAGACGATCACCGCCCGCTGGCCGTCCGGCATCAAGGACGGTGCCGAATTCGTCATGCCGACGATGAAGTGATGTTCGTCGATATCGCCTGATACGCAGCGCCGCTCAATGCAGATTGGGCGGCGGTTTTTTGTTGCGGTTATTTTCTGCGGAGTCATCTTGCGGGAGGGTGCGTTTTGTCTTAGAACAAAACAAGAACAACCGGAGGACGGTGCGATGTCCGCGACCTATCAGATCGACTATCTCGAGTTTCCATCGACCGACGGGTTGAAGACCCGGCGCTTTTTCGAGGAAGCTTTCGACTGGAGCTTCGTCAGCTATGGGCCGACTTATCACGCCATCGAAGCGGCCGGCATCGACGCCGGCATCCAGGGCAACGCAGCAGAGGCCACCGACGCGCCGCTGCCTGTGGTGCGCACGACGGATCTGGAAGCGGCGCAGCGTGCCGTCGAACTCGCCGGCGGCGTGGTCACGCGTCCGGCCTTCAACTTTCCTGGTGGCCGGCGCTTTCATTTCCGCGAGCCGGGCGGCTGCGAGATGGCGGTCTGGGTTTCCGCGACCTGACTCTCGGTGCTAGCGGCTTATCGGAATCGACGATCATTCCGAGACCAGCATGCTGTCGACCCATCCGGGTACGCTGGAGCGCAAGCAGGCTATCCTCGATTACGCCAGGGATCTTGGTGGGGCAGGGAGCGACCGATACGCATTTGCCGAAACCCGACTGATGGCCGATACCCATCAGAATAACGTGAATGTGATTTTCATCTTTTGGAATTGTTCAAAACTACGAAAGGCACTATATACCAGTGGAACCGTCCTATGCGGCCTTGATTCCAGGAGATCGGCATGCGCTTGACCAAGCAGACCAACTACGCAGTGCGCATGCTCATGTATTGCGCCGCCAATGAAGGCCACTTGAGTCGTATCCCGGAAATCGCCAAAGCTTATGGTGTTTCCGAGCTGTTTTTGTTCAAAATTTTGCAGCCGCTGACCAAGGCCGGCCTTGTTGAAACCGTGCGTGGCCGCAATGGCGGCGTGCGTCTCGGCAAGCCGGCGACCGATATCAGCCTGTTCGACGTCGTCCGGGTGACCGAAGATAGTTTCGCGATGGCCGAATGCTTCGAGGAGGGCGTCGTCGAATGCCCGCTGGTCGATAGTTGCGGACTGAATTCGGCGCTGCGCAAGGCGCTCAATGCCTTCTTCGACGTGCTGACGGAATATTCCATCGACGACCTCGTCAAGGCCCGTCCGCAGATCAATTTCCTGCTCGGTCTGACCGACGACGATCGCAGGGCGATCGCCAAGAAGCCGGCGATCGCGGCACCGGCAGCCTGACCCCTAAATTTGCGCAGTTTTTCATCCGCGGTCGCTTTGAAGTGTCCGCGGATTTTTGTTTGTGACGTAAGGTAATCCCGCGGCAAACAATTAGTATTTTCGAAGAGGCAAGGGTAAAATTATCCCAATTGCGTCTAAAAGGGACGCGATTTCGATAGAATGTTACCAATCCAGGACCATTTTTGTCTGAAAATTTCCAAACTCCAAAATTTGGAAAAATTTTAGGCGGCGCGTGTTGCTTTCACACATTAAATAGCGTTCCATCGGCGCGATCCGGATGGGAACCTATGGGGAACCACGGTTTCAAAAGAAGAACAAACCTGGGAAACGATATCATGAAAAAGATCTCTGTCCTGTTGGCAGTGACTGCCTTGACTTCGGTCATGGCAACGTCCGCCTGGTCCAAAACGCTTGTCTATTGCTCGGAGGGTTCGCCGGAAGGTTTCGATCCGGGAATTTATACCGCCGGCACCACCTTCGATGCCTCTTCGCGTACGGTCTACAGCCGCCTCGTCGAGTTCAAGCACGGCAGCACCGAAGTTGAACCGGGCCTCGCCGAAAGCTGGACGGTTTCCCCCGACGGCAAGGAATACACCTTCAAGCTCCGCAAGGGCGTGAAGTTCCAGACCACCGACTACTTCACCCCGACGCGCGATCTCAATGCCGACGACGTCGTCTTCTCGTTCAGCCGCCAGCTCAAGGAAGACAGCCCGTGGGCCAAGTACGTCGCCGGCGGCTCCTATGAATATGCCGCAGGCATGGGCTTCCCGACCCTCATCAAGTCGGTCGACAAGGTCGATGACCTCACGGTCAAGTTCGTGCTGAACCATCCGGAAGCGCCGTTCATCGCCGACCTCGCCATGGACTTCGCTTCGATCCTGTCGAAGGAATATGCCGACAAGCTGCAGGCCGACGGCAAGATGGAACAGCTGAACCAACAGCCGCTCGGCACTGGTCCGTTCACCTTCGTCGCCTATCAGCCTGACGCGGTCATCCGCTACAAGGCGAATGAGACCTACTTCAAGGGCAAGGAAAAGATCGACGATCTCGTCTTCGCGATCACACCGGACGCATCGGTTCGCGCGCAGAAGCTGAAGTCCGGCGAATGCCAGATCATGCCTTATCCGAATGCCGCCGACATCAAGGATCTTCAGACCGACAAGAGCCTGAAGGTTCTCGAACAGCCGGGCCTGAACGTCTCCTATCTCGCCTACAACACGCTGGTCGCCCCCTTCGACAAGGCCGAAGTGCGCCGGGCGCTGAACATGGCCGTGGATAAGCGCGCAATCGTTGACGCTGTCTTCCAGGGTTCTGGCTCAGTTGCCACCAACCCGATCCCGCCGACCATGTGGTCCTACAACAAGGACATCAAGGACGACGCTTTCAATCCGGAAGAAGCCAAGAAGATGCTCGAAAAGGCCGGCGTCAAGGATCTCAGCATGAAGATCTGGGCGATGCCGGTTTCGCGTCCGTACATGCTGAACGCACGTCGCGCCGCCGAGCTGATGCAGGCTGACCTCGCCAAGATCGGCGTAAAGGTCGAGATCGTCACTTATGACTGGGCCCAGTATCTGAAGCTCTCCTCCGCCAAGGACCGCGATGGCGCGGCCATCCTCGGCTGGACCGGCGACAACGGCGATCCGGACAACTTCCTTGACACGCTGCTCGGCTGCGACGCAGTCGGTGGTAACAACCGCGCTCAGTGGTGCAACAAGGAATTCAACGATCTCGTGAAGAAGGCCAAGCAGACTTCCGACCTCCAGGAGCGCACCAAGCTCTATGAACAGGCACAGGTCGTCTTCAAGCGCGAAGCTCCGTGGATGACCATCGACCATTCCGAGGAGTTCGTTCCGATGAGCGCCAAGGTTTCTGGCTTCGTGCAGGATCCGGTCGGCGTTCACCGCTTCGATGGCGTTGATATCGCCGAATAATGGACACATTCTGAGATACCCGGTCGAAAGCCGGGTGAAACCGGCGGTCAGGCAATATGCCTGACCGCCGGAAAACTTTGGATATCTGCCATGTTGCGCTTTCTCTTCAGCCGCCTTGCGGTGCTGATTCCGACGTTTCTCGGCGTTTCGATCGTCGCTTTCTCCTTCATCCGCCTGCTTCCGGGCGATCCCGTCATGCTGTTGTCGGGCGAGCGCGTGATGTCGCCGGAACGCCATGCCCAGATCTCCCATGATCTCGGCTATGACCAGCCGCTGATCGTGCAATACGGCCACTACATCTGGAACGCGCTGCACGGCGATCTCGGCACTTCGATCACCACCAAGCGCGATGTGCTGACCGACTTTCTGACCTTCTTCCCGGCAACGCTGGAACTGTCGATCTGCGCCATGATCCTGGCGATCTGTCTTGGCATCCCGGCCGGCGTTTTTGCCGCCGTCAAGCGCGGCACGTGGTTCGATCAGAGCGTGATGGGTGTTGCGCTTGTCGGCTACTCCATGCCGATCTTCTGGTGGGGCTTGCTGCTGATCATCGTTTTCAACGGCTATCTGCATTGGACGCCGGTTTCAGGCCGCATCGGGCTCATCTATTTCTTCAAGCCGATTACCGGCTTCATGCTGATCGACAGTCTCCTGTCCGGCCAGAAGGGCGCCTTCGCTTCCGCCCTCAATTCGCTGATCCTGCCGACTGTCGTGCTGGGCACCATTCCGCTTGCCGTCATTGCGCGGCAGACACGCTCGGCTATGCTGGAAGTTCTCGGCGAAGATTATGTCCGCACCGCCCGCTCCAAAGGCCTCGCGCCGCTGCGCGTCGTCTCCGTGCATGCGCTGCGCAATGCCATGATCCCGGTGGTCACCACCATCGGCCTGCAGGTCGGCGTGCTGCTCGGCGGCGCCATTCTGACGGAAAGCATCTTTTCCTGGCCAGGCATTGGCAAATGGATGATCGACGCTGTCTTCAAGCGCGATTATCCTGTGGTGCAGGGCGGTCTGCTGCTGATCGCGGGCATCGTCATGCTCGTCAATCTCGCCGTCGACCTGCTCTACGGCTTCATCAATCCACGTATTCGTCACTAGGAGCGGCCCATGAGCACGGTAAGTCTCAAATCCGACCGCCCCTCCGCTATTGCGGAGTTCTGGTATTATTTCTCGCGCAACAAGGGCGCCGTCATCGGGCTGGCGGTCTTCCTTTTCGTCCTGTTCCTGGCAATATTTGCCGGTGTGGTCGCCCCGCATGATCCCGACACCGCTTATGGCAGCGCCATGCAACGCCTGCCGCCCGCCTGGGCAGAAGGCAGCAACAGCAGCTTTCTCCTTGGCACCGACGCCAATGGCCGCGACCTTCTTTCGCGCCTGATCTATGGAACGCGGTTCTCGCTGTTCATCGGCCTGGTGGTTGCTTCGCTTTCGGCGCTCGCCGGCGTCCTGATCGGCCTTGTCGCCGGTTATGTCCGCGGTCGTACCGATACGATCATCATGCGAATCATGGATATCATCCTTGCCGTCCCCTCGCTGCTTCTGGCTCTCGTGCTGGTGGCGATCCTGGGGCCTGGCCTGACCAACGCCATGATCGCGATCTCCATCGTCAACCAGCCGCATTTCGTCCGCCTGACGCGCGCCTCGGTCCTTGCCGAGCGTGACAAGGAATATGTCATCGCCTCGCGCGTCTCCGGCGCCGGGCCGCTGCGCCTGATGTTCAAGACCATCCTGCCGAATTGCCTGGGGCCGCTCATCGTGCAGGCGACGCTCGCCTTCTCGGCCGCCATCCTCGATGCCGCCGCCCTCGGCTTTCTCGGCCAGGGCGCGCAACCGCCGACGCCGGAATGGGGCACGATGCTGGCGGATTCGCGCGAATTCTTCCAGAGCAACCCTTGGCTCGTCACTTTTCCCGGTCTCTGCATCCTGGTCACGGTTCTCGCCATCAATCTGATGGGCGACGGCCTGCGCGATGCCTTTGACCCGAAGCTGAAGAGGTCATGATGCCGCTTCTCGATATTGAAAATCTCACCGTTGAATTCCAGACTGCATCCGGCCTGTTCCGGGCGGTCGACGGCGTATCGCTCACCTGCGACAAGGGGGAAATTCTCTCGATCGTCGGCGAATCCGGCTCCGGCAAGTCGGTCTCCATGCTCGCCATGATGGGGCTTCTACCCTGGACGGCGAAGATCACGGCTGACCGCATGACGTTCGACGGCAAGGATCTGCGCGGCATCTCGTCCCGCCAGCGCCGCAAGATCATCGGCAAGGACATGGCGATGATATTCCAGGAGCCGATGTCGAGCCTCAATCCGTGCTTCACGGTCGGCTTCCAGCTCGGCGAAACTCTGCGCATCCACATGGGTCTCGACCGCAAGGCACGCCGCGAGCGTTCGATCGAGCTTTTGAACCTTGTCGGCATTCCGGCGCCTGAAGATCGCCTGTCGAACTTCCCGCACCAGATGTCTGGCGGCATGAGCCAGCGTGTCATGATCGCCATGGCGCTGGCCTGCAATCCGAAGCTTCTGATCGCCGACGAACCGACCACCGCACTCGACGTGACCATTCAGGCACAGATCCTCGATCTGCTCGTGCGCCTGCAGAAAGAGCAGGGCATGGCGCTGGTGCTCATCACTCACGACATGGGCGTGGTGGCCGAAACGGCCGAGCGCGTTCAGGTGCAATATGCAGGCCAGAAGGTCGAGGAGCAGCCCGTGAAGGAACTGTTCCGCGATCCACATCATCCTTATACGGCTGCCCTCCTTTCGGCTCTGCCGGAGCGTGCCGTGGTCGGCGAGCGCCTGCCGTCGATCGCCGGTGTCGTACCCGGTCAGCATGATCGCCCTTCGGGGTGTCTCTTCGCACCGCGCTGCTCGTTTGCGACGCCGGAATGCGATCGCGGCGTCAGGCGCCAGGGCGTCGAGCTCGGCGTAACGCTCTGCAACTATCCGCTGGAACACGGCAAGCCGCTCGGTCATCCCGGCCTTGTCGCCACGCAAGCAGCAGGAGGCCTTTAATGACGGGCGCTGTTCTCGAGGGGCGCGATCTCGCCCGTTTCTACACTGTCAAGCGCGGCGCCTTCAAACCGGAGGCCACCGTCAAGGCACTGAACGGCGTCAGCTTCAGCCTGCAATCCGGCCGCACGCTTGCAGTCGTCGGTGAATCCGGTTGCGGCAAGTCGACGCTCGCCCGCCTGGTGACGATGATCGAAGATCCAACCGCCGGCGAATTGCTGATCGACGGCAAGCCGGCGAAGCTTGGCGACCGCAGCTTGCGCAGCGCCGTACAGATCGTCTTCCAGAATCCTTATGGCTCGCTCAATCCGCGCCAGAAGGTCGGCTCCATCCTCGAAGAGCCGCTGAAGATCAACACGGACGACGATGCCGCCACGCGCCGCCGCAAGGCGGAAGAGATGATGGCACGCGTTGGCCTGCGTCCGGAACATTATGACCGCTATCCGCACATGTTCTCCGGCGGACAGCGCCAGCGTATCGCCATCGCCCGTGCGCTGATGCTGCGGCCGAAGGTGCTGGTGCTCGACGAGCCGGTCTCCGCGCTCGACCTGTCGATCCAGGCCCAGGTGCTGAACCTTTTGATGGATCTGCAGAAAGAGATGGGGCTTGCCTATCTCTTCATCTCGCATGGTCTGTCGGTCGTTCGCCACATCGCCGACGATGTGATGGTGATGTATCTCGGCCGCCCGGTCGAGACCGGCACTGCCGAAGAGGTTTTTGCCCGTCCGCGCCATCCCTATACGGCCGCCCTATTGTCGGCGACGCCGATTGCCGATCCCGAACGCGAGAAGAATCGCATCCGCCTGCAGGGCGAATTGCCGTCCCCTCTCAATCCGCCGATCGGCTGCCACTTCAACCCGCGTTGCTGGCGCGCGCAGGACAAGTGCCGGCAGGTGGCGCCGGAATTGCTGGGCGAGGGCACGCATAAATTCTCCTGTTTCTTTCCGTTGGATTGATCCAGGTTGCAATCGGGCAGATCCGGCTTTGCCGCGCCTTTCTGCCCTGCCTCCTTCACGCCAACCCTCTTCCCGCACGCGGGGAGAAGGGGACCGGTCTTGCGTAGAACAGGCTCTGTCCTAGTTCTCGACGACGATTGGCTTGCTCCGTCGTTCCCTCGCCCCGTTTACGGGGAGAGGTTAGGGCGAGGGGCCAGGCAATCGGGTGCATCAGAGGTGGAATCCGCCTGAATGTCATTGTCGGCCATGATTCAAGGCAGAAACAACATGAGTGAAATATCCAAGACGCCCATCGCCATCATCATCATGGGCGTAAGCGGCAGCGGCAAATCCTCGATCGGCGAAGGTATCGCGGCCAAGCTTGGCATCCATTTTGTCGAAGGCGACGCGCTGCATCCCGCGGCCAATGTCGAGAAGATGAGCAAGGGCATCCCGCTGACGGATGAGGATCGGTGGCCTTGGCTCGACCGTATCGGCCAGCAGATCGCCGAGAGCCTGGCGAAAGGCGAAGCGATCGCCGTGTCCTGCTCGGCTTTGAAGCGCATTTATCGCGAGCGTCTGCGGGCTGCCGCCGGCGGACACCTCTATTTCGTCTATCTCGACGGCTCGAAGGAGCTGTTGACCAAGCGCATGGGCGAGCGCAAGGGCCATTTCATGCCGGCGTCACTTTTGGAAAGCCAGCTGCAGACGCTGGAAGTACCGACCGGCGAACCCAGCGTGGTAACCGTTGGCATCGATGACACGGTCGACGGCATTGTCGAGGCCGCGCTCAAGGGTCTCGACGAGATCCGTTGATGCCCTGAAATGTCAGGGCGCGAACCGATCCGGTGCGTAAGCCGAGATGTCGATCAACGGCTTTTCGCCGGTAATCAGCTCAGCGAGCACGCGCCCGGTCACGGGCCCGAGCGTCAGGCCGTGATGGGCGTGGCCGAAGGCGAACCATAGGCCGTTGTGGCGCGGCGCCTTGCCGATGATCGGCATCATGTCCGGCGTGCAAGGGCGGGCGCCCATCCATGGCTCCGGATCAAGTCGCTCGCCGAGCGGAAAGACGGTCCGGGCGACGGCTTCTGCGCGATCAAGCTGGATCGGTGTCTTCGGCGCGTCGCGTAGGGCAAATTCCGCGCCCGTCGTCAGCCTGATGCCGCGGTTCATTGGCGCCAGGAAATAGCCGCGTTCGGCATCCAGCGTCCAATTGTTGAGGATGGCATTGCCCTCGGCGGCGTAATGCATGTGATAGCCGCGTTTGACGCCCAGCGGAAAAGCATAGCCGAGACGCTTCGTCACGAGATCGGCCCAGGGGCCGAGGGCGACAACGGCATCTTCGGCCTCGATCGAGCCTTCCGACGTCACCATTTTCCAATTCGAGCCGGATCGGCCGAGCGAGGCTGCGTCACCCGTTACGAAACGCCCGCCAATGCTTTCGAAGTAGTTGCGGTAGGCAGTGATCAGCCCATGCGGATCGAGCACTGACCAGGGATCGCGCCAGCGCAGGCCGCCGGAGAACCTGCCGTTGATATGCGGCTCCATTGTTGCGATGTCGGTGCCGGTCAGCGCCTCATAGGTGACCCCGAACTCCCGGTTCAGACGCTCGGCCTCGGCAAATTCCGCATCGCGTTTCTCGTCCGTGCGGAAAATCTCCATCCAGCCGTTTTTGCGGATCAATTCCTCGGCGTGCGAAGCTTCTATCAGGTCGTTGTGCTCGCTGATGGAATGCTCGATTAGCGGCGCGTAGGCGCGCGAGATCATCTCATGTCGCTTGGTATTGGAATTCCACCAGTAGCGGGCAAGGAAGGCGATCTGCCCCGGCAGCGCGCGCAGATGATAATGTGCGTCGATGCGGTTGTTGAAGGCATAGCGGAGAAGAAGGCCGAACTGCTGCGGAAAACCGTAGGGTACGACGCCCTCGCGTTGGATCAGCCCGGCATTGCCAAACGAGGTCTCCTCACCGGGGGCTTTGCGGTCGACGAGGGTGACTTGGCGCCCGCGCCGCTGGAGGTGGATGGCCGTCGATACGCCGACAATGCCTGCGCCGAGCACGATTGCGTCTTTTGTCATGTTCCCTGCTATCCGCATGCTTCTTTTATCTGCGCATGACCTTATCCAAAAACGGGTTCCCGTTTATTGGGGGCATGCTTCAAGCAGCGAAAATGCCTGCCAAAATGCTGCGGCGCAAATGAAAAATGCAATCAGGCCATGGCCTGTCTCAAAGCCGTATTTTCGGCGCGAATACGCACGGTGAGAATGGCGGCGTTGAGCAGCGAAAAGAGCAAGGCGTAAAGCGGCAGACCGAAGGCGAGCGGCAAGGCGGCGATCTCGCCGACAACCACCGCATAGTTCGGATGGCTGAAGAAGCGGTAGGGTCCGCTCGTCACCAAGGCTGCGCCCGGCAGCACGATGATCCGCGTTGTCCAGCGCCCCTTCAGCGTCGCCAGCACCCAGACGCGTAAGCCTTGCAGCACGGCGAAGATGGCGAACCAGACAGGATTGATCGGTCGGCCCGTGGCGAGAAGCCACAGGCCGATGAGCCAGGTCGCGTGCATCGCCACTAGATAGGGGTAGTGCCCCGGAGCGATCTCCCGGGCGCCGCGCGCAAGAAGAGCGGCGGTATTGCGCCGCGCATGCACCAGTTCGACCAGCCGTTGCAGGGTGACGAAGGCCAGAAGCGCGATCGACGGCCAAAACATCAGACGGCGGCCCTCTTCAGCGTGACGCAACTGGCCGTAAAGCCGGGGCCCATGGCAATCAGGGCCGAACGCGGAGGCAGGCCATCGATAATCGCACGCTCCAGCACGAAGAGCACGGTCGGCGACGACATGTTGCCGTAGTCGCGGACCACCTCGCGTTCGATGTCCAGCGAGCCGGGTTCGAGCCCGAAGGCGGTCTCCAGCGCTACCAGCACCCTGGTGCCGCCGGGATGGCAGATGAAGCGGTCGACATCCGCTATCGTCAGGCCAGCGCGTTCGAGAATGCCGGCGACGGCGGGCTTGATATTCGCTTCGGCAAAGGGCGGCAGCGATTGGTTCAGGATGATGCCGAAGCCGGTGTCGTCGATCTTCCAGCCCATGATGTCAAGCGAGTCGGGAAAGAGATGCTCGCCTGTCGATTCGATCTCCGCGAGACCACCCTTGCCGGTGCGCAGGATGCAGGCGGCCGCGCCATCGCCAAACAGTGCCGTCGCGATGATGTTGGGCCGCGTGAGTTCGTCCAGCCGGAAGGCGAGCGAGCAGAGTTCGATGGCCACGAAGAGCACAACGGCGCCCGGACGGCTCTTGGCCATGCGCGAGGCGATGCCAAGGCCCGAAACGCCGGCCGCGCAGCCAAGGCCGAAGACCGGTACGCGCTCGATATCGGAGCGGAAGCCCATCTCGCGCGCAAGCCTTGCCTCCAAGCTCGGTGTTGTAACGCCGGTCGACGACACTGTGACGATGCAATCGACCTCTTCGGCTACGAGACCGGCACGTATCAGCGCATTCCTAGCGGTGTTCAGGAAAAGTTGGCTTGCAACCTCGGCATAGGCTTCCATGCGATCCTGCCAGCCATGCGACTGTTCGAACCAGGAGAGCGGGCGAGCGACGTAACGCTTGCGGATGCCGGCGTTTTCGAACACCCCGGCAAGATGCTTGAAATCGCGGAAACGATCGGAAAACAGCCGTCCGGCGGTCTCGGCAGCCTCCGATTGATAGATGACGTTGTCGGGCGTCGCGACGGCCAGACTGAGAAGCTTGACGGTATCGGTCACTTGTTTCTCCTTGCGACCCTCGGCGGGTACATAGGTGAAAACACGCCAGCATCAGGAGTTATTCAGTCACGAAAGAGTGACGGCAGGTGGCAAGGACAAACGCAAGGAAAATATCCGATGGCTCCGAATAAAATGAACGGATGGCGTGTTCTCCCATCGCAACGTTCATTTGCCAAGGAGCAATCCCATGACGACTACCGCTTTCCGCCTTGCCTCCGTCGCCCTCGGCGCCGGCCTCGTCCTCGGCGCTTTTGCCGTTCCCGTCTTCGCGGCCGGCGACAATTCGAGCACGACGCCGACCTGCAGGAAAGGCGAGATCTACGACAACAAGACGAAGAAATGCGTAAAGCAGCAGGGCGCCAATATCACCGACGAGAACCGCGCCGACTATGCTTATTCGCTCGCCAAGAAGGACCACCGCTATGAAGAAGCGTTGGAAGTTCTCGACACCATGCAAAATCCGAACACGGCGGAAGCGCTGAACTATCGCGGCTACGCCACACGCAAGCTCGGCCGCACGGATGAAGGTATTTCCTATTACCTGAAGTCCGTCGCAATGGACCCGAAGTATTCTTTGGTTCGCGAATATCTCGGCGAAGCCTATGTCATCAAGGGTCAGATCGACCTCGCCAAGGATCAGTTGAGCACGATCAAGACGCTCTGCGGCAACACTACCTGCGAGGAATACCAGGACCTGAACCAGGCCATCCAGCATCCGTCGAGCCTCTGATATCCGCGGCGGACCGGAGATGGTCGCTATAAGCAGTCAGCATTGAGAGGGATATCCGAGTGTCAGTCGCTCATTCCACAATTTCTGCTTATAGTCGGGTAAAATCGGAACCGCCGGCGAGACCGGCGATTCCCAAAAACGCGAACCTCGCGGAGGGTGCCATAGCCAGCGAAGAGGATATCAGGGCGGGTCTGTCGCAGCATCTGACGCGGCTCTGGCGCTATGCCGTGGTGCTGTCGCGCCAACGCGACGTCGCGGATGACCTGGTGCAGGCGACTTGCGTCAGAGCGCTGGAACGGGCTGATCAGTTCGCAGCCGGCACGCGGCTCGATCGATGGTTGTTTTCGATCCTGCACTCGATCTGGCTGAACGAGATCCGTTCGCGCCGGGTGCGCATGGGTCAAGGTTTTGTCGATGCCGACGAGACGTTGGTCTTCGACGGCGCGCGCCAGACGGAAACGCATATTCTGGCCGGCCAGGTACTTAAGCAGGTACAGGCGCTGCCGGAAGCGCAGCGCACCGCGATATTCCTCGCCTATGTCGAAGGGCTGTCCTATCGCGAAGTGGCCGAGGTTTTGGATGTGCCGATCGGAACGGTGATGAGCCGGTTGGCGGCGGCGCGTGCAAAGCTTGCCGACGGCACGGGATCGGTAGACGGCGCGCGGCGTTCTGGGGGTGGGCGACTGGGGAATGGAAATGAGTGAAGTGGAAAAGAACAATATGCCTTCGGACGAGCTGCTCACCGCCTATATCGACGGCGAGTTGGAGACGGCCGAGCGCGACAGCATAGAAAAGCTGATCGCTGGCGATGCCCGAGTGGCGGAGCGCTTCGATTTCCTGTCGCGCAGCGATCTGCCTTTCCGTGAGGCATTCGAACCCATGCTTGCCGCCGCCCCAAGCGCCAAGCTGGACGCCATGCTTGCCGCCATCCCTTCCACAAAGGAGCAGAATTCCGCAACGGAGCAGAACAGGGCCGTTTCCGGTATCAGCCGCCGCGGCTTCCTCTCGGCGATCGCTGCCTGCCTGGTCGTGGGCATCGCCATCGACCGCGCCGCGATCGGCATCAGCCATCGTCTTGCCAAGCCGGACGAGGGGAACGAGTGGCGCGCCGTGGTCGCCGAATATCTTTCGCTCTATACGCCGGACACGCTGAGCGCGCCGGCCGGCGATCATGCTGAGCAGGCCGCGCAATTGAGCGAAGTCGGCTCGAAACTGGGCCTCGCACTGACGCCCGAAACTGTCGCGATACCGGGCGTCGATTTCAAACGCGCCCAGGTCCTGAATTATGACAGCAAACCTTTGGCGCAGATCGCCTATCTCGATCCCGAAAGCGGACCGATGGCGCTTTGCATCATTCCCTCGAACCAGGGCGCTTCGGCGCCAGACATGGAAAACCGCCGCGGCTTGAACGTCGTCTACTGGTCGAATGCCACCCACGCCTTCATGCTGATCGGCCATTCGCCGATCGACCGGATGAAGACGCTGGCGGATAGTGTTCGGGAAAGCCTGGCGGTTTGAGATTGAGCCTTCTCTCCAACGGGAGGGGTTAACTCCCGCAAATCGTCCAATTCAAAAAGAATTTGGCGAAAACTCATCCTCCTGATATTCTCCACCCAACGAAAATCAAACGAGCGCCTGCAGCATGCCTCTCGGCCTTGCGCGGCGCGGTGGAAAAGATACGTGAGTGACCCCGACAGCGGCAAAATGCCGCAGGCAGACGGGGCGTCGGTAGCAGAGCGCAGGAAGGGTAAATCCTCCCGGCGCGCTAAGCGTAAGCGTGGCGGTCACGCCCGCCCGAACGCTTATTCTGCGGAGGCCAACCAGACCGGTACGTCCAGTCCGGTGGCGATACGCCCAATAGATAACGACGCCGGTTCTCCGGCCAAGAAGCGCAAGCGCCGCCGCCGTTCTCACGGCGGAGCGCATGATGGCGCGCAGCATGCTTCCCCAGCACAACAGCAACAGGCTTCCGCCGCGCAGGAGCAGCGCGCCGCAGCTGAGCACGGCCATGCGCCGTCGCACAAGAATGGCAAGAACAGACGCAAGCACCGCAGTAAGCGCGGTCTGCAGGGCCGCCCGCTGGTGCATGAAAAGACGCCACAGATCGTCGCCCCCGCCGCTAATGTCGAGGCAGAACGTGCTCCCGCTCACAATGATCATCATCCTGATCGGTATTCGCCGCAACGCCGCGACGGCCAAGCGCCGCATCATCACGCCGATGGCGATTCTCGTCCGGTCGATCTCTACGCGGCGCTCGATCTCGGCACCAACAACTGCCGCCTGCTGATCGCGCAGCCGACACGTCCCGGCCAGTTCCGCGTCGTTGACGCGTTTTCCCGCATCGTCCGTCTTGGCGAGGGGCTTGGCGCCAGCGGCCGGCTCTCAAGCGATGCCATGGACCGCGCTGTCGAGGCCCTGCGCATCTGCGCCGGCAAGCTGAAGACCCGCGAGATCCGCCGTATGCGGCTGATCGCAACCGAAGCCTGCCGTGCGGCGGAAAATGGCGAGACCTTCCTCGCCCGTGTCACGGAAGAGACCGGCCTGCGGCTCGAAATCATTGATCGCGAGACGGAGGCGCGGCTTGCCGTCTCGGGATGCTCGTCGCTGGTCGGTCCCGAGGCGCGCTCGGTTGTGCTCTTCGATATCGGCGGCGGCTCTTCGGAAATCGCTGTCATCCGCATTGGCGAAAACCGCTCCAGTCGGCTTGCCAATCACATCACGCATTGGACCTCGCTGCCGGTTGGCGTCGTGACGCTCTCAGAACGCCATGGCGGCCGCGACGTGACGCCGGAACTGTTCGAGACCATGGTGCGCGAGGTCGCAGGCATGCTCGAACGCTTCGATTGCCCTCCGGTACAGGGGGCTGCCCGCGACAGCAGCGATTTCCATCTGATCGGCACGTCCGGCACCGTGACGACACTTGCCGGCGTCCATCTCGATCTGCCGCGTTACGACCGGCGCCGCGTCGATGGCGTCTGGCTGTCCGACGACGAAGTGACGGCAATGCAGGCGAAGCTGCTTTCCTGGGACTTTGCCGGTCGCGCGTCCAACCCCTGCATCGGGCCGGACCGCGCCGATCTCGTATTGGCGGGCTGTGCCATTCTCGAGGCGATCCGCCGCCGCTGGCCTAGCCCGCGCATGCGCGTTGCCGATCGCGGCCTGCGCGAAGGACTGCTTACCGACATGATGGCGGATGACGGTGTGTGGCGGCGCGGCCGCTCGCGCCGCGGCCATCGACCAAAGGACACAAAGGGGCCGCAGGCATGACCAAGCCAACGATCGCCGGCAACCGCACCGGCCGCAAGCTCGGCCAGCGGGTGAAGAAAAAGAAACTGAAGGCCTCCTCGCGGCAATGGCTGGAGCGGCATATCAACGATCCCTATGTGCAGCGCGCTCAGCTTGAGGGCTACCGTGCGCGTGCCGCCTTCAAGCTGCTGGAGATTGACGAGAAGCACCATATCCTCAAGGGCGCCCGCCGCATCATCGATCTTGGCGCCGCGCCGGGAAGCTGGTCGCAGATCGCCGCTAAGGTCACCGGGTCGACGGAAGAGGACATCCGTGTTGCGGCCATCGACTTCCTGGAAATGGCGCCGCTTCCGGGCGTCACGATCCTGCAGCTCGACTTTCTCGATCCGGACGCACCGCGGCGGCTGATCGATGCCGTCGGCGGCACGCCCGATCTGGTGATTTCGGATATGGCCGCACCGACGACCGGCCATCAGCGCACCGATCACCTGCGAACCATGCATCTCTGCGAGGTCGCCGCGCATTTTGCTGTCGAGGTCCTTGGCGAAGGCGGACATTTCCTCGCTAAGACCTTCCAGGGCGGTACGGAACGCGACCTGCTGACGCTGCTGAAGCAGAATTTCCGGCAGGTCATCCATGTGAAGCCAGGCGCATCCAGGGCTGAATCCGTGGAGATGTTCCTGCTGGCGAAGGGATTCAAGGGGCGCAAGACGGAAGAGGAAGCAACGAGCGCTTGATTTAGCCGTCGCTTTTGTCAGATGATACAGTTTCGTCGGCATCGCAGGCAGCGCATTCTTACCATGCTTCTTTACGTCACTCTCGGCTCAAACGATATCCCGCGTGCACGCACCTTCTATGATGCGGTTTTGCCGGTCCTCGGCTACCGGCGTCAACGCGAATCGGATGAGGAAATCGGCTATGCCGCCGACGGCGACACACGATGCCGGTTCTGGGTGGTGGTTCCGTATGATCAGCGCAGGGCCACAATCGGCAATGGCTCGATGGTGGCTCTACATGCTGAGCGCCGCGCCGACGTCGATGCCTTTTACGCCGCAGCCCTTGCCCATGGCGGCACGGATGAGGGCAGGCCCGGTCTGCGCTCTTTTCATGCGAATTTCTATGCCGCTTACGTACGCGATCCCGACGGCAATAAGCTCAGCGCCGTCTGCGAACGGCCGGAATAGGACGTAGCTTCGCCCCGGTGGGGAGAAGGTGAAGATTATTCCACCACCGGCTGCTGAGGCTGCGCCACCGGCTGTGTCGCGGCCACACGCTTCATGCCGGCTTTGTGTCCGGAGACGGTGGCGCCGGCGCTGCGGTCCATCCGGATGAAGGGAATGGTGGCAATCACCGTCAGGATCGAGATGCTGAAGAAGGCGATGTGGAAATCGCGAACCTGCAGCTCGGTGCCGCTGAAGAAGGTCGAGGTTTCCAGGATCATGGCGGCGACGGCAACGCCGAGCGCGAGGCTGATCTGCTGCATGACCGAGCTCATCGACGTGGCCTGACTTGCCTGCCTGTCGCTGATATCGGCAAAGGCGAGCGCATTGATGCCGGTGAAGAAGAACGAACGCGAGAAGCCGCCGACCAACAGCACGCCGACGATGATGAGATGCGATGTCCAGGGTTGGAACAGGCCTGTGCAGATCGTGGTCACCGTCGTGATCCCTGCCGCTGACAACAGCGCGGTCTTGAAGCCGACGGCGGTGAAGACCCGGCGCGCGATGAACTTGGTGCTGATGGCGCCGATGGCGCCCGCAAAGGTGATCAGGCCCGATTGGAACGGATTGAGGCCGAAGCCGAGCTGCAGCATTAGCGGCGTCAGGAACGGCATCGCGCCGATACAGATGCGAAACAGCGTGCCGCCGGTGACGGAAGCGCGAAAGGTCGGATTTTTCAGCAGCGCGAGATCAAGGATCGGCGCCGGATGGCGCCGGGCATGGCCGATATAGAGGAAGCCGCAGATGAAGCCGATGACGACGGTCGAAATGCCGATGAATGGCGGCAGCGCCGGTAGGCTTATGACCGACATGCCGAACACGACGCCAGCCGCTGCGACGGATGTCAGCACGAAGCCGATGAAATCGAGCTTCGGCGGCATGGTCGCCTCGACCTCCGGCAGGAAGATCGACGACAGGATGACGCCGAGAACACCGACGGGGACGTTGATCAGGAAGATCCAGTGCCAGGAGGCGTAAGTGGTGATGAAGCCGCCGAGCGGCGGCCCGGCGAGTGGGCCGACGAGGGCGGGTATGGAAAGCAGCGCCATCGCCGAGACCAAGTCGCTTTTCTGTGTCGTGCGCACCAGCACGAGGCGCCCTACCGGCGTCATCATCGAACCGCCGAGACCCTGCAGGAAGCGGGCGGCGACGAATTCAAGGAGGCCACCGGAGAAAGCGCACATGATCGAGCCGATGACGAATACGCAGATGGCAAGCCGAAAGATGTTCTTCGCCCCGAAGCGATCCGCCATCCAGCCGCTGATTGGAATGAAAACCGCAAGCGACACCATGTAGGATGTCAGCGCGAGTTTCAGCGTGATCGGACCAACATGGAGATCGGTCGCGATGGCCGGCAGCGCGGTCGCAATCACGGTGGAATCCATCTGCTCCATGAAAAGAGCAACGGCAAGGATCAGGGGAACGATGCGGTTCATAGGCAGATGCCTTGGTGGGTCGTGTCTTCGGGGAAGGGGTCCGCCTGAGACGGGCATCCGCTCTGTAGTCCTATGTGCGGCCGCTGCCAATCCCCGATTCTGCCCTGTGGCTTCCTGGAGATCACGTCTTCGTGATGCCGCTTGCCACCCAGTATAGGATACCAAGTTTGACATATGCTAAACGCATAGAAATGCTAAACGCATAAAACGTCGTTTGGTCTATTAGCGGATCTGGATGGATATGTCATGGCGAATTTTTCGGCCGTGAAGGTCCTATTCCGGCGTACCACTGCCGGCGACGACGACAGGCGCAGCTTACGCTGCCAGCATTGGAGAGAATGAGATAATGACCGCCGTTGTTCCGCCGCCCGATACCCATCAGTTCAAGCTGGGGTCCTGCACCATCACCGTCGTCAAGGATGGTGCGAATATTCTGGAGAACCCTTGGGAAATCTTCGGATCGAACCAGGCGCCGGAAACGGTGCAGAAGCTCTTGGCGCAGAACTTCCTGCCGACCGAAAAACTCGTCAACAGTTATGCGCCCGCGATCATCGACACCGGCGCCGACGTGATCGTGGTCGACACCGGCTTCGGTGCCGCCGGCCGCGCGCGCGGTTTGGGCCGTTTTCGCGAAGGTCTCAAAGCTGTCGGCTACACGCCGGAGCAGGTGACCGTCGTCGCTCTGACCCATCTGCATGGTGACCATATCAGCGGATTGATGGAGGATGGCGCTCCGGCCTTCCCGAATGCGCGCTATGCCACAGGCGAGATCGAATATGCATTCTGGACCGACAAGGCCCGTGAAGGCACACCGGCGGAAGGCGGTCACAAAGCGGTGCTCGCCAATGTCGTGCCTTTCGCAGAGAAGATGACATTCCTCAAGGAAGGCGACGAGATCGTCAGCGGCATGACTGCCATGCTCGCTCCCGGCCATACGCCGGGTCACCTCGTCTTCCACCTCGAATCGGATGGCAAGCAGCTGGTCATGACCGGCGATACGGCCAACCACTATATCCTGTCGCTCGGGCGCCCGGATTGGGAAGTGCGCTTCGACGCCGACAAAGCACAGGCCATCAAGACGCGTCGCCGTGTCTTCGACCTGATCGCCACCGATCGTATCCCCTTCCTCGGCTTCCACATGCCGTTCCCGGCCGTGGGTTTCGTGGAAAAGCAGCCGGAAGGCTTCCGCTATGTGCCGAAGACCTACCAGTTCGATTTGTGAGGCCGGCCTGTACCACCTCGTTAAGCGAGATCGAACTCAATTGATGCAATTGAGCATCCATTGCACGCCGAACTGATCCGTGAGCTTCCCGTAGAGGTTGCTCCAGGGTTGTTTGCCGAGCGGTGTTGATATCGCGCCGCCCGCCGCCAGGCGGGCGAACAGCTGCTTCGTCTGCTCTGGGTCATCGAACTCAAGCAAATGTGCTGACCCACGCATCGGCTCCGCGTCGTCATTGTCCGAAGCGTAGAAGAGCACGCCAGGGCCTTGGAACTTCGCATGCATGACTTGGCCTTGGACAAATCCGGGCGGTGTAGGGATTCTATCCACGCCGTAGCGCTTGATTTCGACAATTTTTCCGAGGCCGCAGATCTCGTAAAAGGCAAGCGCCTGCTCGCAGCACGTCGTGAAGAACAGATAATTGGAAAGTCGCATGGCTAGACTCGCAATGGTCACAGGCTACGAATGAGTGGAAACTGACCATATCGCTCGGCAAGCTTTCTAGAGCGCAGCCGCTTGTTGGATTGCGCTAACAAGCTGGCTATTGTCGTAGACCTGGCCGCCGATACCCCAGGAGCCTTCCGCGGCATAAACGATGTTGGTCCAGATATGAGCGCGGGATACCCGACCATTCGAAGCGCGTTCGACTATGCCTGCCGCCGCCTCGATAAAAGCTTGTTTGGCCTCGTCGGTGGCGAGCGCGATCTCCGGCAGTTTCAGCTCTATGAAGGCAGCTGCGGCCGGCTTTCCGCCTGAGAATACGCGTCCTTGCGGCAGAACGTTGATGGTGCCGACGACGTTCGGGGTCATGAACGCGTTGCCCGAGAGTTGCGAAACTTTCAAGAGAGCATCGGTCAATTCGGCGAAGGTTTGGGCCTCGGCTTCGCTCGACAGCAAACCTTCCGGTACGGTGAGTGTGATAGGCATGGCGGGGTTCCTCTCGTTTGAAAATTCGGTTGGTAGTGCTACATAAATACTGATCGCTCTCTATTGATACACACCGATCGCTCTCTATGCAAACATAAAGAGTAATCGCTCTTAAAGAAAGTTGCTATGCGCTACAGCACAGAACACAAGCTCGAAACGCGCACGCGCGTCCTCAACGCGGCGGGTGAGATTTTCCGTCAGGAAGGCTATGGCGGTTCCGGCATCGATGCCTTGACCAAGGCCGCAGGCGTCACGAACGGCGCGTTCTACGGGCATTTCAAATCAAAGGGCGAAGCGTTCCGCGCGGCGGTTCAGGCAGGCCTGGATGAACTGCGGCTCGGCATATCGGATCTGAGGGCTAAAAAGGGCAAGGGCTGGTTCGCGGCGTTCGTAAGCTACTATCTCGGGCCGAAGCGCACCTGCGCACTCGGCCAGAGCTGCGCCTTGCCAAGTCTGTCCCCCGACGTCATGCGTGCCGATGCCGATACGAAGGCTGCCTACGAAGTCGAACTGCAAAGCGTGATAGAAGAAGCGGCCTCCGGCCTGGCCGGCAATTCGGCCGAGGAGCGCGAAGAAAATGCCATTGCGCTCCTGGCGCTTTTGTCCGGCGGCGTAACCATGGCGCGCGCTGTTTCCGACCCGGCGCTGTCGATGCGCATAGTGGAGGCGATCGAGCGGAAGGCCGGGTCCATTGCTTCCTCGACGGAAGAGCGCTGAGATTGGCCGGTCATTCCTGGGGCGATGGCAAGAACTCCTGCCATCGTTTTCCCTATTCACTTCCTGTCATAGACGTGTTACCAGCCCTCGCCAACTTCCAAGCAACACTTGCAAGATCGCCCGGTAGACGATTCGTTCCGGAGCCCTCCTGCTTTTCACCGATGAAGGAATTTGGCCATGGCACGCATTATTGAAACGTCAACCGGGTTGGATGCACTCACATTCGACGACGTGCTCCTGCAGCCGGGGCACTCCGAGGTCATGCCCGGCCAGACGAACATCGCCACCCGCATTGCCCAGGACATCGAACTCAACCTGCCGATCCTGTCGGCAGCCATGGACACGGTGACGGAAAGCCGTCTCGCCATCGCCATGGCCCAGGCCGGTGGCATGGGCGTCATCCACCGCAACCTGACACCGGTGCAGCAGGCCGAGGAGGTACGCCAGGTCAAGAAGTTCGAGAGCGGCATGGTGGTCAATCCGGTCACGATCGGCCCTGACGCGACCCTTGCCGAAGCGCTCGCCCTGATGAGAGCGCATGGCATTTCCGGCATCCCGGTTGTCGAGAAGTCGCATCGCCTCCTCGGCATCCTCACCAACCGCGACGTTCGCTTTGCCTCCGATCCGGAGCAGAAGATCCACGAATTGATGACCCACGAAAATCTGGTCACGGTCACGGACGGCGTGCAGCAGCAGGAAGCCAAGCGCCTGCTGCACAAGCATCGCATTGAGAAGCTGCTGGTCGTCGATGGCGAAGCCCGCCTCATCGGTCTGATCACCGTCAAGGATATCGAAAAGTCGCAGCTCAACCCGAACGCCTCCAAGGATGCGCAGGGCCGCCTTCGCGCCGCCGCCGCCATCAGCGTCGGTGACGATGGATTCGAGCGTGCCGAGCGCCTGATCGATGCCGGGGTCGACCTTCTGGTCGTCGATACCGCCCATGGCCATTCGCAGCGTGTCCTCGATGCCGTTACCCGGGTCAAGAAGCTCTCCAACTCCGTTCGCATCATGGCCGGCAATGTCGCCACCTATGACGGCACACGGGCGCTGATCGATGCCGGCGCCGATGCGGTCAAGGTTGGTATCGGCCCTGGTTCGATCTGCACGACCCGCATCGTCGCCGGCGTCGGCGTGCCGCAGCTCGCGGCCATCATGTCGGCGGTCGAGGCCGCGCAGCAACAGAACATCCCCGTCATCGCCGACGGCGGCATCAAGTTCTCCGGCGATCTCGCCAAGGCGATTGCCGCCGGCGCATCGGCCGCCATGGTCGGCTCGCTCCTCGCCGGCACGGACGAAAGCCCGGGCGAGGTCTATCTCTACCAGGGTCGTTCCTTCAAGGCGTATCGCGGCATGGGTTCTGTCGGCGCCATGGCGCGCGGCTCGGCAGATCGTTACTTCCAGGCCGAAGTGCGCGACACGCTGAAGCTGGTGCCGGAAGGCATCGAAGGCCAGGTGCCCTACAAGGGGTCGGTCTCAGGCGTGCTGCACCAGCTCGCCGGCGGCCTCAAGGCAGCCATGGGCTATGTCGGCGGCGCCGATCTCAAAGAATTCCAGGAGCGCGCCACGTTCGTGCGCATCTCCGGCGCGGGCTTGCGCGAAAGCCACGCCCATGATGTCACGATCACCCGCGAAAGCCCGAACTATCCGGGCGCCGGCGCCTGATCGATGGCAGGCAACGCTCAGGGCAACGTCAGGTCGCTTCAAGGCCTGACGGCGATGCTCGCGGCCTTGTCCCTGGCGCTTTTTGCCTGGATCTATGCCGGCTTCGTCACGGCTTTCCGCGACGCTGCGGCAGGACAGGAGATGCTGGACGCGCGCATCGGCGGCTACGAGCAGGAAGACGTCGTCGCCATGCTGCGCTATCTCAAGGATCATCCCGACCCGGCGGCGATCCTACATTCCATGTATCTCGGGCCGGGCCTGGTCTTTCCGCTGGCGTTGGGCGGCCTGTTGTTCTGCCTGCTGTTGCTGGTCAGGCCGGGCGGCACTTTTTTCGGCCGACCGATCTCCGCTGCCGTGATAGCGCTTATTTTCCTGCTGCCGATCTTCTACGGCGTGATGGACTATGCCGAAACCATTGCCGGGCTGCTCCTCTATCCACCGGCGGCGCCGTCGGATAGCACTGTGACGCTGCTCGCGGGGCTGCTGCCGGTCATCGTGCGACTAAAGTTCCTGTCGCTGGTTGTCACCATCATTCTGCTGGCCCGGTTCGCGATTCTTCGCTACCTGTCTCCGGACGGTTCCAAGCCGTCCTGAACGATCCCTTCCGCCGTTCAGCAATCCCTAGAGCGGTTGAGCGTTTCACGGAATCGCTTTCCCGCTCTATCTCTTTGTTTTTACGCAATTCCAGGAAAACCGCTTCGCACTTTTCCTGGAATTGCTCTAAGGAGTTGGCGGCGTGACCGGCTATGAAATGTTCTGGCCCATGATGGCCCATGCAGTGCTTGTCTATATTCTCTACGCGCTGTTATGCTTGCGCCGCCGCAGCGCGGTGAAGGCCGGCTTGGTCAAGCAATCGCAGTTTCGCGAGAATTATGTCGCCGATGAGCCGGCGGAAAGCCTGGTGGTGCGCAACAGCCTCGCCAATCAGTTCGAACTCCCGCTTCTTTTTCATGCTTGCTCGATCGCGTTGTTCGTCGCCCAAGCGGATAATCTGCCTGCCGTGATCCTGGCCTGGATATTCGTTGTGTCCCGCTACGCCCATGCCTTCGTGCACGTCACCAGCAACGACCTGCGCTACCGCAGCCCGCTATTCGCCATCGGCTATATTGCCCTTGCCGGCATGTGGGTCTGGCTTGCTGTCTGGATGGCATTTTCCTGATCGCACTTGCGTTTCTGCGGGAAACAACCTGCGGTAACGTATTTGTGTTCTTCCTTTACCGCCCCACTACGGTCCGTTGACCTATCTTGTCATCGGGTGGCTTTGCTTGGGATGCAGGCTGCTGGGGAAGAAGAGGAGGAAACCAGAATGGACGTGGATAAGCCCATCGTGACGCAGGCGATGATCAATGCCTACGACGAATATACGCATCTGACGCTCGATCGGCGCAGCTTCATGGAAAAGCTGACGAAACTCGCGGGCTCGGCGGGGGCCGCCGCCGCGATTGCGCCTTTGCTTGCGGCCAACAAGGCGAGCGCCGAGATCGTTGCCGCCAATGATAGTCGTCTCGAGACGAAGGACGTTACCTATCCCGGCAGCGGCGGTGAGATGAAAGGCTATCTCGCTCAGCCCAAGGGAGCCGGCGGCAAGCTTGGCGGCGTGATCATCATTCATGAAAATCGTGGCCTCAACCCGCATATCCGCGATGTCGCACGCCGTATCGCGCTGGAAGGTTTCATCGCCTTGGCACCGGATTTCTTGTCGCCGCTCGGCGGCACGCCGGAGGATGAGGACCAGGCACGCGATAAGTTCAACAAGCTCGATGCGGCGCTGACAGTTGCCAATGCCGAAGCGAGCCTGGCCTTTCTCTCCAAGCTCGACGGCTCCAACGGCAAGGTCGGCGCAGTCGGCTTCTGCTGGGGAGGCGGCGTCATCAACCGCTTCGCCACAAAGTCGCCGGAGCTGAAGGCCGGCGTCGCCTATTACGGCATGCAGCCCGCCGCTGCCGATGTACCCAACATCAAAGCCGCCCTGATGCTGCATTATGCTGGCCTCGACGACCGCACCAATGCCGGCATCGACGCTTATCGAAAAGAGCTGCAGGCCGGCGGCAAGACCTTCGAAATTTTCGTCTATGATGGTGCCAACCACGCCTTCAACAATGACACTTCGGCCGCCCGCTACGACAAGAAGGCCGCCGATCTCGCCTGGGGCCGGACCGTCGGTTTCCTGAAAAAGTACCTGGCCTAGCGGCTGACGGCGAATGATTGGACGCGACAACGGCGGAAAACTATCCTTCCGCCGTTGTCGCTTATAGCGACCATATATCAATCCGTAACACTTAAAATTGAACTTTTCCCATTTACGCGCATTGAACATGCGTGTGGCATAAACCGGCACACGCCCCGGCGTCGTTCCGAGTGATAATGAAATGGGAAAAGGATGAGCCCGGACACACCCGACCGCATCAAATTCCGCAAGCAGCCCAAACAAGAGCGCAGCATCCACCGCGTCGATGTCATCCTCTCGGCCGCCGCACAGTTGATCGCTGAAAAGGGCGTCAGCGCGATGACAATGACGGAGCTTGCCATTGCAGCCGGCGTGCCTATAGGGTCCGTTTACCAATATTTCCCTGAGAAGGCCGCGATCGTCACGGCGTTGTTCGATCGCCACGCCGTCGTCGTCCAGCAAAAGACGAGGGAAGTCTTCGCCGTCGTGAAGTCCCTCGACCACGCCATCGATCTCGTCTGCGGCATGATCGACTGGTACTATCGCGAGTTCCGCGGCGATCCGACCTATATGGGCGTGTGGCTGGGGACTGAGATGGATCAGGATCTCCTGAGGCTGAACATCGAGCACAGCAACCGCGTCGCCGAAATCTTCCTGGAGGGCATCGAGGCTTATACCCCGGCCGGCAGTCAAATCGACCTGCAAGCCCGCAGCCAGCTCTTCAGCCACCTCATCGGCGCCTCCGTCCGCCTCGCGATCATGAGCGAAAAGAGCCTCGCCGTCCGCATGCTCAACGAATGGAAACAGGTGATACGCGCGACGCTGTTTGCCGAACCAGGCGCGGGTCAGGTAATAGGCAGTAGGCAATCTATTCTCTAGCGCCTACCGCCTCAGCTTCACCAGCCCGGCAGGATATGTCCGGCGCGCAGGCGCGGATAGTAGCGGGTAAAGGTCTTCACATCGCCCTCGAGATCGTCGTCGACCGCCGCCGGTGTGATGTTGTCCAGGCAAGCGGAGATATGGGCGGTGATGGCGTTCATCAGCGATACCGAAAGGCCTGGCCGCTTCATGATGCCGATCTGCACCGGCGGCAGCGGCGGGAAGCCGTCCGCCTGGCTTAGTACTTTCATGCCGGTACGAAGCGCCGATTCCGGCATGACCGATACCGCCATGCCGGCAAGCACCGCAGCGGCAACCACCGTGCAGGACCAGCTGGTGAACAGGATCTGATAGTCGCGGCCGCCGGCATCGAGCGCCGAACATGCAAGCTGCCGCCACTGACAGTCGCGTCGCCCGACGGCGAGCGGGATCGGCGCATCGTCGCGCAGCGGGTGATTCGCCGAGCCGACCCAACAAAGGGGCTCCGTGCGCACGACATCAGACATTCTCTCGCGCGGATTATGGGTGACCAGCGCGATATCGAGCTCACCGCGATGCATGCGTTCGGCCAGATCGACCGAGGGCTCGCAAACGATGTAGAGCTCGACATTCGGATGCGTCTTGGCGAAGCGGCCGATGATCTCGGGCATATAGCGGTCGGCATAATCGTCCGGCGTGCCGATGCGCAGCGTGCCCTCGAGCCGGTTGTCGTCGAAGGCGGCAATCGCCTCGTTGTTCAGGCGGATGATGCGGCGCGCATAGTTGAGCAGCTTCTCGCCCTCAGCCGTCAGCCGGTTGCCGCGGCCGTCCTTGATGAAAAGCTGCTTGCCGACGCGTTCTTCCAGCCGGCGCATCTGCATGGAGACCGCCGATTGCGTCTTGAATACCCGATCGGCCGCTTTGGTGAAGCTGCCTGAATCCACGATGGCGATGAAGGTCTGCAACTGATCGATATCGAGCGGCGCGGCCATGATCTCACCTATAAAGGAGTTTGATAATTATCATTAGAAACATTCGTTGGACTGATCAATAGGGCTTTGGCATCTTCCTACTGCAAATCAGCATACCAACTAACAGACCTCCTACCGAATTCCTCCCAACCACGCTCCTTCTCCGGTTCTCCGGGAAGGGGCTTGGCCAGCGTGTGCCTGAACGAAAGGACCATTGAAATGCGCACGACAGATCGGACACTGCATCTCGGCCACGCAAGGCCGTCGCTGCCTTTGACGGCACGCCTGACGCTTGCTTTCGATAAGATGGCATCCGTCTGGCGCGTAATCCGCAACCGCCGCGAGATCAATTATCTGAGTGAGCTGAACGACTACCAACTGATGGACATCGGTTTGACGCGCCTTGACGTCGAATCGGCGCTCAACACCTCGACCTTCTTCGAGGATCCGTCCAGCCATCTAACCAACTCCGCGCGTCGTCGCACGCGCTTCCTCGGCCTCAACAACTTCCGTCGTTGAAGCCAATTAAACGTTTCCCCGCAGGGTGATAGCCAATAAGCCCTGCCTCTTACCCGGTGTTCGGCTCAGTACCGACACCGGGTTTTTTCTTTTGGGAGAGCGGAAAGACGACCGGGGAAATTGCCATGTCTTTCGAATGCCTTATGTTACGAGCGAGCTAAATCTGGAGGCTGTGATAATGGCGACAGTGGTCCTCTTCCATTCCGTCTACGGGCTGCGCCCCCTTGAACTGGACGCCGTCGAGCGCCTGCAGGCGGCCGGGCACAAGGCGTCCGCGCCCGATCTATATGACGGCTGGGTCGCCAGCTCGATCGACGAAGGTTTCGAATTGAAGGATGAGACCGGCTGGCCGACCATTTGCGAACGGGCGGAATGGGCGATGGCGGGCCTGCCGCCATCAACGGTTCTGGGCGGATTTTCCATGGGCGCGGCGGTTGCGGCGAGTCTTTGGCCGAAGCGGCCCCAGACCGCCGGCGTGCTCTTCCTTCACAGCATCGCCCAAATCTCGGAAAATGCGCGCAAGGGCTTGCCGGTGCAGGTCCATCTTGCCGATCCGGATCCTTTCGAGCCTGCGGAAGATGTTGCCCGCTGGCGCTCTTTAGCCGAACGATCACAGATCGCGGCCGATCTCTTCACCTATCCGGGCGCTGGCCATCTCTATACCGATCCCAGCCTGCCCGATTACGATGCCAAGGCGGCCGATCTCACATGGAGCCGCGTCATCGGCTTTCTCGATAGACTCTAAGCCAGCCTTGAACCGAAGGCGGTCGTCACCTAGATTACCCGCCATCAGTCATTCCAACAGGATGTGTGCCACCATGGATTCCAACCCGATCACAACGCCAATTTGCTTTGTCACCGGGGAATACCATATCCATGCCTGCATCCATCATCCTGTCCAATCTCTCGTGGTCCACGCCTGACGGCCGATCGCTTTTCTCGAATCTTGATCTGAGTTTTGGCGCCGAGCGCACCGGCTTCGTCGGCCGCAACGGTGTTGGCAAGACCACGCTTCTCAAACTCATTGCCGGTGAGCTGCAGCCTCAGTCCGGGGTAGTATCTTTCGGAGGCAGTCTCGGCATTCTGCGCCAGGGCGTTCGAGTAGAGCCCGACGAGACTGTCGCCGATCTGTTCCAGGCGAGCGAAGCGCTGGCCATTCTCCGCCGCGCCGAAGCGGGTGAGGCAACAGCCGAAGAGCTCGCTTCAGCGGACTGGACGCTGGAAACGCGCATCGCGTCCGCTCTCGATCGTGCAGGGCTCGATGCCGCACCTGACACGCTTCTCGCCGCCCTATCGGGCGGGCAGCGCACGCGCGCCGGCTTCGCGGCGCTGACCTTCACCGAACCTGATTTCCTCGTACTGGACGAACCGACGAACAATCTGGATCGCGAGGGCCGCGAAGCCGTGATCGAGCTGCTTGCGAGTTGGCGGGCCGGTGCGATTGTCGTCAGCCACGACCGGGAATTACTCGACACGGTGGATGCCATCGTCGAACTGACCTCGCTCGGCGCCACGCGCTATGGCGGCAACTGGAGCCAGTATCGTGAGCGCAAGGCTCTCGAGCTTGCGGCTGCCGAACACGATCTTGCCGATGCCGAGAAGCGTGTGGCCGAGGTTGCGCGCAGCGCACAGGCAACGGTGGAACGGCAAGCGCGACGGGATGGTGAGGGCAAGAGGAAAGCCGCCAAGGGCGGCGCACCGCGGATCATGCTGGGCGGGCTGAAGGAGCGGAGTGAGATGACGGGCGGCGAGAATGCTCGCCTTGCCGAACGCCGGCGCGCGCAGGCGCTTGAAGACGCCGCTGCTGCCCGCGAGCGCATCGAAATCCTCCAGCCCCTGTCGGTCAAGCTTCCGTCGACCGGACTGCCGGCGAACAAGGTCGTTCTGAAGATCGACGGCGCGACGGCAGGCTATCAGCCCGGCCAGCCGATCATCAGCGATCTCTCTTTTGAGATCGTAGGGCCAGAGCGCATTGCCATCGCCGGGCCGAACGGTTCGGGCAAGACGACGTTGCTGGCGCTGATCTCCGGAGCGCTGCAACCGTGGGCCGGGACCATCCGCATCATGACTGCGGTCTCGATGCTCGACCAACAGGTAAGTCTTCTTGATCCATCGCTCTCGATCCGCGACAATTTTCGGCGGATGAACCCGCAAACGGATGAAAATGCCTGCCGCGCAGCGCTTGCCCGGTTCATGTTCAGGGCCGACGCGGCGCTTCAAATCGTGTCCACGCTAAGCGGCGGGCAGTTGCTGCGCGCTGGTCTCGCTTGCGTCCTGGGTGGATCGACACCACCGCCGCTGCTGATCCTGGACGAGCCGACAAATCATCTCGACATCGATTCGATTGCCGCGGTCGAGGCGGGCTTGCGCGCATATGACGGCGCGCTCTTGGTCGTTAGTCACGACGAGGTGTTTCTGGAGGGCATCAGGATATCCCGCCGGATGGAATTGTCTCCGCGGCAGGCTATCGGAGCCACGGAATAAGGAAGACAAGCTGTTTGTAGCAACCGATTTCCGGCTTCGGCTTTCGGCTGCAACCACCGCCTCCCAGCGGAATGCCGCCACACTTGTTACTCCCACCTGTTCGATTCCCGATGCCAGACTATTTCGTGACCAATAGCGAGCAATGAGCAGCCATTGGAACCGCGCTTCGGCGACGAGACGCGAAAATTCGTCCAAAATAGGAGGTTTCAAAGTCATGACTATATCAGCTCAGAACGGACGGAAGGAAGGACAGCCTACCATGCACACACCACCGGTCGTGTCGCCGCAGGCGTGGGAGGCGGCCCGCAAGGGTTTACTCGTGAAGGAAAAGGCTCAGTCCCGCGCCCGTGACGCCTTGGCCGCCGAGCGCCGGCGGATGCCGTGGATGGCCGTCGAGAAGGCCTACGCGTTCGAAGGCCCCGCCGGCAAGGTAAGTCTGCTCGACCTCTTCGAAAGCCGGCGTCAGCTCATCGTCTACCGCGCCTTCTTCGAGCCTGGAGTATTCGGCTGGCCCGACCATGCCTGCCGGGGATGCTCCATGGTGGCCGACCAAGTCGCTCACGTCTCTCACCTGAATGCCCGTGACACAACGCTCGTTTTCGTCTCCCGTGCGCCGCAGGCGGACATTGCCCGACTGAAGGCTAAGATGGGTTGGGAAGGGATACCGTGGTTCACTATCACGGATAGCTTCGACGCCGATTTCGGCGTGGACGAGTGGCACGGCACGAACGTGTTCTACCGCGACGGTGATCGTGTGTTCCGCACCTACTTCATCAACAACCGCGGCGACGAGCAGATGGGGGGTACCTGGAACTACCTCGACATCACGCCGCTGGGCCGGCAGGAGGTCTGGGAGGAATCGCCCGAGGGCTATCCTCAGACCGCGACCTACAAGTGGTGGAATTGGCACGACAGTTACGTCGCAGACGCCGCGCCCGATAAGAAGTGGGTAGAGGTGTCGGACGCCGGGGAGGCGGCGTTCCGAAACCAGGACGCGGGCACGAGGCCCTGAGCCAGGCCAGATCCAACGGATTCGTTGGCCGGAGACGGCCGGCCTGAGTTGCCCGGTTCCCATATCTGGGAATTGCGCAACAACCCAGATGTCCGAGTCGATGGAAAGGGGCCGCCCCCTAGGACACCGGCTCGGAAGTACGCCGATCCAGTAAAGCCGCGTAAAACGCCGCAAACAACGCAAGCGAAGCCGATACGAGCATCATCCCGAACAACGCATAAGCTGTACTGGAGCGGGCAAGAAACAGGCCGGCGATAGCGCCTATGAGCGCTCCCCCAGCGAGTCTCATTGCTGCAGACAGCCCCGCGGCGGTGCCAGCGAGAATGGGGCGCACGGACAGCACGCCGGTATTGGCGGCAGGCATGGTCAACCCGTTGCCTATGCCGATGAACATGCAAGGTCCAAAGAACGCAAGAACGTGAGCGGCGCCCGACATAGAGAGCGCCAGGCCGGCCAACAGCCCCGCGCATGTGAAAAGGCGCGCGATGATCAGTATGGTGCCTAGTGTATTTCGCGAGGCAAAGCGACCGGCCAGATAGCTGCCCAGGATGAAGCCGGCGGGAACCATTCCCATGTAGAAACCCAGTGTCGCACTTGATCCGCCGAGCGATCGGCCAAATACCAAAGGTGCGCCTCCCAGGAAGATATAAAGCGTTCCCATGGAGCAGGCCATGCACAGTGTATAGGCCCAGAATCGCACCGAACTCAGGAGTTGCGCATAGGAGGTGAGGTAGTTCCTATCCGATCTTGATGCGGCGGTAGAGGTTTCCCTTAGTTCGCGCATGGACAAGGCGAGGGCAGCCGCACCGAGAATAGCCAAGACAACGAACATCGCCCGCCATCCGAACAGCTCGTCCAGCAAGCCGCCAAACAGAGGGCCGACCATGGGGGCAATCGCCCATCCCATGGAGACGTAGCCAATTCTGCTTGCCGCTCCGCGTTCGCCCGATGTTTCCTTGACGACGACGAGAGCCACGGAAAAGCAGGCACCGATCGACGCCTGCATCGCTCGAAAAGCGAGGAAAACGCCGATATTGGGAGCAAATGCGCAGCCAACCGACGCGAGGATGAAAATGGAGACAGCGATCAATGCGACCGGCCTGCGCCCATAGCGGTCCGATAGTGTACCAGCGACGATCTCTATCAGGGCTGTAACGATCGTATAGCCGGCAACCGAAAGGTTGACGAGCGCGTAATCGGCGTGGAACGCAGCGGCGATCTTCGGCAGCGACGGCAGGATCATGTTCACCGGCAGCACGGAGAGCGCCGACAGCAAGATAAGGGTTGTCAGTCGGGGCGGAGCACTCGTCGGGGCAGCAACCGCTTTTTCGGTCATTTGCGTGCACGACGTCTGAATGGGATTATCGCTCGTCATGGTCTCGTCCGTTTTGTCAGTGGGATTTGGTGGAAGTCCGACGAGGCGCGGCCCGAAATCCGGGCATAAAAAAAGGCCCCGTCAGGAGCCTGCTTACCGCGCATGGGTGCTTTCGCCGGATAGTTATACCACCCTGCCCATGCGCCCTATCACCACTACGAGAATCGTTGCGATATTCATGCAGCTATAGCTAGACAGGATTTTGCACGCCGTCAATGCGGCGCGATCCCAACTGCACAAGCAGGAACCGTTCGACCTGACGATGCGTCTTTATGGCTTTCTCCTTGTTTGAGCCTACCGTAGCGATCTGAACGCAGCGCGCAGCTCCGCGCTGAAAAGTTCAGGCTGTTCCCACGCCGCGAAGTGGCCGCCTTTGTCGGCTTCATGGAAGTAGATCAGGTTGTGATAGGCGCGGCGGGCCCAGGTCTCCGGAGCCCGATAATATTCGTCGGGAAACACCGTGATGGCGACCGGCAGCTTGATTTCGTCGGTTTTCTGGGCGGCGGAAAATATGACGGCTCGTCCGCCATTCTCCCAGTAGAGCCGCGCTGCCGAGGTCGCGCTATTCGTCAGCCAGTACAGCGAAATGTCGTCGAGCACGTCGTCCTTGCTGAGCAATCGCTCAGGCTCGCCGTCGTTATAGTCATAGATGAAGGCTGCAAGTCCTGCCGGGGAGTCCGTCAGGGCGTAGCCGATCGTCTGCGGGCGCGTGCCCATGATCGCGGCGTAGGCTCTTTTCTTTTTGAACAGATCGTCGAGCGCGTCGAACGCTGCGCGCTCCTTATTGGAAAGGCCCGCTGGCGGCGGCCCACCGCTGGTGAGCAGAGCGGCCACGTCAGGCGGGACTGCCGCCGGCAGATTGATGTGGATGCCGAGCAATCCCTCCGGCGCCTGCAGCGCCATCGCTTCGCTGACGGGCGATCCCCAATCGCCGCCCTGGGCGACATAGCGCGTATAGCCAAGACGCTTCATCAGTTCCGCCCAGGCGCGGGCAATGTGGTCCGGCCCCCAGCCGGTTCCCTTTGGTTTGCCGGAGAACCCAAAGCCGGGCATCGACGGGATGACGACATCGAACGCGTCGTCGGGACTGCCGCCGTGCGCGGTTGGATCGGTGAGCGGCTCGACAACCTTCATCTGCTCGATGATCGAGCCCGGCCATCCATGCGTGATGATGACCGGCAGCGCATTCGGATGCTTCGAACGAGCATGGATGAAATGGATGTCGACGCCGTCGATCGTAGTCACGAACTGCGGCAATGCGTTGAGCTTCGCTTCGACCCTGCGCCAGTCGTAGTCACTGCCCCAGTATTTGACGATCGCCTGCATATTGGCCAACTGACCGCCCTGCGACCGATCCGGCACGGTTTCCTTTTCGGGCCAACGGGTTTCACGAATTCGGCGCCGCAGGTCGGCTATTGCTTTTTCCGGTACATGGATCCGGAACGGCCTGATCGATTTGTCCTCGGTTGCCTGCACAGTCGCCGTCGCGGACATCTGCGCGCCGCCGGGCGCTGCCGTTTCCGCGTGTGCGGCGGCCATGGCCGATAGAGAGAGCGACAGTATCAGGGCATATTTGCTGATCATGGCAATTCTCCTTGTGGCGCACGAGGAGCGGACCATGCCGGAATGATGCGTCCGCTCCCGAGGATTCAACGCAGCGGTATGAATAAGGCCCTTAGCTCTTGGACAAAGAGTTCCGTCTGTTCCCAGGCGGCAGAGTGCCCGCCTTGGTCGAGCCGGTTGTATTGGATGCGCTTTGGAAACACTTTCTCTGCCCAGCTCCGTGGAGCTGCATAAATCTCGTCTGGAAAGACGCTCACAGCAACAGGAATAGCGACGTGCTTCGGGTGGCGGATGGGCCGCGCACATTCTGCAGTGCCGGTATTCCGTTAGCGGCACTTGTCAGCAGGCAGCGGGAAATTCTTGCCAAAGGCGAGATGAGGGCGACTCCACACCCCGAGAACAGTAAACGCCAGGCTTCACTTCTGCGTCGGCGCGGGCTTGTTTTCCGTCTGCATGTAGCTGTCGAAAATCGCTTCCATGTTCTTCTGATAGGTCTTTTGCACTTCCAGGCCGCTGTCGAACATGGCGTTGAACATCTCGGTATAGGCCGCCATGTCGACGCCAGGGATGGCGGGCTTGGCCTTCGGCTCTTCCTTCGGCGGCTCCGCGGGCATCGGGAAGCTGCGCATCATGTCCTGAAACGCTTTGGCGAAGGGATTGTCGAGGAAAGGGTTAGCAGACGAGGCCGGCTTTTCGTGCTCGACCGGTCGGGCGCCGAACATCAGCTCCATCGCTTGGGTGAAAGGATTGTCGAAGATGCTCGCCTGTGGTGTTGGCTGCTGCTTCGGTGCAAAACCGATGGTCTGCAGCCAGTTCTGCATCATTTCACCCATCGCGGTGTTGAGGAACGGATTGGTCATCTGAGGCATCTGGCCGCTGGTTTCCTTGAACAGGCCGCCCATGAGCGTGTTGGCCATAACGGGCAGCATGCGCTTGTAAATCTCCTGGCCGATGCCAGTCATCTGCGCTGCTTGCGCAGCGATGGCGCGCGATACTTCCTTGGAGCCGAACAGCCGTGCCAACACGTTATTCCCGTCGGCAATGCCCTCCGGAGTGAAGGCCTTGCTCATATCCTCGAAATATTTGGCATAGCTGCCGGAGGTGATGTCCTGCATCACGCTCATAAAATTATAGGGGTTCGTCGCGCTGCGTTTGAACCCCGATGAAAAGGCGGGCATCAGCGCCGCCATCGCCTTGGTCGCCTGTTCCTGCGCGAGGTTGAACTGCTTCGCCATGGCCTCGGTGGCGGCGCCGTTCTGTGCCTGCATCATCATGTCGAAGAGTGGCAGCATCGAAGTCCCTTTCCCCGCAATCATGCCGCCCGGAATCAGAAGGCGTGCAATTCAAACAGTATAGCGGGAAAAAAGACGGCGCATACCGCTTTCTGCCTGTCCGCAACCGCGGCAAACGGGGCCGAATCGGCTGTCAGTATTGATATTCCTCGAAGACCGGCTCGACCGACTGGTTCCAGCGGCCGTGATAGAGCATCAGCAGATCGTCGGCGAGCGTGCCCTTCTTGGCGAGCACTTCGTCGAGCGGCGCCAGGAAGACGCTTTCGTCCAGGCCGTCGCCGTTCAGCCGGGCGCGGTTCTTCAAGCCGTTGCGGGAAATGCCGATGACCTCGCGCGCCACATCGAACAGGCCATGGCCCTTGATGCTCGCTTTCAGGCCCTGCACCGGCACGACATCGCGCAGAGCATTGACCTCTTCGAAAGTCCACTCCTTGGTCAGCTCGTCTGCGGATGTCAGCGCCTCGTCGTCATAGAGCAGGCCGACCCAGAAGGCCGGCAACGCGCAGATACGCCGCCAGGGGCCGCCGTCGGCGCCGCGCATTTCCAGGAAGCGCTTCAGGCGTACGTCGGGGAAGAGGGTGGAGAGATGGTTCGTCCAGTCGCCCATCGTCGGCTCCCAGGCGGCGATCTCGCCCTTAAGCGCGCCGTTCATGAACTGGCGGAAGGTGACGTGAGTGCAGTCATGATAATGGCCGTCGCGAACGACGAAATACATGGGAACGTCCAGCGCCCATTCGACATAATCACGGAAGCCGAAGTCGTCGCGGAAGGTGAAGTCAAGCAGACCGCTGCGGCGGTTGTCGGTATCGCGCCAGATGTCGCCGCGCCAGGAGGAAAGGCCGTTCGGCTTGCCTTCGGTAAATGGTGAGGAAGCAAACAGCGCGGTCGCCAGCGATTGCAGCTTCATCGATACACGCATCTTGCGGCGCATGTCCTCTTCCGAAGCGAAGTCGAGGTTCACCTGGATCGTGCACGTGCGATACATCATGTCGAGACCCTTGGTGCCGACCTTCGGCATGTAGCGGGTCATGATGTCGTAACGGGACTTCGGCATGCGCGGCGTTTCGGCCAAGGTCCATTTCGGGCTGCCGCCAATGCCGAGGAAGCGTATGCCCATGGGCTCGGCGATTTCGCGTAATGTCGCCAGGTGCTGGTTCGATTCCTTGCAGGTCTGGTGAAGGTTTTCGAGCGGTGCGCCCGACAGTTCGAATTGGCCGCCGGGCTCGATCGAGATCGCACCCATGCCGGTCGGCTCGCCCAGCCCAATGATGTTGTCGCCATCCATGATGGGATCCCAGCTGCTCTTTTTCTGCAGGCCCTTCAAAAGCGCGGAAATGCTGGCGTCCCCGAAATAAGGCACAGGGCTGTTGTCGGCGCGGAAAAACACGAATTTTTCGTGTTCCGTGCCGATGCGGAATTGCTCCTTCGCCTTGCTCCCGGCGGCCAGATAGGCCGTCATGTCCGAGACCGAAGAGAGCGGAGTCTGGTCGGTGGTGTCGCGCGCCATGGTATTACCTTGATCTCGGAAGGGAGCCAGCGCAAGCCGCAGGCCAATGGGAAGGGTGATTGACGCGGATTGAGGTACGGTGCAAGTGAATTTCTTTCAAGACCCGTTCAAAAAAATAGCATTTTGTGTCTGGAAGCTGCGGTGCGATAGAAGCTGATACCCGCGCGCTTGCACAAGCGTTCAAGACACCCGACCAACGTTCGAAATAGCCTTGCCTTCGATTGACAACGGGAGGGCATATCGATGTTCGAGCTAACCGCACTCTATCCGATCCTGACCCTGCTTCTGGCTTCTCTTGTCATTATGGGCAGCCCGGGTCCGTCCACGATCAGCGCCACGGCGGTTGGGGCCGTCTATGGTTTCCGCCGGTCGATCGGTTATGTCTGCGGTCTCATCGCCGGCACGATGGTCGTGCTGCTGGCCGTGGCGGCCGGCGTCGTCGCGATTTTGCTGTCGGTGCCCCATGGCGCTTCGGCGCTTACGGTCATCTCGGCCGTCTACATCCTCTACCTCGCCCTCAGAATTGCCACTGCTCCGCCGCTCGCATACGGCAGCGATCAAGCCGCCACGCCTGCCTTCGCTGGCGGTTTTCTGCTGGCGGTCGCCAATCCCAAGGCATATCTGGCGATTGCCGCCGTCTTCGCCGGGGTCAACCTTTTCAAGGACCGGGGCACGCTTGACGCGGTGAGCAAGATAGCACTGCTCAGCATGATGATTGTGATCATCCACCTGTGCTGGCTTCTGATCGGAGCCTCGCTATCTCGTTTCCTTCAGAACCCGACCATTTCGCGTGTCGTAAATATTTCGTTGGCAGGCGCGCTGATCATCACGACCGCGTTCGCGCTGGCGCGTTGAAAAGCCGTTGTCGGGCGGAGTAAACTAGTTCCAGTCCCCGATCGCCGCCTGGATGACCGCCATGGCCGCCACGGCTGCCGTGTCGGCGCGCAGGATGCGGGGGCCCAAGGGAATGGCGGTGACGAAATCAAGGCTGCGCAGTAGCGTGCGCTCTTCCTCCGAAAAACCACCCTCCGGGCCGACCAGCAGCGCCAGATGTTTCTCCTTGACGTCTGCCAGAAGCGGCAACGGGTTCTGCCCGGCATCGCCTTCGTCGCAGTAGAGGATGCGGCGTTCCTTCGGCCAGCGCGCCAGGAGATCGGCAAGCTTTACCGGCTCGGCCACATCGGGAACGCCGAGTATGCCGCATTGCTCGGCTGCCTCGATGACATTGGCCTTGAGCTTGTCGAGATTGGTGATCTTCCCCTGTACGTGCTGCGTCATCACTGGCTGCAGCAGACCGGCGCCCATCTCCACCGCCTTCTGCACGAGATAATCGAGCCGCCCGACTTTCAGCGGTGCAAAGAGATAGTGCAGGTCGGAAGGGGCGGGTTGCGGCCGCGTCTCCTCGATTGGCGTCAGCAGGATATGCTTGCGCGAGGGAAAGGAGACGCGGGCCTTCCATTCGCCGTCACGGCCATTGAAGATCAACAGCTCGGCGTCGTCCTCCATGCGCAGCACATTGGCGAGATAGTTGAATTGATCGCGATCAGCTTCGATGCCAGCATTTGCCCTGATATCCGAAACCACGAACAGCCGCTGCATGCGGAAATTGGCGCGCATGGGTAATCCCTTAAATGAAGAGCGCGACCATAGCCCAATATACCGCGGCTGCAAGCATGGCCGATACCGGAACGGTGATGGACCAGGCAGCGATGATGGTCATGAAATGCGAACGGCGCACGAGACGTCGGCGATGGATTTCGTCCGGATTATGCTCGCGGGCTTCTTCCACCTCGCCCCAGGCGATTCCCGAGGCGTCGGCCTTCCGCCGCATATAGGCCAAGCGGCGCTTCGAGTGGGTGGTGGACCATTCACGAAAGAAGCCGACGCCGAAGACCGCGCCGATGGCGATATGGGTGGAGCTGACGGGCAGGCCGAACCAGGAGGCGACGATGACGGTGAGAGCCGCCGACAGCGCCACGCAATAGGCCCGCATCGGGTTAAGCTTGGTGATCTGCTCGCCGACGAGGCGGATCAGGCGCGGACCGTAAAGGAGCACGCCGACAGAGATGCCGCAGCCGCCGATCAGCACGACCCAATAGGGTGCGGCGGATCCGGCCGCGCCTGCGATGACGTCGAGACTGCCGCCGGGGCCGAGGCTGCGCACGATCGCGGCCAGCGGGCCGACAGCGTTGGAGACATCGTTGGCACCATGCGCAAAGGACATCAGCGCCGCCGAACAGATCAGGGGCAGGCGGAAAAGCTTGCGCAGCGAGCTATTCTTGTTTTCGTAGCCGACGGATTGCGCTGCAACCAGCGGTCTCGCACCGCACCACGTTGCCAAGCCGACACCGATGCCGATCGCCATGGTCGAAAAGCCTGCGACCGTGTCGTGAGGCGCGAGTTGCACGACGAGATAAGCGGTGAAGGCGCCGGCCATCAGGCCGATCAGGATGGGAATCCAATATCTGGCGGCCGCGATCTTGTCGTCGCGATAGACGATGAAAGTCTCGATAAAAAACAGAATACCGGCGGCGATCGCACCGCCAAGGAGCGGCGTAACTACCCAGCCGGCGGAGATGACCGCCATCACGCTCCAATTGACCATCTGAGGCCCGACGGCGGCAGCGCCAGCGCCGACGACGGCGCCGACGATGGCATGCGTGGTCGAAACCGGCGCCTTCAGCCAAGTAGCGAAATTGATCCAGAGTGCCGCGGCCAAAAGTGCGGCCATCATCAGCCAGGCGATCTTGCCGCTGGTGAAGATGCGGTCGGTATCGATGATGTGCGAGGAGATGGTCTTGATGACCGGTCCGCCCGCGATCGTGGCGCCCAGGATTTCGAAGATCGCCGCCATGACCAGAGCCTGCGTCATGGTAATGGCCCGCGCCCCCACGGCGGCGCCGACATTGTTGGCAACGTCCTTCGCGCCGATATTCATGGCCATATAGCCGGCAAGCGCCACGGCAGCGATGACTAGCGTTGCACCTGGCTGGTTCAGCACATGGATCCCGGCAAAACTCATGGCAAGGCCAAGGAAGATCAGGCCAATGCTGGGAGCGATCAACCGTTTCGTGACATGGTACGCCGCATCCTCGACATAGGTGACCTTGTCGAGATCCTTGTCCAGTGTGCGTTTTGTCGGTGTCCCCGGTCGGTCGTCGAACATGCCATTCTCTGAGTCGAAATGTATGGGCTTACGCCGCCTGGCAGCCCACGCAATGTTTGGCAATTATACCGGCGTAATTTGTTGGGACTATGTTGCGGCTTACTCGGCCACTGCTACAGCGGGTTTTCCGTAATCCGCTGCTCGAAGGCGAGGATGAGGTCGCGCAGTTCCGGTTCGCGGACGCGCTTCACCGCTTCGGCGCAGGAGAACCACTCGATCGAACGCTCGCCCTTTTCCTTGAAATTCTTGGCGAGATCGCTGACATCAAGCGCATAGACCTGAACCCGGCAGGGCACCTGGATGCCGTCCTTCAGAACCTTGGGATAGTTGAATGCGCCCAGCGGCTCGGTTTCCACCGTACCGCGCACGCCGGCCTCCTCAAAGGCTTCGCGTGCCGCCACTTCATGCGACAGCTTACCCGGCATCGGCCAGCCCTTGGGAATGACCCAACGACCAGTGTCGCGACTGGTCAGCAGCAGCACTTCCAACTCGCCCGTCTTCTTCTTCACCCGGTAACAGAGCGCAGCATATTGCTGTCGCGGCGGGCGCCGAAACATGAGCTGCACATCATTTGCGATACGGGCGAGAATGGCCAATTGTGGAGGCACCTTTAGGAGTTAGAGTTTAGAATCAGTCACATATTAGCATTACATGGAAAAATTGTGCATTCCATATGGCTTTATATGGTATTTCCCCACACTTTTGTTGAGGCCTAAATAGATAAAAATAGGATGAGTCGGCCTCCGATATTCGCCAGCGACTGTGCTGAAAGCGACATTGAATGCTATCCCCATGCCGCAGATGGTGTAATCGCTGCTTAGCTCTTCCTATCATACCGGCAAATAAGCTAAATCTCCGTTATGTCCGAACGCTCTCCGCCGCAACGTCTTCCGCCGATGAACGCGTTGCGCGCTTTCGATGCCGTTGCTCGTTGTGGTAGCATATTGAAAGCAGCCGACGAACTCGGTGTGGTGCGTGGTGCTATACGCCAGCAACTCGCTGTGTTGGAAACCTTTTTCGGTATTGCTTTGTTCCAGCGCGACGGCCGCCGCCTGGTTCTGACGGAGAAGGGAAGGGCCTTTGCCGATTCCGTCGGTATCGCCTTCGGCATCTTGGCGCGAGCTTCGGCTGAGGTTGTAGCCGGTGCGCGCCGGACGCTCCGCCTCGGCGTGCCCTCGGCTTTTGCCGTCTGGTGGCTGATGCCGCGCGTCGGCGAACTGCAGGCTGCACTTCCGGAGGTCGATGTCGACATCATTCCGATGGCAACAGTTGAACCGCTGGCGCGACATCCCGATCTCGACGCCGTGATCATGGGCGGCGAATATCGGCCGGCGTCTGACATCACCGCCATTCGCTTCATGGAAGATGAATTCGGCCCGGTGGCGACGCCCGGCCTTGCCGCCCGCCTCGACCTTTCCGCCGGCGTCGACGCGCTTGCGGGGGCCGTCGCCCTGACAAGCCGTTCCACGCCCCGCCTCTGGGATGATTGGTTTGCCGAGAGTGGCCATGCGCCCATCCGTTTCGCCCGCAATCGCGAATTCGAAGATCTGCTCTTGGCGATCGGCGCCGCCCGCTCCGGCATCGGCATTGCCATCGCACCTCGCACGGCCATCGGCGAAGACATCGATCGCGGCGCGCTCGTGGCGCCCTATGGCTTCATCCGAAGGCCTGCCGGATACAGCCTCAGCATCCGCGGCGGCGATGCCAAAGACGCGGCTTTTGTCAGGCTGACGGAGTGGCTGGTCGGAGCGGGCGCTGGGCCTCTCCCACTAGGGGCGAGATAAGCCTCGTGCATACGTCACTTTTTCTGCTCTATCGCTCATTCCAATGTCCATAGACAGCCCGCCATTTCCCGTGGGAGATCGAGGCAACGACAAACCTCTGCCAGGAGCTCATCAATGCACCAGCCTTCCTCTCCTTCCCGCATCGATTGGGTTGCCCGGAGCTGCCGGCTGCTTGCGGCCACGGCAGCGGAATTCAGCCAGACCCGACCCTTCGCCGGCTTGACGATCGGAACCGGCATTCATCTCGAGCCCAAAACCGTGGCCTTGCTGATGACACTGCGGGCCGGCGGAGCGCACCTCGTCTGCACCGGCAATCTCAACAGCACCCAGCCGGAAACCGTCGACTATCTGCAGGCCCAGGGCATCACCGTTTTCGCCACTCAGACCACGGATGCCGCCGAGCACGGTACCAGCCTCGACGCCATCCTGGCGGAAAAGCCGGATCTGCTGCTCGACAACGGCGGAGATCTCTTCGCCCGCGCCGCCGAGCGACCCTATGCGAACCTGTTGGGCGGCACCGAGGAGACGACGTCCGGCCGCACCCGGCTACTGCCGATGCGCGACAAACTGGCCATGCCAATCCTCGTCATCAACGACAGTCCGATCAAGCAATTCGCCGAAAACAAGCATGCCGTCGGCCAGAGCCTGTTCGAGAGCTATCTGCGATTCACCAACCGCTCGACCAACGGCAAACGCGTCACCATCTTCGGCTACGGCGCCTGCGGCAAGGGCACGGCCGCCTGTTTCCGCAACGCCTTTTCCACCGTCAGCGTCGTCGATATCAATCCGGTGACAACGCTTGAAGCGCATCTGGATGGCTTCGTCACACCCCTGCGCGCCGAGGCGATCCGCTCCGCCGATATCCTGATTACCGTCACCGGCTATCCCGCTATCATCACCGCGGCTGACCTGCCGCTGATCAAGGATGGCGCGATCCTGATGAATGGCGGTCACTTCCCACACGAGATCGATGTCGAGGGCTTCCACAGTAGTCCGGATGTCGTTGGCGTCGATCGCTACGAGGCCGAGCATATCGAGACCATCCGCATGCAGGACGGGCGCTCTTTCCACATTCTCGGCGCTGGCCACATGGCCAATCTCGCCGGCCCGCGCCCCCTCGGTAATACCGTCGAATCCATGGATCTCGGCTTCGCGCTGCAAGCCCGCTGCCTGGAGCGCGTGGCAAAGGGTGGTCTCGGCAAAGAAGCCTGCGTCATTCCCGTGCCGGCGGATATCGACGCCATAGTAGCGTCGGCCTATCTCGACCTGGCGCGATAAGCGCAGAGGCTATCCCGCCCTCGGCGGGCGGGAAAGCGAAATCAGCATTTAGCCGATAGGCTAAGTGCTAGATTTCGCAAGGGCGGGGGTAGGCAGGGACGCACAGGATCTCGCCGTCAAATGAGCAAGTCGCGGACCCCCGCTCTCGCAATTTCAATCGCTTAGAAATTGCGCCAGACTCGCGAATATGTGGAGCTCTCTATGTCGCAATTCCTAAACCAGTGAAATTGCTTTCTCGCCCGCCTAGGGCGAGATGGAACCGAATTCGCCGCGCCGCCGGTATCAACCATTAACATCTACAACTATTTTCCCCTGAGCCTGGCGATTCTCGATCAGGGCATGCGCCTTATCGACATCGGCGAGCGTGAAACGATGGGGATCAAGCCTCGGTACGAGCTTACCGGCCTCGACCAGTTTCGTTGCTTCACGCATGATCTCGCCGTGATGCTGCCGGCCTTCTCCGGTCAGCAGCGGCAGCAGCGTGAAGACGCCGGAGTAGCTGGCGGCCTTGAAGGACAGCGGCGCCAATGCATGCGTTCCCCAACCGAGGGCGCTGACCACATGGCCGAAACGGCGCACGGCTTGAAAGGCGGCGTCGAGGTTTGCGCCGCCGATGGTGTCGTAGACGAGATCGAAGCCTTGGCCATTGGTATGGGCTGCCAAGTAGTCCTCGACGGTCTGAGCGCGATAGTCGATCGGCGTCGCCCCAATGCTGCGGATGTAATCGGCCTTCGCGCCGCCATCGACGGCATAGGCATCCGCGCCGAAGGCTTTGGCGATCTGCACGGCGACATGGCCGACGCCGCCTGCACCGCCAAGCACCAGCACTTTCTGACCCGCCTGCAGACGAGCGCGGTCGACCAATCCTTCCCAGGCGGTGATGGTTGCTAGCGGCAGTGCCGCCGCTTCGCGCATGGAGAGGTTGTTCGGCTTTAGCGCCAGCAAACGAGCATCGACCGCCGCATATTCCGCTAGCGACCCCTGATTGCCACCGACGCCGCCGGTCATGCCGTAGACTTCGTCGCCCGGATGAAAATCGGAAACATCATCGCCGATTTCCTCGACTGTGCCGGCAAGATCGATACCGAGAACGGCGGGGAAGGGGTGCCGCGCATGGGCGGCCGCACCCGCACGGATTTTCGTATCGAGCGGATTGACCCCGCTGGCAGCGATACGAACGAGCACCTGGCCGGGGCCGGGTTTTGGCCTGGGAATTTCTGCCAGCCGAAACGGCGCATTCGGGCTGTCGATATAAAGGGCTTTCATGGTGGAAGGAGAGGGCATTGTTGCCTCCTTGAGTTTCGCTGCTACGAAGATGGGATCTTCAAGAAAGAATGGAAACCTACGAATTTGTACGATATCCATGCATTTTCGTTTGGCGTTCGGAGAGCGGCATGAACTGGAGCGATGTCGAAATCTTTCTCGCCATTGTCCGCGAAGGAACGCTGGGAGGTGCTGCGCGCAGGCTTGGGCTGACACAGCCGACCATGGGCCGTCGCCTGAAAGCCTTCGAAGCGACACTCGGGCAGATGTTGTTTCAGCGCACGCCCGATGGCTTCGTGCTGACGGACGAGGGGACAGCCATCTTAGTCCATGCCGAGCGCATGGAGGAAGAGGCTTTGGCGCTGCGGCGCGCACTCGTGGGGCAGGAGCGGCAGTTGGAGGGAGCGCTTCGGCTCTCGTCTTCGGACTGGTTCGGCGCGCATATGCTTTCGCCGGTGCTTGCCGAGTTCTCATTGCAGCATCCGAAGGTGCTGGTCGAGCTGGTCACCGATTCGCGTCTGCTCAATCTCTCCCGCCGCGAGGCCGATCTCGTCTTCCGCATCGCGCCCTTTACCGAGCCGGATGTCATCTCGCGCAAGCTCATTCACATCGAATACGGTCTTTACGCCGCGGACGGTTCCGAGCATCCGAACCTGGGCGACGGTGCCGGCGCGAGGCTGGTAACCATGGACGAGGCCTTCGGCGGTATGCCCGATGTCGCCTGGCTGAAGCGCGCGCTTCCAAAGGCCGACGTGGCGATGCGCAGCAATAACAGGGAAGTGCAGGCAACGCTTTGCGCCCGCGGTGCCGGTCTCGCCGTCCTGCCTCGCCCTCTCGGCGACACGGTCGCCGGCATCGAGCGGGTGGATATTGGCGAAGCCCCACCCGGTCGCGATACCTGGGTCGGCTATCACCGCGATCTCAAACGGTTGGCACGGCTGCGGGCACTGCTGGATCTTGTCATCGAACGCTTGGTAAACTGACTAAGCATTTGCGAGCGCGTACGGCAGCAGCCTGTCATAGAGTGCGGCCATTTCGTCGCCAAAACAGCAGAAGATGATCTCATCGAAATCGCCGCCGATGCTCCCGGCGACACCGGTACGTGTCGCGATCGTCGCGGCGGGTTCGGCGGGGAAACGGTAGACGCCAGTGGAAATGGCCGGAAAGGCGATGGTCTTGAGACTATGATCCATGGCAAGGCCGAGGCTGCTTCGATAGCAGCTTGCGAGCAAATCGTCTTCGCCCCGCCCGCCGCCATTCCAGACGGGGCCGACCGTATGGATCACATGCTTTGCCGGCAGGCGATATCCCCTGGTGATCTTGGCCTGTCCGGTCTTGCAGCCGTTCAATGTCCGACATTCTGCCAACAGTTCCGGTCCGGCAGCACGATGGATCGCGCCATCCACACCGCCGCCACCCAAGAGGCTGCTGTTTGCCGCATTGACGATGGCATCGACGGCGAGCGCGGTGATATCGCCGAGGATGATGGTGAAGCGCGTATTCGAGGTTGCGGAAAGATCGGAGCGGATGGTTTCAAAAGCAGGCATGATGACACTCTCCAATCCTTAAGGTGATTAGTGGTCGTCTATCGCTCCCAATAGGGGACCGGCCCATAAAGTTCCGCCAGGAAATCGATAAAGACGCGCACCTTTGCCGGCAGGAACTGACGGCTGGGATAGACCGCCGAGAGCGTGACGCTGTGGGAGCCTTCATAGGCCGGCAACACCTGCACCAGCCGGCCGTCCTTGAGTTCGGGGCCGATATCCCAGGTGGAGCGTAGCGCAATACCGAGGCCGGCAATGACGGCTTCGCGAACCACCTCGCTGGAATTGGTGATCAGCCTGCCTTCCGGCCGAAAGATCAGCGCGCCCTTTGGTCCATCCAGACGCCAGGGATCGTTATTGTGCGGCGGCAGACAGGTGTGGCGGCGCAAATCATCGATGTCCTCCGGCATGCCATGGGCGGCAATATAGGCGGGCGAGGCGCAGAGCACGCGGCGCACCAGCGCCAGGCGCCGGGCCACAAGGCTGGAATCGGTAAGCTCGGCAATGCGGATTGCGAGATCGTAGCCGCCGCCGACGATATCGACGAACTCGTCGGTCAGCACCAGATTGATTGCCAGGTCCGGATGCGCGTGCATGAAAGCCTTCAGATGTGGGGCGATATGCAGCCGGCCGAACGAAGTGGGGGCTGAAATCTTCAACGTACCCTGCATCTGTGCCGAACGACCGGCGATATAGGCCTCTGCTTCCTCCAGTCCGGCGAGGATGGCGAGCACCCGGTCATAGAAGCCCTGACCTGCCTCTGTCAGCGAAATCTGCCGTGTCGTGCGTTGTAAAAGCCTTGTGCCGAGCCGATCCTCCAACCGTTTGATTCGCTTGGAAATAACTGCCGGCGAAAAGCCAAGAGCGCGGCCGGCAAGCGACATGCTGCCGGTCGTGACGACGCTGGCGAAAATCTCGAGATCCCCTAGATTGGTCATGACGCTTAATTTATTCCTCTTTTGGCATAAATGCTTATCATTTACGCCAATTACGGGAAAGTGGTAAGCGTGATATGGCGTTAAAAAGAGGGCGAGCCCATATTTGGGTGCAGGAGGAAAACACTATGGCCGAGGCCATTTCATTTCTGGCACCGCGCGCCGATGTCCTTGCCCGCCGCCGCGAGATCGTCGCGGACCTTGCTGATCTCCTGCCTCCGGAATGTCTGGTCCATGAGCCGCGCGAGCTCATGCCCTTCGAAACGGACGCTTTCATTTCCTATCGCCGCATGCCGCTCGCCGTCGCCCTGCCGCGTTCAACGGCCGAAGTAGCTGCCGTGATGAAATATTGTCATCGCTACGGTATTCCTATCGTGCCGCGTGGCGCCGGCACATCGCTCTCCGGCGGCGCTATTCCGCAGGAAGATGCCGTCGTGCTGGGCCTTTCCAAGATGAATCGCATTCTCGACATCGATCTCGCCAACCGTACGGCGACGGTGCAGGCCGGCGTCACCAATCTGCATATTTCCGAAAGCGTCTCCGCGGATGGTTTCTTCTATGCACCCGACCCGAGCTCCCAGCTCGCCTGCACCATCGGCGGCAATGTCGGGATGAATTCCGGCGGTGCGCACTGCCTGAAATACGGCGTCACCACCAACAATCTGCTCGGCGTCAAACTGGTGCTGACCGACGGCACGGTGATCGACCTTGGCGGCAAGGCGCTGGATGCGGCGGGTTACGACTTGCTTGGGCTTGTCTGCGGCTCGGAGGGCCAGCTCGGCATCGTCACCGAAGCAACGGTGCGGTTGATCGCCAAGCCGGAAGGCGCGCGGCCAGTCCTGTTTGGCTTCGACACCTCGGAGCAGGCAGGCGCTTGTGTCGCGGATGTCATCGCCGCCGGCATCATCCCGGTCGCCATCGAGTTCATGGACAAGCCGGCGATCGAAATCTGCGAGGCTTTCGCCCACGCCGGCTATCCCCTGGATGTCGGGGCGCTGCTGATCATCGAGGTCGAGGGTTCGGAAGCGGAGATGGACGACATGCTGAAAAGCATTGTCGAGATCGCCCGCACCCACAGCGTGAAGACTGTACGCGAGTGCCAGTCGGCGACCGAGGCGGCGCTGATCTGGAAAGGGCGCAAATCCGCATTCGGGGCCACCGGTCGCATCGCCGACTATATCTGCATGGACGGCACGGTGCCGCTCAGCCAGCTCTCTTACGTCCTGAAAAAGACCTCTGAAATCGTCGACGGTTATGGCCTGCGCGTCGCCAATGTCTTTCATGCCGGCGATGGCAACATGCACCCGCTGATCTTGTTCAACGCCAATGATCCCGAAGATGCCGCCAAGGCGGAAGCGGCAGGCAACGACATTCTCCGGCTCTGCGTCGATGCCGGCGGCTGCTTGACGGGTGAGCATGGCGTCGGCATCGAGAAGCGCGACCTGATGCGGCACCAGTATTCGGAGGTCGATCTTGCTCAGATGATGTCGGTGCGCGCTGCCTTCGATCCGGCCTGGATCCTGAACCCCTCCAAAGTCTTCCCGCTGGATGGTCGTAACGCAGGATGAGAGAATTTCTACCGAAGACGGAAAATGAGGCGGCAGCCATCATCCGCGACCATGCGGCGCGTGGGGCGGCGCTAGCCGTTGTCGGCGGCAATACCCGTGCCGGTTTCGGCAATGCCGTCGCCGCGGAGGCGGCGTTATGTTCGCGTGAGCTTACCGGCATCGTCGCCTATAATCCGGGTGAGATGGTGATGTCAGCACGAGCCGGAACGCCGGTTGCCGACATCGAGGCGGCGCTGGTGCAAAGCGGCCAGATGATGGCCTTCGAACCGATGGATCATCGACCGTTGATGGACACCGGGGGTGAGCCGACCATTGGCGGCGTCTTTGCCGCAAATGTCTCCGGGTCGCGGCGTTTCGTAAGCGGAGCCGCACGCGACAGCCTGCTCGGCGTCCGCTTCGTCAATGGCAAGGGCGAGATCGTCAAGGCCGGCGGGCGGGTGATGAAGAACGTCACGGGCCTCGATTTGGTCAAGCTGATGGCTGGTTCGCACGGCACGCTCGGATTTCTGACCGAGGTTACCTTCCGCGTGCCGCCGCGACCGAAGACGGAGGAGACGATCATCGTTTCTGGCCTCAACGATGCCGAGGCGGCAAATGCCATGGCGGCCGTCATGGCGCTGCCGCTCGATGTGTCCGGCGCGGCGCATCTGCCGCTGACCGTCGCCTGGACGTTCCTGGATGGCAAACTGCCGCAAGGAGAGGCGACAGTCCTGCGCATCGAAGGTCTGGCCGGGTCTGTCTCGGTAAGGGCAGAGAAGCTGGCCTCCGCCATGCGCCGCCTTGGCCCGGTGACGCGGCTGGCCGAGGCTGAAAGTCACCGCCTGTGGCGCGAGATCCGCGATGTCAAGCCTTACGCAGACGGGACGATGCGCCCTGTCTGGCGCGTTTCCGTCGCGCCAAGTCTTGGACACCAGCTCGTTGCGGCACTGCGCCTCGAAGCCGGCGTCGATGCCTATTACGATTGGCAGGGTGGCCTCGTTTGGATGCGCATGGAAGCAGAGCCCGAAGGCGATCTTGTCCGTCGCTTTATCCACGCTCCGGGCGGCGGCCATGCCACGCTGCTGCGCGCAACACCGGCCGCCCGGGGGTCAACGCCGTCTTTTCAGCCGCAACCGGAAGCGATCTCGCTGCTGTCGGCGCGCGTGAAGGAAAAATTCGATCCGGCGAGAATTTTCAATCCTGGGAAGATGGGGTGATGCGGATGGAATTTTTTGCTCAGGACCCGCTCACCCTAGCCCTCTCCCCGTGGGGAAGAGGGGACGCCCTCGTTTGTGGTGACCTTGCGATCCGATCGAAGTCGAGGGATATCGGGGGGTGCGTCTATCCCCTTCTCCCCGTCGGGACGGGGAGAAAGTGGTCGACAGGCCGGATGAGGGGCCGGGTCTTGCCCGGACGGAGACATACCTAAATGCAAACCAACTTCACCCCCGCCCAACTTGCCGATCCGCATGTCGCCGAATCCGAAGCGATCCTGCGCAAATGCGTGCATTGCGGTTTTTGCACCGCCACCTGTCCGACCTATGTGACGCTCGGCAACGAGCTCGACAGCCCGCGCGGCCGCATCTATCTCATCAAAGACATGCTGGAAAACGGCAGGCCCGCCGATACCGAGGTGGTGACACATATCGATCGCTGCCTCTCCTGCCTTGCCTGCGTGACTACCTGTCCATCGGGCGTCGACTATATGCATCTGGTCGATCACGCCCGCATCCATATCGAGGAGACATACAAGCGGCCGCTGATGGACCGGTTAACGCGCAACCTGCTGGCCGTGGTACTTCCCTATCCCGGCCGCTTCCGCTTCGCGCTCAACCTTGCGCGCCTTGGGCGACCGTTCGCGGGCTTGATGAAGCGCATTCCGGCGTTGAACCCCTTCGTTGCCATGCTCAATCTCGCGCCGCGCGTCATTCCCGCGCCATCGCCTTTCGCGAAGCCCGGACGGTATCAGCCGCAGGCGGAGCGACGGGCGCGCGTGGCGATCCTGACCGGTTGCGCCCAGCCGGTGCTCGACCCCGGCATCAACGAGGCAACCATCCGGCTCCTCACCCGTCTCGGCGTCGAAGTAGTGGTGCCGGAGGGCGAAGTCTGTTGCGGTTCGCTGGTGCATCATATGGGGCGAGAGGAACAAGCGCTGGCCAGCGCGCGCGCCAATATCGACGTGTGGATGCGCGAGATCGGAGCAGGCGGGCTCGACGCGATCATCATTACGGCGTCCGGTTGCGGCACGACGATCAAGGACTACGGCCACATTCTGCGGCTCGACCCGGCCTATGCGGACAAGGCGGCAAGGATCTCGGCGCTCGCCAAGGACATTACCGAATATCTAGCTGGCCTCGATCTGCCCTCGCATATGCCGCGCGGCATCACCGTGGCCTATCATTCCGCCTGCTCGATGCAGCACGGCCAGCGAATCACCATGGCGCCGAAACAGCTGCTGAAGGCAGCGGGGTTCACCGTACGCGATCCGGCCGAGGGGCATCTCTGCTGCGGCTCGGCGGGCACCTACAACATCATGCAGTCGGAAATCTCCGGTCAGCTGAAGGCGCGCAAAGTTAAGAACCTTGAGGCGACGAAAGCCGATATTATCGCGACCGGCAACATCGGCTGCATCACGCAGATCGCGACGGGAACCGATATGCCGATCCTGCACACGATCGAATTGTTGGATTGGGCTCATGGCGGGGACATGCCAGCCAAGCTGAAGGGGCTCAAGCAGGTGGCAGGCTAGGAGGCCCTCGGAAACGGCAGCACTCATCGGCAGGATGCCGGCGCCCGTTCGAACTCATAGAAACGGGAAGGGCGCCGGCACCCATGAGCCAGAGGCCGAGGTTGGCCTTGCCGTCGGCATTGGAGGGGTTAGTGCCCCCCGGTCGGCCCCAGCCATTCAATCTCGAACTTTTCGGCGCTGGTGAGCGTCAGGCTTATCCGCTCCTGGCCTTCACAGATGAATAGGCCGTCCACGACATTGCGCACGCTGTCATAGAACGAGCCTTCGACAAGACTGCTGATGCCCGCCATCTCGCGGTTTCGGCCGGAAACATCGGCAACGGACACACATTCCCGTCGGCCGTCGGCAAACACGTCGACAAGCCGCGGCACCTCTCCGTCGGCGTCAACCTCATAATAGATTATGACGGGATCCCCACTTTCCGGATGGATCCAGTCGCATCGGTAATAGGAAAAGCTCATGCAGCTACTGCTAACACGAAAACCCCCAAATCGGAACCGATTTAGGGGTTTCGGTTAGAATAATGGCTGCGTCTCTTAGAAGTTGAACGACACGCCGAAATTGATGGCATTGGTGAAGACATTGGTCTTCAGGTTAGCGCCGCTATCGATCGGGACGTCCACGAAGTTGTAGTTGCCCTTATATTCGACGAAAGTCGCCCAGTGCTTGCTGAACTGATAGCTGATACCGGCCTGCGCCTGCAGCGACGCGCCGCCGAACTCGTAGTCAAAGGTGCGGCCGGAAGCACGGGTTACTTCCACGTGCGGCACGTTGATACCGGCGCCGAGGCCGACATAGGGCGTCCACTTGCGGCTCGGATCCTGGAAGCGATAGAGCGCATTGAGCGTCAGCATGTTAAGGCCGTCGGTGAACTCGAAGTGCGACCAGCCGGGCGTGTTGCCGAGATCGCCATAGACCTTGGCATGGGTGTAATCGAGTGAGACACCCCAGTTCGACTCGTTGAACTGGTCCAGCCACCAGATGCCGCGAAAGCCGAAATAGGGCGGCATCTTGAAGGATTTGCCAGACCAATTCGGATCGAAATCGGCGCCATCCGACGTCTTGACGTTGTTTCCGGTGGCGCCCTGGAAGCCGCCGTAAGCCGAAAACTGCATTTCTGCCGAGGCCGAGCTAGCGCCAAAGACAAAAGCGGAAATTGCAAGCGCGGCGAGCGCCGGCTGCTTGATGCGAAATGCACGATGCATGTAAAATCCCCGAATGGCAAAGTGTCGCTATCTAAGCGTGCTTCTATGACAGTTCTATTGCGTTATACCCCACTTCGGTAAGGCTTAGGTAGGGAAGCTGACACGAAACTGAATAAAAAGGGCGGTTTCCCCAGCGCAAAACACGATAAATTTGGGAATGTTACAACTGTGCCACAGTTGATGTTGCCGGGCAGGTGCGCCGAGGCCGCATATTTTGTGCGCGGCGACTCGGTCCACGCGAAGAAAGAGGACATCCTGTTCCGGAATCGACTCCGCGCTCACCGACCGCGAACCTGTCCGGGGTCGCGTCAATCATCCGGTTATATTCGCGGCAGAATTGCAAGCGGTTGTCGTAGCTGATATCGAATTCGCAGGCTCATCGTCGTTCGAAACGGCCCCACCGGGCCGTTTCGCCGGCTCGCTAGTTAGCTGCCGAACATCGTCCGCAACAGGTCGATGCCGCGATCGTCAAAGCTGACCTCGCCCTGCTTGTTGCCGGGCCCGACGACGATGACCTTGGTGCCGACCGGCGCGCGATCATAGAGATCGATGACATCTTTGTTCATCATGCGGATACAGCCGGACGACATGTTCAGGCCGATGCTCCAGGGCTGGTTGGTGCCGTGGATGCGAAACGCCGTGTCGTTGCCATTGCGATAGAGGTACATGGCGCGGGCGCCGAGCGGGTTGTCTTCGCCGCCTTCCTGATAGGCGGGCAGCTTGTGGCCTTTCTTGGCCTCGCGGACGCGCATCTCCGGCGGCGGCGTCCAACCGGGCCATTCCGCCTTGCGGCCGACCTTGACGACACCCGACCAGCCGAAGCCCTCGCGGCCAACACCGATGCCGTAGCGCCGTGCACGGTCGTCGCCTTCGACGAGGTAAAGATATTTGTTGTTGGTATCGATGATGATCGTGCCTGGCGCCTCGTTGGTCACCAGCCGCACAACCCGCCGCTGGAACTGTGGCTTGACCTGTCCCTGTGGCTCGGTCGCCACGCGGATCACGTCGGTCCGTGTCGCTTGCTCGACATGAGGTGCTGAGGCGCTGAAGGCTGCGGCACTCGATGCCGCCATGAGGCACGACATAGCAATGCCCGCCGCCGCCACGACCGGTAGTATTGATTTCATCTGTCATTCCCCTCTCGATTTACCGAGCAGGAAACTAACGAAACTTGCGAGAGGATCAAGATGAAATCGCGGCTGAGAAGGATCGAGCCGATGGAGCAGCAGCCGGCTCTGGCGTCGGAAGCCGCGTTATTGTCGAGTTATGTCAATGCTTACAATAGGATTGCTGCGCCCGATCGTGTCGTGCGCAGCAATCTTGGTAGCAATCACATTACTATTACGCGTGTCCCGACTTTTACACGATTGTAGAGATCGATGACGTCTTCATTGCGCAGACGGATGCAGCCGGAGGATACGGCATTGCCGATCGTCCAGGGCGCGTTCGTGCCGTGGATGCGGTAGAGGGTCGAGCCGAGATACATGGCGCGGGCGCCGAGCGGATTGGCTTCGCCGCCTTCCATATGGGCCGGCAGGTAGTGCCCCTTGGCGGCTTCGCGCGCCAGCATTTCCGATGGCGGCGTCCAATCGGGCCATTCCTGCTTGCGGGTGACGGTATGGGCGCCGGCCCATTCGAAGCCGGGTTTGCCCACGCCGACGCCGTAACGCCGCGCCTTGCCGCCGTCCATCACCAGGTAGAGGAAGCGATTGTTGGTATCGATGACGACGGTGCCGGGCTTTTCCTTGGTCTGGTAGTCGACGATCTGCGGCAGGAATTGCGGGTCGAGTTGGCCGCGGATTGCTGGATATTGCGGCCGGACAACAGCGACCGGCTGCACGATGGGACGTGCAAACAGGCCGCGCGGCTGGATTACCCGCTGGACCGGCGGATTGACCGCCTGGCTATCTGTCGGATTGTTCATCGGGTTTGGGTTGACGGCCTGGCGCACGACAGGGCGAGTGGCATAGACCGCCGGCTGCACATTGGCGCCGCCGAGCTGCATCACCCAGGGAGCAGTCAGGTCGGGGCTGACGATGACAGGTGGGCGCGACTGGTAACGGTCGTCGGCGGCGGCGTTGGACGCCAGCAGGCTCAAAACGCCCGCAGCGAATAAAAAGCATTGTTTCATCATCGGACAAACTCTCTACAAATGGGCCGAGGATGGGCGTAATTGCGCCCGCTCGCGAATATGGTGCCACTTGCGCGCCAGCGAATGGTAAACATCTATTCATCAAAATGCCGCGAAGCCGATAAACCTTTGTCAGGGTTACTACTTGGTTTGGAAAGACGGTTTGCAAGTGGTAAACCTTAGTCGGGATGACTTGCCTTCGAATCGTCCTCTCGATCTTAACTATTTGATTGACCTGATCTTATTCGATAACTGCCTGCCAGTTTTCGGGATCACGCTCTGAAATTGAGGACGAACTGCAAAAATGGCCGGAACGGGCATAATCACCGGTGAAGATGGCAAGGACCGCTGCTTCTGGCACGGCAATCTGCCGGAATATCAGCGTTATCACGATGAGGAATGGGGCCGGCCGGTCATCGACGACATCAGGCTTTTCGAAAAAATCTGCCTGGAAGGTTTTCAATCCGGCCTGTCCTGGCTGACGATCCTGCGCAAGCGCGAGAATTTCCGCGCCGCCTTTGCCGGTTTCGATTTCGAGAAGGTGGCCGAGTTCGACGAGGCCGATATCGAACGCTGCTTGGGTGACGCCGGCATCATCCGCCATCGCGGCAAGATCGTCTCCACCATCAACAACGCCCGCCACGCCATCGAGTTGCGCCAGGAATTCGGCTCGCTGGCGCGCTATTTCTGGGGCCATGAGCCGGCAGCCGCCGAGCGTCCGGTCTTTGTCGATTATCCGACCATCGCCGCCAATCCGACGACGCCGGCTTCCGTGCGAATCTCGAAGGATCTGAAGAAGCGCGGCTGGACTTTCGTCGGCCCCACCACAGTCTATGCCTTCATGCAGGCCATGGGCCTCGTCAACGATCACATCGAAGGCTGCTATTGCCGGAAAGAGGTGGAGGCGATGCGCGAAGCATTGGTACGGCCATGAAACGCCTGATGCTTGCTTTTTCTCTGCTGGCATTCGCCCTGGCGGGCGGTCAGGCGGCCCATGCGCAGGATACCCAGACCGATGACAGCACCCAGGGCGCCCAGCAGACGGCGCTACCGGAACTCGACCGCGGCGAGACCGTAGAAAAGCTCGGTTTCCCGGCGGTGGTGGAAAAATTGTCAGGCTGGACAAAGTTCGGCAAGGGCAAGGTCTACACGCTGCCGCTCAAGAAGGGCCAGCGCGTCCGGGTCACCTTCAATTCGAAGAGCAAATACGCCTATATGGCGATCTTCAATCTCTCCTCGAACGACGACGAGTCCTTCTTCGGCACTGACGAGGACGGCATGACCGCCGATGTCACCGTCAATGAGGACACGACCTGGCTGATCAAGCCCTATTACTCCCGCGTCACCCGCCGCCGTGGCCGCGGCGCACCTTACGAAATCCTCATCGATCCCAACCCACCGGCCACACAGCAGCCTGCAGGCCAAGATCAGAACCAGCCGGCGAATCAAGCGCCCTCGTTGTTTCCACCGAAGGCAAAACAGGGGCAGTGAGGGACTATTAGCCCAGCCCCTCGATCACGCCCCGCAATTCCCCGAGATGTCCGATCTTCCGAAAGCGTGGCGCCTCCGTCGGTTCGTCGACATGTTCCAAGGCCCAGGTGAGTTCGTGCGGCACGAACACGCCGAAACTTCCGGCGGCGAGAGCCGGCACGATGTCTGACTTTAGCGAGTTGCCGACCATCATCGCCCGCTCAGGCCCGCCGCCGACTTTCGAGAAGATGCGGCGGTAGGTGGAAGCATTCTTGTCGGAGACGATTTCGACGGCATCGAAGAAATCGCCGAGGCCGGATTGCGCGAGCTTGCGCTCCTGATCGAAAAGATCGCCCTTGGTGATCAGTACCAGCAGATAATTGCGCGCCAAAGCCTCCAGCGTCTCCCGGACGTGGGGAAGCGTTTCGACGGGATGGGCGAGCAGATCGCGGCCGATGTCGAGAATTTGCGCGATCACCGTCGTCGGCACCTCGCCCTGCGTGATCTCGATCGCCGTCTCGATCATCGAAAGTGTAAAGCCTTTGATGCCGAAGCCGTAGTGGCGCAAATTGCGCCTCTCTGCTTCCAGCAGTCCTCGGGAAATGGTCTCGCTCTCGGCATGGTCTGCCAGCAGTTCGGTGAACTGCTGTTCGGTCAGGCGATAGAATTGTTCATTCTGCCAGAGCGTGTCGTCGGCGTCGAAGCCGATCGTGGTCAAAAGGCGTTGCGTCATGGAAATCCTTGACCCTGCGAATTGCATGGACGCGAGAGTCTACCGCGTGTCGAAGCGGTGGCAAGAGCAACGCGCCGGTAACTGCATCGTGATCGGCGCCGGGTATCGCGTTGAAATCGGATTCCAGTGCATTATGTCGATGTTGTCTCGATGAGAGCGGCACCAAGACCGCTCCTCGATGACCTTCTCCGGACCTCCCAAGGCAGCGCGGATAAGCGGCTGTCATGCCGAGGCCAATAGCCAAGAGATAAGAATTCACCGGCCGGAAGCCGCCTTCCGGCGGATCACAAGGGATCTCTTCACATGCGTTACAACCAACTCGGCAATACCGGCATGTTCGTCTCTGAACTTTGCCTGGGGACGATGACCTTCGGCGAAGCCAATCCCAACAACACCTGGGGCGCCATCGCCGATGTCGACCAGGCGATGGCTGACAAGATCGTCGAAAGCTCGCTCGCCGCCGGCGTCAACTTCATCGACACCGCTGACGTCTATTCCATCGGGAATTCGGAAAAGCTGCTCGGCCAGGCGCTGAAGAATGTCGGTGTGCCGCGCAAGGACGTCGTCATCGCCACCAAGGTCTACGGCGTCACGGGCGACAAACCCAACGACCGCGGCGCGTCGCGCGGCCATATCATGGATTCGGTTCAAGCCAGCCTCGAGCGGTTGCAGACCGATCACATCGACCTGTATCAGATCCACGCCACCGATTCGGTGACGCCGATCGATGAAACCCTGCGTGCGCTCGACGATCTCGTTTCCCGCGGGTTGGTCCGCTATGTCGGCGTTTCCAACTGGCAGGCCTGGCGCATCGCCAAGGCGCTCGGCATTTCCGAACGCCGCGGCTTTGCCCGCTTCGAAACGGTGCAGGCCTATTATTCCATCGCCGGCCGTGATCTGGAGCGCGAAATCGTGCCGTTGATGGCGGAAGAGAAGCTCGGCCTGATGGTCTGGTCGCCGCTCGCCGGCGGTCTTCTTTCCGGCAAGTTCGGCCCTGGTGCGCCCGTCAACGGCGAAGGACGCCGCGCCAGCTTCGACTTCCCGCCCGTCGACAAGGACCGCGCCTGGGCCTGCGTCGCTGCCATGCGCGAAGTGGCCGAGAAACACGGCGCGAGTGTCGCGACCGTGGCGCTCGCCTGGATCCTGGCAAAGCCATTCGTCACCAGCATCATCATTGGCGCCAAGCGTCTCGATCAGCTCGATCAGAATCTGGCCGCCGTCAAACTGAAGCTGGATGCAGACGATCTCGCCAAACTCGACGAGGTTAGCGCGCTCGCAGCCGAATATCCCGGCTGGATGATCCCGCGCCAGGGTGCCGCACGCCGGCCGGAGCCGTTCGAACCGAAAGTCTGATATCCTGCGAAGGTTGGGCCGCCACCCCTCGCGGCGGCCCGGCGGCAATCACAGCTCGATGACGATCTTGCCGAAGGGGCCGCGATCGAGATGATCGAAAGCTGCCGGCACTTCGCCGAAAGCATAGCGGTGGTCGATGACGGGCTTCAGGCCGATGCTGTCGACCGCACGCACGAAATCTTCGAGCGCGCGGCGATGGCCGACGCCGATGCCTTGCACGACCGGCGATTTCAACAGTAGAGGCGCTGCCGGACTGGAGATGTCGAAGCCTTCGAGCACGCCGATGACGGAAATCCGGCCATGAGGCGTCACCGCCTTCAGAGATTGACCGAAGTTCGGTCCGCCGGCGATTTCAATGATATGGTCGATGCCGCGATCGTTGGTGATGCGATAGACTTCTTCCACCCAGTCGCTTTTATTGCGGTCAATGCCGTGATGGGCGCCGAGCGCCTTTGCCCGTGCGAGCTTCTCGGGCCCCGATGAGGTCACGAATACCTCGGCTCCTTGTGCGGCGGCGATCTGTAGGCCGAACAGCGCCACGCCGCCCGTTCCCTGCACCAACACGCTGTCACCGGGCTTGATCTTGCCGCGCTCCACCAGCGCGAACCATGCCGTCAGGCCGGCGCAGGGCAGCGTGCTTGCCTCGGCGTCACCAAGGCTCTTGGGTGCCGAGACGAGCCAATCCTGCGGCACAGCGATATATTCGGAGAGCACACGGGATAAAAGCCCCCAAATGTCTTGTAGGGAGGATTGCGAGCATCGCCGAGCGGCTTGTCGTCGATCCAGCCGGGATGGAAGGTAGAGATGACCCGATCGCCGACGGAAAATCTGGTGACTCCGTCCCCCAGCGCTTCGACCACGCCCGCCATGTCGGAGGCCGGCACGAGGGGAAACTGGATCGGCAGACCCATGCCGGTCTCGCGAACGAGCTTGTCGCGATAGTTCAGCGAAACGGCCTTGACCCGAACTAGGACTTCGCCGCGTGCAGGCGTCGGAACCGCCGTTTCCGTGAGGTTCAAGGGGGCGCCGACGGCTATCGTCTCGAGCGTCCAGCGCTTCATGGTCTTCGTCATCATGGTCTCCTGAGAGGAATTGAAAGCAATGGAGTCACTATATCGTTGCTTCCATGTCGCCAGTGGCGATATTATTTCCGCTAACTGGTTCCTATGAGGAAGCAATCATCATGAATGACATGCTCAACGGCATTCCGGAATTCGTCGAGGCGGTCGAGGCCGGCGGCTTTTCGGCTGCGGCGGCGCGCATGAATCTGTCGCGCTCGGCGATCGGCAAGACGATCGCGAGGCTGGAGAGGCGTCTGAACACTCGCCTGTTTCACCGCACCACCCGCATGCAAAGTCTGACGGATGAAGGCCAGGCCTTTTACGAGCGCTGCCGCCGGGCGCTGGACGAGATCCAATCCGGCGAAGCCATGCTGGAATCGGGCAAGCGAGAGGTCACCGGACGCCTGCGCATCTCCATGCCCGTGCTTTTCGGCCGCCGCTGTGCCGCACCGCTGCTGCTGGAATTGGCTCGCATGCACCCCAAGCTCGAACTGGATCTTTCATTTAGCGATCGTGTCATAGATCTCTTCGACGAGGGATTCGATCTTGCCATTCGCAACGGCGTGCTGCGCGATGAAGCAGGCCTTGCCGCCCGCAAAATCGCCTTCCATCGCATGACGCTCTGCGCGTCGCCGGATTATCTTGCCGCGAGAGGTGCGCCGCGAACCATTGGCGACCTCGACGCCCACGACCTGATTGTCTATGCGAGATCAGGCGAGACGAAGAAGTGGGTCTTCCTGCAGGAGAACGGCACGGCCGTCGAATATTTTCCGGAAACGCGTCTGCGCTTCGATGATCTGGAAGTCCTTGCCGACGCGGCGGCATCGGGAATGGGGATCGCATGGCTGCCCTGCTGGCTGGTACGCGATTACGTGTCTGCCGGCACGCTCATGCTGGCGCTGAAGGATGTGTCCAGCCGCGCTGTCAATGTCTATGCGGTTTGGCCGCAGATGCCGCAGCTCTCGCTGAAGATGCGCGCTGTCATCGACCTGCTGGCCGAGCGCCTGCCGCAGATGATGGAGTAATGGGGCGACCCGTCGCATCGCCATTATATGCGGCGGGAACCATCGGCAAATACCTGGCTCCAAGTCAGGATCTGCACCGATTTGCGCAAACCCGCCGACCAGAAAGGGTCTTCTTTCACCAGCCGGTCAACCTCGTCTGCGTTCTTCGCTTCGACAAGCCATAGGCCGCCGGCGAAGGCGTCGTCCTGCCGACTGAGCGGCCCGGCCGCCCGGATGGCAGCGGCATTCGCTTCCAGAAAAGCGAAGTGTCGCTCCAGATATTCCTTGCGTATGACGGCGGCGTTTTGCCGATCGTCCTCAAACAGAACCGCGAAAAGTTTCATTATTGCCTCCTTGTTGCACTCATCCAGTCTATGGCTGCATAAGTGCGGCTACATGCGGTAAGTTTGCCGGCAGGAGCTGCAAAATTGCACGATATCGATTGGAACGATCTGCGCTGCGTCCTTGCTCTGGCTCGAGGGCACTCCTTCGCTGCAGCAGGGAGGGCGCTTGGCACGGACGCGACGACGGTTGGCCGGCGCCTGCGCATCTTGGAGCAGCGCCTCGGCACTGAGCTGTTCCTACGCGACGCCGACGGCATGATGTTGCCCACGCCAATTGGCGAGATCACCGTGGCGAGGGCCGAGGCGATTGAGACAGAAGTCGCCGCACTATCCGGCGCTCTGGATGCGGCCGATCCGATGGCGCTCGGCAAGGTGCGCCTCACGGCGGCCCCATCCCTTATCAATCGGCTGCTGATTCCGGCCATGCCCCGTCTTCTGGCCGAGCATTCCGGCCTGCAGGTCGAACTCATCGGCGACGCCCGCAATTTCAACCTGACCAGGCGCGAGGCTGACATGGCGCTGCGTCTCGCGAGGCCGGCCGATATGGCGAACGGCAGGGTCGTCGCGAGGCGGATTGCCACGCTGGACTACGCCGTTTACGTCGCCATCGCCCAGGCAAAGCAGGCCGAGGGATTGCCTTGGATCGTTTACGAAGATGCAATGCTGCATCTGCCGCACGCCCGCTGGATATCAGCGCAGGCGGAAAAATCCGGCCGTTTCAGCTCGCTCGTCGTCAACGATGCTGAATCTCTGCTTCAGGCTGCCGCCGCCGGGTTGGGGCGCTCGCTCCTGCCGAAAATCTTGGCCGAAAAGGCCGATGGCCTCTGTCGCGTCGACAGCGGCGACAGAAATCCGCCAGTGCGTGAGATATGGCTCCTCGTGCACGCCGAGCTTCGCCACCTCGTTCGTATTCGAGCCGTTTCCGACTGGCTGGATGCGGTATTCCGCCGTCAGCATCTTGAGCAATGAGAGAGGCGGCACGGAGCCGCCTCCCATTGTCTGATAAACTACTTGCCGTGCTTCTTCAGCCAGGCGTTCATTTCCTTGATCTCAGCCTCCTGCGCGGTAATGACGGCTTTCGCCAATTTGCGCAGTTCGGGATCCTTGCCGTATTTGAGCTCGATCTTCGCCATGTCGATCGCGCCCTGATGGTGCGGGATCATACTACGGGCAAAATCCGCATCGGCATCGCCACTGTAGTTGATCGTCATATCCTTGTGCATCTTGCCCATGGCATCGTTGTAAGCCTTGCTGGATGCGCCCTGGTCGCCCATCGGCTTGCCCATATCCATGCCGGACATATCCTGGGCGAGGGCGGGGATGGCGAGGGTGAGCGCAAAAGCGCCGGCGAGGATAGTGGATTTTGAAATAGGCATGTAAATTCCTTCCGTTTCGGAACGGTATCTGAGTTTCTGGCGAAGCATCGCTTCGCAAGTTGGAAGAAGTCAGACGCGTGTCAGGCGAAACGGGGAGGGGGCGCTGTCGGCGCGGGACGGGAATCCGCAAGCCGCTGACCATGCGCCGGCGCCGGATAGGAGAATGCCAGCGCCTTGCCGTCGTCCGCTGCAAGCAATGGCGCGACCGCGAGGCAGGCGGCGCAGGAGGGCACATGCGCCATGCCGTCGGCGCAGGGATTGTCCGATCGCTTGTCGAGGGCCGAACTGTTGGCATGCATGGCCATCGAACCATGATCCATGGCCATGCCGGGCATCGCCTCATGCATGCCCGAGGTGGAGGCAACCGGCATCGCGATCTCTGAAGTGCAGATAGGGCAATTCGCCAGCGCCGGCATGGCACCGTAGAAAAGCCAGGCAATCAGCATTGTCAGGATCGCGAAGAAGCGCATGAGCAAAAAACTAAATTCATGGTCGCAAAAGGCAAGCGGAATTTGCACTCAGCGACTGCTGGCAGCATATCGAGGCGCCAATTTGACCTCGCTCAGGATTTCGACGGGCGGAGATCTTACGCAATCGACCGCATCGAAAGTCACGGTAAATCTTGCCGGCGTTACCGCTGCCCATTTCAGTGCGTCCTCTACCGATGACCTCGGAACGTTCATGGCGATCGTGCAATGAGGTTGCCAATGATCGGGGCGGTAATGCTCATGACATTGGATGGGATCGATTTCCTGATGAATGGCCTGATGGGACCGCCGCAAAAGACTGTCATCGACTGGACGCGCCCAAAGCACCAGCACATCGTTCCGGAAGTGACGGATGCCCGAGAACTCCACGGAAATCGCCGGAATGTCATGAAAAGCCTTGCGAACTGCTTTGCAGAGACGGTCGGGCGAGATGTTTTCGTAGATGGCAAAGGTCAGATGCGGAGGGTAATTCAAACCCTGCATCGATGGCACGGTTTCGAAGGCGCTGGCTTGCCGCCAGAGATCGCGGACGGGCATCGCCGTGTTGTTGGTGCATTTCAGGCTGATTGCGTAGGGCATGGCTTGCACGTCCCGTTCTGCTGCGTCTGTCGGTCACTGTCAGTTTTGTCAAACGACAATATACACAATCCTTGCCGCATCCCGCGCTATCCGCTAGTTAACCGCCACTGTTCCCGTACCGGATTATCCTGCAAATGAGCGAAAAACAGAAGAAACCGCAGAAGCTCAAGGCCCGCTTGCCGCGTGGCTTTGTCGATCGTTCGGCGAGCGATATTCGCGCCGTCAACGAAATGACCGCCAAGATCCGGGCCGTGTACGAGCATTATGGTTTCGATCCCGTCGAGACGCCGCTGTTCGAATATACCGATGCGCTCGGCAAATTCCTGCCCGATAGCGATCGCCCGAACGAGGGCGTGTTTTCGCTGCAGGATGATGACGAGCAGTGGATGTCGTTGCGCTACGACCTGACGGCGCCGCTTGCCCGTCATGTCGCCGAGAATTTCAACGAGATCCAGCTTCCCTACCGCACTTACCGCGCGGGTTACGTCTTCCGTAACGAGAAGCCAGGCCCCGGCCGCTTCCGCCAGTTCATGCAGTTCGACGCCGATACGGTCGGTGCGCCGGGCGTGCAGGCCGATGCGGAAATGTGCATGATGATGGCCGATACGCTGGAAGCGCTCGGAATCAAGCGCGGTGACTATGTGATCCGCGTCAACAACCGCAAGGTCCTCGACGGTGTTCTGGAAGCGATCGGCCTCGGCGGCGAGGACAAGGCTGCCCAGCGGTTGAACGTGCTGCGCGCCATCGACAAGCTGGATAAGTTTGGCCCGGAAGGGGTGTCGCTGCTGCTGGGGCCGGGTCGCAAGGACGAGTCCGGCGACTTCACCAAGGGTGCAGGCCTCAACGCGGATCAGATCGAGAAGGTGCTCTTCTTCGTCGGCATCAAGGATTATGCCGAAAGTGCTGTCCGGCTGGCAGAGCTTGTCGCCGGCACATCCAACGGCAGCGAAGGCGTCGAGGAGCTGAACCTGATCGGCTCGCTGGTCACCAGCGCCGGTTATCATTCCGACCGCATCAAGATCGATCCGTCCGTCGTGCGCGGCCTAGAATATTACACAGGCCCGGTTTACGAAGCCGAGCTGCTGTTCGACGTCACCAACGAGAAGGGCGAAAAGGTCGTTTTCGGCTCTGTCGGCGGCGGCGGCCGCTATGACGGGCTCGTCTCGCGCTTCATGGGCCAGCCGGTCCCGGCCACCGGTTTCTCCATCGGCGTGTCGCGCCTGATGACAGCCTTGAAGAACCTCGGCAAGCTCGGCCAGGATGAGGTGATCGCGCCCGTGCTCGTCACCGTCATGGATGGCGACGTCGAGGCCATGGGCCGCTATCAGCGCTTTACCCAGCAATTGCGCGCCGCCGGCATTCGCGCCGAGATGTTCCAGGGCAATTGGAAGAAGTTCGGCAACCAGCTGAAATATGCCGACCGCCGCGGCTGCCCGATCGCCATCATCCAGGGTGGCGATGAGCGCGCCCAGGGTGTCGTTCAGCTGAAGGATCTGATCGAGGGCAAGCGCCTGTCGGGTGAAATCGAGGACAACGCCAGCTGGCGCGAAGCCCGCGTCGCCCAGGAGACTGTGCCCGAAGCCGATCTGGTGGCCAAGGTCAAGGCAATACTGGATGCGCAGGCGGAAGACCGGAAGAGGGCGGGCTGATGCCCCTGATCAACCTCCCAGCTTTCGCTGACGATCTTCTTACCGAATTTGCCGCCCGCGGGACAGAACGGGTCGATACGCCCATTATCCAGCCGGCCGAGCCCTTTCTCGATATGGCCGGCGAGGATCTACGTCGCCGCATCTTCATGACCGAAAGCGAAACCGGCGCCAGCCTTTGCCTGCGTCCGGAATTCACGATCCCGGTTTGTCTGCGCCATATCGAAACCGCCACCGGCACGCCGAAGCGCTATTCCTATCTCGGGGAAATCTTTCGTCAGCGTCGTGAAGGCGGCAATGAATTCTATCAGGCGGGGATAGAGGACCTCGGCGATCGCGATATCGCCAGAGCTGATTCCCGCGCCATTGGCGACGCCATCGGCATCCTGAACCGGCTGCTCCCCGGCAAGCCGTTGTCGGTCACCCTCGGCGATCAGGCGGTGTTCGAGGCGGTCGTCCAGGCACTCGGTCTGCCGTCCGGCTGGCAGAAGCGTCTGATCCACGCCTTCGGCAACCTGACGCAGCTCGAAACCCTGCTGGCGCGGCTCGCAAGCCCGCAGCCGGTCGTCGGCCTCGATCGCTATGTGGTCGATTTTCTAGCGCGCGGCGATGAACAGGGGTTGGTGGATCACATCGACAACACCATGCAGGCAACCGGCTATTCCACCAATGCCAGCCGCTCGCCACTGGAGATTGCGCGTCGTCTGCGGGAAAAATTGGTGTTGTCGACAACCCATCTCGACAATGCCGCCTTCAGCGTATTGGAAGAATTCCTGTCGCTCAGTCTGCCGCTCACGGGCGCCTCTTCTGCGCTTGCCGGTTTTGCCAACGCGGCTGGGCTGAAGCTTGGCGCGGCGCTTGAGCGCTTTGACGCCCGTGTCGCAGCGCTCGCTGGTGCCGGCATCGATTCGGCGCAGATCGAGTATCGCGCAGCTTTCGGCCGCCCGCTCGACTACTATACCGGCCTCACCTTCGAAGTGATGGTGCAAGGTTCGACTGAGGTACTGGTCGGCGGCGGCCGTTTCGACCAGCTGCTGACGCTGCTCGGCGCAAAAGACCATATCCCGGCTGTCGGCTTCGCGCTGTGGCTCGATCGCATCGAAACCGCGAGGGCAGCCTGATGACCATCACGATTGCGCTTCCTTCCAAGGGCCGGATGAAGGACGATTGCACCGATGTCTTCACGCGCGCCGGCATGCCCATCATTGCTGTCGGCAATGACCGCTCCTATCGCGGCCGTGTCGAAGGCTGGGACAATGTTGAAATTGCTTTTCTGTCGGCGTCGGAAATCTCGCGCGAGATCGGCAATGGCAGCGTCGATTTCGGTGTTACCGGTGAGGATCTCGTGCGCGAGGGCATGGCGGAGGCCGATCGCCGCGTCGACTTCTGCGCCCGCCTCGGCTTCGGCCACGCCGATGTCGTGGTTGCCGTGCCGGATATCTGGCTTGATGTCGATACTATGGCCGATCTCGGGGACGTAGCTGCCGACTTCCGGGCACGGCGCGGCCGCAGGCTGGCGATCGCCACCAAATATTGGCGGCTGACCCAGCAGTTCTTCTCCAGCCAGCACGGCATTCAGCTCTATCGCATCGTCGAAAGCCTCGGTGCAACGGAGGGTGCGCCTGCCGCCGGCTCGGCGGACATTATCGTCGACATCACCTCGACAGGTTCGACGCTGAAGGCAAACCATCTGAAGGTTCTGTCGGACGGGGTTATCCTGCGCTCCGAGGCTTGCCTCGTCCGCGCGCGCAAGGAAAGCCACGAGGGCGATCCTTTGGTTCAGCGCATCATTGCCGCCGTGCGCGCCGCGCTCTGAAACTTCTTGATCTGTTTGACGACGCAAAAAACCCGCCGTGGGACACGGCGGGCATTCTTCTGCTCGGGAGGTTTTGGGCAATTAGGCGGCTGCGTAGGCGCCGCGGCGTACGTCGACCGAATAAACGCCCGGGCCGTTGGTGGCGAGCATGACGTAAGCGCCGGCGAGCGTGACGTTCTTCAGGAAGTTGACGAAGTTCAGGCCGTTGATCCAGCCATTGGCGGCGGCCGGGAAATCCGGAACGTTGACGGTCGGCAGATGGAAGACGACGCCCGTGAAAATGCAGAACAGTGCGAGCAGCCAGCCGACGATGCGGATCTGGAAGCCAACGAGGACGCAGACGCCGGTGACGAATTCGAACGTGCCTGCGAGGTAGGTGAGAAGCGTGGCAGCCGGCATGCCGGCGCCTGCGATCATGCCTGCGGTACCCGACGGATCGGTGAGCTTGCCGAAGCCGGCGAAGATGAACATGAAAGCGAGCAGGATGCGCGCCACGAGAATGATGATGTTATTGGTATTGGACATGACGGTCTCCAGTGAAGGTGTGGTGCCGTGAGTGGCATTTGCTGCCAGCCGTTATTCGCGATTTTGAGGAGATTGGAAAGATAAACAACAGCGTACAATTAGTTCACAATTGTTGAACAATATCTCGTAAGCCGCGCTCTTTTCATGCGCTCTATATCGGCTATGTTGGCGCGAATTTATTCGCCAAATCATGATCTTCAGAAGGAAGCCCGATGGCCGAACTGTCCACTTTCCCGATTACCAAGCGCTGGCCCGCCAGCAACCCGGATATCATCCAGCTCTATTCGCTGCCGACGCCGAATGGCGTCAAAATTTCGATCGCGCTCGAAGAACTCGGTCTTCCCTATGAAGCGCATCTGGTTTCCTTCGGGACGAACGACCAGAAGTCGCCGGAATTCGTCACGCTGAACCCGAACGGCCGCATCCCCGCGATCATCGATCCCAATGGCCCCGAGGGCAAACCGATCGGCCTGTTCGAATCCGGCGCCATCCTCGTCTATCTCGCCGAAAAAGCCGGCAAGCTGATGCCGAAGGACGCTGCCGGGCGCTACGAAACATTGCAGTGGGTGTTCTTCCAGATGGCCGGTATTGGTCCGATGTTCGGACAGTTCGGCCACTTCTTCAAATTCGCCGCCGACAAGGTTGCCAACAACTCCTATCCGGTGGAGCGCTATCGCGATGAGTCCAAGCGCCTGCTGAGCGTCCTGGAAAGCCGGCTGAAGGGCCGCCAGTGGATCATGGGCGACGAATACACCATCGCCGACATCGCCACCTTCCCGTGGGTCCGCGGCGTCGACGTCTTCTATGGCGGCCGGGAAGTTCTCGATTTCGCAAGCTTCCCCTCGGTCATGGATTGGCTCGAACGTGCCATTGCCCGCCCGGCGAGCCAGCGCGGGCTGAATATTCCGAAGCGGGATTGATATCGAGCGTTCCTGCGTGCGATGCAAGGCCGGTCCGAAAGGATCGGCCTTTTGCGTTCACGGCGCTATTGCCGACTCGCCAATTGGCTGCCCGGCTCGAGTTTGAAACGCGGAAACAGGAACATGCCGATCATGCTGCCGGCGTGTTTTCCTTCCATGCCGATCGATTCGCCGACGCAGAAGATCGGTTGGCGATGCCCGCCGACGCCGAACGCAGTGGTGGAGTAGCAGAAAGAGGAAGACGCGGTTGCCGCCTGCTCGAATAGGTCGAGGATGCGGGCGCGGTCATGGGCATCGTAGCAATGCATCAGGCTCAACAGCCCGCATTCGGACGAGGTCAACCCGTGCAGCATGGTGCTCCATTGACCAAGCTTGATGACGCCGCTCGATAAATCGCCGGTCCACGCTTCGGAGACGCAGAACTGCGCCAGAAGATCAGGATCATGTCCGCCGAACTCCAATGATCCTGGAGCGAAAGGTGCGGCAAGATTGGCTTTGGCGATCTTGAACAAAATATCCCCCAGCTTGAGGCGCGAGTTCCCTGCGCGCGCTTCAATCGAATTCCATGCATTATTGGACGGAGCACCGCTCCGCATATTGCACTGCAACGGAACGGCGAAGCCAAGTGTTCGCCACCCTCACCACACCGGGCGTGCTTCCGGATCGTCAATTCAACGTATCAAGTCACTTCAAGTAATGATTCTATGCAAGCTATCTATCAAAAAGGTTATGAAAATATTTGGCCGCAGGTAATGCGCGATGAAAACAAGTAAAATTTGTGTAGTCTGCAACAATCCCTCGAAAATCATTGCGCTGCGATTTATAGGAGCTTTTCTGAAAACGGCAATGGGGCAATTTGCTTAAAATTGCACCGTTGCAAAATCTTTTAAACCTTGCACTGCAGCGATACAGCGCAAAACGAAAAGGGCGGCCCAAGGGCCGCCCTTCGTCAATTCCGGATGTCGGATTGAACAGTCGTAATAAGGCAGACGCCTTATCACATCATGTCCATACCACCCATGCCGCCCATGCCGCCCGGCATGCCAGCCGGAGCGTCCTTCTTCGGCAGCTCGGCGATCATGGCTTCGGTCGTGATCAGCAGCGAAGCAACCGAAGCTGCGTCCTGCAGGGCGGTGCGAACAACCTTGACCGGGTCGACGATGCCCATGGAGATCATGTCGCCATAGACGCCCGTCTGAGCATTGTAGCCCCAGTTGTCTTCGTTCTTGTCGAGGATCTTGCCGACAACGATGGAGGCTTCATCACCAGCGTTTTCAGCGATCTGGCGGCAAGGAGCCTGCAGAGCGCGACGGATAATGTTGATGCCGGCTTCCTGGTCGTCGTTTTCACCCTTTGCGGTGATCTTGACGGAGGAACGCAGCAGAGCCGTGCCGCCGCCCGGTACGATGCCTTCCTGAACGGCAGCGCGCGTCGCGTTGAGAGCGTCGTCGATGCGGTCCTTCTTTTCCTTGACTTCGACTTCGGTCGAGCCGCCAACGCGGATGACGGCAACGCCGCCAGCGAGCTTGGCAAGGCGTTCCTGCAGCTTTTCGCGGTCATAATCGGAAGAGGTTTCTTCGATCTGAGCCTTGATCTGAGCTACGCGGCCTTCGATGTCGGACTTGGCGCCAGCGCCATCGACGATCGTGGTATTTTCCTTGGAGATCGAAACCTTCTTGGAACGGCCGAGCATGTCGAGGGTAACGGACTCGAGCTTGATGCCGAGGTCTTCGGAGATGACAGTGCCGCCCGTCAGGATGGCGATGTCTTCCAGCATGGCCTTGCGGCGATCGCCGAAGCCCGGAGCCTTGACGGCAGCAATCTTCAGACCACCGCGCAGCTTGTTGACGACGAGCGTTGCGAGAGCTTCGCCTTCGACGTCTTCAGCGATGATGAGGAGCGGCTTGCCAGTCTGAACGACGGCTTCGAGAACCGGCAGCATGGCCTGCAGGTTGGAGAGCTTCTTCTCGGGTAGCCACGGTCGAACTGCATGCCTTCGACGACTTCGAGTTCGGTTTCGGCGGTCTTGGCTTCTTCAACCGTGATGACGCCTTCGTTGCCGACCTTCTGCATGGCTTCAGCAATATCGAGACCGATCTGCTTTTCGCCGTTTGCGGAAATCGTGCCGACCTGGGCAACTTCTTCCGAAGTGTTGATCTTCTTGGCCTTGGCCTGGAGATCCTTGACGACTTCGGCAACAGCGAGGTCGATGCCGCGCTTCAGGTCCATCGGGTTCATGCCGGCAGCAACTGCCTTGGCGCCTTCGCGAACGATGGCCTGGGCGAGAACGGTTGCAGTCGTGGTGCCGTCGCCAGCGATGTCGTTGGTCTTCGAAGCAACTTCGCGGACCATCTGTGCGCCCATGTTTTCGAACTTGTCTTCGAGTTCGATTTCCTTGGCGACGGTAACGCCGTCCTTGGTGATGCGCGGAGCGCCGAAGGACTTGTCGATGACGACGTTACGACCCTTCGGGCCGAGCGTCACCTTCACTGCGTCGGCGAGGATGTCGACGCCACGAAGCATCTTTTCGCGAGCGCCGCGGCCGAATTTTACTTCTTTAGCTGCCATGTTTGAAACTCCTGAATTCGCGTTGTCCGGGTTTATGGCCCGTCAGCTTTATCGGAAAAGGGGAAACCGGCTGGATTAGCCGATGATGCCCATGATGTCGGCTTCCTTCATGATCAGAAGGTCTTCGCCGTTGAGCTTGACTTCGGTGCCGGACCACTTGCCGAACAGAACGCGATCGCCAACCTTGACGTCGAGTGCTACGACCTTGCCGGATTCATCGCGGGCGCCAGAGCCGACGGCGACGATTTCGCCTTCCTGCGGCTTTTCCTTGGCGGTGTCGGGAATGATGATGCCACCCTTGGTCTTTTCTTCCGACTCGACGCGACGAACGACGACACGGTCATGAAGGGGGCGGAAATTGGTGCTTGCCATTGTCTAATCCCTCGATCAAATGACATTCACGGATCAACGGGGATCCGTATGGGGCTTGTTAGCACTCTGCATTGGCGAGTGCTAGCGGACGGTGATTTAGGATTGGGCGTCAAACGAGTCAAGAACGACATCGTGAAATTTTTACGGCATGTCGGGCTTGTTTCGAGGATGATTAACAGCGCCGATCGTGCCGCTACGGTGAGTAACTCCTATAGTGCCGCTGAAACCAGCATTAATTTTGCCTCCGATTTTGCCGTTCGCCCTGTTCAGCCTCGGCCTTTTGCCTGTGCCTTGTGCGGCGCAAAAACCTTTGGCCACGCTCTTGTAATTTGCCGGCCGGTTTGCGATGTCACCCGCTGATTTCTTTGAATGCGAGGATGGCATGGGCAAGCGTATCGAAAGCTTTCGCGAGATCGGCGGACATTATGATGTCGCGCTCTGCGATGTCTGGGGCGTCCTGCACAACGGCGTCTCCGCCTATAAGGAAGCGTCGATCGCGCTCGAAGCCGCACGCGGCCAAGGACTGACCGTCGTCCTCATCACCAATTCTCCCCGCATCGCACCGAAAGTGGTCGAGCAATTGCGCCAGATCGGCGTTCCCGACAGCGCTTATGACCGCATCGTCACCTCTGGCGACGTCACCCGCCGTCTGATAGCCGAAGGCCCGAAGAAGGTGTTTCTGCTCGGTCCCGAACGCGACATCGCCATCATTGAGGGGTTGGATGTCGAGCGTGTTGAGGCCGAAGAGGCCGAGAGCATCGTCTGTACCGGCTTCTTCGATGACGAGACCGAAACGCCCGATGATTACACCGACATGCTGACAGCCTGGTCGGCCCGCAAGGTGCCGCTGATTTGCGCCAATCCCGATCTCGTCGTCGAGCGTGGCCACCGCATGATCCCCTGCGCCGGCGCCATGGCCGCTTATTACGATCGGCTCGGTGGCGAGACGCGGATTGCCGGCAAGCCGCATCAGCCGATCTACGACGCCTCGATCGCCGCCGCCCGCGACGTGCGCGGCGAATTCCCTCTGTCGCGCGTTGTCGCCATCGGGGACGGCATGCCGACCGATGTGCGTGGCGCGCTCGATTACGGTCTCGATCTTCTTTATATCAGCCATGGTATCCATGCCCGCGAATATGTCGTAGAGGGTCACACCGATGAGGCAGCGCTTGGCGCCTTTCTGGCACGCGAACAGGCGTCGCCGAAGTGGTGGATGCCGCGCCTTGTCTGACGAGAGTGGTAGCCGATGACCGTTTTCCATCGCAATGAGACCCGCGAGCCGCTGCCGGACAATCTGAAAGGCGGCGTCATCGCCATCGGTAATTTCGACGGCGTGCATCGCGGCCATCAATCCGTGCTCGATCGCGCGCTGGAGATTGCCAGGGAGCGCGGTATACCGGCGCTCGTACTGACCTTCGAGCCGCATCCGCGGACCGTCTTCAGGCCTGATCACCCGGTTTTCCGACTGACGCCGGCGCCGTTGAAGGCGCGTATCCTGGAAGTGATCGGCTTCAACGCCGTTATCGAATATCCCTTCGATCGGGCCTTTTCGCAGCGTTCCGCCGATGAATTCGTCCACTCCATACTGATCGACTGGCTGCATGCTTCCGAAGTCGTCACCGGCTTCGATTTCCATTTCGGCCATGACCGCCAGGGCGGTCCGGCTTTCCTGATGAATGCCGGCAGCAAGAATGGTTTCGGCGTAACCTTGATCGATGCCTATCGCGACGAGAATGCCGAAGTGGTCTCGTCGAGCCGCATCCGGGAACTGCTGGTGCAAGGCGAGGTGGCGGAGGCCGCCGGTCTGCTCGGCTATCGCTACACCGTCGAGGCGGAAGTGATCGGTGGTGAAAAACTCGGCCGCTCGCTCGGTTTCCCGACCGCCAACATGCAGCTGCCGCCGGAAACCGAGCTGAGGGCCGGTATCTACGCTGTGCGGTTCCGTACCGTCGATGGCGTCATTCGCGATGCCGTCGCCAGCTATGGCCGGCGCCCGACAGTGACAGACAACGGCGCGCCGCTGCTCGAAACCTTCGTTTTCGACTTCAGCGGCGACCTCTACGGTCAGATCTGCTCCGTCTCCTTTTTCGGCTACCTCCGGCCCGAATTGAAGTTCGACGGTCTCGACCCGTTGGTGGCGCAGATCAGAAAGGATGAGGAGGAGGCGAGGGCGCTGCTCACAGGCGTACGGCCACTAGGGGATATCGACCTGTTCATCGCCTTTTCTTGATGCTGCTCAAGGAGTTGTGCGGAGAGGACGTGCCGCACTGCAGCATCTTTTTTGCCTTGAGCCGACTACCAGATGAGCTAGTTCTTATAGGTGATGAGGTGCGGATTCGCCGCGCCCAATCTCCGAAAGGCGCACGAAATGGATAAAGGCTTTGGAACGGCGGCCTGCTGGCTGCTCGTCATTCCCTATATCGGCTTGCTCTGGGTCCCCTTCTACAACCATCATGACCCGGTCCTTCTGGGCTTTCCCTTCTTTTATTGGTATCAGCTCGCCTGGGTGCCGATCACCGCTTTCCTGACCTGGATCGCCTATCGGAGCATGCGCCATGACGACTGAGACCGACCCTGCCGCGCTTGCCGTCTTCATCTTCTTTTTCGTGCTCGTCACCGTCATGGGTTTTGTCGCCGCGCGCTGGCGCAGGCCGAAGACCCTTGCCCGTATCGACGAATGGGGCCTGGGCGGACGTAGCTTCGGCACCTGGATTACCTGGTTCCTCGTTGGTGGCGACTTCTACACCGCCTATACGGTGATTGCCGTTCCTGCCCTGGTCTACACGGTCGGCGCATATGGCTTCTTTGCTCTGCCCTATACGATCATCGTCTATCCCTTCGTCTTTATGGTCATGCCGCTTCTCTGGAAGCGCGCAAAGGACAATGGTTACGTGACGGCGGGCGATGTCGTGCACGGCCAATACGGTTCGCGGGCTCTCGAATTGGCCGTAGCGATCACCGGCGTCATCGCGACCATGCCGTACATCGCGCTGCAGCTTGTCGGCATGACGGCAGTCTTCAAGGCACTGGGACTGCAAGGCGAGATCCCTCTCGCCGCCTCCTTCATCATCCTGGCGCTCTATACCTATTCGGCGGGCCTTCGCGCGCCGGCGTTGATCGCCTTCGTCAAGGACGTCATGATCTATATCGTGGTGATTGCCGCTGTCGCGCTCATCCCCGCAAAGCTCGGCGGTTACGCCAATGTGTTCGCCTCGGCCGATGCTGCATTCCAGGCGAAGGGGTCCGGCGGTCTGTTGCTGGCCGGCAACCAATACGTCGCCTATGCGACGCTGGCGTTGGGCTCGGCACTCGCCGCCTTCATGTATCCGCATACTTTGACTGGTATCTTCGCGTCGAACAGCGGCAGGACCATTCGCAAGAATGCTGCATTGCTGCCGGCCTATACGCTACTGCTCGGCCTGCTGGCGCTGCTCGGCTATATGGGCCATGCGGCCGGCCTGAAACTCGATAGCCCCAATGATGTCGTGCCGGCCCTGTTCAAGACACTGTTCTCGGGCTGGTTCGCCGGTTTCGCCTTCGCGGCGATTGCGATCGGCGCGCTGGTACCTGCGGCGGTGATGAGCATCGGCGCGGCCAATCTCTTCACCCGCAATTTCTGGAGAGCCTATATCAACCCTGAGGTCAGCGAAGCGGGCGAGGCCAAAGTGGCCAAGGTGACGTCGCTCATCGTCAAGATCGGCGCGCTGCTCGTCATCCTGTTCCTGCCGACGCAGTTCGCGCTCGATCTTCAATTGCTGGGCGGCATCTGGATCATGCAGACGCTGCCAGCATTGGTCTTCGGCCTCTATTCCAACTGGTTCCGTGGGCCTGCCCTGCTCGTCGGTTGGTTCGTTGGCTTCTTTGGCGGTACCTACCTCGTCTGGATCAATGGGCTAAAGCCGCTGCAGGCAATCAGCCTTGGTGGAGCGCCGTTTACGGTCTACATCGGCTTGCTGGCGCTGATCGCCAATATCGTCGCCGCCGTGATCGTGAACGCCGTCACGCCGGCACGAGCGACGGCGCAGGCCTGACTAGACCGCCTTCGATCGGCCGCTGGCGGAAACGTCCGCGGCTTTTCTATGCCTTGCAGCGGCTGATCCCTCTTCCTTTCCATGCAAAAAGCGCCTATGAACCGCCAACTATGACCCAATTTCGGCTGAGCCCATCGATACGAATTATTGGCCCGGCCTTCCGCGCGCTTTAAGCTGCCGGAAGGTCCGGGTTTTTGGCGCCTGTTCCCGAGGCGCTTTCCGCCGCCGAAAAATCCCTATATGGCTGCGCCTTTCCGGCGCAAAACGCCCGAGACGCCGAGGCAATTGTCAGAACAATGACCGATACCGCTGAAAAGATCGACTATTCGAAGACCCTTTACCTGCCCGAGACCGACTTTCCGATGCGCGCTGGCCTGCCGCAGAAGGAGCCGGAGCTGGTCAGGCGCTGGCAGGAGATGGACCTCTATAAGAAACTCCGCGCTTCCGCCGCCGGCCGCGAAAAATTCGTGCTGCATGACGGCCCGCCCTATGCCAACGGCAACATCCACATCGGCCACGCGCTGAACAAGATCCTGAAGGACGTCATCACCCGCTCGTTCCAGATGCGCGGCTATGACAGCAATTATGTTCCGGGTTGGGACTGCCACGGTTTGCCGATCGAATGGAAGATCGAAGAAAAATACCGCGAGAAGGGCAAGAACAAGGACGAGGTGCCGGTCAACGAATTCCGCCAGGAATGCCGTGACTTTGCTGCCGGCTGGATCAAGATCCAGTCCGAGGAGTTCAAGCGCCTCGGCATCGCGGGCGATTTCGACAATCCCTATCTGACGATGAACTTCCACGCGGAGTCCCGCATCGCCGGCGAACTCCTGAAGATCGCCCGCAGCGGCCAGCTCTATCGCGGCTCCAAGCCGATCATGTGGTCGGTTGTCGAGCGCACGGCGCTGGCGGAAGCCGAAGTCGAATATGCCGATGTCGAGAGCGACACGATCTGGGTGAAGTTCCCCGTCGCCGAAGGTCCGGCCGCGCTCGCCGGTGCCTTCGTCGTCATCTGGACCACGACGCCCTGGACGATCCCCGGCAACCGGGCGATCTCCTATTCGTCGCGGGTTTCCTACGGCCTTTTCGAAGTGACGGAAGCCGCCAATGATTTCGGCCCGCGTCCGGGCGAAAAGCTGATCTTTGCCGATAAGCTTGCGGAGGAGTCCTTTGCCAAGGCGAAGCTGCAGTACAAGCGCCTGCGCGACGTGACCGCCGACGATCTGACAGCACTCACCTGCGCGCATCCGCTGGCGTCGCTCGGCTACGACTTCAAGGTCCCGTTGCTGGACGGCGATCACGTGACCGACGATGCCGGTACCGGTTTCGTGCACACCGCGCCCAGCCACGGCCGCGAGGACTTTGACGCCTGGACGACCCATGCCCGCCAGCTTGAAGCGCGTGGGATCTCTACCCGCATCCCGTTCCCGGTCGATGACGCCGGCTTCTACACCGCCGATGCCCCCGGCTTCGAGGGCGGCCGTGTCATGGACGACAATGGCAAGAAGGGCAATGCCAACGAGATCGTCACCAAGGCCCTGATCGAGACGAACACGCTCTTCGCCCGTGGACGGCTGAAGCATTCCTATCCGCATTCCTGGCGCTCGAAGAAGCCGGTGATCTTCCGCAACACGCCGCAATGGTTCGTCTACATGGACAAGGACTTCGCGGATGGCACGACGCTGCGCTCGCGCGCCTTGAAGGCGATCGACGATACGCGTTTTGTGCCCGCAGCCGGTCAGAACCGCTTGCGCGCCATGATTGAACAGCGCCCGGACTGGGTTCTGTCGCGCCAGCGCGCCTGGGGCGTGCCGATCTGCATCTTCGTCGATGAAGAGGGCCAGATCCTGCAGGACGATGGCGTCAACGCCCGCATTCTCGAAGCCTTCGAGAAGGAAGGTGCCGATGCCTGGTTCGCCGAAGGCGCGCGTGAGCGCTTCCTTGGCGAAAAGGCCAATGAGCCGTGGACGCAGATCATGGACATCCTCGATGTCTGGTTCGATTCGGGCTCGACCCACACCTTCACGCTGGAAGACCGTCCGGACCTGAAGTGGCCGGCGGACGTCTATCTCGAAGGCTCGGACCAGCACCGCGGCTGGTTCCACTCGTCGCTGCTCGAAAGTGCGGCGACGCGCGGTCGTGCGCCATATAATGCCGTCATCACCCATGGCTTCACCATGGATGAGAAGGGCGAGAAGATGTCGAAGTCCAAGGGCAACGTCGTTGCACCTCAGGACGTCATGAAGGATGCCGGCGCCGATATCCTGCGCCTCTGGGTCATGACCACGGACTATTGGGAAGACCAGCGCCTTGGCAAGGCCATCATCCAGACCAATGTCGATGCCTATCGCAAGCTGCGCAACACGATCCGCTGGATGCTCGGCACCCTGGCGCATGACAAGGGCGAAGTGATCGCCCATGCCGACATGCCGGAGCTGGAGCAGCTGATGCTGCATCGCCTCGCCGAACTCGACGAGCTCGTTCGCGAAAGCTACGATGCCTTCGATTTCAAGCGCATTGCCCGCGCCCTCATCGATTTCGCCAATGTCGAGCTTTCGGCCTTCTATTTCGATGTCCGCAAGGACGCGCTCTATTGCGATGCGCCGTCGAGCCTGCGCCGCCGCTCGTCGCTCGCCGTCATCCGCACGATCTTCGATTGTATGGTGACCTGGCTGGCGCCGATGCTGCCGTTCACGACGGAAGAAGCCTGGCTGTCGCGCAACCCTTCGGCGGTCTCCGTCCATCTCGAACAGTTTCCCGCCGTGCCCGCGGAATGGAAGAACGAGACCCTGGCCGAGAAATGGAAGAGGATCCGCGCCGTGCGTAGCGTCGTCACCGGCGCGCTCGAAATCGAGCGCAAGGACAAGCGTATCGGCTCCTCGCTGGAAGCCGCGCCGGTGGTCTATATCGCCGATCCGGAGCTGCTGAAGGTGTTGGAAGGCCAGGATTTCTCGGAAATCTGCATCACCTCCGACATCACCATTCGTGGTGGCGAAGGCCCAGCCGATGCCTTCCGTCAGGACGACGCCGCCAAGGTGAGTGTCGTGCCGAAGCCGGCAGAAGGCCGCAAGTGCGCGCGCTCCTGGCGCATCACCACCGACGTCGGCTCCGATCCGGAATATCCCGACGTATCGGCGCGCGATGCGGCAGCCTTGCACGAGTTGATGGCTGTCAACTGAAGAAAATTACCGGATGAATTGCCTTTGCGGCATTCATCCGGTAAAAGCTGCCTGAAAATGGCCCGATTTTTGCGGCAGTTGGCATGGATTGGGGTTCTGCGATAGTTGTACCGGCATGGCTGGGAAGGGTATTCATGAGAGCGATGCATAGGTTTCGTGTCGGCGTCAGCTTGACGGCACTCGTGGTTGGCTGCGGTCTGATGGCCGGCTGCATGAGCAGCCCGCGCTACGGTACGGACAAGACCGCCGGCGAACAGCTCTTCGACGATCTCAGCGACATCGCTTCCGTTTCGGCCGCGACGCCGAAGGACAAGGGTGTAAAGTATCCGAACCGGCCCGGCCTGGTTCTTCCCGCTGATCAGAACAGGCAGGACCTGACCTCGCCGCAACAATCGCTGGCAAGCAAGGATAATCCGGCCTGGGTGGAATCACCGGAAGAAGCGCGTAAGCGCCTGGCCGACGAAGCCGATCAGAACAAGAACGATGTCAATTATCGCTCGCCGCTCGCCCAGGCGGATAGTGGCCGCAATCGCGTGACCGAGGCGCAGCAGACGGCCGCCTATCGCGCCGCACGCCAGGATCAGGCCGGCACCTATATCGATCAGCGCCGTTACCTGATCGATCCGCCGCAGCAATACCGCCAAGTCTCCGACCAGGCTGCGCTGAACGATCTCGGCACGCCCGAAAGCAAGAAGGAAAAGCAGCGGAAGAAGGACGCCGAGGCTGCGCAGCAGTCCAGCAACAGCAGCTGGTGGAAGCCTTTCCAATAAGCCTTTTCTAGCGGAAGCGGCGGTCAAATCCGCCGCTTTTTAGTCTTCCATGCGCTTTTGCAGGAAGAATTCCCTGAGAATGTCAGCCGCATCCTGTTCGGCCATGCCCGAATAGACCTCCGGCGCGTGATGGCAGGTCGGCTGGCGATAGAAGCGCACGCCATTATCCACGCCGCCGCCTTTTGGATCTTCAGCGCCGTAGTAGAGGCGGCGGATGCGGGCAAACGAGATGGCGGCGGCGCACATGGTGCATGGCTCCAGCGTCACATAGAGATCGGCGCCCGCCAGCCGCTCTTGGCCGAGCGCCTCGCATGCCATGCGGATTACAGTGATTTCGGCATGCGCGGTGACATCGTTGAGTTCACGGGTGCAGTTGCCGGCCTTGGCGATGACGGTGTTGTCGAGCACGAGGACGGCTCCGATAGGTACTTCACCACGCGCTTTGGCGGTCTGCGCTTCGGCGAGCGCCAGCTCCATGAAGTGATTTGTCTGCACCATTTAAGATTTTCCACTTAACCGCGGGGGCGTGACCTGATAGGAACACGCCTTAAAAATTCAGGCAAACAACAAATGACAATGAATGACAAGCCCAAGCGGCCTGGGTCCAAACCCTTTACCCGCGACGTCAAGACGAAGCCGGCGAAGACACGCGACGACGCCAAGCCGATGAAGGCTGCGTCCGCCAAGGCGACGGCAGAGACAGAAGGCGGAGATGGAAAGGCCGAGCGCATTTCCAAGGTGATGGCGCGCGCGGGCGTAGCGTCGCGCCGCGACATCGAACGCATGATCATGGACGGCCGCGTAAAGCTGAACGGCGTGCTGCTGGATACGCCAGTCGTCAATGTGACTTTGACCGACAAGATCGAAGTGGACGGCGTGCCGATCCGCGGTATCGAGCGCACGCGTCTGTGGCTTTATCACAAGCCGGCGGGCTTGGTGACCACCAATGCCGATCCGGAAGGACGTCCGACCGTCTTCGACAATCTGCCGGAAGAGCTGCCGCGAGTGATGTCGATCGGCCGTCTCGACATCAACACCGAAGGCCTGCTTCTGCTCACCAATGACGGCGGCCTTGCCCGTGTTCTGGAACTGCCGACCACCGGCTGGCTGCGCCGCTATCGCGTCCGCGCCCATGGCGAGATCGATCAAGAGGCCTTGGACAAGCTGAAGGAAGGCATTGCCGTCGATGGTGTGCTCTATGGCTCCATCGAGGCGACGCTCGACCGCACGCAAGGGTCCAACGTTTGGATTACCATGGGTCTGCGTGAAGGCAAGAACCGCGAAATCAAGAATGTGCTCGGCGCCCTCGGCCTCGAGGTCAACCGCCTGATCCGTATATCCTACGGCCCGTTCCAGCTCGGCGAGCTGCCGGAGGGCCGGGTGCTGGAAGTGCGCGGCCGCACGCTGCGTGATCAGCTCGGCCCCCGTCTGGTCGAAGACGCAAAGGCGAATTTCGACGCGCCGCTTTACAATACCTCGGCCGCTGCCGCCGACGATGAGATCGACGCCAAGCCGGCACGTGCCGCGAAAGAGGAGCGCCCGCGGCGCGAGCGGCCCGAGGATAAGCGCGAGCGGGCTCTGAGCCGCCTCGACACCAAGCGCGATGATCATCGCGAAGGCGGCCGCCGCGCGGACGACCGTCGGGAAAGTGCTCGCCACGGAGAAGACGACCGTCCGAAGCGACAGCCCCTCGGCCCGCGCCGCAGCGCCAACGTTTGGATGGCGCCCGGTGCCCGGCCGCTCGGCGAAAAGGCTGCGCTGAAGGCTGCCAAGAATGCGAGGACTGCTGCCAAGCGCGGCGAGACCGAGCGCCCGCAGCGCAGCGGCTTCGACCGCCCGGATGAAGGCCCGCGCGTTCGCGTCAATCGCGTCGACGAGGCGGACGGCGAGTGGATTCGCTCGAGCGAGGTTACGCCGCGCAAGTCTCGCGGCGATGACGAGGGTTTCGACCGCAAGCGCTCCCGAGGAGATCGTCCATTTGGCGATCGTCCCCGTGGAGATCAGCCGCAGGGCGATCGTCCCGCTCGTGGGGATCGTCCATTCGGTGACCGTCCCCGCGGCGATCGACCGTTTAGCGATCGTCCCCGCGGCGATCGAGCGTTTAGCGATCGTCCGCGTGGCGAACGTGGTTCGCGCACTGAAGGCGGCGACCGCCCCCGTACGAAATCCTTCCAGGGCGAAGCCCGCTCCGAGCGGCCCCGAGGCGAGCGCCCATTCGGTGATCGTCCGCCGCGCGGTGACAAGCCTTTCGGCAGCAAGCCCCGTGGCGATCGTCCGTATGGCGACCGGCGGCCGCGCGCTGAGGGAGATGAGCGTCCGCGCGCCAGGTCTTTCGATGGCGAGCAACGTTCCGAACGCCCCCGCAGCGACCGTCCGCAAGGCGAGCGTTCCTATGGCGAACGCCCGGCGGGCAAGCCCGCCGGCAAGAAACCGGGTGGCAAGTCCTTTGGCGGCAAGCCGGGTGGAAAGCCCGGTGGGGCACGCGGTTTCTCGGGCAAGCCCGGCGGAGCTGGTCGCCCATCCGGTGGTCCTGGCCGCGGTGGCCCAAATCGCGGCGGTTCCGGCAGGGGTGGCCCAAAGGGCGGAAGGGGTTGATGCGCGGTGCGGATCGTCGGCGGTGAGTTTCGCGGTCGGTCGCTTGCGGTGCCGAAGTCGAACGACATTCGTCCGACGGCGGACCGCACGCGCGAGAGCCTGTTCAATATCGTGAGCCATGCCTATCCCGAGGTCGTCGACGGCACGCGGATGATGGACGTTTTTGCCGGCACCGGCGCCGTTGGCCTGGAGGCTGCCTCCCGCGGCTGCCGTCATGTTCTATTCGTTGAAAGCAGCGTCGAGGGCCGTGGCCTGCTTTGGGAAAATATCGACGCGCTCGGCCTGCACGGCCGCACGCGCATCCTGAGGCGCGACGCCACCGATCTCGGCAGCGTCGGCAATCTGGAGCCCTTCGATTTTCTCTTCGCCGATCCGCCCTATGGCAAAGGTTTGGGCGAGAAAGCCTTCGCGGCTGCCGCAGCCGGCGGCTGGCTTGTGCCGGGAGCCTTGGCTATTCTCGAGGAGCGCGCCGACGTCACCGTTGCCGTTGCGCCGGATTTTCTCTTCCTTGAAGAGCGGACTTTCGGCGATAGCAAAATGCATTTCTTCCGTTATCAACCTCGGCAGGACTAGAGCGGGATGCCGAAAAGTGTGTGCGGTTTTCGGGCGACATCCCGCTCTAACTTTTTGATTTAGAGACGGATTCAGATTTCAGGTCGATTCGACCTGAAATCATCCGGCTCTAGCGGCGGAGGAAGAGAAATATGGGCGACTATGCCGATTTTGTTGGGAGCGATTATCCGCTCGCGACATCCAGCACGCCGAGTGTTGCGGTCGCCTTCGGTTGCGGCGGCGCGCGTGGACTTGCCCATATCCACATCATCGAAGCCTTGGACGAGCTTGGCATTCGCCCGGTCGCGATCGCCGGCGCCTCCATCGGCTCGATCATGGGCGCAGCGATGGCAGCCGGCATGAGCGGTGCGGAAATCCGTGATTACACGCTCGCCACGGTCGGCAACCGCCCGGCTGTGCTGAACAAGATCTGGAGCCTCAGGCCCGCGAACATGCGCAGCTTCCGGATTGGCCAGTTCAATCTCGAACGCATCCTGCGCGCTTTCATGCCTTCAACCTTTCCGCAGGATTTCTCCGAACTGCACATCCCGCTGAAGGTCGTAACGACGGACTACTACGATCAGGCGGAAGTCGTCACCGAAAAAGGCGAGCTTTTCCCGGTGCTTGCGGCCTCCGCGGCCATCCCCGCCGTCTTCATGCCGGTCAAGGTCGGTGAACGCGTGATGATCGACGGCGGCATCATGAATCCGGTCCCCTACGAGCACCTGGCCGGGCTTGCCGATATCGTCATCGGCATCGACGTCGTCGGCGGACCGGAAGGCGACGGCGCCCATATTCCGAACCGCATCGAGAGCCTGTTCGGCGCCGGCCAACTGACGATGCAGTCCAACATCGCCCTGAAGCTGCGGCTGCTGGCGCCGCAAATCTTCTTGAGGCCGTCCATCGGCCGCACTGGCGTGCTCGATTTCCTGAAGGCCCGCGAAATCCTCGCAATGTCCGCAGGCGTCAAGGACGAGCTCAAATTTGCCCTCGACCGTGTGATAACCGCGAAGAACTAAGCCCGTTCCGGTTCCTCTTCCGGCAAGGCAGAGAGATCGTCGTCGTCGCTGAAAACGTCGGCGCTGCGCTTCGGTTTGATCAGCGGTTCCGGCTTGACCGGTCGTGAATAGAGCATGTCGCGGCCGGCCTGCAGCCCTTGGCTCGTCTGCAGCACCAGCCGTTGTTCGTCGCGCTTGCGGATATCTTCGCCGATCTCGAAGGCTTCGGTCTCGCCGACGCCGAGGGCTTCCAAAGTACGGCGGCCGAAGAGCAGGCCAGATTCCAAGGTTTCGCGCAACTCATAATCGACACCCTTGTTGCGCAGTTCGATCGAGTGAACGCGGTCGTAGGAGCGGACGAAAATGCGGGCGTGTGGATAGTCCGTCTGCACCAGCTCGACGATCTTGTCGGTGATTTCGCGCTGATGCGTGCAGACGACGACGACCTTGGCGCGGTCGATGCCGGCCGAGCGCAACACATCCTTGCGGGTGCCGTCGCCGAAATAGATGCGGAAGCCGAAGTTGGAGGCCTGACGGATACGATCGGCGGAAAAGTCGATGACGGTGACGTCGCGGCCGCCGGCAAGCAGGATCTGCGCGGCGATCTGGCCGAAACGCGAGAACCCGATCATCAGCACGTCGGAACCCGCGCCCTCGAAATCCTCGTCCAACTCCTCATGCGCGTCGCCGGTCAGAAGACGTTTCGAAAGTGCCACACCCAACGGGGTTAGCGCCATGGAGAGCGTTACGATCGCGATCAGCAGTGATGCCGTGCTTCCAGGGAACAGCCCGCCGCTGATGGCAGCCGCGCTGAACAGCACGAATCCGAATTCACCGCCTTGGGGTAGCAGGAAGGCGATACGGATAGCGTCGTTATGCGAGGAGCCGGTCACGCGGCAGAGCGCATAGATAATCACGCCCTTGATGACCATGACCACCGGCACAGCGAGCACGATCAGCACCCAATTGTCGACAATAACGTCCAGCTTCAGCGACAGGCCGACGGCGATGAAGAATATGGCGAGAAGCACGCCGCGGAAGGGCTCGATATCCGCCTCCAGCTCATGGCGATAGGACGATTCCGCCAGCATCACGCCGGAGAGGAAGGCCCCCATTGCCATGGAGAGGCCGGCAAGCTGCATCAACGTCGCCGATCCCATGACGACGAGCAGGGCGGCGGCGATCATCGCCTCACGTGCGCCGGTCCGAGCGATGACCTGGAACAGCGGCGTCAGCAGGTAACGTCCGGCAACGATCATCGCCGCGACGGCGCCGACGGCGACGGCAAGGTCCAAGATCGGGTTGGAAGCCTGCGTCGGTCCGCCGAGAACCGTGACCAGGGCGAGCAACGGTACGATCGCCAGGTCCTGCAACAGCAGCATCGAGAAGGAACGCTGTCCGTATTTCGTATTGACGTCGCCGTCCTGCTCCAGGATCTGCATGGCAAATGCTGTCGAAGACAGCGCCAGGCCAAAGCCAACGATGATGCTGCCGCGCCAGCCGGCGATGCCTGCGAAATCGGCGGCGAGCGTCAGTGCCAGTCCGCACAAGATTACCTGCGCCGTGCCGAGACCGAAAATGTCGCGTCGCATCTGCCACAGCCGCGACGGCTTCAGCTCCAGGCCGATAATGAACAGCAGGAAAACAACACCGAGTTCGGCGACGGCAAGCACGGATTCGCCATCGCCGATGCTGTGCAGTATCGGGCCGATGACGACGCCGGCGGCGAGATAGCCGAGCACGGTGCCGAGCCCCAATTTCTTGAAAATTGGTGCCGTGACGACGGCGCCTCCGAGCAGCATCAGGGTTTCGGTAAAGAGAGCATTAGGCGCGGACATCGTCTGTTTCTTTCTTTGGGCAGGCGGTGTTGCAGCGCATAGTCGTCAGAAACGACCATGCGTGAAGACATTCGGACAAGAATCGGCGTAGCCGCCCTTGATGCTTTATGTAGTGCACAATAAATGGAACGCGAAGGAAAGGCCAAATCATGTCCTCAGAAATCGATTCCGCCACTCTGCTTTCCCGTGCCAGCCAGTTGATCGACCTCGCCCGGAAAGCCGGCGCGGATGCGGCCGATGCCGTCGTCGTGCGCTCGCGGGCCCAATCCGTCAGCGTTCGCCTCGGCAAGGTCGAGGGCACAGAATCCTCCGAAAGCGATGATTTTTCGCTGAGGGTATTTGTCGGCAACCGTGTCGCCAACGTCTCGGCCAATCCCGGTTTCGATCTGCAGGCGCTTGCCGAGCGGGCGGTCGCCATGGCCAGGGTCTCGCCGGAAGATCCGTTCGCCTGCCTTGCCGACGAAGCCGATCTCGCCAAGACCTACCCCGATCTCGAACTTTTCGACCCGACCGAGGTCTCGTCGGTTCAATTGCGCGATGCGGCCCTTGCGATGGAAGAGGCAGCACTCGCCGTCCCCGGCGTCAGCAATTCCTCGGGCGCGGGTGCATCCGCCGGTATGGGGGGCATGGTGCTCGTGACGTCACATGGTTTTGCCGGTCACTATATGGGCTCACGCTTCGGCCGCTCCGTCAGCGTCATCGCCGGCGAGGGCACCGGCATGGAGCGGGATTACGATTTCGACAGCCGCCTCTATTTCGCCGAGCTGGACGCCGCCGAGGACATCGGCCGCCGCGCTGGCGAGCGGGTGGTCAAGCGGGTCAATCCGCGTCAGGTTCCGACCGGAAAGGATCTGACCGTCGTTTTCGATCCGCGCGTGGCGCGCGGCTTCGTCGGGCATATCGCGGGGGCCATCAATGGTGCGTCCGTCGCACGCAAGACCAGTTTCCTGCGCGACAAGATGGGCCAGAAGGTGCTGAAGGCCGGCCTGTCGATCACGGATGATCCCTTGATCGTGCGCGGCCCCGCGTCGCGGCCCTTCGACGGCGAAGGCGTTTCGGGCAAGCGGCTGGTGATGATCGAGGACGGCGTGCTGAAGCATTGGTTCCTGTCCACGTCGACGGCGCGTGAAATCGGCGGTGTCAGGACCAACGGCCGGGGATCGCGCGGCGGCACGGCCGTTTCTCCGTCCTCTACCAACCTGGCGCTGGAGCCGGGCGATATGTCGCCGGAAGAGCTGATCCGCAATGTCGGCAACGGCTTTTACGTCACCGAGCTGATCGGCCAGGGCGTCAATATGATCACCGGCGAATACAGCCGTGGCGCCACCGGTTTCTGGATCGAGAACGGCGAGCTGACTTTCCCGGTTTCGGAGGTGACGATCGCCTCCAATCTCAAGGACATGTTCATGCGCGTGACGCCGGCAAACGATATCGACCGCAATTTCGGCGTCGCGGCTCCGACGCTCGCCATCGAGGGCATGACGCTCGCTGGGCGCTGAGTCGGAGATTGGAATTTCGGAATGAGCGATAGAGACGTAGTCGGCCAATTGAGCGATCTCGAATTGATCGTTGAAGCGGCGCGCCAGGCCGGCGAAATCGCTCTGGGTTATTTCCGGCAATCGCCTGAGGTCTGGTGGAAAAACGAGGGCCGCTCCCCTGTCAGCGCCGCCGATTTCGCGGCCAACGAAAAGCTCGCCGCTATCCTGCGTCCCGCACGACCGGATTACGGCTGGCTTTCGGAAGAGACCGACGACGATGCGGCGCGGCTGTCGCATGGCACCCTCTTCGTTGTCGATCCGATCGACGGCACGCGCGGGTTTCTGTCGGGACTCGAGCTGTGGTGTGTCAGTGCCGCAGTGGTGACCGATGGGCGCCCGACCGCGGGCGTACTCTATGCGCCGGCGCTCAACGAGTTGTTCGTTGCGACGGCCGACGGCCCGGCGCTGAAGAACGGCGAGCCGATCACGGTTTCAGCCAGGCCGGATCATGATACCTGTAGGCTTGCCACCGCAGAGGACATGCTGAACGGATTTGAAGGGGATTTCCGCAAGACGATCGAGCGGGTGAAGCATGTGCCGTCGCTCGCCCTTCGCCTTGCCATGGTCGCCGACGGCCGGCTGGAAGGGACGATCGTCAAGCGCAATTCCCACGACTGGGATCTTGCCGCCGCTGACCTCATTCTGGAGCGGGCGGGCGGGGCGCTGGTCGATCTCTCGGGTCATCCGCTCACCTATAATCGCGCCGATGTCTCGCATGGCGAACTCTGCGGCGCGCCAGTGGCGCGGCTGCCGGAATTCCTGCGCCAACTCGCCCACAGACGAGACAGTTGACCTTTTGGTCAAAATCCCGCACAGGAAGAGAAGAGGGGGACGACAGCAGAAAGAGACGAAAATGACTGATACCAGCGGCAAAAAGCAGCTATTGCACCTCGTATTCGGCGGGGAATTGGAAAACCTCGAGGAAGTACAGTTCCGCAATCTGAACGAACTCGATATTGTCGGCATGTATCCCGACTATGCGAGCGCGCTGATTGCCTGGAAGTCGAAGGCGCAGCAGACCGTCGATAATGCCCATATGCGGTATTTCATCGTCCATCTGCATCGTTTGCTTGATCCGCGGGACAAGGCTTCCTCGTAAAGCCGCGTCCGCTTCATTTTACATTTGATATTCCCGTCCGGATGGGCGTTGTCGTTTTCAATCCGGCTATGGCGCGGTATTTTTGACGCAATCAGAACGAAGAATCGGCCGATCTTTCGGCCGTGAGACAAGTAGGACTTGGCATCGATGACGATCAGCTTGGATCGGAGGCAATCGAGATGAGCAGCCTCAGGGCGCGCCTCACTTTGGGTGCTTACCGCCTCGGTGGGATTGCGATCTATCCCCTCATCGGGCCTTATCTCGCCGTCCGCGCCGCCAAGGGCAAGGAGGACCGTTCCCGTCGGCTGGAGCGTTTCGGCTACGCCAGCGCCAATCGCCCGCAGGGACCACTCGTCTGGATTCATGCCGCAAGTGTCGGCGAGACTTCGGCGGTCGTTCCGCTGATCCGAGAAATCCGCCGCCGCGACATCCACGTCATTCTCACCACGGGAACCATCACCTCGGCCAAAGTGACGCAGGAGCGGCTCGGCGACGAAGTCATCCACCAATATGTGCCGCTCGACGTGAAGCCAGCCATCAGCCGTTTCCTCGATTATTGGCAGCCCGATTGCACCATCATCGCCGAATCCGAGATCTGGCCGATGACCATCATGGAGCTTGGCCGCCGGCGCATCCCGCAGATCCTCGTCAACGCCCGTTTATCGGATCGCTCTTTTGCTCGTTGGGGCAGGCATCCTTCGCTCTCGGAAGCGCTGTTCGAAAGTCTTGCGCTGGTCGTCGCCCAGTCCGATCTCGATGCCGAGCGCTATCGCGATCTCGGTGCGCGGCAGGTAATCAAATCCGGCAATCTCAAGGTGGATACCGACGCGCCGCCCTACGATGCGCCGACCCTTGCCCGTTACATGAAGCAGATCGGCGACCGCAAAACCTGGGCCGCCGTCTCGACCTTCGAGGGTGAGGAAGGTGCCGCTGCTGTCGTCCATAAGACGCTGAAAGAGCATAACGGCCAGTTGACCATGATCGTGCCGCGCCATCCCGAGCGCTGCGACGCGATTGAGGCGTTGCTCGTCGAACAGGGACTGAAAGTCGCGCGCCGCACCCGCAACGATATCCTGTCGCCCGATGTCGATGTATTCCTCGGCGATACGATCGGCGAGATGGGGCTTTATCTGCGGATGACCGACGTTGCCTTCATGGGCAAGTCGCTGTTCAACGAAGGCGGACAGAATCCGCTCGAGCCGGCCATGCTCGGTTGCGCGATCCTGTCGGGCGGCCACGTCCAGAATTTCCGCGATGCCTACCAGTTACTCGCCCGCCGCGGCAGCGCCCGCATGGTGCGCGATACCGAGATGCTGGCGAGGGGTGTGCATTACCTGCTGACCAACGATGCGGCGCGGCGCGGCATGATCGACGCCGGCTACGTCGCCGTGCACGAGATGCGCGGAGCGCTCGCGGCGACCGTCAAGGGGTTGGAGCCCTACATCAACCCGCTGACGGTGAAGGCCCGGTTGCTGCCGAAGATGAGCGCGCAGGGATAAAGGGGAGTACTCCATGACGGCAATTAAGCTGGGTACGATCGCGGGCATTCTCTTCGACAAGGACGGCACGCTGCTCGACTATGATGAGAGCTGGCTGCCGGTCAATCGCGAGCTTGCCGGCATTGCCGCCCAGGGAGATGCCGCACTTGCCGATCAGCTGCTTCTGGCTTGTGGCATGGACCCGGTCACCGGCCATATCGTGCCCGACAGCCTGCTCGCCGCCGGCAATACCCGCCAGATTTCCGAGGGCCTCGTTGCTGCCGGCTCCAGGATGGATGTGACCGAGCTGACGGAAAAGCTCGATGCGTTATTTTCCCTTGCGGCGGACTTCTCCGCGCCGGTCACGGATCTCGGCGCCTTCTTCCGCCGCCTTCACGCGCGGGGCTACCGGCTCGGCGTTGCCTCCAGCGACAATGAGCGCTCCATCCGCCAGACGGCGCGCCGTTTTGGTTTCCTCGATTATCTTGATTACATCGCCGGTTACGACAGCGGCTTCGGAACCAAGCCGGAGCCTGGGATGGTGCTCGGCTTCTGCGAAGCGACGGGCCTTTCCCCCGCGCAAATCGCCGTCGTCGGCGACAACAATCATGACCTGCACATGGCACATAATGCCGGTGCAGGCCTGAGGGTCGGCGTACTGACCGGCACCGGATCACGTGAATCGCTCGCGGCCGCTTCCGATTACTGCCTGAACGACATCACGGAATTGGAAAGCCTGCTGCCCGTTGCTCAGACGGTGTGACCAAGGCAAAGGCTTGCTTTTTCATCCGATCTGCCCTTTCTTGCCGCCTTACTAGAGCAATTTCAGGAAAAGTGCGCGGCGGTTTTCCGTCCGGAATTGCGAAAGAACAAAAGATGGAGCGGTTCTTAGATTCAATGAAAAGCTGAACGCTCCAGGATCTTATGGGCAACAGCCGGCGCGAGGCGGGATTAGACTATGGTATCGGAAGCACCGCCTTTCTGGTGGCGGAAGCCGGATTGGCGCGCTTGGGGGCTTTCGCCCTTTTCCTTTCTGTACGGCCGCGTTGCCGGGCATCGCATGCTGCACGGTCGTCGCGCCTCCGTTCCGGTGCCGGTCATCTGTGTTGGCAATTTCACGGTGGGTGGCGCCGGCAAGACGCCGACGGCACTGGCGCTTGCCCGTGTCGCCAAGGCAAAGGGATTGAAGCCGGGCTTCCTCAGCCGCGGCTATGGCGGTTCGCTCGACGTGACGACCGTCGTCGATCCGCATCACCATCATGCCACCGCCGTCGGCGACGAGCCGCTGCTACTCGCTCGCGAGGCATTGACTGTAATCTCGCGCCGACGCTTCGAGGGGGCGCAGCGGCTGGTGCACGAGGGTGCCGACCTCATCATCATGGATGACGGCTTTCAGAGCGCGCAACTTGCCATCGATTACGCCTTGGTCGTCATCGACGCCACAAGAGGCATCGGCAACGGCTATCTCGTTCCCAGCGGACCGGTGCGCGCGCCGTTGCGGACACAGTTGCGCTATGCCTCGGCGCTGCTGAAGGTCGGCGAAGGCAATGCGGCCGATCGGATCGTGCGCATGGCGGCGAGGGCCGGGAAGCCATTCTTCGCCGCGTCGGTCAAGGTGCGCGGGCAGGAGGATTTGCACGGCCGAAACGTGCTTGCCTTCGCAGGTATTGCCGATCCCACCAAATTCTTCCGCACGGTCGAGTCCCTGGGGGCCAATATCGCTGTTAGCCGTACCTTTGGCGATCACGAACATCCGGGCGAGGACGATATAGCCGACATTCTCGATATCGCCGCCCGCGAGAGCCTGGAGATCGTCACCACCTCCAAGGACTATGTCCGCTTGATCGGCCATCACGGCCGTGCCGACGAGCTGCTGGAAGCCTGCCGCGTCATCGAGATCGACATGGTCTTCGATGATCACCGCGCGCCGGGCCTGATCATCGACCGGGCAATCGCAGCCGCCCGCGAACGGCGGTTGCGGGAAGGACAGAAAGCAAAATAGGAATTGCGGTCGTCAGCGCTTCTGGTTCGGGAGCGCGCCGGCGCGTTTTTCGGCTTCCAGCGACGATATCACGTCGGCATAGGGCTCCTGCCGGGCGACGCTCCAGTAGCGCAGCTCATCGAGCGCGATGTGCTTGCCGGTCATGGCGCAGACGACATAGGAACCGGGCATGAGGATTTGGAAATCGCCGTCGAGATAGCGAATCTTCGCCTCGCGGTTTCCATGTCCCTCAAAAAGATTCATCTGATGCCGTCCTCAATCTTTGTCATCTGTTTGCCATACCCCGGCAAGCTGGACTTTTCCAGTTCTTTCGACCGTATCTGCTGTCAGCTCCGTCCGAACAGCCGTTCAATATCCGAAAGCTTCAATTCTATATAGGTAGGCCGGCCGTGATTGCACTGGCCCGAGCCGGGCGTTGCCTCCATTTGACGCAGCAGCGCGTTCATTTCCTCTGGCCTCAGCCGTCGGCCAGAGCGCACCGAGCCGTGGCAAGCCATTGTGGCTGCGACATATTCCAACTTGGCGGCAAGGCCGGAAGCTGTGTCCCACTCGGCGATCTCGTCGGCCAATTGCCGGACAAGCCCTTGCGCATCCACTTCGCCGAGCATCGCCGGCGTCTCGCGCACCGCAATCGCGCCAGGACCGAAACGCTCGATCGCAAGGCCGAGTTCGGCAAGCTCGTCGGCAAATACCATCAGCCGGTCGCAATCCTCCTCCGACAGATCGACGATCTCGGGGATCAACAGGACCTGAGAAGACAGCCGCTTCGAATGCAGGGCTTTGCGCATTTCTTCGAACACCAGCCGCTCATGCGCCGCGTGCTGGTCGACGATGACGAGGCCGTCGTCGGTCTGTGCGACGATGTAGTTCTCATGCAGTTGGGCACGCGCTGCGCCCAGGGGAAACCGAGCGGGTTCCTCCATGCGTACAGGCTCGATTGGCGTGGCGGTTTCGGCGCGGGCCGTCGGCACGGCGAGGCCGTCGAAGGCGGCCTGGGGTCGCTCGCCAAAACCATATCCGTTCGTCGAGGGCTGATAGGGCCGCGATAGCGAAGCCTCGGGTGTCCATGGTGCGGTTGGTGCTGAAGGTCGCCACGCGGGCTGGAAACCGGAACCGCCGGGGCTGAACGCGCGAAGCATGCCGTCGGCGCCCGTCGTTGCGGCACGATCGCCCTCGCGCGCCAGGGCCTCGCGGATCGCGCCGATAATCAGGCCGCGCACGAGCCCGGGATCGCGGAAACGGACATCGGATTTCGCCGGATGCACGTTGACGTCGACAAAGGCGGGGTCGAGCGTGATGGAGAGGACGGCAACGGGATAGCGCCCGGAGGGTATCGTCTCGGCATAGGCGCCACGGATCGCCGACAGGATCAGCTTATCCTGCACTGGCCTGCCGTTTACGAAGGCATATTGATGCGCCGAGTTGCCGCGATTGAAAGTCGGCACGCCGGCAAAGCCGGTCAGGCTCACATCCTCCCGTACGGCGTCGAGTTCGATGGCATTATCCTTGAACTCGTTGCCGAGCACCTGCGCCATGCGGGCGAGATGATCATCGCCGGTGGCGGGAAATTCCAGGGTCGCGCGGTCGCTGCCGGACAGCACGAAACGCACGCGTGGGAAAGCGATCGCCATGCGCTTGACGATTTCGGTGATCGCCGCAGCCTCGGCCTTCTCGGTCTTCAGGAATTTCAGCCGCGCCGGCGTCGCGAAGAACAGGTCACGCACCTCGACGATCGTGCCAGGATTGGCAGCCACAGGGCGCAGGTGCAGCACCCTGCCGCCGGAGACCGCAATTTCGGCGCCACCATCGCTGCCGGGTCTCCGGCTGGCGATCGACAGCTTGGCCACCGAGCCGATCGACGGCAGGGCTTCGCCGCGGAAACCGAGGGTGCGGATATCCTCCAGCGTATCGGAAATCTTCGAGGTGCAATGCCGCCTGACGGCCAGTTCCAGATCCGCCTGCGCCATACCAGAACCGTTGTCGCTGACCCTCAGCAGCGCTTTGCCGCCCCCGGCCGTCGCGATTTCGATGCGCGTCGCGCCGGCGTCCAGCGCGTTTTCGATCAGCTCCTTGGCAGCGCTTGCCGGCCGCTCGATGACTTCGCCGGCGGCGATTTGGTTGATCAGGGTTTCGGAGAGTTGCTTGATGGCCATGTCGTCATTTTCGTGGATTCGCGGCGAGGTGGAAAGAGAAAACACAGTCTGCCTTTCGTCATCCACCCAATTCAGGCGAGAGCTTGATTAGAAATTTAATCAATGTTTAAGGGAATAATGACAGGTTGCATTCACAGAACTTGAAATGATTGCAGGTGGCGCGCTTTTGCACGTTAACGGCTTTTGGCGGCAGGCTGGTGACCGTCATATCCATGAGCCGACTTCCGCCTGTTTCAAGTGTTCAGGCCAGCATGATATCTTCATAAATTTGCCTTGAGAGCTATCTCCACCGCTCTCAACCTTAGCGTGCCGTGATATCGGATAGATGTAGGAATCGGACGAATGACTGCCGAGATTGATAAGGCAGCTTTTGCAGCAATTACGGAAGATGTTCCGTCTGACGGCAATCTGCAGGCGGCCCTGTTCGATGCTGTCTGTGATGGGCTCTCCAGCGCCTTCCTTATCTACGACAAGAACGATCTACTGCTGTTTGCCAGTCGTCAGGTCCTGAATTTTTTCCCGATCCCGCCGCAATTCCTGCAACCGTCAACACGGCTGCGCGATTTTCTCGGCGCTGTCTTTGATACCGGCGTCCGGCATCGCGATGTCCATACGAACTCGGCGGCAACGCGTGACGATTGGGTCTCACAGCGGATTGCCAGGCATTGGCGCGAGCGTTTCGAGGCGACGGAGCGATTGGGTGAGGATCGTTGGGTTCGCTTCGTCAAGCGCCGGCTGCCCTCGGGGTTCGGCGTCTGCATCCTCTCGGATATTTCGGAGGTGAAGAAGCGGGAGGAGCAGTGGCGCCTCGACATGGAGCGGGTGCAGCTTACGGAAGATATTCTCGACAACCTGCCATTTCCGCTCTTCGTCAAGGACCGCAACATGGTCTATGTCGCGGTCAACAAAGCGTTCTGCGACAAATATCAGACCTCGGCGGATGAGGTGTTGGGCCGTAAGGGTGTCGACCTCTTCTCCACAGACGTTGCCAACCGCTTCGAGGAGAGCGACCGGCATGTCATGGAGACCGGCGAAATGTCCATCTCGCGCCAGCGGCAGATTTCCCGCGATGGCGTCGAGCGCGAAGTGGTCACCAGGAAACAGCGCATAGGCAAGCCTGGCCGCTATTTCCTCGTTGCCACCATGCAGGATCTGCCGAAAGAGGGCGCGGATTTCGATGAGTTCGCTCTTGCCTCGCAGATCAAGGAGAACAACGACCGGTCCTATCGGCGCGCCTATGTGCCGATAACAGCACTTCAGACTGCCTCGCGCCGACCGCACGCCATGGAGACGTTTGTTCCCGAGAATTTCTCCGGTCGCAAGATCCTTGTGGTTACGGGCGATCTTGCTGCTGAATCGGCGGCATTGAAGATGCTTGCCAAATATGGCTTTGAGGCTTGTTCGGTTCACAACGAAAGCGAGGAGGCGGCATTCCTGGATGTCGCAAGCTCCCTCGGCATCAAGATTGATCTCGTCATCGTCGACAACCAGCTTGGCAAACGCGGCCTGGAACTGGCCGAGCGGCAGAATGTACCGGCGTTGTTGCTGGACGGCTCGCAGCTCGCCACCGAACTGACTTTCTTGATCGCTCGGCATTTCAACCGCAACATCCGCGGCAAGGCCGGCGAGCTTGCTGAAGGCGGAGCGGAGGATTGGCAGATCGCAACCCGCGGCGAGGATCGTGGTTTCCAGATCCTGGTTGCAGAAGACAATGACATCAATCAGATCGTCTTTTCGCAGATATTGGAGGGGCTCGGCTATCGTTACGTGATTGCCGCCAGCGGCGACGAAGCGGTGCGACTGTGGGGCGAGCATCGCCCCGAGCTGATCCTGATGGATATCTCCCTGCCGGGTCTCAACGGTTTCGAAGCCGCAAGGCTGATCCGCCGTACAGAAAACGGCAGCGGAGCGCGCACCCCGATCATCGGCGTGCTCACCCAGGCTTTCGAGCGTGACCGCAACCAGTGCGTCGACGCCGGCATGGACGATGTCATCATGAAGCCTGTCAGCCCGGATATTCTTGAGACTGTATTTCAGAAATACATGCGCGGCAGCCGTAAAGCGCAAATTAAGTAAGTCTTCCTGATAGATATCGCTCACATCGAATGACCGCCATCCCGCCATCCTTTGTTAAGACTTCGCCGTCATGCTCCTTCGCGGTCGGAGGAAAATGTCGGGACTGAATATGAAATCGGCTGAAATATCGCTCGCGCCAGTCAGTCAGAATGAATTGCAGGCGATGGCTTACACCGATCCCCTGACGGGGTTGGGGAATCGCTATCGCATGCGCGATCGCGCGCGCCTGCTTTCGGTCGAGCGCGCCAGCGATCCTGCGCCCTTCACCATCGGCATTGCCAATCTCGATTCCTTTAAGCCGATCAACGACCTCTTCGGTGTCGAAGCCGGTGACGAGATCCTTTGCCAGGTCGCCCATCGCCTGAAAGCCTGCATTCCCGATGGCGCCACCGTCACCCGCCATGACGGCGACGAATTTGCCTTTGTGCTGCCGCTGGTCTTTGAGCGTGTCGGTGCGGAAAAGTTCGGGCAGATGATCCGCGAGGTATTGTCGGCGCCCTATGATCTCGGCGACCGCAACGTTCGTCTTTCCGCCTCCTTCGGCTTTGCCATCTATCCATTCGCCGGCGAGGAATTCGAAGATCTGCTGAAGAGCGCCGAGACGGCCCTTTATCGCTCCAAGCGGCGCGGCCGTGGCCAGATCACCGTCTATTCCAAAGAGATCGCCCAGGAGATGAAGCGCGCGACGCAGCTCGAACAGGCGCTGCGCAACGCCATCATTTCAAATACCATCGACGTGCATTTCCAACCGATCGTATCGCTCGCCAATAATCTGATCGTTGGCTTCGAGGCCTTGGCCCGCTGGAACGACGCCGATCTCGGCTTCGTCTCGCCCGCCGTCTTCGTCCCGCTTGCGGAAGAGCGCGGTTTTATCGACGCGCTCTCCGAGACCCTACTGCGCAAGGCGGCGGAGGCTGCGCTTTCCTGGCCGCGCGAGCTTTTCCTTTCTTTCAATCTGTCTTCGGCACAATTGATGGATCCCGGCACGAGCAGCAGCATTCTCGCCATTCTCGGCCGCGTCGGCTTCGATCCGCATCGGCTGGAATTGGAAATCACCGAGACGGCCGTCATGAGCTCGGCCGACACGGCACACCGCATCATCGCCGATCTCAGAGCGGCGGGCGTGCGCATCTCGCTCGATGATTTCGGCACCGGCCAATCCAGCCTCGGCCGTCTGCGCGATTTCATTTTTGACAAGGTGAAGATCGATCGCGCCTTTGTCTCGCGCATCAATTCCGACCGGGCCTCTGAACATATCGTCAAGGCGATCCTTGCGATGTGCGAGGGACTTGACCTGGAGGTGGTCGCCGAGGGGATCGAGGATTGCGCCGAGGCGGTAAAGCTCAGGTCGCTCGGCTGCGCCATGGGGCAGGGCTATTATTACGGCAAGCCTGCCGACAGCGTCGCGACGCTGCGATATCTCCACGAGAATTACTACGAACTAGCTGGCGAGCGCGAAACCGCCTAGGGTCGCCCGGCTCAAGTAATTACAGGATCGTACCGCTGCTGCCGCAGATATGAAAAACGACGACCGCATGGATCGCCGTTTTTCAATGTTATGCGACATTATCGTCATTTGCTGGTCGACGAGGTCGTCGTGGTGTCGGTTCCAGGCACCGCGGCCGTTGCCGGGGTCTTTGCAGCCTTTTCGGAGGCCTGCATAGCAAGTGTCTTGAACTCCGGTGCGGCCTTCAGCGAGTCAGCCGTTTCCGTGGTCGTCAGCTTGATGCTGCCGTCCTGGGCATTCTGCGTCGCGGTGACCTTGTCGAAGGGAACGGCGACATTCTTCTGGCCGATGCCAAGGAAACCGCCGACGCCAACAACTGCGGCGATAACACCGCCCTGTTTCTGCAGGATGAGGTCGTTGATGCTGCCGATGCTTTCATTCTGACCATTATAGACCGACTGGCCCATATAGGTCCTGGCGCTGATTTGATCCGCCGACTGCTCGGTCAGATATGTACCGGCCTGCGCCGTGTTTGTCGTCGGTGCCGGGGCCGGAGCCTGGGCGTTGTTTTGCGGCTTAGCCGTCTTGGTGTCTGGCGTTGCCGGGGCGGTCTGCGTCATCGGCGCGGCGTTGTTGCCGGTTGACGGCTGCTGCGCTTGGGCGAAAGCCATCGGTGAAAGAACCGATGCTGTGGCAAAGATCGCGCCAACAGCGGCGGAAGTGAACAATTTGCCGGTCATCGTGAACCTACCTTTCATTCTGATGGGGGCACGTTAACCGGCTCGGGCGGGGCCACTCTTTTGGCTGACCATCACCGTGCCGGTTCGTTAGGAAAATGGTCGAAAAGGGCTTTAGTTCCGGCAGGTGTTGCGCGAGACGGCTGTCCGCTACCTCCGCGAGGTCAATATAACGCGAAAAATCAAAGGGGAACGCACAGTTTAATGCAACCTAAGCAATTGATTTCACGAATGGGTTGCGGCGATGAGCAAGTTGAATTCGACGCACAAATCTCCTCTATCCGCGGTCCGTTGCGCTCACAAAATTTTGCCGTCGGGGAGTCACCTTCTCCCGATTGAGAGAAGGCAAATGCAATCAAATCTTGTAGATCGGATCAAAAACGCCCTTGACCGTAGGGCCGAGTTCCAAGAGCGCGCCAGCTTGCGGCTGCATCGAGCGGGCGTCCTCGTCGAGGCCTTCCCAGGCGGTCGTTACCGCAAGACGATCGGCATTCTGGCCGATGAAGGCCGGGCAGGAGGGCTGCATGGCGGGTACGCGATAGCGCTCGATGCGCAAGCCGTCCGGGCTGTAACGATCGACGAAACCGGAGCCCCAGCGGGCGTTCCAGATGTAGCCGTCGGCATCGCAGACCGAGCCGTCGAGGCCGCCTGGGTCCTCCATGCTGTCGACCATGACAATCGGCTCGCCAACAGGCATCCCGGTCAGCGGATCGACCAGCACCCGCATCAACTGGCTGAGGCGAGTATCGGTGAAATATCCGATCGTGCCGTCGGGTGAAAAGCAGATGGAGTTCGGAATGCTGAGCTGATCGAAGATCTTCGTCACCTTGCCGCCGGCGACATGATAGATCGCGCCAGCCTGCATTTCCGCCCGCTTGCCCATGGTGCTGATCCACAACGACCCGGAAATATGGGTACGCCCGTCATTGGAGCGGTTCTCCGGCTTGTCCGCCTCGATCGCGGCATAAAAGGTCAGTTCGCCGGATCCGATATCGCGAAGAAACAGTCCTTCTTCGGTGGCGAGCAATTGCCGTCGGTCGTCGACGCGGGCGAGTACGCTTGCCATCATCGGCAGAGCGTGAACTTCCTTCTTGCCGGTCGACAGATGCAGTTCATGAAGTTCCTTGCCGATAATGTTGAACCACCAGACCGTATCCGTATCCGGATCATAGGTCGGTCCTTCGCCCAGAACCGATGCGGTGTTGCAAAGAATATTGCCATGAAAATCATGAATGTCGGTCATATGGGTCAGGCTCCTACGGCAGCATCATAGGCGTAAATGGTTACCTTGGCGCGTTCGGCAACCTCTGCTGTCGTCATTCCCGGCTTGTAAAGGCTGGTGCCCAGACCGAAAGCCAGGATGCCGGCCTTGGTGTAGTCGGCGAAATTCTTGTCGGAAACGCCGCCGACGGCCGCGATAACGAGCTCGGGCGGCAGCACGGCGCGGATGGCGGTGATGCCGGAGGCGCCGAGCACGCCGGCCGGGAAAAATTTAAGACCCGTCGCGCCCGCGCGCGCAGCCGAAAGGGCTTCCGTCGCGGTGAATACGCCAGGCATCGTCACCATGCTCTTATCGCGTGCGCGGCTGATGACGGCAGGTTCGACATTCGGCGTCACCAGCAGTTTGCCACCTGCGGCATCCAGCCGATCGACGTCTTCAACGCTCAGCACAGTGCCGGCGCCGATCAGGCAGTCGGCGGGCGCCATCTTGGCGGCGATCTCGATCGAGCGGAAGGGCTCCGGCGAGTTCAGCGGGATTTCGATCGCCGTCAGGCCGGCGTCGATCAGAGCGCCGACGATATCAGCCGTCTCTTCGGGTTTGATGCCGCGGAGAATGGCGATAAGCGGGCGTTTCATGGGAGGGAAGGGGATGCGGGTCGTCATCAGCATTTTCTTTCGTTATGCGGCCAGATCGCCTTCGCTGCGGCGGAAAGCCCGCGGCGGACGGCGGTATCGGCGTCAACAGTCGTATAGGTGAGGCCCAAGGTGCGGAATGCATCTTCGTAGAGCGTCTGCAGGCGTCCGGAGGCAACGAGAGTAATCGCAGCCCCTTGTCGGGCAGATGACAGCGCGCCGGCGATTTCGGCACCGATCAGCGTGCCCGAGATCAAGGCGTGCGCCCCGGCGGCCGTCAGGCCATGCAGAAGTTGGCCGGCACGAGCGGTAAAGAGCAGGTTCGTGGCGAGGGCCGGCTTGTTGAAGGACGCTTTGATCGCGGACTCGAAAGCGGTACTGTCCGCAGACATGTCGGCCGCGCCGGCAACGGCATGCGACAGGATGCTGTGCTTGGTGACGACGTCGAAGAGTTCGCCGGTCATGAAGGTCGAAAAGCCGGTGACTTGGCCATCGACGACACGCACCCATTTCGAATGCGTGCCAGGCATGCAGACGACCTGCTCGCCCTTGGCATCAGCCGCGATCGCGCCGAGCAATTGCGTTTCCTCGCCGCGCATGACGTCAGGCGCTTGCCTGTCGCGTTGCGCCAGGCCCGGCAGAATGCGGACATCGCGCGATTGGCCGGGCACGGAGACGGCGCCGGTAAGGATGGCAGAGAGCGAGGTCGGCGTGTCGATATAGCCGGCTTCCACCCAGCCTTGACGCGCCCCGGCCATGCCGCAGACGATGACGGGAAGATTTGCAGGCGCGGCGAGGGCATCGAGATGCGATTGCAGCACCTGGGCAAAGCCTGTCTGAGCCGCCGATGTCATACCTTCGCCGCTGCGGCGCTCGCCGAGAATGCTGTCATCTTCGCCGATCAGCCACAGCCGGAAACTGCTGGTGCCCCAATCGACCGCGATATATGCGGGACTCGCCACTAGAAAATACCTCCGTCGACAATGATAGACTGCGCAGTGATGCTGCCTGCGCTATTGGATGCGAGAAATAGTGTCGGGCCGACCAGATCGGCAGCCTTTAGAATATGCTTGAGGCATTGGCGCTCGATCGTCTTGGCGATGCTATCCTCAGTCAGCCAAAGCTCCATCTGCCGCTCGGTGACGACCATGCCCGGCAAAATGGCGTTGACGCGGATATTCTCCGGTCCAAAGCGGCCCGCGAGGCTCTTGGTCAGGCCAATGACGCCCGCCTTTGCGGTTGCGTAGGCGGAAAGATGCGGCGGGTTCATCTTGAAGACGATCGAGGAGAAATTGATAATCGCCCCGCCGCCGGCCGCGCGCATGCCCGGCGCTGCCGCCTGCGAGACGAAGAAGACCTGCTTGAGGTTGATCGCCTGATTGTTATCCCAATATTCCTCCGTCGTCGTGTCGATCTCGTGCCGGTCGTCCCAGGCGGCGTTGTTGACGAGGACGCGGATCGCGCCAAGATCGGATTCGACGGCAGCGACCGTGCTTTTAATGGTGCTGACGTCGCGGAGGTCAGCATGATAGAAGGCAACCGGATGGGCCGATTGCGCCGAGAGCCTTGCGGCAAGCGCCTTGCTCGGCTCTTCCGCTATATCAATGAAGGCGACCTTGGCGCCCTGCTGAGCGAAGCCCTCGACAAGGGCCGCGCCTATACCGGAGCCGCCGCCGGTAATCAGGACTGTGCGATCCTTAAGATCGGGAAATTTTGCTTGTGTCTCGGTCAAGTCCATCTCCCTCCCGGAAAAACATGTTGTTCCATTATTTGGAACTGAATTTGACTATATGGAATTATCGGATTACCCTTCAGCCCTGTCAAGGATGTGATGGAACGCCGCAGACGTGGCGAGGCAGTCGTGGGTTCGAAACGGGGCGAACATATGGGGGATATCCGCCGCGGCCGGGAGACCGGTACGCTCGGTAAGCTCATGGCGCTCATCGATCTCGTTGCGCTGGCGGACGACCCGATGCGCTTCACCGATATCCTGTCGCAGTCCGACCAGCCACGCGGGACCCTGCATAGGCAATTGTCGCATCTCGTCGAGGAGGGGCTGCTGGAGACTGATCGCGACGGACGCTATCTGCCCGGCATCAGGCTCTTGAACCTTGCCTCGCGCAGTTGGGCGCGCAACGAATTTCGGACCGTCGCCGAGCCGCATCTGCGCCTTCTGCAGGCGCAGACCGGCGAGACCGTGCACCTCGGCGTCCTGCGCGGCACCGAGGTCATCTATCTCGACAAGGTCGAGGGCCGGCAATCCGTGCGCATGTATTCGGAGATCGGCAATGCCTCACCGGCCTACTGCACCGGCGTCGGCAAGGCGGCTTTGTCGGCGCTGGATGATATCAGCCTCGAAGCCCGAGTCTCCGGCCTTCAGTTTCATGCCTATACCGAGCATACCCACCGCAGTGTCGCAGATCTTCAGGCCGATATCGCGGCTATCAGGGCGCGCGGTTGCGCTTTCGACCGTGAAGAGCATGAAAACGGCATATGCTGCGTTGCCGCGCCTATTCGTTCAGACGATGGCGATATACTGGCCGGCGTCTCGGTAACCGGCCCGGCCTATCGGGTTACGCCGGAAAAATTGCAGGAATGGGCGCCTTTAGTAAGGGCTGCAGCGGCTGCAATCATGCAGGATATACGCAGTCGGCTCGGCCCGAGGCGTTAATCTCGCCGATTTTTTCGACTGTCATGCGAAATTCACCAATTTTGCCTTTCATGTGCTGGACCTAGGCCAACTTAAACGTTTATTCTAAGTCGCTTGCTGGGAATCGTGGATGAGCTGCCATTCTCGTTGAGTACCTGCCGCTGCGCTTCGAGGAGATAGGCGAACTTATTGCCGGGCGCAGTAGTATGAGTGTCGCAGCGTGCGAGATTTTTTAGAAATTTATATTTGATCAATCGCCGGCTTGTCGGCGTTCATGCAATGACCCGGAGGCCTGGAGGCGGCGATTTTGCGTTTGCGCCCCTCCATTACATGAAGAAGACTAATGATGGCAGCATTGGTGCAGGCGGGAAGGCCCCCTCGGGGCGAGGACTATATTGATGAAATTACCGGTCTGAAGACACAGTTCGATGTTTTTCGCTTTATGAAGCGGCTGACGGAAGCCTATCGCTGCCGCGCATTCATGGTCCTGAACCTGCCGCCGGTTACATCTTTCGAACTGCAGAGCAATTCGGTCATCAACAACTGGCCCGCCGAACTCCTTGCAACCTACGATCAGGAAGGGCTGATGACGAACAGCCCGGTGCTGCGGCGTTTACGCAATTCCACGTTGCCTTTCATTCACGAGACAACCGCAAGCATCAATCGCGATGATGGCAGATCCCAACTCGTCACCGCCTTGTTCGAACGCTTTCGCATGACGCGCTGCATCTATCTGCCGACCCATGACGCATCCGGCCTTCGCGGCGCGGTGTCGCTTGCCGGCGATCGCGAACTCTTCACACCCGAGGAGATTAAGGATCTCTGCTACGTCGCGCTCTACGTCTTTGACCGCTTGGCGGAAATCCGCAACATGGACATCCGGGTCACCGACGCGCTGACGGATCGGGAGATCGATTGCCTGAATTGGACGGCCGCGGGCAAAACCAGCGCCGAAATCGCAGAAATCCTGACGCTCTCCGAACACACGGTCAATCACTACCTGAACCGGGCAACCAAGAAGCTGGACACGGTCAATCGCACCCAGGCAGTCGCCAAAGCGCTCCGTGTCGGGTTGATCAAGTAATGCATGAACCTAAAAAGTGCGCGGCGGTTTTTGGAAAAGATTATGCCCAGAAGGGACCATGATCCCAAAAAGTGCGCGACGGTTTTGGCGCGGATTCTGCTCGGATGAAGAGTGAGAGCGAGTGAAATCCGGGCAATTTGCTGCGCTAATTTTGTGCGTTGCACATAAATATTGCTGGCAACTTCTGCACCGATTTCCGGGTTGAATCTGGATACGTCCGTAATGGCTTGAAAACTATATAGTTTTCTGACTTCGCGGAACTGGCACGCTTTCTGCATTTCAATGGACAGAGGTCCAGAGGGGGCTTTGATACCAGCGCCGGCTAACGCGCGCGGATTCGGCAGCCGCTGCCGATACTGTTTTCGTGGCTTCTCCCCCACGGCAAGGTATCGGCGGCGGCTGTTGCTTATTTGGCACGTCGTCAGAATCAAGGCGGTTTGTTGCGCGATTTTTCGCGCGCTCGCCCTAGTCCTTTCAAAGCTTTGCTTTATGTGCCCCGCTAATATCGCGTTCCTAGCGATCGTTGCGGCTGGTGGGGCTCTAAGCCCGGCGGACCTGCCGGCCGCAACGCACTCAGCCGTTTTGTCCATATTCCCCTTAATTTCGTTTGGCGAAGTTCCGCTACTCCACTATCTAATCCTGAAGAGATCCGGAGCATTTGCCGCGGGCGGCCGCGCGCCGCGATCCGGATGGAAATCGTGCAGTGAGGATGGAATGGCAGACATCACCAAGGAACAGGTTCTGGAAACGCTGAGAACCGTTCGCGGCCCGGACCTAGAGCACAATATCGTCGAGCTCGGCATGGTATCGGATGTCTTCATTTCCGATGCCAAGGTGTATTTCTCGATTACGGTTCCGGCCGAACGTGCCAAGGAATTGGAGCCGATGCGCCTCGCTGCCGAGCGCGTCATCAAGGAGTTGCCCGGCGTGAGGGGCGCTTTGGTCGCGCTAACTGCGGACAAGAAGGCTGGCACCGGCGCGCCTGCCGCGCGCCCGGCTCCCGCTCAGCCGGCTGCGCATTCCCATGCACATGCACCGCAACAGCCGCCCCGTGCCGGCAAGATCGGCGTTCCCGGCATTGGCGCCATTATTGCCGTAGCCTCCGGCAAGGGCGGCGTCGGCAAGTCGACCACAGCCGTCAATCTCGCGCTCGGCCTGCTCGCCAACGGCCTGCGCGTCGGCATCCTGGATGCCGACATCTACGGCCCGTCCATGCCGCGTCTCCTGAAGATTTCCGGCCGGCCGACCCAGATCGATGGCCGCATCATCAACCCCATGCAGAATTACGGCCTCAAGGTCATGTCCATGGGCTTCCTCGTCGACGAGGAGACGGCGATGATCTGGCGCGGGCCGATGGTGCAGTCGGCGCTGTTGCAGATGTTGCGCGAAGTCGCCTGGGGTGAACTCGACGTGCTCGTCGTCGACATGCCGCCAGGTACCGGCGATGCCCAACTGACCATGGCGCAGCAGGTGCCGCTCGCCGGCGCCATCATCGTCTCGACACCGCAGGATCTGGCACTGATTGACGCCCGAAAGGGCCTCAACATGTTCCGCAAGGTGGAAGTGCCGGTGCTCGGCATCGTCGAAAACATGAGCTATTTCATCGCTCCGGACACCGGCGCACGTTACGATATCTTCGGCCATGGCGGCGCGCGGAAGGAAGCGGAGCGTATCGGCGTACCTTTCCTCGGCGAAGTGCCGCTGACCATGGGTATCCGTGAGACTTCCGATGCCGGTACGCCGCTCGTCGCTTCCGAGCCGAATGGCACCGTCGCCGGCATCTATCGCGATATTGCCTCCAAGGTCTGGGCGCAGATAAGCAACACGCCTCAGCGCGCAGCGCCATCCATCGTCTTCGAGTAGTTTACAAGATGGGTGCCGATCAGCAGTCGGCACGATTGCCTTGCCCGCGCCGTGTGCTATGACTTCCCACGATCGTGAATCTGCGGTGAAAGCGCGCATCGAAGGGGTTATGACTTGATTCTTTGCGAGCTTTGCTGCATATGCGCCGCCGGCGTGAGTTTGGTCGGGCATTTCCGATGACGGCCATCTGCCAAATGGTGACTTCGTCTCGCCTGAGCAATCAGCGTTCTCATGACGGACGAAGGATTGGTACAGCAGCGCAATGGAGCATGGACACGGATTCTCAGCCGGACCGGCGGGATACGCCGGGAGTTTTATGAGCTTTTTTTACTGGCCATCGGCAGAGTCGCGGCAAGAGCGCAAAAAGCGCCACGGCTACAGCTTTGTCTCTGACTCGCCGAGGGCGATCCGTTGATCACGGCCTACAGCTCCGACTGCAAGGCTCTCGAATTGGCGGATATTTCGAGCATTGCTCGACTGCCGGAGAGTGCCGTCTGGATCGACATGGTCGAGCCGTCGCGTGAAGAGGAAACGAATATCGAGCGCCTGCTAGGGCTCGAAGTGCCGACCCGCGATGATATGAAGGATATCGAGCCCTCGAGCCGGCTCTATGTTGAAGACGGTTCGGTCTTCCTGACGGCTTCGCTGCTATGGAAGGTCGACACCAATCTGCCGACGCTGACCGATGTCGCCTTCATCCTGACGGACCATCGCCTGGTCACGATCCGCTATGCGCAGCCGAAATCCTTTGCGCTGTTCATCGCAGCGCTGCAGCGCATTCCGAAGGAGCGGCGCACGGGTGTCGCCCTTCTGGCGAAGCTCCTGGAAACAATTGTCGACCGCACGGCGGAAGTCCTTGAACAGACGATCTCCGGCATCGATATATTGTCGGTGCATGTTTTCGGCGATCGCGTGAAGAAAATCCGCCGTCCGTCGAACTATCTGGAAGAGAAGCTGAAGGACATTGCAGGGTACCATCGCACGGTCAGCAAGGTGCGCGATAGCCTGAGTTCATTGTCGCGGCTTCTGACCTTCCTTCATACCATCCCCGCTATGCAGCAGGATCATGAGGCCAAGGAATTGTGCCGCAATGTCTCGCGGGATGTGCAATCTCTATCCGAACATGCGTCCTTCGTCGCCGGTAATATTACGTTCCTGCTCGATGCGTCGCTCGGCCTGATCAATATCGAGCAGAACGCCATCATCAAGATTTTCTCGATCGCCTCCGTAGTCTTCCTGCCGCCGACGCTTGTGGCGTCGATTTATGGTATGAATTTCGAATTCATACCCGAGCTGCATTTTGCCTTCGGTTATCCGGCATCGTTGCTGTTGATGGTGGTGTCTGCCGTCGTTCCGTTCTTCTTTTTTCGCTGGAAAGGCTGGCTCTGAGAGTCTAGTGATCCTGAATGTCTGACGAAACCCATCATTCTCCCGACGGGAAAATGAACGCTGGCAAGCTTGCATACCTCGCCCTCGGTTCGATTGGCGTGGTGTACGGCGATATCGGCACGAGCCCGCTCTATGCCTTTCGCGAAGCATTGAAGCCGGTAGCCGCTGACGGCTTGACACGCGGCGAAGTCATCAGCGTCGTCTCGCTGATGTTCTGGACGCTGACGATCATCGTCACGATCAAATACGTCCTTTTTCTGCTCCGGGCAGACAACGACGGCGAAGGCGGCACATTGTCGCTGCTGGCGCTATTGATGAAGACGGCCAACGGCCACACGGCCATCCTGATGCTGTTGGGATTGATGGGCGCCGCACTCTTCCTCGGCGACGCGATGATCACTCCGGCGCTTTCGGTTCTCTCCGCCGTCGAAGGTCTGAAGCTCGTCACACCATCACTGACGGACTACATCGTACCCATATCGGTCGCGATCATGGCGCTGCTTTTCGCGATCCAGTCGCACGGCACCGGCGCGGTTGCCCGCTTCTTCGGTCCGATCATGGCGCTCTGGTTCATCGTTATGGGCCTTGCCGGCATCATGCACATCTCCGATGATTTCAGCATTCTGGCTGCACTCAATCCCTATTACGCGGTGAGCTTCCTCGTGCGGGAAGGCTTTCTCGGCGTCGTTGTCCTGGGCGCGGTGTTCCTGACCGTGACGGGCGCGGAAGCCCTTTATGCCGACCTCGGCCATTTCGGCCGGCGCCCGATCCAGTGGGCCTGGTTTGCGCTTGTGTTTCCGTCGCTGACTTTGAATTACTTCGGTCAGGGCGCACTGGTGCTGCGCGACCCGATGGCCATGTCCGACCCGTTCTTCCTGATATTTCCGCATTGGGCCATCCTGCCGGTGGTCATTCTCGCCACTCTGGCGACGATCATTGCCAGCCAGGCGGTCATCACCGGTGCCTTCTCGCTCACGCGCCAGGCAATCCACCTCGGTTTCCTGCCACGCATGGAGATCCTCTTCACGTCCGAAACCAATACCGGCCAGATCTTCCTGCCGTCGGTCAATGCCGTGCTGTTTTTCGGCGTCATCTTCCTCGTATTGAGCTTCAAGACCTCGGATGCGCTGGCGATTGCTTACGGTATCTCCGTGACCGGCGCGATGGTTGTCACCTCGATCATGGCCTTCGAGTTCGTCCGCGTTCGCTGGAACTGGACGCTGCCCATGGCGGTCGGCGTGCTGGCGCCGCTGGTGCTGCTGGAATTCGTCTTCCTCGGCGCAAACCTCCTGAAAATCCGCGATGGCGGCTATGTTCCGGTGCTGATGGCGACCGCCTTTACGGTGATCATGTGGACCTGGCGCCGTGGCACGGCTCTCCTGATGGAGAAGACGCGACACACCGATATTCCGTTGTCGTCCTTCGTCAGTTCGATCGAGCGCAAGAGCGACCACTCGCCGGCCCACGTCCCTGGAACGGCGATCTTCCTCACCAGCGACCCGGAATCTGCACCCGCCGCGCTGCTGCATAATCTGAAGCACAACCACGTTCTGCACGACAAGAACGTCATCCTGACGATCCGCACCATCAACAAGCCGCGTGTCGCCCAGGAGGACCGTTACTCGGTAGAGAAAGTCTCCGACCGCTTCTCGATTGTCGAGCTGCGCTTCGGCTTCATGGAATCGCAGAACGTCTCGCAGGCATTGGCGACTTTGCGCAAGACCGGGTTGAAGTTCGACATCATGTCAACCTCCTTCTACCTCGGGCGCCGCAAGCTGGTGCCCGACGCCAAATCCGGCATGCCGCACTGGCAGGACCGGCTTTACATCGCCCTCGCCAATGCCGCGACCGATCCTTCCGACTACTTCCGCCTGCCGGCTAACCGCGTGGTGGAACTGGGATCGCACGTCATCATTTGAGGTCGACGCCATCGTTATGTGTTCAAAGGCCCGGTGGATATTCGCCGGGCCTTTTGTACGTCGGCATTTCCAAATGTATTCGTGAATGCGCGAACGTCCGAATTAACCATCCATCAAGGTTAATCAGAGATTATTCCGGCTCCTAGTCCAGTGCCGTTGGAGTCCGGTGTTGCTTCGTCCGAGTCGTGTCCCCCGCAAGCTTGGTTTCTTGCCGAAAAACTGGACTTCGCCAGCGGTCTTCGGGTTTTGCGCATGGCTGATCTTTCCGTCCACAGTGGCCTATGCCGATCTTGCCGGCTTGCTGGCGGGTATCGACAGGGGTAGCAGCAACTGGCGCATGGTAATTACCAAATCGCCGGCCGGTTCCACCCACCAGGAAGAGCTTGCTTTCGGCGATGCGTCCACCGCAGCTGCCATCGGCGACGGCGGTTTGGTCATGCCCGACGGCCGTCGCGTCGCCTTCGTGTCGCAGAAGAAGGGCAGCGATCCGAGGCCCGATGAAGATCGCATCAATCGCCAGGACAAAAAGAGCCGGGTGGTAGCCGTCGCGCCGATGCAGCCGCCCAAGGATTTTTCCGCCGGCTCAGTACTGCAGCGCGACAGCATGCTGTTCCGCCCTGAGCTGGATACCAAGGACAAGACCGCTTTCCTGAAGCCGAAGATCGGCGGCAAGGAGATTCAAATCGCCACGGCGTTCTATAAGAAAGAGCCGCCGAAGCCGGACAATAGCGTGCCGTCCTACCTTGCAAGCCTGGTGACGAGCCAGGACGCAGATGTTCTTGCCGCCGCTTATGCGTCGCCGCCGCCAGACTACGCCCGCATCTCGCCCTTCGATTCGATTCTCGCCAAGGATCAAGACAATGAAGGCCGTTTCGTGCCGCAGATTGGTCCCGAAGATCACGCCTGGGCCGCAAATGTCCTGCCGCCTTCCGTCTTTTCTTCCGACGAACAGCAATGCCTTGCCACCGGCATCTATTTCGAGGCGCGCGGGGAATCGGTGAAGGGGCAGGCGGCTGTCGCCCAGGTTATCCTCAATCGCGTCCGCAACCCGGCCTATCCGAAGACCATCTGCGGCGTCGTTTATCAAAACGACGATTGGCACAACGCGTGCCAGTTTTCCTTTGCCTGCGACAGCGTCAAAGACCGAGTGAATTCGCCCGAGCACTGGAAGATCGCCCGCCAGGTGGCCATGGCTGTGACCGCCGGCAGGATCTGGCTGCCGGAAGTCGGCTCCGCCACGCACTATCACGCCGTCTACGTCCGGCCGAAATGGGCGGCCGAAATGGTGAAGGTCGGCCGCATCGGCATGCATATCTTCTACCGGACCTATGGCGGCGGCTGGAGCTGACGACGACGGGATTGACGCTGTGCGGCAGGCGATAAATGGTCGGCAAAAAGGCTACAGAAAAGAGCGGCCCGAAGAGGATTCTTTGGCCCAGTTTCCCACCAGCATTGCCTATTCGCCCTAAGATCATGATTTATTTCGGCTAATTTATGGCTGGACAGATGACGTCTACGCCTTGACTATGCTTTTTCCTAAAACTATGTTGCGCGCGACTTCAAACGGGCCGAAAAGGTGACGAAACCTGCCGTTCGTTTACGCGTTGACCGGGGTAATGGGGCTGCGCGCAGCGAAAATGGGAGGACATCACCATGGCGGATGACCGCGACGAAGGTCTGGAAAAGCGACGGGAGCAATTGGAAGCCGAACTGGCGAGCAAGCGCTCTGCGTTGGGAGAGGATGAACGAGGGGAGGTTCGCGCCGAGGAGAGCCGCAAGGGCTACGCCGAGGCGATGAAGCTTTCCAGCGAATTCATTGCTGCCATCATTGTCGGCGCTGTTCTGGGCTATCTCTTCGACCGTTTTGTCGGCACGGCGCCGTGGGGCATGATTGTACTTCTGCTTCTCGGATTTTGTGCCGGCGTGCTGAATGTTCTGCGCTCTGCAGGCAAGGTGGCGACACCGATGCTTGAAAAGCACGGGCTTGACAAGAAATGAGCTGGAAGCGGCGCTGCGGCGTGGTTTCCTGGTGAGAGGCATCCGCTCTGACAAGCGGGAAAATGAAAGAGAACAGCGGTGGCAAACGGACCTACCCATCAGTTCCTGATCTTCAAGATTATACCGATTGATATCGGCGGGATTGATTTTTCGTTCACCAATGCTTCGCTGTTCATGGTCGCCTCGGCAGTGATCTCTGCCGGCTTCCTTTATTTTGCCACCTCGCCGCGCAGCGTCATTCCGGGCCGCGCCCAATCGGTAGCGGAGATGGCTTACGAGTTCATCGCCTCGATGCTGAAAGAAGGGGCGGGAACCAAGGGGATGCAGTTCTTCCCGCTGGTCTTCTCGCTCTTCATGTTCGTGCTGACGGCGAACCTGCTCGGCCTGGTTCCCTATTTCTTCACCGTCACCGCCCAGATCATCGTTACCTTCGCGCTGGCGCTTTTGGTCATACTGACGGTCATTATCTACGGCGCCATCAAGCATGGCTTCGGCTTTCTGAAGCTCTTCGTGCCGGAAGGCGTGCCCGGCATTCTGTTGCCGCTGGTGGTGTCGATCGAGATTATCTCCTTCCTTTCCCGCCCGGTTTCACTCTCCGTTCGTCTTTTTGCCAACATGTTGGCAGGCCATATCACGCTCAAGGTGTTCGCAGGCTTCGTCGCCTCGCTCGGAGCCCTTGGCGCGCTTGGCATCGGCGGCGCTATTCTTCCCCTGGCTATGACCGTCGCCCTGACCGGTCTCGAGCTACTCGTCGCCTTCCTTCAGGCTTACGTCTTTGCGGTGCTGACTTGCATGTACATCAATGACGCAATCCATCCGGGTGGCCACTAGGGATTACCGACATTGACGTCCGCAGGGCGTCAGTCATTCGCCGCAACAACCATTTCAAAGGAGTTCAACATGGAAGCGGAAGCAGCAAAGTTCATCGGCGCAGGTCTGGCTTGCTTTGGTATGGCCGGTACGGCTCTCGGCCTCGGCAACATCTTCGGCAGCTACCTGTCCGGCGCACTTCGCAATCCGTCTGCCGCTGACAGCCAGTTCGGCCGTCTGGTATTCGGCTTCGCCGTTACGGAAGCTCTGGGCATCTTCTCGCTGCTCATCGCTCTCCTTCTGCTCTTCGCCGTCTGATATCAGTGGCGTGATAGATCACGGTTCGCGGGACAGCGGGCCGTGATCCTTTGTATTTGCAGACCACCTGGAGGTGAGCATGTTTGTGACCCCGGCTTATGCTGAAGAAGCACCGCCGGCAGCCGGCGCGGTGCATACGGAGACGGGTGCGCCCGATCAGGGCCATCACGCAGGCGTATTTCCGCCGTTTGACCATACGACGTATCCGTCACAGCTCCTTTGGCTGGTGATCACATTCGTGATCTTCTACGTGACCATGCAGAAGATCGTCGTTCCGCGCGTTGGCGGCATTCTGGAAAGCCGCCACGAGCGCATCGCTCAGGATATCGAAGAAGCCTCGCGCCTGAAGGCCGAAGCTGATGCTGCCGTTGCGACCTATGAAAGCGAGTTGGCCGTGGCACGCGCCAAGGCGAATTCGATCGGCGCCACCGCCCGCGACGCCGCCAAGGCAAAGGCTGAGGAAGATCGCAAGGCGATCGAGGCAAGCCTTTCGGAGAAGTTGAAGGCCGCGGAGGCCCGCATCAGCGAGATCAAGGCAAAAGCCTTTGGCGATGTCGGCGCCATAGCCGAAGAGACGGCCTCCGCCGTCGTTGAGCAGCTTGTCGGCAACGTTGCCGGTCAGGCTGACGTCGTCTCGGCTGTAGCCGAAGCATCCGCCAAGCGGGAGGGTTGATCCATGGAATTCGGTTTGGACGAAACTTTCTTTGCCTTCGTCGCTCTCATCATCTTCCTCGGTATCGTCGTCTACCTGAAGGTTCCGGGCATGATGGCAAAGTCGCTGGACGACCGCGCCGATCAGATCCGCAACGATCTGGCCGAAGCCAAGCGCCTGCGCGAAGAGGCCCAGCATCTACTGGCCGAATACCAGCGCAAGCGTAAGGAAGCTGAAGCTGAAGCCGCGCATATCGTTGCCGCGGCTGAGCGCGAAGCTGAAATGCTGACGACGGAAGCTCGCAAGAAGACGGAGGAATTCGTCGCCAACCGCACGGCGCTGTCCGAGCAGAAGATCAAGCAGGCGGAAGCCGATGCGATGAAGGCGGTTCGTTCCGCCGCAGTCGACCTGGCCATTGCCGCTGCCGAATCCGTGCTCGCCAAGAAGGCCGACGGCCGCGTTCAATCCGAACTCTTTAGCAACGCCGTCGGCGAAGTGAAGACTCGGCTGAACTGAGCGCACACGCGATCGCTTTTTGGAAAAGCCCGGCTTCGGCCGGGTTTTTTGTTTTGAGGGTGACACCCGACCGTGGCGACATTTGACGATGGCTCTGGATCGAAACTAGATTTCGGCCCCGCTTGAAGGAGTGAGATGGTGATACCGACCGAGGACATCGGCGAAGGCCCAGTTCGCCATGATGATCTCGTCTGTCGGCGCACCCGTCCCTGGACTGCGAGTATTCACGCCCTGCTCATTGCACTTCAAACATATGGCTTTGCGAACGCGCCATTGTCCGCCGGATATGACGCGACGTGGGAGAGGGTGAGCTTTCTTCCAGGTGAGACGGGTGACCTGGATGACAATGAGAATATGAGGTCCATGAAAGCTCTGCGGTCGGCTGCGCGCTTGCTGCGGCGTTATCATGATTGCACTGCGCTATTTATGCAGCCAATGTTGAAGGACCAAAAGTGGCAATTGCCGCCGAGGCCACCGCTCGAGGTGATCTGCCATGGCGATTTCGCCCCCTATAATGTTGTTCTCAACGGCGGCGAGGTGACTGGCATCATCGACTTCGAGACGGCGCATCCTGGCGCGCGTTGCTGGGATCTTGCTTACGCTATCTATCGCTGGGCGCCTCTGTCCGCGGACGTCGCGGCCAAGGATCTCGGAGAGCTCGATATACAAATTCTCCGCGCTTGCAGCTTCCTTAATGCTTACGACCTGCCCACCGAGCAACGATCGGCATTGCCGGGCATGATCATTGACCGTCTCAATGCCTTGGTCGGCTTTATGGAAAGCGAGGCGGCCGATGGTGTGGAAAGATATCGCCGCAACGTCGAAGAAGGCCATGCTGACATCTACCGGCGTGATATCGCCTATATCGCAGAACACCGAAGCAAGATCATAGCCGGCCTCACAGGATAAGGAGCGCTGACGCCTGTCAGGCCTCGTCCCGTCGAAGCGGCCGGAAGCTCATGCGATGGAGCGAGCAGGGGCCGTGTTTTTCGATGCCGGCGCGATGCTGGGGCGTTGCGTAGCCGGCATGGGCGGCGAAGCCGTAGGCAGGGAAGACGTCGCCTGCGCGAGCCATCATGCGGTCGCGCGTCACCTTGGCGACGATCGAAGCGGCGGCGATGGAGAAGGAGCGGCTATCGCCCTTGACCACGGCTTTTCCCGGGCAGCCGAGTCCGGCGGGCACATCCAGCCCATCGGTCAGGACATAACTTGCCGGCACGGCAAGGCCGCAGATGGCGCGGCGCATGGCGTCGAGGCTCGCCTTGCGGATATCGGTGATGTCGATACGGGCAGCACTCGAGGAAGCAATGGAGACGGTCGCGGTCGCGAGGATCTCGACAAACAGCGCCTCGCGTTTGGCGGCCGAAAGCTGCTTGGAATCGTTCAATCCCTCCGGAATGCGCTCCGGGTCGAGAATGACCGCGGCCGCGACGACCGGGCCTGCAAGGGGGCCCCGTCCCACCTCATCGGCACCAGCAACGGGCCAGTGTCCGGCACGGCGGGCAATCAGCTCCAACTCAAAGGTCGGAACGATCGGCTCCACGTCAAAAAGCATGGGAGAATCGGGTGGTGTGCTGCGTGGCATGCGGCAAGCTCGCACACCACCCGATCTCCTGCAAGCCCCCGGTGGATCATGGCGGCGAACCGGGGGCTCTTCCGGCGGGCAGGGAAACCCGCGGGTAGGGGTTCAGAGCAATTCCAGGAAAAGTGCGAAGCGGTTTTCCGTCCGGAATTGCGAAAAACAAAAAGAGAGAGCGGTTCTAAGATTCCGCGAAAAGCTGAACCGCTCAGAGCAATGAAAGCTGCACGCCGCTGCCATCCGGCGGCACGAACAGGTCGTCGCGTATCGCAATGCTGCGGCGGGTGAGCTCCAGGCGCTTGGTCGCCATTTCGAAACGGCGGCTGATCTGCCATGCATAAGGACCTGCACCCTTCATGCGTTTGCCGAACTCGGCGTCATAATCCTTGCCGCCGCGCATCGAGCGGATCAGCGACATCACATGACGGTATCGATCCGGATAGTTCTGCAGCAGCCAGTCGCGGAAGAGCGGGCTGACCTCCAGCGGCAGGCGCAGGATGACATAGCTCGCCTCCATCGCGCCGGCGGCCTTGCCGGCATCGAGGATGCGCTCAATCTCATGATCGTTGAGGGCGGGGATGATCGGCGCGACCATCACAGCGGTCTGGATACCGGCCTCGCTGAGCGCGCGGATCGCCTCCAGGCGCCGCTGGGGCGTGGCAGCGCGCGGTTCCATGGTGCGCGCCAGCTTGCGGTCGAGGGTCGTCACCGAGATACCGACTCGCACAAGGCTCTTGGCCGCCATCTCCTTCAAGATGTCGATATCGCGCATGATCAGTGCCGACTTGGTGACGATCGCGACCGGATGGTTCGCCTTGTTCAGCACTTCGAGAATTTGGCGCATGATCCGCCATTCCTTCTCGATCGGCTGATAGGGATCGGTATTGGTGCCGATGGCTATGACGCGCGGCTTGTAGCCCGGCTTGGCCAGTTCTCGTTCCAGCAGTCGCGCAGCATCGGGTTTGGCAAAGAGCTTCGATTCGAAATCGAGCCCTGCCGACAGGCCCATATAGGCATGTGTCGGCCGTGCGAAACAATAGATGCAGCCATGCTCACAGCCGCGATAGGGGTTGATGGAACGATCGAAGGGGATATCGGGAGACTCGTTGCGCGTGATCGCCGTGCGCGGTTTTTCCACCTGCACTTCGGTTTTGAACGGCGGCAGCTCTTCCAGCGTCTGCCAGCCGTCATCGAATGTCTCACGCCGCAGCGGCTCGAACCGGCCGCTCGGGTTCAGCCCGGCGCCGCGACCGCGCCTGCGATCGATCTCGACTCTGAGACCGGTGTCGGCGATCAAAGCATTGGCAACATCTGCCGTATTGGCAGGCGCAAATGCGGCCTGCCCTGCAAGGGACTGCTCGTTCATCGGTAACTCCGGGGCGGTTTGTGGTATGGCACGCCGCGTCTAAGATGATTAAATTCCTATCCGACAAATGAGAACATTGCAAGAACAAAAATGCGGAATTGAGCTCCGCCGCCCAATGTACCGGGGCATGCGCGCAAGGTTGAAGGGCATTTTTGAGCTGCGCATAAGCCCTATCTAAACCTTGTAGTTTGAGGGGTTATGCGCTGGCAATAAATTGTGCGGCGCTTTATAAATGGGCAATGTTAACGGTAATCATTGAATGCCAGGATCAGGAATCTGAGCTGGCGCAGACATTGACGGTATTGGTGGCGGGCGCGATCGAAGGTCTTGTGTGCGACGTCGTCGTACTCGACCACGGCTCGCGTGACGGTACTTCGCACGTCGCTGACGCGGCCGGCTGCCGCTTCTATTCGCAGTGGGATATCAAGGACATATTGCGTTCGGCTCGTGGCGAGTGGCTACTGTTCGTCGAGCCGGGGGCGCGTCCGCAGGCGGGCTGGATCGATGAGATCGCCGAATATGTCTCGCTCAATAAGACGCCGGCTCGCTTCACCGCTTCGCGCGGCTATCGCCGCCCTTTGCTGCAGCGCATCGGCCGCAGCGTGCCGCCGCTGGAATTGGGCTTGCTTCTCTCCAAAGGCCAGGCCGTTGCCGCCGCCAAAACGGGTATGCGGCTTGCCGAGTTCGCGAAGGGCCAGAAAAGCCGCCAACTGTCCAGCGAACTGATTCCCTCTTGGGTCGCGCGCGCGGCACGGTAGCGTGGCTGTGTGAGCAATCCAGATTCCATTTGAAAATAAGACAATAGATGTCATAATTTTCCTATGGCGGCACCTCTCGCGTGTCGCGTCGGGCGGCCGACCATGAAGATGCCGGTATGCGGCAGAGCAGGTCAGCAGAACTCTCCTCTTCTGCCGGGTTTCCGGCGAAAGGAGGTGCGTCATGGGACGCACGATGTTCTGCCGCCTCATCGGAACGGCCCTTTTGGCAACGGCAATCCTTCATCCGGGTTCAGCGGCCTCGCAGGCGATGCTCGCTTGTGCCCAGCGAGTCGATATTGTCGCTTTCCTTGATGCGGAATATTCCGAAAAGCTCTCGGCCATTGGTCAGCTTGACCCGAAGAGGATCGTCGAAATCTTCGCCGCCGAAAGCGGCAGTTGGACCATGATGATCACCGATGTCTCTGGTCGGAGCTGCGTCATTCTCAGCGGCCAGAATTGGGAATCAATTCCTGTTTTGCCGGGATCGAAGGCATAAGGTTTGGAAAAGTCGAGGAATATTCCTCGTTGAGGCGCCAATCTTATTTTGAGCCGGCGCCACGCTTCAAATGTTCGTCGAGCCGCGGCATGATCTCCACAAAATTGCAGGGTATGTGTCGGTAATCGAGCTGCGCCTTCAAGATGCCGTCCCAGGCATCTTTGCAGGCGCCCGGAGAGCCGGGCAGCACGAAGATGAAAGTGGCGTTGGCGACACCGCCAGTTGCCCGCGACTGGATCGTTGCCGTGCCGATCTTGTCGTAGGAGATGCGATGGAACACCTCGGAAAACCCGTCCATCCGCTTTTCGAACAAGGGTTCCAGCGCTTCTGGTGTAACGTCTCGGCCGGTAAAGCCGGTACCGCCGGTGGTGATGACGACGTCGATGGTTTCGTCGTGCGTCCAGGCTTCCACCTGGCTTCGGATACGCTCCTTGTCGTCGGGAACGATGGCGCGGGCGGCCAGCCTATGGCCGGCTTCCGCGATGCGGCCAACCAATGTGTCGCCGGATTTGTCATCGGCGAGCGTCCGTGTGTCGGAAACTGTCAGCACGGCGATACCGACTGGGATGAAAGGCCTTGCGTCACTTGAACCGGCCATCATGCGCCTCCCCTTATCGTTTCTGTCGCCTGGAAATACCAGTCCGGCCTTAACCTGTGAAGTGATGCCGCCGCAGCCTTCGCCTGCTCGAGATGATCGAACAGGCCAAAGCAGGTGGCGCCGGAGCCAGACATGCGCGCGGCGACCGCGCCTTGGCTTTCGATCAATTGCGAGAGCGTGGCGATCTCGTTGCAGAGCGTCCGCGCCGGCGGCTCCAGATCGTTGCGCAGCCTCTTGATCGCCTCGATCCATTGTGCGTGGTCGTTCGGCATCTGCGAAGAAAGCGCGAGCGGCGGATTGTCCTTCCGGGCGAGCCGGCGAAACACCTCCGGCGTCGAAACGCCGACGAGGGGATTGCCGAGCACCATGGCGAAAGACGGAAAGTTCGGTAGCAGTTTGATGGTTTCGCCAATGCCGCGCGCGATCAGCGGCCGGCTGACGAGGCACATCGGCACATCGGCACCGAGTTTCAGCGCAATCCCCATCACCGCGTCGGAAGGCAGGGCAAGCCGCCAGATCCGCATCAGCCCCCGGAGGGTCGCTGCCGCATCCGCTGAGCCGCCGCCGATACCGGAGGCGACCGGCAGGTTCTTTTCGAGATGGATATAGACCGGCGGTGCCTCGAAACCCGCGGCATGAGCCTCCTGTCGCAAGAGATCGCGCGCTTGCAGCACCAGATTGCCGCCGGCATCCGCCTCGGCAAGAAGAGGGGAGAAGCGCCCGGAAAGGCTGAACTTATCGTACTCGCTCGTCCGAAAACCGAGGCGATCGCAGTGCCGCGTGAAGGTTACCAGCATGTCGAGCAGGTGGTAGCCATCGACCCGCAGTCCCGTCACATGCAGGGCCAAGTTGATCTTGGCGGGCGCTTCCTCCAAGAAGTCGAAATCGCCCGCTGACAAGACCACGCTCATTGAAGGTCTTAGGACTTCTTGTCGGCTGGCGGCGGCGTGGTCGTGTTCGGTGCCGGCGTTACCGCCGGAGCCGGATCAGGCAGCTTGGTCTTGTCGACCGTCCTTGGGTCGGTGTCGAGCGCCGGCAGACCGTTGGCGATCTTTTCCTTGATCCTCGGAATATCCGCATCCTCTGGCTTCGACGCCAGCGCACGGTTCCACTGGTAGACCGCTTCCAGCTTGCGGTTCACACGCCAGTAGGCGTCGCCCAGGTGGTCGTTGATCGTCGGATCGCCCGCCTTAAGCTGAGCGGCGCGCTCCAGCTCGTTCACCGCATCGTCGAAGCGGTTGAGGCGGAAATAGGCCCAGCCGAGCGAGTCGACGATATAGCCATCATCCGGCTTCAGATCGACGGCCTTCTTGATCATGTCCAGGCCCTGGTCGAGATTCATGTTCATGTCGACCCAGGAATAGCCGAGATAGTTCAGGACTTGCGGCTGGTCGGGGTTCAGCTCCAGGGCTTTCTTGAAGTTCGGCTCGGCCTTGTCCCACTTCTTCAGCCGCTCATAGGCGATACCGCGCTGGAAGAACACGGCCCAGTCGCCACGATTCGGCACAGAGCCGATAACCTGCACGGCCTTGTCATAGTTGTCAGCCATGCCCTGGAAGTCCTTGGCGTCCGAGAGAACGCTGCCATATGCAAGATAGCTGCGGATATCGTTCGGGTCGGAATCGATCAGCGCCTTCAGATGCTTGCGCGCATCATCGACCTTGCCGGCCTGGGCGAGCGCAAGGCCGAGCTGCAGCTCGGAGATGCGGGCCATCGGCGAATCATTGGGGACCTTCTTGTAGAGGGCGATGGCACGGTCGATCTGCTCCTGCTTTTCGGCAAGTCCCCCAAGCAGAACCAGCGTGTCGGCGCTCCTGGGATCGAGTGTGTTGGCGATCTGTAGATAAAGCGAGACGACGTCTTCGGCGCCATCACGGTTGAGCGCCGCGCCAATGGTAAAGAGCACCGAGGCTGCACCCTGCGCGGTGTCGGTCACCTCCTGATCAGGCACTTGACCCTTGTTGATGCTGTCGCGCAGCGCGTTCAGCGGTGCGTAATTATTGATGAGGTTGTCGCCGACCGAAACGGCATCCAGCGCCTTCTGCTTGTCTCCGGCCTTGGCTTCAAGCGCCGCAAGCGCCATCACAGCGCGCATGAATGTATCGGGAGCGGTTGCTCCGCCCGCCTTGTCGAGGATGGCGTCGTTCAGATGCGAGCGGGCGGACTTCGTATCACCGATGGTGATGGCAATCGCGCCGGCATGGTAGTTCTTGAAGATGTTGAACCAGTCCGGTCCTTTCATCTTGTCGACCATGCCGATCGCTTCTTTGCCATGGCCGGAGCCGGCACGGGCCCAGGCGAGCAGAAGACTGTTCATCATCCGATCGAGATCGTTCGGACCATCATATTTGAGAATGTCCTGCGCGGCCTTGTATTCATGCCGACGGATGGCGTCCATGCCGCGTACGATTGTGGTGACGCGTTCGACCGAGGAATCGTTCTTCAGCTCGTTGGCGTATTTCACGCCCTCTTCGAGATTGCCGTTGAGCAGCAGCGAAATCATCAGTCGCTGACGGATCTCCGGATTGCCCGGCTCGATCATCAGCGCCTTCTTATAGAGCGAAATCGCGGTGTCGTAGTCATGGTCAACATCGGCGGTGCGGGCAGCAAGGAAGGCGCCTGCGAAGGTGTCGACGCCTTCCGCGTCGAAGGTCACTGGGGCACTGGCCTCCGGCGTTGCCGGAGCATCCTCGGCGCGCGCGCTGTTCAGCGCCGACATCGAAAGGATCGCCGCCAGGGCTGCGCCCGAGAGGAAACGAATGGCAAGTCTCTGCCGCATTAGAAAGCCTTTCATCAAGGGATTGCCGGTGAGCGTGCCGGCGGCACAATCGTTCATGTCAATGATTCACAACAGGATGGCTTTTTTGAAGCGGTCCTGCAAGAAATTCGGCCGGCTGCGATTAGTTCACGCGTTCGATGCAGAAATCGATCACTTCCATGAGAGCGGATTTCCACGGCGTTTCCGGTAGCGGCGCCAGTGCGTCGCGGGCGATGGTGCCATAGTGAACGGCGCGGGCGATGGTGTCGGTGAGCGCCCCATATTTGGTGATCAGACCGAGTGCCTTTTCCAGGTTCTCGTCACTATTGTTTCCGGCCTCGATGGCGTTGCGCCAGAATGCGCGCTCCTTTTCGGTGCCGCGGCGATAGGCGAGAATGACGGGAAGGGTGATCTTGCCTTCGCGGAAATCATCGCCGACATTCTTGCCGAGATCGGCGGCCTTGCCACCGTAATCCAGCGCATCGTCGACCAATTGGAAGGCGAGGCCAAGATTGGTGCCGTAGGACTTCAAAGCGTTACGCTCGGCCTTGCCGGCATTGGCAACGATCGGGCCGACTTCGGCGGCCGCGGCGAAAAGCGCTGCTGTCTTGGCGCGGATGACGGAGAGGTAATCGTCTTCGGTGGTCTCCATGTTCTTGGAGACGGAGAGCTGCAGCACCTCGCCCTCGGCGATGACGCAGGCAGCCGATGAAAGAACGTCGAGCGCCTCCAGCGAACCGACCTCGACCATCATGCGGAAAGCCTGGCCGAGCAGGAAGTCGCCAACCAGAACACTTGCCTGATTGCCCCAGATCATGCGGGCCGTGGACTTCCCGCGGCGCAAATCGCTTTCGTCCACCACGTCATCGTGCAACAATGTCGCGGTGTGCAGAAATTCGACCGATGTCGCGAGCTTGATGTGGTTGTCACCTTGATAGCCGTAGAGCGCGGCGGAGGAGATGGTCAGCATCGGCCGCAGGCGCTTGCCGCCGGAAGAGATCAGATGCTCGGCAACTTCCGGGATCATCTGCACATCGGAGCCGGCTTTCGACAGGATCAGCTGGTTGACGCGCTCCATATCCGCCTTGGTCAGATCCACCAAGGGCTTGATGGATGCCAGTTTATTCTTGCTTTCTTCAAGCGGTATCACGACGCCCAACGATCCGGACTCCTGTTCATTTTCTGCAAAGCACAATAAGAAGGGGCGAAAGAGGCGGCAAGAGGCGATTTGTCTCGTCTCGCAAATTTGACAGGAAACCCAAGGCTTATGCACGAGTTGATCCGCACCAATGATCCCGTTCTCCTCTCCTTCGCCGAGAGCCTGATGAAGGACGCGGGAATTCATTGCTTCATCGCGGATCAGGGCATGAGCATTCTCGAAGGCTCGCTCGGCATGCTGCCACGCCGCTTTCTGGTCGATGACGAGCGTGCCGATCAGGCCCGGCGCATTCTGACCGACGCCGGCCTCGGCGACGAGTTGCGTCCGGTGCGCAACTGAGGTCCGCCATGGCCGACAACCTTTCCGAGACCATCGATGCCTTCCATCGCGGCGCGTTCCATATCGTCCAGCCAAGGGGCAGGGGCCATCGTTCCGGCATGGACGCCATGTTGCTTGCGGCGCTGGTGGCTGATGAGCGCGCCATCAGGGTGGCCGACCTCGGCGCAGGCGCTGGGGCGGCCGGCATGGCTGTGGCCTCCCGGCTGGAGCAGGCGAAGGTGGTGCTGTTCGAGCGCTCGCCGGAAATGGCCGAATTTGCGCGCAAGAGCCTGGTGCTTCCGGAAAATGCCCGTTTCGCCGACCGTGTCGCTGTTGTCGAAGCCGATGTGAGCCTGACCGGAAATGCGCGCAATGACGCCGGTCTCATCGATGACAGCTTTCATCATGTCATCATGAACCCACCTTTCAACGATGCCAGCGACCGGTTGACGCCGGATGCGTTGAAAGCGCAGGCCCACGCCATGACCGACGGCCTGTTCGAAAGCTGGGTGCGAACGGCGGGCGCGATCATGATCCCGGGCGGGCAACTGTCGCTGATCGCCCGGCCGCAATCGATCGGCGAGATCATCGCCGCCTGCGGCCGCCGTTTCGGCGGCATCGAGATCACGCCCATCCATCCGCGCGAGCGTGAAAATGCCGTTCGCATCCTGGTGACGGCGATCAAGGGCTCACGCGCACGGCTGGCGCTTCGGGCGCCGCTGATCATGCACGGCGAGGGAACGCACAAATTCTCCGACTTTGTCGATGACCTCAATAATGGCCGCGCCGCCTATTCCCGGAAGTAAAGCACGCTTTAAAACGCGTCGAAGATCAGCTTGATGTTCAGAACGGCGATGATGACGGCGATAATATAGGCGACGGTACTCAGCCAGCGCGGTGCGACCAGCTCGCCCATCTTGGTCTTGTCGGCAGTGAACATGACCAGCGGGAAGACAGCGAAGGAAAGTTGCAGGCTGAGCACGACCTGGGTCAGGATCAGCAATTCCGCCGTGCCGGAGTCCCCGAACCAGATGGTGACGATCCCGGCGGGCATGATCGCCAGCCCGCGCGTCACGAGGCGTCGCAGCCAGGGTTTCACCTTCAGCCGCAGAAAACCTTCCATGACGATCTGCCCGGCAAGTGTCGCCGTTACCGTCGAGTTGAGGCCGCAACAGAGAAGCGCGATCCCGAACAGCGTCGGCGCGATCGCCAGGCCCAGAAGAGGCGCAAGCAGCGATTCGGCTTGGGCGAGCTCCACCACATCGGTATGGCCGCGCGCGTGAAACGCCGCCCCGGCGAGAATGAGGATGGAGGCGTTGATGAGCAGCGCAAAGGTCAGCGCCACGGTCGAATCGATCGTGGCATAGGTCAGCGCCTCTTTCTTTTCCGGCAGCGTATGACCGAAAGCGCGGGTCTGCACGATGCCGGAATGCAGATAGAGATTGTGCGGCATGACCGTCGCGCCGAGGATGCCGAGCGCGAGATAGAGCATGTTGGGATCCCTGACGATCGCCGTCGTCGGGAAAAAGCCCTTGATGACCTCGCCCCAATTGGGATCGGCGAGGAAGACCTGAATGCCGAAACAGAAGGCGATGACACCGAGCAAGGTGATGATCAGCGCTTCCACCCAGCGAAAGCCCAGGCGCTGCAGGAAAAGGATGAGAAACACATCGAATGCGGTGACCAGCACGCCGAATTCGAGCGGCAGCCCGAAGACCAGATTGAGGCCGATGGCGGTGCCGACGACTTCTGCGATATCCGTCGCGATGATGGCGATTTCCGCCATCGCCCAGAGCGGCACGGAGACGAAGCGCGGAAAGGCATCTCGGCATGCTTGCGCTAGGTCGCGGCCGGTAGCGATCGCTAGCCGTGCGCAGAGCGCCTGCAGCACCACCGCCATGATGTTGGACAACAGCGCGACGGTGAGCAGCGCATAGCCGAATCTCGATCCGCCCGCGAGCGAGGTCGCCCAGTTGCCTGGGTCCATGTAGCCGACAGCGACGAGATAGCCCGGACCGGCGAAGGCGGCGATGCGGCGCAGCGTCGAGCCGCCCTTGGCGGTTTCGACGGAGCGGTAGACATCGGAAAGAGTGCCCTCTTGCCGATCGTGACGCCAGCCAGCATCGGGCTCGGGTTTCATGATATCCATAGGGATTCCGCAGGCTTCGATCCTGCAAGAGGTAAGCGGTTTAGAATGATAATGCAATTCATTCGCAACAAGAGAAACCATTCCCGGCCACATTCGCCGCGGCTGTGACTTTCGTGCAATCCACGATAACGGAGGAAAATTCGCGATAACGAATTTGCTCGATATCAGGCGGACGAGCCTTCAATCTGATTTAGAAAAGAGTGTTGGAACGTTTTTTTATATCGGGCGTTATTTTTGGTCGTTCTATCCGAATCCTCACCGAGAGCCGAAATGCGGCTGAGCGGCGGAGATGATCAAGATGAATCCCGCCATGAATATGATGCCGATGTTGATGTGCGGCACGGTGGAAGCCACCTGATCCGTCGGGCAGCCGCAATCCCGGAATAACAAGCAGACCTCCATCTGCCTCTGGCCGCCCGCAAGGGCGGCCCTTTTTTGTTCGCTGACGGGCTTAGCCGTGGACTACAGATGACGCAGGATCAATCACCGAACAAGGAACCCAAGCACGGCTGCGTTTGCCAGATCGATGAAGAATGCGGAGACGAGCGGCAGAATGATGAAGGCGATGGTTGCTGCCCCATGAGTTTTGGTCACCGCCGTCATGTTGGCGATTGCAGTCGGGGTCGCTCCAAGCGAGATACCAAAGAAGCCTGCAGAAATCACCGCCGCATCATACGTACGGCCCATCGCGGGGAACACAACGAACAGGACATAAACGACGACCGCAATCGTCTGCACGACGAGGACGATCACAAGCGCTAAGCCGAGTCCGCTGAGAGCCCACAACTGCATGCTCATCAGCGACATTGCGAGAAAGACGTTCAACGAGAGATCGGAGATGAGCGAAAGCGCTCGCGTGCGTGTCGGCCAAGGGAGGCGCGGTGCGAGCAGCGGAACGGTGTTCGTCATCACGATCGCGACCAGTAGGCAGACGACGAACAGCGGAAGATTGACGCCAGCCTCCACGATGATCTCATGCAAGGCGTACCCGATGAGAATGGCGATATTGGTCACGAGCAAGGCTCGCAGCAGGCTGACATAGCTGACATCATCTTCATGGCTGCTTTCTGCAGCGCGCGATACACCGATCACCAATTCTTCCGTGGCGGGGCCGCTCAGGCCATAGCGTTTGATCAGGAATTGCGCGGTCGGTCCACCGATGAGGCTGGCGATAACAAGGCCAAGCGTTGCGCTGGCAATGCCGATTTCAAGCGCATTCGTCAGTCCGAAACGGCTGGTGATAATCGGCGCCCAGGCAATCGTCGTGCCGTGACCGCCGATCAGCGACGTGGAGCCGAGCAAGATTGCCATGCCATCTGGGAGGCCGAGTATGTCGCTGACTCCGATGGCGATTACGTTCTGGATGACCAGAAATACAAGCGTGATAGCCAACAAGATAAGAAATGGCTTGCCTCCAGCCAGGAGGTCGGAGAGCCTGGCGTTGAGGCCCACCCCGGTGAAGAAATAGAGAAGAAGCATGTCGCGTGCGGCGAGCGTAAAACTGATCTCCAAACCGAAGAACTCATACGCGACCAGCGTTATCAGGGCGGCGAGCAGGCCACCAGTCACCGCTTCGGGTATGCTCCACCGAGCAAGAACGGGAATGAAACGGTTGAGGTTTGCACCAGCGAAGAACACGAGGATTGCAATGGTGAACGATAGCAGTCCCGGGATCTGCATTACCGACATGGACCACCTTCACCTTGGTTGCAGCCGAACGCACCTTTGTTCGTCACCTTGACATGCGCCAGACGAATAGACGAGCGGAAAAGAGGCTCGGTACTCTCGTTCAAGAGCATTAAAGTGGCCGTACATCGGCGCGCAATTGAACGTGGCACCCTGGGGGCCGAATTCGGTGATTGCCAGTGTCTAGGGCAACGGCCGCCGTTGGCCGCGATTGGCGCAGGAGCGGTCATCGCGCACGTTGCATGATTCGCTATTGTGCGACGGTGCGAAACCGGCGAAACAAGTGTCGCTTTAATCGGTATTTTTTGCGAATTCCAGATGGCGCACGGATACGACCAAGAGACCTTACGTGATAATGGTCATCCATGCCTTCGATACCGCTGCCGTTCGTTGTTTCCCTTCTTCTTTGCCTGATCCTTGTGCGGATGATCCGACAGGGAGAGCGAAAGCTTGGGCTGTTTCCGCTACTCGTCGCAACCCTCGCCGTTCAAGCGATTTTGTCGGGACTGAACTGGAACGCTGGTTGGTATTCGGCACGAATTATCCAGCCCATCGGCGCGGCGGTGGTGCCAGCGCTGTGCTTCGCAGCTTTCGATCAGCTTCGTCGCAATAGCGTTGCAAGGCCCTTAGACCTGTTGCTGCATCTGATACCGGTGAGTCTCGTTGCGGCTCTGGTTGTCTTCTGGCGCGCGCCAATCGATGTCGCTCTTTTTGCGATCTATCTTGGATACGGTATTGCGCTCCTGCGCGTTGCGCGACAGGGGCCGGGCGCACTTGCCGCCGTGCGTATCAGCGATGAGTGGACCGCGCATAAGGCGCTCGTCGCGGTAGCGATTTTGCTTGTTATGACGGCCTTTATTGACGCAGCGGTGTCGCTCGACCTCTCCTTTGCTAACGGTCAGCAGGCCCGAACGCTCCTGACCGTTGCGAGCGTGCTGTGGTTGACCGTTGCAGGTTATGCCGCGACGGTCGCAGACGATACTCGCCCCCAAACGGAACCCAACGCTCCGGAGCGGAGCGTCGTCTTGGCCGCTCCTGAAGCTCTATCTTCTCTTCCATCCTCTTCAGGCAGCGAGGAGGACGCAGCCATAGTGCAGCGGATCGATGCCCTGATGAGCGCGCAACATCTCTATCGCGACCCCGACCTGACGTTGGAACGCCTCGCGCGGCGCGTTGGCATACCTGCGCGGCAGATTTCTGGCGCTCTGAACCGAGTTCACGGTCGCAACGTCTCTCAGATCGTGAACGAGTACAGGGTCGATGATGCGAAGCGACGGCTGGTCGCCACGCGAGATCCGGTGACGGTCATCATGCTGGAATCGGGTTTTGGCACGAAGTCGAACTTCAATCGCGAGTTCCTGCGCATCATGGGCATGACCCCCAGCGCCTATCGCCGCGTCGGTAGCGAAACACCTGCTGCACCTGAGGGGCAGGCTGAGGCCCCCGTCTCTTCCTAATTCTCCGCCTCGGGCAACAATCATCGCACGAAACGACCTAAATCACGATCTCGGACGTCCAAGATCGCGTTCGAGGGCGAGTCGGTCTGTTTTCCCGCCGATCTTAAGCCTGAGCATACGCCGCCCCAATCCGCCATCAATCCGAGTGCGGCAGAGAAGGTATGTCGAGGATAAAGACGGCAAGAGGAAAACAATGAAATTCTTGATGATAATTGCGCTTATGCTTTGCGTCATCGTGATAACGGAGCAGTCAGCCTCTGCTAGCGAAAATGTCGGCGTGCGTCAGATTGCGGCTCCCTCCAAGGAGCGGGGCAGCGATCTCGCCGTGACTGTTTGGTATCCGGCAGACTCAGGTGGCAAACCCGTCTCGCTTGGTGAGAGCCTCTTTTTTGTGGGGACGCCCGCCATGTTCGACGCGCCAATCGCACACGGAAAATTTCCCCTGGTATTGCTTTCTCATGGCGCTGGATTGGCAGGAAACGCACAAGCCTTGAGCTGGATTGCTATGCCCTTGGCGAAGCAGGGGTTCGTTGTGGCCGCTCCCACCCATCCCGGAAATGCGGGTGCAAATCGATCCGCAGCGGAAACGATGAAGCTTTGGTTGAGGCCAGCGGATATCACCGAGACCCTGAACGCGATGAGCAAAAGCGCCTTTTTTAAAGAGCACCTTGAACTTAGCGAGGTAGGAGTGCTCGGGCTTTCAATGGGCGGCAGCACGGCACTTGCAATAGCGGGCGCTCGCATCGACCCCAAGCGCTTGGCAAGCTATTGCGATACGGACGCGCTCAATGCTTCGCTTTGTGAATGGGTCAAGCAAAGCGGCGTCGATTTACATGCCATGGACATGGCGTTGGCCGGTCGCGACAATGAAGATGCGCGCATCAGGTTTGCGATGGCGATTGATCCCGCACCCGTCGATGTCTTTGAATTCAACACCTTTTCCCGAATTTCAGTTCCTGTTGATCTCGTAAATCTAGGCCAACCCGGAAAGATCCCTCAGACCGTGCAGGCTACCAAGATTGCAGAAGCCATTCCACATGCGACGTATTCCACGATCGAAGATGCGAGCCACTTCAGCATGTTTCCCGAATGCAAGCCCGGTGCAGCCGAGATCGCTGAATCCGAAAAGATAGGTGATCCGATCTGCTCGGATGGCGGAGGACGCTCACGTAACGAAATCCACACGCGGCTGATCGACATGGTCGTTGCTGCTTTCGCTCGCGCGCTGAAACCAAGCCCCTAAGCTGAGCCTGGCGAAGCGAGCTGCCGCGGCGCGAAAGCCAGTCCTCTCGTCTTCCTCATCCTCTCTTCATGTTGACGAAAACTATGCCGGCTGAAGGAATCCGGGCGCGAAATGCAATGATTGATGTTGCGTTTGCCGTTTCCATGCATACATCACCTGCAGCAAACATCATGAATCAGGAACGACGAATGGCTGGATTTTTCAGGCGCATGCTTCCGAAGCGATTTCGCAAGGATTTAATGGTTGTTCCTGTCGTCCGGCTGAGCGGCGTCATCGCGTCCGGCGGCGGGCCTCTCCGGCAGTCGCTGAACCTTGCGGGTGTCTCACTGGCGCTGGAAAGGGCCTTCAGTATGAAGGCTGCCCCGGCCGTTGCGATCGTCATCAATTCGCCGGGCGGTTCGCCGGTGCAATCGCGGATGATCTATAATCGCATCCGCGATCTTGCTCGTGAGAAACAGAAGAAGGTGCTGGTCTTCGTCGAAGATGTCGCGGCATCCGGCGGTTACATGATCGCGCTCGCCGGCGACGAGATCATTGCCGATGCCACCTCCATCGTCGGTTCCATCGGCGTCGTCTCCGGCGGGTTCGGTTTTCCGGAGCTCTTGAAGAAGCTCGGGGTCGAGCGTCGCGTCTATACCGCCGGCGAAAACAAGGTGATCCTCGATCCGTTCCAGCCGGAGAAGGAAAAGGACATCGAATATCTGAAGAGCCTGCAACTAGAAATCCACAAGGTTTTCATCGACATGGTGCGCGAGCGTCGGGCGGGTAAACTTGCCAGCGACGAGGACGTGTTTTCCGGCCTCTTCTGGACCGGCGGGCGCGGTCTGGAACTCGGCCTGATCGACGGGCTCGGCGATATGCGCCAGGAACTGAGGAAGCGTTTCGGCGACAAGGTCAAGCTCGAGCTGGTCACCACGCCGCGCAGCCTCTTCGGCCGCCGTGCGCCCGGCATTTCCCTTTCGGGCATGGACGGCATCGGCGCCGGCCTTGCCTCCGGACTTGCAGAGGTGGCAGAGGAAAAGGCATTGTGGGGGCGGTACGGATTGTAACCGGGAGTGCCGCGAGATGCCGCAGATCATCTTCTTCATCGTCGCCGTCGGCGGTATTTGGTTTCTTTATCGACGCTTCGTGCGCGACGCCCAAAAACTCACCGAGAAATCCCGCCGTGCCGAAAGCGAACGGCGCACTGGCGCTATCGGAACGCTGGTAAAGGACCCGAAGACAGGGGAATATCGGGTGAAACGGGATGATGAATAGCCCCAGATAGCCGGCGGAAACAGGAAAGGTGACCGCGACGGTTTGGCGCGAAAGCCTTGACCCTCCCGTCCTGCCGTGGCACCTGTCCGCCAAACAATCCATTACCTGAAGAAATCGATCTCCATGACCGCGACCCCGCCCGACAATATGAATCCGAAGCGCTCGTTCCAGGCGCTGATCCTGACCCTGCACAATTACTGGGCTGACAAGGGTTGCGCGGTTCTGCAACCCTACGACATGGAAGTCGGCGCCGGCACGTTCCATCCGGCGACCACGCTGCGCGCGCTCGGCCCGAAGCCGTGGAAGGCTGCCTATGTGCAGCCATCCCGCCGGCCATCGGACGGGCGTTACGGCGAAAACCCCAATCGCATGCAGCACTATTACCAATATCAGGTCATTCTGAAGCCGAACCCGCCGAACCTGCAGGAGCTTTACCTCGGCTCGCTCGCAGCGATAGGCCTCGATCCATTGGTGCATGATATCCGCTTCGTCGAGGATGATTGGGAAAGCCCGACACTTGGCGCCTGGGGTCTTGGTTGGGAATGCTGGTGCGACGGTATGGAAGTGTCGCAGTTCACCTATTTCCAGCAGATCTGCGGCATCGAATGCGCACCGGTCGCCGGCGAATTGACCTATGGGCTCGAACGTCTGGCAACCTATGTCCAGGGCGTCGACAGTGTCTACGATCTGAATTTCAACGGTCTCGAAGGCGACGAGAAGATCACCTACGGTGATGTCTTCCTGCAGGCAGAGCAGGAATATTCCCGGCATAATTTCGAGTACGCCAACACCGAGATGCTGCACCGCCACTTCATCGACGCGGAGAGGGAATGCCGGGCGCTGCTCGCTGCCGGTGCGCCGGGCGACAATGCCAACCAACTCCTGCATAAATGCGTCTTCCCGGCTTACGACCAGTGCATCAAGGCCAGCCACGTCTTCAACCTGCTGGACGCCCGCGGCGTGATTTCGGTCACCGAACGGCAGAGCTATATCCTGCGCGTGCGCACGCTGGCGAAAGCCTGCGGCGAAGCTTTCCTGCTGACGGATGCAGGCGGGGCGAACTGGGACAAGCAGGCGGCTTGAGGTACATTTCGCGTCTCTAAGGTATTGGCCTGACGGCGAAAAGCGGATGACAATATCCGCGAAGCCACATAGTCTCCCCGCGGTTACATTCGCCACGGGGGTTCGCGATGTATATTATTTTGGCGGTCATCATCCTGGCCGCGCTTTATGTCGTTTTCATCTATAACGGTCTCGTTCGCGCCAGACAGGTAGCGGAGGAGGCCTGGTCCGGCATTGACGTGCAGTTGAAGCGCCGCGCCGATTTGATCCCTAATCTGATCGAAACCGTGAAGGGTTACGCTGCCCACGAGCGGCAGACTTTGGAAGAGGTCGTGGAACTGCGCAACAAGGCGCAGGCCGTGCCGCCAGGCGATGTCGCCGCGCGCGGCCAGGTCGAAGGCCTGCTTTCGCAAGCCCTCGGCCGTGTGATCGCACTTGCCGAAGCCTATCCCGATCTGAAAGCCAATACGAATTTCCTCGAATTGCAGCGCTCTCTCGAAGGTATCGAGGACGAAATCCAGATGTCGCGGCGCTATTACAACGGCGCAGCCCGCGATCTGAACGTCAAGGTCGAGAGCTTTCCCAACAACCTTCTCGCGGGTTCCTTCGGTTTCACCAAGCGTGCCTTCTTCGAAATCACCAATGAGGCCGATCGCGCCGTTCCATCCGTCAAGTTCTGAGAATTCGGCTATCGGTTTTGCATTCCAGGCGGTAAAGGAAGCCACAGGCCATTGGCCGCTTTCCTGATTGACCAAAGAGATTGATGATGGGTAGAGCCAAACTCACGATTATCCCCCCCGGCAAGCCGCTTGTTGGACGCGCCATGCCGCCGGGATCGAAGTCGATCACCAACCGCGCGCTGCTGCTCGCAGGCCTCGCCAAGGGAACCAGCCGCCTGACCGGCGCGCTGAAGAGCGACGACACGCGCTATATGGCCGAGGCGCTGCGGGCCATGGGAGTCACGATCGATGAGCCCGACAACACCACGTTCATCGTCACCGGCAGCAGCAAGCTCAAATCGCCCGCTGCGCCTCTGTTTCTCGGCAACGCCGGCACCGCAACGCGCTTCCTGACGGCTGCCGCCGCGCTCGTCGACGGCAAGGTGGTGGTCGATGGTGACGCCCATATGCGCAAGCGGCCGATCGGCCCGCTGGTCGACGCTCTGCGCTCCCTCGGCATCGACGCGACCGCCGAGACCGGCTGCCCGCCCGTGACCGTCAACGGTACTGGTCGCTTCGAGGCGAGCCGGGTGCAGATCGATGGCGGCCTCTCCAGCCAATATGTTTCCGCCCTTTTGATGATGGCCGCCGGCGGCGACCGCCCGGTCGATATTGAGCTGCTCGGCGAGCATATCGGCGCGCTCGGCTATATCGATCTCACAGTCGCCGCAATGCGCGCCTTCGGCGCCAGGGTCGAGCGCACGAGCCCGGTGACCTGGCGCGTCGAGCCGACCGGCTACCATGCGACCGACTTTCTCATCGAACCCGACGCGTCGGCCGCGACCTATCTCTGGGCGGCGGAAGTGCTGACCGGCGGCAAGATCGATCTCGGCACGCCGGCAACCGAATTCTCGCAGCCGGACGCCCGCGCCTACGACATGATCTCGCAGTTTCCGCATCTGCCTCCCGTCATCGACGGATCGCAGATGCAGGATGCCATTCCGACGCTCGCCGTGCTGGCCGCCTTCAACGAAACGCCGGTGCGTTTCGTCGGTATCGCCAATCTCCGCGTCAAGGAGTGCGATCGCGTCCGTGCGCTGTCGAGCGGCCTGTCGCGCATCGTTCCCGGCCTCGGCACCGAGGAAGGCGACGACCTGATCGTCGCATCCGACCCTAGCCTTGCCGGCAAGACCCTGCCGGCCGAGATCGACAGCTTTGCCGATCACCGCATCGCGATGAGCTTCGCACTTGCCGGGCTTAAAATTGGCGGCATCACGATCCTTGATCCCGATTGCGTCGCCAAGACCTTTCCGGCCTACTGGGATGTCCTTGCGTCACTGGGGGTTGCCTACCGCGACTAATACAGCCCAAAGGGCAGGCGGATAAAGATTTCAGCATTGCGGCGCCCTGAACAGAGTGCCGTCGGATCACATGGGGGTGTGATGACGCGTTGGCTTTCCGGACTCTTTGCCGCCTTGCTACTGCTGTTTTCCGCATCAATCGCGTCGGCCGCCGAAGTCATCAACGCCTTCGATCAGGCGATTATCCCCAATCGCGACGGCTCGATGCGGGTCGCCGAGACGATTGTGGTGAATGCGGAAGGCCGCGCCATCCGTCGCGGTATATTCCGGGATTTTCCGCTGACTTTTGTTGATTCCGCAGGCCGCCAGGCGCAGGTGGATTTTGACGTTGTCTCTGTCGAACGCGACGGGGCGCCGGAGGATTGGCGCAAGGAACGCATCGAAGGTGGGGAGCGCATCTATATCGGAAATGCCGATCGGATCATAAGCCGCGGTCCGCACACCTTCCGCATCACCTATAACACTAACAGACAGATCCGTTATTTTGACGATCACGACGAGCTCTATTGGAACGTCACCGGCAATGGCTGGCAATTCCCGATCCTTCGCGCTTCGGCCACGGTTATATTGCCGGATGGCGTAAAGCCGCTCCAGCTTGCCTATTATACCGGCCCGATCGGGGCGACGGGCCAGGACGCGAGCACCAGCACGCAGGCGGACAAGATCTCCTTCGTCACGACGCGGCCCCTGGCCCCAGGCGAGGGCCTGACGATCGCCATCAAGCTGCCGAAGGGCGCGATCGCGGCGCCGAGCAGCAGCCAGCAATGGCGCTGGTTCATCACCGACCATCTCGACGCGATCATCGCCGTCGGCGGCTTGGTTTTGGTGTTCGCCTACTATCTCCGCAGTTGGATCGCCGTCGGGCGCGATCCCCCGCGGGGCGTGATGGTTCCGCGCTGGGATCCGCCCGATGGTATATCGCCGGCCTTGGTCAACTATATCGACAACAGAGGTTTTTCCGGTGCGGGATGGACGGCTCTGTCGGCAACCGCGATCGATCTTGCTGTGCGCGGCTATGTCGTCCTCGACGATTTGAAGAACAGGGTCGTCATCCGCCCGACTGGTAAAGCAGGCAGCAATCTCAGCGGCGGCGACAAGGTGCTCATGCAGGCCGTCGGGCCATTCTCCCCGCTAGTCATCGACAGGGAAAATGGCGAGGCGGTGCAGCAGCTCGGCTCGAAATTCCGCAGCGCCATCGAGCGCGACCATCGCGGCGAATATTACAAGGCCAATTCGCTCTATGTCATTGCCGGCATTGCCCTCTCGGTGCTGATCCTGGCTGCTATCGTTATCTTCGGCCGCCTGCATGAAAATGCGCTGCCGCTCATCGTGGTGCCGGGCTTCCTCTCGATCGTCGTCACTGTCCTTGCCGGCGCGATAGGTCGGACATTCCTTCGCCATGATGCCGGTCTGGGACGGCGCATCTTTTCCGTGCTGGTCTTCGCCTTCATCGGCTTCGTCATGGTGTCGGCCATCGCCAGTGTTTTCGCGGCGGTCGTGGTGCCGCTGATGGAAGCGGGTGAGCTGCCGCTGGTGGCGGGCATCGTCGGCATCGTCGCCCTCAATGTCGTGTTCTTCTTCCTGATGGGAGCGCCGACACCGCTCGGGCGGAAGATGACGGATGGCATCGATGGCCTGAGGCAATATCTGACGCTTGCCGAACGTGACCGGATGAACATGGAGGGTGCGCCGCAGATGTCGCCGCAGCACTTCGAGAAACTGCTGCCCTATGCGGTTGCCCTCGGCGTCGAAAAGCCCTGGTCACGCGCTTTCGAAGCCTGGCTGGCCACAGCCGCCGGAGCGGCCGTAGCGGCCTATGCGCCAGTCTGGTATTCCGGCGATTTCCGCTCCGGCAATATCGGCGGCACGATCGGCGATTTCTCCTCCTCCATGGCATCCACCATCGCTTCTACCATTCCAGCACCGGTATCGACCTCTTCCTCCGCATTTTCCGGAGGAGGCGGTGGTGGCGGAGGCTTCTCCGGCGGCGGGGGAGGAGGCGGTGGCGGCGGCGGGTGGTAAATTCGCGGTTTGCCTTGGTGACTTTTGCTGCCGGGCTTGCTAAGTCCGCCCGGACCCTTTTTGCCTCAACATAAAAGACAGTTCTCATGCCCGATCTCCTTCTCGAACTCCGCTCCGAGGAAATTCCCGCCCGCATGCAGCGCAAGGCTGCCGGCGATCTGAAGAAGCTCGTCACCGACGCGCTGGTCGAGGCCGGTCTTTCCTATGAGGGTGCGCGCGAATATTGGACACCGCGGCGCCTGACGCTGGATATTCGCGGCCTGACCGCCCGTTCCGCCGATGTGCGCGAGGAGCGCAAGGGACCGCGCACCGACGCCAATGAAAAGGCGATCGACGGTTTTCTGCGCGGCGCCGGCCTGTCTTCCATCTCGGAAGCGCAGGTGCAAAGCGACCCGAAGAAGGGCGATTTTTACGTTGCGGTCATTTCCAAGCCCGGCCGCGCCGCTGAGGAAATCATCGCGGACGTCATGCCGGGGATCATCAAGGATTTTCCCTGGCCGAAATCGATGCGTTGGGGCAAGGCGTCAGCCAAGCCCGGCTCGCTGCGCTGGGTGCGCCCGCTACAGTCGATCGTCTGCATGTTCGGCACGGAACATGAAGAAACCGCCGTCATCCCTTTCGAGATCGACGGCATCGTCGCTTCGAACGTGACCTATGGCCACCGTTTCCACGCGCCGCAGGCGATTATCGTCAAGCGCTTCGATGACTACGCAGCCAGCCTGGAAAAGGCGAAGGTCATTCTCGATGCCGAACGCCGCAAGGACATCATCCTGCATGATGCCCGCGATATCGCCTTTGCCAACGGCCTGGAACTGGTCGAGGATGAGGGTCTGCTGGAAGAGGTTTCCGGCTTGGTGGAATGGCCACAGGTGCTGATGGGCTCCTTCGAAGAGGATTACCTGTCGATCCCGTCCGAGATCATCCGTCTGACGATCAAGACCAATCAGAAGTGCTTCGTCACCCGCCCGCAGGTCGGCGAGACGCTTTCCAACCGTTTCATCCTTGTGGCCAATATCCAGGCGACGGACGGCGGCAAGGAGATCATCCATGGTAACGGCAAGGTCGTGCGCGCCCGTCTTTCCGACGCGCTGCATTTCTGGAAGCGCGACCAAGGCGATCTGCCGGACCTTGAAACACTGGAAGCCTCGGCCGCAAAATTCGGCCTCGACCTGAAGAAGCCGCTCGACCAGCGCATGGCGAAGCTCGACACGCTGAACGTCACTTTCCACGCCAAGCTCGGCAGCCAGGGCGAACGCGTTTCCCGCATTCGTGCTTTGGCCGCGGACCTCGCCAAGATCACCGGCGCCGATCTGGCAAAGGTCGATCGTGCCGCCGTGCTCGCCAAGGCCGATCTGCGCACCGAAGCTGTGGGCGAATTCCCGGAACTGCAGGGCCTGATGGGCCGTAAATATGCGGTGCTGCAAGGCGAAGACGCTTCCGTCGCCGCTGCGATCGAGGATCACTACAAGCCTCAAGGCCCATCCGACCGCGTGCCGGAGGACAAGGTGGCGATCACCGTCGCGCTGTCCGACAAGCTGGATACGCTCGTTGGTTTCTGGGCGATCGATGAGAAGCCGACCGGCTCGAAGGACCCTTACGCGCTGCGCCGTGCGGCTTTGGGCGTTGTGAGAATCCTGCTCGAACGCAAGGTTCGGCTGCCGCTGTTGGCAACGACGAAAGACGTCGACCTGCTCGCCTTCTTCCACGATCGCCTGAAGGTCTATCTCCGCGATCAGGGCGCCCGCTACGACCTCATCGACTCCGTGCTGACGCCGGAAGCCGACGACCTGTTGATGGTCGCCCGTCGTGTCGAGGCACTGACCGCTTTCATCACCTCCGAAGACGGCAAGAACCTGCTCGCCGGCACCAAGCGCGCGACGCAGCTTCTCGCCGCCGAGGAAAAGAAGGGCACCGTGATCGCTGATGGCGTTTCGGAAGCGCTATTGAAGCTTGATGTGGAAAAGGACCTCTTCGCCGCCATCAAGGCGGCCTCCGCCGAGGCGTCCGATGCGATCGCCAAAGAAGATTTCCGCTCGGCCATGGCGGCCCTTTCGAAGCTGCGCGCGCCGGTCGACCGCTTCTTCGAGGATGTCCTTGTCAACGACGAAGACGCCGCCATCCGCGCCAACCGTTTGGCGCTGCTGCGCCTGATCCGCGAGGCAACGGGCACGGTCGCGGATTTCTCGAAGATTTCGGGGTAAGGCATGGAGGCGCGATGACTGGAAAAATCCTCGTCAGCGCCTGCCTCATGGGCCACGCCATCCGTTATGACGGCCGTTCCAAGCCACTCATCCACCCAGCCATCGACCGCTGGCGCGAAGAGGGGCGGCTGGTCACAATCTGTCCGGAAATGTCTGCCGGCATGGTCGTGCCGCGACCGCCGGCCGAAATTGCGAATGGCGCCACCGGCGCGGATGTGCTCGCCGGCACGGCACGCGTGATGGAGATCACCGGCGGCGATGTCACGGCCGAGTTTCGTCAGGCGGCTGAAAATGCCTTGGCGCTCGCACAGGAAACCGGCTGCCAATACGCTCTTCTGATCGACGGCAGCCCGTCCTGCGGTTCCGGCTTCATCTATGATGGCACCTTCTCCGGCGGGCGGCACGCAGGCCATGGCGTTACGGCTGCACTACTGAAACAGGCGGGCATCGAAGTCTATTCCGATCGCGAAATCGATATATTGGCCGCGCGGATTGCGGCCGCCAGCTGAGCTTCTCGAACATCCCGACAAAGCAAAACCGCCGGGTTTGCGCCCGGCGGTTCGGTGTGCCTGTTGCGTTGCGGCTTTAAGCGGCGCGACGGTTTTGTGCGAGCGGGCGGCCGTCGTTGACGCGGAAGCCGCGGATGAGCCCGAGCAGGTCCTCGGTGTCGGCGGCGAGCGTTTCGGCGGACGCCGTGGTTTCTTCCGCCATGGCGGCGTTCTGCTGCGTGGCGGCATCGAGCTGGTTCATCGACGAGGAGATCGAGCGCAGCGTCGTGTCCTGTTCGGAGGCGCTGTGGGCGATCTTCGAGACGATCTCGTTGGCGGCCTTGATCTGGTCGGAGATGCGCTTCAAGGCTTCACCGGCTTCGCCGACCAGGCGGACACCCTCGTCGACCTGACCGGAGGAGCGGGCGATCTGATCCTTGATCTCCTTGGCGGCGGCCGCCGAGCGCTGCGCCAGTTCGCGCACTTCCTGGGCGACGACGGCAAAACCCTTGCCGGATTCGCCGGCCCGGGCCGCCTCGACGCCGGCATTCAGTGCCAGAAGGTTGGTCTGGAAGGCGATCTCGTCGATGACGCCGATGATCTTGCCGATCTCCTCGGATGATTTTTCGATGCCGCTCATCGCTTCGATTGCCTGGGCGACGACGGCGTCGGAGCGCGAGGCTTCGGTCGAGACCGCATGCACGCGCTTGCTGGCCTCATGCGCGCCTTCGGCGGTCTGGCGCACGGCAACGGTAAGCTCGTCAAGCGCGGCGGAGGTTTCCTCCAGGCTGGCAGCCTGGCGCTCGGTGCGCTGCGACAGCTCGTTGGAGGCGCGGCGGATCTCTTCCTTGGAGACGCCGATGTCGTTGCCCTTGGCATTGACCCGGCCCATG
>NZ_JARFYM010000032.1 GCF_030272705.1 Rhizobium mayense | reverse complement strand
AATTTGTTCGTCCGTGAAACGGTTGCGCTTCATTCCCTGGTCCTCTCAATGGGCCAGAGCTTACTTCAAAATGGATTATTTCAACGGGGCAAGGTCACTGGTGCCGCTGCGCCGCGAGGGCCTATCGAATGCGGGGGAGATGTTTTTCGTACCGATCGTGAAGGTTGGCGACGAACAGCCTCAACCATCTCTTGGGAAGACGCCGACAATTCGCGTTAAGATTGTACGACATCTTGCCGCTGACGCGCAAATGATGGATGGAAGTGTTGCGCTGCCGGCGACAGTGCATGGATAGATGCGTCCTAGCCGGAACGGACATTTATATCTAGTGCTAGCAATTTTTGTTGCGGATCACGAAGGACTCTGTGGTATCCGAGATTCGGTTGCGTGCCGCGAAATACGGGACGCAAGGAAGCACGCTATTTCGCCTGACTGGCGCACTGGAACTTAAGTGACTTGACAATACGATCAGCATCCCTGGCTATTACTCTTACACTAGCGGCCGTTTTTGCGGGGCTCGCACTCCGGTTGCCCTATCTGCGCGTTGGTGACGGCGCCGAGTATTTTGCAATGTATCTTTCCTGGTTAACGACGCTTAAACCGTGGATGACAGACAAAGGCTGGGCTGCTTATAGCACTCTATTCGACGCCCATTCGATAGGGGGCATGGTTGGCCCTTCCGACCTTGCAAATAGTTTTCCGGCTCTCAAGGTGGGCGACACGGCGGATTTTAACCATTTTTGGCTATATAGTCTGCTTGCTGCAGTTGTCGGATTTATCCCTCACATTCTAGGTCACGATATAAATCCGGTACTTGCGTTTTCGATTTTGCATGCGCTGTTGCTGGCGGCGCCAATGATCATGGCGCAAAGGGCCTTCGGATGGATGGGCGTAGCGTCAGTCGCATTCCTATTCTTTTCGTCACCGATGATCTGGTACTTTAATAAGGTGCATAGTGAGCTTTTCACCTTTTGCTTGGTACTCGCATCGGTCATTGCATTTTGTGATCGAAAGATTCCCCTCAGCGCCCTTTTCTTAGCTATAGCATCTACGCAAAATCCGCCAATTGCCGCACCTGCTTTTTTCATGTGCGCCCATTTTCTCGCCGTAAAGAGGCTTCGCTTTACAGGCGTAGAATTCTTGCTTCTAGCGCTGACCGCAATCTTTGCTGCAATACATCCAGCCTATTACTTCTTGCGCTATCATGTATTTACACCGCAATTGCTGGCAGGCGGCGCAAGTATGGGCACCAATCTTCGATATTTCTATGTCTGGTTGGTGGATCTGGATCTGGGAATTCTTCCCGCATGGCCCGCTGGCGTCATCGCTAGTTGCCTCGGCATCTGGGTCGCATGGCGATATCCTTCCAAGTTCCCAGGCGGCCGCCTGCCATTCGCCGTCTATGCCTTCCTCTTCACTGTGATTTGCCTGTATGCACAATCAGCAACGACCAATATGAATTCCGGAGCTACTCCGGGACCAGCTCGTTACGGTCTTTGGTACATTCCTCTAGCATTTCCACTTGTGCTCGCGGCAATACGGTGGACCCATGCGGCGTACAAGGCGCGGCCAATTGCTTTTGGCTACTATATGCTGTCGCTTGTAAGCGCGTGTATCATCTTCTGGCCGGGAAGCGGTGAAAAATACGATACGCCGACACTATTGTCCTATACCGTCCAACGACTAGCGCCTCGTCTATATACGCCGCCGCCGGAAATCTACTTTGAGCGTTATTCAGGCCTCGGCGAGCGAGCGGCCTATCCGGACCTGGCTGGAGTCGTAGGTCCGAATTGTCATAGAGCGCTCATCAACCCTGTCGAAAACCCGGCCATAGCAAATGTGTCCGTGCCAGCGCGCTGCATCGATACCACGCTCCCCGAAAAGGTGCGCGCACTGGCCGCCCAAAAGCCGCCTAAGCCCGGATTTGTCGACCTGCCATGAATTGTGAATCGTCGGCGCTACGCGATCAACCGTCACTGAGGTTCCAGCTGCGGGTTTCCGAAAACTCGCCGGCTGGGATACCGATCAAATTCGGGCAGATCCGACCTTACCGGCTGACAATCGCTTACTCGGCGATTGCAAAGATCTTCGTTGCAATCGCCCGGCCCTCCCTGATCGCGTAATTCGTTCCGCGGTCTTCTGGGTAGATCTGTGCCATGGTTGATATCATAGCGTTTTCAAACGGTGTCTCATTTCCGGGAACATAATCCGAAAAGCTTCGCTCAGTGACCGGCTGTGCATATTCCGAGCGCCAAACCTTGTAATCAACGATCCAAGATTCTTCCATCGCAGGAAACATTCTCTTCAAATGCTTCAATGCGAATTGGAAATATTCCTCATCACTAAAGGCCCAAACCGGATCTTCAACAGCTAAATATCTTGAAAGATAGGCAATATGCGATCCCTCGTAGTTCTCTGGGCGATCAAAATTGGTATGTTCGATCACGCCAACAAATGGGAAGCCGGGATCGTTCACATTCAACCAATAGGTCTCCGAAAGGCTTTGCCTGAGGCGCAGGACTAGGCACATATTTCCAAGATATTTCACTTTTCGAAGCCCAGCCAGCCATTTCGGATCGGCCACGTCCTCGAACATATTTGCGATCAGCGGAAACGACGGAGTGAAAATAAACTTATTGCCGACCACATCACCTGCATCTGTTGCAAGAGCTTGAACTCTCCCGTCGCTTGCCTTCACGGCTTTTACGGAGGTGCCGAACCTAACCTCGCCGCCATGTTCGCGAATAGATTTGACCATCGCTTCCGCGAGCCTACCGAAGCCCCCCTTGAAATAGGCTAGCTCCTCGCCACCCTTGCTGTTTCTCGTACTACCACGCAGGACCAGCTTCTTCCACATCCAAACAGCGTTGACGGCTTCGGCGAAAACTGAAAACTTGGCTTTGACAAGCGGCTCCCACACAATCTTATAAACGCTACGCCCGCAAAGACTTTCAAGCCATTCGCGAATGCTCAAATGCTCAATGGACTTCCAGTCGCGAATACGGCGCACCTGAAAAACGAGCAAGCCAAGCCGCACGCGATCAATGATCGACAGCGCATTGAATCGAAGCAAATCCAATGGAGATGAAAGCCGCCATATTCGGCCATTGAAATACATTCCAGTTCTGGTAGGCAGAAGGAGGATGTCGCCTTCCATGCCAAGTTCCTTCACAAGCTCAGGAACGTAGACGTCATTGTTGAACCAATGATGATAGAATTTTTCGAGCTTTACGCCGTCGTTGAACTCGAAGGTCCCCGCGAGCCCACCGGGCGTGGAGTCTGACTCGAGAACAAGGGCCTTCTTATTCTGCTTTGCCAGGACATAAGCCGCTGTGAGCCCGGTGAATCCTGCTCCCACTATGACAACATCGTACTGACTCATATGGCTTCACTTTTCCCTATAACGGTTTCATCGGAACGAGCCGCCCTGAACAGGGCCGGACTCATCCATATCGCAACTGCGCCCGCAACGGTCGTCGGTATCCAAAGCGCTAGATGTACTAAGACGGCGTAGCTGCCAGCCAAAGCAGTGCTCCCGCCCGTCAGCGAGATCGCAAAAAAAGCAGCCAAATGAAATGGCCCGATATATCCCGGCGAAGAGGGCACCAGAGTCGACAGGGTTGCCAGCGCCATCACCAGAAGAGCAGTTGAGATTTTTGCTTCCACGCCAAAACCGAGCAGGACGAAATAAAACAAACCGGCCTCCCCAACCCAGATAAGCATCGATATTAGTATCAACTTAACCAATACGGCCGGACGAGACATGGCTTCAAAGCTTCCAAACAGACCACTGAGGCCGATTGAGACCTTCGATAGCGGACCAGACCGCGCTTCCGCCGGCGCGCGCTGCCCGAGATGATTGAAAAACTGCGCAAGGTTGCCGCTGAAGAGAAAGCCGAGTGAAAGCACAAGTCCGCCGACCACCGCCATGAGGACGGCCGTTTCAATGAGAGACGGCGGAATTGCTGCGGCGGTGGCGGCAGCGAGGCCAAGTGTCAGACAGAGGAGCAACGTCATCAGATCAATGAGCCGCTCCATGACCAGACTACTGGCAGCCGTCGTCTTGGCCGCACCCATTGCTTTGGGAAAAACAAGGGCGCGAACAACATCGCCAAGCCGCAGAGGCAATATATTGTTCAGAGTGATGGAACCAAGAAAAGGTGCGGCGCAGTTTTCAAATGTTGCGGCAACACCGGCCGCACGAAGCATGATCGACCAGCGCAATATTCTAAGCGCGTAATCCGCCGCCAGCGAGGCGATGCCGAACACAAGATAGACCCATCGGAAATGCTCGATTGCATCCAATACGTCCTTGGCATTTATCTGCCAGGCAATTGCACCAATGCAAATCAGCGTAATTCCGGCGCCGACGACATGGCGGACCCATGCCAGTTTATTTCCGTTCGCTACCTTGGCCATTAATCAGTCCACACGCGCCAGGGGGCTTTGTTCTGCGACCAAAGGCCCTCGAGCTCCCTTTTGTCCCTCAGCGTGTCGCATGGCTGCCAGAAGCCGCTATGGTGGAATGCGCAAAGCTGGCCGTCCCGTGCCAGATTAGATAGGGGTTCGCGCTCCCAGGACGTCGAGTCGCCGCCGATATAGGCGATGGCGGATGGTTCGAGTATAAAGAAGCCGCCATTGATCCATCCGATCTCATCGCTTGGCTTTTCCTCGAAGCTCGTAACACAGTGCGCTTGGTCTATGTTGAGAACGCCAAACCGGCCCGGCGGCTGCACAGCCGCGACCGTCGCGATCTTTCCGTGGTTACGGTGGAATTCAATCTCCGCCCGAAGATCGATATTGGCCACCCCATCTCCGTAAGTCATGCAGAAGGTTTCATCACCGAGATACGAGGCGATGCGCTTCAGCCGACCGCCCGTCATCGTTTCGGCACCAGTGTCCACCAGTGTGATGTTCCAATTTTCGGACTGGCTATTGAGGATCTTATGATCGCCGACTCCGAGATCGATGATCATGTCCGACATATGCCGGTGGTAATTGAAGAAGAACTCCTTGATCACGTACCCCTTGTAACCGAGACAGACAATGAAATCATTGATCCCATGATGAGAATAGATCTTCATTATATGCCAAAGGAGCGGACGCCCGCCGATTTCAACCATAGGCTTCGGCTTCGTATCCGATTCCTCAGCGATACGAGTGCCCAGACCTCCGGCTAGTATTACCGCTTTCATAGAACTTTCGCTCCTACAATTTGAGTTCCGATGCCCGGAAATTCAGACTCCGCTCAACGATCGCAACCGGTTCCGCGCGCAAAATGAGATATATTCTCAGAAGGTATTCGCCGATAATGCCCAAGAGGAAGGCATTCAACCCAATGCCAAAGAGAACAAGGATGTGGATACTTGCCAGACCCTGGGGGAGTTCGGGGTGAAGGATACGGAACACCACGTAATAAATCGCGCCAAGCAAACTCGCCGCCAATATGATGCCTCCTAGGAAGGAAGCGGCGCGCAAGGGTACTGTGGAATGGTTCAAAACCGCAGTCATGCCCAAGCGGATCAAGCGCGTGACGTTGAATTTACTCTGACCTGCAACTCGCGCATCCCTGTCATAAGCAAGGCCCGTTTGGGCGAAACCAAGACCGGCGATCATTCCCCGCAAATAAGGGTGCGGTGATTTGATCTTCGCAAGTGACTCTATGACTTTCCTGTCGATCAAGCGAAAATCACCGACATCCCGGGGTATTGGATGCTCACTCAATTTGTCGATGAACCAATAGCCGAAACGCCGGAAGCCGGAGATGAGAATATTTTCCGGGCGACTGCGTCGCACGCCATAAACGACCTGATAACCCTGTTGCCACAACTTAAAAAAAGCTTCGAGCATCTCGGGAGGATCTTGTAAGTCCGCGTCAATTTGCATGACTGCGTCGCCCCGAGTATGCAGGTAGTTGGCAAGTATGGAGCGCTGAAATCCGAAATTCTTGGAAAACCGTATCGCCTTGATCCGCCGGTCATCGCGGGCCAGTTCGGAGAGTACGGCCCAGGTTTCATCACTCGAATGATTGTCCGAGAATACGAATTCCAGGTCGCATTTTTCCTCCATTTTAGCGGCAACCGCCGCCAATCGGGCATAGAGTGACCGAAGGTTCCCTTCTTCATTCAGAACGGGAATCGAAATCGAGATTAGCGGTTTCTCTCTTATAACTACACTTTCGGTCATAATAGTTCCGGCGAAGATCAAGCTAGCAATTCTCTATGTATTTGACGATGGCTGGCAAAGCATCTCTAAATTTGACATTTGCCAGGAAATCAGGCCGATCGAATGACGTGTCATAGTTTTCCTCCGCTGGCTCCGGCCGCGCTCCTATCTTGAGCAGATCCTTTTCGCCGAAAGCGGAAAATAACGTCGTAGCGATCTCTCGCAAGGTTACCGGGCGACCATGATTGAGGTCGACGACTCCCGCTCGCCAGTTTTCAGCAAGACGATATACGGCGTCGGCATCGTCGTCGAAATGATGATATTCGCGCAATTGCTCCCCGAGCGTCATCTCGAAGGGCGATCGAGTGCGCAGCGAATGAAGTATCTGTCCCAGGAACATAAAGGAAGACGGCCGTCCCAATCCGTATAAGGTATGCAATCTCACATGCGCGACACGCTGGTTGATCTCGGCAGTTTCCGCGACATAGCGGCCCAGGGTAACCTTGCTTTGAACGTATCGATTGCCCTGTGACAACAATCTTTCCATTATCGTGCCGAAAGTGACAACACGGATTCCGAGTGTGGCAGCCCCTTCGATGAGGTTCTTGGGCAGATGATAGTTGACCTTCAAGATCTCCTCCTCGCCTGCCAGAGGATCAAGCAATCCGGAAACCACAAATATCGTTGAGTTACTGCCTTCCCAAGGCTTGAAATATTCGCAAATAGCGCCGGCAGAATTCGACATCCACCAATTTTGATAGACCTCACGTCGCGGCGCCATCGTCTCGGCGTCGCCATACCGCGCGGCGATTGCGCGCCCTAGTCGCCCCGTCCCTCCGATAACAAAGATCATTGTGTGATCTTCTCGCGCCACGCATTGATTTGCTTCAACGTTATTTCCACGACATTGGCGGGATTGTCATAAAATTGCCGATACCAGGACGCCGTCTCTCTGACGACTTGTTCCGTAGTCCAGGGCGGATTCCAACCGAGTTGGTTTCGAGCAAGCGTACTATCCAGGGCCAAGGCCCGAGCTTCGGGCAATGGATCATCCATAAAGGCAAGATCAGGCCGCTTCCAAGCATCCGACATCAAGGTCAGCACATCCCGAACAGTGTACTGCCTGACATCCTGCGGACCCAGGTTCCAGGCCTTAGCAAAGTTTGCAGGGTTCGCCGAGACCAAACCTGCCATGATGAGAATATATCCATACGCCAGCGCCAGCACATGCTGCCAGGGCCTCGTCGCTTCCGGATACCTGAGCGTCAATCGATCATTGTTGACAACAGCGCGAACAAAGTCGGGAATAAGCCTATCCTCGGACCAATCGCCACCCCCGATTATGTTGCCACCACGGGCGGTAGCGACCGCAGGACCTTTACCAAGATTGCTTGGAAAAGATGCTGCATAGCTTTGGATCACCATTTCAGCCGCCGCTTTCGAGGCGCTGTAAGGGTCCTTGCCGCCAAGGGGGTCGTTCTCACGATAAGGCCAAGGCCATTCATTGTTTTTGTAGACCTTGTCGGTAGTGATGCAAAGAACGCCTTGAACGCTCTTCACCGTTCGCGCGGCCTCCAGCACATTTGCCGTGCCTTGCGCATTCACCAGAAACGTCCGAAGCGGCTCGGCATAAGAACGCCTGACCAAGGGTTGAGCAGCAAGATGAAGGATCAAATTTGGCTCAAGGCGCGAAACTGCTTCATGAAATAGACTTTGGTCACATATATCCCCGAACGTAGTCTCTTCGGCGCTTCCGATCGCGTCAAAAAGAGATGGCGACGTTTCAGGCGGCAAAGAATAGCCTCGTACATCCGCGCCGATTGCCTTCAACCACAGGCAAACCCAGCCGCCTGTAAAGCCAGTATTGCCGGTGACCAGTATCCGTTTTCCAACCAACGCTTCTTCGAAGGGAGCCAGCTTGTCGATCAGCATAGGAAATCAACCCTGAGATTTTTTGCTCCCCGTGGCCCTAACGCAGGACGGTCGGAGAGCATCGCCATTTGTCGCTGGGTTTCTAGTTGGCGACCAGCGCGATGTCGAGCGCTAAAGGGTGCGAAGCCTGGCAAAATCCTATTCTTTCCCGCGACTCTCGTCTCGCAATGTTTTTTCCGCCAGATGTGAGCATATTTGGGGCCGTTGTTGCCGCCACTATAGCTACGACAAAGCTTTCTGAGAAAAGCGGCATTCCTCATGTTCCTTTAACATGAGATAGAATTGTTCCATTGAGATCGATATTTCTTCCGCCCTTTCCCGCAAAATTCGAATTACTTCAAATCAAACTAACATTATTACCTGAACTATTGGCGACTATTCCGCGAACCCCCAACTAAATCTTCTTGCCGGCGCACATATAGCGGCGATGGAATACTTTCCAGGCGACCTGCCGGTGGCCAGCTGATGCGATCAGCCTGGCGCCCCAGCGCCATCGTCCATCAATTCGCGCAGACACACCGCTTTAAATGTCAGGATTGTGCCAACCTTGGACGCCATCCACGGATATTGCGAGGCGACCGCGGTTCCATAGTTATTTTTGCGCTAAGAAAGTCCGGCGCTGAAAGCTGCGCGAATTGTCACTTGCGTCAGACTCGACACTCTTCCAACGTCCGGAGACATCGCAGCAGGCCGATCCGGAAACAGCGCCCGCCCCCGGCGCCCATAGCCAAATCATTGCATCCCGCACAAATTCGACAGCCGTATCTGCGCCCAATTGCGCAGAAATTCCTGTGTTTGTGGCAGGCCTGACAGGAGTTCGCCGGCTTTGCCACTGATATTGATATCCGAATCCGTTATCCTGCATGCGCCGATATCCATCGTCACCGTCGCCACGACCTTGCCGTCCAGTGGTGATAATTGCTGGAAGGATTCCGAACTCGATCCGCAGGTCAGAGATACGTTTGCGGTGATCGAAACGCCGTTGGGAGCCGTGCAGAAATCGACGGCGGTGACTTCAAGTCTCCTGGTGCGATTTGGTCCTGCGGGCATCTGTTCGCATAGCTTTGCACTAGAAATTATTGAAGCTATTTGTCGCCATTCCGGGCTTTTCAAAGCTGACCAACAGCCAGCCGAAGCAAAATCGGACAATAACGGAAACAAGCCTGCGGAAATACAGCCTATTCCCGCAAATCTGACAAATCGGTCTCTCATGTGACCGCTCTCAATATTTTTGTAGCATTGAATGTTACATGGATTTTGCGTTGCATTCAACCATAGAAGCTTTGAAAACACTATCATAGGTTTTCGCCCCTGTTTGTCTTGCGCTGTCGATAATGCTGAACAACCTCAATTTTCGGTGCGTCGGACCCCATCAATAGGATCAGGGCGCAAAGACTGCCCTGCTCAACAGGTCGCCGCCGCGCACTCGCCCTTTCTCCATCCGCACTCCACGCACCAGACTTTAGCCTCGTAACGTCGACTGCTATTCGGGCACTGTCTTTGTTCGAGACGGGCGCATCAGTCGAAGCATCGGGCGTTCGATGAGGATGTAGCAAACCAGGGAAAGTCCCAGCGAGCCGGCCACGACGAGCAAGGGAAGCGCCAGGTGCGGTACCCCGATGCGCAACAGGATCGCGGTCACCACGACAGCGGTGAGCACATGCCAGATATAAATTGAGTAGGAGGCGTCCCCCAGGAAGTGCATGACCGCCAGCTCCGGCGAACCTCGCTCTCGTTCGGCAAAAACCGCGCCCAATATCAGAAGAGCGGCCGCCACGCCCCAGCGAAGGGAGCGATCGAGATCGGTCAGCCAAGCACTGATCAGCAGCAAAACAAACCCGCCTACCATCAAAGCCACAGCGATATGAAAAGGAATTCTGAAACTCGATGTCCATAGGCGCGCGATGATGACGCCCGCCGCGAACTCTAGAATCATCGGCGCGGCAAAAACGCGCGCATAGCTGAAAGGCATCTGGGAATGCGCGACAACGATCAGAACCAAAGCCATCATCAAAAAACAAAATCGATTGAACTCTGAAAGCAGCAACGAAATGGAAAAGATGAGGTAAAAGAACATCTCATAGGACAAGGTCCAACCCTGCACCACGACGGGATGCAATGCGTCATCCTTGATAAGAGGCAGGAAAAACAGCGAGCCGATAAAATTCGTAGCACTCGGATCCGAGTCGAAAAAGAACAGTGGCTTCGCTATGATCACAACAGCCGTCACGATCGTCGCAATCCAGTATATCGGCACTATTCTCGAAATTCTCCGCGACATAAACTGCCGCGGGCTCATCAATTTTCCCTGTGTCGTGACCCACATAATGAAGCCGCTGATCACGAAAAAAATATCGACACCGGAAGCTCCGATCTTGAATCCAAGGCCGTATGTCTCACTGACGTGAAAGAAGACGACGGAAATCGCCGCCACGGCCCGCAGATACTGAATGCTCTTGATCTGGCTATAACTTTTCAACATGCCGCCTGAAAATCCTCTTCGACTCATCAGGCGGGATCAGAAACGATGCTCCTGTCTCGCCTCAAATGAACAAACGTTCCATGGTGCTGACATCGACCGAACGCCATCAATCATGGCGAAGATCGTGCAACAGTAAGAGGAGCCACTTTGGCATTTCAATGAACACGCATGAAATCGACAGACGGATACGAAAGCTGGCCGATCGTGATGCCTTGAAACCAGCAGTCCAACGATCCAGCCACCGGCAATTCGTAGCAGGTGGCTATCGCCGCCGTCGTCTGCCGATTTCATGTTCGGATGCTACGCCGCTCGATTCGACCGTACAAGCGGGTCTATGGGCTATGCGTAGCTAACCCTCTACTCTAATATGATAATGTTATAACTCTCAGTTGCTCTTGTGGCGCGGTATTGCGGCCAGAGAGGGAGTGATAATGTTCGCGGTGAGGCGCAGGAGCAAGCCAACGCGGATTTCGTCGATAAATAGACCGGTCTCTCACAAGATTGATCCGGACTGCTGCTCCACAACAAAGGATCTAGCTGATGAGCGTTACCTGCCCGATCTGTGAAGCTGAAGCCGCGGAAAAGCTGCCGCGCGTAAGCGACCACGTCGAGATCATCTGCCCGATGTGCCTTCGTTTCGGCATAACCACGTCTGCGCTATCCATCGTTTACCATCGATTGCCAGAGGATCGACATGCGGCTCTCTATCAAGCCAGAGCAATTGCCGCACAGGAGGATAAGACACCGCTCATCACTGCTGAGATGTTCTGAATATCTCGTCCCAGGGAATCAGAGCAATCATTGCATCTGCAAGACACTCAGGCCGCTATGGCCTGAGTGTCTTGCAGACTGCTCGCTGTGAGGTGCTATGCGGTGAGCGCCAACAGATCTGCACTCACCGGCCTGCCCAGATGAAACCCTTGGACTCGGTCGATGCTGAGGTTCTGGAGGACGGACATTTGAGCCTCGGTCTCCACGCCTTCCACGAGGATCGTGTTCCCGCGGTTGCGTATCAGCGCGACCATGTCTTGCAACATCGTCAGCCCACGCTCGTCCGAACAATCATGCAGGAAGGTTCGGTCAACCTTGACAGTATGGAACTCGATTGCCCGGAGCCACGACAATCCAGCATAACCAGAGCCGAAGTCATCCAACCAAATTTCAACGCCAAGCGCCTGGAGATCGGCGAGACACTGCAGCACCTCGGGTTGCATCTCCATATCCAAGCCCTCGGTGATTTCCAACGCAAGCCGGGACCCGGAGACTCGGGTTTCCTCTAGGATAGCTGCAACGCTCATGGCGAAACCGGGAGATCTGAGCTGCACCGGAGAGACATTCACGCTGACTGTCGCCATGCGGTCGGACGCCAGGATGTCCTGACATGCCGTCTTGATCGCCCAACGGCCCAATTCGACGATAGATCCAGTCCGCTCCGCTATGGGGATGAAGACACTCGGCGGCACGGAGGTTCCATCGGGCAGACGAAGCCGCATCAAAGCCTCGACGGCCTTCATCTGGCCGTCCCTGAGATCGAATATCGGTTGATAGACCAGCGATACCAGCCTCCGATCGATGGCGGCCGCCAGCAGCGGCACCAATTTTCCAGCATCCTCGTTCGGACGCCGCAGTGTCGGATCGAATGTTCGAACGCAGTTGCGGCCGGAAGCTTTTGCGTTGTAGAGCGCAAGGTCGGCCTCACGCACGAGCCATTCCACCTTCGCTCCCGATCGTTCGCTGATCAAAGCAACACCGACACTCACCGTTACGAACTGTGTATCGTCCGGCCGCTCTTCATGCCTGATTGCGAGTGCCTCGACCTGGTGTCGAATTTCCCCCGCTATGTAGGTTGCTTCATGCTGCGCCTTTAAAGGCATGACGGCGATGAATTCCTCGCCGCCATACCGACCGATAATCCCTTCGTGACGCTCGACTAGTTTCTGAAGCGTCGTAGCGATGACGGTCAGACATCGGTCACCTTCCTGATGGCCGTAGCGATCGTTGAAGCGCTTGAAGAAATCGACGTCGATAAGGATGACAGAGAATTCGCTGCCGTCGTTTTTCCAAGCGTTCCAGCACTGATCCAGCCGTCGATCGATCGCGCGTCTGTTCTCGATGCCTGTGAGGTAATCAGTGTGGGAAAGACGCAGCAAGGCCTTTCCGCGCTCGGCCGCCTCCCAATGCTGATGGCGGGCTTCCGTCGCATTCAAGAACACGTTGTGGCGCTCAACATTCAGGCGCCAGTTCACGAACGACGTGAATACAAAACAGGAGATGTAAAACAGTCCAAAGGCGAGCTGGTACACCGGTGTCGATGGAAAGAAACCGTAGAGCGCCACAAAAAACACGGCCAACACCGTGCCGGAGGTCAGGACGGATAGGCGAAACGAGAAGCTGAAGAACAGGTTCGCGCCCATCATAAAAATCGCGCCGAAGATCATGTAGTACGACATGCTCGTCACATATTTTGTCGTGACGGCCGGGCAAAGCCAGGCGACGTAGCCTAAGATCAGCGCCAAAGCGCAGGTGCCGTCCAGCCAAATGGTCTTCGCCTTCGCCAGCCTCAAAATCTCAAAGGCCATGAGCACGATGGCCCCAGTAGCAAACCGCAGGGCGATCGTCAGCGGCGCGACATCCGCAATGAGCCAAACGTCAGGGACGGCAAAGGCGACGTAGACGACAACTGCCATCCACAAGCCGCGATGCGTGGATTGCCGCCGGGCGAGATCATTTTCCGCGGCATAGGCAGCCCTCATCTCCAAGAGGGAGCCACGGAAGTTTTCAGTCGGCACAGCGCAGTCCGCATCCGCAAAAGAGGCCTTTGCGAGATTTGCAGATGCAATCCGTTCTGAAGACATTCCTTCATAGAACATGCGGCGACGCCCTCCGAGCATTGCTGCCGATGAACCTGGGCTCACCGCTTCCAAACTTCCGTTCGTCTTAACCGCGAGTTTTTGCTCGCATTACTAGAAATACCCTCTTGACGGGCAAAATCCAATCGCGTTCTGTCATCCCCATATTCGTGGTTAATGTTGCGTCAACGGAGTTCATAATGGCACAAAGCTTTAAGTTCGATGGCGAGAGTCTCATTGCACCTGGACAGATTTTTAGCCCGATAAAGCCAGACGACCTTTCCCCTTCGGATCAGATGATAACGGCCAAGGCGGAACTTGCTCTTACACTCGATTTATCGCTTCAACAGTTCCGATCCAACGTGGAACCTCATGCGATCGTGAGCCGACTGTCTCAGGCAATGCATCAGATCCGTCGCCGATTCGATGCCAACATATGGAGCGAAATAGCCTTCCTTGCGCAGAACCATGCCGTAGCTCAATTCCTGCTTCAGGATCCGTTCACGCGATGGTCTTTCGATAAGCCGCGCGGCTATTCGGGCGACGCGCATCTGCTCGACTTCATCTATGGTCATGCCGAAGCGGAGGCAGAGATCGGGGCCTCCACCGAGCTGGGCAGAACGATATACGAATACACCAAAAACGCTTCCTCCTCCGTTGCCGTGAGAGAGCGCCGCGACATCCTTGCACGACGGGTGGACGAACACGCCAAGGATCGACCGGGCTCGGCCGAAATCCTCGCGGTGGCGTCAGGCCATCTTCGAGAAGCGGCGATGTCGACTGCGCTCAAGGAAAGAAGAATCAAGCGCTGGATCGCACTCGATCAGGACCCGCTGAGCGTTGGGACGGTTGCCCGCGACTTTGCAGGAACCTGCGTCGAAGCCGTGGATGGCTCGGTTAAAAGCTTGCTTTCCAACAAGCACGCTTTGGGTCGTTTCGACTACATTTATGCTGCGGGCCTCTATGATTATCTGACGTTTCCCGTCGCCGCCAGACTGACGCGCAAATGCATTGAGATGCTCAAGCCCGGCGGCTCCTTCCTGTTTGCGAACTTCTCGCAAGAAATCGAAGTGGACGGTTACATGGAAGCGTTCATGAGTTGGCCTCTCCTCCTGCGTTCGGAAGGCGACATGCTCATGATCGCCGACGCGAGCACCCGCAATGCGGAGACAAAAACATCCGTCTGGTTTGGGAAAAACCGCAATATCATTTATTGCGAAATTGCAAAGGCAGCCTAGGCGTTAGGTACACCTCAATCCGCGGCGCTCGCGTTCGCCAATCGACGGCATTCGGATCACCGATCACTTTGGTGACCCGGCCGATTTTAAGATCGGCGACCACGACTAGATTTCGGCGTGCGGCATCAGTTGCTTGCGAAGACGGAAGACGACGCGCCGCTATGCTCGTCGCCGGGCGCCGAAGCTGAACAATCCCCAGCGCAGCGAGCCGCCTGCGAAGCACGCTTCTGATCGTACATCAGAATATCCGCGCGCTTCACGACACTTTCCATCGCCTCGCCGGGCTCGCTCGTCGCAACGCCGATCGAGACACTCAAAGGTGCGTTCGAATAAAACTGATTGTTGATCTTCAGCACTTCGTGGATCGTCTCCACCATGGCAAATGCCACCTGCCTATCCGCGCCTGGCAGCAGGATGGCAAATTCGTCGCCGCCGATGCGCGCGGCATGGTTGGGTTGCGAGACGACACCGTTCAGAACTTCGCCGAACCGGCGCAAAAGTGCGTCGCCAGCATCGTGGCCGAGAGTGTCGTTTGCGTCCTTCAGGCCGTTAAGGTCCATGACGATTACGGAGACAGGCCGAAGCGTCTTTCGTTCGAGGCGATTGAGTTCATCCATGTAGAACGCGCGATTATGAAGTTTTGTCAGCACATCGTGCTTGCCAAGATATTCAAGATACGCCTCCGCCTTCTTGCGCGCCGTGATATCGGTCAAGGCGACCTGAACACGCAGCCAATTGCTCTCGTAGCCTGGGAAAACCGCGAAGTGGAGAAGGATGTGGCGAACCGTCCCGTCGAGCGCGTAGTTGACCACCTCTCTGTGATGAAACAGGTTTCCGTTCCAAAGCTCCATCAGCTGCTCACGAAACGGCTTTTCCATTTCATCACGGAAAACATCCCCGAGATGCTGGAGGAGCGTTTGCCGATCAGGCGCGCAAAAGAGATCCAGCGTCGCCTGGTTGACGTCGATGACCTTGATCTCGCTCATGCACTGCAGGACGAATTCGGGGTGAACGTCTGTGAATGTGCGGAAGTCGGTAATCCCCTGCTCGCGAACATCGTCGATGAGCATCTTGATGCCGCTAAAATCCTCTATCCAAAGAGAGACGGGCGAATGTTCGAAGATGCCTTCTGCATAACGTCGATTGATTATTTCTCCACGTCGGGCGTTCTCGCGCGCCGTCACATCTTCAGTCGTCAGCAGGACTTTTCCGAGCGACTTCTCGAAACCAGGGAGCACAGAGCCGCGCAACTGGATGTCCAGCCGCTTGCCGGAAACCGTGTAGTTCACCGTGGCGCTGCTGAAATCCGTCTTGCCGTCCCATAGATCGGAAAGCTCGTTTACATGCGTCTCGAGCATGTCGTCACGAAAAACATTCGAGAGATTGGCAGTGAGATGGTCAAGGCTGTCCGCCTCGAAAAGCTCTAGCGTCTTGCGATTGACGCTCAAAACCCTAATCCGCCGTGAACATTCGGCTACCCGGCTCAAATCCTCACGCAAGAATGCGCTGATGTCATGGACGCCCTCAGCACGCCACTGATCGAACAGCGCCTTCACCTCGCTGAAATCCTCGATCCACATCGCGATGGGTGCGAGCTCAAAGATGTCGGATTCAAACGCGTCGCTCATGGGCATGTCCATCCTGTCCGTATCTGTCTTCGCGGCACGTCCGTTTGCCGATCGCCAAATACCCACGCAAATCTTGCTCGGTTCCAGCACGCCACCCACTCTCGACCAGCTAGCGAAACGCGAGTACCGATGGACGAAAGGGCTTACTGTTCTTCGACGTGGCGTCAAGCCGAGTTTCAGCATTTTTCGATAGATGCGGATCACTTCCACCATTTGCAGCACGCATAGCGGATAACGCTGCAGCATAAGCCTGTCAGATTCGTCACCATGACTGGCTCATGGGTCTTCACACGAGCGGCCACGCGCCACGCTCCTTGACGAATGTTCGAACATCCTATCGAGCGACACAGAGCGCAGAATTTTGGGCAGTCGCACCGTCTCGACGCAAGCCCACCGGCGATATCTCGCACCGCGATGAACACCTTCGCCAACAATATGCAGCCTTAGATGGCGGAACATTACGGCGATCCATGCGTAGACTGTCCAAGATCGCTACTATAGCTTTCCTCCGCCGCCGCGCCCGATCAACGGAAGTATTATAGTCGGAATGTACGACCGAGTCTGGACCAAGCCCGTTAGTGTCGATCTTCCCGAAATCGGCCGGGTCGTCATTTCCACCGCACGAGAGGCTGCGGACTGCTTGTTGGACTATTGGCCAGAGGATCACAGCCACGCCTACGACGAAGCCTTGCGCATCTGCCTGGAAGTCTACGAAGGAAATGAGATGCCCGAGGCGGCGCGGGAGGCGTTTATCCGGGCTGCTAGGACGGTGGCGGTTCCCGTGATATTTATGGAACCGCGCCGAGGCAGCAAATAAACATTGCATTCCGCCACCGTGCGCTCTGGGGACAGATCGGCCGAATGTGTCGAAAACCAGATTTGCGGGGGGATGACAATGACAACGGAAAGCTCTGATCTCACCATTTCCCGGTTTATCGGCGCGCCGCGCTCTGCCGTGTGGAAGGCATGGAGCGACCGCAGACATTTCGAACGATGGTGGATTCCCGCGCCTTTGCAATGCAAGGTGATCAAACTGGACCTGCACCCTGGCGGCGGCTTGGAGACACTGATGCGCGAAGGCGATGGTGTATTCGAGCCGCACGTCGAGGGCTGCTTCCTCGAGGTCGTGCCCGAGCAGCGCCTGATCTTCACCACATCGCTCACCGAAGGCTGGCGCCCCGCTGAACCGTGGCTGGCGATTACGGCGATCATGACATTGATGCCCGAAGGCGCCGGCACTCGCTACATGGCTCACGTGCTGCACAAGAGTCCGGCCGAAGGTAAGCGGCATGAAGAACTCGGTTTTTACAGCGGATGGGGCGCCACAATCGATCAATTGGCTGAGGTGGCGGAACGGCTGGTCTGACTACGGGCCGCACCCTTTTGGGGCGCAGCCGCTCAAAGGCCTGAGCGTTAGTACCGCGCGATTTTCCATTGGTCATTTCCTCACCAGCTCGACATCCGTTAGCACCCATTTCTTGTCGAAGAGGGCCTTCGTTGGTGCGTAAAGACGGAACATCAGCTCGAAGTCGCGCTTCGCGTCGGTCGGTATCCAGTTCGCTTCCCTGTCCTTGGGTGCCTTCGGTCCGATGAAGATGTCGACCGAGCCGTCGGCGTTTTTCTGCAGATCGGCGATTTGTGACGAGCGGCTCGCGCGGGTCATATTGCGGATCAGCGCATGTGTTTCGCGGTCATAGGCGGTCAACGACCAATATTGCTCCACGGGGGCGTTGGCCGGCACATTCAGGCGATAGGTCTTCGAACCGTCAAACGGATGCCCGTCCTTGTCCTTGATGGCGATCAGATAGAATTGGCCCGCGCCGAGGCGTTTGATGCCGATATAGGCATAGCTGTAAGCGAGACCACGAATGTCGACCGGATAGACATCTGGCTCTTCAAACGACGACTGCGAGGCCTTTAAGAGCTCCGGGTCGGCGGGGAAATTCCAGCGTCCCTTGTCATAAAAGGGCTTCAGACTGGTATCGTATTTTGCCTCCAGCCATTCGTGCGCCTCATGGATTCCGGTTTCGAGCTGCTTGCTTATCGCCGCGTCTGGCTCGAAAGGCTTGCCCTTCTCGATGCCCAGCGACTTGAGCTGGTCGATCATGGCTCGATCGCGCTGCAGCCAGGGTTCGGTCTGGACGATCCGGCCCAGGGATTTGAAAAAGCTTGTGTCGTATTTGATCGTAGAGTCAAACAGGACGTCCTTGGCGTCGGTGAAGACAGTCTCCGGCGGAGAGGCAGCCTGTGACAACGGATAGACCTTCAGACGCTTGCCGTACGCGACCGACTTTTCGATGTCAGCATCGCTATGACTGGCAAGATTGGAACGCAGAAGCGCGTATCCGCCATAGGTGTCCGACGCCAGTGGAATGTAGCCGTCAGGAACCTTGTCCTTGTAGCCGGGCGGCAGCACCAGGTACTTTCCGCCCTTGCCCTGGTCGGCACCCGATGGTCCGGCATCCTCAAGCGGCATCTGCCAGACGTCGACGATATTGCCGTTGATCGACCCTCCGTCGGCCGGAGGCACATCAATGACGACCGGGCCGACGTCCTTTGTGTTGGTGAAGACCATCAGATAGATGGCGTCCGGATTGGGTGTCAGGGTCTGATTGTGCCAATCGAGAGGGCGCGACCAATAGACAATCTGGTTCACCTCACCGCTTGTCTTGTTGAGCATCTCCTGGAGCATCAGGTCATAATTGACCGCCGGAAGCCCCCAGATCACCGCCTCCACCGCACGGCGCTCGACCGTGCGCTTCGCGAGTTCATCGGGCGAAAAGGCGGCAGCGGCCGATGCCATCGCCAGCATTGCCATTGTCACCAAAAGCACTCTTCTCACGCTAACCTCCCGCCGATCTCACACCAAGCGACAGGATTGCCCAACGCTGCGGGACACATAAGTACGTTACTGTAAATGCGCGTAAACGCTTTTAGTTGCGACACGCATGATGAGCACGCTTAACGAGCATTGGAAGCGCTGACACCAAGCCAATACCGAAGCTCCTCACCAGCGTAATTTACCGTAAAGTACTTAACCACACGCCCATGCTGCTTATGGTGATTCGGAACGATCGACGGAGCCCCGATGCGGAAGACATTTGTTCTTGCAATTCTGCTGCTGCTATCCGGCTGCGGCCATCCGACTGGCGTCATGACGCCAGTGACGCTAACGGCGGCGACACCCAAAACCGCGCAAGTCGACATGCTCGTGGCGACGACCCGCCAGCCCTCCGGCGATGCCGCAACGCTGTTCAACGGTGAGCGCAGTCCCAAGCCGCATCTGACGGACATCGCGATCTCCATTCCGCCGAAGCGCCCGGCCGGAACGGTGCAGTGGCCGAAGAAGCTTCCTCCTAATCCCGCCACCGACTTCGCTGTCACCCACGTCAAAGAAATCGCCACGGTTCCCGAGGGCCGGGCGTGGTTCCACCAACATACCGAAGGTGGGCACGCGATCGTCTTTATCCATGGTTACAACAACACCTATGAGGATTCGGTCTTCCGCTTCGCCCAGATCGTTCATGACAGCAACATGCATGCTACGCCGATCCTCTTCACTTGGCCGTCGCGTGCCCGGCTTACCGCCTACGTGTACGACAAGGAGAGCACGAATTATTCCCGCACGGCTCTCGAGCAAACGCTGCGCGTCTTGGCCCAAGACCCCGACGTCAAGGACATCACGATCCTCGCGCATTCGATGGGCACCTGGCTCGCCATGGAATCACTTAGGCAAATGGGCATTCGCGATGGACACGTGGACCCGAAGATTCACAATGTCATCCTCGCCTCGCCTGATATCGATATCGAGGTCTTCGCCAAACAATTCGTTGAGATGGGCGAGCCGAGGCCGAAGTTCACGCTCTTCGTTTCGCAGGATGACCGTGCGCTTGCGGCGTCGAGATTCATCTCGGGCGACGTCGGACGCCTGGGCGGGATCAATCCGGCCGAAGAGCCCTACCGCTCCCGCCTGGAGAAAGCGGGCATCACCGCCATCGACCTCACCAAGGTCAAGACCGGCGACAGCACAAACCACGGCAAGTTCGCCGAAAGCCCTGAGATCGTCCAGCTCATCGGCCAGCGGATCATAACGGGGCAGCCGCTGACCGATTCCAACGTCTCGGTCGGAGAAGGTGTCGCCGCGGTTGTCGGCGGCACCGTAAAGACGGTAGGCGCCGTCGCTGGCACGGCCGTCGCCGCACCGTTGACGATCGTCGAACAGCCGTCGCGTCCGAAAGAGCGGCCGTCAGGTCGGCAAACTGCTACAGATGTGGATGAGACGCTGCGCGTAGCTCCGGACTCGAAACCCCTGACCCAGTGAGTACGGATTTACGCATCCGATGCATCGCGCAACCCCGCGTTTACAGTAACGTACTTCCGCGCAGACACCAAAAATAGAAGTCTCTCCTGGTCGATGACAACGATCCAGTTCCGGCGGCGGCCAGACCCCTGCCCTATCACAAGGAGAGCGAAATGTTGAACGACCAGCGTAGGGAGGGCCGATGATGGACACGCAGCTCTCCCGCCGACTTCTTTGGGCGACGACTGTCGCCGCCTTGACGCTGATTTCAGCGCCGTTCATGTCGAGTGCATGGGCCCAAGGCACAGCGGCCCCTGCATCTTCAGCGCCCAGTTCTCCTGCGCCCAGTACAGATAGCGCAAGACCAAATATCCTGGTCATCTTTGGCGACGATATCGGCCAGAGCAATATCAGCGCCTACTCCTTAGGCCTGATGGGCTACAAGACGCCCAACATCGACCGTATCGCCCATGAGGGCATGCTCTTCACCGACTATTATGCCGAGAATAGTTGTACGGCGGGTCGCTCGACCTTCATCACCGGTCAGGTCTGCCTACGCACCGGGCTCTGCAAGGTCGGCATCCCCGGTGCGACCGTCGGTCTGCAGCCGCGTGACATCACCGTTGCCCAGGCGCTCAAGCCCCTCGGCTATGCCACCGGCCAATTCGGGAAGAACCACCTAGGTGACCGCGACGAATTCCTGCCGACCAAGCACGGCTTCGACGAGTTCTTCGGAAATCTTTACCACCTGAATGCCGAGGAAGAGCCGGAGCGGCCCTATTACCCGAAGGACGATCAGGAATTCGTCAGAACGAATTCGCCGCGCGGCGTCATCCATTCGTATGCAGACGGCAGGATCGAGGACACCGGAGCCTTGAACACAAAGCGGATGGAGACGATCGATGACGAGACGACTGCTGCGGCGATCGATTTCATGGACCGGCAAGTAAAGCAGGGCAAGCCGTTCTTCACCTGGATGAACACAACCCGCATGCATCTCTTCACGCATGTCCGCGACTCGATGAAGGGGCAAAGCGGCATGCCGGGCAACGACTATGCCGATGGCATGATCGAGCACGACAATGATGTCGGCAAGCTGCTGAAAGCGCTTGATGATCTGAACATCGCCAACAATACGATTGTCGTTTACACAACCGACAACGGTCCCAACCAATTCTCGTGGCCGGACGCGGCCACAACGCCGTTCCGCAGCGAGAAGGACACGAACTGGGAAGGTGCCTTCCGCGTGCCGGCGATGATCCGCTGGCCGGGCCATGTCAAGGCAGGCGAAGTGTCGAACGAGATGATGTCGGGCCTGGATTGGTTTCCGACGCTGCTTGCCGCCGCCGGCGATTCAGACGTCAAGGACCGCTTGCTGAAAGGAACATCGGTCGGCGGCAACCAGTTCAAGGTCCATCTCGATGGCTACAACCAGCTTGGCTACCTAACCGGGCAGGAGCCAAAGTCCGCGCGACACGATTTCTACTACTTCAACGACGACGGCCAACTCGTCGCCTACAGGTACGACAATTGGAAACTCGTGTTCTGCGAGCAACGCAAGCCCGGTGGCTTCGAAGTTTGGACGAATCCCTTCACATGCCTGCGCGTGCCGAAGGTTTTCAATCTGCGGATGGATCCTTTCGAACGGGCGGACGTCGTTTCCGATCAGTACTACGACTGGACGGCCAAGAACGCCTATCTCGTCCAATACGGCGTGTGGCGCGTCGCCCCCTTCCTGCAGACCTTCCGGGACTACCCACCGAGCCAGCGTCCCGCCAGCTTCAGCATTGACCAAATGATTGAAGCACTGATGTCGTCCCTCGAGCACAACCCCAGCGCTCAATAATTCAAACGAACCGAATGGCGCGGTCCAGACCGCGCCATTCCCTCCGGTAGCAACGACTGGATCCGACATGACTGCACGCGACGACATCCTCGAGCTCGGCAAACGCATCGGCCAGTCTATCATCGGCCAGGAGACGATGGTGGAGCGGCTTCTGCTCGGGCTTCTCGCAAACGGTCATCTGCTCGTGGAGGGCCTGCCCGGCCTTGCAAAGACGAGAGCGATCAAGAGCCTCGCGAAGAACCTCGATTCCGAGCTTTCGCGTGTCCAGTTCACGCCCGACCTGCTTCCTGCCGACATTACCGGGTCGGAGATCTATTTCAGCGAAGGCGGCAAAGGCGAGTTCAAATTCCAGCAGGGACCGATTTTCGCCAATTTGATCCTCGCCGACGAGATCAACCGCGCCCCCGCCAAGGTGCAGTCGGCGCTGCTTGAAGCGATGGAGGAACGACAAGTCACCGTCGGCGGCAAAAGCTATTCGCTTCCAGCCCTCTTCATGGTCATGGCGACGCAGAATCCGATCGAGCAGGAGGGCACCTACCCACTGCCCGAAGCCCAGCTCGACCGGTTTCTGATGCACGTTCAAGTCGGCTATCCCGACGAGACGGCGGAAGCGTCGATCATGCGGCTGAACCGCGACGAAGAGAATGAGGCGCGCCGCGACAGCAAGCCCGCCGCCCCGCAAAAGCTCAATTCGCAGGCCGTCTTCGACGCTCGCAAGGAGATCGGAGCGATCACCGTTTCGGATCCGGTCGAGAAATACATGGTCGCCCTGGTCTTCGCCACCCGCTATCCGGACCGCTACGACAAGGACCTGGCGAAACTGCTGCAGGTTGGCGTCAGCCCGCGCGGCGTCATCGGTCTCGACAAGGTATCGCGCGCCCATGCCTGGCTGAAGGGACGCGACTACGTGACGCCCGATGACGTCAAGGCGATCGTCAACGACGTCTTCCGCCATCGCCTGATCCTTTCCTACGAGGCGCATGCCTCGAACACCTCGGCCGACCAGGTCGTCGACCGGATCGCCGAACGGGTGGCTGTCTCATGAAAACGCCGGCAGACATGGGCGGCATCTACGTGACCACCGAAAGTCTGGTGAGACTCGAAGGGCGTGCGCGCGACCTGGCATTTGTTCAGAAGGCACGCAGCCATCAGCAGCTTGCCGGACGCATGCAGTCCTCGATGCGCGGCCGCGGGCTGACTTTCGAGGAACTTCGCGACTATCTGCCGGGCGACGACATCCGCTCGATCGACTGGCGCGTGACGGCCCGCACCAACAATCCGGTGGTCCGCGTCTACGGTGAAGAGAAGGAACGCCCCGCCATCCTCGTCGTCGACCAGAGGATCAACATGTTCTTCGGCAGCAGGCGGGCGATGAAATCCGTCACTGCCGCGGAGGCCGCAATGCTCTGCGCATGGCGCATCCTCGGCTCGGGTGACCGCGTCGGCGGTTTTGTCTTCAACGATACCGACATCGACGAGGTCAAGCCGCATCGCAGCCGCAATGCCGTCATCGCCTTCGCCGACAGATTGGCGAAGCAGAATGGCGAGCTGAACGTAGCCTCGAGCACCGCCGCAGCACCGGGACAGATCGATGTGGTTCTCGGCGCGGTGGCGAATATTGCTCATCACGACCATCTGGTGGTCGTTATTTCCGACTTCGACGGACACACGGCGCAGACGCGCGACCTGTTGCTGAGGCTCTCCGCGCGCAACGACGTGATCTGCCTGCTCGTCTACGATCCTTTCCTGCTCGAATTGCCGAAGTCCGGCGATATCGTCGTCAGCGGCGGCGGCCTGCAGGCGGAGCTCGCCTTGCGGCAGTCGGACGTCCGCCGCGCCATCGACAGGTTCGCCCGCAACCGCGGACGCGAGCTTCGGGCCTGGCAGCGCAAACTCGGCCTTCCCATGCTCCCGGTATCGGCGGCCGAGGAGACCGCTCCTCAATTGCGGCGCCTGCTCGAACAATCCGCCTGGCGACAGCGGAGGCGATGATGGAACCGCAAACGCCAAGGCCGGACCCGATGACGGAAACAGCGCTGCGCTCGCTGCATGACATCGCCATGCCGACGCCTGTCTCCTGGACGCCTCAGACCTGGGGCTGGATGGTCCTTGGGCTGATCCTTCTTGCGGGACTGATGATCGCATTCCTGCTTTGGCTTCGGCATTACCGCGCCAATGCCTACCGGAGGGAGGCGCGGCGTATCCTGGAAGGGATCGAGATCAGGATCCGCAACCCTGAAACCCGTCAGGACGCGATCCAGGAACTTGCCGGTCTTCTGAAAAGGACGGCTCTGGCGGCATGGCCTCGCGACGAGGTCGCCTCCTTGTCCGGCGCGGCATGGGTACGGTTCCTCGACGATCACGCAGAGGGCGGTGCGGGGCATAAGCTCGCGCGGCTGCTCGACGACGCCGAATACCGCAACGGTTCCGATACCGACGGATTGCCGCAGAACGACGGCGACGACATTGCCGCGGCCGCTCGCAGATGGATCGAGCGTCATTATGTATCAGCTTGACCTTCCGTGGCTGTTGCTCCTTCTTCCGGTACCGCTGCTTGTCCGGTGGCTGCTGCCTGCGTATCGCCAGACGTCAGCATCCGTACGCCTGCCCTTTTTCGAGCAGGTTGCCGAAGCCGCCGGCGTGCGTCCGACGGAAGGATCGGTCGTCGCGCGGCGGACGCGGCCCCAGTTCATTTGCGAGGGCGTTGCCTGGTGTCTGATCATCCTCGCGCTGGCCCGCCCCCAGTTCGTAGAGCCGCCCATCGAGAAGGTCGAGCCGCAGCGGGACATTTTGCTGGCGCTCGATCTGTCGCAGTCCATGGACACCAAGGACTTTCACGCGCCGGACGGAACGGTCGAGGCGCGCGTTGACGCAGTTCGCACTGTAGTCGGCGATTTCGTCGTCAAACGATCGGGAGACCGAATCGGGCTGATCGCCTTCGGCGATGCACCCTACCCGCTCGCGCCGTTCACGATGGACCACGTGCTCGTCCGGACGATGATTGCCGACACTCTGCCGGGAATCGCAGGGCCGCGGACATCATTGGGCGACGCAATCGGGCTTGCGATAAGGATGTTCGATAAGACGACGGTTCCGGAAAAAGTGCTGGTCGTACTCACGGACGGCAACGACACTGCCAGCAAAATGCCGCCGGTCAAGGCGGCGGACATCGCAAAGTCGAAAGGTATCGTGGTACATACCGTCGGCATCGGCGATCCCGAAGCGGCCGGAGAAGACAAGCTCGATACGACCACGCTTCAGAAGATTGCACGCGACACCGGCGGCCGTTATTTCTTCGGTGCCGACCAGTCCGACCTCGCTGCAATCTACAATGTCCTCGACCGGATCACGCCCGAAAGCCAAAAGAACCTCTCGTGGCGACCGCGGATCGAACTGTTCCATTGGCCGCTGGCTGCGGGAATCGGACTGCTCTCCGCCTACTACATCCTATCCGGCCTCACCGGGGTTATGCGCAGGAGGGCCGCCGCATGATCGCGGATTTCCACTTCCTGCGGCCCTGGCTGCTGCTTGGCCTTGTCCTCCCGGTCGCAGTGCTGTGGTTATCGTCCCGGTCCGGCGACGTCCGAAATCAGTGGAAGACAATGATTGCCCCTCACCTGCTCGACCGGCTGATTGTCGATGTCACCGGAGGGTCGAGTATCCGACCGTCATGGCTGCTGGCCGCTATCCTGACCGTCGGCATCTTGGCGGCAGCGGGGCCGACCTGGGAGCGGGAGCAACCTCCATTCGTCGAAGATACAGCTCCGCTGATCATCGCCATGGACCTTTCCCCCACGATGGATGCCATCGACGTCACGCCTTCGCGGCTCGAACGGGCCAAGCTGAAGATCCACGATATCATCGCCTCCAGAAATGGCGCACGCACGGGAATCATCGCCTATGCCGGGACCGCCCATCTCGTCCTGCCGCTGACCGAGGATGCCTCCCTCATCGAAACCTACACCGACGCGCTCGCAACCCGCATCATGCCGGTCCCGGGGAAGGATACGGCAAAGGCCCTGAGGCTTGCCGACGACATGCTCGCCCGGGAAAGCGCGACCGGGACCATCCTCTTCATCACCGACGGCGTCGAACGGCCTGCATTCGAAGCCTTCGAGCGAAACAGCGGAAGCGGCATCGTCGTACTCGGCTTCGGTACGGCCGAGGGTGGACCGGTGAAGACACCGGAGAAAGGATTCATCAGCGAAGGCGGCAACAGGGTCTTGGCCAAACTCGATGTCGAGGGTCTGCAAAACCTGCATAAGTTGACTGGAGCCGACGTGGCGACAGCGACAGCCGACGACACCGATATCCGCTGGGTGTCACAGCGGATCCGATCGAACTTCGCCGAGAAGAAGGCGACCGAGGGCGATCGGTGGCGCGACATCGGCTGGTGGCTCGTCCTGCCCGTGGTGGTCGCTCTCGCGCTGAGCTTCAGGAGGGGTTGGGTCGTGCGGACGGGAGCCTTGCTTCTGGCGCTTCGGTTGCTTTCGCCCGGCGACGTGACGGCAGCCGAATTCACGGACATGTGGCTGACACCGGACCAGCAGGGGCGCCTGGCATTCGAACGCGGCGACTTCACCGATGCGGCGTCGCATTTTTCCGATCCGATGTGGAGGGGCGTCTCTCTTTACCGGGCCGGAAAGTTCGCCGACGCAGTCGACGCCTTCGCCTCCGTCGACAGAGCCGAAAGCTGGTACGATCAAGGGAACGCCTTTCTCCACCTGTTGAAGTTTGAGGAAGCCGTCGCCGCATTCAACAAAGCACTTGAGAGACGAAAGGACTGGCCCGACGCACAGGCTAACCTCGTGATCGCCGAGCGCCTTCTGAAGGAGCAGAAGGACAAGGAGCAAGAGGAGCAGCAGGAGCCGAACGAGAAGCCGGACAGCGTGCAGTTCGATGACAAGGGCAAAAAAGGCAAGGAAGGACAGATCAACATCGCAGAGCAGACATCGGAGATGTGGATGAAGAACCTTCAGGTGAGCCCGGCCGACCTTATGGCGCGAAAGTTCTCGCTTGAAGTAGAGAAGAGGAAGCCATGAGATTGCTGGTGGTTCTTTTCTGGCTGGCGGCATCCCGCATGGCGATTGCGGCGGAGCCGTTCGCCCAGGTCACAGTCGATGGTGACGGACAGATCGTACCGGGCCAGCAGGTGCACGTCACCGTCGACGTTTTCGTCCCCGACTTCTTCACGTCGCCGCCGCAATTTCCGCTCTTCAATGTTGCGAATGCGCTCGTGACGCTTCCGGATGAACGCGCGCAGAACCTCATCCAGACAGTGGATGGCGTCCAGTATTCCGGGATCAGCCGACACTACGTCGTCGTGCCCGAGACTGCGGGGACCTTCACCCTGCCGGAAATCGCGATCGAGCTCGGCTACTCGCAGGACGGAAGACCGACGAAAGCGACGGCGCGTGCGCCTTCCACGAGCTTCCAGGTCGTCGCAACGGCGGACGGCGCGGCTACGGCGCCGGTCTTTGCCGCGCGCGCGTTGACACTGACGCAGTCCTTCGACCGCGACCCGTCGACCCTGAAGGCAGGTGATGCATTGGTCCGAACCATTACCGTCTTCGCTAACGACACGCAGGCGATGATGATCCCGCCCGTCGGCGTCGGAACGGCGCCCGGTTTGCGGCAGTACGAAAAGCCGCCGAAGGTTGAAGACGGCGTCGCGACCGATCGGGGGGCCGGCAGCCGGCGCATACAGGTGGTGGTTTATACCGCACAGACCCCGGGGAGTTTCGATATCCCCTCCCTCTCCTATCCCTGGTTCGATGCAGGCGACCACGCCCGAAAGTTGGCAACCCTATCCGCGGTGAAAGTCGTGGTCGCCGCGGCAGCCGCGACGCAGCAGGCAATCACACCCGAACTTGAGGACGACCAGAACGGACTGCTCAGAATTCTAGCTCGGCTCATCGTCGCCGGCGCCGCCATCATCGTGCTGCTCGCTATATTTTTCCGGCCCGCACGTCGAATGGCTTTCCGGGTTGCGAACTGGATTTCCGAGAGCGATGAGAGGAGACGACACTCCCCTCGGTACCAGCTCGGACAATTGCGTCGGACGATCCGAACAGCAGATCCCGCGGCGATCTATGCCGGATTGCAGGCATGGTCCGCAAAGCTCGGGCACCGGACACTGGCGGACTGGCTCTCATCGGAGAACTCGCCCGAACTCTCGCGCCAGGTCGCCATCCTCGCAGAAGGGCTGTTTCGAGGAAAGACCGCCGTTGAAGTCGATAGGAAACGGCTTGCCAGCCTTGTTGGAATACGCGGTTCGTCCACTACTTCCGCGACAAAGCCTGTCCTGCCAGACCTCAATCCGGTTTGACCCGAACGGACGCCTGCATGTGCCCTCCATTGCGTAGTTGACGCAGGAATTTACAGTAACGTACTTCCCCTCCCACTTGTCAGGCGCGAAGCTACAGCCTTCGAAATTCGGAGGCTGTGATGTCATTGGCATTCGAGGACGAACCCGCGAAAGCACCGGCAGGTATGGTCTGGATTCCCGGCCGCACCTTCACCATGGGCTCAAACGATCATTATCCGGAAGAGGCCCCCGCCCATCCCGTGAAGGTCGACGGCTTCTGGATCGAGGAGACCCTCGTCACCAACCGGAAATTCATGGAGTTCGTGAAGGCCGCTGGATACGTCACGTTCGCCGAGAAAACCCCTGATTCGAAGGATTATCCGGGCGCGTTGCCGAAGATGTTGAAAGCCGGATCGCTGGTGTTCCATCAGCCCAAGACGGTCAGCGGATCGGACATCACCCAATGGTGGTCGTTCAAATTCGGGGCCAACTGGCGGCGGCCGCTCGGAGGGCTGAGCGATCTCCGGGGCAAGCTCGATCATCCCGTCGTCCACGTCGCCTATGTCGATGCGAAAGCCTACGCGGAATGGGCTGGGCTCGACCTCCCCACCGAGGCCGAATGGGAGTTGGCCGCGCGAGGTGGATTGGATGATGCCGAATTTGCATGGGGCGATGAGCTGATGCCGGGCGGGGTGGCTATGGCAAATACCTGGCAGGGTACCTTCCCGACACACTCCACCAAGCCGAAAGGCCACGAGCGCACTTCGCCCGTCCGATCTTTCCCGCCGAACGGCTACGGCCTCTACGACATGATCGGTAATGTCTGGGAATGGACTACCGATTACTGGTCAACGCGGCATCCGGAGCCAGCCGCCAAATCCTGCTGCGTCCCGACAAATCCGCGCGGCGGCGATATCGAAGCGAGCTACGATCCAAGGCAGCCGCAAATACGGATACCGCGCCGCGTACTGAAAGGTGGCTCGCATCTCTGCGCGCCGAATTATTGCCGCCGCTACCGACCTGCCGCCCGGCATGCCGAGCCTGAGGATACCTCGACGAGCCATGTCGGCTTCCGGTGCGTGAAGAGAGTTCCCGCTTAAGAGGAGAGGCCCGATGAAAAACCGCTTGGAGACCTCCGACGCGATCTTTGCATCGCTGCTCGTGGCACTGATCATGCTGGTCGCGGGCGCAATATCTCCAGTGCTGGCGCAGGAATCGCTGCCTTCCTGGAACGATACAGCTGCAAAAACCCGGATCATGGACTTCGTCAACGCGACGACCACGCAGGGCGGCGAAGGCTATGTCGCGCCCGAGGATCGCATCGCGGTCTTCGACAATGACGGGACGCTCTGGGTGGAGCAGCCGTTCTACACCCAGCTCGGCTTTATGCTTGATCGGGTCAAGGATCTGGCTCCGCAGCACCCGGAATGGAAAGAGCAGGAGCCATTCAAATCCGTCCTAGCCGGAGACCTGAAGGGCGTCGCCAAAAGCGGCGAGAAAGGCATTGTCGAGTTGGGCATGGCAACGCATGCCGGCATGACCACCGACCAATTTTCCAAGATCGTCACCGATTGGTTCGCGACAGCGAAGCATCCGAAGACCGGGAGGCTCTACACGGAGATGACCTATGCGCCGATGCGGGAGCTTCTCGACTATCTGCGCGCCAACGGCTTCAAGACCTACATCGTCTCCGGCGGCGGTGTTGAGTTCATGCGTCCAATAACGGAAAAGATCTATGGCATTCCACCGGAACAGGTCGTGGGCAGTACGATCACCACGGAATACACCCTGGTTGACGACGTTCCGGTTCTGAGGCGGCTGCCGAAGATCGATTTCGTGGATGACGGTCCAGGTAAACCAGTCGGCATCAATCAGTTCATTGGCAGAAAGCCGATTTTCGTGGCTGGCAATTCGGACGGCGACTACGAGATGCTGCGCTGGGTGACCGCGGGCAAGCGACCTGGCTTCGCCATGCTGATCCATCACACCGACGCCGCGCGCGAATACGCTTATGACCGGCAATCGGCATTCGGCAAGCTGGACAAGGCCCTGGACGAAGCGGAGAGGCGGAACTGGCTAGTCGTCGACATGAAGGCCGACTGGCGGAAGATCTTCGGATGGGAGTGAACAGCACCCCCGGCTGTCGTTGTTCGACGGATCAGAGTTCCGGAAATAGCAACCACCGTACAAATGGTCGGGAGCGCGTCCTTAAACTGGAAGCCTATTTTCCACCCTCGCTGGCTCCGACGGCCGTTGCATGTGCCTGGTCGCGCGCGGCGAGGAGCGAGTAGGCGACATAGTATTTGTAGATATTGCTCACATATTGCACGGTCTCGCGACCGACAATGGCGGCCGCCGCGTTTTCGACATTGCCGAACCAGACATTAGGGTCCAATCCCATATCGATCGCTTTCTTGCGGAACTTCGCGAGATTTCCTGGCCCGGCATTGTAGGCGGCAAAGGCAAACAGCAGCCGGTCCCTGTCGGTTATGCCGGCGTCCGTAATGTAGGTCGAAACGAGATAACGAAGATATTTCGACGCCGCTTCGATATTCTTGCTCTCATCCTTGTCAATGCCGGTTATGCCGACGGCTTTGTCGGCCGCAGTCGCCGGAAGGAGCTGCATGATGCCTACCGCGCCGCGCGCGCTGCGCCGCTGCTGGTCGAGTTGCGATTCCTGATAACCCTGCGCGATCAGCATCAGATAGTCGAAGGAATAGGTATTGGCGTGCTGCCTGAAGAGGTCCACGACATGCAGGAACCTTTGGACATCGGCCACGGAATAGGCACGCTTGACGATCTTGTCACTCTTGAAGTACCGCGTCTTGAGAATGTTGCCGAAGGTCGTTCCGATGCGGTGCGTCGCCACAAATGGGTTCAGCTTCGCCAGGAGCAAAGGACTGTTCCTTCGGACCGCCCAAGCAATCTTACCGGCATCGGAAATGACCACGTCCGAACGTACCCTGATGTCCGGAAACACTTCCGCCCATATTGCCGCCTTATATTGGTCGACCACCGTGTATGGCAGCAGACCGGCATTGACCATTTCCATCAAGTCCTCGTCCTCGAGGTTCTCGTCGATGGGCTGCAGTTGAATCGGCGGCTTCCCTGCTGCGGTGCGTGCTTTGTTGATCTCCTCTACGTGGGTCCAGTAACTGCTCGAAGGCCGCAGCATAAGAGGCGCACTGACCAGGTCGTCGATCCCTGTTACAGTTTGGGAAGCCGGACCGCTCACAAGCACTTCTGTCGCCTTGTCGAATAGAGGATCAGTAAAATCGACGATCGCCTGCCGTTGTGGCGTGATGGTTAGATTCGCCATAACGATATCGCCGACGCCGTCATTGAGCTCATCAAGGAGCTTGTTGCGGGGCACCGGTATGAAGGCCACTCGGATGTGCTCGATTTCCTTCTTCCGTCCGGTGTTGAGGTAAGCCTCCAGGGCCTGGCCGAACTCCACCGCCGTGCCAAGCTGCCGCCCCTTGTCGACGAAGTAGATTGTCTTGCTGAAGGGGACCAGAATTCGGACAAGACGGCGTTTCTCCATGACGTCGAGATCATAGGTCCCACCCTTTACCGGTATGCTGATCTCCTCGGCGATTGCCGGTGGCGACATCATCGGCACAACGAATGACATAGCCATTGCCAGCATGACCGATAGTGCCCAGCCGCCGGCAGACGCCGAAATGCGATTTCTTTTCATTTTTGCTCTGCCCCATCATCCCACCCGGATGACTCGCCGAGCTTCGCAAAGCTGCCGACGCGCACAAGTACGTTACGGCAAATTGGTGTGCGTCAATATTTCAGAACGCACTCGCCAAGCCTTCGGAGCTCAGGTGAGCACCGGCCTTCCTCAGCCCCTCCTCCATGGAGGCGACCAATGTCTGCTGGTAGCGCCTGTCCGCGATCAGGTTGCGGAAGTTGGATTCGAAGTCTGGATTCCGGCTGCGGAGTTGCGCCAACCGTTCTGCCGCCGCATCCGATCCCAGCTGGCCGAGAGACGCGGCCCTGAGCGCCCTGACAACGAAATCGCTGCAGTTAACCTGCTCGGCAAGCAATGAGGCTTCCGACCAATTCCCTCTTCGATAGGCGTCCAATGCAAGTACAAGCAGGGCATCGTGCGGAACGACATCCACCGACTTTGCAGAGGCTTCCGCCATCCCTGCCGCTCCCTGCCAGTAACCGGCCGCGAACAGGACCATTGCGAGCTTGGCAGTGGCGTCGGGATTGTTGGGATTGAGAGCCAAGGCACGGTTTCCGGCGCTTATCGCGGTCTGGATGCGCCCAGCGTCGAACTGCGCCACCATCAGGGCGATCTGCGCGCGGTCCGAGGCCGGTGCAAGCGACACGGCGCGATTGGCGAGCATGAGCGAACGGGCGACAGTTTCTTCCGGGACGACGCCCTCCTCCTTCGCGATGAGCACGCGCGACAGCGTTGCGGCGGCATCCGCATTGGACGGCTCCTTCGCCACCATCCGTTCAAGACATCCGGACGTTGCGGCGACGTCGGAAGGGCCGCCGTCGTCGAGTTCGAATTCCGCTCTCAAAATGCAGGCATTTCCAAGCGCCCCGATCGCATTGTGGCGGATCTCGATGCTGTTGATCACACCGCGGGTCGTGGCGAACCGCCGCGACAATTCCGCGACCAGCTCGCCGCTTACCGCCTGCGGGCTCTTTCCATCTCCGTCGACCTTCTCGAGCCCGGCCTTCAGGAGGTCCCCGGATCCGGAGTCGACGATCTGCCACCAGACACTCCGGTCGCCATTGTCGCCGTAATACTTCATGTCTATGCGGTAGGATCGCCCCGGCTGGACATGCAATGGGGGCGGTACCGACCCGGTGGCGTCGTCCTCCGATGTCACCGTCAGAGTCTGGAACTGGGTCAGCGCCGTGATCAGCATGTCGCGTGTCAAGGTCGCTTCCCCCTCCAGCTGCTGATCGGGTGCGGAGATGCTGACCGAGACCGCCGGCCTCATGGTAAACACCGGACGGGTATAGAGCCATCCAGCGGTGGCAGCCGACACAGCTACGCAAAACATCGCAGCGGCCGACAGCGGAGTGATCCATTTCCTGGGCCGCGCGGCACGGCCCGCTGCCGGCATGACCATTTCCACTGGCGTCGCGGAATATGCTTGCTCCGCTTCCTGCTCGCCGTTTTCCACGGCCTCGCCGCTCTCCGCAGGTTCATCCACCGCCGCCTTTGAGAACACGACGACGTACTTTCCCTTTGGCAGGTCGATCGAAACGCAGTCTGGTTGTCGGAAAGCCTCGTAATAGTTCGCGACCGCAGATCGTAGACGGCTGACTTCGATCCGCACGATGGGGTCGAGGGAGGGTTCAAAGCTGCTTGATCTGCCAAGCACGTCTATTGCGATCGAGTAGGCCTTGACTCCATCGTCATGTCCGCCGAAATGCCGCTCGGCGAGATAGCGCAATATGGCGCGCTGGCGCTCCGTTGCATGGAACCTGATGTCGGAAAGAAGCCGCTCGACTTCAGCGCGCGCCTCGGTTTCCGTGACTTCGCAGTCCCTTGTGCCATGTTCCTCAGCGTGCATTACAGCCCCCGCTACGCTTGGTCCAAGTCCATGAGAACAGACGAATATATTGCGCAGATGACAGGCGGTTGCAAGCCAAGACGCTAACAAAACCGAAACGTGATGTTTTCGGACGCTTCTCCGTCCTATCTTGGTATTTCCGGGCTGTGCCCAAGACAGTATTCGATGACGTCGTTTTCGATCTCGCTGCAGATCGTCTCATATTCGCGGATCATCAAGCGAGCGTTGCCGTCCGGCTCCTTGAGCAGGCGCTCGAGTGTCACGCTTGCGTCCTCATAGGCTTCGAAGAGGTCCTGGAGAGCGGACGACTTGGCGCCAAGAATCTGAAGGCGCCCGCGCATCGCCGGCAGCTTTAGCATAAGCCTCCAAAGTCCCCGCCGGGCGGCCTCATCCAGCGACTTTGTGCTGCCCGTGCCCATAGACCGTTTTGCTCTCCATTCGGGTTGAAGGAAGACATACTATGCGGTCTCACGATTTCCGTAAGTACGTTACAGTAAACGCCTGGTGCCGCGATGGATCGGCTGAATGTTACGCCGGCATTTACCGTTGCGTACTCGCATTACAGAAGAATTTGTGATCTTATTTCCGTCAAAAGCAGCGGAGAAGGGGACGAAATATGAGATGGGTGGCAGCGGTCCTTTTCGCTCTTCTTCTCTCGACAACGGTGCATGCGCAGACCACACCCTCCGCTCAACCGAAGATCGATGATCTGGTGCGCCTCCTGCAGGACCCGGATGTCAGGGCATGGCTGGAAAGCCAAAAGCCAAAGAGCGCAACAGCGCCTCCGTCAACGTCCGCGGCGCCCGCCTCGGATCTGGAAGACTGGGACAACCAGACGCGCAGCCGCATTCGTACCGTCATATCAGCGATCCCGCGCATACCCACTGAAATTGCGGCCGCGTCCGCCCGAACAAGGGCGGATGCAATGTCGCACGGTTACGCGCCGGTCATGGCCATCTTCGCGGTTCTGGTCGCAATCGGTGCCGCGGCGGAACAGCTATTCCTGCGGATCCGCGCGGTTCGGTTTGCCAAGGCGCCCGGCGCTTTCGCCGCCGCCGGAGCCAAGCTCCTTCCGGTGGTTATCTTTGCTCTTGTTATCGGGGTGATCTTCTTTGCCTTCGATTGGCCCCCGCTGGCACGCATCACGCTGCTCGTCTACCTGATCGCCTTCGTGGCCTACCGCTTTCTAGCCGTATTTGCGGTGTTCTGCGTCGACAACGATCGACTGCTCTGGCGCGTGCGCCTCTTCATGGGCATTCTCGCACTCGCGATCGCCACCAGGAGCCTTGGCACGCCGCTGGGTGTTGATCCCACCGTCACGATGGCCATCTCCTACTGCCTTTCGGTAGTGCTCCTACTGATAGGAGTGGAAGCCATTTGGCGGACATCCACGAAATCCCGCGTGATCAAGGGCGCTCTCACCCTGTTCCTCGTCGCCCTTTGGGTGCTGTGGTGTCTTAATCTCAAAGGTTTGGTTTGGATTGGGATCTATGCACTCATATTGCCCGGCATCTTGAAAGCCGTCGGGCGATCGATTGAAGGGGCGATTTCCTCAGAAGACGGCTCCCACCAGAGCCGCGTTCGAACCATTTTCCTGGTCCGCGGCAGCCGTGCGGTCGTCATCGCAATAGCGGCGGGGTGGCTGGCGGTCGTCTGGCAGTTCAATCCCGACTCCGTTGCACATCAGGACCCCACGCTAACTGCCATCTTCTACGGCCTTCTAAAGAGCGTCGTCGTTCTCCTGGTCGCCGATCTCATTTGGCATATCACCAGGGGCTTCATAGACGATAAGCTCCAGACATTCTCCGCCGACCCTTCGGCTCATGGCGGCGAAGCTGCGAGCCAGCATCGCATTGCCACCCTCCTGCCGATCTTCAAAAATGCGCTTGCGGTTTTTGTACTGGCGGCAACGGTACTCACAGTGCTTGCCCAATTGGGAGTTCAGATCGGCCCGCTGATTGCCGGAGCCGGCATATTCGGCGTGGCCCTGGGTTTCGGATCGCAGACGCTGGTCAAGGACGTCATAAGCGGCATCTTTTACATGTTGGACGACGCCTTCCGGGTTGGCGAATACATTCAGAGCGGCAGCTATAAGGGCACCGTCGAATCCTTCAGCCTGCGTTCGGTCAGATTGCGTCATCATCGCGGTCCGATTTTCACGGTCCCCTTCGGCTCTCTCGGTGCGGTCCAGAACATGAGCAGAGACTGGGTTATCGACAAGTTCATGCTCCGTGTCCCCTTCAACACGGATGTCGCCAAAGTGAAGAAGCTGGTGAAAGGCGTCGGCGCCGAATTGCTGGCAGATGAGGAACTCGGACCCTTCATCATCGAGACGGTGAAGATGAAGGGGGTCGAACAGATCGGCGATTTCGGGATGGAAATTAGCTTCGCTTTCACCACCGCGCCTGGACATCAGTCCATGATCCGCCGCCGCGCCTACACCATGATCCGCGACGTCTTCATGGCAAACGGGATCGAATTCGCGACGCCGACCGTTCAGGTCGGCGGCGAGGAGAAGGCCGCTGCCGTTGCTGCCGCCTCGGCCACGGTCACCGCGGCCAAGGCGGAGCAGGCGAAGGCCGCCATGCCGGAGGGCTGACATGGCCGCCGACGACATCGAGCACGTTCTCGTCCCCGCGCCTTCCGCTGCTGGTCGTCGGCGCGTCCTATCTGTCGTACCATCAGCTCGGGCCGATCGCGAAGCGGTTGTTGCTTCTCTAGCCTATGGAGGTCGCCATGTGGTTCCCCATTCTCGCCCGCCTGCCCTTCGCGATAGCAGGAGTCATTGCGGGCTGGTTCGTTGCCGAAGGCACGTTGCGCTACGACGTCGTGCAGCTCGGCATCGCGCTTGTGATGCTAGCGAGCTTTATCGCTGCGATGATCTACGGACCGACCGTGTGGCGGTGGTTCGGAATCCGGCGCGGACCGGACCATCGTCCGTAGGTCTCGGCATGGACCGACGCGGAAACCAGAGGCCGATCCGAACAGCAACTAACGAGCTATTTCCGCCGAATCTGACGTTATAACTCCGACGGAATCGTTCAGCCCGGCACCCAGGCGGGACCCAGACGCCAGAAATGGCGCGCTAGTGGACAGTGAAATACTCAAATTGATGCTAGAAAATTGGCACAACCCCATCAATTACAGTAACCTTTCCCACACCTAATGAATTAATCAAGACTAGCCAAATATTTCTCTATAAAAACATCTTCCAAAACGATATTGTATTCATGCGTTAAGGTGCCCCCTAGCAATATAACGCGCAATGGAGCCCATGCTCCGTGCCCTCCGTCTCACCCCGGACGGAGGGCAACTCTATGATGGCTGAAGATTATCGATGCTGTCGCATCAGCGTGCAAAATCCGCCCGTCGGCAATGCCCGTCAGGACACTTGCTCGCACCCATCCCAAGGACGGGCTGGGCCACGCTCTATAATTAGGATATCCTTATATAAAGGCGGAAGATTCCAGCGGGGGCGAATAATGGCTATCTTCATGGATCGGCATGATCTTTCGGGAACCACAGCAGCCGACGTTGCCGAAGCACATCGCAAGGACCTCGACATTCAAGATCGGTACGGGGTCAAATTCCTCACATACTGGTTCGATCAGCGGCGCGGAACTGCATTTTGCCTCATGGACGCCCCCGACATGGAAACCGCCCTATGCGTGCACCGCGAGGCGCATGGCTTCGTCGCCGCCGAAGTTGTCGAGGTTTCGTTGTCGGCTGTCGAGGCATTTCTCGGCCGAATACACGACCCGGAGACGCCGCCCGGGCAATCCTCCGCCGAAATGGATGCAGGCCACAGGGCGATCCTTTTCACCGACATTGTCGGCTCGACGGAAATGACATCGCGCCTCGGCGACCGCATGGCGATCGAGCTGGTCAGGGCACATGACGCCGTTGTGCGCAGATGCCTTGGGCAAGCTTCAGGCCACGAGGTGAAGCACACCGGCGACGGCATAATGGCGACATTTGTCTCCATCACCGCCGCCGTCGATTGCGCCATAACGATCCAGCAGGAATTCGAGCGTTACAACCAAGGCAATCCCGAGCCCATTCATATACGCATCGGATTGGATTGCGGCGAGCCAGTCGAAGACAGCAACGATCTGTTTGGCTCAACCGTTCAGCTTGCAGCGCGTCTATGCGCCGCGGCCGCTACCGACCAGGTCCTCGTGTCGGAGAGCATTTTTCGGGAATACGGCGCCGCCGACCTCTTCACACGTGCGACACGGCGGCGCCTGAAGGGTTTTTCGAAACCTGTGCTGATCTTCCAATGTGACTGGACCAAAGCCGGCGTACAACGATCGAGTTCGCGCACCGCGTAGCCATACGCCTGCGCGTCCATTGGGGTACGGATCTCCTGAGGATGGGGTTTCGAGCAATCCTTTGAACGAGTTGCGATGGCAACGGGCCGAACCTAGCATCGAGCCGGTTCGGTGCGATATAGGTTCTGCCGCCGACGCCAAATGGGGGTCGCCGCAGAAGGAGAAGAACGATGGACGATCTGTTCCCCTCGACCTCTATGCCGGACCGGGATTGGTGGGCCGCACTGTGGCCCCGACCGACGGAGGTAATGGAGCAGCTCGGCATTCGGCCTGACATGACCGTCCTCGACCTGTGCTGTGGCGATGGCTATTTCACCGCGCCGCTCGCCAAGCTCGTCGATGGCCGCATCTATGCCCTCGATCTTGATCTCGAAATGATCGAACAGGCAAAGGTCGAGGTCGAGCGCCTCGGGGCGACCGTCCGCCGATGGATCAACGCTGATGCCCGTGAGATCGCATCGCTGCTTGACGGACGCGTTGACTATGTGCTGATGGCCAACACGTTCCATGGCGTTCCCGACCAGCCAGGCCTCGCGCGGGCGGTCTGGCATGTTCTGCGGCCCGGAGGCCTGTTCGCGATCGTCAACTGGCATCCGCTGCCCCGGGAGCAGACCATCGTGCTCGATAAGCCGCGCGGGCCGAGGACGGATATGCGCATGTCGCACGACGCAGTCAGTAAGGTGGTCGAACCTGCGGGATTTCGGACGGTTCGCGTCGAGGAGCTACCGCCCTATCACTACGGCATCATACTGGAGCGCGTGGGGTGATCCATGCAGGCCTCAAGACCGCCCTCTCTTAGCCGCTCAGTTGTAGCGACGAAGGTATCAGATCATGTTGCTCGCGCATCGCATCGGCTGACTGACGAACGATTTCGGAAATCTCAAGGAACTGTTTGGCCAAGGGGCTTGTCCTGCGCCAGATCATCCCAATTGTTCGCGAGGGTTGGGGCGTATTGAAGCGAGCAACAGACACCGATGCCGAGCGCGTTTCCACCGATACAGCCATTTCCGGAATCAAGGTGACGCCAATACCGGCGCTGACCATCTGAACCAGGGTAGAGAGAGAGCTGCCGTCCAGCAGTTCTCGCGGAAGCATCGAGCGCATATTGCAAAAAGACAAAGCTTGATCGCGAAAACAATGTCCTTCTTCCAGCAGAAGCAGCCTCATTTCGCGGAGCGCTTCGCGATTGGGTACCGGCTTGCCCTCGTCCTCGCTGGGCCGGACCAGCACGAAATTCTCCGAAAACAGCGCAACCTCGGTCAGCGAGGGTTCGGATACCGGCAATGCAACAATGGCCGCGTCAAGCCGGCCGTCTGTCAGCTCCTGCACCAGCCTGGAGGTCAGCGTCTCTCGTATGTGGATATCAAGCCCGTCATGCATGCGGGTAAGATTGGCGATGATCTGAGGCAGAAAATAGGGTGCGATCGTCGGGATGACGCCTATTCGCAGCCGCCCCACGAGCCGATCCTGCGAGGCGCGCGCCAGATCTCCGAGTTCATCGACCGAGCGCAGGATGTCGCGGACACGTAGTGCAAAGGCTTCTCCGAAGCTGGTTAGCCGCACCTGGCGCATGCCTCTTTCGAAGAGCTCCGTGCCCAGCGATTCTTCCAATTCCTTGATTTGCATCGACAAAGCAGGCTGGGAGATCGCGCAGACATCCGCCGCGCGTCCGAAGTGACCGTGCCGTGCCAAAGCCTCGAAATAGCGAAGCTGCTTGAGTGTCAAGTTCGTCATAACTCCACCTTATCGCCGCAATCAGTAAATCCAACTTAAATTAATGAAGCAGCTTGGGTATGATACATCGACGGAAATGAGGTGTTGTCACATTTGGTCCATACAATGACCGCCGGCAACGTGCCGCTCATTGACGCCCAGACTATCCAGAACGCCGGCACCCCAGGCTGCTTCAGGACAGCCAGCTGCGAAGAAGGCCCGAAACAACGAGGATATTCCATGTATCTGGCATGTCGTCATCGCGCTGGCCACGAAACCGGGTCGCTTTCCAGAGGATACAAGATGACTTTACTCTGGACGGCTCAATTCAAGTAACTACGAGGGAGAGAAATATGGATACGAAAGCCGAGACTGCCGGCAAATGTCCGGTCGCGCACACACATACGGCCCACGGCGGGAGATCGAACCGGGACTGGTGGCCAAACCAGTTGAACCTCAAGATCCTCCATCAGAACTCCTCCCTGTCCAGTCCGATGGGCAAGGCGTTCAATTATGCCGAGGAATTCAAGAAGCTCGACCTGAATGCCCTTAAACAGGACCTTCGCGCGTTGATGACGGATTCGCAGGAGTGGTGGCCGGCCGACTTCGGCCATTACGGTCCACTTTTCATCCGCATGGCATGGCATAGCGCAGGCACCTACCGCACCGGCGATGGCCGCGGCGGCGCAGGCGCAGGTCAGCAGCGTTTCGCCCCGCTCAACAGCTGGCCGGATAACGTCAACCTCGACAAGGCGCGCCGGCTGCTCTGGCCGATCAAGCAGAAATACGGCAACAGAATCTCCTGGGCCGACCTGATGATCCTCACCGGCAATGTCGCCCTGGAGTCGATGGGCTTCAAAACGTTCGGCTTTGCCGGCGGCCGCCCGGATGTGTGGGAGCCGGAGGAAGACGTCTATTGGGGCGCCGAAGACACCTGGCTCGCCGACAAGCGTTACTCTGGTGAACGAGACCTCGAAAATCCCCTCGCCGCCGTGCAGATGGGTCTGATCTACGTCAACCCGGAAGGCCCGAACGGCAATCCTGATCCGTTGGCAGCCGCCACGGACATCCGCGAGACCTTCGCGCGCATGGCCATGAACGACGAAGAGACCGTCGCTCTCATTGCGGGCGGACATACGTTCGGCAAGACCCACGGGGCAGGCGACGCAGCGCATGTCGGCGCTGAACCCGAGGCCGCTGGCATTGAAGAGCAGGGCCTGGGCTGGAAAAGCAGCTTTGGCACCGGTAAGGGCGGCGACACGATCGGCAGCGGCCTGGAAGTCACCTGGACGACGACGCCGACAAAGTGGAGCAGCAACTTCCTCTGGAACCTGTTCGGCTACGAATGGGAACTGACGAAGAGCCCGGCCGGCGCGCATCAGTGGACACCGAAACATGGCGCCGGCGCCGGTACCGTGCCAGATGCACACGAAAAGTCGAAGCGTCATGCGCCGTCCATGTTGACCACGGACATCGCCCTGCGCGCCGACCCGGCCTATGAAAAGATTTCGCGGCGCTTCTTGGAAAATCCGGATCAGTTCGCCGATGCCTTTGCCCGCGCCTGGTTCAAGCTGACCCACCGCGACATGGGCCCGCGCGTGCGCTATCTCGGCCCGGAGGTTCCGGCAGAGGAACTGATCTGGCAGGATCCCCTCCCCGCCGTTGATCACCCGCTGATCGACGCGCATGACATCGCCGATCTCAAGGACAAGATCCTCGCATCGGGACTGCCGGTCTCGGCGCTGGTCTCGACCGCCTGGGCCTCGGCAGCAACCTTCCGCGGCTCCGACAAGCGCGGTGGTGCGAACGGCGGGCGCATCCGTCTTGCTCCACAGAAGGATTGGGCGGTCAACCAGCCGGCTCAGCTCGCGACCGTGCTCGAGAAGCTTGAAGGCATCCGGAAGGCGTTCAACGACGCCCAGTCCGGCGGCAAGAAGGTGTCGCTCGCGGACCTGATCGTCCTCGCCGGCTCGGCGGCGGTCGAAAAGGCCGCGAAGAACGCCGGCCACGACATCGCCGTTCCGTTCGCACCGGGCCGCACCGACGCGAAGCAGGAACAGACCGATCTGGAATCCTTTGCCGTTCTGGAACCGATCGCCGACGGGTTCCGTAACTATCAGAAGGGCGAATATGCCATCTCGCCCGAGGAGTTGCTGATCGACAAGGCGCAGCTTCTGACGCTGACGGCGCCGGAAATGACGGTCCTGGTCGGCGGCATGCGCGTGTTGAACGCCAATGCCGGACAGTCCCAGCACGGCGTTTTCACCACGCGCCCGGAAACGCTTACCAATGACTTCTTCGTCAACCTGCTCGACATGGGGACGGTGTGGAAGGCTTCTTCGGACTCGAAATATGTGTTCGAGGGACGCGACCGCAACACCGATGACGTCAAGTGGACAGCCACTCGCGTCGATCTCGTCTTCGGTTCGAACTCCCAGCTCCGGGCGCTTGCCGAAGTTTACGGCCAAAGCGACGCGCAAGAGAAGTTCGTGCATGACTTCGTGGCAGCTTGGACGAAGGTGATGAACGCAGATCGCTTCGATCTGATCTGATCCGCATGGAAAACTAGTCGGGCGCGGCTGGGTTTCGGCCGCGCCCGACTGAGGTGTGTGCAAAGATTGTCTGCCCCGTCAGCTGGCCGGCGATGCTTGAACCGTGCCCGTGGCGAGTGCGTCCTGAAGCCTTCGCTCCTGCTCTGGCGATAGCGACGAGCGCAAGATGCGTGCATGCTCGCCCTTGAACTCCTCAAGCACCTTTTCCGGCTGGACCTTGCGTACCAGCAGGAAAAGCGCGGAGCTGTTGGCCGGAATCGTTTCAGCCAGCTTCTTGATCAGATCGTCATTGATGCCGTAGTCGGTGATCGACCCAGCGAGCGCCCCGGACCCCGCTCCGAAGGCGCCGCCAAGCACCATCCCGGCCAGCGGGTTGAGAAACAGCAAGCCCACGAGCGCGCCCCACAACGCGCCGGAAAGACCACCACGCGTCGCGCCTGCAGCGGCTAGGTTCACGCTCTGCTTGAGGCGAACCTTGCCTGCGCCGTCGCGTACGACGACCACGGCATCCTCGAGATCGATGAGGTATTCCTTCTCAAGCTGTGACAGTCTGTTGAGGATCGTATCGGCCTTGTTTACGTCATCGAAGCCGAGCACTACGAGTTCTGACATGGAAATTCCTCCGTGTTGAGATCGCGATCTGAACCTTGCGCTGCAACCTGGTTCGTCCCCGGTTCGTCCACGAAACGAACTGCAGCTACAACCTGCTTCCTGCTGTTACCACAACCGTGTGAGAGGTCGATGAAAGAGCCCGACCTGAAATGCACTCTCAATACTATTACACCTGCGGATGCTACACCTCCGGCCGTTACACCTCCAGATGTTTCACGGCATTGTTGGGTTGCCCTGGAAGAGATAGCGGCGCTATTCTCCCGGCAAGTAGAGCCGCGGCAACCTTGAAGACGGGCGCTCCAATGCCATGGTGACGAAAAATTGCGTCGCCGGTGTCCTTTCGCTTCAATAGCGTAGTCGCTTATGCAGCCGCATCGGCTTGGTTGGTTGGGCTCCCCTCCGTATCGTGAGACGGAGGCTACCAGCTTTCCGGCCCAACGGTTGCGCCGCCAACAAAGGCCTTGCCCGGCAGGTGCGGGCATGGATGATGACTGACCAACCATTCGGAGATCGGCATGCCCAAAGGATCGGAACTTCTTGTCGCCGCGTTGGAAAATGAAGGGGTCGAACGCATATTCGGCATTCCCGGAGAAGAGAACCTCGACGTCGTGGAGGCGATCCGGACATCCTCGATCGAGCTTGTGCTGACCAGACACGAACAGGCTGCCGCTTTCATGGCCGCGACCTACGGCCGACTGACAGGAAAGCCCGGCGTGTGCATTTCCACCCTCGGCCCCGGCGCGCTCAATCTCTCGACAGGTGCTGCCTACGCTCTCTTGGGCGCCATGCCGATGATTATGATCACCGGGCAAAAGGGCGTTCTGTCTTCGCGCCAGGCGCGCTTCCAGGTCGTCGATGTCGTAGCCAGCATGAGACCGCTGACCAAGCTTTCCCGCCAGATCGTTTCGCCGTCGATCATACCGACGCTGGTGCGCGAGGCGTTCAGGATTGCGCAGGAGGAACGGCCGGGACCTGTCCATTTGGAGCTGCCGGAGGATATCGCCACCGAGGAAAGCGCACCGGTCCCGATGGTGCCGCCTCATCCTGTAGAGCTGCCCGTCGCGAATGCGGACGCACTGGATCGGGCGGCCGAGTTGATCCGGCATGCGAAACGGCCGCTCATCATGCTCGGCGCTGCCGCCTCCCGGCCGCGTTCAACATCGGATCTGGCCAATTTCGTCATCAGGACCGGGATCCCCTATTTCACCACACAAATGGGCAAGGGCACGGTATCCGGCGGCACCGAACTCTATATCGGTACGGCAGCGCTTTCCGAACGCGATTACGTCCATGAAGCGATCGAGCGGGCGGATCTGATCGTGACGATCGGCCACGATACCATCGAGAAGCCGCCGTTCATCATGGGAAAAACCGGTCCTCAGGTGGTCCACGTCGGATATCAGCCGGCAACGGTTGAGCAGGTCTATTTCCCGCAAACGGAGGTTATCGGCGATATCGGTCCCTCGCTGAAGCTGCTCGCCGACAGGCTTGAAGGGCAGCTTCCAGACGCGAAAGCCCTTCTGCCGCTGCGCTCAGGAATCCTGGCAAGAGTCGCCGCACGCGCGGAGGAAGATCGTTTCACACCGCAGCGGATCGTCCATGACGTTCGCACCGTCATACCGCCCGATGGCATCGTGGCACTCGACAACGGCATGTATAAAATCTGGTTTGCCCGGAACTACAGGACGCAAGTTGCGAATACGCTGCTACTGGACAATGCGCTCGCCACCATGGGTGCGGGCCTTCCATCTGCCATGACGGCCGCTCTGCTCTATCCGCATCGCAGGGTGCTGGCGGTCTGCGGGGATGGAGGCTTCATGATGAACAGCCAGGAACTCGAAACGGCGGTTCGCCTCAAGCTCAACCTTGTCATTCTGGTGCTGGAAGACAGTGCATATGGGATGATCCGCTGGAAGCAGGCGGTCGACGAATTCCCGGATTACGGCATGACTTTCGGAAACCCCGACTTCGTGACCTATGCCGAAGCCTATGGGGCCAAGGGCCATCGCGTGGAACGCATCGATCACTTCGTTCCCACACTGGAGCAGGCGTTCCTAGAAGGCGGGGTTCATCTCGTCGTGGTCCCAGTCGATTATTCCGAGAATAAGCGCGTCCTCGTTGACGAACTAAGCAAGAGACTTCCCGTTTTGCCGGAGCAGACAGCATGAGCACTTTGACCGTATTTCAAGCCTTCGACCGTTCGCCCGTGCGTGAAATACCTATGGACGATGCGCCGGCGCTCGCGACCAAGATTGCGATAGCGGCTGCAGCGTTCAAAGACCGGGACGGCTGGCTCAAGACATATGAGCGTGTCGCCATCCTCCGGAAGGTTGCCGACCTTCTAAACGCGCGGGCAGAAACCTTCGCGAAGCAGATCGCGCTGGAAGGAGGTAAACCCTATCCGGATGCCGCGGTCGAAGTCGCGAGAGCTGCCGACGGCCTTCGCAACGCCGCCGACGAGCTAAGGAACTTCGCCGGCAAAGAAATCCCGATGGGGCTGACGCCGGCAAGCGAAGGCAGATGGGCTTTTACGACGAAGGAGCCCATCGGCGTCGTGGCCGCGATTTCCGCATTCAACCATCCCGTGAACCTGATCGTCCACCAAATTGCACCTGCCATAGCGGTCGGATGCCCCGTCATCATAAAACCGGCGGCTGCGACACCCCTGAGCTGCCTCGCTCTCGTGGCGCTGTTCCGCGAAGCCGGACTGGAAGAACGCTGGTGTCAGACGCTCATCACCGACGACAACCTGCTGGCGGAGAAACTCGCGACCGATCCGCGCGTGAGATTCCTCAGCTTTATCGGATCGGCGAAAGTCGGATGGTATCTCAGGAGCAAGCTTCCCCCCGGCACGCGATGTGCGCTGGAACACGGAGGCGCAGCTCCGGTGTTGATCCATGGCAGCGCCGATATCGGGACGATTATCGAGCCGATCACGAAGGGCGCCTATTATCACGCCGGCCAGGTATGCGTTTCCACCCAACGCATTTTCGTCGACCGTGCGCGTTTCGATGAATTTGTCGAGCTCCTCTCGGCGCGTGTGGGCGCACTTCGGGTTGGCGATCCGCTACTTCCCCATACCGAGGTCGGACCGCTCATCCATCCGCGCGAAGCGAGCAGGGTCACCGAATGGATCGACGAGGCGACCACTGCCGGGGCCCGCGTGATCGGCGGCGGACATCTCTCGGAAACGACGCTGAAGCCGTCCATCTTGCTGAATCCGCCGCCCGAGGCGAAGGTCTCGCAGCTCGAGGTGTTCGGGCCCGTGGTCTGTGTCTACGCCTACGAGGACTTCGGTTCCGCCATCGAAGCAGCGAACGGAGTCCGATGGTCCTTCCAGGCAAGCGTTTTTGCGCAGGATATCGGACCCGCCCTGACGGCTGCGCAAAGATTGGAAGCCTCCGCCGTCATGATCAACGACCATACGGCGTTCAGGACAGACTGGATGCCATTCGCCGGCCGCAAGGAGTCTGGCTATGGCGTGGGCGGCATTCCCTGGACCATGAAGGATATGTCTGAGGAAAAGATGATCGTTCTACGGCGATAAGAGCGTTAGGGCCCTGCCGTTGATCATCTGGCGGCAACCGGGCTGATTTCACTTTGAACCGCATTGTTCTAAGCTGTTGACCGAAGACTACCGTCAAGTCGGTGTATCATGGTCGACCAGCTAACGATCGAGGTCTTGGGCGAACTCAATGTCAGGCAGCAGGGACGGCTTGTGCCTCTGCCGCAGTCGAAGAAGACCCGCGCCCTTCTCGGTTATCTGGCCGTCATCGGAAGACCCCAGCGTCGCGACCACCTTTGCAAGATGTTCTGGGAAGTTCCGGACGACCCTCGGGCTTCCTTGAGGTGGAGCCTTCACAAACTCAGGCCAATCGTAAATGCGGAAGGTCATGAGCGTCTGCATGCGGACCACAATTCCGTTCATCTCAGCCCCCAGACAATCAGCGTAGACTTCAAGGGCATGGTTTCCCTTCCACCCGCTGACCTCGACGTCCTGGATACGGAGACATTAGAGTCGCTGGCGACGACATTTCGCGGTGAATTTCTCGAAGGCCTATGCCTGCCGCACTGCCCGAACTTCGAAGCGTGGCGCCTATATCACCGAGACAGAGCACTTCGGCTGCACGCGGCGATCCTACGCGCCCTCATCCGACGCCTTCGCGACAGTCCCGAGCGAATGCATGTACATTCCATGGTGCTCGACAGGCTTATCGAAGAGATAGCCGACGCCGACCCGCCCGAGCAGCGGAAGGAGCCTTCAACCTCCGCGGCCGGGCCGGTGCAGTTTCGTCGCGATACTGCATACGCGTCGCTTGGACTTTCAGCGCCGGGATCAGGATCCAACTCCCACACCTCTGAAACAGACGCCCCATTGCCATCTGCGATGTCGGGCAAGAGATCGCAGGATATTCGCTTCTGCAAGACCGCCGACCAGGTGACGATTGCCTACGCGGCGTGTGGACACGGGTCGCCGGTTGTGCGCGCAGCACATTGGATGTCGCACCTCCAGCATGATTGGGAAAGCCCGGTGTGGAGGCATTGGATCGACGCCCTTTCGGAAAAAACGATGCTCGTACGTTACGACGAACGTTGCAACGGTCTCTCGGACTGGGTCGCCGAAGATCTCTCGTTTTCGGCGATGATCGCGGACCTGGAGAGCGTGGTCGATGCGGCGGGCCTCGACCGATTCACACTTCTCGGCGTATCGCAAAGCTGCGCCGTCTCGGTCGCCTATGCCGTCCGACATCCTGAACGGCTCTCAGGGCTCATCCTATACGGCGGATTTGTAAAGGGGTGGCGCAAGCGAAGCGACAGCCATGAAGTCGCCACGCATGAGGCGATGACCGCGCTGATCCGGGAAGGCTGGGGCCAGAACAATCCGGTGTTTCGGCATCTGTTCACGGCAATGTTCATTCCGGGGGCGAGCCAGGTTCAGATGGATTGGTTTGACGAATTGCAGCGCATTTCGGTGTCGCCTGGCAACGCCGGTCGCCTGCACGAAGCATTCGGGGAGATCGACGTTTCGGACGTCCTGTCGCAAGTGACGGTTCCGACGCTCGTCTTGCATGCCAGGCAAGATGCTGTCGTACCCTTTCAGTCCGGAAGGGAGTTTGCAGCCGGAATCCCTGGGGCTCGATTTGTCGATCTCGACAGCGCCAATCACATTCTCCTCGCCGAAGAGCCCGCTTTCCGGCAGTTTGTTCGCGAAGTGAGGCGATTCGTCGCCGAAACGGCGGAGGTGCAGGTTAGGGTGCCTTGACCTGTTAGCTGCACTCTTTCAACGATTGGGTCGGCATTTTCAACGCTCGCTCCCACACTCTTTCTCACGCGTGCAAAATAGGATGCTTACTGCTGAATTCGACGCTCACAGGGAGGCACGACGATGAGGATTCATACTGTAACCGGCGGCGCAGGATTGCGCCTGCATGTTCGCGAGTGGGGCAAAGAAGACGCGCCGACGATCTTTTTCATCCACGGATGGTCACAGAACCACCTATGTTGGAAAAGCCAATACGAAAGCGCGCTTGCCGAGGATTTTCGCCTGGTAGCCATGGACCTGCGCGGTCACGGCATGTCGGACGCCCCGCTTGAAGCGGCGCATTATACCGATCCGCAGCTCTGGGCAGACGATATCGCCGCCGTCATAGATCAGCTCAACCTTGCAAGTCCGGTTCTCGTGGGCTGGTCCTATGCCGGCTACATCATCTGCGACTATCTTCGCGCCCATGGACCTGGCCGTATTTCAGGCATCAATTTCGTGGGCGCGGCGACCACCATGAACAAGGCGGCGCTCGGCACCCTGATAGGCCCGGGCTTTCTCGACCATGTCATTGGCGCCACGAGCGACGACTTGCCCACCAACATCGAAGCAATCCGCAATTTCGTACGCGGCTGCACCTATTCGCAATTGCCTTCCGAGCTGCTCGAGACGGCAATTTGCTGGAACATGACCGTGCCGGCGAAGATTCGGGCTGCTCTGCTCGCCCGCGAGATCGATTCCGACGATGTGCTAACCGCACTTGCACTTCCTGTCCTTATGACGCAAGGCGAAGAGGACACGGTAATCCTGCCGGCCATGGGGCGGCACCTTCTGGCATCCTGCCCAAGGGCGACAGCATCGTGGTATGCCGCGGCCGGGCATGCACCGTTTCTGGAGAATCCTGGTAGGTTCAACAGCGAGTTATATCAGTTTGCTCGTGACGCGCATTTCGACAACCACGGACAATCACGATAAAAGCGCTGAACGGCAAAAAAGGTAGTTGGAAATGGCTTCACCCAAATCAGTTTATCATTTCAACTCCGCGATCGTTCGCGAGCCATCGCGGTCGGTTGTCGACGGCCTGCGTGCCGGCGACCATGCCAGCCCGACTTATGAGGGCGTGAAAGCGGAGCATGATGGTTACATCGCCGCGATGCGCGAAGCCAGCGTTGAGGTGACCATCCTGCCCACGCTCGAGGCCTTCCCGGATTCTATCTTCGTCGAGGATCCCGCACTCGTGTTCACCGAAGGTGCGATCCTGCTTCGGCCGGGTGCGGCAAGCCGCACTGGCGAAGCAACGGCAATCGCACCCGCCTTGCGCGACATGTTCGACACCGTCCTCGATCTCCCAGGTCATGGATACGTGGACGGCGGCGATGTTCTGACAACGCCGAAGAGCGTCATGATCGGCCTTTCGGCACGAACCGACAAGGCGGGCGCCGAGGCTCTCGCCGGTTGCATCGACAAGCTCGGCCGCAAAGCCGAATTAGTTATGACGCCGGAAGGCGTGCTTCATTTTAAAACGGACTGCTCGTTGCTGGACGAAGAAACGGTGCTCGCGACGGCCCGTCTTGCACGCTCCGGCGTCTTTAAGAACTTCAAGCAGATCATTATTCCGGAAGGCGAAGAGCCGGCTGCGAATGCGCTGCGTGTCAATGACGTCCTCATGGTGCCTTCCGATTACCCGCGTACGCTCGAAATTCTCGATAAGCTCGGTTACAGGATCGTCCCGATGAAGACCGCGGAAATCGGCAGGATCGATGCAGGTCTCTCTTGCCTGTCGCTACGCTGGTATCGTGACGGCCAATAGCCTTGCCGGGAATCGAGCGGTCCTCATGCGGCAACCGGTTCCTCGGGGCACCAACACGACCTTTCCGCCAACGGCGCGATCTTCGAACGCCTGGTGCGCACGCCAGGCCTCGTGAAACGGAAATTGTCCGCCTTGCGAGACGCTGATTTGACCGCTGGCAGCGAGTTCATAAAGCTTTGCAAGGTCGGCCCTGACGTTTTCCGGTGAAAGCAGGGGCAATAGAGAAAACCCTGTTAGCGACTGGTTCCGCTGAAACAATTGATCCATGTCGCTCTTGCCGAGATCGAAACGACCGAGGGCGGCGAAGACCAATCCGCCAGCCAGGGCGAGCGCTCGCAAAGCCGCCTTCGTCACCGCGCCGCCGACGGTGTCGTACAGGAGATCGACGCCGAACCCATCGGTTTGCGCCCTGACGGCATCGGCCCAATCCGCTTCGCCGTAGTCGATCGCCAGATCGGCGCCCAGCGAAAGTGCGAATTCCCGTTTCTCCCTCGTGCTGGCCGCGGCGATCACCTGGCGGGCGCCTTCACGCTTCGCCAACTGCACGAGCAGCGAACCGACGCCTCCCGCGGCGGCTGTTACAAGAACCCGCTTGCCTTTCGCAGGATTGCGCCGCGTCATGTGCAGCGCCGTCAAGCCCTGAACCATTAATGCGACGGCATCGTCAAAGCGGATGCAATCGGGCAGGCTGATCAAGGAAGCGCCGTCGACCGCGACGAACTCCGCATAACCTCCGGCGCGTCCAAGGGCAAATAGCGGAACACCGACGCGAGCGCCAAGCAACGCCGGATCGCCCCCGACCCCAATCCGCTCGACGATGCCAGCCACTTCGACGCCCGGGATCATCGGCAGTTCCGGCGTCACGGCGTAGCGGTCGGCCCGCATCAGCACTTCGAAATAGTTAATGCCGGCCGCGTGGACCCGCACCAGCACCTCACCCGGCGCCAACTCCGGCAAGGGGATCTCGGCGACTTGCAGGACATCCGGCGGACCGAAGCGGCTGAATTGAACGGCTCTCATGGCAGACCTCACGTTGAAATGCTGTGAGGCACGGTTTAGCTATAGAATTCACGCCAAAATACACACTCTTTCGTTCCATACCCACCAGGAGGTGACCATGGCGGATCCGACGAAGAGACTGCCGAAACTGCCGGTCGAACGCGCATTGAAAGTCATCGCCGGCCGCTGGAAACCGGTCATTCTCTACTATGTCTTTGACGGCCCGAAACGCCTTTCGGAGCTGAAGCGCATGATGCCCGACATCACGCAGAAGGTTCTGATCCAGCAATTGCGGGAAATGGAGGAGCATGGGCTCGTCGGGCGCCGGGTCTTCGCCGAGGTCCCTGCCCGCGTGGAATATACGGCAACGGAGCTCGGGCTTGCACTGGAGCCGGTGCTCCTGGCACTTTGCCGTTGGGGTCAGCGTCACGCGGAGGAACAAAACGAGTTGGACGAATTGGCCGATTGCATTGTCCATCCACGAGCGAGCCAGGCTCGCGCAAACACCGCGGCCTGACTGTGACGTAGGTCTCTATGGTCCACTCACCCGGTGGTGGACGTCAGCACGCCCGATCCCGTCAATTCGACGAAGCCTTCAGGACCCTGTGGGCGCTTGAACCCATCGCCCGGCCGGTCTCCTTTGCGTCCTTCGCCATCCCTCTTACCGTGTCTGCGCAGGACGACAACGTTCACCAGTAGTGCGGTAGCGAGCAAGACTTTGAACATCGCGAAATCCCTACATGGTGATCACGTAGATTCAATTTAGCCGTGCACTTCTCATCGACAGGAAGCGGATAAAAAACATCCGACGGTGCTGCCGCTTCGAACGCCGAGCTACCCCGAACGGCTGAACAAGATTGCACACGATGCAGTTTGCAATCCCGTCGCGAACGCTGGTATAATCCAGAGCATCAATCCGGCGGCCACGTAAGTTTCGGCTATCCATCGGCGGACCTGATTGCTCTCGACATATCCATGATGATGCCCTCGCCACACCGCGAGCAGTACGACGAATAGATTGCCCGACGTCTGCCTATCGGTAAGGCGTGGGTTATTGGCATCGGCGAAGACCGAGCCATTTTGGCGTCCGAACGGGAGTAGACAATTGGGCCCCCTTTTGAAAGAGATTCGCCACAACCCTATGCTCTGGTTGTTGGTCGCCGTGCCGGTGGTTTTCGTTGCCGCGGCACTCGCCCCCGAAGCCCATACCGCGCTATTTGTCCTGTCGGTACTTGCCATTGTGCCACTGGCCGGCTTGCTAAGTCACGCGACCGAATCCGTTGCCGCGAAGACGGGCGACGCCGCCGGCGGGCTGCTCAACGCCACCCTGGGAAATCTCACCGAACTGGTCATCGCATTGGCTGCCCTAGGCGCCGGGCAATATACGTTGGTAAAGGCATCCATCGCCGGCGCGATCGTAACCAACACGCTATTCATGCTGGGCGCCTCGTTTCTGCTTGGCGGGCTCAAATACCACCTGCAGGAGTTCAACCGCGCTAACGCGCGACTTCAATCGGGCCTGCTTTTTCTGGCCACGGTTGCGCTGCTGATGCCTTCGGCGATTGCCGAAATGGACTCGACATCGGCTGCTGCAGCCACCCAAAAACTGAGCCTCGGCCTGGCCGTTCTGCTCATCATCGGATACGGACTGGGGCTGTTGTTCACGCTCGGGACACACCGTGAGGTCTTCGCCGGAGCGGAGCATGATCAAGAAAATGAAGCGCCGTGGCCGATCGGTTTGGCACTGGCCACACTTGCCGGTGTCACCGTACTCGTGGCGCTGGTGAGTGAGATCTTCGTCGAATCCGTGCAAAAGGCAGCCGAAGCTTTCGGAATGACGGCCGCCTTTGTCGGTTTCATCGTCGTCGCACTGGTTGGCGCCGCCGCGGAAATGGCTTCGGCATTTTCCGGCGCGCGCAAGAACCGGCTCGACCTCAGCGTCGGTATCGCATTGGGGAGCGCTTCCCAGATCGCGTTGTTCGTCGCACCCGTTTTGGTGCTGGTGAGTTATCTGATCGGCCCCTCACCGATGGACCTGCAGTTCTGGCCGGGTGCCGTGGTGATGGTGCTCTTTGCGACCATTACCGCGATGTTCGTCACCAACAGCGGACGGTCGGCATGGTTCATCGGCGTATTGGTGTTAATGGTGTATGCGATCTTTGCCATGACGCTGTATATCTTGCCACCGGCGGTGAAGTGAACTCGACCTGCGATAGAGTTTCGCGCGCTCTAGCAAGGCCATTGCCTGCAGCAAGTGGAGGATGGGCGGGATACATTGGCGCCTGTTGGCCGCCGCAAAAGGCCCCTCCCTTCACGGCTCTCCGACACTGAACCGCAGAGAGGTCAAAAGTCGTGTCAGCACCAAAACGCAATAGGGGACACTCGAAGCGGATGAGGCGCCTATTCTTCGTCTCGCTCCTCCAGCAACTTCGTGTGGTCTGGCCAATCCTGTCTGGGGTGATCTCGGTAATGGTTGCATGCGGGCTTGTCATTTGGCGCATAGAGGATTGGCGGCTCGACGAGGCCCTCTACTTCACCTTCGTGACCGGGCTTACCATTGGCTATGGCGATTTTTCGCCCAAACATGTCTCGGCGCGCGTGCTGGCACTAGTGATCGGTTTTGCGGGCATCGTGCTGACTGGGCTCGTCGCGGCCGTCGCCGTGAAGGCGCTGAACGCGACAGACCAGCACGATGAGGAATAATCAACCATCGAGAACCAGTTCCGCACTTTCCAGAATGTAGGGGACGTAACGATAGTCACGAATGAAGGCGATCTGCCCGTCCCGCCATTCAATCCGCATTAAGTGGTGCGGCCTTGGCGCCGGACCATTTTCGAACACGGCGATCACCTCTTGTCCCTCGAGCCATGCAACGGCAAGGTGAATTGCTGAATTCCGCGCATAGATCGTGAAGAACATGCCTACATCAGCCCCGGAGCGGACCGCATGCGTGGCCTGATGTAGTTTGACGTCGTCGGCCAGGAGCGCCCGAAGGCTCTCCCAGTCACGCCGGTTAAATAGCTCGACATAGCGCTGGTTTTCCGGCGAGTGCGCTCGGTTGGCCGAACGTTTCGGCGCCCGTGCGTTGATCTCCCTCAGCCGGGTCCGCCCTCTAGCGAGGTGGCCCTTCACCGCATCAACGCTAATCTCGAGCAGACCTGCGATGTCGTCGAGCGATTGGTCGAGAACATCCTTCAAGACGACGACGCTCCGCTGGATCGTCGGAAGTTCGACGAACCGCGATACGGCCGTTGTAATCGCTTCCTGACGCATCAGCGTCTCCAAAGGATCGGGCGCATCGTTATCGGGCATCTCTGAGGCCGCCTCCAACGGTTCGGTAGCCCTTAAAGCGCGACTGCGCAGAAAGTCGAGCGCGCGGTTATGGACGATACGAAACAACCACGCGCGCAAAGCTTCCTTTGCCTTCAAGGTCCCAAGGGTCTGATAGGCCTTTACGATCGCCTCCTGCAGCACATCCTCGCCATCGATGACCGAGCCGGTCAAGCGCGCGCAATAGCGATGAAGCTCGGGCCGGAGCTCGCTGACCATGGCAAGAAAGCTTTCCTCATCGAGGCCCGCGGTTTGTTTTTGGTTCATGCCGCCTGTTCTTCCAAAACGGTGACGCCCGTGTCACCCCTTATGCCAATTGCAAGCGCTGTATCATACGTCGCGTCGGTCAGAACCCGAACGACGTGACTGCCGAATTGGCGCGGCGGCATGGCAGGATACCGAGCGAGGAAGGCTTCCTGCTCTATTCCCATTGCCTGGGCGTAGGCGTTGGAACCCGCCCCACCGACGCCTGTCCCCGCGACCATCTGCTTAGGCACTATCGCCTGGAAGCGAATGTCAAGGCCGTTCTGTTCGGACAGGCCATTGGCGTATTTGGTCATCAGCCACAGCATCCGCTTGGCGCCTCCGTAGCCGCCAGACATCGGCGATCCCTGTTGTGCCGCGCCGCTCGAACTCACCAGCACGCGGCTGCCCGGAGCAAGCGGAAGGTTCAGCGCGGCCTGCATCCAGTAGAGGCCGCCCTTGACGTCCGTGTCCCAGGTCGCGGTGAACTCTTCCCAACTCGTGCAATCGAACCGCGCCATGCGCGGCACCGCCCCGGCGTTGAGAACCAACACCTGCGGATGCACATCCCGGAGGATGCTGTTGGCGGACGACGCGTCGGTGATATCGGCCGAAACCGTCTCCACCCCCAATCGTGTCCGCACCTTTTCAAGATCGGCGGCGCCACGCGCCACCACCCAGACTTTAGCCCCCTCATCAACGAGAGCTTCCACCAGTCCCAGTCCGAGGCCACGGGTTCCACCGGTGACCACCACGCGCTTGTTTTTCAGGCTCATCACGTTCTCCTTCGCAATCCTGAAAGAAGGACGAATGAGACCTGGCAAAAGAGTCAGACAAAATGCACCTCAGCGCACGAAAACGAATATGCCGCTCTCAGCCGGCTTGTTTGGCTTTTCATGCTGACGGCAGGTGTCATCGGAACACGATGAAATTTGGAAGAATATTCTATTTTGTCGGTCATTATCGGGCATGACCGCAATTTCCTTGCGATCGGAATTGGTTTTATAATCTATAATATTAGTAGACTACATCGAGCCTATTACATCATGAGCAACAATTCCGAATTTCTCTGGTACATCCCCAACGACGTCAAAGCCGGCCATCGCGGCGATTCCGCCGTCGACAACCACAATAGCCTCGCGACGCTGACCGACCACGCGAAGGCACTGGAGGAGCACGGCTGGAAGGGTGCACTCATCGGAACCGGCTGGGGCCGGCCCGACACCTTCACCGTCGCGACGGCGCTCGCAGCGCGAACCACAACCTTCGAGCCGCTCATCGCGATCCGCCCGGGCTATTGGCGGCCGGCGAATTTTGCTGCCGCCGCGGCGACGTTGGACCACCTCACCGGCGGGCGCGTACGCGTGAACATCGTATCGGGCCAGGATAACCTCGCCGCCTATGGCGACAGCGAGGGCGACCAGGCGCACCGCTACTCCCGCACCAAGGAATTCATGCGGCTGGTTCGCCGACTGTGGACCGAAGAGAACGTCACTTATGAGGGCGAGCACTTCCGCGTCACCGAATCCACCGTAGAACCGCGCATACAGGTTCGCGGCGACCGCCGGCACCCCAAGCTCTATTTCGGCGGAGCCTCGGAGGCAGCCGAGCGTGTGTCCGCCACCGAGGCCGATGTCCAGCTCTTCTGGGGTGAACCTCTCGGCGGCGTTCGCGAACGGATCGAGCGGCTGAGAGCCTTAGGCAGGGAACTGGACCGCGACCTTCCTCCACTGGAATTCGGACTGCGGATCACCACGCTGGTCCGCGACACCACTGAGCAGGCATGGGCCGACGCCGAGGCGAAGGTCGCGGAAATGGCCACGAGCAAGGGCGACGGCTGGAACGACCACCGCCGGGCGGTGGCGGTCGGCCAGCAGCGACTGCTCGATCTGCACACGCGCGGCGATGTCCTCGACGACAACCTCTATACCGCGCCCGGGAAGTTTGGCGGCGGTGGCGCCGGCACGACGTGGCTGGTCGGTTCAGCGGCCGACGTCGCCAGTTCGCTGCGGAAATACCAGGACCTCGGCATCACCCACTTCGTGCTCTCCGACACGCCGTACCTCTCCGAGATCAAGAGGCAGGGCAGTCAATTGCTTCCGCTGTTGCACAACTGAGGCCGCAGCCCGCGCCTCACTCGATATTTCGTTGACGTCGACAAGGACAAATTGGCCGTTCGCGCATCCTGGGCGAAGGCTCGGCCAACCGCCTATGAGCCGCTTGCCGCCGCCGCGAACCGTGGCCTTCCAAATTCCAGCCCATATGCGGGAGGCGGTTTTCCACAGCATGCATGTCCTAAAGCGGCACACGTGACGTAAAGGCATCAAGCGGTTGTCCAACATTGGCGGGATGCCGTTTATCAACTGGCAACCATGCACGCCGGTGCAAAACTGCCATTCCGGAGAATCGTGTACCTTTCATTTGCTTCAATGACTGAAGGGGAATGAAACATGTATTGGCAGATTGCACATCTCGTGGATTCGATCGTCGACAATCCTGCTATCGGTGACGATGAGCTGATCATCGCGATCGATCACCTTAATAAGACGCTCAAGGCAGCGGCAACGGGTGTGATCAGCCAGCCACCCACAGATGCACTCCAGGTCAAGCAGGTCCTTGAGCACGTCGCCCTACAGCGCGGGCTTCCCTTAAGCTGACATAACGGTCGCCCGGGGTAGGAACCCGAGAGTCCTGCTGAAATGTTGCGTGCGTCCAGCCGCAAAGGTTTCAGTGTTCGACGCGTTGTGTCTCGTGCGCCCGCACGATAGCGTCCGCTTCCTTGCCATATAGTTCCTCGAAATGGTCGAAGGTCTTGGAGAAATAGCCAATGCCTTGCGTCGCCGAGCGCAGCGTCCGCGCCAGATCGTCGAGTGCACTGCCCGGAACGAGCGCCCGGAAGATATCCCATCCCTTGGCGCTTTCATCGCGGTCGAAGCCGAGAACCTGGCCCTTGAGGGCGGAGACGATCTGGACGAGGTTGCCGGAATAGACCGATGGAATGTGAATCTCGCTGCGGAAGACCGGCTGCATCAAAACAGCCGATCCTTCGGAAAGCGCCTGTCGCACTCCCATCCTCGACGCGGTCCGGAAGGCGTGTTCCGAACTGTCGACGGCATGGTGCTGGCCATCGTAAAGCGTTACGCTGACATCGATGACCTGGAAGCCGAGCGGCCCTTTCTCCATCGCTTCGCGCGCGCCCGCTTCGACGGCGGGGATGTAGTTGCGCGGAACGACGCCACCCTTGACGGTTTCGCTGAAGCTGAAGCCCCGGCCGCGCTCATTGGGGCGGATACTCAGCTTCACATCGGCGAATTGTCCGGCACCACCGGTCTGTTTGCGATGGCGGTAATGAACCTCGGATGGTTTCGCGATTGTCTCGCGGTAGATCGGGCTGGGCGTACGATCGGTTACGTCGATGTGGAAGACATCGGACAGGGTTCGGCAGAGATCACGCAGATGCACCGGCCCTTGGGCGCAGACCAGTTGGGCGCCGGTGCTCTCCTCCTGCAGAACCGTTAGGCCGCGATCCGTCTCGGAAAGTTTTGCCAGCGTTTCGGAGAGCTTGTTTTCATCGCGCTCGCTCCCCGGCACGAGGATCCTTTCAAGCATCGGCGTCGGCGGCTCCGTCCACTCCGGCGGCGCGACCACCGCGTCAAGCGTCAAGAGCGAGGGGACAGGCAGATGGTCGGACTTGACGGCCGCAAACACGTCCCCTGGCGCCGGCGCAACCGCCGAATTGGATCGCCCGTTTGCAAGGCTCTGCACGGCGCCGAGGCTGGAGCCGCCCAATGATGCACCCTGCCGCAAACCTTCGCCAAGTGCGCGCACGAGCACCGTCTTGCCGATATTCTGGCGATGATAGGCATGGAAGCTCACGGCGGCCAGTTTGCCATCATCGACATTGCTCGCGCGTGCAAGACGCTGTCGAAGAGCCGCTACCGGCGGCGCCTCGTGGCGCAGCGCCTTCATCAGCCGCATCATGCCGTTGCCATGGCTTGCGGAACCGATCAGGACTGGAATGATCCTGTTTTCCCTGAGAACTCGTGATGAAATGGCATAGATCGCGTCGCTGGGCGGCTCTCGGTCTTCGATCAGTTCCTCAAGAAGCCAGTCATCGAATTCGGACAGGTGTTCCAGGAGCTCGTTTCGCGCTTCGTGCTCGCGCTCGGCGGCGCTTTCCGGGATCGCGATCAACGCGGAAGTCTGGCCTTCCCGGTAGCGCCACGCCCGTTCCGAAATCAGATCGCAACTGCCCACGATCCTATCTCCCTCGCGGATCGGGATCTGGCGAAGCAGAAGAGTGTGGTTGGCATAGTCTTGAAGCGCTGCGATCACATCCCTTAGCCGCCCTCTCGGTTCGTCCATCCGATTGACGAAAAGGATGCAAGGCGTCTCCGAAGCCTCGATTATGCGCAGATAAGGCGCGGCGAGCACGGCCTCCTCGGGAGCCGATGAAACGCATAGAATGCAGGCGTCGCTGGCAAGAAGAGCGTGCTGGACATGCGCCAACGCTTCGTTCGGTCCAGGCGCATCAAGCGCACACCACGCTTCGTTTGCGAAGGTGAATTCTGTCACATTCAGTCCGTAGGGAGAGCTGGATTTTCTCGGCGTTCCCTCCAGCGAGCCGAGCTTTTCGACGACCGTCGATTTTCCAGTCTGCGAGGGTCCAAGTACGGTAAAGCAACGCATCGGCATTCCTCCAACTGCCATAGGCACACTTTTCAGCCCTCACAGGATGCCCTGAACCGCGGCAAGGCGCAATTTTCTTGTTGATCAAAGTTTCGGCCCTTGCCCCACTATCGAGTAAAAAACCTCCCGAACGATGAGAACCGCAGATCCTACCAACGGCAATCGTGTGCGAAAGGGTTCGAGCTTTATATCCTGGCCAGGCAAATAGTGATGGCATTGTATGAGGTGCGTCGCCGTTGTACTCTGTAAGCGACAAGTGTGCAGAGTGCCCAATGCAGAGAAGGAACCGAATTCCGGTCGCACGTTTCAACCCGTGAACAAGTAGCCGCGGATCATGGAACTTATTGTCGCCCTTGGCCTCATCGTCTTCAAGGTCGCATTTCTGATTGCGATCCTCCTGCTGCTGCCCTTGCCGCTGACCTGGTTGGAACGCAAGATCGCCGGACACATGCAGCAGCGGATGGGGCCTATGCGCGTGGGTTGGCACGGACTGCTACAGCCGATGGCGGACGGGATCAAGCTCCTCACCAAGGAAGATCATATTCCGGCAGAGGCGGACCGCTTCCTGTTCAAACTGGCGCCGATTCTGGCGCTCGTGCCACCCTTTGTGGTGTTCGTCGCGGTCCCCTTCGGCGAAAATGTCTCGGTCCTTGGCACCGACATCTCGCTCCACGTTTCCAACATGAATGTGGCGATCCTTTTCATCTTCGCGGTGATCGGGATCGAGGTTTACGGCGTCATCTTCGGCGGCTGGGCCGCTAACAGCAAATATGCCGTTCTGGGCAGCCTCAGGACCTGCGCGCAGATGATCAGCTACGAGATCCCGATGGGGTTCTCGGTCATTGGCGTGGTGATGCTGGCGCAGTCCATGAGTCTGCTCGAGATTGTCCGAGCACAATCTCATGTCTGGAATATCGTCTATCAGCCGATCGGCTTCTTCGTGTTCTTCGTCGCCGGACTGGCAGAAGCGCAACGTATTCCGTTCGACCTGGCGGAAGCGGAAGGCGATCTGGGGGCCGGCTTCCATACCGAATACAGCGGTATCCGCTTTGCGTTCTTCATGGTCAGCGAATATGCGATCATGTTGCTGATGTCGGTGCTGGTGGTGATCCTGTTCTTCGGCGGCTGGAACGGTATATTAATCCCACTGCCGCCGATCCTCTGGTTTCTACTGAAGGTCGCGTTCTTCGTCTATTTGTTCATGTTGTTCCGCTTCACTTTCCCCCGCTACCGCTACGACCAGCTGATGGCGATCGGATGGAAAGTCTTGCTTCCTCTATCGATCGCGAACATAATCCTAACCGGTATTGCTTTCCTTTAGGGGCCACAGTGGCTCCGCAGCGAGGCGACAATGTCGCGCGCACAAGACAGACTTGGAACATGGATCGGCTGGGCATTCTTCGCCGATCTCGCGAAAGCCTTGGCTCTGACCTCCGGCTACATGTTCTCCAGATCTGTGACCATGCAATATCCCGACAAGGAAAAATGGCTGCCCTACTCCCGTTACCGCGGGCACCACTTCCTTAAGCGCGACGATGAGGGCGAGATCAAATGCGTGGCCTGCGAACTCTGCGCGCGGATTTGTCCCTGCGACTGCATCGAAGTCATTCCTTACGAAGATGAGAAGGGCAAACGTCACCCGGCAAAATTCGAGATCGATACGGCCCGGTGCCTGTTCTGCGGGTTGTGCGAAGACGCCTGTCCCGCGGACGCGATCGCGCTTGGCCAGCAGTACGAATTCTCGAGTTATTCATCCCGTGACCTAGTGATCGGGCGCGAGGATCTGCTCGGCAAGCCGGGCAAGGCTATAACCGGCGGCGGCGTGGTCGCTGCGCGTCTGAACACCGAACAGGGCGTTCTGATCGAAACGAGCGAGCCGCAGGGTTACAACTGGTGGCGGAATATCCGGCGAACGTGAACGCGCCTGCCGTACAGCCGGAGTGTGCAGACAGGAGGCTCAGATGCATGTTTGCCAGATCTTGAAGGACAAATCTCCCGAACTCATCTCGATCAGGCCGGATCGGCCGATGGTCGAGGTCCTGCGGCTATTTCGGGAAAATAACATCGGCTTCGTCGTCGTCGGCCGCAGGCCCGGAGAATGCCTGGGCACGCTGTCGGAGAGGGACTGCTGCAACGCCGTGGCAGAATACGGGACCGACGCACCCTTGATGCGGGTCGCCGACATCATGAACCGCAATGTGGCGACCTGTTCGACAGACGATTTGCTGCCCTATGTGATGGCGATCATGACCAGACGGCGTACGCGCCATGTGCTGGTCATGGATGGCAGCACCCCCATCGGCGTGGTGAGTATCGGCGACGTGGTCAAGCACCGGCTTGAGGAATCCCTGCGCAACGAGGAGGCGCTGCACGAATACATTGCCGGGACCCGCTATCACTAGATGTGCGGTCCTGCAGATGGTGCGGATTGATTTTGAAGATCGAGGGTCTTTTGTCTAGGCGTCACCAATCGCCGGGCATGCTGTTTGTCATCGCAAGCCTTGAGGTGCCTAGCGAAATTGAATCGTCATGATGATTGACCTTGACGGTGGCGCCTATGATGTGCGGTTCATCCGCGCGGCCCGTGGCCGCGACGTCTATGTTTATTTCCATGACGACGTGAAAGTGCTAGCCCCTGCGGTGCCAGAGCCGGCTATCTTGTTTTGTCATTTTCCTCGGTTACTGCGTCTGGTACGTGCCGGTGACGCTCGCCTCCGCCAGCGCGTGCTTTTTCGCCTCCGCCCACATCGCGCTTATGCCGGCGGCATCCGGGATCGAAAGCCTCGGGACATCAACGGCGACAAGGCGGAAAATGTAGTGATGAGGACGATCCCCGCGGGGCGGTTGCGGGCCGTCGTAACGAGCGTTGCCGAAATCGTTCTTGTAGAACCGCGGCGCCCGATCCGGCGCCGTATCGGCGTTTTCGGTAAGAGCGGTCCATTGCGCCGGGATGTTGGCAATACCGCAATGGCGAAAAGTGCCGCTGGGAGCATCGGGATCCTCAATAACCAGAGCAAAGCTCCTGGTTCCATCGGGAGCCCCGCTCCAGGCAAGCGGCGGAAAGAGGTTCTCGCCCGCCCGTGCATATTTCCTGGGGATCGGCTGATCCGGCGCAAAGGCCTTGCTGATCAATGTCAAAGCCATGGCATTCTCCTTTCAATGTCTGGGGTGATCGCTTCCTTTGACCGCTTCCCTGATTGAAGCCTCGTACCATGGTCCGATTCTCGCTCCGAATGGCGGGAGCGGTCAGTGGCGGTTGACGACTTTCGTGAACCGGCTAGTGCCGCCGCTTTCCGTCTAGTCCTGATAGAGAAAGGCGAGTTCGTTCTGGTCGAATATCCGGAAGAATTCCTCCCAGGAAAAACTAAGCCGTCAGACCCGCCATTGTTCCCCGTTCTTCGACATTGTGATTGCGATCGATTCGGGCGAAATCGCAGGGATCGTGTCGCGGGCATTCGCGATCGGCGGCCTGCAATGAAAATAGTGCAAGGCCGATGTCGTTTTCCGGGCTGCCCATTCGTCCTCGCGATAGGAAGGCGAAGTAATTCGCCCAAGCAAGGAAACGGCGATGACAATCACCATCACAGCATTTGAACGATCGCCCGATGGCGGCAAGGGACTGGCGCGCGATACGCGCGTTCGCTGGGCGCTCGAAGAAGTGGGGCAGCCCTATGAGGTTCGTCTACTTTCCTTCGCAGAGATGAAGGGGCCTCATCATCTGGCCATCCACCCCTTCGGCCAGATCCCTACCTATGAGGAGGGCTCTCTCTCGCTGTTCGAGACCGGCTCGATCGTCTTTCATCTTGCTGAGCAGCATGCGGGCTTGCTGCCGAAGGATCGCGATGCCCGGGCACGCGCGATCACGTGGATGTTTGCCGCACTTAACACCGTCGAGCCGCCGATCCTCGAATTGTCGACGGCAAAAATATTCGAAAGTGACAAGTCTTGGAGCGAGGAGCGCTTGCCGTTGGTAAAGGACCGTGTTCGCGCTCGGCTGGACAAACTCTCGGCTCACTTAGGCGTCGCCGACTGGCTCGACGGTGCGTTCAGCGTCGGCGATTTATTGATGGTATCAGTGCTGCTGCGACTAAGAATGTCAGGCATTCTGGACGAATATCAAAACCTGGCTGCCTATGTCGCTCGCGGGGAGGCTCGGCCCGCTTATATCCGGGCTTTCGCCGCGCAGCTTGCGATCAACGCACCGGCCGTTTGACGGGTTTGGTCGAGACAACATCCCCATCCGGCGGTTCAAGCTTTTTCAGACCAGCCTCTATCCGTCACTCGGTCTCAACGAAGATGAAAGAACGGTCGGCCGCCTCGGCAAGTGTGTCGGGAATGCGACCGTAAGACAAGCGCGGGCCTGCCCGCCTCGAAACACCGAGCACAATTAGATCATAACGTCCCTTGCGGGATTGACTGAGAATCGAAAGCTCCGGAGAGCTCCCCTCCTGAACGATCTTCTCCACGGTGACGCTATTAAAGCGTGCAATTTCGTCAATTTTTTCGAACGCTTCGAGATAACTGTATCGGCTGTCGCTCAACCGTTGATGCCTATGAGCTTGCATCGCCTCTTCGATATACAAGACTGAGATCGAACATCCCGTTACCTTAGCGATGAGGAAGGCGAATTCCGCGGCCCTGATCGAGCGCTGCGTGCCGCTTATCGGCACCAATATGCGCATGTTCTTGTCGTCTTGAGGTATGCTTCGGCCCCGAGACGAGACGATGGCAACGGTGCCTTTGAAGGCGGAAGCCATCAATGAAAGCCGATCGTCGAAACCGCCGTTTACGCCCGAGACTGGCTCCACGCCGATGAACAAAAGGTCGTGGCCCTGCTCGGAGCCCTCCCCCAGAACCTTCGCCAAATCGCTGTCTTTCAATTTCGTATTGACGTGAATGTCACCTTGCGTCGTCCGTCCCGTGCCTCCCTCCGAGTTGATCGCCTCATCTGCAGTTGACGTTACGCGGTCCGCGACGGCCTTCGTTCCCGCCTCAGCCGCCGTCGTCTCCAATGGACCAGCCTGCGGCCGCTGTTGTTGGCCCGCATCGGCTTCGATATTGAGAACCGTCACAGGCATTTTCCGCTCGGCAGCAAAGTGGCCGACGATCCGCGCCGCGAGATTGCTGCTCGGCGTTATGTCGACCGCCAGCATGATTCTTTCAAAATTTCCAAGAAAGCTGCTCTCCTCGAACTTCTCCTGTTCGAGGCGTTCGCGCTCATCCGCACGCATCGGCAGGCGCGCGAGCGCCCACCGCAAAGACGGTGGCATTGCCATTGTCGTGACAACCGCCATTGCCACAATGATCGAGAACAGTTTCTCGTCTAGGACACCCACCGAAAGGCCGATCGAGACAACGATGACCTCCGTGGATCCTCGAGCGTTCATGCCGCTGCCAAGGGCCATCGCTTCGGCGTTCGAGTAGCCGCCGAGCTTCGCACCAACAAATGCGCCGCCGAATTTGCCGACGCTCGCGATGACGACAAGGCCGATGGCGAGCATGAGGGTGGTCGGATTGCCAAGAACGCTCAGATCGGTCTTCAATCCGGTGAGGCCGAAAAATACCGGCATGAAGAGAGCTGTCGTCAAAGCGCGGAGTTGTCCGTCGATCTGGCGCGTAAGGATCGGCGATTCTCCTACCAATATTCCGGCCACAAACGCGCCCAGCACGGTATGGACGCCAATCAGATCGGTGATGATGGCCATACCGCCCATAATGGCGATGATGGCGCTGAGGACGGGGAGATCACTGCGAAATTTATCGTTGGTCAACCGGATTGCCTCGAAAACCAACCGCCGCCCGATCGTGAAGCTGAAGGCCATGAAAGCGAACGTCCCGACCACGCTCATCGTGAGGGTCTTAAAATCTACCGTGCCGCGCTGGGCCAGGCTGAAGGTGACTGCGATGACGACCCAACCGACTGTATCGTCGATAATTGCGGACGCCACGATCAACTGACCGATGTTACGCCGCATGAAGTCCATCTCTCGGACGACCGATGCTACGATCTTGACAGAGGAAATGGAAAGCGCTGTTCCGAGGAAGAGCGATGTCACCAGTCGCTTTTCGGGATAGGGAAGAACGCTATCCGGAACGAGTTCCCCCAATATAAAGCCGCAGGCGAATGGGATAGCGATACCGGTCAACGATACGGCAAGAGCGGCGCTCTTCAGGCGCTTCGCCAGGCCGAGGTCGGTTTCCATCCCCGCAAGCAGCAGCAGGAAAAGGATGCCCAGCTGCGCCACGGCCTCCGTCATGTTGTTTTGTGCTCCCGCCGGTGGGAAAAGCTGCTGTTGGAGGTCAGGCAGAACCGTCCCCAACATTGAAGGACCAAGCAGGACGCCTCCAAGAATCTGGCCCATGATCGACGGCTGGCCAATCCGCACCATAAGTTCGCCAAGCAACCGGCCGACGATCACCAGGATGATAATCTGAATAAGAAACAAGCCCTCGGATGCCCCACCCGCCTTTGTGCTTTCAGCCGCAAACGCCTCAGAGCACAGGAAAAAGATGCCGCCAGCGAGCATCGCCGAAAGGCACGGGCGAAGCGACTTGAGGTGAGATTTGGATATCATTCTGTTTGGCACCGCAAAACTTCGAAGTGAGAACGTGCGAACTCCTGCGACGTTCCAAGCTGCTCGAAATCGCGCGGATATAGGGAACCGCTCACTACGGGCAAGATGTGAAGAAGCAGAGGGAATTCCGGGGAGATTGAAACGCAAACCCGGTTAGTCGTTCGAGTTCGCGCGATCAGATTAGAGCGGCTCTGCGCTTCCATGAAAAGCTAAACCGCTCTCGGAGGCTGCGTGGACCCTTTGTACGTTCACCGGACATGGGTATTCGCCCCGCCGCATCAGCATGTTGAGACGCAACGTTCTGTAGTTTTCGGGAACAAACACGAGGCCCCTGGGAAAACGTCTGTTGACTCTAAGCTTCGCCGTTAGTTCGCCCTGAGCGGATCGCACGATCACCTGATCGCCATCCGAAAGACCAAGTTGGGCAGCATCATCCCCGCTCATTTCGACATAGGGATCATCCGCGATCGTATTCAGGATCTCCGAGCGTTCGGAGAGATATCCGTTGTGGAACAAGCCGTTACCGGTGACCAGCATGAGCGGGCCGGCCACGTTCGGGGCAGATGGCGGCTCGAAGAAAGCGCCGGACGGCGGCGTCGGGACCGACTTGGTGAAGGCGCCATCGGCGCCGAGCTGCTCCTGCGTCAAACCCTGATAGGCGGGGACCAGCTTGGTAATCTCGGCAAAAACTTCGCCTTGCGTCGAACGCTGCAGTGCTTGGTCGCGAAGTGCGGCGACGAAGTCGAAGATCGCCAGGTTGCCTCGCGCCTCGAATACGGGTTCGCGGAATTTGCGGAGATTTTGGATCCGGCCTTCATTGTTAGTGAAGGTGCCGGATTCCTCGCCGTAACCTGCCGCGGGCAGGACGACTTCCGCCAGGCCCACCGTATCCGTGAAGAAAGTGTCCTGCACAATCAGGAGGTCGGCGGCGCCAAGTGCCCGGGCTACAAAATCCCTGTCGTGATAGGCGACCAAAGGGTCGGTACCGGCGACGTAGAGCATGCCCATCTGTCCGCCGACGCAGAGTTCCAGCATGGCGTCGAGACCCGCGCCGGGTTCAGACGGTATTTCGGCACGCCAATGCCGTGCAAGAGTTGCGCGCGCCTCATCGTCGTCGACCGCCTGCAATCCCGGCAAGGCCGCCGGCAGAACCCCCATGTCCCAGGCGCCCATCTGGTTGGCGCGGTCGAAGAGGAACTGCATTGCAGGGCCTTTGCCGAGCAGGCGCAGAACCTGCAGTAGATTGTTGAGCTGCTGCAGCGTCGCCCGCGCTTCCGGCAATCTCAAGAGGTCGACGCTGACAAGCACGGTGACGCTGCGACCCTCCCTGAGCGCGGACGCCAGACGATCCAGCCCGTCACCGCCGGCGCTCTCCGCAGGCCTGCCGATTTTTGCACTGATGCCGGCCAAGACGTCGCTCCGCAAGGTCTGATCGGCCGCCACGAGCTCAGCTACCACCGCTGCCAGGCTTGCCGCTTCTCCGCCCGGCGGGACACGAACGACCGCGCGGGCATCGGCGTCCAGACGGGATGGCCGCGCCGAAAGCATGAGCAAAGCGGTATGCCGCCGCCGCGCGCCGTCCCGCAGCAGATATTCGGTGACCGGGTTCTCTTCAGTAACGTTGCCGCCAACGATGAGCACGCAGTCGCTGCCGATGACGTCTTCGAGCGGTGTGCGGCTGTAGAAGCTTGCCGCCAACGGACCGAGTACATCGAAGGGCGTGGACCAGCGCGTCGAGCAGTCGATGTTGTTGGTCCGGAATAGCGTCCGCATCAGCTTCTGGAATTGATAAAGCACCTCGTTCGGCAAGCGCGGCGACGCCAGCCCGCCAGCAGCCTTGCTCTCGACGGCAGACAAGCGCCGGCGCAGATAGTCCCCTGCTTCGTCCCAGGAAACGGGCACCAGCGCCCCGTCACGACGGATCATCGGCCGCTTGATCCGGTCCCGGCTCGCGACGAAATCGAGGCCGAAGCGTCCCCGCGCGCAGAGCGTTTCGTGATTGACCCCCTCGTCCCATTTCGAGCGTACCCGCATGAACTCGCCCTTGCGCGTGCCCACCGTCAACTGGCAGCCGGTGCCGCAATGCGGGCAAATCGTGTCCGTCTCGATCAGATCCCAGGGCCGCGCCTTATAGCGATAAGGGAAACTCATCAGCGCGCCGACCGGGCAGACCTCGACGCAATTGCCGCACTGATCGCAACTTGCGAGGCTGCCCTCGAAGCCGGTGACGGCCGTGTCCATCCCTTTTTCGACGGTGCCGAGCGCGACCGCACCGACAACCTCCTCACACATCCGGACGCAGCGCTGGCACTGGATGCAGCGGTTGACGTTCATGATGATCACCGGGCTGAGGCGGATATCCTTGGAGTGGAACACACGTTTGTCGTCGCGGAACCGGCTTTCACGCGGGCCGTAGGCCATCACCATGTCCTGAAGCTCGCATTCGCCGCCCTTGTCGCAGATCGGGCAATCAAGCGGGTGGTTGGCAAGCAGCATGTCGAGCATGGAGGAGCGCGTTTCCTCGATCTGCGGCGTGTTCGTCCGCACCACCATGCCATCAGTGACCTGGGTGGCGCAGGAGGGCTGCAGCCGCCGCAACCCCTCGATCTCCACCAGACACATGCGGCAGGAGGCCAGCGCCGGCAGGCGCTTCAGATAGCAGAAGGTCGGTATGTCGATGCCCAAACGCTGGGCGGCCTGCAGCACTGTCGAGCCAGCCTCAACTTCCAGCGTTTGTTTGTCGATCGTGATGCTAACCATGGCTTCCTCACACCTCTCACCCAAAGCACTATTCAGTGGAAGGGGCATCGGTGCTCCTCGATATGGGTGACGAATTCGGGTTCGAAATGCTCCAGCGCCGCCCTCAGCCCCATGGCCGCACCGTCGCCCAGAGCACAGAAGGTATTGCCGAAAATGCCTTTGCAGAGCGCCTTGAGCTGGTCCAGATCGCCCGGCGCGCCTTGCCCTGCTTCGATCCGGTGCAGCACTTTCACGACCCAGTCCAGCCCCTCGCGGCAGGGCGTACACTTGCCGCAGGACTCATGGTGGAAGAACTCAATGATCCGGGTGGCGACCTTGACCATGCAGGTAGAGTCATCGATCACGATCACCCCGGCCGAGCCGAGCATCGAGCCGACAGCGGCGAGCGAGTCGAAGTCCATTCCCACGTCCAGACCGCGCTCCGGAATCACCGGCGCGGAAACCCCGCCGGGGATAACCGCCTTGATCTTCCGCCCCGGCAGCGCGCCACCGGCGTAGTCCTCGACCAGCTCGCGCAGTGGTATGCCCATCGGCAACTCGTAGAGGCCAGGTCCGCGCACCTGCCCGCTGAGGCAATAAAGCTTCGGTCCGGGGCTCTTGTCCGGCCCGATACCTCGAAACCAGTCCGGCCCCCGCAAAATGATATGCGGCACGCAAACGAGCGTCTCGACATTGTTGATCACGGTCGGGCTGGCATAGAGCCCGGCCACGGCCGGAAATGGCGGTTTCAATCGCGGCTGCGCCCGCTTGCCTTCGAGCGACTCGAGCATGGCAGTCTCCTCGCCGCAGATATAGGCGCCGGCGCCGCAATGGATGTGTATCGCGAAATTAAAGTCCGAGCCCAGGACGCTCCTTCCCAGATAGTGCTTTTCATGAGCCTCGGCGATCGCCCGCTCGAGGTGACGTATCGCCATCACATATTCTCCGCGGACATAGACGTAGGCGGTTTCGGCTCCAATCGCATAGGCGCTGACTGCCAGCCCTTCGATGAGCTGGTGCGGGTCGCGCTCCATGATGATCCGGTCCTTGAAGGTACCCGGCTCGCCCTCATCGGCGTTGCAGCACAGATATTTCGGCCTGCCGGCTTGCTTCGGCACGAAACTCCACTTCATGCCCGTCGGAAATCCGGCGCCGCCGCGACCGCGCAGGTTGGACCGTTTGACGAGGTCGATGACCTCGTCCGGTGTGTACTCGCGCAGCACCTTCGCCAACGCCTGGTAACCCCCGCCGGCCTCATAATTCGACAGCGAGCGGCCGTCGGCAACATCGATGTTTTTGAGAAGAACCGGCTCGAACATAGCGCTACTCTCCCGGCGACTGGACAGAGGCATGATCAACGTTCGTTTCACGCGCCGCTGTCGCGCGGAGGCTGTTCAAGAGCGCGTCTATCCGCGTGACATCGAGCTCGCCGTTGTAATCGTCTCCGACCTGCATCACCGGAGCCATCTCGCAGGCACCGAGGCATTCGACGGTCGAAAGCGTGAACAACCCATCCGCCGTCGTGCCGCCCTTCTTGATCCCGAGGACATCCTCCATATGCCTCAGCAGGGCCTCGGATCCGCACAGCATGCAGGAGACGTTGTCGCAAAGCTGCAGGTGGAACGTCCCCACCGGCTCGGTATGGAAATGGGTGTAGAAGGTCGCAAGTTCGTAAACCCAGATCCGCTCGACTCCAAGAATATCGGCGACCTCTTCGAGCACCGGGCCGGGCAGATGGCCATGTTCCCTCTGCGCGATCAGAAGCGCGGGCATGATCGCCGAGCGCCGGTCGGGATAGCGCACTGCGGCTTCTTCGATCTTTTCGCGCATGGTCATCGCGTCCAAATCCCCTGCTACTTGTCCACCTCCGCCATCACGGGGTCGAGGCTGCCGAGCACGGCGATCATGTCCGCCAGGTAGCGAGCATTAGTGACCCCGAAAAGTCCCTGAAGGTTGACGAACGAGGGTGCCCGCACCTTCATGCGGAACGGCTTTGGCGACCCATCGCTGATGATGTAGAAGCCGAGCTCGCCCTTTGGCGCTTCGATCGCCGAATAGACCTCACCCTTCGGCACGTTAAAGCCGTAGGCCGACAGGTCGAAATGCTGGATGAGCGCCTCCATCGAGCAGTGCACCCGATCCTTGTCCAGCGGGAAGGCGATTGTCGGCATGTCGATCAGGAACCGTCCCTCGGGCATCTGCTCGATGCATTGTTCGATAATCCGGAGGCTTTCGCGCATCTCGTCGACCCGGCATTGCCAGCGCGCGTAGCAATCGCCCTCGTTGCGGGTTATGACGTTGAAATCGAGCCGGTCATAAATCTCGTAGGGCTCGTCGCGACGGATGTCCCAGTCGACTCCGCAAGCACGCAGGTTTGGGCCGCTCAGGCCGAGATCGATGGCGTCCTCGGCGGAGATCACGCCTATTCCTCGCGTGCGCTTCAGGAACACCCTGTTATCTTCGAGCAATCGCTCATAGTCGCGAATCCGGTTCGGGAAGATGTCGCAGAACTCCCTGATCTTGGGAAGGAAACCATCAGGCAGATCTTCGCGCACCCCGCCAACCCTGCAAAAAGAGGTGTGCATGCGCGCGCCGGTAATCATTTCCATCAGGTCCATGATCATTTCGCGCTCGCGCATGGCATAAAGGAGCGCGGTCATGGCGCCCAGGTCCATCGGCAACGCGCCAGTGATCAGGAGATGGCCGGATATCCGCGCCAGCTCGGCCATCATCACGCGGATATATTGCGCCCGCGGCGGCGCCTCTATGCCGAGGAGTTTCTCCACCGCCAGTGCAAAGGCCAGATTGTTCGAAGGCGGGCAGAGATAGTCGAGCCGGTCCGTCAGCGGGAAAATCTGAGTGTAGGTGAAGCTCTCCGCCAGTTTTTCGGTGCCGCGGTGGAGGTAGCCGATATGCGGGTCCACGCGCTCGACATACTCGCCATCCAGCTGGAGGACGAGCCGAAGAACCCCGTGAGTGCTGGGGTGCTGCGGGCCGAGATTGAGAAGCACTTCCTTGGTATTAAGCGCTTCGCCTTCCGGCCTGCTGAGCTCGGTGACTTCAGTCATCTCAACTTTCCGGCGTAGAACGGCCTCCCTGCGGAATGTCCCTGGTGGCGAGGTCAGGCTGTGTTGGCGGCGGACCTTCGGCACCGAAGGGATTCAATTTGTCCTTGTAGCCGCGCAGGGGGAAATCCTTGCGCTGGGGAAAGCCCTGAAAGCCCTCCCACATGTAGATTCGGCGCAGATCGGGATGTCCGTCGAACCCGATGCCGTACATGTCCCAGGCTTCGCGCTCATGCCAGTTGGCCGTGCGCCATACTCCCGTGACCGAGGGAACCCGCGGGGGATCCCCGAGCCGGCACTTGATGCGAACCCGCCATCTGTTGGGAAGCGAATAGAGGTGGTACACCGCCTCGAACCGCGGCGTTTCGGGGTAATGATCGACCCCGCAGATGTCCGAGAGGAAATTGAACTGCAGCGTCGGATGTTCTTTCAGAAACCGGCAGAACTCGACGATCATAGGGGGCGGGACAGCAAAGGCATGAATACCGTGTGCGACGCCGAGGTCCTCGATTGCTCCCCCGAACCGCTCCATGATTAGATCGCGATCGAAAGACTGCTCCGCGCTCATGACGTCGCAACCCGGTCGAGAGGCGTCCCCGCCAACGCTCGGGACCTCTTGATCTTCTCTTGAAGCAGGAGAAAGCCGTGCATCAGCGCCTCAGGCCGCGGCGGACAACCGGGCACATGCACGTCGACGGGCACGAAGGTTTCCGAGCCTTGCACCACGGCGTAGGTGTTATAGACCCCGCCCGAAATAGCGCAGGTGCCCATGGCGATCACCCAACGTGGTTCCGGCATCTGATCATAAAGCCGGCGCACGACAGGCGCGAATTTCCGGGTCACGGTGCCGGCGATGATCATCACGTCGGACTGCCGCGGCGAAGGCCGGAACACCACGCCGAAGCGGTCGAGATCATAGCGAGCGCAGCCCGCCGAAATCATCTCGATGGCGCAACAGGCAATGCCGAAGGTCTCGGGCCACAGCGCCGATCTCCGGCTCCAGCTGATGATGCTGTCGGCTGTGGTGAACAGAACGCTGTCGCGGATTGCATTGTTTACGCCTCCCATTCCAGCGCTCCTTTCAGCCAGGCATAGGCGAAGCCGACAAGCAGCAGCACCATAAAGACGAACATCTCGACATAGCCGACCAGCCCGATCTCTTTGAGGACGACAGCCCAGGGAAAGAGGAACATCGCCTCGACATCGAAGACGACCAGCAGGATCGCGAGAATGAAAAACGGCACCCTGAAACGGCCACCGGCGGCCTCGCCGGCTGCGTCCATGCCGCATTCATAGGGCATGTTCTTCGCCAGATAGGGATTGGACGGACGCAGCAGCGAGGAAACAAACAACGTCACCATCGCCACCAGGACTACTCCGGCGACCATAAAAAGAACCGGCAGGAATTCCATCGCAGTCATGTCGCACTGCACCGATCACCCAGCTAAGGGCTTTCCTCGGGCGGCGACGGACCTCATTTGGGGCCGATTTTGCGGTCGCCCGGAAAGCGACTTGGGCAATCCTTTCCTAACCTCAGAGTTTATTCCGTCAGCCCGATCATTGCAAATCCAATCGATCAGCCGCCGAATACCGAATATTGGGCAAGCCTCAGAAACCACGACGGAAATAGGCCGATACCGATGGTGCCGACGGCGGTAAAGGCGAGCGCGGCGCGCACCATGGGCGTGAGCGCCGGGGCGAAGGCGCGCCCTGGCTCGCGCATATAGATCACCATGACGATACGGATGTAGAAGTAGGCGGCAACGGCACTCAGCAGCACAGCGATCACCGCAAGCGTGACGAAACCTCGTTCGACAAGCGCGACCAGCACGTAGAACTTGGCAAAGAAGCCGGCCGTCGGCGGGATGCCGGCCAGCGAGAAGAGATAGAGCAGCATCAGCAGCGCAAGCCCGGGATGCGACTTGGCCAAACCCGCATAGTCTTCGATGGCCTCGCCCGAAAATTCGGCGTTCCGCATCATGATGACGGTACCGAAAATTCCGAGATTCATGAAAGAGTAGATCAGCAGGTAGAGCATCACGCTGGCGATGCCATCCGGACCACCGGCCACCACGCCGAAAATGGCGAACCCAGCATGGGCGATGCTGGAATAGGCCAGGAGGCGCTTGAAATTATCCTGGACCAGTGCGACGAAACTGCCGAGCGCCATCGTCGCCACCGCCATGACCGCAACGATGATCCAAACGTCGGAGGCTGCGACGAGAGGGTTGAGGAACACGCGCAGGATCACCGCGAACCCCGCCGCCTTGGGGCCAACCGACATGAAGGCGGTGATCGTCGTCGGCGCGCCCTCATAGACGTCCGGCAGCCACATATGGAAGGGGACGGCGCCGACTTTGAAGACGAGCCCCGCGACGATGAACACCACCGCCAGCAGCAATCCTGGATCGAGCGGGTGACCGCTCGCGGCCGCAGCCATCGCGTCCAGTTGCGTCGTTCCGGTAAGCCCGTAGACCAGGGAAACGCCGTAAAGGAAGATCCCGGTCGAGACCGCGCCAAGGATCACATATTTCAGCGCCGCTTCGTTCGACCGACGCTCACGCCGCATAAAGCCGGTCAGCACATAAGTGCAGAGCACCATCAGTTCGAGCCCCACGTAGATCGACAGAAGATCGGTCGCCGAGGCCATGATCATCATTCCCGAAAGCGCAAAGAGCAGCAGAACATAATATTCGCTGTTCTCGATCCCCTCGATGTCGGCATATTTTCGCGAAAGGAGGAATGTCAGAATGGTGGCCAGGTAGAAGACGAGCTTGAAGAAAACCGAAAAGCGATCGGCGACGAACATGCCCGCATAGGCCGGCCGCACCTCGCCCGCCAGCATGAGCGTCGCAATCGCGGCGATCAGTACGACCGCGATGGAAGCCCAGACAAGGAGATATTGCTGCTCCTTACGCACAAACTGTCCCAGGATCAGCAGGATACAAGCCCCCGTGACCACCACGATCTCGGGTATGCTCGCCAGGATCGACTGAAAGAGCATGGCGTTGGTCATTGGCCGCTCCCCTTGGCGTGCACCTGCGCCAACAGATGCTGCACGGAGCCATCGATGATGCTGAGGAAGGGTTTCGGATAGAACCCGACCCAAAGCACGAAGACTGCCAACGGCAAGATCGCGACCATTTCGCGGGCATTCACGTCGCGTACCTTGAACTGGAAACCGACGCTGGGCGGACCAAGTGCGACTTTCCCATACATACCGAGCAGATAGGCCGCCCCCAGCAAAGCACCCAGAATGGCAGCCGCGCCGGCGGCCAGGTTCGCCGCAAACCCGCCGGACAGCACCAACAGCTCACCCACGAAAGAATTCGTTCCCGGTAGCGCCATCGACGACAGGGTGAACAGCGCAAGAAACGCGGTATAGACGGGCGCTAGCTTCATCAACCCGCCATAATCCGCAATGCTGCGCGTATGGGTCCGCTCATAGATCAAGCCGACGAAGAGGAACAACGCGCCCGTCGTTACGCCATGATTGAACATTTGCAGAATGCCGCCCTCGAGTCCGCGGAGGTTCAGCGCGAAAATCCCGAGCGTCACGAAGCCCATGTGGCTGATGCTGGAATAGGCCACCAGCTTCTTCAGATCGTCCTGCGCCAGCGCCAGCAACCCGCCATAGACGATCGCAAGCGCCGAAAGCAGGAGCATCAGCGGCGAATAATAGACCGATGCTGCCGGCAGCATCGGCAGGGAGAACCGCAGGAATCCGTAGGCGCCCATCTTCAGGAGCACGCCGGCGAGGATGATGCTGCCTGCCGTCGGTGCCTGCACATGGGCGTCCGGCAACCAGGTGTGGGCCGGCACCATCGGCACCTTGACCGCGAAGGCGACTAGGAAGGCGAAGAAGAGCCAGGACTGAACCTGGAACGGCAAATCCTGCGCTGTCAGGGCGAGGATGTCGAAAGTCTTGCCGCTGTGCAGATAGAGCACGATGACACCGATCAGGAAGAGAAGGCTGCCCGCCAACGTATAGAGAAAGAATTTGAACGCCGCGTAGAACCGTCCCTCGCCGCCCCAGACGCCGATGATCAGGTACATCGGGATCAGCATTGCCTCCCAGAAGACGTAGAACAAGAACAGGTCGAGCGCGCAGAATACGCCCAGCATCAGCGTCTGCATGACCAGCAGGCTGATCATGAACTCCTTGACCTTGCGGTCGATCGCGACCCACGAGGCAAGCACGCAGATCCAACCCAAGAGGGCGGTCAGGAACACGAAGAGCACGCTGATCCCGTCGACTCCGAGCGCATAGGTGATCCCTAGTGCAGGCACCCACGGGCGCGTCTCGGTGAACTGCATCGCGCTGCTGGTGGTGTCGAAGCTAGCCAGCATGACGATGCAGAAAACGAGATCCAAGAGGGTGACGCCCAGCGCAGCCCAGCGCACCGCATCTTCGCCGCGCAGAAACATCAGAACCGCGGCCCCGACAGCAGGCGTGAATACGATGAAGGTAAGGAGCGGGAATGCCATGGCACCCCCTTACCGCCACGCCACTGCGAAGACGACAATGGCTGCGGTCACGCCGACGATCATCGCCAGCGCATAATGGGTGACGACGCCGGTTTGGAGCTGCCGCAGCCGCCCGCCGCTACGCAGGATCGAGCGGGCAACACCGTTCACGACAGCGTCGACGCCGGTGAGATCGATCCGCAGTCCCGCCCGTGCCGCGCCATGCAGGAAGGGCAGCGCCGCGGTCTCGGACAGGTCGCTCACCGCCTTTTCATAGCGCGCGAAAGGTTTATCGGCGAGCCACATGAAACCGCGCGCTGCTTTGCGATAGAACCAGTCGGTATCGAGGCTGATCGTGTTCTCGGGATCAAGCGCCTTGAGGAAGAGCACGAATCCCAGGGCAGTGAACATCAGCAGGCCGAGGCTCTCCATGACATGGAGGCCGGTGTAGGGTTGGAAATCGACCGGATAGGGCAAAAGCGCATAGAGCGGCTGGGGGAACACGCCGATCGCAATACACAGCACCGCCGCCATGGCCATCGCAATCAGCATGTTGCGCGGCGGCTCCCGCGCCTCCAGTTGCCGATCCGTGCCAAAAAACATGTAGTACGGGAGCTTGAGGCCGGTATGCAGGAACGTCCCGGACGATGCCATCGTCAGCGCCAGCACCACCAGCGCACGATGATCCTCTCCGGCCGCGGCTATCACCATCGATTTGGTGACAAAGCCCGAGAAGAACGGAAATGCCGAGATCGCGAAAGCGCCGACCATGTAGAGTGCCACCGTCAATGGCATGGTCTTGTAGAGCCCGCCGAGTTCGGTGAGCTTGCGCCGCCCGGTGACGTGGATCACCGCGCCGGCGCCCATGAAGAGCAGCGCCTTGTAGAGAATATGCGCGAAGGCATGGCTGGCGGCACCATTCACCGCCATCTCGGTCCCGATGCCGATCCCCGCCACCATGTAGCCCACCTGGCTGACAATGTGATAGGCAAGAAGCCGCCGGCAATCATTCTCCAGCACCGCATAAATGACGCCGTAAAGCGCCATTATGGTGCCGAGCCAGACCAGAAGCTCGGTGCCCGGAAACGCACGCGCCAGGACATAGACTGCGGTTTTGGTGGTGAAGGCGCTCATGAACACCGCTCCGGTGACGGTCGCCTCCGGATAGGCATCGGTCAGCCAGGCGTTGAGCGGCGGCACCGCCGCATTGAGGATGAAACCGGCGAGGATCAGATAGGCGCCGACGTCCATCCCACTTTCGATCGGCCCCCGCCCCATTGGGCCAAAGAGCAGCGAGCCGGTAGCGAGCCCGTGGAGAATGATGCCGCCGAGCAGAACGACGCCGCCGGTGATATGGACCATGAGATACCGGAACCCCGCCCGGATCGCCGGCCCGCCGCGTTGCGCGAAAACCAGGTAGGCAGAAGCGAATGCCATGGCTTCCCAGAACATGTAGAGGGTCAGGTAGTCGCCGGCGAACACCACACCGAGCGCGCCGCCGACATAGATGAAGGCCGCCACATGCTGGCCGGCGTCCGTCAGGTGCAGTGCATAGACCGTGCCGATCAGCGCCATGATGGTGAAAACGGTGGCAAAGACGATGCTCAGCTTGTCGACCTTCGCGATCAGGAGTTCCTGCCCGATGAACCGCACCTCGCCATAGCTGCCGGGCTGCATCGTGAGCACGGCGAGGATCGCGAGCGTGGGGATCAGCAGCAGGTAGGCCTTGCGGATCGACCCGCCGAGGAACGGGATCGGCAGAGCACCGAGTATGAAGAGCAGAGCCGGATGGACGAAGTCAGTCATAATAATCCTCGCGCCGCATCAGCCCGACCCGGTGGCCGAGAAACTTGGAAACGAAGATGAGCACTATGCAGGAGACGAAGCCGTAGACAGCGGACCAGCCAGGCACGCGATCCCACAGATATTCGGCATTTTCCCGGGAGACCAGAAAGTCAGCAGCAACGATCAGAATGAGCACCAGATAGAACAGCCGGCGCCGCGGCCTCGCATATTCTTCGTCGCCAAAGAAGTGGATGACATGCTTGATCATTTGACCACTCCATCCGCCAGGGTGAGGAAATAGCCGGGAAAGATGCCCATCAGCACCGACAGGATGGCAGTCGCGACGAGCGGGATCGTGACCATCGGAATTTCACGGATCGTCGTTGTCGGGCTCTCCTGCGCCTCCGTCCCGAAAAAGGCGGCGTAGCTGACCGGCAGGAAATAGGCTGCATTCAGGACCGAACTCATCAGGAGCACGACCACGAACGCGATCTGCCCGGCCTCCACGGAGCCCATAGTCAGATACCATTTGCTGATGAAGCCCGCCGTCGGCGGTATCCCGATCATGCTCAGCGAAGCGATGAAAAACGCGCCCATCGTCCAGGGCAGCCGGCGGCCGATGCCCGCCATGTCGCTGATGTTTCGCTTGCCGGATGCGCAGTAGATCGACCCGGCGCAGAAAAAGAGCGTGATCTTCGAGAATGCGTGCGCGGCCATGTGGATAATCCCGCCGACCATTGCGACCGGCGAAAGCAGAACTGCGCCCAGCACGATGTAGGAGAGCTGGCTAACGGTTGAATAGGCAAGCCTCGCCTTAAGGTCGTCCCGCGTCAGAGCGTAGATCGACGCCATCAGGATCGTGAAGGAGACCAGATAGGCGGTGGCGATGCCGAGGCCCAGCTCCCCGACCAGCCGGACGCCGAAGACATGGAAAACCACCCGCAGCAGGCAAAATACGCCCATCTTGACGACGGCGACTGCATGCAAGAGCGCGCTGACCGGCGTCGGCGCCACCATCGCAGCAGGCAGCCAGGCGTGCATCGGCATCACCGCCGCCTTGGCGAAGCCGAAGAGATAGCAAAAATAGACCACCGTCAGCAGTGCCGCCGAGGCATTGACGCCCGCCAACAGCCCCCCTTGCACAAAATCGAGCGACCCCGCAATGGAGTAGGTCAGCGCCAGCGCGGCGAGCAAGATGCTTTTCGAGGCTCCCACCAAATAGACGATGTACTTGCGGGCGCCCTTCCATGCCTCTTCGTCCTCGTGGTGATAGACGAGCGGATAGGTAACGAGGCTGAGCGCCTCGTAGAATATGACCAGCGTGAACAGATTGGCGGCGAAGGCGCCCCCGACAGCCGCCGCAAGGCTGGTGGCGAAGCAGGCGAAGAACCGGGTCTGCGCATGCTCGTTCAGGTGCCGCATATAGCCGATGGAATAGATCGCGGCCACGATCCACAGAAGCGAAGAGATGGTGGCGAATACCATGCCGAGCGCGTCGGCCCTGAAAGCGAACTCGACCCCCGGCAGAATCTCGAACAAGCGCAAATCGACGGTCCCGCCCGCGAGTACCGTGGGGGCCATCGAGGCAACAATCGCGAACAGGACGACCGCGGCCAATGGCGAGACGAGATCGCGAAGTTTCTCGCGGTTGTTCAGAAACAGTATTATCAGGGCCGCCAGGCCGGGGACGGCGACGGCAAGCAGTGGCCGGATCGATGTCACCGGGTCCAAGCCGCTATCCTTTCATCATGGTCACGTCGTCGACCTTGAGGGTGGATTTGTTCCGCACAAGGGCAACCAGGATGCCGAGGGCGACGGCGACCTCCGCTGCGGTGATGGCGATGACGAAGATCGCGAAAATCTGCCCGCGGAAATCGTTGTACTGACGCCCGAAAGCGATGAAATTGATGTTGACCGAGTTGAGCAGCAGCTCCAGCGACATCAGCACGACCAGAATATTGCGCCGAAGCAACACGCCTGCCGCTCCGATCACGAACAGGACCACGCCGAGCAAAATATACCACCAGAGCGGAACCATCACCCCGACTCCTTGCGCGCCAGAACAATGGCGCCGATCAGAGCCGCCAGCAGAATGACGGAGGCGACTTCGAACGGCAGAAGATAGTCGGCAAAAAGTGTCGTGCTGAGCTGCCTGATTTGATCGCCGCCGCCCGTGGCGACGGGCTCCGTGACCGAAAAGCGACCGCTCCGGAGCACCAGCACAAGCATCTCAATCCCGAGCAGGACGAGCAGCACCAGAGCTGACAGATTGCCGCCCGGCAAGAACCGCTGCAACACCGCTTCGCGCACGTCGATCATCATGATCACGAACAGGAACAGGACCATGATCGCGCCGACATAGACAAAGATCTGGATGACCGCGAGCAGCGGCGCCCCGAGTAGCACGAAGATTGCGGAGATCTGCAGGAAACAGGCCATCAGCGCCAATGCGCTGTGAACCGGATTCCGCGCCACGACCACCATTACGGCCGCGATCACGGACACCGTGGCGAACAGAAGAAAAAACCCCTGATCCATCGACGCGACCCTCCCACGCGAGCTCTCACGCGGCGCGAGACGGCCGGATTTGAGACAGCTCCGCACTTCAGGTGCATTCGTAAATTGTGCCCTAGTATTGGATATTTAACAAGATTGTTATCGTTGACGACGCAATCGCGCGAGGCCTGAATGCGCCGAAAGACGCCTCGGAAGCCGGCTAAGCACATATTGGGAGCAAAATGGCCGCTCAGCCCCGCGGTTATGGTTCGCGAGACTGAGCGACAGTGTGAACTTATCGGCCTTGGATCGAGCTATCGCGACAGGCAGTTTCTCGTCCTGTTTTCCCGGTTCGCTGCAGCACTCAATACAGCACCACGCTGCGGATGCTTTCCCCCGCATGCATCAGCTCGAAGCCCTTGTTGATGTCTTCGAGCGGCATGGTGTGGGTGATCATCGGGTCGATCTGGATCTTGCCTTCCATGTACCAGTCGACGAT
>NZ_JARFYM010000031.1 GCF_030272705.1 Rhizobium mayense | reverse complement strand
CATGGGCCGGGTCAATGCCAAGGGCAACGACATCGGCGTCTCCAAGGAAGAGATCCGCCGCGCCTCCAACGAGCTGTCGCAGCGCACCGAGCGCCAGGCCGCCAGCCTGGAGGAAACCTCGGCCGCGCTTGACGAGCTCACCGTTGCCGTGCGCCAGACCGCCGAAGGCGCGCATGAGGCCAGCAAGCGCGTGCATGCCGTCTCGACCGAAGCCTCGCGCTCCGACGCCGTCGTCGCCCAGGCAATCGAAGCGATGAGCGGCATCGAAAAGTCATCCGAGGAGATCGGCAAGATCATCGGCGTCATCGACGAGATCGCCTTCCAGACCAACCTTCTGGCACTGAATGCCGGCGTCGAGGCAGCCCGGGCCGGCGAATCCGGCAAGGGCTTCGCCGTCGTTGCCCAGGAAGTGCGCGAGCTGGCGCAGCGCTCGGCGGCCGCCGCCAAGGAGATCAAGGACCAGATCGCCCGCTCCTCTGGCCAGGTCGATGAGGGTGTCCGCCTTGTCGGCGAGGCCGGCGAAGCCTTGAAGCGCATCTCCGACCAGATCAAGGCGGCCAACGAGATCGTCTCGAAGATCGCCCACAGCGCCTCCGAACAGGACACGACGCTGCGCTCGATCTCCTCGTCGATGAACCAGCTCGATGCCGCTACGCAGCAGAACGCCGCCATGGCGGAAGAAACCACGGCCTCTGCCGAGACGCTCGCCGCCGACACCGAGGACCTACTCGGCCTCATCCGCGGCTTCCGCGTCAACGACGGCCGCCCGATGGCACAGAACCGTCGCGCCGCCTAAAGCCGCAACGCAGCAGCAGACATGCCGAACCGCCGGGCGCAAACCCGGCGGTTTTGTTTGTCGGGATGGCGAGCTTTCCTATGTCGCCGCCGGCGCCTTCCGTGACCGGCGGCGAATAAGGCAACTATCTAGCGTGACGCAATTGCAGCCTCGACACGCCGGCAGCAACGTTAAGTCCTGTGCCCGCTTCCCCACTCAACGGCTGCAAACCAAAATTTTTCGAATTGCCACCGATGAGTGCGTTTGCCCCCAGACCAACGCCCACGGCAGCGCCGGCAGATGCGCCGACATAATCGCCGGCCAAAGCGCCCTCTCCGGCGCGGGTCGCATTGATGCTGTAGACCACCCAGCTAAGATAGGATTTGCCCGTCACGCCGATGTCGACACCGAGCTTGCCGATGGAGCCAACATAGTGCTCGTTCGGACCTGAACTCCGCTTGAAAACGCAATCGACGGACTTATTGGAGCCGATCACCATGCCGACGCCTCCCGCAACCTGGCAGGACAAGGTGCCAAGGCGTTCCTTCGGCCCTGTCGTCTGTTCCTTTGCGGGATGTTTTTGTGTGTGATGCGTCGTTGCGGCATCAGCAGCGGGAATGCCGAGCACAAGCGAGGCCGCAGCAGCAATAAAAGCAAGCTTTTTCATAAGGTTTCCTCCTGAAACATTCGCACACCAACCATTCGCACACCATTTAACGCGCCGCGAAGGAGTTCGTTGCAACCCAAGAAGAATTCCTTGCAAACTCGTGGCGAGAGTCGACCGGCCCGTTGGATGGTCTCAAGGACATTGTTTGGAAGGCAAGGCGTCGACAAATGCAGCCTTTCGCTTCGCCGTCCGGCCGACGTCCGCGGACACCGACCAAAAGCAAAACCGAAGAAACTGCCGCATCTACCAGAACTTGACGCCAACGCCGACCATGACTGCGTTTTGTTTCAGGCTAACGTCGACGCCGTTGAGATGCTTGTCGCCGAAGTCCGTATAGCGATACTCAAGCCTGCCGAAGATCTTGTCGGTGAAGGCGTAATCAACGCCAGCACCAATCGTCCAGCCGTTGAACGTGCTTGTATCTTTGTGGCCGGTATCAACGAAGCCGCGCGTCGCTTCCCAACCGCCGGCCGCATAGAGGAGAGCGCGATCGAACGCATAGCCGATACGAGCGCGTATCGAACCGTCGATGTCTGTACCCACGTCGATGCCGGGAGCTATCGTCTTCTTGTTCCAGTTGTAGTTCAAATCGCCTTCAAGTCCGAGGACGATATTGTTCTGGAGCTGCCAATTGTAGCCTAGGAAACCGCCAATCCCCCCGCCATTGACGTCGTCAGATCTGCTGCCGACGCCCGAAATATCAAAGTCACCATTGACCCAGGTCGCGCCGCCGCGAATACCGGCATATGCGCCGGCCCAGGTAAAGCCAGGAGGCGTCTCAACAGTAGGGGCTTCCGGAGGAGCCTGCGTTATATCGGCTGCATATGCAGAGCCGCAGGCAATGACGCTGGCGAATGCCGTGGAAATGAGCAACTTGTACATAGACCTGTCCTCCATTTTTCCAAGGCTGGTGAAATAGATCAGCGCGACCTCAAGGCTGTAGCGAAAATGTTACAGTGTTCAATATTTATTTCTTCCATCTAATATATCACTTGCCAAGCGAAACCGATATATGCGTGTGCCGTTTGCCACATTTGCGAGATGGCTGGAGGCTCCACCGACGAAGGCCTCAACGGCGTGATTGGAGCGTCGGATACCGCGATCGACCGGTTCAGATTTTGTGACGCTCGTGATTGTCAAACCGATGGCGTGGGCGAAAACTAGCCGCATGGCAATCGCAAACGACAAGTTTCTTATTCTTGGTCCGGAAGACGCCGGGATCACCATTCTCCTCGCCCATGGCGCAGGTGGGGCGATGGACTCCGCTTCAATGAACGCCGCCGCCCAAACCCTTGCCGGCTGCGGCTTTCGCGTCGCACGTTTTGAATTCGCCTACATGGCCGGACGGCGCATCTCCGGGTTACGGAAACCGCCACCCCGAGCGGAGACATTGAAGGGCGAATATCTGGCCGCGATCGCTGACCTCGGCGCCACCGGCACGCTCATCATAGGTGGCAAATCAATGGGCGGCCGCGTGGCAAGCATGATCGCCGATGATCTCTACGCCACCGGCAAGATCGCCGGATTGCTCTGCCTGGGCTATCCCTTTCATCCACCGGGAAAACCCGGGGAGCTGCGTACGGCGCATCTCGCCGAACTGAAGACTCCGACCTTGATATGTCAGGGCACCCGAGATCAGTTCGGCGCTCGCGAGGAAGTGGTTCACTATGTGCTGTCGGACACCATTGAGATAGTCTGGCTCGAAGACGGCGATCATGATCTGAAACCGCGCAAGGCAGTTTCAGGTTTCACGGCCGCCGATCACCTGAGAACAGTGGCGGAGACCGCGCGGGCGTGGAGTGCTCGCCTTGGAGATCGAAGAGCGCCTGTCTGAGCGCACTCACAAACGTGCGCTCCATCGATAAAACCGGCTAGGCGGCCCTCCCGCTTATCGCGCGCCGATGAGCAACGGGCTGCACTGAAGCCATCTGCAGCCTGAATTGAGAAACAAGATCGCGAAGCCTTGCCGCTTCCATTGCAAGACTGGCCGAGGCGGCCGTGGATTGTTCGACCATTGCCGCGTTCTGCTGCGTCGTCTGATCCATCGAGTTGATGGCGACGTTGACTTCCGCAAGTCCGGTTGACTGCTCCTTCGCAGAGGTGGCGATTGCGTTCATATGTTGATTGATACCGGCAATCTGTCCGCTGATGGTCTTCAGAGCCTGACCGGTGTCGAGAACCAGCTTGACGCCGCTTTCGACCTCTGCCGAGGACTTCTGAATGTGTCCTTTGATTTCCTTCGCAGCTTGCGCCGATCTTTGCGCGAGTTCGCGGACCTCCTGGGCGACCACGGCAAAACCCTTGCCGGCTTCACCGGCGCGAGCGGCTTCGACACCGGCGTTCAACGCCAGGAGGTTGGTCTGGAAGGCGATTTCATCGATGACGCCGATAATGCTGGAAATCTGTTCTGCCGAGGCCTCAATACGGCGCATCGCTTCTTCGGCATGCGACACGACCTCGGCGGACTTTGCAGCGCTATGGTTCGCTTTCGTCGCCTCCGAGCGCGCCTCATCGGTGCGCTTGCTCGAATTCGACACGTTGACGGTGATCTGATCGAGGGCTGCGGCGGTCTCTTCAAGCGATGCGGCCTGCTGCTCGGTTCGTCTGGAAAGGTCGTTGGCGCCGGCTGCGATCTCCTTCGTGCCGTCATCGATCGCGGTGATGGCCATTGAGATTGCGCTCAGCGTATCTCCAAGTTGCTTCACCGAGCTGTTGAAATCATGTCGAAGGCTCTCGAAGTCGGGCGAGAAGGGGTCATCGAGTTGAAAAGCGAGATCGCCTGAGGCGAGCCTTTTCAAGCCGGTGCCGAGGCTGGATGTGGCTGCACGAAGGCGTACACCGGCATCTTCATCGGCTTGCTTTCGCGCCGCGATCCGGCCGGCCTCGGCTTCCACGCGTGCTGCCTCGGCATCCTGTTCGAGCTGCTTGTTGGCAATTGCAGCCTGGCGGAAGACTTCGACAGCCGATGCCATGGTTCCAATTTCATCCGCGCGAGCGGCGACCGCGGAAGTAATATTGGTGTCGCCGCCGGCAAGTTTCTCCATACTGTTGGAGAGCGCGAGCATCGGCTTGGTGACTGTGATACGGGTCAGCAAGTAGAGGCTGACGGAGAACAGTGCCGTCAACCCGAGGATCACCTTCAACAGCGTGTCGACAAGAGATTGCGTATCGGAGCTGCGTTTTGCGACCTCTTCGGAGACGGCATTGATTTGATCTCCAGCCTGTTCCATCGCAGTTTCCAACGCCGAAAACTGTTTCATGAAGTCGGGCAGTGATCTCATGGCCGCGGACGGATCCTTGCCTGCGAGATCGACCATCTTCGTAGCGCTCTCGATATAGGCAAGAAGCGGCGGTTCGACGCCGGCAAGCACGCGCTGCATGGTCGCATCGGTTGCGAGTGCCTTGTTGGCCGCGATCATCTCCCGGAACGATGCTTCATGTTCCGCCAAATCCGTCTTCACCGCGTCAGCGGCCACGCCTGCGGCCGGATTGCTTGCGAGCAACGCAGCAAGCACATCAGCACGAAGCGCGTCGTGCATCATGTCGGCCTGCATGTGGTTCCGAAGTACCTGTGCGGAGCGTGCAACTTCGGCGTTGTTTCCGGACAGGATGGATGCCGACCACATGCCAACGCCCGTCGCGCCGCCCGCCAATGCGAAGATCGCGACGCTTGCGATGATGATTTTATGCTGAATTGACGCCATGAATGCTCCCCCGCACTGAAGACCAAATACGAGGATATACAAACATGCTTAATTATTTCTCATTCGCCGGATGTAATCGACCGATATTGGAGAAGCGAATACAGCCAGTATTGCGAGAATTACTTCACATGCCAGTACAAATAGTAGCACTATCGGGTGATAGGGCAGCCGGGTATCCCCTGGCGGCAAAGAATTCAATGGAGCGCGAACGTCGCTGGACTTTTCGGCTCCCCTAGAAAGGCTGTTGAATGATTCTCCGGTCGACCAGTCTGAGGCTGCGGTCCGGCTGGATGATATAGGTTTCGAAAACGTCATCGCCCCACTGGTCGGTGAAATGGTGCGGAACCTGGCTCCCAATAGGTGATTTGGTGAGCTTCATCCTCGGTTGGCCGCCATAGGTAATGCTTCCCGGAATTGGTTGCAATGAAAAGTTGCTCGTACGAGAGGTGCTCGTCTGGTCGCATGAGCAAGTGATCAGACCAATAATTGCAAGAAGGATGATGTGCCGCATGAGCTCGCTCCGTGTTGCTATTCTGCTCTGACTTCCACTTTAACAAGAATTTGAGCTCGCGGAATGTGGCTATAACGGCCGCGCGCGTTGTACTGAGGCTATAAGTTAGGATGACGCGCCGTAAATGAATTGCCAACGCGATCTTCCGTTTTTTTGCACTTGAACGATCGACGTCGCCAGCCATATTTCTGGATCCGAGGGACCTCGAGGATATCCGAAATGCGGGAGCTGCAGGAACTGGCCGGCTGGATCATCGGCAAAGGCCTGTCCACAAACAATATCGGAGATATTCTGGAAGGCGTTGCAGAGCGGCTGGTAACACTCGGATATCCGCTTCTTCGAGCTTCGATTACCATGCCAACCATCGATCCCCTGCAGCGGGGCTTTTCCGTCGCGTGGTCGCGATCCTCGAGCATTTCGGTGGATATTCAGGGACATGACGAAGCGGGTCAAGAGATGTTCCGCAGGTCGCCCATTTCTTATCTTGTATCAAACGGCCTTCGATATGGTCGCTGGAAGCTGCCCTCTGACGAGGACGCCGCACTCTACCCACTGCTGAAGGAATTGGCTGATCTGGGGGCGACCGATTACCTGTTGAAACTCACGGCCTACCCCGAAGGAACCGCCTTGGCAGGTGTCGGGTTCTCTTTGGCCGGCGAGGGTCCTGTGGGTTTCTCTGAAAGACAAATTGCCGATCTCGATATTTTCCTACCCAGCCTGGCGCTTGCCTGCTACCGGATCGCGGCAACGCGCATCGCTACGGATATGCTCGCGGTCTATACCGGCACCGGCACCAGCGGGCGAATTCTGAGCGGACAGACACAGCGCGGCGAAGGCGCCGCCATCTATGCGGCTATCCTGCTGGCCGATCTCAAGAATTTTACCTTGCTAAACGAAAATCATCAGCCAAATCATATTGTTGCATGGCTGAACGAGCATTTTGAGGCGATCGGACGGCCTGTCGAGCTGGACGGCGGCGAAATCCTGAAATTCATGGGTGACAGCCTGCTCGCCATTTTTCCGGCCGACATGGAAAATCCCGCCGAGGCGTGCCGCCGGGCTCTGTCTGCAGCCAAGAAGGCGCATGAAGCCAATGCGACACTCAATCGTAGCCGATTGGCTGCCGCGCAGCCCGAAATCCTCGTCGATATCGTCCTGCATGTCGGCGAGGTCTTCTATGGAAACGTGGGTGCTGCCCGCCGCCTCGATTTCACGGCGATCGGAAAGGCAGTCAACGAAGCAGCCCGCATCGAGAAGCTGTGCGACACCGTTGACCGTAGCCTATTGGCGTCCGAGGCCTTTGTGTCGCATTTTCAAACTGGATTCGAAAAAGTGGGCACCTTCTCGCTTAAGGGCGTCACTCGGCTAGCCAATATCTATGCATTGGCCGAGTGATCGGCGCGGACTTTCGCCCATCAAACTTGCTGATGGAGCACATCATCTTTCTGAACTTGGAGGTCAGACGGGGCTTTGCTAAGAGCGGGGCATGACCAAAATCCTCCCTCCTGGCGCGATGTTCGCCTTGATCGCATGCGGAACAGTCCTTGGTATTGCCGGAACGGATCTCGTCCTTCCCGCCGTCCCGAGCCTGCCGCAGTCCTTGGGAGGGACGATCGCGCTGGCACAATTGGTGTTGGCGGCCTACGCTCTCGGCACTCTGATCGGCTTGCTCGCATTCGGGGAGCTTGGCGCCCGATTTGATCCGAGAAAATTGTTGGTGTGGTCGCTCGGCCTTTTCACGCTGACGTCTTTCCTCGCAGCGCTCGTGCCCTCGATCGAGTGGCTGATTGTTCTGCGCCTCGCACAAGGCGCCTTCGGTTCCGGTCCGGCGGTCTTTGCACCCGGCTTCATCAGCAGTTCCAACTCGCATGATAAGGCGGCATCCGCACTTGGCAGGCTTGGTTCGATCGAATCCTTGACACCCGCTTTGGCGCCTATCGCGGGCGCTTATCTTCTGGCACTTGGCGGATGGCAAATCTCATTTGCGGTCCTTGGCTCTCTCGGCCTTGCGGTGGCGGTTGTTACAGGCCGCTATGTGGCGTCATTTCCCGGGCGCGATCGGGCTCCGGCCCCGCATCAAAGCTATATGACGATCATCAAAGATCGCGCGTTTCTCAGATATGCGCTGAGCCAAGCCTTTTCGCTCGGAAGCATTCTCGTTTTTGTATTCGGCGCACCGGCCGTGTTGACCGGGCCGCTCGGCAAGGGGATTCAAGATTTCGTTATTCTTCAGGTCTGCGGCATTGCGATGTTCATCGCCGGGGCAAACCTGTCGAGCAGCCTGGCAACAAGATTCGGAACGGGCCGAGTCATCGCCACGGGGACTTGCGTCCTGGCGTCGGCTTTCCTTCTCATCCTTGTCTATGCCGCAGCGGGCGGAGAAAACATCACCGTGGTTGTTGCCTTCTGGATTATCGTCAATCTCGGATTCGGCATCAGGGGGCCGGTCGGGTTTCATCAGGCAATCATAGCATCGCATGGCGACCATTCGCGGGGCGCGGCCCTCGTCATAGCCAGCATTCTGGGTACGGCCGCGATTGGAACAGCGATTACCGCCCCATTCATAGGGATGGGCTTATGGCCTCTGGCATTGGCCAGCACGGCGATTGCGTTTCTTGGGTTGCTTTCGTTTGTTGTGTTGAGGCCTTCAACCAGCGAATCGCATCGGTAGCTCGCCCCCCGTTAAACGGTTCAGCCTTATGCGGCATCGTGTCCTCGCTCTTGTTCCCGTTCCCGGCCGCGATCCAGATTTTACTACGCTGTATGTTGAGCCCGAATTGTGCCAAGAGGTAAGCTGCGTATATCACACATTTGAGGCTACTTGGCGATGAAGAAAATCGGCTTCCTATCGTTTGGGCACTGGACGCCCTCCTCCCAATCGCAGACGCGAACGGCATCCGACACGCTTCTGCAGTCTATCGACCTTGCCGTCGCGGCCGAAGAACTCGGCGCGGACGGTGCCTATTTTCGCGTGCATCATTTCGCCCGGCAGCTCGCCTCGCCATTCCCGCTGCTGGCAGCCGTCGGCGCGAAGACCAGCCGTATCGAGATCGGCACGGCGGTCATCGATATGCGTTACGAAAATCCACTCTACATGGCCGAGGATGCCGGTTCTGCCGACATCATCGCCGGCGGCCGCCTCCAACTCGGCATCAGCCGCGGCTCCCCCGAGCAGGTCATCGATGGATGGCGCCACTTCGGTTACGCGCCGGCCGAGGGTGAGACCGACGCCGAGATGGGCCGGCGCCACGCGGAGGTGCTGCTCGACGTGTTGCGCGGCGAAGGCTTCGCCCAGCCCAACCCACGGCCGATGTTTCCAAACCCTCCTGGCCTCCTGCGCATCGAGCCGCACTCCGATGGCCTGCGCGACCGGATCTGGTGGGGCGCCGGCTCGAACGCGACCGCAGCCTGGGCGGCGAAGCGGGGCATGAACCTGCAGAGCTCAACGCTCAAGGACGACGAGAGCGGGCTTCCGTTCCACGTCCAGCAGGCCGACCAGATCAGGGTGTATCGCGAGGCGTGGAAGGCCGCCGGTCACAAGCGCGAGCCGCGGGTATCGGTCAGCCGCAGCATTTTCGCACTGGTGGACGACCGCGACCGCGCCTATTTCGGAAACGGCAACCAGAACGAGGACAAGATCGGCTTCATCGATGAGAAGACCCGAGCGATCTTCGGTCGCAGCTACGCCGCGGAGCCGGATGCCCTCGTCGAGCAATTGGCGAAGGACGAGGCGATTGCCGAGGCCGACACGCTGCTCTTGACGGTCCCCAATCAGCTTGGCGTGGACTATAACGCGCATGTCATCGAAGCGATCCTGACCCACGTTGCCCCTGCTCTCGGCTGGCGCTGACGCTGCTCGGAAAAGGCGCTGTTCCCTGGCAATCGCCCGCTAAACGGCTTGCCAAGCGTATCGGCGTGATCTTCGACGACGGTCAAATGTTGGAACCATGTCCCTCCTCAGTCGTTGCTTAAACATGCAAGCAAGGAGGATAAGCACATGCGCAATGCAATCATCGGCTGCGCAATGGCAGCTCTGGCTATGGGCTTCGTTGCCGTCCCTGCATTCGCGGACGACGTAATTATAGGCGGTCCCTCGTATGATGACGGTTACTACCCACGGCACCATCGTGATCACGCCGGCGTGATCATCAGCGATCACGGCATCGCAATCGGCAGGGTCCGGGACCGCGACCGTTATTACGACAGCGACCGATGCTATACCCGGACCATCACGCGCACGAATGAATATGGCGATGAGGTAACAAGGACGATTCGCCATTGCGACTAACAGCAACCGAGACCCGGCACATATGTCGGGCCTCCCTGATTTCGAATGGCAACTGCCTCCGGATGAACACGTCGACGTCAGGAGCTTTCATCCCTCCAGCTTATATGAGGGATCGATGGCGTCGATCTCGTTGAACGCTAATCCAAAAGGCCTTCCCGAATAACCGCCAACCCCATCTCACTTCCCTCCCACCAAGCTGCAGGAATTGATCGACGAGAAGGAGCTTTGGCCGGGCTTATCCAAGCGCGGCCCGAGCCATAGTTCGAGCGCGCCCAATCCCTGCTGGTTAAAGGAATGTCTTACGCGTTAGTCGATAACCGGGCAGCCAGGTCGGTTGGCAAAGGCCATGCGATCAGGCCCGCCGTCGTTCCAGCCGCGGACGATAATGCGCCGTCCATTCATCTGGACGGAATCGATACGTCGAAAGCCCTCGTCGCGTGCTGCCGCCATGAGCTCGCGCCGGCTGCAGCCACCCCCGTAGTAGTCTCTATGCGAGTGATCCCAGTATTGATCCTGGCGATGAGCCCACGGCGGTGGCCCGTTGTCCTGGTTATCGTCGAAATATTGCGCCATTGCGAGCGAGGGAAGCAATTGCGACGCGGCCAATCCAGCCAGCGCAATGTAAGAAATTCCTGCGATACGTCCAAACATCTTTTGCTCCTTCTGATGTCGGTTATGTGGATGAACGATACGACACTTACCTGAACGCTACCCGAACAAGCCATTCATTCATCCACTCTGATGTCGGAACGGTACGGCTCGCTTGTCCTGCGCTAAGCTGGGATAGCGAGACGTGACATGTTCCGGGCCCCTTACGGATTTAAATAGCGCACACATCTGCGGACGGTAGTCATAGGAAGCCCGTCACCGCGCAGGAACGACCGACAATGGCGATGCATAGCTGGCGAGATATGGTATATTGAGGGACGTCTATGGCGCTCCCGCACGATCAGGCGGCATTAACCGAGCGACGGAGATGGCTAGTGTGCGCCTGTTGGTTTCGGTGATGAACATCATTGCATCGTTCCTACTCCCACTTGACTCACGCATAGCTCAGCAGCTATACGTCAATTAATAGCCATGGGGGTATGAATTCCAAATGTCGGGCGATCACGATGTGCTCTTCAGAACGCTCGCCGATCCGACGAGGCGGGCTCTCTTCGAAAGGCTGTGCCGCGAAGGGGAAAAAACCGTCGGGGCTCTGACGGCTCGGGCCGGCGTCTCGCAACCCGTCGTCTCAAAGCATCTCGGCGTCCTGAAACGGGCCGGCTTGGTGCGCGACCGCCACGAAGGTCGTCAAACGCACTACAGCGCGCAGCTCGGTGCCTTGGCCCCACTTGTAGATTGGACAAGCCAGATGGCCGGGTTTTGGCAAAGCCGATTCGACCAACTCGAAGACCTGCTGAAAAGGATGGATCAATGACCAATACTGCGACCGAAACGCGCTCCGTCACTATCGAACGTGAAATACCTTATCCGCCGGAAAAGATCTGGCGCGCGCTTACGCAACCGCACCTCATTGAGGATTGGCTGATGAAGAACGACTTCAAGCCCGCAGTGGACCACCGTTTCAGTCTTCGCGCGGACTGGGGCTCCGTCGACTGTCAGGTCCTGTCAATCGAGCCGCACAAATCGCTGTCTTACACGTGGGCGGCCCATGGTCTCGAAAGTATCGTGACTTGGACGCTTACCCCCAACGAGCACCGGGACCAACCTGCGCATGGAGCAGTCGGGCTTCCGGCCGGATCAGGAGCAAGCCTATCAGGGCGCCAAGTACGGTTGGCAGCGGTTCTTTACAAATCTGGAACAGGTCTTGGCACGGGCAGATTGAAGCCCACCGGCACAATTCGAGACTAGGCTCCATCTGCAGCCGCACCACCTTAGGCGTCTGCGGATGGAGGCAATGACCCAAGCGACGCCGAAGACATGGCGAAACTTGCACAGAAGCTCACTGCCAAGCGGGTTGCCGGACGCGCCTTGGCTCCCATCTTCAGAGGAGGTCCCATTGAATTGGAACAATTGGGTCAGGCGGATCCACCGCTGGCTGTCCATCGCCTTTACGGTGGCTGTCATCGTTAACATCGTCGCCATGAGACAGGGGCAACCTGCCATCTGGGTCGGCCTCTTGGCGCTGTTCCCGCTCGTCTTGCTCCTGCTCACCGGTCTATACTTGTTCGTGCTGCCGTATACCAAATGGCGTAGCGTGCAGCGCACCGGCGCGTAGGAGCGAACACTGTGACCAGCAAGACGCCAGAGAGGTCCGAGAAGACCGCAAGGAAGCGCGCCGAGGAGGAGCCAGTCCTCCTCGCAAGCGGCAACCCTCGGATCGCGAAGGCCGACGGCGACGCTCCCGTGCAGGCCTACATCGCGGCTTTGCCTGGCTGGAAAGGCGACGTCGGGCGCCGCCTCGACGCGCTGATCGTGCGCACCGTCCCTGATGTGTACAAGGCGGTAAAATGGAACTCGCCGCTCTACGGAGTCGAGGGTGATGGCTGGTTCCTCAGCATCCATACCTTCAGGAACTATGTCAAAGTGGCTTTCTTCCGCGGCACCTCCCTGCGTCCTGTTCCTCCGGGCGCGTCCAAGAGCAAGGACACGCGCTATCTCGACATCCGTCAGGACGACCCGCTTGACGAAGCGCAGCTCACCGCCTGGGTAAAGCAAGCCAGCCAATTGCCGGGCGAGCGAATGTGAGCGGCCGATGGGAGATGCGATGATACCAATTGCGGGTGAACGATACTGAAGTGACGGATGGGCCAACAATCATGAGGAAGGCGACATCAACGATGGAGAACAACGTCTCGAAAGAAGGAGAAAACTCTCCCGCTCAACTGATAGATGCGAGAATCGAACAGCTGAGCGATTGGCGGGGCGAGACGCTCGCGCGGATCCGAACTCTCATCAAACAAGCCGACCCCGAAGTGGTCGAGGAGTGGAAGTGGAGAGGGGTCCCGGTGTGGTCGCACTCCGGAATAATCTGCACCGGTGAGACCTACAAGGAAGTCGTGAAGATGACGTTCGCCAAAGGCGCTTCTTTGGAGGACCCTTCCGGCCTCTTCAACTCCAGCCTAGAAGGCAATACCCGGCGTGCCATCGATTTTCGCGAGAGCGACACGATCGATGAGGAAGCGTTGAAAGAGCTCATTCGCGCCGCCGTGGCGCTCAACACATCGGCGCGCCCCGCCCGCTCGCAGAAGAAACCGAAGAGCGCTTGAGGGAAGCCGACCACAGATGCCATTGGCCTGTCGATTGTCGAAGGCAGGCCGGCTCTGTCGCCTAATGCTCCGTCTTTATGCGCGTGAGAAGGAAAAAATAATATCGGCGATCGCCCTCGACGGCCATGACGCCCAACAGCCGATCGTCATCAATTCTGCGGAAATAGTCGATGATCGGCTGCTCGTCATACACCATTGCGGCGCTCATCTTGCCCCTGAAGGACATAGGTCGGAGGGAGGCAACCGGGCCATTTGCCCGCCACACCTTCTGTAGATACGAAAACCAGCCGCGCGCCGCCCTGGACCGCCCAAAGCGATGAAAGCGGAGGGCGAGCTTCAAAGGGATCATTCCCGGGTCGATCGCCACGAGCCGGTGTGGTCCCACCGAAAATAGCAGAGCGTCGGCTCTGTGATCGGACCGGAAGCGCTTGCCGTACCATCCGAGATTTTCCAGGACGCCGTCCAGCGGGTGCCCGGACGTGATGCAGTGACCATGCCAAAGACCGGTGAGTTCTGCGACCGAGGCCACTTCCAGGCCGTCGAAATAGTCAAAGGCTTCGGCCTGCGATCGGAAACGGCTTGGAATTTGCCGGCTGTTTTCCACGTCGCTCAACCCGCGCTTCCGACGGCCGTCGACATGCGATTTCGATCGTTCATGACGAGAACCTCCTCCAAAGCCAGGCGGAGCAGCCCGTTTCAGGCAGCTCGATGATCGAATCAAGTTCCGCATCGTCCCATCCCAAAACGACCAGATGCCGTTCTTTGGACAATTTTTTTGCTACTACTCTGCACTTTGACTCGCGGCGTCCGCCAGGCCGATTAACTGTCCTGAGCGGCACAAGCTCTCCTATCGAAGAACCTGCCTTATTTGTAACCATACCTTGTAGTAAAGGTGCAATTTGCAGCTTTTTCTTGCGGAGATGGAATTTTTTGATCTCGCTTTTGGAACAGAGGGGCTAAAACCATCGTTGGTCTAACCTTACCTGAAAGACAAAGGAGGAACAGAATGAGCGCTCTCGCATGGGAGGCACCCGTCTCCGTCATTGTCAGCAACGGGAAACAAAAGGCCGTCAAAAGCCCGGCTGAGGCTGTGGGATGCCTGGAAAAAGAATGGCCCATCACCGATGGTGTCTTTCTGAGAGAGGCCAAGAAGGTCTGCCACGCCGCGCTCGAACATGAATGTACGGCGAGCGAGGCACGGGACGCCTTCGAGATGGCCTCGATCGAAGCACTTCTGGTTTGTCGCTGAGGCCGTTGCCCGATCACTCTGGCCGGCGATGACGCCCGCGCGGCATGCCGACAAGCTTTGCCGAGATATTCCCTCACCGCTTGAGTTTTGGTCGCGTTAAACCCAACCACATCAGCGTCACCGCCAGCGACATCAACATGGGGGTCCTGGCTCTCTCGGGTCAGTTCCGGCGATAGGCCTTGCCACCCGCCCCGGAACGTTTTTTGCAAGGTTACCGAAATCGATATGTTTCGGAGGTAATGCGTTTTGAATCGAGACACCTTGCAGCCATTTTCTGCCGTCACGCTCGTGATGGGGGGCGCGGAGGGCTATCGGCGGGTCAATTCGGTACGGGAAGCGGCCGAGACTCTGCTGGAGCATTGGCCTGTTGAAGATGGTGAAGAATACGTAACCGCGGTGCGAATCTGCCTCGATGCGATGATGGGCGTGATCTGCCCAGAAGCGGCCCGAGAAGCGTTCATCAAGGCGGCGGAAGAAGCCGGCATATCTCTGCTGCAGTAAGTCACGAGGCGTTCTCGGTCTCGGTGACAGCATGCAGCGTCCTATCTCCATCGCTCGGAGCGACGGATGGAGATCGTTGAGGCTGCGAACCTGGCACATTGCTCAGCCAAACGGTCTTCGCGATCGTTTGCGCAGCCGGTGCGGCCGAACGAATTGTCGCACCGCGATAAGCAACGGGAACCAAAGCGCTTTATCTTAGTTTCTTAGCAGCGGGACGTTTGCGCCCCGCAGCTCACGGTGTACCACGCCGGCCACTGGAGCGTGAGCCCGCCGCGACTACCACTCCCGGTCTGCGGCGGGCTTTTGTTCCTGGCGGGCAGCCTTTATGGCAGCCCGCAGCCGAATTCACGACGCTTGTCTCATTCGCAAATCTTTATTCGCTTCAACGCCGCGGTAATACCCGAGAGCGAATAGGAATAGCTTGTCGCAGTTCCCCGGCGCGACGTGGCCTGCACGCTGAGCTCACTGCCCGACTTCATGGCGTCCACCATGGTGGGTTCCTGCGATTGATCCTCGACCCAGCCATGTCTGTCCTTGGTAAACATCGTAAAAGTGGCATCACCGATCGTGGCTTGCATCGGCGCGTCCTGCTTCAGATCGTAGCCCATGGCAGCTTCAGGCATATACGCCTTTCCGTCCGAACCCCGCGCGACCATGAAGAAATTGTTTCCATGGTCAACCGTCGACGGTGCCTGACCGGTCGGTGTCGATAGGACATAGCAGCTAACCTCTCCTCCGGATCGGTAGAAATAGGCGCCCCAAGCGTCAAATTGCCCGATGCGGGCGGGCGGCTCAGCATATGCGGTGGAAAAACCGAACAATAGGAGCGCGAGCGCGGTGGGGAGCTTTTTAGCGAACATGATTTCCTGCCCTTTCATATGACATGCCGACGCCAAGCGAGAGGAGGGCTCGTTGGCCGGGGCAATCTGACCGGATGTTCGTTATCTGTTTCTTAAGAGATTCATTAAAATCTGTTAATGTTCAGCCGAGTGGATCAGGGCAGCATCGGCTCGAAAACGCGCCCTGCCGTAACCCCATCATCGGCGCGCTCGTCGACTACGCCACGAAACGGTACGTGATGTGGGAAGCATCATGCGATCTTGTCGCGCGATTAAGCATGACCGGTGTTGGAACCAGCCAAATTTCATAAAAAGCTGAAATTAGCGTCTTCGGGGGGTGTGCTGCGATGCGGAAAATGTTATCCCTCTAACTTAAGCGCGGAGGAATGTTAGCGCTGCGGGGGAGATAGCCAAGCACAACGGAAGAGGTTTCCGATGCCCAATTCAGTACTCAATGCCCTAGGCCAACCGCTCTATTACAGCGGAACGTCGACAAGCTGGTTTTCCGCCACGGGCTCCGGTCCGACGCTTAACGGCACGGCTGGAAATGATTCGATGTACGGTGACGGCTCCGTCAACGTAACGATGGTGGGCGGCACTGGAGATGATATCTACTATCTCTATTCGAGCCTCAACCACGCGTCCGAAGCGCCTGGTGGAGGGGTGGACACCATCATCACGTGGATGGACTACACGTTGCCCGACAATTTCGAGAACCTCACCGTGACCGGTGATGGCCGTCATGCCTTCGGAAACAGCGCGGACAACATCATTACCGGCGGGACAGGCAGCCAGACCATTGATGGCGGCGCGGGCAACGATGTCCTGACAGGCGGCGGCGGTGCCGATACCTTCATCTTCACCAAGGGCAATGGCAGCGATCTGATCACCGATTTCAGCAGCGACGACAAGGTGCGTCTGAACCATTATGGGCTGACGTCCTTCGATCAGGTCGTCAGTCACCTTACCCAGCAAGGCGCCAATCTGAGGCTCGACCTTGGCGGCGGCGAGAGCCTGGTTTTCGCCAACAAGACCGTTGCCGATCTGCATGCGGACCAGTTCCAGCTCGGACTCGACCGTTCCGCCCTCACGCAGACGTTCTCGGACGATTTCAATACGCTTTCCCTTCATCAGGGCACGCAGGGCACCTGGGATGCGAAATACTGGTGGGCGCCGGACAAGGGCAGCAGCATGACGGGCGAGCTGCAGTGGTATGTCAACCCGTCCTACGGCCCGACTGCATCAGCCAACCCGTTTTCCGTTTCGAACGGCGTGCTCACGATTTCAGCCAAACCGACGCCCGATTCACTGAAATCGTTGCTGGACGGCCACAACTATACGTCCGGCATTCTGAACACCCATTCCACCTTCGCCCAGACTTATGGCTATTTCGAAATGCGGGCTGAGATGCCGCATGATCAGGGCACATGGCCGGCTTTCTGGCTTCTGCCGGAAGACGGCTCGTGGCCGCCGGAACTCGATGTGGTGGAAATGCGCGGGCAGGATCCGAACACTGTCAACGTCACGGTTCACTCGAACGCGACGGGCCAGCACACGATGCAATCCATGCCGATTCAAGTTCCCAGCACCGATGGCTTCCACAATTACGGGGTGCTTTGGGATCAGGATCAAATCGTCTGGTATTTCGACGATGTGGCCATCGCGCACGCCGCAACGCCGTCCGATATGCACAGCCCGATGTATATGCTGGTGGATCAGGCCGTCGGCGGTACAGCCGGCACTCCGACTGCCAGCCTGCAAGACTCGGAGATGAAGATCGACTACATCAAGGCCTATCAGTTGAACGACCATCTTACCCAGACGGCCGCTACCGCGGCTGCCCATACTCCAGACTGGCATATCTGACAGGGTCCAACGTGCAGTAGAGCGGTTCAGGTTTCAAGGAATCTCAGGACCGCTCTATCTTTTTGTTCTTTCGCAATTCCGGACGGAATACCGCTTCGCACTTTTCCTGAAATTGCTCCAAGCGTTAGGCGCAGCCGCTATGTCAGCGGTTGCGCCTTCAAGTACTCAAGCGGCACTCAGATTCTGCAGCACCCGCTCGTAGAAACCTCCTAATCCTCTCTGAATGCACGCTTTATCTGATCGGTCATCGGCTTGGTCAGATAGGCAAGAACGCTTCTCCGGCCAGTCTGCATGAATGCCTCCACCGGCATGCCGGGAAGAGGCGTGAGCTTTCCCAAACGATCCCACTCTTCCTTCGGCACTTTGGCGCGAACGATGTAATAGCTGAGCCCCGTATGCTGGTCGGTCGTCAGGTCAGCCGAAATGGTTTCGACGCGCCCATTGAGTTCGGGCGTGATGCGCTGGTTGAAGGCGGAAAATCGCAACGCGACCACTTGCCCCACGGCAATCTGGTCGATGTCCTGCGGCGAGAGCTTCAGTTCCGCCACCAGTGCGTCCTTGTCAGGCACGATCTGCATGATCCCTTCTTTCGGCCCGATCACCGCGCCGGCGGAATGGACGGTCAATTGATCGACAATGCCCGACTGCGGCGCCCTTATGTCCACCCGTTTCAGATCATCCTCGGCTGCAATCAGCCGCTCCGAAAATTGACCGGTGTCGCTTTCGGCCTGCCGCAGTTGGTCGGCAACTTCCGAGCTATGGTCTTTGTCGATCTGAATGATCTGAAGCTCGGTTTCGGTAATTTTTCCATTGGTCTGCGCGATCGACGAAACAAGATTACCGAGCTCTCCAGTCAGGCGAGCGCTGTCTCGCTGCAGCGAGTAGACTTTCGCCGCCGGGACGATTCCTTGATCGAACAGCCGCTGGAGGCTGCTCAGTTCCTTGTTGACGAGCTCGATCTCGGTTCGTTTCCCCTTCTCCTGCGCAACGAAGCCGTCCACTTCCTGTTTCAACTGCTGAATTCTTTCGCCCAGCTGCGACTTCTGACCCTGTCGCGATGCCAACCGGTCGCTGAAAAGCTGGCGTTCGCCAGCAAGTATGCTCGCGACGTTATCGTCGCCGGTATTGGAGAGAAGATCGGCCGGAAAGCTGATCGCACTCTTGTCGTCGCGCTCTGCGACGAGACGCGCCGTTCTGGCCGAAAGCTCATTCAATCGCTTTCTGATGATGCCGAGATTGGCTCTGGTTTGCGTATCGTCCAGCCGGATCAATATCTGGTCGGCATCGACGTGGTCGCCATTCTTCACACGGATCTCACCAACGATCCCTCCCTTGAGGTGCTGAACGGCTTTTACATAGCTGTCGACGACCAAGGTACCGGGGCTAATGACTGCTCCCGAAATCTTCGTCGCCGCGGCAAGACCGCCCATGACGCCGAAGAGAAGAAGAATCGTCGCCAGCACGAAGATGGACAGACGGCGGATCGCACGCTCGGTGGAAGGCAAGCCCGTATTCATCATCCGCTCACATCCTCGCCGGCTATCATCAAACGCACCGGCCCGGGCGCCGAATGCCTCATGGTTGTGCCGAGTATCTCATCCTTGGGTCCGAACGCCTGTAACTGGCCGTTGGCGATGATTGCGACCTTGTCCGCGGCGGCCAGAGCGCTTGGCCTGTGCGCAACGACAACGGCAATGCCGCCGCGGGCCCGGATACCCAATAGGGCTTGGGTCAAGGATGCCTCTCCCTCTGCATCCAGATTGGAGTTCGGCTCATCAAGAACCACCAGGAACGGATCGCCATAGAGCGCCCGCGCAAGGGCGATGCGCTGCCGCTGGCCGGCGGAAAGTCGCGAGCCCCCTTCGCCGATGATCGTTTCAAACCCATCCGGCAACTTGACGATCATGTCGTATACGCCGGCCGCCTTCGCCGCCGCTATAACCGGTCCTGACTGGATGTCCTTCGCGAAGCGGGAAATATTTTCGGCTATCGATCCGTCGAACAAACCAACGTCCTGAGGCAGAAAGCCGACGTGCCGTCCGAGGTCGCTCCGTTCCCATTGCGACAAGGCTGCCTGATCGAGCCTGATCGCACCAATCACAACAGGCCATAATCCCGTGATCGCTCTGGCAAGTGACGATTTTCCCGAAGCGCTGGGGCCGATCACGCCCAACACCGTTCCCGCAGATATCTTGAATGAGATGTTGCGGAGGATGAAGTCGCGGCTGCCGGGAGACGTCAGGCTTATGTTTTCGACGCTGAGGTCTTTTTGCGGCGACGGCAGGGTCATGGATCGGTGTTCGCTGGGGATCAGATCCAGCAGCTTGGCGAGACGCGACCAGCTTTGGCGGGCGGCGACAAAGCCCTTCCAGTGCCCGATTGCAAGCTCCACCGGAGCGAGTGCACGGGTAACCATAATCGAGCTGGCGATGATGATGCCGCCTGTCGCTTCCTGCTTGATGACAAGGATCGCGCCGACGGCCAATACACCGGACTGCAGCATCATCCGTAATATCTTCGCGATCGTGGTAAGCGTGCCGACAATGTTGCTGGCCGAGAGCTGATTTGCCAGATAGTCCTCATTCATGGCCGTCCATTTTTCCGTCAGGCGGCCGCTGAAACCCATTGCGACCACGGCCTCCCAGTTCCGCCGTGCCGCTTGTGCAAAGCCGAGACGCGCCGCGGAGGACTTCGCGGCTTCCTGAGCCGGCTTTTGCGACAACATCTCTGCAAGGGCTGTCAGGACGACGAGCACAATGGCGCCGCACAAGGCGGTGAGGCCAATCCAGAAATGGAACAGAAAACACAAAATCAGATAAAAAGGCATCCATGGTAGGTCGAACAGGGCAGTCGAGCCGCCTCCAGATAGAAACGATCGGACCTGTTCCAGATCGCGAACGGACTGCAGCCCATCATCGGCCGCTTGCAATCTCGTTGGAAGGTAAATCAGCGAGCCGAAGACCCTTCGGTTCAGCCGTTCATCGAGAGACATGCCCACACGCGTAAGCAGCATGGAGCGCAACAGTTCGAGGGTCCCCTGGAATATGAACAGGGTCGCGGCAATGATCGCGAGGCCAGCAAGCGTTGGAAGGCTGCGGCCTGGAATGACACGATCATAGACCTGAAGCATGAAAAAGGAGCCGGTCAGCGCCAACATGTTGATCGCGGCGCTCGCGATGCCAATGCTGAAAAACGCCTTTCGAAGGGAAGACAGCATCACGGAGATAAATTTTTGCGGTGGTTCTTTCGGAACAGCAAGCACGTTGCCTAAATCCTTAAGTTATCCTTTGCACGCAGCAGAGGTGCCTCTGAAGTTCGTCAACGCCGTTCTCATGCCGGGTGACTGGAGCTGGAAGCGCACGAAGGCCGAGCGGCATTCCAGTGGTGGCAACGCAACAGCCGCGCCACGATTAAGCCTGCGGCCTAAAGGTCGACCGCATCATAGGCGAGCTTCGACCATCCTTCGCATCTTATGAAGGCGAAATTGACTTCGCTTTTGGTCTCAGTGAATCCAGTCTTACGGTATCGCATGCTGTCTCCTTGCCGCACATATGCGATCAGACATGGCTTAGCGGCGCTTGCCGTCAAGGTGCGGAAACACTTGTGCGCGGACCGTGATGTGGCCGCTCTGACCGGCAGCAATGCTTCCCAACCGAAAAAGGGGGCGCCGAATTGCCGGAGAGCTTAGCTTGAGTGACAAGATGCTAAAGAACAAAACACAAATACGCGTTGATTTGCCGCAGACAGGAGTTTTTTGAAAATCATCCGATTGCTCCTTCAGGTTTTCGACACAGGTTTCGCTCAACTCTGCTAAATTGCAAAACAGGCTTAAGGGCGCCGACATCCAGTCCGACCCGGTGTGAAAAGCAGACATCAAACTGTGGGAGGGATAACCATGAAAACCTTCGACGCGATTATCATCGGTGCCGGGCAGGCAGGGCCATCGCTTGCCGGGCGGTTCGCGGCTGCGGGCATGACGGTAGCCCTGATTGAGCGGAAATTCGTCGGCGGGACCTGCGTCAATGCCGGCTGCATGCCAACCAAAACCCTAGTCGCGAGCGCCCGAACCGCGCATGTGATACGGCGAGGCGCGGACTACGGCATTCGCACGAATGGCGGGATATCGACGGATATGGCGGCTGTCGAGAAACGCGCGGCGACCGTCATAAGTAATGCAAGGGATTCGCTGACGACGTGGCTTGAGTCCACGGACAGAATTACCCTGATACGGGGACATGCGCGCTTCGAAAGCGCAAAGACCATCCGCGTCGGAGGCGAAACATTGACGGCGCCGCGGATCTTTCTCAACGTCGGTGCGAGGCCGGCCATTCCCGGGCTGCCCGGGCTTTCGGACATCGAATATCTTACCAGTACCTCCATCATTCATCTGACCGCCCTGCCCCGCCATCTCGCCATCATCGGCGCCGGCTATATCGGCCTTGAATTCGCGCAGATGTACCGGCGCTTCGGCACCGAGGTCAGCATCATCGAACGCGGCCCGCGATTGGCCCCGCGAGAGGATGACGATATCTGCCAGGCGATCGCCGACGTTCTTCGATCCGAAGGCATATCGATCCACACGAATACACAGGACATCCAGCTGTCGAAAAGCGGCGAGGACATTCGCATCTCGACCGCGGGCAATCCGGATGTCGAGGCAAGCCATCTCCTCATCGCGACGGGGCGGCGGCCGAACACCGACGATCTAGGTCTTTCGAAGGCGGGCGTAGCGCTGGACGACAAGGGCTATGTCATCGTCGACGATCACCTCTCCACCAATGTCGACGGAATATGGGCCCTTGGCGATTGCAACGGCCGGGGCGCCTTCACGCATACGTCTTATAATGATTTCGAGATCGTCGCCGCCAATCTTCTGGATGGTGAAGATAGGAAGGTCAGTGAGCGTATCCCGGCCTATGCGCTCTATATCGATCCGCCGCTCGGTCGCGTCGGAATGACCGAACGGGAAGCGCGTGCGACCGGGCGGTCCATCTCAGCATCGACCATACCGATGAGCCAGGTCGGACGCGCCATTGAAAAGGGTGAGACCAAGGGCCTGATGAAGGTCGTTGCAGATGTCGAAAACGGACAGATACTGGGCGCCGCAATCCTCGGTGTCGAAGGCGACGAAGCGATCCACGGCTTCATCGATGCCATGCATGCGGCGACGCCCTATCCCGTTCTAAAATGGGCCGTGCCGATCCATCCCACGGTGTCCGAACTCATTCCGACGCTTCTGGGCGGGTTGAAGTCGGGTCGGTAGATTTACCACATCTCGCCTTCAGGAGTGCAACCGGTACCGTTTTGCTTCTCGGCTGTTGTCAAATGAGAGCAGCCTTGGAGGGCCGTATCTCGCCCCTCCTTCGCCTTCAGGATCGATGTTCCGTGACCCTTCACCACTCACTCAAGCCGCCCGGCTCAGCTGCGTGGCTTTTCCACCGGCCGCACCAAAACGCTGGAGGAGATTAACGAGATTTTCGACTTCGTTGCGAAGTCGGCGCGTCTCCGCGGAGGTGCGTTCGACCATGCCGGAATTCTGCTGGGTGATCGTATCCATGCTGCGGATAGCGACATTAACCTCGTCGACGCCGTTTGCCTGATCGCGCGCCGTGCCCGCGATGTCGGAAACGAACTGGTTGATGACATCGATACGGCTGATCATATCGCTCAGCGCTTCGCCCGTGTCGCCTACGATGCCGACGCCCTTGTTCACCTGATCGGAGCTTTCCGAGATAAGCTGCTTGATCTCCTTGGCGGCCTCCGCACTTCGCTGCGCCAGTTGCCGGACCTCTTGGGCCACAACCGCGAAGCCCTTGCCTGCGTCTCCGGCGCGAGCCGCTTCGACACCGGCATTGAGCGCCAGCAGGTTCGTTTGAAATGCGATCTCATCGATCACGCCGATAATCTTCGAAATCTCGCTTGACGACTGCTCGATCGCAGCCATGGCCGAGGCGGCATCGGTGACCAATTGGCCTGAGTTCCTTGCCCGCTGCTGGGTTTCGCGGACAGCCTCAGAGGCCTTTTCGGCATTCGCAGCCGTCTGACCAACGCTGACGGTGAGTTGCTGAAGGGCAGCCGAACTTTGCTCGACACCGGCTGCCTGCTGGGCGGTGCGCAACGCCAAGTCGTCGGTCGCCTTCGATATCGTCTCGGTTCCGGCCACGATCTCGGCTGACGTGCTGTGAACCGAAGCGAAGGAGTTGCGCAATGCGCCGACTGCCTCGTTGTAGTCCGATGCCATTTCCTTGAAGGTTCCCGGCATATCTGCCGGCAGTTTGGCATCGAGATCGCCCTTGGCAAGTGCTGCCAGCGCCCGCCGCAGATGGGCGAGCGCCAATGTCTGGTCCGCTTCGGTACGCAGCCGTTCCGCTTCTAGCGCTTTGCGCTTGTCTTCGAGGGCTTCAAGGTAAACGCTGATGGAATAATCCATATCCAGCATGGCTGCCTTCACGACGGCGGAAATTCCTGCCGACAGCTTCTTTCCCTGGCTACGGCGGAAGAATATCGACGATTGCTTTTCGACAATGCCCTTGATCAGTTCCGACATGACCAGCGCATAACCGCCAATGTACCAGCGGGGCTCCAGGCCGACGCGGGCATGCGTTCTACCGATGGCCTTCACACCCTCTGCGTAGGGAGCGTCAAAATTTCCATTGGCGAGGTTGGCCCAATGCTCCTGCTGCTTCTTTTTGGCTCCGGCCATGTGGCTTTCACTATGGAAAAAGCCGGCGGCCCCAGCCGCCTTCGCGATCTGCCCATAGAGTTTATCCAGAGCACCGCCAATTTTTTCGGCGATCAGAGGCCGCAATTCCCTGAGCGCGTCGCGAGATTCGGCGTCGAACTCAATAAAATCAAGACGTTGGTGAAGGGTGCTCGTCGAATGTTCAGAGGTCATCGAAAATCTCGGTCAGAGGGTGGCTCGACGCAGAGCCTGCTGGCCTCCTTGTTGCCAAATATGGTTTCCCGAGAGTTAAGCGCGCGCTATTGTTTGTAACCTATCACTGCGCGGCTGCGGCCTTCACCTGGCTACGAAGCTGGGCGGCTGGCGAAGCGGTGGATTCCAGCACAAGCGTCCCGGCCTTGGCTGGCCAGCTGTTCTCGGGCCTCGACTTCCGGGCAAGTCGCAGCGGATGGGAAACGACCCATCCGCTGCGGAACCTGAGACCGCAGAAACCGCCTTCGGTCACAGCAATGCGCGTTCCATCAGTCGCGCCAGCCGCTCGGCGAAGGCACGCGGATCGGCCGGCTTGTCACCGTCCAAAACTCGCGCCTGATCGAGCAGCAGGAATGCCGCATCATCGCGCAACGAAGGCGCGTCCGCTCTGGCGGCGATAGCCTTGACGACGGGATGATCCATGTTGATTTCGAGGATAGGCTTGGCGCCAGAGTCCAGACGGCCGGCCCCCTGCAGGATCTTCTCGAGCTGCCGGTCATAGCCCTGTTCGGACGCAACGAGACAGACGGCGCTTTCGATCAGGCGATCGGATGCGCGCACATCGGATACCTCATCGGCGAGCTTCTGCTTGGCGTAGTCGAGGAAGGCCTGCACCTCGGCGAGAGCGCTTTCGCTTTCCGGCTTGTCCTGATCCTGCTTCTTGAACTGCGCGAGATCCGCAGAGCCCTGGGTGATCGACTTGAAGCTCTTGCCCTCGAAATCCGGGGCATTGGTGACCCAGAAACTGTCGACGGAATCGGTCAACAGCAGAACTTCGATGCTGCGGGCACGGAAACCTTCGAGCTGTGGCGAAGCCTTCAGCTGATCCAGGCTGCCGCCGACGAGATAGTAGATCGACTGCTGGCCTTCCTTGGCATCCTTGACGTAATCGGCAAGCGAACGATAGCCGTCCGCAGACGCAGTCGTGCGGAACCGCGAGAGGGCCAGAAGCTGCGAGCGGCGTTCGAAGTCCTCGTAGATGCCTTCTTTGAGGAGGCTGCCGAAGTTCTCCCAGATTTTCAGGAAGGCGTCCTTGTCGCTCTCCGCCTGCTTCTCGATCGCCGTGATAATGCGGTTGGTGACACCCTTGCGGATCGCTGTCAGGATTGCGCTTTCCTGGATCATTTCGCGCGAGACGTTCAGGGGCAGATCTGCCGTATCGACAAGGCCGCGCACGAAGCGGAGATAACGGGGCAGCAATTCCGCCTCGTCGGTAATGAAGACGCGCTTCACATAGAGCTTCATGCGGCCCTTCCGATCCGGGTCGAAGAGGTCGAAGGGCTGGGAACCAGGGACGAAGGCGAGTGCGGAATATTCGTGGCGGCCTTCGGCACGATAATGCACCGTCAGGGCCGGCTCGTCATACTGGCCTGACACGCTGCGATAGAAATCCGTATATTCCTCCGCTGTAATGTCGTTCTTCGACTTGGTCCAGAGTGCGGTGCCGTCGGTGAGCTGCGTGGCTTCATCGCCGGGCTTCTCGGCGATCTTGATCGGAACCGGCACATGACCCGACTGTTCCTTGACGATCCGCTCAATGCTCCAGCGGGAGGTGTAGCTTTTCGCATCCTCCATAAGATGCAGGGTAATGCGCGTGCCGCGCGCCGGCGCCTCGCTTATATCGATCGGGCTGACGCTGTAACCGCCCTTGCCGTCGGAAGACCAGAGCCAGGCATTGTCCGCGCCCGCGCGGCGCGACACGACATCAACGCGATCGGCGACCATGAAGCAGGAATAGAAGCCGACGCCGAACTGTCCGATGAGTTGCGCGCCCTCGCCCTGCTTGTTAGCTTCGATCCGTTCCATGAAGGCCCGCGTGCCGGAGCGAGCGATCGTTCCGAGCGCTTCGATCATCTCGTCCCGGCTCATGCCGATGCCGTTATCCTCGACGACAAACCTGCCGCCCTCCTCATCGAGCGTTAATACGATACGGCTGTCGGGATCGCTTGCCAGCAATGCAGGCGTGGCAATTGCCTCATAGCGAAGCTTTTCGCAAGCATCGGCCGCATTCGAAATCAGCTCTCGTAGGAAAACGTCCTTATCCGAATAAACCGAGTGAACCATCATGTGCAGAAGGCGGGCGACGTCGGCCTCAAAGACGTGGCTCTCAGCGGAATTTTCTGCGGTGGTTGTCGTCATGCGTCTGGTCTCCTGGAAGTTTTGAAAGTCGCGCCGAAGAGGTGGCGGATGACGGACAAAAATTCAAGCCGCTGATGGGCTGCTAAGTTCAACACAGAGTTTTTTTGCGTTATGTAAGTTTGAGCTGGAACCACACAAGGTAGATGATCATACGCCGTTCGGTGTCGATTGAGCGGCAAATCCGAGAGGGGCCGGAAATTGCGTCGCATCACATGGGTCGCTTTTGCCCTTTTACTTGCGCTCTTCATAGCGCTTTTGTCCGTCTGGGCTTCGCTAGCCATTTGGTATCGTCTACCGACGGACGAATTCATCAGGGCTCTGACTGCGGGCCTGTTCGTACTCCTGGGTCTCGGCACGATCGCGGCATTGTTCGGCCGCTGGTATATACAGGCGCTGCTGGCTTTCGTGCTGGCTTTCGCCATCACCGTCGGCTGGTGGAGCACAATCAAGCCGCGCCGGCACGCCAATTGGGCATCTGACGTCGCCAGACAGGTGACAGGCACGCGCAATGGCGACATGCTGACGCTCATCAACGTTCGCGATTTCGACTGGCGCAGCAACACTGATTTCACCGAGCGCTGGACGACCCGAACCTATGACCTCACCAAGGTGCAGACCATCGATCTGTTCATGTCCTATTGGGCAGGGCCGGAGATGGCCCACATGATCCTGAGCTTCGGTTTCGACGGTGGCGGCCAGCTTGCCTGGTCAATCGAAGTGCGGCGTCGCGAAGGCGGCGAATTTTCCCCAATCGCGGATCTCTTCAAGAGCAACCCCCTCGTGATCATTGCTGCAGACGAACGTGACGTGGTCGGGGTGCGATCGAATGTCCGTGGCGAAGATGTACAGCTCTATCGCCTGAAGGTGTCGCCCGACGCTGCACGGCAGCTACTGCTCGAATATGTCGAAGACGCTAACGCTCTTGCCACGACGCCGGAATTTTACAATTCGATCACGACGAATTGCACGACAACGGTTGCGAAGATGATGCGCGCCGTCGGCGCCGTCATACCATTCGACTGGCGGCTTATCGTCAATGGCTACATTCCCGACTACGCCTATGATCGTGGCGCGCTCGACACTAGTGTGCCGCTTTCGGAGTTGCGGGCGTTCGCTCACATCGATCTTCGAGCCAGGGATGCAGGCTTGTCGCCGGATTTCTCTCGGGCTATCCGGGTCGGCGTGCCTTCTCCAAACTCTCAGATGGCTCAATGAAAAATAGACTCCACGCGCACTGCTAGCTGGGTTGCCGATGCAGAGCTCTCGGCGCACTCGCAATTTATTCGCATCAGGCAAATCAGTTAGCGATCATCGCACGGAGGGCAAGATCAATCGTGACTTTGTCAAAACCCGGCTGCCAAAGAAGTCTGTCCGACCACTGGAAACAGATTGCAACCTGATCGTTGTCGGCGTTGAGAATTGAACTATCAACTCGGCTCCTTGCATATTCCGGCACGTCAATGAAACGTTGGGTGCACGGCCCCGTCAGGATGCAGTTGCTCGATAAAAGGATCGTTTCGACCGTCAACGAAATAGGATTGCAGCCGCTCGTAAATCCTTGAGTTCTCCCTCGGGCTGCAGTGCCACATCGTTTGTCCCAGCACATCACCGAGCGCTATCGATCGCGGGCTTCGCCCGGGCATTGTCGAGAAAAACTGCTTGGCGATGGTGTGGAACAGATTCAGTTGCGAATTGTGCCGCAGTCTGCCGGTTTCGTTCAGATCCTCGAAATAACCCTGGACCATATCGAGACGGTACGCCTTGCCTTCAACATAGGCCACCATCACCTGTGCGATGATGACCTGCTCATTCGCCCAGTTCGGGAATACCGCGTTCTCTTCCGGCAAAGCGCCATCGACGACAAAGATGGTCCGCATATCCGGTCCGAGGATAATCGTTTTCATCTCATAACTGTCGACGATCCAGTGCGCCATTTTCACCGATCTACCAGCTTATCGCCTGTAATTTATAGGCGCCTTCTGACAGCGACCTGAATCGCTGCCATGTTGGCTATGCGGCATGCCATTTGTAATCTTGGCGACGCCGACTAGGCCATCCACGCCTTGACAAGGTGACCGTAATAAGCAGAGGCAACGACATAAGTGGTTGCCTCTGCTATTCCCCACTTACGAAGGCTCAATCATTGATCGGCTTGAGCGAATTCATAATGTTCTGCACTGCTTCGTCATGCTTGTCCTGGGTGTCCTTCGAACCCCAATAGGTGACGATCAGAAGCTTGTGTTCGGACGGCTGGAGCAGGCCGAGTTCGACGTCGACCGGGCCGTCCTTGTCTTTGCCATCCCATTCCAGATGCGCCATCTTCATGCCGTTGAGCACGGAATCCGGAAACTCATGCTTGGACTTATCGTCGATTTCGACGCCGTTTTTCGTCAGGAAGTCGATGACGTCGTCGAGCGTTTTATCAATTGTCTTTTCGCTGGCGATGTCGATGGAGAAATAAATCGCGGAGTCGGGAGAGGTTGCATCGACGCCGGTTTCCGTTTCCTTGGGCCCCCAGCTATGCGGGATCGAGACTTCGGCGATCGGTTCCTCGCTCGGGAACTGCAGAGTCTCGCCATGGGCGAGAAACGGGAAAGCTGCTGCGAAAACCGCGGCGATGAGAAGCTTTTCTTTCATGTGAGGTCCTATCAACGTCGATGATATGCCGTTTTGTCGCCGGCGGGCGTGGGACTCACGCGCCACTGGCAGAAATATCGACAACCCATTGCGAAAACTAGGCAAATGCGGCTTGCTGCGAGGCTCAAAATTGGGGTGAATTTGGAATGGGATTGTGTGGTGCCTTCGGGAGTTTGCTCCATTGCCATGGAAGTTTCGCTGATATAATAACTTGAGTTTATTACGAAGGATTATATCAAAACGGAGCTGGAAGCTGAGGATGACGTTTCAGCCAAGGATGCAGAACAGGATCGGCGGTTTTTCGGTCATCGGCGGCGTTCATCGGCGCCGGTGGAATGGCATCGTTGCCGACGTCTGGAACGTCAATTGTGCAGCCCGCGCCGGCGGCTACTATATCGCCGACGATCCCAGGCTCTTCATCCTGCTCGATCAGCGCGGCTCCGGTACGAGCAACGTCAGGCTCTCGCCGCGTGTCCAAAGCCGCCAGCAAGAGTTTGAGCGCGAAAGGATTTCTTATATCCCCGCCGGGATGGAGCTTTGGGCCGATCTCGACGGTGTCGATTTCGTGCGCCATCTCGATATTCATTTCAATGCAGAGGTCATCGGCCAGCGGCTGATGGAGGATCTCGATCAGACCCGTCTCGACAGTCCGCGCCTGCATTTCTTCGATCCTCGGCTGATGGCGCTGGCCGAATTGATCGCCGCCGAATGTGAGAATCCGCAACCCCTGCATGATCTCTATGGCGACGGCCTCACGCTTTCGCTGCTGATCAATGTGCTGCAGCTGCGAGGATCGCAGCCGCGTAAGCGCAGCGAACTGGCCTCCTGGCAACTGCGCCGCGCAGTCGACTACATCGAGCAAAATTGCCTCCGGAACATCCGCCTGGAAGAACTGGCGTCGCTGACGGGGCTGTCGCAATCGCATTTCAGCCACGCCTTCAAGGCGTCGACCGGCCTGCCGCCGCACCAATGGCAGACCAAGGCGCGGCTCGAACGGGCAAAGCAGCTGCTGCTGAAAGGCGACACGCCGCTCACCAATATCGCTGTCGAGACCGGCTTTGCCGATCAGGCGCATTTCACCCGCGTCTTCCGCAAGAATGTTGGCACCACTCCGGCGAACTGGAAACGAAGCCAGATTGCCTAAAAGCCACACCCAGCGGGCGATTGCCGGCACTGTGGAGAATTGCCCAAAAACGTTCAATTCCCCGATTTCGAGACAAGCCGTCCTGTTAAATATGAGTTAATTACTCAGCTTATTTTGAAGGCACGGCCACCCGGATTGAGCTGGGTGTCGCGAAGTTAGGACTGATGACGGAAATGCAGGGATTGACCGAAGGCGTATTTTTAAAACGGGTATTGGCGGCAGGCGTTGCCGCGGCAGCAATGGCGCTGGGCTCGCAGGGGGTGGCCCAGGAGAGCCCAACGGAATTGAAGCCGCTGGTCGTCCAATCAGGTCAGGATAACAGCGAAGCGAGCGGCACCGCCCCGGTCAAAGGCTATGTCGCCAAAAAGACGACGACCGGATCGAAGGCGGACATGCCGATTACCGAGATACCGCAATCGGTCTCAGTCATCGGCCGGCAGGAAATGAACGATCGCGGCATCACCAACAAGGTCGACGAGGCGCTGCGATACACTCCGGGCGTCACCACGCAGCCCTTCGGCGATGACGGCGATACCGACTGGTTTTATATTCGCGGCTTCGACGCTACGCAGACCGGCGTGTTCATGAATGGGCTCACGCTCTACAGCTATGGTTTCGGCGGCTTCCAGATCGATCCCTTCATGCTCGAGCGCGTGGAGGTGCTGAAGGGGCCTTCCTCGGTGATCTATGGCGGCTCCAATCCCGGCGGTCTTGTCAACTTGGTGCGCAAGGAACCGACCGATGATCCCTATTATTACACTGAGATCGGCATCAACAATCTCGGCAACGCCTTCCTCGGCTTCGATTTTTCCGACAAGCTCTCGGCCGACGGGGTCTATCGCTACCGGCTGACGGGCAAAGTCGCCGGCGGCGACACCTATAGCGACAACACGCACGATCTGCGCGGCTTCATCATGCCGCAGGTCACCATCTCTCCGGACGACTCCACCAAGCTCACCGTCTACGGCATGGTCAGCGGCCTCGATGAGGTCCATAGCGGCAACGGCTTTTTTCCCTATGTCGGCACCGTAGTCGACGCACCCTTCGGCAAGATCAGGCGCAGGGCCTTCTATGGCGAGCCGGACATCGACAACCTGAAATACGCCCAGCAGATGGTTGGCTACGAGTTCTCGCACGAATTCGACGGCGGTTGGACGGTGTCGCAGAATGCGCGCTACGGCCATCTCTACAAGCGCGAGGAGGGCCCGTATCTGAATGGTTATGTGGACGGCAATCCGCTCGATCCGTCCTATGACGATCCGAACTATATGCTGAACCGCATCGGCTTTTTCGAACGGTCGAAAGTCGATACCTTCTCCGTCGATACCCGCGCGCAAAACGAATTCGCTACCGGCGCTGTCGCCCATAATTTCATGGTCGGCACCGATTACTCGATCTACCGGCTCGACCAGATCCAGGCTTGCTGCGGCTCCAATCCGATCAGCGCCACCAATCCGGTTTATGGCACGCCGCAGGGTGCCAATTTCGTTTACCTCAATCAGGTGCTGACACAGCAGCAGCTCGGCATCTATACGCAGGACCAGATGCATTTCGGCGGCGGATGGCTGCTGACGCTTAACGGCCGTTACGACTTTGTCGACATCGATTCGGATGCGAAGGTCGGCACCACCTATAGCACCAATGAAAAGGCGGCGAGCGGCCGCGCGGGCCTCGCCTACGAGTTCTCCAACGGCGTTACCCCCTATGTCAGCGCCGGCACCTTCTTCAATCCTCTGATCGGCACCAGCGTCAGCGGCGGCGGCCTGACACCCGAGAAGGGCCAGCAGTATGAAGCCGGCGTCAAATACGAACCCGACTTCATCGATGGCCTTTTCACCGCATCGATCTTCCAGATTAACCGCAAGAATATGGCGCTGACCGATCCCGTCACCTTCCTGCAGCGCCAGATCGGCGAAGTGCGTTCGCGCGGCTTCGAATTCGAAGGCAAGGTCAATCTCGACGACAATTGGAAGCTGCTCGGCTCCTACTCCTACACCGATCTCGAAATCACCAAGGATCTCGATCAAACCGTCGTCGGCAATTCGCCCTACCTCATCCCGAACTCCACCGCCTCGCTCTGGCTCGACTACGCCTTCACGAGCGATGCGCTTGACGGCCTCAGCATCGGCGCTGGCGTGCGCTATCAGGGCAAGTCCTGGGCAGACGAGGCCAACACCTTGCGCGTGCCTTCAGCAACGCTCTTCGATGCCGGCATCCGCTACGAGAAAAAGGGCTGGGGCGCTTCGCTCAACGTCGCCAACCTCTTCGACAAGAACTATGTCGCGGGTTGCGCCGGGGAAAACGTCTGCGGCTACGGCGAGGCACGGACCATTACGTTCAAGCTCAGCAAGAAGTGGTGAGTTGAGGCCCTTGCATGCCGGCTGCATCCATGAGCCGGCATGCGACTGGCCCTTCTCACTTCGAGCCAGTCTTTGCGGCTTCCTCGATCAGCTTCGCAACGTCGTGCGGCTTTGACAAATACACGGCGTGGCTCGACTTGACCTCATAGGTCTTGCTTCCGGCACGCTTTGCCATGCTGCGCTCGAGATCCGGATTGATCGACCGGTCTTCCGTTGCAACAAGCGCGAAGCTTGGTTTGCTTTTCCAGGCCGGTTCGCCCGCTTCGGCGCCAAATGCCTTCTGCGAGGCAAAGACCTCAGACTTGGCGATGAAATCCGCCTCGGCCTTTGGCAGGTCGGCGGCAAACGCCTCATGAACCGCGTCCGGGTCCAAATAGAGGAAACCGTCCGGCGTCGCCTTGACGCTGTCCTTCCTCGCGTTTTCGACGGGTTTGCTCTGAGCAAGCGTTGCCAGGCTTTCGCCCTTGTCGGGCTCAAAAGCCGCAACATAGACCAGCGCGGAGACATTAGCGGCATTGCCGGCATCGCTGACAACCATGCCGCCATAGCTATGGCCGACGAGGACAGTTAGACCATTTTGCAAGTCGAGAACACGCTTGGTCGCCGCGACATCGTCAGCCAGCGACGTCAGCGGCTCCTGCACGATCGTAACCTTATACCCGTCCTTGGTCAGAAGGTCGGACACGGTGCGCCAGCCGGAACCATCGGCAAACGCGCCGTGGACGATGACGACGTTCTTCACTTCGGCAGCGGAAGCAATGGACCATGAACCTGCCGTCGTTACAGCGAGAGCCACAGCCGCACGGAACAGAATCTGCTTGATCATGGAGATATCCTTTCATGAGATAGTTTGCGCGATATTTATTACGACGCAAACTATCTATCGCCATCCCCTGCGTGTCCAGCTGCGCGGGACGACGAATTTGTCCGCCAATGTGTACCGCAGGCCCCTCTATACATAGGCTTACAAATTTCCCGGCAACTGACTTTATGGGTCCCTTTGCCTTGCGGTTGGATCAGACCGATCGTAAGGAAGCACAGGGCGGCTATGGCGGTTGAGCGTTGCTTCAGCCTGTGAGCTTGGGCCAGAGGCGATATGCGACAATGAAATCTCATACCCTTGCCGTGTTGGTCATAGACGAGAACCGCATTCGCGCCTCAATCATTGAGGCCGGATTGCGCGAGGCCGGATATGAGAACGTCACGATCGTTCACGACATCAACGGAATTGCCCGCAGGATCAGCGAGATCAATCCGGATGTGATCGTCATCGATCTGGAAAATCCCAATCGAGACATGCTCGAAAACATGTTTCAGCTTTCCCGCGCCGTGAAGCGGCCGATCGCCATGTTCGTCGACAGGTCGGACGAAGCCTCGATCGAAGCGGCCGTCGATGCCGGCGTTTCCGCCTATATCGTCGACGGCTTGAAGCAGGAGCGCGTGCGGCCGATCCTGAAGATGGCCATCAGCCGCTTCAACGCATTCGCGCGCCTCAATCGCGAACTGGAAGAGACCCGAGGCGAACTCGAAAACCGCAAGGTGATCGACCGCGCCAAAGGCCTGCTAATGAAATCGCGGGGCATATCGGAAGAAGAGGCCTATGCGCTGATGCGCAAGACGGCCATGAACCAGAACCGCAAGATCATAGACATCGCGCAAAGTCTGGTAACGGCGATCGGCCTGCTCGATCCAGGAGAAAACGCATGACGCAGACACACGAGATCGTTGCCGGGTTCCTTCCCCTTCTCGATAGCGCCCTGCTCGTCATCGCGAAAGAACAAGGTTTCGCCGAGGCGGAGGCGATCGACCTCAGGCTGGTGCGAGAGGCCTCCTGGGCCAATATTCGCGACCGGCTTGCAGTCAGCCGCTACAACGTGGCGCATATGCTTGCCCCGATGCCGATTGCCTGCAATCTCGGGCTGACGCCGCTTGCGCCGAAGATGATCGTGCCGATGGCGCTCGGTCTCGGCGGCAATGCGGTCACGGTATCGTCAGCGCTTTGGGATCAAATGGCCGCCGCTGGCGCAAGCGACGACCTCGATGCCGGCCGCAACGGCAAAGCCCTTCATGAGGTTGTCCTCAAACGTCCGGAACGCCCTCTGCGTTTCGCCGTCGTCCATCCGCATTCCGGGCACAATTACGAGCTGCGCTATTGGCTTTCGGCTTGCGGCATGGATCCCGATCGCGACATCGAAATCATCATTCTGCCGCCGCCGGAAATGCCGGATGCGCTTGCTGCCAGCCAGATTGACGGATACTGCGTCGGTGAGCCCTGGAATACGGCTGGTGTCATAAGCGGCAAAGCCCATATCGCAACGGTCAAAGCCGCGATCTGGAAGTCTAGCCCGGAAAAAGTGCTCGGCGCCAATGCCGGGTGGGCCGATGATCACCCCGACGCGATGGCCGCCCTGCTGCGAGCCGTGTACCGCTCGGCGGTCTGGTGCTCCGATCCGCAGAACAGGGAAACCTTGGCGTCGACCCTCGCCAAGCCGGCCTATATCGGCCGCCCCATTGCTTGGCTGCTGCCGGCCCTATCCGGCGATCTGCGGGTCGGCGGCGGTCAGGTGACGAGCGTCAAGGACTTCTTCGTTCCCCGTGCCAAGGCGGCAACCTTCCCCTGGAAGAGCCATGCCCTCTGGTTCTATACGCAGATGGTGCGCTGGGGGCAGGTCGTTCACGACGAACACAACGAGACCATTGCCCGCAGTACCTACAGGCCGGACATATACCGTTCGGCATTGCAGCCGCTTGGCGTGGCCCTGCCCGGCGCCAGTGCCAAGGTCGAAGGCGCTCTTCGCGTCGAAACGCCGGTTGGTTCCACCGGCGCCAGCCTGACGCTCGGTCCCGATGGTTTCTTCGACGGCAGCCTGTTCGATCCGGACAAGATCGATGCTTATATCGAAGCGCAGCGGGCGGCCAAAGGCGGCTGAGCACCCTGCTCGATTAATGTGCACCGCAGCAAAGGCCGCCCAAGATTTGACCATCCGGTCATTGGGCCAATAGAGCCCTCGATTTTTTTCATTGAAATTGCACGGTTTTCCGGACGTCCTGGATTTGGCACGCTCCTTGCACTGTTATAGGCGAGGCCGAGAAGGCTCACCTATTGGCGTCCAACGTCGGGCGTCTCAAGCAAAGCTGCCGATCAGGATTGACGAACACGCTTTCGGCGTGCGCGAACCCTGACCAGCAGCTTTTTTTGTTTCAATTCGAACCAAGGGAAGGCGCGACGTTGTCGCGCACGGAGAAGCTATGCCCGCTTTTGACCAAACGCAGACATTGTCCTCTGACGCACCGCAACGCGCGCTGTGGATATCAACACTGGCATTCACGATCTGTTTTGCCGTGTGGACGATCTTCGCGATCATCGGCATTCGCATCAAACAGGAGCTCGGCCTGAACGAAGCCGAGTTCGGCTTGCTGGTCGGCACTCCGGTCCTGACCGGTTCGATCGTCCGCATCGTCCTTGGCATCTGGACGACGCGCTATGGCGGCCGGCTCGTCTACACGCTCACCATGCTGGCCGCCGCATTGGCGACCTTCCTGCTCTCCTATGCCCACACCTATACGCAGATGCTGATCGCCGGCCTCGGCGTCGGCCTTGCCGGTGGCTCCTTCGCGGTCGGCGTCGCCTATGTCTCGCCCTTCTTCCCGCCGGAGAAGCAGGGAACGGCGCTCGGTATCTTCGGCGCGGGCAATGTCGGTGCCGCGGTGACCAAGTTCGCTGCTCCCTTCGTCCTCCTTGCATGGGGCTGGCAGGCTGTCGCGGAGATCTGGGCGCTGGTGCTTGCAGTTATGGCTGTCGTCTTCTGGTTCACCACGACGGACGATCCGGCCTTCCGCGCTCGTCGCAATGGCGGCGGCGCAACCAAGAGCCTGCTGCAGGAATTTGCGCCATTGAAGAATGTGCAGGTATGGCGCTTCTCGCTCTATTACTTCTTCGCGTTCGGCGGCTTCGTCGCCCTGTCGCTGTGGCTGCCCCGTTATCTGGTCGGCGTCTACGGCTTCAACCTCGAGACTGCCGGCATGGTCGCCGCAGCCTATTCCATCCCCGGCAGCATCTTCCGCGCCTTCGGCGGCATGCTTTCCGACAAGAAGGGCGCACGCAGCGTGATGTACACGATGCTGGCGGTGTCGGCACTCGCCACCTTGATCCTTTCGCTGCCGGCAGCCACGGCGACAGGCCCGGCCTTCGGCATCACGCCGGCCATCTTCATCGTCGTCATCTTCATCCTTGGCTTCTTCATGAGCCTCGGCAAGGCGGCCGTCTACAAGCACATTCCTGCCTATTATCCCGGCGCCGTCGGTGCTGTCGGCGGTATCGTCGGCATGATGGGCGGCCTTGGCGGCTTCATCCTGCCGATCGCCTTCGGCCTGCTCAAGGATATGACCGGCCTCTGGTCGAGCTGCTTCATGCTGCTCTTTGCGATCGTCGCCATCTCGTTGGTATGGATGCATCTCTCCATCCGGCAACTGCAGCGCAACAGCGCCGCGACCGCAAACACCAGCATCTTTGCCCAGTAATTCGGATCGGAACTCCCTCATGACCCAGAAACTTGTCATCATCGGCAACGGCATGGCGCCCGGCCGCATGCTGGAACATCTCCTCGAAAAGGCGCCCGGCCACTATGAAGTGACGATCTTCAACGCCGAGCCCCGCGTCAATTACGACCGCATCATGCTGTCGCCGGTACTTTCAGGCGAAAAGGACTACGAGCAGATCATCATTCACGGTGACGGCTGGTACATCAAGAATAACATCACGCTCTACAAGGGCCACAGGATCATCAATATCGATCGGGCGGCCAAGACGGTCACCTCCGATCACGGCGTCACCGAGAACTACGACAAGCTGGTAATTGCCACCGGTTCGGTGCCCTTCATCATCCCGGTGCCGGGCAAGGATCTGCCCGGCGTCATCACGTATCGCGACCTCGACGACGTGCAGGCGATGTTGCTCGCCGCCCAGTCGCGCGAGAAGGCAATCGTCATCGGCGGCGGTCTCCTCGGCCTCGAAGCTGCTGCGGGCCTTGCCTCCCGCGGGATGGATGTCACGGTTCTGCATGTCATGCCGACGCTGATGGAACGCCAGCTCGACCCGGCTGCAGGCTATCTGCTGCAAAAGGCGGTGGAAGAGCGCGGCATTAAAGTCATTACCAAGGCCAATACCAAAGCGATTGTCGGGAACGGCAAGGTCGAGGGCATCGAGCTTGAAGACGGCCGCATCATTCCCGCGACCCTCGTCGTCATGGCAGTCGGCATCCGCCCAAGCGTCGGGCTCGCGAAGGACGCCGGTATCGCCGTCAACCGCGGCATCGTCGTCGACGATGGCATGAACACTTCGGATGGCGACATCATGGCGCTTGGCGAATGCGCCGAAGTGGGCGGCATGGTCTACGGCTTGGTGGCGCCTCTCTATGAAATGGCGCGTGTCGCCGCTTCGCATTTGTCGGGAGACACCTCCGCCGCCTTCGTGCATTCCGACACGCCGACCAAGCTCAAGGTCACCGGCATCGACCTCTTTTCTTTGGGCGACTTTGCTGATGGCGACGACCGCGAGGAAATCGTGCTGCGCGATGCCGCAGCTGGCGTCTACAAGCGCGTGATCCTCAAGGACAATCGCATCATCGGCACCGTGCTATACGGCGAGACCGCTGACGGCGCATGGTTCAACGACCTGAAGAAGAAGGCGACCGATATTTCGGAGATGCGCGAGACGCTGATCTTCGGCCAGGCCTACCAGGGAGGGTCCCCGCTGGACCCTATGGCGGCCGTTGCAGCCTTGCCGGATGATGCGGAAATCTGCGGCTGCAACGGCGTCTGTAAGGGCAAAATCACCTCGACGATCACCGCCAAGGGTCTGACGTCCCTCGACGACGTGCGCGCCCATACCAAGGCATCCGCCTCATGCGGCTCTTGCACCGGTTTGGTCGAGCAACTGATGACGATCACGCTTGGCGACAGCTACAATCCGAAGGCCGTACAGCCGATGTGCGCCTGCACCGAGCTCGGCCATGACGATGTGCGCCGGCTGATCAAGGCCAAGGGATTGAAGACCATCCCCGCCGTGATGCAGGAGCTGGAGTGGAAGACCTCGTGCGGCTGCGCGAAATGCCGGCCGGCACTGAACTACTACCTCGTCTGCGACTGGCCGGATGAGTATGCCGACGATTATCAGTCGCGTTTCATCAATGAACGCGTTCACGCCAACATCCAGAAAGACGGCACCTATTCGGTCGTACCGCGCATGTGGGGCGGCGTGACCAGTTCGAACGAGCTGCGCGCCATCGCCGATGTCGTCGACAAATTCGAGATCCCGATGGTGAAGGTGACCGGCGGCCAGCGCATCGATCTGCTCGGCGTCCAGAAGGAAGACCTGCCCGCCGTCTGGGCCGATCTCGGCAAGGCTGGTTTCATCTCCGGCCAGGCCTATGCCAAGGGGCTGCGCACGGTGAAGACCTGCGTCGGTTCCGACTGGTGCCGCTTCGGCACGCAGGATTCGACCGGCCTCGGCATCCGCATCGAGAAGTTCATGTGGGGCTCGTGGACACCGGCAAAGCTCAAGATGGCGGTTTCCGGCTGTCCGCGCAATTGCGCCGAGGCGACCTGCAAGGACATCGGCGTCATCTGCGTCGATTCAGGCTTCGAGATCCATTTCGCGGGCGCTGCCGGTCTCGACATCAAGGGCACGGAAGTGCTCGGCCTGGTCAAGACCGAGGATGAGGCGCTGGAACATATCGTGGCGCTGACGCAGATGTACCGCGAACAGGCCCGCTATCTTGAGCGCATCTACAAATGGGCCAAGCGCATCGGTCTCGACGAGATCCGCCGCCAGATCATGGGGGATGCCAAAAAGCGCAAGGCTTATTACGACCGCTTCGTCTTCAGCCAGAAATTCGCCCAGGTCGACCCCTGGTCGGAGCGCGTCTCCGGCAAGGACAAGCATGAGTTCAAGCCGATGGCGACGATCGGTTACCCGCAGGCGGCCGAGTAAGGAGATGGACATGAACTGGATTGAGATCGGGGATATCTCGGATATTCCGCTGCGCGGCGCGCGCTGCGTGAAGACCCCGCAGGGCAAGATCGCGGTCTTCCGTACTGCCGAAAACGAAGTTTTCGCCATTGAGGATCATTGCCCGCACAAGGGCGGACCGCTTTCGCAAGGGATCGTGCATGGCGCAGCCGTCACCTGCCCACTGCACAATTGGGTGATCTCGCTTGAAACCGGCAAGGCGCTCGGGGCGGATGAAGGTTCGGTTCGCACCATCCCGGTGCGCAATGAGGACGGCGTTCTGTCGATCAGGCTCGATAGTCTCATGATGGCGGCGGAATAGATGGTCTTTCGCCCGGCAATATCTTCGGCTCTTGGAGGACACTTCAATGCCCGCTGAGACCAAAACAACCTGCCCCTATTGCGGCGTCGGCTGCGGCGTCATCGCCAGCATCGATGATGACGGCAAGGTTTCTGTCAAAGGCGATCCTGATCACCCCTCCAACTACGGGCGCCTCTGTTCCAAGGGGTCGGCGCTCGCGGAGACGATCGATCTTGACGGTCGTCTTCTCTATCCGGAAGTCGGCAGTCAACGGGCGAGCTGGGACGATGCCCTTGATCTGGTGGCAAAACGTTTTTGCGAAACCATCGCCGCGCATGGCCCGGATTCGGTTGCCTTCTACGTCTCCGGTCAGCTTCTGACCGAGGACTATTATGTCGCCAACAAGCTGATGAAAGGCTTCATCGGCTCGGCCAACATCGATACCAATTCGCGCCTCTGCATGTCGTCCTCGGTCGCGGGCCACCGTCGTGCCTTCGGTTCCGATACGGTGCCTGGCACCTATGAGGACATTGAACTGGCCGATTTGGTGATCCTGACCGGCTCCAATCTCGCCTGGTGCCATCCGGTGCTCTACCAGCGACTTGCCGCCGCAAAAGCCGAACGCCCCGGAATGAAGGTCGTCGTCATCGATCCGCGCCGAACGATGACCTCCGATATCGCGGATCTGCATCTGGCAATCCGACCGGATGGAGACGTCGCGCTGTTTACCGGCTTACTTGCCCGGCTGGCCCAGAGCTCCGCCATCGACCAGAATTTCATCGCGCTCCACACAGAGGGCTTCTCGGACGCTTTCGCCGAAGCCTCGGCGCTGAGCTTCGGCGACCTGCTCGACAAGACCGGTCTGCCGGCAATGCAACTGCGCGAGTTCTTCCGCTTGTTCGAGACGACGGAAAAGGTGGTTACCTGCTATAGCCAGGGCGTCAACCAATCGTCCTCCGGCACCGACAAGGTCAACGCCATCATCAATTGCCATCTCGCCACTGGACGCATCGGCCGCCTCGGCATGGGGCCGTTCTCGCTGACCGGCCAGCCGAATGCCATGGGCGGACGCGAGGTCGGCGGCCTCGCCAACATGCTTGCCGCCCACATGACGATCGAAAATGCAGACGATCGGCATCGCGTGCAGCGCTTCTGGAACTCCCCCGTTATCGCCGAACGGCCAGGATTGAAGGCCGTCGACATGTTTCGCGCCGTCGCCGATGGCCGCGTCAAAGCCCTGTGGATCATGGCGACCAATCCGGTGGTTTCGATGCCGGACGCCGACGCCGTGGAAGCGGCCATCAAAGCCTGTCCCTTCGTCGTCGTTTCCGATGTCTTGCGGCAGACGGATACGGCGCGACACGCGGATGTGTTGCTGCCCTCGCTGGGATGGGGCGAGAAGGATGGCACCGTCACCAATTCCGAACGCCGGATTTCCCGGCAGCGCGGATTTCTCCCCTCCCCTGGCGAGGCGAAGCCCGACTGGTGGCAGATGGCCGAAGTCGGTCGTCGAATGGGATTTTCCGAAGCCTTCTCCTTCCGCTCGCAGTCCGGTATTTTTGCCGAACATGCCGCCCTTTCCGGCTTCGAAAACAACGGCAGCCGGGATTTCGATATCGGCGCCTACCAGCAAATCGCGGCTGATGACTACGACGCGCTTTTGCCGTTCCAATGGCCGCAGCCTGCGGGATCAGCACCACAGACGACGCGCTTTTTCGCCAAAGGCGGTTTTTTTCATGCCGATGGCAAGGCCTGTTTCGTGCCCGTCAAGATGCCCGTTTCGGACCGCACGAGCGCGGAATTCCCATTCACGCTCAATACGGGCCGCATCCGCGACCAATGGCATACGATGACCCGTACCGGCAAAAGCGCTCGGCTGTCGGCCCATATCGCCGAACCCTTCGCCGAAATCCATCCCCGTGATGCGATCGAAATCGGCGTCAGCGACGCCAGCTTGATCGAGATCGAAAGCCCGCATGGCAAGGTGATCGTCAGGGCGTTGGTGACGGAACGACAGGCGCGCGGCAGCCTATTTGTGCCGATGCATTGGAACGACAGCTTCGCCGCAAAGGCGCGTATCGATACAGTCGTTGCGCCGCTGACCGATCCCTTTTCCGGCCAGCCGGCTTCGAAGAATGTCGCGGTCGCAGCACGCCCCTTCAAGGCACCCCGCTATGGCTTTGCCGTTTCCATGGCAAAGCCGCAACGGCTCGAAGCCACCTATTGGGCGCTTGCCAAAGCCGACGGCGGGTGGCGGATGGAGTTGGCTTTCAACGACACCGTGGAAGACTGGGCGGATTGGTGCCATGCGACGTTCAATATTCCTGCTGATGTCGAACCGCTGGGTTATGCCGATCAAACCTCCGGCGATGTCCGCCTGGGCTTTTTTGACGAAAACAGGCTGCTTGCGGCGCTATTTCTGGCCCGCCAGCCGGTCGCCGTTGCCCGCAACTGGGCGATCGCGCAACTGTCCGCATCGCACGGCAATATGCGCAAGCGCTTCGCCCTCGTCGCCGGCCGGCCAGGCACCGACACACCGGACCCAGGCGCAACGGTCTGCTCGTGTTTCGGCGTCGGCGTCAACCAGATCGTCGGCGCGGTTCGCAATGGCTGCCACAGCGTCGAGGCGGTCGGCAAAGCGCTGAACGCCGGGACCAATTGCGGCTCCTGTCGCGCCGAAATCCGCGGGATCATCGATGGGTGCCTGGCGACGGCGGCTGAATAGAAGGCTTGCCGGGCCACGAATCCTGTTTTTCTAGAAGTGGATCGCGAGCCCCAGAATTGGCCCCTGCTGGACAATGTTGAATTCGAAATTGTCGTGGTTGTAGTCGACCCCCAACGCGCGATAGCCCGCAATCGCCGAAATCCTGTTGTTGAATTTGTATCCGAGGCCTGCGGCGACATCCCAGTCGACATCGGCTCCACCGCCGCCGACGAGACCCCAACCGGTCAGATAGATTTGAGGCGTGAAGAAGTAGTTGCCCTTCAACCCGGCAACCGCGTCCACCCAGGTGGCGTTGTCATCGCGGCTAACGCCGCCAAGAAGGCCGCCGTTGAACGAGATTTTGGTGTCGACCGACCACACCCTGGCGCCTCCAACAATGTCGAGATGGCCGGACGGTTCGTCGATAAGCGCATAGCCGGCACCCAAAAGGCCGGCGAAGGTCTTCGACGTGACTTCGATGTTGTTTGCGAAAATACCTCTAGGCGTATGGGCATCTTGGGAGACTTTCGCATAAATGATGTCGCCGAAGATGCTGTAGCGATCATACCGCGCCTCGCCCGCCGCCATGAACCCGAAATCCAGATCCTGCAAAATATCGCTGAAGCTTTCGTCGACGTGCACAGCAGGCAGACCGAATTGCGCAATATCGCCCTTCATTCCGGCGGCCCAGAAATAGGGCGCGAACGTGAAGGTCCACCCGCTTTGCGTAGCGACGGGTTTGGCTTCCGAATTGAGAAGCGGCGTCAGATCGGCCGCCTGAAGCGACCCGCCGACCGTCATAGCGCCCATAAACATCAACAGGCAGGCGAAGTTCAATTTCATCGTCATATCCCCTCCGGCGACGACTCACAAAGTGCTGTAGCAAAGCATGAGCAAATGCACCGGAAACTGTAAGTACGTTACAGTAACAAACTTGAAAAATAGCGGGATGCAGGCTTTGCTCCCCAGGCATTGAACCTTCGAAGAATAGTGTTTTCCGGCCGTTGCCCTGACCACGGCGACTGGCGATGGATCGTCAGATGGAACAAAGCGTCAAGCCTGCCGTTCCGATGTGAAATTGGGAGATCAAAGCATGGCTCAGCGTTCTTTCTGGAAAGGCTATCTCAAGCTCTCGCTGGTGACCTGCCCGGTCGCGATGGCGCCGGCTGTATCGGAAAATGAGAAGATCCGTTTCCACACCCTCAATCGCGAAACCCGAAACCGCGTCGTCAGCCAATATGTCGACTCCGTCACCGGCAAGGTGGTGAAGGAAGACGACGAGGTCAAAGGCTATGAGCGTGGCGAGGGCGAGTATGTGCTGATCGAAGACGACGAACTGGAGTCCGTCGCGCTCGAAAGCACCCGCACGATCGATATCGATGTCTTCGCACCGCGCGACTCTATCGAATGGATCTGGCTCGACCAGCCGCATTACCTGACCCCCGACGATCCCGTCGGCGAAGAGGCTTTCTGCGTCATCCGCGACGCCATGGCCGCGACCAAGACAGTCGGCATCTCCCGATTGGTGATGTATCGCCGCGAACGGGCCGTCATGCTTGAGCCCCGCGACAAGGGCATCGTGTTATGGACATTGCGTTACGGCGACGAGGTCCGCGATAAGGAGGCCTATTTCGAAACGATCAAGGCGGACAAGGCCGATCCGTCCTTGATGTCGCTTGTCCTGCAGTTGATCGACGAGCAGACGAAGCCCTGGACACCATCGATGGCGAGCGATCCGGTGCAGGACAAGCTGCACGATCTGATCGCCGCAAAAAAGAAGGGACGGAAACCGGCGGCCAAAACCAAGCCCGAGGCCGAAACGCCACCGAGCAATGTCATCAACATCATGGACACATTGAAAAAGAGCGTCGCCGCCGCCTCGAAAGCCACGCGCTAGGCTCTGCGTCTCCTTGATTTCGGTTGTTCCAATGGAACAGCGGCCGACCGAAAATCCTCCCAAGGATCAGATCGAAGGGCCGCGAGTCGAGTGGGCGCATTATTGACCGTGAAATAGGCTGGCCCTATCGCAGGACTAAGTTCGTCCCAAGTCAAGGGCATCGAGACCGCAGCCCCCGGGCGCGCTCGCGTCGAATAGGGCGCCACTGCCGTTGAGCCGCGCTGATTGCGCAGGTAGTCGATCAGGATTTTGCCCTGCCGCTTCGACTTGGTGATGGTGGAGACGTAGCGCGCCGGGCTATCGGCCGCCATCTGGTCGGCGATGGATTTCGTGAAAGCCTTGACGACGAGCCAGTCGGCCGATGGTTTCAATGGCGACACGACATGCAGGCCCTTACCGCCTGATGTCTTGACGAAGGCTTCCAGGCCGGCCTGGTTCATGCGAGCACGCGTTTCCTCCGCCGCTTCGATCACTCGCTCCCAGGGCACGCCAGGCCCGGGGTCGAGATCCATGATGATGATATCGGGATGCTCCCAATCGGCGATCGTGCTGCCCCAGGGGTGGAGCTCCAGCGAACCCGCCTGCACGAGACCGAGCAAGCCATCGAGACCATCGATGCTGACGAGTGGAGTGTGGTCCTTGTCCTTCGGGTCATGGATGACGACAATGTTTTCGTTCAGACCTTTCCACGCATGCTTTTGGAAAAAGTGCTGGCCGCCGATGCCGTCGGGGCAACGCAGCAGAGCCAGTGGCCGCTGTACGGCGAACGGCGCCATATATTTCCAGACATCAGTGTAATAATCGGCGAGACCTTCCTTGGTGACGCCCTCGTCCGGCCAGTAGAGACGGTCGGGATGCGTGAGAATGACTGTCCGCTTCGGCAGTTCTGGTTCCCTACCCGCGGCGATGGAGGGCTCTCGAATAACCTCGGTCGCCCGCTTGTCCTCGCGTAGACCGCGGAACGCGGCGTGTCGCAGCAGACCATCCCCTGTCCACGTGCGGAACTCGATTGCGGCAACCAGTTCCGGACGGACAAAACGGACGCCGCGCGCCTCATCGGCACTGAGGCGTTTATCAAACGAGCTTTTGTCCGTCCGCATGTTTTCGAGTTGAGAATAAAGGTCCTCCGCGACCTTGTTGGTAAATCCCGTGCCGACGCGGCCGACATATTGCAGCCTGCCCTTATCGAAAATGCCGAGTGAGAGAGAGCCGATCGCCTTGCGCGCCGTCGAAGACGGTACATAACCCGCAATTACAAACTCCTCCCGGAAGGAACATTTCGATTTCAGCCAGCTTCTGCCACGGCCAGAGCGATAGGGTTCGTCGGCTTGCTTCGACACGATGCCTTCCAGGCCGAGAAGGCAGGCATGCTCCAGTACCAGGTCGCCATCGGCATCGAAATCACTGCTGAAACGGATTTTGCTGGTCCCGGAAGGTACGACTTTCTCCAGTATCTTCTTTCTTTCCACCAAGGGAACGGCGCGCAGATCATATCCGTCGAGATAGAGGAGATCGAAGGCATAGAAGACGAAACGATCGGTCCTGCCGTCACGAAGATCGGCCTGGAGGGCTGCAAAATCCGATGCGCCGGAACTGGTCTCGACCACCAGCTCGCCATCCAAAAGTGCCGCCTTGAGTGGAAGCGCGGCGAGCGCTGTAATAAGTTCCTTCCCGAACTTGTCCGACCAGTCGAGGCCGCTGCGCGTCAGCAATCTGACGCGGCCGTGCTCAATGCGGGCCTGCAGGCGATAGCCGTCGAACTTGATTTCATGAAGCCATTGCTTGCCGCTCGGCGGCTTCTTCGTCAGCATCGCCAATGTCGGCTCGACGAAATCGGGTAAGGGCGACGTCCTGGCCTTCTTCACGGAAGAGGGATCAGCCGCAATTTTCACCGCGGTGCGCTTGGGTTGATTGATCCTGCCCGTCTTTGAAGACCATCCGGGCGGCTCTCCTTCGAGCTCCTCGATCAGTCGGCCGGTCTTCACCGATTCCGGCCGCTCCTCGAGAATGTCATCCGCGCCCTCGGGGCGGGCCGCGTCGTCCTCGCCTTTGATAAGCAGCCAATTGTCATTTTTCTCCCGAGGACGCCTTGCCATGCGGACCAGATGCCAGTGGCCGTGGAGCTTCTCTCCGTGCAGTTCGAGTTCGATGTGGCCCTTTTCCAAGCCTTTGTGCGGATCGCCATCCGGCTCCCAGGTGCCGCGATCCCAGACGATGACCGAGCCGCCGCCATATTCGCCCTTCGGAATAGTGCCTTCGAAATCGCCATATTCGAGCGGATGATCCTCAACCTGGACTGCCAGGCGTTTGTCCGTTGGAACCAGGCTCGGTCCCCTTGCAACCGCCCAGCTCTTCAGGACGCCGTCAAGCTCCAGGCGAAAATCATAGTGCAGACGGCGGGCTGCATGTTTCTGGATGACGAAACTGTTATGCGCTGCTGCCTTGCGCTTGCGTCCCCTGGGTTCGGATGTCTTTGAAAAATCGCGCTTTTCGCGATAGGTCTCAAGCGCCATGGATCAACCGGCCTTTCGCTGACGCGAAGCATTGGAAGCAGTGCGTTTCGGGGCACGCTTCTTTTCTCCACTGACGCCGGCGCTTTGGCGAAGTGCCTCCATGAGATCGACGACCTTTTCCGGCTTACGCTCCTTGCGGATGGTAATTTTGCGGCCCTCAAGCTTCGCCTTGATCAGTTCCGTGAGCGCGGCCTCATAGCGATCGTCAAACGCTTGCGCGTCGAACGTCCCGCTTTTCGTGGCGATGATATGCTTCGCCAGATCGAGCATTTCGCCCTTGATCTTGATGTCGGGCACATCCTCGAAAGCCTTGTCTGCAGAGCGGACCTCATAATCGTAATTCAGCGTCGTCGCGATCAGGCCCTTGTCGTAGGGGCGGATCAACAAAGTCCGCAAACGCCGGAAAAGAACCGTGCGCGCAATAGCCGCCGCCTTCTTTTTCTGCATGCCGGCCCGGATCAGCGCAAACGCCTCTTCGCCGCCGCGATCGCTCGGCGCCAAATAATAGGGCTTGTCGAAATAAACATCGTCGATATCGGCATATGCGACGAATGCCTGGAGATGAAGCGTCTTGTCGCTTCCTGGGACAACGGCGGCGATTTCGTCTTGCTCAAAGATCACATAGTCATCCTTGCCGACTTCATAGCCTTTGACCTGATCCTCACGCCCTACGGGTTTTCCGGTGCTGCTGTCGATAAATTCACGCCGGACACGATTGCCCGTCGCACGATTGATGGTGTGAAAAGACACACGCTCGGACGTGGACGTCGCGGTATAAAGCGCCACCGGGCACGTCACCAGACCGAACTGCAAATAGCCCTTCCATTGCGCACGCGGTGACATCGACACTACTCCGAGTGAAGCCAACAGAATGGAACGATATCTTCCAAGTTTTGTTCCAGTGCGCCGCCTAGTTTTCCGTCTTCTATAGTGCACCGCCGCTGCTGGCGGACATCAAGTCCAGCCAGATACAACAGTTAAGAATTGGCCTGTATTTGTCACCACCGTGTCTCGAAGGAAGCGCAGCTTCTCTATAGAGCACCTTGCAGCCGTTGCCTCTCCCATCCCGAGATCGGCCGCATGGCGGCAAGTCGCCAGCGACGACGGCCCTGCCTCGGGAGAATCTTCGGCGATCTGGTTGTAGGCACGGAAATAAAAATTCTCCTTGCACCTCTAGCGGCTAGAGGGATTAGTGGTGTTTGGTCATCGAGAGAAACTGCCATGACCCATACCCACGACCATGATCATCATGGCCATTCCCGCCATGCAGCCGACCACGGCCACGATCATGGCCAATTCGGGCATGCGCACGTGCCGCAAAACTTCGGCAAGGCCTTCGCGCTCGGCATCGCCCTCAACGCCGCCTTCGTGGTCATCGAAGTCGTCTACGGCGTGCTCGCACATTCGGTCGCGTTGATTGCCGACGCAGGCCATAATCTGTCGGACGCGCTCGGACTTGCAGTCGCTTGGGCGGCGGTTGTCCTTGCAAGGAGGAAACCGACGAGCCGTTTCACATACGGACTTGGTGGAACATCGATCTTAGCCGCTCTGTTCAATGCCATCTTCCTGCTCGTCGTGACGGGAGGTTTGACGTGGGAGGCGATACGGCGCTTCGCGGAACCGCAGCCCGCGGCAGGGGGTACCGTGATGATCGTCGCCGCCTGCGGCATCGTGCTGAATGGCTTCTGCGCCTGGTTGTTCGCTTCCGGACGGAAAGGAGACCTGAACGTCCGCGGAGCCTATCTACACATGGCGGCCGACGCTCTCGTCTCCCTCGGCGTGGTCGGCGGCGGCCTGGTCATTCTGGTGACCCGTTGGTCATGGGTCGATCCTCTTATGACGTTGGTCATCAGCATTGTGATCGTCCGCGGCACCTGGAGCCTGCTCACGGGGGCGATTTCCATGTCATTGGGTGCTGTTCCGCCAAACGTGGATCTTAGCAGGCTGCGCACTTTCCTGCACGAACTACCGGGCGTCGCAGACGTCCACGATTTGCACGTATGGTCTTTGAGCACGACCGAGACTGCCATGACCTGCCATCTCGTACTGCCGGACGGTCATCCCGGCGACGAGTTCATCGAGCGCGTTGCGGACGAGATAAATACTCGCTTCGAGATCGGGCACGCAACATTGCAGATTGAGCAGGCACCGTCGCCAGAGCATATGCACAGGGCGTGTTGATTGACCTTCAGTCTAGAAGACAGAAGATGAATGACGCACAAGGCAATTCAGCTGTCGATGCCGTCAAATTCGCTTGTTTCGCTCTCGTTCAAATGCGCAGGCTGTCGTCCAGCCACACCCGGAAACCACCACGGAAGGCGTTGTCATTATTGCCGCGCCGGCACTTCTCCGGCAGATCTTTGAGCCGGTCGACATTGCCGCCGCCGATGACGATGTAGTCCGGCAGCAGAGCCGCGGCCAAGCGCTCGGCAACGTCGAATACCGATTTGCGCCATTTGCCCTTGCCCCGACGCTCGAGGCCGCGTTCACCGACATAGTCCTCGAAAGTTGCCTTCCGGTAGGGCATGTGCGCCAATTCCAGCGGCATGCAGACGTTCTCGGCGATCAGGGCCGAGCCGAGGCCGGTTCCCAGGCCGAGGAAAAGCATGCGGCCCGCCTCGTAGCTGCCGATCGCCTGCATCAGCGCGTCGTTGACCATCCGCACGGGCCGGCCAAGGGCTGCTTCGAAATCGAAATTCTTCCATCCCGGCCCGAGGTTGAACGGATCGGCCGCGGCGCGGTGGGCGACAACGGGTCCAGGATATCCCATGGCGACAACGTCATAGTGCCAGTCGGCCGTGAGATCGCGCAACGCCGCCACCATCTTGGCCGCCGTCATCTGCTGCCCCGATGCGACAGCACGTCGCTCGCTGCCGCTGCTGAGTTCCACCTTCACATGCGAGCCGCCGATATCGACGGCAAGCACAGTGCGGACGGCCGGCGTGGCGCCCTTCTTCGGCTTACCATGGTGGCGTGTTTGCTCCGCTGCGGGTGCTTCGGTTATGTCAGCCATGCCTCACGCTCCTCTCCGGGCAGTGCCCTCAGTCGTTCCACGCTCCATCGGGCGCAAGATCGACGCTGTCTGTCAAGCCCAGGCGTATTGCGGATCGCTTAAATTCAATCCAGGATGGCTCACCGAAGAGGAAGCGCATACTAAGCGGAGGATCAGTAATTGGCCTATCCGACACTGCCACCCGGTTCCATAAACCCGCCTGGTGCCCCCGGCATCGAACCCCGCTGGACCTCAAGTGACAAAAGCGCGGTCGGTACTGCCGTCAGCGCGGCGAGCAATGTCTGGTTCACGGCAAGCCATGGCATCCTCAACGAGATCTACGCGCCACGGCTCGATATGGCCTGCGTCCGTGATTTCGGTTTCATCGTGACGGCTGACGGCTATTTTTCCGAGGAGAAGCGCGACGCCGATCATCGCGTGCAGGCGATCGAGGACGGCGTTCCGGCCTTCCGCCTCGTCAATACCGCCCGCGACGGTCGTTACCGTATCACCAAAACCATATTTTCGGACCCGGAGCGCGAGGTCGTGTTGCAGGACGTCCGCTTCCAGGCGCTCATCGGCAATCTCTCCGACTACAGGCTGCATGCCCTCGTGGCACCGCATCTCGTCAACGGCGGTGCCGACAACACCGGCTGGTACGGCGATTTCAAAGGCAGGCCGATGCTCTTCGCCGAGGGTTCCGGGCGGGTACTCGCGGTTGCTGCCTCCGTGCCCTGGCTTGCGCGTTCTGTCGGTTATGTCGGCTTCTCCGATGGCTGGCAGATGCTGTCGCGCGGCGAAGGGCTGAAGGAGGAGTACTGCTACGCCGCGTCCGGCAATGTCGCACTGTCGGGGACACTCGACATTGGCGCACACGAAGGGCGGGCGCTGATCGCCATCGGCTTCGGCACGCAGCCGGAGGAGGCTGCCTTCCGTGCCGTCCTCAGCTTGGAACAGGGCGTCGAGCCGGCACTGAAGCATTATCGCAGCGGCTGGCGGGAGTGGCAGGCCAGCCTGCTTGCCCTGGACGAGCCCCATAATCCCGCCCAGCTGAACCGCTACCGCGTCAGTACCGGCGTGCTCGCCACCCACCGCGACGATGCCTCCGGCGCCATCATCGCCAGCCTTTCCATTCCGTGGGGCTTTGACAAGAGCGACGACGACCTTGGCGGTTATCACCTGGTATGGACGCGCGATCTGGTGGAAACGGCCGGCGGGCTGCTTGCCGCCGGCGCCAAGGCTGACGCACGCTCCGTGCTTGACTATCTCTCGGCGATCCAAGAGTCGGACGGCCATTGGGTGCAGAATGCCTGGCTCGACGGCCGGCCCTATTGGCATGGCATCCAGATGGACGAGACGGCCTTTCCCATCCTGCTCTACGACATGTTGCTGCGCACCGGCACGATCGGCGCGTCGGAGAGCGGCCGATATCTACCAATGATCGAGGCCGCTGCGGCCTATATCATCGAAAACGGTCCTGCCACCCAACAGGATCGCTGGGAGGAGGATGCCGGCTATTCGCCGTTCACGCTCGCCGTAGAGATCGCCGGACTGCTCGCGGCGGCGGACGCCGTGGAAGCGGGCGGTCGGCTGGCGGCGGCGGAGTATCTGCGCGAAGTGGCCGACGGCTGGAACGAGCGCATAGAGGAGTGGACATACGCCACCGATACGGAACTGTCGCGCCGTCTCGGCATCGAGGGCTATTACGTGCGCATCGCCTCGGCCACGGACAGTAGCTCATCGCTGGGGCGCGATTTCATCCCGATCCGCAATCGTGATGACGCGAGCGAAGTCGTGGAGGCTGACCTGCTTCTGAGCCCCGATGCGCTGGCGCTGGTGCGCTTCGGCCTCAGGGCCGCCGACGATCCGCGCATCCTCGGCACCGTCGCCGCGATCGACGCGGAATTGCGGCGCGACCTTCCCTCCGGACCCTACTGGTACCGATACAATGACGATGGCTACGGCGAGCGCATCGGCGGCGCGCCCTTCGCCGGCAGCGGCGTCGGCAGGCTCTGGCCGCTGTTGACCGGCGAGCGCGCCCACTATGAGCTCGCCGCCGGGCGACCGGACGAGGCGCGGCGCCTGCTCGCTGCGCTGGAAGCCTCGGCAAGCGAGGGCGGACTCCTGCCCGAGCAGATCTGGGACAGCGACGACATACCGGAACGTGAGCTTTTTCTCGGCCGCCCCTCCGGCAGCGCCATGCCCCTGGTCTGGGCCCATGCGGAACACATTAAGCTGCTACGCTCGATCCGCGACGGGGTAATCTTCGATATGCCGCCGCAGACTTTTGCCCGCTACGTCGGCGCAAAGCCGGCACTCGCGCCTTTCGCCTGGCGGCCGACTGCCAAGCGCGCGCGAATGCCGGCGGGCCGCACCCTGCGCATCGAGCTGCCCGAGCCCGCCCTTGTGCACTGGTCTACGGACGGCTGGGCAAGCTTCACCGACAGCCCGTGCCACGATACGGGCTTCGGCACACATGTCTGCGACCTGCCGACGAAGACGCTCGACCCGTGCACGATCGTCTTCACACTCTTTTGGACCGATACGCAGCGGTGGGAAGAGGTAGATTTCAAAATCGAAGTGGCTTGAGACCGACCCCCGCTTTGGATTCGGGGCCGCCTCGGCCTCGGCTCTGTCCCAGCGTGCGCAATGGTTCCCATCTGCATAAGACTTTAGCGTCGGCTTGACTGTTGCGATTCATTATGAGAACATATAGTGAACAAATGGAGGTATCCATGACGAAATCGGAACAAGTCATCGAACGCGCCATGACCTTTGTAGCGGTCTCGAAGGCGCTTCGGGAACGCGAACAAGAACGGCGCGCCGCCTGGAAACGCCGCGTCGACATCAGCCGACCGTTGCCGCCATTGCCGCGTGGCTTGCAGCTTTCCCTCAAGCTGGATCGATAAGACGGGTGAGAGCTGAAAGCCGTGTCGGCGGCGATCATGGATATCGAAGCCGTTTTCGCGATGCGTTTTTACCTGCGGTCCAAGCTGCTTTTGAAAAGTGGCGACATGACGAGGCGCGTTGGGATCATCAGGGAACCACGACGGTGCCATAGCGTTTTCTCAACGGAGGAAAAACCATGGCAAAATATGATCCGACATCACCCCCGATGCCCGCGCCGGAAGCGGGGCTGCCAAATCCCATTCAGCGTCCCTCAGTGAAGCCGCCCGAGCTGGATAGGAAGAATCTTGAGAATGATGCCGACCCAGAGGACGACGATGAGGCCGCCTACGAGCGTGGAGCTGAAGCTGGCAAAAGGGAGGCTGCAGCCGAAAAAAATCCCTATCCCGAAGATAGCAGTCGCGCCAAGGCATTCGAGCACGGCTATCTGGATGCGCAAAAGATAAGGCGCGACGACAAACCACCGCACTGACCTCGTGCCTGAAAACAACCGTCACCGGCGCGGCAGGCTTCTGTCGGCCTGCCGTGAGCATTGATTGCGATGCCTATTCTTCGGGCCGGTCCGCAAAGTGAGCAATCGCAAATGCGGCGACTTTTGCGTTCGACTTGCGCGCATCGTCTACCCAAAACGGGAAGATCTGCCATTGGTGAATCATGCCCGGCCAAACTTCCGTGGTCACGTCGACCCCTGCCTTGCGTGCCTTGTCTTCCAGCCGGCGCGTATCATCGAGCAACGTCTCCCGCGAACCAACCTGCAAGAGCAGCGGCGGAAAGCCTGTCATATCGGCGTAGAGCGGCGATCGTTCGGGATCGGTGGGGGATCCGCCACCAATATAGGCGTTGCGGATGACCTCCAGCTCGGTCTTGCCCATGAACGGATCATTCTCGGCGTTCGTGGTCATGCTCGCCCCTGTACCGGCGAAATCGGTCACCGGGCTCATCGCAACCACGGCCGCCGGCAAAGGTCCATTCATCCGAAGTTGGTTAAGGGCGGCCTCGATGGCCAGGGTTCCGCCTACGGAATCTCCAACGATCACTATGTTCTCAGGCCTATATTCCGAAGATAGAAGCCAACGATAGGCAGCCAGAGCGTCATCGATCTGGGCTGGAAACGGATGTTCCGGCAACAGACGATAACCGACCAGTAGGACATCGGCCGACGCGGCCTTCGCAAGTGAGCCCGCTATATTCCGGTGCGTCCTCAGGGAGCCGCTATAGTATCCGCCTCCATGGAGATAGAGGATCGCGCGCCGGCCAATCGGATGGTGCAGCCGTGCGGGCCAGATCAGATCGGCCTCGACACCGTTGGCATTGACATTGCGGATCTGGACGCGCGTCGGATCCGGCGTTGACGCCATGAGCCTTTCGAAAGCGGCACGCCGCTCGCGAAGGTTCTCAGCGCCGTCGTAGCTCTGATGCAGGGTCCTAATGAGCTTGTCGATCTGGCCATTTGAGGCTTTCACTTGGGTAACCGCATCAAGCGCAAGAACGGTGGATGCCGGCAAGAAGGCCATGGTGATCGTTGCGATAAAAATCGTCATAAAAAAGCGCATGAAGCGAAGCGACCCAAATTCGTTCATACGATTAGCCTTTCCACCGCAGAGACCAGACGCAATATTGTATTCCCACGGTAAAATGACGGGTGAGTCAAGCTTGGCTGGCACGACCGAAGACATCCTCACGGGCCTCTGGCCGGCAACCACGTCAGCTATAGTGCACCCCTTCATACACCACGTAACCCACCGGATGGTGCGTGAAGTGCAGGACTGGCAGTACCGGGTTGCTATTGTCTTCCGTGGGATAGGCGGACGCGATAGAAATATACTCGCCCTGCAGCTCGATGGGTTCGCCTGCTTTCAGATCGGGGATCTCATGGTCGAGCCCTTCGTTGTCGCCGAAACGAACGGCAACGAAAACTGTCTGGCCATTGATATCGGCGTCGCCGCCTTCAAACTTCAGGACGGTTTCGATCTTCACCGTGAAGTGTTGATGGTTTGCACCGTGGTGGTTCTCAGGGGCCTCGAACACATGCGCTATCTCTCCCTGCACCCGAGCCAGAGGCGCTCCGAGAGAATGCGAAAACCGATGGTGGGGAAGTATCTTATTTGCCCGATTACTCATCTCAACCTCGATAAATGCCTAAGCCAAACCAACTATCTGACCACTTCATTATCTCCAATCGATTGCACACAGGTGACACCATAAGCTGTTGTGCGTACCGACGGCGGACACCACGGAATCCTCCTGGAACGTGTCATATCTCCGGCCCATCTGTGCGGCAGGATTTGATCGCTGCCCTGACATTGTGCGCCCTCACCGTTCTTTGCTCTCCATCAGACCAAGGTCCCGCCTGTGACCGGACCTAAGTCCCGGCGGCCAGGCTATTGGTCCTAAGCCCATGGATTTGTTCCACAAGTTGCAGCAAGGTTGTGCGGCACATCGAAAACAATGACGTGCTAAAGCGTCGGTTGCTTTTTTCGAGAAGGCATTGGGGGGAAATGAATGAGCGTAATTAAAGTCCCCAAGAACGGAATCGTCGTTCTGGCGGCCGCCCGATCATGGCCAAGTGGTTTTTGCATCACCAGCGCGAGAGGTTCCTCTAAAAACATTTCCAAGAGATCCGCGACGCCAACCGGCATCGCGCCCATTCGAGTCACTCGTCTTGGACTCGGTTCCGCGGGCGTTGCCAACAAAAATATAAAGGGCATCTTATGATCGTCGGTACCTCTCACACCGCCTACCAGCGTGCAACGGATGCTGATTCGCCCCTCGTGCTGTGTTTCCAGAACTTTCTGGATATCTCAATTGCCTATGGCGAGGACTTCGCAAACGCGGTCCTCGACCGCCTTTGCGCTCGGGCGACTGCTCTTCTCAAGAGTGAGGGGATCTCTGTCCTGATGCGCGGCAGCGACCGGTTTCTCGTTGCGGATGGAGCGGCCCAACCGGCTGTGTCGTCCGGTGGGTACGGTGGAACCGAAACGCTTCTGGTGACGCTTGGCAGCAAACCGTTAGTGGTGGACGGTGTCGCCGTTCTAGCGGCCTTGTCTGCGGTTGCCGGCGGCGCAGATGCAGTCTGTTCGTTCAAGCCTGCCCCGTATGGGCGAATTGTCGGTGACCGCTACAAGGAAATGATGGCCCAGGCTGTCGACGTTTACGAGGCAGTCGCGGCGGGCAGGCTCGTTCTCGCAAGGCAGGCCATTCGCGCCACCGATGACAGCGAGTTGTTCTACGACGAATGTTTGGCGCGTATCGCTGCGCCGACGGGCGGGCAGAAACTTATCACCCCCGCAGAGTTTCTGCCCGCCATCGAACAACTCGGGCTATCGCGTCTGTTCGACCGTGCCGTCGTTCTAGAGACGATTTCGGCCTTGCGTCGGTCGCCGTCCGTACGGCTCGGCTGCAATATCTCCGCACAGAGCGCGGTCGAAGACGAATACTGGACTTCCCTTTTAGGCATCCTCGCAGCCGAACCCCAGCTTGCGGACCGGCTGGTCATCGAAGTGACCGAGACCGCAGCTCTGCCTGATGTCGACGCAGCCCGCTCGCTGTTCCTCCGGCTGCAGGCGCTCGGCTGCATGGTGGCGATTGACGATTTCGGAGTAGGATTCACCTCGATCCATCAGGCCATGGCGCTGCAGCCGGACATTATCAAGATCGATGGCCGTTTCCTCAAGGAGGCCGTCGGCGGCCCTTTCGGGGGCGAGTTCTTGTTGAGGCTCGTCGCTTTGGCATCGCAGCTTGCCGCGCAGGTGGTAATCGAAGGCGTCGAAGACGAGGAATTCCTGCAGGCGGCGCAGGCGGGCGGCGCCCATTGGGTGCAGGGATACTATATCGGTAAGCCTTCTCACCCAAGACATCTTGTTACCGCCGACGACAGGATCGCCCCGGCATTGCCTTTCGGGTATGGCGCCCAAAAAGGGGCCCGGGTTCCGTTCGAGGCGGCGTTGATGCTGGATCGTTATGCGTCTGAGTTGGCCGTGCGCGCCGGGGAATGAAGATGTCGAAGGCGAAGAATTTCACCGGTTGGGCGGTCGACAGGGCAGAAGCTATCGTGTCCAGTCAGGGATTAGATCTGTTGCGTTCGACTGATCCTAACTCCCGTTGGACTACAGATGAGTGCGTCGTTCGGCTCACAATTGCCATCCTGGAAGCACTGATTGATGCTCATAATTTTGAAACGCCGGCTATTCCCAATCCCGCGCTGAGTTAATTCGGCGGAGAACTAGTTCGCGATCAGCGGAGTCACTTCAGCACTGCGGCCTGGGACTTGAAACCATCGGTTAACCACCCGCTCCTACCCTGACATCCGGTGAGTCCATTGTGGAACCGCGTCTTCGCGCCTCGTGTGGCGACGGCGCTCAACATGCGAAGGACACTTGGATGGCTGACAATACCGCGAAGAGTTCAAGCGCTGCCGAGGGGCAGATGCTGGATGACCATTATTGCGAATATCCCGGATGCGTGAAGTTGGGCAGGCTCCGTTACGACGTCGAGCAGGGAACCCAGTGGTTCTGTTTCGCACACAAATGGGGCGACTATCGAGCAGGTAAAGCTCGACGCTCTTTCTTCGATGATGAGGCCTTGGGAATAGATGCGATCATGATCGAGCCATCTGCCGCTGTCCGCGTAGGACGATGATCGCCTCAAAGAAGCCCAAAGGGAGCAGCTCTTGCTGCTCCCTTTCGCTGTGGTTCAATTAGTGTATCGAAAGGCTCGTCGCTGGATAAGGATGCCTCAGACGGAATTGCGATATCATCGTCATCGCCTGTTGCAGCAGTATATTCGCAGCTTCAATTTCTTCGGTGGCCAAGTCGTCGACAGAGCCGCTAATGGCCAAGGCGAGGTTGCGAGAGTTCTCGGCATAAGTACCCTGCCCTTCCAATGAAGCCTCTTTGGAAGTTTCTTCCAGCGTATCTACGACCGCCGACAATATTTCCTGTCGCTCCTCGATCGTCATTTCGTCGATAGATTTGAATGCAACCATAATTCATCTCCTCAATGGGAGAGAAACGCTTGTTTCCCGTTGTCAATTATCTGGCGATGACTGCCTTTGACTACAACGGCCGTCCAATGCAATTTACGCATAGCACCCATCTATATTGCTCAATGCGAGGGCCTGCTGGCAAAACGAGCAACTGCTCTCCGGACCATCAGGGCCGGCAAATGGACGCAAATGAACGAATGACGGGTTGAGATAAGATCCAGCAATGGCTATCTGGTGCCAGCTGAAGCGCAGCCATCCGCGAACAACAAGGTACAAGCCGGCATGATCCCAGAATTCCTCGTCACCCATTCCGGTGGCTTCCATGCCGACGAGTTGCTCTCCAGCGTTATTCTGACCCGGCTTTTCCCGCAGGCTCGTCTGATCCGCAGCCGGGAGTCGGAATGGATCACAGCCGGCACAGACCGCATCATCTACGATGTGGGCGGTGCCTACGACGCTGCGGCGCAGATTTTCGACCACCATCAGCGCGGCGCGCCGCTGCGGGAGGATGGCCAGCCGTACAGTTCGTTCGGTTTGATCTGGAAGCATTATGGCCGCGACTATCTTGCCGCTTCAGGTCTTCCCGCGGCGCATATCGAGGCGGTACATGCCTCTTTCGATACCAGCTTCGTCCTGCCGGTCGATCTCGTTGACAATGGCGTGCTTAGCCCCTCGGTCGCGGGGCCGCTGGCCGGGTTCACGCTGCCGGCTCTGCTGGAAACGTTGAAACCGGTTTTCGACGAGGTCGATCCCCAGGCAGAAGATCGTGGATTCCAAAACGCTCTCGCCATCGCCCGGAGTCTTGTCGAGGCGAAGATTGCCCAAAGCGCCGCGAAATTGCGGGCCGAGGCGATTGTGCTTCAGGCGATCGAGGACGCAGGTCAGGGGCGAATTCTTGAACTCCCGATGGGAATGCCCTTTCGCCCTGCCATCGTGAAGGCAGGCGCCGATCATCTGCTGTTTGTCGTTCACCCGCGCGCAAAGGATTGGTGCGTGACCGGCATTCGCCGCGCAGACGATGTGTTTGCGCTACGGGCAGATCTGCCTGCAGCATGGGCAGGCCTGACCAACGGCGATCTGGAGGCGGCCTGTGGCATCGATGGGGCGAGCTTTTGCCATAATGGCCGCTTCATCGCCGCCGCCAAGACCCGCGAGGCCGCTCTCGCCATGGCCGAGCTGGCGGTAAGAGAGGCTGTCTCCACCGGGTTGAGATCAGTCGTCGACTCCGGCCCTGCTTCGGCTGCAAATACTGGTTAGTTCAGGATGTGCCGCCCGCTCTAAACGCCTGCATCATCGTTGAATATCAAACGATGTGCTGTCTGCTTAAGGTGGAGATTGGGTATTGCCCCCGCTCTTTGTGCATGTCGATAAGCGTGCTGTGCGACGTCGAACGACATCGCCCACAGGAGGGAACTCAGCAGCATGGCAATGATGTAGGCTTTAGCAGTCATCGAAGCATCGTCCTTGGCAAAATCCTGCACCCCATATTTAGCGACGCTGACACCTGGCTGAACCGTGGGAAAGCGCCGCCGACGCCTTGGACCGCTTGTAGCAGGTTTTGAGGCGGTTGCCTAAGCCCGATCGCGCTGAGATGCGGTCAGCCGAGCGATGATGGCCTCGCGCGCCATCCGTGAACCGGCAAGATGCCGCTTCGTTCTCGCGAGGACATCGGCCGTCGCCTCTTCCGGTGTGCCAGAATGGAACGGCGGCGCCGGCGCATATTCCAGCGAGAGCTGAACCGTCTCTGCTTCCTCCTGGCCCAAAAGGGCCGCAACGACAGCCAACCCGAAATCGACGCCAGCCGTCACTCCGCCGGCGGTGATAAGATTGCCGTCCTGAACAATACGGCCTGCGGTCGGAATGGCACCGAAGCTTGCGAGGAAATCATGAGCATTCCAGTGCGTCGTCGCCTTCTTGCCCTTGAGCAGACCTGCAGCGCCGAGGACGAGGGAGCCGGTGCAGACGGAGGTAATGAAACGTGCCCGCGCCGCCCTTGAGCGAATGAAGGACAGCACGATCTCGTCTTCAAGCAGCGCATTGATGCCGCCGCCGCCGGGCACGCAGATGACATCGAGCTGAGGGCAATCATCGAATGTTACCGTCGGCTGAAGCGCGAGTTTCGTTGCGGAAATGATCGGTTGAGTGTCTTTCCAGACCAGATGGACCTCTGCGCCCTCCGTCGAGGCGAAGATCTCGTAAGGGGCAGTGAGATCGAGTTGCTGAATGCCAGGAAAAACGAGCAGGCCGAAGCGGATGGTCATAGTGCATCTCCATTGGTTGACTTCAGCAAGCTTACGCGATCATTATTTGGCGTATTTGCCAAAGTCCCCTCATTTTGAGCCAACCATGCGCCGCATAGAAATCGTAGCCTTCGAAAACGCCCAACTGCTCGATGTAACGGGTCCGCTGCAGGTCTTTACGAGCGCCAACGAGGCGGCACTCGCCGCCGATCAGCCGAGGCCCTATGACGCGATCGCGGTTGCAACAAGCGGGCAGACGGGCACGACCTCGGGTCTGGCGCTTGCGACGGCGTTGCTGCCCCATGACGATGAGCCGATCGATACTTTGATCGTCGCCGGTGGCATCGGCGTCAACAAAGCGTGCAAAGATGCGGCTCTCGTAGACTGGATCCGCCGGCGTTCTGCCAGAGCACGGCGGACCGCGTCGGTCTGCAGCGGCGCCTTTCTTCTCGCCGAAGCCAGGCTTTTGGAGGGACGGCGCGCGGTAACGCACTGGCACCGCTGCAACGAGTTTTCCAAACGCTTCCCGAATGTGCGGCTGGAACCCGATCCGATCTTTGTCCGGGATGGCGACATATGGACCTCGGCGGGCGTTACGGCCGGCATCGATCTGGCGCTTGCGCTGGTGGAGGCGGATCTCGGCCGAAAATTGGCTCTCGCCGTCGCGCGCGAACTCGTCGTGTTCCTGAAGCGACCGGGCGGCCAGGCGCAGTTCAGCACAATGCTGTCGCTGCAGGAGAGCGGTGATCGTTTCGACCCGCTGCATGGATGGATACTGGATAATCTGCGCAGAGACCTTTCGCTGCCGGCGCTTGCCGAGCAGGCAAATATGAGCGCCCGCAGCTTTTCGCGGCACTATCGGCAGGCAACCGGCCGCACGCCCGCCAGGGCCGTCGAGGATATCCGTGTGGAGGCCGTCCGGCGCCTCCTGGAGCAGGGCTTTTCCGTTCGCCAGGCACGCATCCGCTGCGGTTTCGGTTCGGACGAGACCATGCGGCGGAGTTTCCTTAAAACATTCGGCACGACCCCGCAGGCTTTTCGCGATCATTTCGGATAAGACGATCGACGGTGAGGCGCGAACTTTCGATCGTCCCGCCGCGTTCAGCCCGGAGATCAGCGCGCTCAGCGCATCATATTTCTCGCTCCGCAAATCATGGGCAGCCCAACGTGACTGGACATCTCGTCTCTTTGGGATAATCATCATGGCGGGCTGAAGTTACATCGAAGGGGACCAACTATCGCCATATAGGAGGCCGAGATGAAGCAGCATGCACGCGATGACTTGCAGAAAATTGCAAAAGTCGATCAGGATTTCCTTAATCGAGAGATGTCGCGAACCCAACGGCTCGAACGTTGGATAGATCTTCTCGAGCGGAGTCCCCGACAATTTCTTTCCACTTTGCGCGAAACCGAATTTCAGCCTAGCGAGACCAGGGCGGCAATGCGGACGGATAGTTCCCCAATCTCCGTCGCCTTTGCAGATCCGGTTCTTCGCGCCGCTGGTTTGGAAAATGACAGCTACGGGGAAGCCAAGCGCTTCTTCGAACTCACGGATCATGAGCTGCACGGAATTGTCTGCTACTGCCATTTCGGCGAAACGGTCAGTTCTTCCGTAGTTGCACGCTCCATTCGTCCGCTGCTCGCCGGAAGGCCACCGAGCCTGTTTGCCCGGTTGCGCAGGATGCTGACGATATAGTCTACCTTGGCGTTGCCGGCTTTAGGCCGTTGGCCTTGCGGCGACGCCTCCAACTTGGTTGGATCGCATAAGTAGGCTATCGGCAGCTAAATGTTGGCTTGGCAATCCCTGAGAATGAAGATTCTCAAGGGTCGCTGTGTGACGCCTGGCGGATGGACGATAGGGCGGCACATGCCGGGGGCGGCATGTTGCAAGGTTCAGTGCCCATCCGGCGGGATGGCTTCCTTGGGAATGTCCCCCGTAAGATTCTTTCGGTGGAAAATGAAGAGCCCCGCGATCACAATGACCGCGGAGCCTACCAGAATCTGACTGTCCGGAAGATCGCCGAAGAAAAGGAAGCCGAGAGCAATCGCCCAGATCAGCAGACTGTATTGCAGCGGGGCAAGCAGCGAAGCCGGAGCGAGCTTCAGCGAGCGGGTGATCATCATGTGAGCGCTGCCGGCTACGATCCCAAGCGCCAGCATGGCTGTGAAATCGAGTGCTGACGGTGAACGCCAGTTGCCAATGCTGAGCACCAGACCGGTGATAAGCGCGGCAACCGTCTGCCAAGTGACTAGTGTCACATCGCTCGTCAAACGCAGGCGACGGCCGAGCACCAAGGTCAGCGCAAAGGATAGACTACCGACAAGAGCAAAAATCGACGGCCAGGATAGCATCGCCGCGGAGGGCCTCAGCGCGATCACAACGCCGATGAAGCCGACGACGACCGCGAGCCAGCGGCGCCATCCGATCGTTTCGCCAAGGAAAAAATGTGAAAGAGCCGCGACGTAGATGGGGCCGGCCATATAGAAGGTCATGACATCCGCAAGCGGCAAATAGGCGACGGCGGCGTAAAACAGCGCGACGTCGCCGGTCGTCAAAACAACGCGCAGGACCTGGAGGGGCACGCGCTCGATGCGGAAGAGCGTTGCGCCTCCCTGCCTTGCGATCAACGGCGCGAGGATGAGAAAAGAGCCGAACGAGCGCACCACCAGCACTTGCCCGACAGGGAAGCTCGCGACCAGCCATTTGCCCATTGCATCGTTCAGCGAAAAGAGAAAATCGCCGAGCAACATCAAAAGCACGCCAATGACCAAGACATTGCCGGAATTACCGACCGTGCGAACACTCATGGCGTCCCTCCCGAAAATTAGATGTATGCGCGGGCTTTAACCGGTTTTGTGTTTTCCCCGCAAGGCCGCCCGACCCGTCGTTCAAGCACATTCACCATCTCCAGCAAAATAGCGGCGCGCACCGTTCTTGCGGCGCCATCGCGTCGGCCACATGGCGACCGACGCAGTGTCTCGATTCCCGCCGTTCCATCGGGATTGACGGCCTGGTTCATTCACAACTTCGTATTCTGCTCCGACGGCTCAGATTCAAGACCGGAGCCGCTTGACAACTCCTTCAACCTCCGGCTGGCTCTAGGACGTCAAAATGACGCAGGCATGCAAATCATTTTGATGTTGACTGGGAGGTCAGCAAATCAAACAGCCCGGCCAAACGACCGGGCCAAGGGAGGAGTTTTCACGTGCTAAAGAAAGCTATTACCTTACTCTCGGCGATCGTCATTGCCGCCGGAGCGGGCTTCGTTTCGGCGGCCTACGCGCAGGGCAAAACCTACTACTGGATTTCGCACGGCTCGCCGGCGGATCCCGTCTGGACTTATTTTCTGGCGGGGGCCAAGCTCTGGGCTGATGACACCGGCAACAAGGTCAACACATCATTCCACAACGGTGACGTTCCTGCACAGCAAGAGGCTGTGAGGGCTGCAATTTCGGCGGGAGCTACCGGGATTGTGACCACCAGTCCCGACCCCGGCAGCCTCGTCCAGGTCGTCAAGGAAGCCAACGCCGCCAATATCCCAATCATCAACTTCAACACGCCCGATCCTCAGGCGAGCTTCAATGCCTATGTCGGTGGTGACAACAAGGCTTTCGGCCACAACTGGGCGCAATATCTGGTCGACAAGAAGCTGGTGAAATCCGGTGACTTCGTCTGGATGCCTGTGGAGGTTCCCGGCGCGACTTACGGCGTGCAGGAAGAAGAAGGAATATCCAGCGTCTTCAAGCCGCTGAACATCACCTGGGAAGTGACGGACGCGACGCTCGACCAGGCCGAAATCATCACGCGCATGTCGGACTACCTCACCGCCAATCGTTCGAAGGTCAAGGCAATCATCGGGCTCGGCGACCTCGTAACCGGAAGCATCAAGCGGGTGTTTGATCAGGTTGGCGTAAAGCCTGGCGAAATCCCGGTCGTCGGCTGGGGCAACTCGCCCGATACCACACAGGAAGTTCTGACGGGTTACGTGAATGCCGCGCAATGGCAGGACCCGCAGGCAACCAGCTACATGGCTTTGTCAATAGCAGCCATGGCGGCGGACAAGATCCCGCCCGGCTTCAACATCATCACCGGCGCCCTCTATGAAAAGGACAAAGCAGCGATCTACGACAAAATTCTCGCAGGCAAATAGCGTCGTCGAAAGACTTACTGGCTGTGTCACTCGGTTCAAGCCGGGTGGCACACCCTAATCGGTGAGCATCCATGCAACAACATTCCCTTCTTCAGCGCTTTGTTTCGAAACCCGAATTCGGTCCACTTGTCCTGCTGGTCCTTGAGCTTGTGATCTTCTGGTCATTCAATTCGGATTTCCTCTCACTTCAAAACATCAGCAACACTCTCTCCTTTACAGTCGAACTCGGACTTATCGCGTTGGCGATGACCCTGCTGATGACCGCCGGGGAGTTCGATCTGTCCGTCGGTTCGGTGTTCGGCTTCTCTGCCGTTCTGATGTGGACAGTGTTCAACGGCAATCTGATGCCGCTCGGTGCCGCCTTCCTCGTGGCACTCGCTCTCAGCCTCTTCATTGGCTTTGCGAACGGGTGGTTCGTTACAAAGCTGAGCATCCCGTCCTTTTTGGTGACGCTCGGCATGCTCCTGGTTGTGCGAGGCACCGCCCTTTACATCACCGACGGCTTTCCCCAGCACACCTGGACAGCAGGAGGCAACTGGTTTGCCGCACTCTTGGCCGGGAGCTTCTTCATTGGCGGCTTCCGGATGTACATGTCGGTGCTGTGGTTCGCATTGGCGGCGTATGCTGCCCATTTTGTCCTCACGCAGACGAAAATCGGCAATTGGATACAGGCTTCGGGCGGCAATCCCAACGCGGCGCGTGCTCGCGGCGTCAATGTCAACCGAACCAAGATCTATTTGTTCATGGCGTCTTCCGCCATGGCGGCACTTGCGGGCGTGATCAGTTCGATCCGCACGTCGGCGGCAAATCCAAATAGCGGAACCGGTTATGAGCTTGAGGTGATCGCAATGGTGGTCATCGGCGGAACGGTGCTGACGGGCGGGCGGGGTACGATCGTCGGAACCGTGCTCGGCATCTTCATTCTGCGCATCATGCGAAACGGTATCGTGATGGTCGGGGTACCCGGGCTTGCCTATAATATTTTCATTGGAGCCATCATTCTCGGCATGATGGCGCTTCATTCATGGCTCGAGCGGCGACACAACGCGGGAGTGTAGACCATGGCCGAAGACCTTATTCGCATGGAGAAGATCAACAAGTTCTACGGCCGCGTCCATGCGCTCCGCGACGTCAGCCTCACCGTCAAGACGCGGGAGGTTGTGGGCCTGCTCGGCGACAATGGTGCTGGCAAATCAACACTGATCAAGGTGCTATCCGGCGCCGTGCCGTTGACGACCGGAGACATCATCATCAAGGGGCGAAAAGTCGAACTTAAGAGCACGGCAGATGCAATCGCGAACGGAATTGAAACGATTTTTCAGGATTCCTCACTCGTTCCGCAGCTGTCGATTGCCCGAAATCTCTTCCTGGGGCGGGAACCCATTAGGGGAAGCCGCCTCTTCGGCCGATTGGACCAAGAGGCAATGAACGCCTCTGCTCGGGACCTTTTGAAGCGGGTCGGTATAAAAAAGGAAATTCCGCCGGAAACCGCCATTACCGCCCTATCCGGGGGCGAGCGCCAAGCCGTCGCGATCGCCCGCGCCATGCAGTTCGATAGCGACCTGATCATCCTAGACGAGCCGACCAACAATCTGGGCGTTGCCGAAACGCAAGGGGTCCTACGCTTCGTTCGCGAAGCACGCGACACCGGCCACTCCTGCATCTTCATCGCCCACAACATCCACCATGTGTTTCAAGTGGTCGACCGGATCGTCGTCATGCGAGGCGGAAGGGTCGTCGCAGACGACATAGACCCGAAAAAGACGACAATCGAGGAGGTCGAAAGGATTATCACGGGAGAGGAGATGCTCAATGCTGTTGGGGGGTGAGCGTGTTTCAGCATCAAAATTAGTGCTCTGAGATGGTATTCACACGGGCTCAAGCCTTCACGCCATGCCCCAATTGGGCACCGTACTGAACGGGCCACCCTCGTCATGTCCTAAAGGTATGGAGGCCTGATGATTTTTCATTGTCTTCAACGGCATTGAGTGGCAGTGAGGATGTATGACGCCGTCAAGCGCGTCGGCATTGGAGGATACCCCCACATGAATTTCACCTTGAACCGCCGTCAGGCACTCATGGCTATGGGCGCCGCCGGCGCGGCAGCCGCATTTGGAATGCCGGCGCGCGCTGCGACGACGCGCAATCTCGCAGTCCTCAATCTTGCCAGCCATGCGCCGAGCTTCATCGCCTATGAACGCGGCTACTTCAGAGATGCCGGCCTCGACATCGAGTTGAAGTTCTTCGAAGCGGCCCAGCCAATGGCGGTGGCGATCGCGTCCGGCGATGCCGAATTCGGTGTGACGGCAATGAGTGGCGGTCTTATCAGCCTTGCCCAGAAGGGTGCAATCAAGGTCGTCGGCGGCGCGCTGACGGAAGAAAAGGGCATTGTCGGGGCCGTTATCCTGGCATCGAACAAGGCCTATGATGCCGGCCTGACCGATCCTTCCAAGCTGGCGGGCAAGAGCTTCGGTATCACGACGGCCGGTTCGTCTTTCCATTTCATGGCTCATAAGATCGCCGCGGCAAACAACATCAATCTTGCCGACATCCAGCTTCGCCCGCTGCAGAAGCTTGGCGCGATCGTCGGCGCGCTATCGACCGGCCAGATCGATGCCTGGGCCATTCAGGCCAATGTGGCGAACAAGATGATCCGCGAAGGTGCGGCCAAGAAGATCGGCCTCGTCTCCGACTACGCGCCGAACTATCAGGTGACGACCGGCTTTACCTCAACGAAGAATGCCAAGGACGACCGCTCGCTCACCCAGTCTTTCATATCAGCCTATTCCAAGGCGATAGACGATTACAACGCCGCCTTCGTCGACAAGACCGCAGACGACGGGGAGCGCGATGCATTGGCGAAGATCTGCTACAAATATGTCGAAAGCGACAGCCCCTATGAGGTCGCCAAGCAGAACCTGATCGAAGGGGCGATGCGCATCAACAAGGGAATGGCAATTTCGCTCGATAGCTGCATCGAGCAGCTCGAATGGTTCAAGTCGGAGGGCATGGTCAAGGACTCCATCACCAACGACCAGCTTTTCGATACGTCCTACGTCAAGACGATCTGATGGGCTTGCGCAGCAAACCGGAGGCCCGAGCGGTCTCCGGCGGGGAGGCTTCATGGACCTGAAACTCAAAAACATCAATCATTACTACGGATCCGTCGAGGTTCTGCGCGACATCTCCCTCGATATCCCCCAGGGGCAGATCGCCTGTCTGATCGGCCCTTCGGGCTGCGGCAAGTCTACCCTGCTGCGTTTCCTTGGCGGGCTGGAACGCCCCTCCTCCGGCGAAGTCCTGCAGATCGGCCAGCCCCCAAAGGACTGTCTCAACCCGCTCACCTATGTCTTCCAGCACTTCGCCCTGCTGCCCTGGCGCACGGTCGAGGGCAATATCAAGCTCGTGCTCGAGGATCATGGCCTCGGCCGCCGCGAAATGGACGATATCGTCACGAATGTCCTGGAGCGCACGCGACTTTCGGAGTTCCGCAACGCCCTGCCCAAGCAGCTTTCGGGCGGAATGCGCCAGCGGGTCGCAATCAGCCGAGCGCTTGCTGTACGCCCCGCCGTGATGCTGATGGATGAGCCACTTTCGGCGCTTGACAGCCAGACCCGCGAACTCTTGATGGACGACCTGATTTCACTCTGGACCCGCCAGCCCTTCACGTCGGTCTACGTCACCCACAATCTCCATGAGGCGGTCCGGCTCGGCCACCGCGTCGTCATCCTGTCGCGCCGTCCGGGGCGCATCCGTGAAATCGTCGATATCGATATCCCGTTGTCCGAGCGCCACCTCGGCGATCCGGTGCTCGAAGAAAAGCAGAAGCAGCTTTGGGAGCTGATGCGGGAAGAAGCGATGGCCGCCGACAAGGAGCTGGTCAATGTCTGATGTCCGCACACTTCCGGCGCAACCTAGCGTATCCAAAAACGAAGATGCAGGGCAGAAGGCTTTGCCGGTGCAGCCCGTGCCGTTCCGCGGCGGCGGCTTTGCGCCAAGACCGGTTCGCGGCATGGCGCTCGCCGTTTTCGCCGTTCTGCTCGTGCTTGCCGAAATCGGAACCCGCACCGGCTTTATCACCAGCCTCACTCTGCCGCGCCCGACCGCCGTGCTCGAAACGCTGTTGCAGCTCTGGCAGACCGGTGGCCTCTGGAAGCATCTGATCCCCTCGCTGCAGCGGCTTTTCATCGGTGCGGCCCTCGGCATTTCGGTCGGCATCTCGCTCGGAGTGCTGATCGGCCTGTTCAGCTATGTCCGCGCCGGCCTCGTTCCTCTGGTGGCCGCGCTCTTTCCCATTCCGAAGATCGCGCTGCTGCCCCTCTTCATCATCTGGTTCGGCATCGACGAAATGTCGAAATACGCCCTGATCGCTTTCGGCACGTTCGCGCCGACAGTTGTCGCCACCTATGGGGCAGTCGACAACGTCGACCGCTCGCTGATCCGCATGGGCCAGAGCTTCGGGCTGAGCTGGTGGTCCATCGTCCGCAAGATCGTGCTGCCCGGTGCCTTCCCTGCGATCCTTTCCGGCCTGCGCGTTTCCATCTCGATCGCGATCATCCTGCTCGTCGCGGCTGAAATGCTGGGCGCGCAATACGGTGTCGGCTCCTATATCCTCGAGGCCGGTTCGCTCTACGATCTCGAAAAGCTCTTCGCGGGCGTCGCCATCCTGTCGATCATGGGTCTGATCGTGAATTTTGTCATCAGCCAGGTCGAGCGGCGGTTCCTCAGCTGGCGCGAATAGATGTCGCTCGCCATTCCGGTGGACCAAAGTGTTGGCATTGCAATGCCGACCTGGGAGCCGGCGTGGAATTTTGCATGGTCGAACCTTCTCTGGAAGCCCATCGGAACGACCGGTCACAGCGATTAGAAGCGACCTTCGGCAGGGGCAGACAGCACCGCCAGTCGCCGCACCACAGGCTGCAGGCAGTTCTTTGGACGCGGAAGCTTAGTGCAGACCGTCCGCGGGTTATATTCATATAACTCTAATATACATCTCCGCATTAAACGCCTGATGTGTTAGAATAATTTTTTGGAAAAACGCGATTTCGTGGAGGAGGCGGCCGGCATATTTAGCCGCCGGCGCGCCGATCGCGTGGGAGGTGCACAATGCTTCGCAAATTGTTTCTGACCTTGGCGATTGCGGCGTCCACATTTGCAATCAACGGAAACGCATGGGCCGACATCACGATGCTGGTACCCTCGGGCAGCGAGGGCGACGGCCTGAGAGCTGCAGCCGCAGACTACGGGAAATTGAAGGGTACCAAGGTCGAGATCGTCCAGGCTCCTTATGCCAATGTCTTCGAGAAGGCAGCGAATGCCGGCCAGACAAAATCAGGCGCTTTCGATATCGTGCTGATGGACGATCCATGGATCCCATTCTTTGCCGAGAATGGCCATCTCGAGGATCTCAGCAGCTATTTCGCCAAAATTGGGATTCCCGGCCCCGACAATGATTTCCTGGCCAAGTCGCTGGCGGTTTGCCGCAACCCGTACAATAAGGGTCCGTTCGTCTGCATTCCCTATGTCGGCAATGCACAGATGTTCTTTTACGACAGTGCCAAGTTTGCTCAAGCAGGCCTCAAAGGCCAGCCCGCAACCTGGGACGAAGTCTACAAGGCAGCAAAGTCGATCACCGATAACGGCGGAGGACGCTACTACGGCTATGTGTTCCGCGGTGGACAGGGCAATAACGTCGTCGCCGATTTCATGCCGATCCTGTGGTCGTACGGCGCCAATCTTTTCAATGCCGACCGTACGAAGGTGACGCTCGACACCAAGGAAGCCAAGGACGCGATGACGATGTTCATGACGCTCAAGTCGATATCGCCGAAGGGCGTCGAAAGCTTTGCGCCCGAGGATGTCGGCCGAGCAATGACATCGGGCATCGCCGCTTCGTCGATCAATTGGCCGAACTGGGTAGCCACCTTCGAGGACCCGAGCCAGAGCCAGGTGGTTGGCAAGATCTCCTATGCGCCGATGCCGGCAGGCTCACATGCCGGCTCATCGGAAATCGGACATTGGACCATGGGCATAATGTCGGCTTCGAAGAACAAGCAGGAAGCCTTCGACTTCATGATGTGGGCCACCTCGCCCGAGCAGATGAAGATTTCCGCCAAGCGCGGCAATCCGCCGGTCCGCTTCTCGGTGTTTACCGATCCCGAACTGACGTCGCAGCCGCAATTCCGGCATTACCCGATATTGATGCAGGCGATCAACTTCTCGACGCCGCGGCCACGCCATCCAAAGTGGCCTGAGATCGAGAACGCACTCGGCATCGAGCTCTCCAAAGCGGTTGCCGGCACCATCACACCGGACGAGGCCCTGAAGAACGCGCAGGAGTCGATCTCGAAGATTACGAACATGTACTAACGCGGCGTGCATCCATTCGAATGCGTGACGACCGCTAGACCATGTCGACCTACAGCATGACTTGTCCGTCGGTCCTGATCCGGCGAACCATGTGGGAGGGAGCAGCTGGAGTGGGCGGGGTTCAAAACCCCGCCTCCGAAGAACGACAGCAACTGCGCCGGGAGAGGAGCTCGTAGGAGGGGCTGATGGCGAGGTCCGAAAGCGACGTGTTGGTCCTGCAACTTCGACCGGCCGGCGGTCTGGAGCAATGGACGGAACGTCACCTTCGCATCCTCATGCTGGCGCCCACTCTTCTGCTGCTCGCCGGGCTGACGCTCTTTCCGACTGTCTACATGTTCACCGCGGCGGTACAGAGAATCAGCCCCGATCCGAGTGTCCCTCGCGAGTTCATCGGCCTCGGCAATTTCGTGCGGATGCTCTCCGATCCGGAACTTCACCTCGCCATCAAGAACACGGTGGTGTTCACCCTCAGCGCGGTGACGCTTGAATTCCTCCTCGGCCTCGGCCTTGCACTGCTCTTCGATAAATTCATTCGCCGGCTGAATTTCCTCAAGACAATCCTGCTGATCCCAATGATGATTCCACCGATCGCCGTGGCGCTGACCTGGAAGCTTATCTATCAGCCGCAATTCGGCGTACTCAACGAGCTGATGTACCGGCTTGGATTACCCGCCCAGGCATGGGCTGGCGATGTCAACCTCGCCATGGCAACGATCATCGCAGCGGATGTCTGGGAGTGGACGCCGTTCATTTTTCTGCTGATGTTGGCCGGGCTCGCAAGCCTGCCGACCGAGCCCTACGAGGCGGCTCAAGTCGACGGCGCCTCCGCCTGGCGTCAGTTTTGGGACCTGACCATACCCTTTCTCAAGCCGGTGATCGCGATCGCCTTGCTCCTGCGGATCATGGATGCGCTTAGGCTGTTCGATCTGGTGTTCATTCTCACCGTAGGAGGCCCAGCAGGAGCAACCGAAACGCTCAGCCTCTATATCTTCAAGGTCGCGTTCACATTCGTCGACATTGGTTATGCCGCGGCGGTCTCGCTGGTGGTGCTGTTCGTAACGGTCGGCTTCAGCACCTGGTTCATCAAGCGATTGCGGCTGGCGGATTGAGAGGGGCACTGGATGGCAACCCGCCCATGGCATCGAACCGGTGAAGGGATACTCCGGATGCTGGCCTATCTGGGCGTGGCACTCGCGCTGTTCGTCACCATCTTTCCCGTCTACTGGCTCGCCCAGAATTCATTCAAGCTCGACATCGACATCTTCGCCGTCCCGCCGGTGTGGTTCGATTTTCCGCCGACCCTCAAGCACTATGAAGCGGCCTTCATAGGGCAGCCGTTCCTGATCTACGCCCTCAATAGCTTTGTCATCGCCGCGGCGACGACGATCGTTTCCCTGATATTCGGCACCATGGCCGGCTACGCCCTCGCCCGTTTCGAATATCCGGGCCGATGGCGCTACCAGATATCGTTTTGGATTCTGTCGACACGCATGATGCCGCCGATTGCGACGATCATCCCGCTGTTCATCTTCTTCAATTTTTTCCACTTGCTGAACACCAAACTCGCCGTCGTCGTCGCCTACACCGCTTTCAACCTGCCCTTTGTGACCTGGATGATGAAGAGCTACTTCCAGGATCTCCCACCCGAACTTGAAGAGTCCGCGATGGTCGATGGTGACACGCGCTGGGGCGCCTTTCTGCGGATCGCCCTGCCGCTGGCACGACCCGGCATAGCCGCAACGGCGATCTTCAGCCTGATCCTTTCCTGGAATGAATTCCTGCTCGCGCTGATCCTTACCCAAACGGAGCGCTCTATGACGCTGCCGGTTGGCATTTCCGGCCGCGTCACTCAGTACACGACTCATTGGGGCGAGATCAGCGCTGCCGGTTTCCTCGCCAGCGTCCCGATCATCGTCTTCGCGCTGATCGTCCAGAAGCACCTTGTCCGGGGACTGTCGCTCGGCGCGGTCAAAGGCTGAAACCATGGCGTCCGTCACGTTCAACAACGTTTACAAGAAGTTCGGCGAATTCCTTGCAGTGGCCAATTTCAACCTCGAAATCAGGGACAAGGAATTTCTCGTTCTGCTCGGCCCATCCGGCTGCGGCAAGACGACCACCATGCGCATGATCGCTGGCCTCGAGGAGGCGACCTCGGGCGACATCTACATCGATACGGACCGCATCAACGGTGTTCTGCCGAAATATCGCGACGTCGCAATGGTCTTCCAGTCTTACGCCTTGTACCCGCATCTCACGGTCGAGGATAACATCGGATATCCGCTGAAGATTCGCAAAGTGCCGCCCGCCGAACGCAAGCGACGCATCCTCGAGGTCGCGCGACGCGTGGAGCTCGAAACGATGCTGTCGCGGCTTCCGAAGGAACTCTCCGGCGGCCAGCGCCAGCGCGTGGCGCTCGCCCGGGCGATTGTTCGCACCCCGCGGGTCTTTCTGATGGATGAGCCGCTCTCCAATCTCGACGCCAAGCTCCGCACCCAGATGCGGGCCGAACTGAAACACCTCCAGCACGAACTGCAGGTCACGACCATCTACGTTACCCATGACCAGATAGAAGCGATGACGCTTGCCCATCGTGTGGCGGTGATGAACAAGGGCGTCATCGAGCAGCTTGGAACGCCGCGGGAAATCTATAGCGACCCACGCACTCTCTTCGTTGCTGGGTTCATCGGCTCGCCGCCGATGAACCTCATTCCGGGAGAAGTGGGGGACGGTGTATTCGTCAGCGACGGGCTAACCTTGGGGGGCATCGGTCGGGCCACCCACTCCCACACGGTCCTCGGTGTCCGTCCGGAAGACGTTCACGTGGCCGGAGCCGAAGAAGGCGACGTCAACCTGGTTGCGCCGATCTATTCGGTGGAACTTACCGGCGAGAACACGCTTGTCAGCGTCCGGTTGGGAGGACGGCTGATGACCCTGCGTGCCGACAAGAGTTTCGCCGGTCAGATCGATCAAGAAATCGGTATCAAGATTGCCACGGATCGGGTGTTTTTGTTCGATGGAGAGACGCAGCTTCGCATCGATTTCTAGCCTGCTTGGCGTGGCGCTGGCAATCATCCTCGCATCGCGCGCGGGGGCTGGCGATGCCGGCGGTATTGACGGAAATCCGCTGATCGAGATTCCCGCCGGTGCATTCGTCTTCGGCAACGATGACGGCCCCGAAAACGAACGGCCGCGGCGCGTGCTGGAAGGCCGAGCCTTCGCCATCAATCGCACCGAGATCACGAACCGGCAATACCGGAGCTTCGTCAAATCCACCGGTCATCGGTCGGCATTCTACACGGATCATCCGATCCTGGGATTGGACGACAGGCCGGTCGTCGGGGTAAGCTGGTCAGACGCCGATGCTTTTTGCCGTTACTATGGCCTGGCTCTTCCTTCCGAGCAGCAATACGAGAGGGCAGCGCGAGGCACGAAGGGCAGCCGTTACCCATGGGGCGACGCTCCGGCGGACTACACGCGGGCGAATTCCGGCAGCGATACCTGCTGCTCTGCCGATGATCGCGATGGCTATCCCATGACCGCACCAGCTGACTCCTTCACCAACGGCGCGAGCGCCGAGGGCGTCCTCAATCTTGTCGGCAATGTCTGGGAATGGACCGCCGATCTCTACGCCCCCTATGAAGGCGGGCCGCGGATGGCAAACGTCGGGTCTTATCGCGTACTCCGCGGCGGCTCGTGGAACAGCGATCCAAAGCATCTTACGACGACGTATCGTCTCGCCTATGATCCCGATTTCCGCTTCTCAGCCAATGGTGGTTTCCGATGCGTCCGATCCGCGCCTTGATGATTGCCGCAGGTATTCTGCTCCTGGCAGCCAGTGCCAGCGCGGAGCCCATAGTTGCGCCCGGCTATGAGCTCGAGACCTTCAACATGCCGGGCGCGGCCTTCGCAGGCCTGTCGCGCGACGGCGAGGATTTGCTCTTCAGCGATCTCGCGAGCGGACGCCTCTATCGGCGTGGCGCCGATGGCAAGCTTGTTCCGTTCGGCCCGGTATTTCCGCATGGCCCCGACGTGATGGGCGACCCGACCGGCCCCTATCATGTGGTGCGTGCCGGCGATGCCTATATCGTCGCCCAGGGATGGAAACCTGTCGATGCCGACGACAATGCGTTTGACCATGCCCTCATTGCGGTCGGCACCGATGGTCGGGCCCGCATCATCAGCAACGATTTCTGGAATCCGTTCGATTTGATCGTCTCGGGCGGAACCTACTACGTGATCGACTCCGCGCGAAACAGCGTGGAGCGCGTGCAGGCGGACGGACGAAGAAACACGCTCCTGACCTTCGGCCGCCTGACAGAGGCGGCCGCGGCGCTACGGAGCCTTTCACCGACCGAGTTCGCGGAAGGCGGCACCTACGACGTCGACGCAGTGCCGACCGGCATCGCCCTCCGCGACCAGCGCCTCTATGTTTCTCTGTTCGGCGGCTTTCCCTTCCTTGCCGGCGGTGGAAAGATCGTTTCCCTTCCCGAGGCCGACGATGCGCCAAAGCCGCAGCCTGAGGTCGAAGGACTGAATGCACCCGTCGGCATCGCCTTCGACAGCGATGGGGATGTGCTTGTCCTCGAACACGGCACATTCGACCAGAAGCAAGGTTTCCAAAAGGGTAGCGGGCGGTTGCTGAAAATCAACAAGACGACAGGCGACCGGAAGATCATTCTCGATGGCCTGACCCGGCCGGTGTCCGTTCTCGTCTGGGACGAACGGCGGATCGTCGTTTCCGAACTCGGCGGCAACCTCTATTTTCTAACCTACGAAGCTGCGCGCTGACCTGTCATGCCGCTTTTACATCGGTCTTCGGCTGTTCGCCTGACATCAACATGGTGATCAGGGCAATGACGGGCGGGATGACAAAACACCAATCTTTGACCTGCACATAGGCCAGTGCGGCTGCCCCACAGCCAAGGGCGAAAGCGATGACGTTAGCGGTCATTCGGGTAAGCCGAGAAGTGATGGCACCAGCCGCCTCCGGCGCTACACCGCGCATGATGTCGGCGAGATCGATCATGATCTGCGTCGTCGTGCCGGTCATCAATGTGGTCGGCGGTGTGCTGGCCATGTGGATCCGATGCACCGCATTCTGGATCGCCATCGCCGAGACCAGGACCATGCCGGTGATAAGCGCCGGCCATGCGTCGCCATTGGGAAAGGGACCGAGCCGGACTGCCAGCACGGCCCCGGCGACCAGCAGCGCCAGCTTCACCACCAACATCGTGCGGAGCGGCTGCAGCCCGATACGGGCGAGCCCCGGCGCCATATACCTGGAGCCAATCACGACGAGACAGAACATCGGTAACGCCAACAACTTTGCCACGACGCCGGTGGTACCCAGGGCCACGGCAGCGCCGAAAGTGACGAAATTGCCGGTCACATGCGCTGTGAACAGGCCCTGAAGCATCAGGAAGCCGGCGGTATCGACATAGCCTGCATTGACGCTGAGCATCGCTGGAAGAGCTGGCTTCATCGTGTCACTCCTATTGGCGCTCAATATTGTGTAGTTGTTTCCCAATGTCGCTGATTCTCCAACGACTCGTATGAGCTGATCTCCATCGTTTTAGAATTTATATGCGACTGACCCCATCACGAAGTCGACGTCACTGGCATTCGCCTGCCGCATTGCATCGCTAACAAAGAAGTGCACATAGCTGGCGGTAGCCTCGATATGACGATTGACCCGCCAGTCAAGATTAAGCGACGCCTGGCTGCCGGTGTAACGACCGCCGCGCCCTGCGGTACCTGGTACCGGGCTGCCCGACCCGATGTAGATGGCATCGTTTGTCGTCTCGCGCCACAGGAAATCCCAACCCGCTGTCACGCTGATTTTGTCTGTTACCGAAAGCGTGACGTTAGGTTGAAGGTCAAAGAAGTTGCTTGGAAAAATCAGAGAAGCCTCGCTGAAGTATCCAAGCTTCGGAAACAGCGGATTGAACGTACCGAGCGTGTGGTCGTTGGGATCGTGGTCGCCGCTGGCGATGTTGGCCTTCAGGCCGAGGCGCGGTGTCCAGAGGACATTAGAAAGGGTGTACCCAGTGTCGGACGCCACGGTCCACGCGGAAATATCGCGGCCGGCGAACCTTCCGAACTGGCCGGCAGCTTCGAAATTCCAGTCCAGTCCTTTAGAAGACCCGAAGAAGCGGGTGCCAAGTGTTTGGCGCTGCTCATCTCCCGAAACCGTTCCGAACCGCGCGCTGTCGTTTTCGAGGCCGAGATAGTAAAGATCGATCCCCAAATGGGGTGTGACGTTGACGGTCGTGTATAAGCCCCAGAACGCCTGCGAATTGAGGGACTCATCGTCGAAGACACCTTTTGCCAATTTAACAGGACGCGTCAGAAAGGCATCGTATGTCACGTTTCCGATCGTGTCGAAGACGCTGACCCCATCAAAACTGCGACGGATATTCGGCGGCTCTCTCACGGACACAAGTCGTTGCGAACCAAACGCCAGTTCCTGCCGGCCGATCCGGACAGTTGGATCAATGTCGCCCGCAATTGGTAGGCGAACATCGAAGAAGCCTTGCTGCAGATCAAGCGCATCCTCATCTGTCGGCGACAGCGGCTCATTTTTGCCCGGTGCAAAATGGCTGCCGAGCTGAACGAAGGCTCGAAAATTCTGACCCACATGGAGGTCTGCCGACAGGAGGAGCCGATGGAGGAGGTAGCCGTTCGGGCTTACGCCCCCCAACCCGAAATTAGGAGACCAATATTGCTCGAAGCGCTCGCGCAACTCGCCGCCGAAACTGAGATAGACGTCAGGATTACCGCCAATCGGAATATACTTTATCGGATCCCAAAAGTCTGTGCGGCAGGCCGGATTTTGGAGATAGCTGTAGTTCTCATCATATCGAAACGGCTTGTAGGCGGGCGTTTCACAGGCCGCCAGCGCTCCGGTCGGGAGAACTGTCATGGCGAGCAAACAAAGAGGCAGCCATTTCCCGTATCGACAAAACCCACCGGTCGGCCGACGCCGTACGTCTGTGTCACCAGCAAGGGGAGGATTTCTAGTCAAAATCATGGTCCAAGCTCATTCAAATCGGAAATGGATTAGTGGGTTGACCGGCTGTCACTCGTGGCGTCTCACGCGCGCCCAGCAGCCGCAGCGTCGTCGGCGTTCTCCAATAAAAAGCCATTGCAGGATCAGTTTGAACGCTTGTCGGCATCGAGATCGAGCCAGGCGACGAGCAGGAAGCCGCCGACGAGGCCGAGATGCTCGAAGAAGGAATCGGCTGCCATGAAGCGCTCCATTCCTGGTGGCAGTTCCCAGAAACGCAGCGCCAGGAAAGTGGCGAGCAGAGTGAAAGCACCGAGCGCAAGCCCGCCGAGCCAGCGGAAGAAACCTGTCAGGATCATCAACGAAGCAACCAACTCCATAATGATCACCAGCACAGCGAAAGGCGCCGCCGGCGACAGGCCGAAATGTGTCATCTCGCCGATGGCGCCGTTAAAATCCGTCAGCTTGTTGAGGCCGCCCTGCAGATAGGCGGCGCAGAGGCCGAGATAGGCGAGAAAACGTATGGCCGACGAGCCGAAGATCGGCCGGGCCATTGCGGCAAATCTTGCTTGAATGGTGTGAGGTTGCGCCTTTCTGGGCTTCCGTACGATCATCGACATCGCGCCTCTCTCCTCAAACCGCCCAGCAGGAGCAGCCGAGCGCGCCGAAGAAGCCCTTGAGATCGGCGATCGGCAGCTTCGAGGTCCAGGCATTGGCATGGGCGTGGCCGTGGACGTTGCAGTCGTTGGCGCAGCCGCATGAGGCGATCAGGCGGCGATGCAGGGAATTCTTGCCGGCGCCCTCGAGCTCACCCCAAGCGGCATAGCCCTTGAAGCTGCGGACCGGCGACCAGTCGGGCATGGCAGGCGGAACTTCATTTTCGTCGAAATCGGCAAATTCGCCGGCTCCGTAGACGATCTTGCCGCCGACCATGGTGAGTTCGGAGGTCAGGAAGGAAATCTCATCCTCGGCGCAGGCAAAGAAGTCCTTGTCGGGCACGATGAGGTCGGCGAACTGGCCCTTCTCGATGCGGCCCTTCCTGCCTTCCTCGTTGGAGAACCAGGTGACATTCTCCGTCCACATGCGCAGCGCCGTCTCGCGATCGAGACAGTTGGCGCGGGGATAAAGCTGCATGCCGCCTACGGTCTTGCCTGTGATCATCCACGAAAGCGAAACCCACGGATTGTAGGAGGCGACACGCGTGGCATCCGTGCCGGCGGAGACCCTGACGCCCTTTTCTAGCATGCGGGCGATCGGCGGTGTGGCTTCAGCAGCGCCGTGGCCGTAGCGCTCGACGAAATATTCGCCCTGATAGGCCATGCGATGCTGAACGGCGATGCCACCACCCAGGGCGGCGATACGGTCGATCGACTGATCGGAGATCGTCTCGGCGTGGTCGAAGAACCAGTTCAGCCCATCGAGCGGGATGTCCTGGTTGACCTTCTCGAAGACGTCGAGGGCACGCGAGATCGTCTCGTCATAGGTGGCGTGCAGACGCCAGGGCCAGCGGTTTTCGGCAAGAATCCGCACGACCTCTTCCAGCTCGCCTTCCATTTCCGGCGGCATGTCCGGACGCGGCTGGCGGAAGTCTTCGAAATCGGCGGCGGAGAAGACCAACATCTCACCGGCGCCATTGTGGCGGAAATAGTCGTCGCCCTGCTTATGCTTCACCGACGACGTCCAGCTGAGAAAGTCTTCTTTTTCCGCTTTCGGCTTCTGGGTGAACAGGTTGTAGGCAAGCCGCACCGTCATCTGCCCCTCGTCGGCGAGCTTCTGGATAACGGCATAGTCGTCGGGATAGCTCTGGAAGCCGCCGCCGGCATCGATGACGCCCGTGACCCCAAGGCGGTTCAATTCCCGCATGAAATGGCGGGTGGAATTGACCTGATAGTCGAAGGGCAGCTTCGGACCCTTGGCGAGGGTGGAATAGAGAATACCAGCATTGGGCTTTGCCAAAAGAAGCCCTGTCGGATTGCCGTTGGCATCGCGGGTGATCTGGCCCCCGGGCGGCTCGGGCGTGTCCTTTGTATAGCCGACGGCCCGGAGTGCCGCGGCGTTCAGTAGGGCGCGATCATAGAGATGCAGCAGGAAGACCGGCGTATCCGCGGCGATCGCATTGATCTCGTCGATGGTCGGCAGCCGTTTTTCGGCGAACTGGTGCTCGGTGAAGCCGCCGACGACGCGCACCCATTGCGGCGGCGGCGTGATCGCCACCTGCCGTTTCAGCATGTTCATGGCATCGGCCAGCGAGCGCACGCCGTCCCACCGCAATTCCATGTTGAAGTTCAAACCGCCGCGAACGACATGGGTATGGTTGTCGATGAGGCCTGGCAGCACACGCTTGCCCTTGAGGTCGATGACCTTGGTATCAGGCCCGGCGAACGCCATGATCTCGGCGTCGTGGCCGACGGCGAGGAACTTACCGTCCTTGATGGCCACGGCCGTTGCCGATGGGTTGGTTTGGTCAAGCGTCTTGATCAATCCGTGGTGCAGGACCAGGTCAGCGACGGAGGACGTCATGACTGTTTCTCCTCGACATGCTTGGTTTGGGCCGCGGCGTGCCGGCCGGGCAGTTGACCGAAAACGTGGGCGATCGCCTGCGTTTTCTCGCAGGCTGCCGCAAAGGCAGTGCCCGCAAGCACCTGTTTTCCGACAGGGATGACTTGTTCGCCGACCAGAATCCCGAGCAGACCGACAAGTGCGACCAGCGGCGGCGCCGGCGAGCGGACCTGCAACAGGTTGTAGATGATGCCGACCAGAAGGCCGGCACCGAGAGACAAAAGGTACAATTTCATGACGTTCCTCTTCGATGAGAGGGGAAGAGACGAATGGCTTACGCTGCGGCTCCGCCCTCGCTGGCGTGGTCGCCGAGCGCCCATTTCGAGAAGCGGATCTGGATGCCGTAAGGTGAATGGGCCTTGATGATGTCCATGACCCCGTCATAGGTCTCGAGCCGGGCCCAATCCTGCTGCAGCTCGAACACATATTGCAGCGAAGTGATCGGCACGGCGCCGGCTTGGATCATCCGTTCCATCGAACGGGTATGTGCCTCGGGCGAGACGTCGCCGCAGGCATCTGCCGGCACATAGATCTCGAAGCCTTCCTTGAGCATGTCGAGTGTCGGGAACAGCACACAGGCGTGGGTCCACAGCCCGCCAATGACGATCTTCTTTCGGCCGGTTGCGTGCATCGCTTTGCGGAAATTGGCATCGAGCCAAGCATTCATCGAGGTACGGTCAATGATGTCTTGGTTTGGAAAGAGATCGGTTACTTCCGGCATGAACGGACCGGAAAAGGTCTTCGATGCCACGGTCGAGATGACCGTAGGAATCTTGAACAGCTTCGCGGTCTTGGCCAGAATCTGGACGTTGTTGAACGGGACGATGCGATCGTGCGATTGCACGCCCTGATACATTGCGGGCTGATAGTCGATCAGGGCGATGGCGCTGTTCTGAGGAGTAAGCATATCGAGATTTGACATGGATGCGATCCTTTCTGGACGTTGCACTGGGGTGACTGATCGCGCCGCGCATGATCGTGCGGCGGACGAACGGAGGACCGGTCCAGTTCTGGAGATGCTGTGGGTGACAAAAATCGATGGTACTTCTCGGCGAAATATCGAATGCGAGCGATCTCCGCCGCCGCCCCTCTTACTCACCCGTCATTCTAACTCTCCGCGCTGGCCCGGCGTTTTGTTGCCGGCAATGTGTCGGAAAGAGCCTGACAGCTATTGGACAAGGTTGCGGGCCAGAGGACGAACTTGCTCGTTTCAGGCCGCCGATGAAGGACAAAGGGGCCTGGCGATCCAGCACCGAATCACCTGCTTGATGAAGGACCATCGGCATGATCGCTGACGCGCTCCGATGTCCGACCGTCCTACTTTAAACCGTTAGTTTTGGTGTCGAGCCGACCGGACAACGTGCGGGAAATGCAGCCGAGTGCGGAGGAGGAAAAGGGCGCGATGCCGTGTCAGAAAATCGCGATTTGGAGACTAAATCCTGTATATTTCTGTGGAATCCGTGTTACGCCTGTCGGCGCGTAAATATCAAAGTCTTGACCTGCCGCGTGTTCCTCAATTCGAAGAAAGATGATCAAGGGTGATATTGGACGACGGCTCCTCTCGCCGACCAATGAGGAAGAGAACCCAACACGCTGAACGCATCTATTCGGTCGTAGAGGGAAACGGCTCCTCGCCGCACGCAGAGGAATTCGAGGCATCCTGGAAACGATCCATTCTTAAATACGGCCTGGATCCCGCGGCCGAGGCCATCCCTCGCGTTCTCGCGCCAACGGAGCTGAAGGAGGTGCTCGAGCGCTCAGAAGAGCTCGTCCGCAGCGCCCGCGACGAGATTGATCGCCTTTACGGCACCACTCGAGTTGCCGGTTACGCCGCGCTGCTCGCCGATCCAAATGGCGTTTCGGTCGACCTCCGAGGCGAGGTCATGCCGACACTTCATCTTCGAGACCTCGGAAGCTGCGTGGGCGGTGTCTGGTCGGAAGAGATCCACGGGACGAGCGGCATCGGGACCTGCCTCGCGGAGGAGCGGCCGATTACAGTCCACAGGGCACATCATTTTCGAACCCAGCACACGCATCTGAGTTGTTCCGGCGCCCCTCTCTTCGGGATCGACGGAAGATTAATGGCCGTCCTGAACATATCCTCGGTCGATCCAAGTTTGTCAGAACGGGCGCACGCGCTGACCGGGGTGCTCACGACAGCTGCCGCGCGCGCCATCGAGGAACGGTTCTTTCGGGAGAAGTTCCACCGCGAATGGGTCGTTACCATCAAGTCAAGCTCCGGCGAACCGGGCATGCTGGTGGCAGTCGATTGTGATCATAGAATTCAGGGCGCCGATCGCGCTGCGCGAGTCTCGCTTGCCCTTGACGATCAAAAGATAACGAACGGGGTCAGCCTCTGGAACATCTTCAGGCGAAATGAGGATCTCTTCCGGGCCCGGCCCGGCAATGATTTTCTGGCGCAATTGGTGACCGTCGGCTCTGAAGACATTCGATTTGCGCTTATTACTCCGCCCTGCAGCTCTCGAGCGGGTCTTGTGCTCCATGTGCGCCCACGCCTCGATATGCTGAATGCAATGACGGTCCCCGAACCGGTTGCGCCCGTTCGCGGTGGTCTTTCGCCCAGCGCCCTCCGCCGTGTGCACGCATACGTCGAGGAGCATCTGATCGAGCGAATCCAGCTTGCTGATCTGTCGGCGGTTGCGGGTCTCTCCGTTTATCATTTCGCGCGCGAGTTCAAACGCACGGTCGGTGCTTCCCCACATTCATATATCACCCAAAGACGCGTCGAGACGGCTCAGGAGATGTTGGCGCGCACCGATTTGCCGCTTTCCGATATCGCGCTTGCTACCGGCTTCTTTGATCAAAGCCACCTTGCCCGCCACTTTCGCAAGTTTACTGGCGTGACACCGGCCGAATACCGCTGGTCGCAGTGCTAGATTGTGGGCAGAACGCAAGCGAGCATTCGCAGTCAGAGAAGAGATGGTAGCTGCATAGCTGATGGCATGCGGAAGGAGATCACCGTGAAGGGACGCATGTTACTTATTGCAGGGCTATCGGCGCTCGTCTCAACTTCAGCTTCGGCCGCTCGGTTGACCCGCGAATCGACGCTCGCCGACTGGGAGAATAGCCGAAGAGAAGATCAGATGGCTTTGGCAAAGGACCTGCTTGCCAGAACAGCCGGAAGAGATCTGGGCAAAACAGCGGATTTGCTGATTTGTATTGAGAACGTCGCCCGAAAACCGGCCTATGCGACCATACCCATTCATAAAATCGCGGCGCCGTGCCTGGTCTTGATCGGCGCCGAGTGAACTTTTCACACCCGTAACACCAACATCGGATGGTTTGCCCGACATGGCTGTCCGCCGCCGTGAAGGTCGCAGGTGCGCGGCTTTCCACCGCGCTGAGAAGGTGATTCCTTGCGATAACTCGGCAGAAAATAATAATAATACCTTATCAAATGATAATATAGTCTTATCATGCGAATGCTACTGATAAGTATTACGTGCACAAATGATGTGTTTCTTAATATTTCTAATGATGTTTTTTCGTATATATATTCAATATTGCTTATTTTTGTGATGTATTTCTGCATCTATGACACATTTATGTCATGTACTTTTATAGATTCGCCGCAATATTCTATTGGCTACAGTACTTCCCTCGCTATGTTGCCCGCGGAAGTCCAACGGCTTCCAAAAAAGGGAACAGCCAGATGAATGAACGCCACGGATAATCTCCGGGTCGTTCCGATCAGGCACACAGATTGGAGAAAAAATGAATATCAAGAGCCTTCTTCTCGGCTCCGCTGCTGCGCTTGCAGTAGTATCCGGTGCTCGAATACGTTCGCATCTGCGACGCATACGGTGCAGGCTACTTCTTCATTCCGGGAACCGAAACCTGCCTCAAGATCGGCGGTAAGGTTCGTACGGAAGGTGAATGGTACAATGCCTACAACCCGAACGACGTTCGTGGCACGCTCTGGCATACCCGCGCTGAACTGCAGCTGCAGACGGCTACCGACACCGAATACGGTCCGCTGAAGACCAACACGGAACTGCGTTGGGACTGGCAGGAAGGCGGCTCCACGGGCACGAACTTCCTTCACGGCAGCATCAGCCTCGGCGGCTTCACCATCGGTAAGGAAGACTCGCAGTTTAACGTATTCACCGGTTACGCCGGCGACGTCATCAACGACGACGTAGTCTATGACGGCCCGTACGAACTCAACCAGATCACCTACAACTATGATGCCGGCAACGGCTTCACGGCGGTGATCTCGGTGGAAGACACCAACTCTGGCAAGGGCGCTACCGGTGCTAACGGGGAAGACAGCTCGGATCACTACGCTCCGGACGTTGTCGCCGGTGCTGGCTACAAGGCGGGCGCATGGTCCTTCAAGGTCGTCGGTGGTTATGACTCCATCGTCGAAGAAGGCGCTGTCAAGGCTCGTGTCGATGCTGACTTCGGCGTCTTCTCGGCCTTCTTGATGGGCGGCTGGAACACGGACGGCGACAAGCTGAACAAGTACGCTGGCGCGAACGGTGGCGGCGACGCTTCTGGTATCGGCTGGGGCGATTGGGCAGTTTGGGGCGGCGTTGGCGTTCCGATCAACGACAAGCTGAAGTGGAACCTGCAGCTGGCTTACACCGACTCGAAGATCTTCTCCGCGACGACGAACATCAAGTGGAAGCCGGTCAAGAACCTGCTCATCGAGCCGGAAGTCACCTACACCAACTGGGATTCGATCAACGAAGATCAGTGGGCTGGTATTCTCCGCTTCGAGCGTAGCTTCTAATCTGATCTGAATTCGACCTCCGATCAGAGATGGGAGAAGGCCCGGTTTCCCTCCGGGCCTTTTTCAGTTCTGTCGCTAACATTTCCGTAATCCCCAATGGCGCGGCGATAGGATCTCCCTCCATGTCGCGTGAACAGGAGGATTATTTGCCTGCAACCGGGCGTTCTGCCGGACGCGCGTGCGGATTTGAGCCGGCGATCAGCTTCATGGCCGCGGCCAATAGCAGGACCGAAATGGGCAAGACCAGCGCGTTCCACTGCAGCATCTGATCGGTCTCGGCCACCAGCGTGGCAAAATGAACCACCAGATAGAGGATGATCATCTGGATAAAGAGATTTTTGAGCTCGGCGACGCTATCGATGATCATCCACTCAGGCAGCGCCGCGCGACGCTCCGGCGTTGGTTCGATCAGAAAGCCGAGGGTAATGGCGCATCCGAAGATAACAAGGACAATCGCGAATAAGAGCTTATCCGTCGCCCGCATGACGGCCGCGATCACGGCAAGGTCCGGATCTGTTCTCACAACGGCGTAGGCATGCCACAACGTGATCAGACCTTCCCAGAACATCAAACCGGCGGCGGCAATAACACCGATAGAGGCGAGCGCTATTATAAAGCGTAACTTCAGCAAGATGTTTATCATTGTCTCTCCGATCGAGCTGCAAGCGTCAATGAGGCGGGAGAAAGATTAAGGGCTGCTTGTTACTTTCCTGATGAGGCGAAGTTCCTAAATACGGAAGCTACATTGAAGCACGGCCAGCGGCCGAACCGCAACAAGCCGCATCTGTGAAATATGACCCGAGTGCCTGAGAAGCGTAAGATCGCAGCCACGGAAATCGAAGCCGTCATCTGCAGCAATAGCGACGCAGACGGCTTGATCGAAAAGCTCGCGTCCAACCCAGCTTAAGATCAAAAGCCGACGATGCGCTCTGACGTGTAGGTTGGTTGCTATTTGGAAAGCAAAAGCAGAATATCTACCCCTGGACGAAACCTTGCCTCGTTCTATCTCCGCGTTGATCCACCTCGCCAATTGCCATTGATCTGATGACTGCTTCCATACGCTCAAGTTGAGAAACCATCTCGCTTCTGTTGGAGACCGTTCGATGAAAGTGCGACGTCGAGTTCCGCAGGCTTACCTGGTTGCATTGCTTCTAGCTTTGATGTCCGCACCGCAGGCAGCGGTGGCGCAAACTGAACCATCCGTCGGCGTCATCAGCGTGCCGATCGAAGACGTTTCGCCGAAACACGAATTCGTCGGACGTGTGGAGGCGGTCAATGCCGTCGATATCCGCTCGCGGATCGAGGGCTTCCTGGACAAGCGCCTCTTCAACGAAGGCCAGCTGGTCAAGAAGGACCAGGATCTTTTCCTTATCGATCGGCGCTCGCTCGATATATCTCTGGCGGATGCCAACGCAGCACTTGCCAGCGCTCAGGCAAGCCTGGCGGATGCGCAACGCACACTCGCACGCAATCAATCGCTGACCGGCCAAACTGTCACGCGCGCGACATTGGAACAAAGCCAAACTGCTGTCGAAACCGGACAGGCGAACCTGTTGTCCGCGCAAACGCGCGTAAGCCAAGCCGAACTGAACCTCAGCTACAGCCGGATCACCTCCCCGATCGATGGACGCATCGGGGCAGCCGAATTGTCGGATGGAAGCTTCATCAGCGGCAGTTCGCAGATACTGGCGCGTATCGTCGAATTGGATCCGATCCGCGTCGTATTCTCCCTCAGCGACCGCTCGATCCTCGATCTACGTGCTGCCGCCGGCGATATCAGCAAGGAGGATCTCGCAAAGCGGTATGAGCCGACTCTGCGGTTATCGAACGGTCAGACCTATGCAGAGCCGGGAAAAATCGAGTTCTTTGGAAACGAAATCGATGAGGCAACCGGAACGCTCGCAATTCGAACACTGTTTCCCAATCCGCAGTCCTTGCTCATTCCGGGCCAGTTCGTAACTGTCATCGTGTCGGAATCCGAAAAGAAGCTGCGACCGATAGCGCCAATGGGCGCGGTTCAACAAGATCGCGACGGCAAATTCGTGCTGCTGGTCAACGACAAGAGCCAAGTCGAGCTGCGGCGGATAAAGGTTTCCGAGCAAGTCGGTGGAAATTGGGTGGTTGATGATGGGCTGAAAGGCGGCGAGAAACTCATCGTCGATGGCCTGCAGAACGTCTCCGAGGGCTTGACTGTCAAAGCCACTCAGGCACCACCCGCCGATAGCAGCGTGACTTCCTTGGCCCCAGCGGCATCACAACCCGGTTCGGTACAATGAATATTTCCGCGCTCTTCATTGCGAGACCACGGTTTGCGATGGTCATTGCGATCGTCATGATGATCGCGGGAGGTATCGCACTCCTCCTGATACCGGTCGCCCAATTTCCCCAGATCACGCCGCCGGAAGTCCAGGTGACGGCGAGCTATCCGGGCGCCAATGCGGGCGTCATGACGCAAAGCGTGGGAGCGCCGATAGAGGATCAGGTGAACGGCGTCGAGGACATGCTCTACATGTCGTCTTCGAGCACCAACAACGGCGGCTACAGCCTGACGGTAACGTTTGCGCCGGGCACGGATCCTGCCATTGCCCAGGTCAACGTCCAAAATCGCGTCGCAATGGCGACGCCACGCCTTCCTGCTGCCGTCACCCAAACCGGCGTGTCGGTCCGAACCCGTTCGTCCAGCATGCTGCTCGGTTTTGCGATCTACTCGCCCAAGGGCACGAAGGACGACGTTTTCCTCAGCAACTATGCGATGATCAATATCCGGGATGCGATCGCCCGTCTGCCTGGCGTCGGGGAAGCAAGCGTTTTTGGCCCGACCTATAGCATACGCATCTGGATGAACCCGGACCGCATGCAGGCCCTTGGGGTGACCGCCGCCGACCTGACTACGGCCATCCAAGCGCAAAACGCCCAGGCATCCGCCGGCCAGTTGGGCTCCCCTCCATTGACATCGGGCCAGCAGTTGCAATTGACCGTTCAGGCAAGAGGACGGCTTACCGACCCCACGGAGTTCGGCGACATCATTATTCGCACCAACCGGAATGGAGCGATCGTGCGCCTCCGCGATGTTGCCCGGGTGGAACTCGGCGCGGAATCCTACGATACGACGTCAACCCTGAACGGGCAGCCGAGCGCGACGGTCGTCGTCTATCAATCGGCTGACGCCAATGCGCTTGCGGTATCGAACGCTGTCCTCGGTGAGCTGAAAACATTGTCCGCGCAGTTTCCCGACGATGTCGCATCCACGGTCGTTTTTGACACCACCGCTTTCGTTCGGCAGACGATTCAGGAGATTCTAGTTACACTGGCGCTCACCTTCGTGCTTGTCGTGGTGGTCGTCTACATTTTCCTGCAAGACTGGCGAGCGACGGTCATCCCCACACTGACGATACCGGTTTCCCTGGTGGGCGGTTTCGCCGTGCTTTACCTCATGGGATATTCAGCGAACACGATCACGATGTTCGCCATGATACTGGCCATCAGTCTGGTGGTGGATGACGCGATCATCGTGGTGGAGAACGTTCAGCGTGTCATGACCGAAGCTGGCGTGGACGTACGCGAGGCAACACTGCGTACGATGAGCCAGGTCACAGGTCCAATCGTTGCCACGACGCTTGTGCTGGCCGCCCTTTTCGTGCCGGTCGCCTTTTTGGCCGGCATCACCGGCACGCTCTATCGTCAGTTTGCGGTTACTATTCTGGTCACGATCACCTTCTCGACGATCAATGCCCTGACGCTCAGTCCAGCACTTTGTGTTCTCATACTTCGGCCGGCAAGGGAGACGCGCTCGGGGATTTTCAACCAGGTAAACCGAGGGCTCGACACTTCAAGACGCTTTTACCTGCGCCTGCTGGATCAATTTGCCCGCCGGATTGCTGTCAGCGCCGCGGTTCTTCTATTGATTGTCGGCGGCATCTACGGCTTTTATCGAGTGCTCCCCGTAGGCTTTGTTCCGGCGGAGGACCTGGGCTATCTATTCGTCAACGTACAGTTGCCGGATTCAGCCTCACTTGAACGCACGCAACAGACAATTGCGACAGTAACCTCCTTGCTGCAACGGACGCCGGGGGTGGCAAATACGATCGGGATCTCCGGATCGAGCATGATCGGCGCCAGCGGCTCCAATTCCGGGATGGTCATCTCGGCGCTCAAACCCTGGAACGAGCGCGGAGCCGATCAAAGCGTTTTTGCTCTCATGAACCGACTGCGCGCTCAGTTCGGCGCGATTTCGACTGCGTCCGTCGTACCGTTCAACCCACCAGCGATTCCCGGTCTCGGCACGACCGGCGGCTTTGATTTTCGTCTTCAAGCCCGCGCCGGGCAAAGCCAGGAAGAACTCGCCGAAGTGATGCGAGGCCTGATTGTCGCGGCGAACCGGAGCCCGAGCCTGACAAATGTTTTCAGCACGTTTTCCGCCAACGCGCCTCAGATCTATCTCGACATAGACAGGAGGCGCGCGGAACTCTTTGGCGTTTCGCCCGCGGCGATTTTCAGCACACTGCAAGCGCATCTCGGATCGTCCTATGTGGACGACTTCAACATTTTTTCGCGCGTATACCAGGTTCGCATTCAAGATGAACCGAACTTCCGAATGCGCATCGAGGACATCCAGCGGCTAAGAGTGCAAAGTCAATCCGGGGACCTTGTGCCGTTGCAGGGGTTGCTTTCCATTTCAACTGTTTACGGTCCCAATTCCATCAACCGCTACAATCTCTTCCCGTCCGCGTCGATCAATGGGCAGGCTGCCGCAGGCACAAGCACCGGTGGCGCCCTCAACGCGATGGAGGCGCTCGCAGCCGAAAAGCTTCCACCGGGTTTCGGATATGAATGGACGGGTCTTGCTCTTCAGGAAAAGCAGGCCGGCGGTCAGACGGTCATCATCCTGATCATGGGGATCGTTTTCACCTACCTCTTCCTCGTTGCCCAGTATGAAAGCTGGAGCGTCCCTCTAGCCGTGATGATGTCGGTGACGGTCGCCGTCTTGGGAGCGTTGGGAGCTCTCGTGATCGGCGGCATAGATCTCAACATCTACGCGCAAATCGGCCTGCTGCTGTTGATTGGGCTTGCCGCGAAAAACGCGATCCTCATCGTGGAGTTTGCGAAGGAGCGCCGGGAAGAAGGCCACAGCATCATGGAAGCGGCAATCGAAGGAACGTCTCAGCGCTTCAGGCCAGTGCTGATGACTGCGATGGCATCCGTGCTCGGCGTGCTGCCCTTGGTCCTCGCCACTGGTGCGGGCGCGGGCAGCCGACAGGCGATCGGCGTGACCGTTCTGGGGGGACTGTTGATTGGGACCATCGTCGGCCTGCTTATCATCCCGTTATTGTATATATTCGTCCAGACGGTCAGGGAGGCCGTCAAACGCCGGTTTTTCGGTGCCGATCGCATCGCCTCAAGCGGCAAATCCACGGCAGCTCCGGATTAGAGGCGGGTTAGGAGATCTGGGGCGGGCATGAGCGGGAACACAGCAGCAACGCGAAAGTCTTGGTGGGCGGATATTGCTGTCGTGGGATTCGGTCCGCTATCTGGGCTGGGCTTAATTTTGGGCGCCTTGCTTTTCGCGTCGGCGTTGACGCCGACGCTGGTGCCGCGCGATATGCTGCCGCAGGGAGTGCTGGCCGGGCTTTGCTTTTTTATCGGCTATGCCCTGGGGGTCTTCCTCACCTGGCTTTGGACAGACCTGGAGCCGCCGCGACGAAGCAAAGCGCAAGCGCTGATACGCTACCCAGCGGCGGCGATCAGTCTCGCCTTTGTCGTCATTTCCCTATGGCGCTCGACTGCCTGGCAGAATTCCGTACGGGCCGCCGTGGGCATGCCGCAAGTCGAAAGCATCAACCCCTTCCTGATAGTGGGGGTTGCCGCCCTCACCTTTATGTTGTTGCTGGCGCTCGGACGTTTGGCAAAAGTGCTCGCCACAATCTTCTACGGACTGATGCGACGATACATCCCGCAACGCATCGCAATGGTCTTGGCGATCGCGGTGACAGCCCTCCTATTTTGGTCCATGGCAAACGGCGTCCTGGCTCGGGCAGCCTTCGAGGTACTCGATGCGTCATACCGTCAATTCGATGCGTTGCTTGAACCCGAACGGCCCCAGCCTCTCGAAAACGGCAGGACTGGAGCCGCTGGTTCGCTTGTAGCGTGGAATGAGCTTGGCCGGGCCGGGAGAGAATTCGTAGCCTCCGGTGCGCGTGCGAGCGACATCAGCGCCGTCACCGGAAGACCTGCCCTTGAACCGATCCGCGTCTATGTGGGGCTGCAATCGGAGAGCACGCCGCAGGAGCGAGCGAGGCTAGCCCTGGAGGAGCTAAAGCGCCAGGGAGGCTTTTCTCGTTCGGTTTTGATCGTGATCACCCCGACCGGTACGGGCTGGATCGACCCGGCCGCCATAAACCCCGTCGAATATCTTCACGATGGTGATATCGCGAGCGTGGCCGTCCAATATTCCTATCTCAGCAGTCCGCTTTCCCTGCTTGCCCAGTCCGAATATGGTGCGGAGACGGCAAGAGCCTTGTTCTCGCAGATCTACGGCTATTGGACGACGTTGCCGAAAGACAGGCGGCCGAGATTGTATCTTCACGGGCTGAGCCTCGGCGCGATGAACTCGCAGCAATCCGCCCGGCTTTTCGAAATGATGGACGATCCCATACAAGGCGCGCTCTGGAGCGGTCCACCTTTTGTCAGCCCCACCTGGCAAACCGTCACCGACGAGCGAAATGCCGGATCGCTCGCGCGGCTGCCGCAGTTTCGCGACGGCAGGATGATCCGTTTCATGAACCAAAACGGCTTTCCCCCACAGGAGACGTCACAGCCCTGGGGCCCGATCCGGATCGTGTATCTCCAATATGCCAGCGATCCGATTGTCTTTTTCAACGTCAAGGATTTCTACAAGGCGCCCGACTGGATGCGCGAGCCGCTAGGGCAAGATGTGTCGCCGCAACTCAGATGGTATCCGATCATAACCGGCTTCCAGCTGATACTGGATATGCTCGTCGCCAACAAAACACCGATGGGATTCGGTCATGTCTACGCGCCCCAACACTATATCGACGCCTGGATTGCGGTGACGGATGTGAACGGATGGTCCCAGGATCAACTGGCCGCCCTCAAGAAGCATTTCGAAGCGCCGGAAAAGGCTGGCTCAACATCGACCAAGGAAGCTCCGCAGCCCGGTTACGAAGGACGAGGAGGCTAAGCATTTGTCGGTATGGCGATAAGCAACGAAAGAGACGAGACGGAATCCGTCGTATTGATGCACGGGCTTGCTCGCGGCAGCGGATCGTTCTGGCTTATCGAGAAGGTGTTGGCGCGGCGGGGATTTCTGATCGTCAATAGAGCATATCCTTCAACGCGCGCGCCGATTGCCGAGCTTGCGCGCCATGTCGGAGGTGCAGTCGAGGCCTGCGGCGCGCGGCGAGTGAATTTCGTTACCCATTCCATGGGAGGAATTCTGGTTCGCCACTGGCTGGCACAGTCGCGGCCTCAGAATTTGGGACGGGTCGTCATGCTCGCCCCACCCAACCATGGTTCGGAGATCGTGGATATCTTCGGCGACATGCCGCCATTTGCTTGGATCAACGGCCCGGCAGGTCTCGAACTCGGAACCGGCGCGCAAGCCGTGCCGGAACTTCTGCCGAAACCCGACTATCCGGTGGGAATCATCGCCGGCGACATATCCGTCAATCCGGTTTTCAATTCGATCATCGATGGCCCCAACGATGGAAAGGTATCCGTCGCGTCGACACGGTTGGATGGCGCGCAGGATCATTTGGTCGTGCATGCCACCCACACGTTCATGATGTTCAATCCGATCGTGGTTGCCGAGACCATCAACTTCCTGGAACGGGGCGCATTTCATCACGGCCTAACATTGCAGGAGGCGAGTGCGACCATCCTTACAATGCTTCGGTGAAGAAGAAGGCCGCGCTACCACCCGATATCCCAAGGACGCGGCTTGCCGTGAAAGATCACGACCCGAGCTCCATCCGGGATCGAGCCGTCCCCACTTTCATCGTCATAAAGCGCCTGCCGCACATGCGATTTCCAAGAGACAATTTGGCCGGGCAATAAATCCTGCCATCTGCTGACGTGATCGAGCCAGAAGCGCTCCAGAAACACCTGGTGGCCGCCTTTGTGATAGGTGTCCATCCAGTGCTGTGGCCGATCAATCCATTCGGCCCAAATCCGCTCACGAGCCACTTCCGACATATAGATCCAGATTTTGAAGGGTAAAGGCAATTTGCCTCTTGTGGAAAGTCCAAAAGCTGTTAAACGTTTAACTGTAAAACGTTTAACAGCGAGGATGCGGTGACGCGTAAGCGAGCGACATTGACGGAAGTGGCCAAGCGCGCCGGAGTTTCCATTGCGACCGTCTCGAATGTCTTCAGCGGCCGCAAGCCGGTAAACGACGAGCTGAAGAAAAGGGTCGAGAAGGCCGCAAAAGAGCTCTCTTTCCAGATCGATCGCGCAGCCTCGCAATTGAAGTCCGGCAAGGCGCGGGTGGTTGGGGTGCTCGTGCCGGATCTCGACGATACGTTCTTCACCTCGCTCATTTCCCGTATCGAAGTCATGGCGTTGAAGGACAGTTACGACGTCATCGTGGCCAGCTCTCGCGACGACAAACAGCTTGAGGAGTCGCGGCTTCAAACGCTGTTGGGCTGGCGGCCTTCCGGCATTATTGCCGTCCCGTGTTCGGATATCGTGCCGGCGGTGCTCGCGCGCGAAGTGGCTCATATCCCAACTGTTCTGGTCGACCGCGTCATCACCCAATCTGCCGTGGCCGATACCGTGACGATCGACAATTTCGAAGCGGGCGAGATTGCCGGGCGCTATCTTGTCGAGATGGGGCACAAGGACATCGTGCTCGCAGCATCGAGTCTCGACATCGCGCCGATCCGCGAACGCGTCCGCGGTGCCGTGTCCATCATTCACAAAATGTCAGGTCGCGAGCCCACCGCAATCGAGCTTGGATCAAACGCAGAGCGCGGCGCTGAAATTTTCGCACATTGGCTGGAACGTCACCCGTTGCCATCGGCCGTCTTCGCACTGACGAATGTCACGACACTTGCGGCGCTGACCGCCCTCGCAAGGCAGCGTGTCGATATTCCCGAGCAGGTCTCGATCATCGGCTTCGACGATTACACCTGGATGAGCGCCCGTAAGACGGCGTTGACGGCCATTCGCCAGCCCGTCGACGAAATCGCACGCCTTGCATGGGAGCGCCTGCAGATCCGCATCGGAGGCGATGTCTCCGAACCGCACCCCAGCATTCTCAACACAAGCCTTAAGGTCAGAGAATCAACCCGCAGACTTGCCGATCCATCGCGAGGGGAAGGTCTCAAGCCGGCGGAGGAGCAGCCGGGAGAGACCATAGACAACGCGGCCAAAGAGAGGCCCAACCGAATCCATTAGGTGCCGAAATGGCGCCGGCAAAACATGCTCGCATGGGAGGAGCTTCATTTTGCGCATGAATAAGATCACCGAGGCGATACCTTTTCTCGCACCGGTGCAAATACTGACCCTGAGCGTCATCGTCATTCCGTCGCTCTACGTCGTGTGGCTGAGCCTCAACGCCTCGAGTTTCGGCCAGTCGGCGACGTTCGTCGGCCTCGACAATTATTTCAAGGTGTTGAGCGATCCAGCCTTCCTAGTCGCGCTTGGAAACACGGTGCTCATCGTCGTTTTCGCCGTTCATCTCGAATTGGCGTTGGGATTGGGAATAGCGCTCCTTTTTGCGAGCGGCCTGCCATGCCGGCGCATCCTGCTCGTCTGCGTGTTGGCGCCGTATGCGGTCAGCGAAGTCATCGCGGTCGCCATGTGGCGCTTTCTCTTCGATCCAGATATCGGCCCTGTGACCGCCATGCTGACATGGCTCGGGCTGCCGATGCTCGACTGGTCCTTCGAGCCGTCGCATGCATTGATCATGATCGGTCTTCTGACCATCTGGCTGCATCTGCCCTTCACCTTCATCATTCTTTACGCAGCACGGCTGGCGATCCCGAAAGACCTCTATGAGGCCGCACGAATCGACGGCGCGAGCCCCTTCGACGCCTTCCGCCGGGTAACCATGCCGCTGCTGGGACCGGCAATCGTCGTGGCACTGCTCTTCCGCTACATCTTTGCTTTCCGCATCTTTTCCGAGGTCTGGTTGCTGACCCAGGGCGGCCCTGCCCGCTCGACGGAAGTGGTTGCGGTCTATCTCTATCAGGAAGCATTCAGCTTCAACGCTTTCGGCACGGCAGCGGCCACCGCCTGGATCATGGTTCTCGCCTCACTCATCCTCGCGGCGGGATATGTCTTCCTTCTTCGCAAGAAGGTGGCCGGCAATGCGCATTGAAAAGCTCGCCATCGGAATAGGGAAAGCGATCGCCGTCGCAGCAGTCCTCGCCTGGTCGCTGTTCCCGATCGCCTTCATCGTCCTATCGTCCTTCAAGCCGGGGCAGGACATTTTCGCGGTACCGCCGAAATTCGTCTTTTCGCCAACGGTTCTGCATTACGTCGAACTCTGGAACAATTGGGGCACTTTCTTCGACGGCCTGCTGAACAGCACCATCATCACCGCCGGAGCCACGATCATCGCGATCACCGCCAGCACGGCAGCCGGCTATGTCTATTCGCGCTACAGCAGCCGGATGCTCGATGCGAGCGTGATGTTCCTGATCATTGTCCGTCTCATTCCGCCGATCGTCGTCACCCTGCCGCTCTTTCCAATCATCAATGCGATTGGTCTGAACGACACGCATATTGTTCTGATGGTGCTTGACGCGACCTTCTTCGTGTCGCTCGGCACCGTCCTGATGCGAACCTTCATCGATCAGATTCCAAGGGAGCTGGACGAAGCTGCGCAGATCGATGGTGCGGGGCGTCTTACGATCCTTCGGCGGGTCATTGTGCCGCTTGCGGCGCCGGGCATTCTGGCTGTTGCCGTTTTCGTGGTGGTGTTCGCCTGGAACGAGTTCCTGTTCGCCTTCATCTTCACCGCCACTCGAGCCAAGACCGCCCCGCTTGTGATTTCGGAAATGATCGGCTCGATCGATGGCGTCGACTGGGGCGTGCTGTTTGCCGCATCGACCGTTCAGCTCATTCCAGTGCTGCTCTTCGTCGTCTTTATGAACCGGTATCTCGTGGCCGGCCTGACCGCCGGCGCGACCAAAGGCTAATTCTGTCTGAAAGGGAGGAAAATTATGACAGACAACAAACCTACGCATATCACCAGACGCGGCTTCCTAGGGGCAGCCGCCATAGGCGGCGCAGCCATGCTCACCACCAGGCCCTCCTTTGCGGCGGGCAAGACACTTAATGTTCTCAGTCACAAGGTGCACCAGACCGTACTCGGCACGGGCGATGGCGATCTTATAAAGGATTGGCGATCCGCCAACGACGCAGACATCGTTTGGACGACGTTCGATTCCAATCCGTTGCAGGATCGCCTCTTCCGCGAGGCCAGTCTCAAGACGACGGACTTCAACGTCGGCTACATCATCGACAACCGCGCAACCAAACAGGTTGCCGCAATGTTCGAGCCGCTCGACGACTACATGAAAAAGGACGGGATCGAGGATTTCGGCGATATTGCCCCCGGCCTCGTGCAGGGCATGACCGTCGATGGCAAGCTCATCGGCATTCCGGTCCGCCATGCGACGCAGGGCCTGTTCTACAACGAGGCCCTTCTCGAAGAACAGGGTATTTCTGCGCCACCGACCACTCTGGAAGAACTGGTGGAACAGGCCCACAAGCTGACCTTCACCTCGAAAGCCGGCACGCCGGTCGCTGGCATGGTGCTGGCAAGCGATCTGGCCGTCTTCCCCGTCATGTTTGCTCGCGCTTTCGGCGGTGATTTCATCAATGCGAAGTTCGAGCTGCTGCCCAATCCCGACGCGATGGAAAAGGGTCTGACAGTTCTTCGCAAAATGTTCGAAAGCGGCGCATTGCCGCGCAGCTATGCGACCACCAAGAATGATGACCAGGTGACCTGGCTGCAACAGGGCCGCGCCGCCTTTACCGTTCTTCCTTTCGCCCGCTTCGCACAGCTCAACAACAAGGAACAGAGCAAATTCCCCGGCAAGATCAAGGCGATCGAATTCCCTGTCTCCGCCGAACTCAAGGGCAAGATCCCGATGTCCTCGATCGTCGAGGCATGGGGCATGGTCATCCCCGCGAACTCCCGTGACAAGGAACTGTCCTGGAAGTTTATCAAGGAACTGTCCAGCAAGCGCGTCACGCTCGGCATGGCGAAAAACGGCAATGGCCCGGTTCGCGTCTCGACTTATGCGGATCAATCTTTCGCAGCCAGCGATCCGGTCGCAAATGTCGCGGCCGCTGTCTTGAAAAATGCCCGCGGCGCCTTCCCGCCCTTCCCCGAAGCGGCCCGCGCACAATCGATCTTCCTCGAGGAAGTCCAGCTCGCGGTTCTCGGCCGCAAAGAGGTCAAGGATGCGGTTGCCTCGATCAGCACGCGCGTGAAGCCGCTGCTCCAAGCCTGAAATCCGACGCTCGTCCGGGCTCAGAGCCCGGACGAGCGATATCGCCATGATTGATGCGGACCTCACGGGTCCATCACGAGAAAGACCAGGACAATGCTGAATACCACCACCCGATCGATCCAGGAGCCCGCGCGGGCGACCCCCGTCATGGCCGAGTACGACGTGCTCGTCATTGGCGGCGGACCGTCCGGCCTGACTTCAGCGCTTGCCGCTGCCGAAGACGGCCTTCGAGTGGGCTTGATCGAAAGCCGCAGCTTCGTCGGGGGCAACATGACCATTGGCCTGCCGGTGCTCGGCTTCCTCGGACAGAAGGGCAACCAGATCATCGAAGGCCTGCCGCAAAAATTCATCGACCGACTGAAAGTCCGCAATGCCGCCAGCGAACACCGCCCATGCCCCCTGCACATGGGTATCACGCTCGTCGAGCCGGAAGCGGTGAAGACCGTTGGGCTCGAGATGCTGACTGAGGCAGGTGTCGAGGTGCTGTTCTATACGTTCTGCGCCGGCGTGGTCATGGATGGCGACACGATCCGGGGCGTCATCACCGAAAGCAAGAGCGGCCGCGGCGCAATCCTCGGCAAGGTCGTCATCGATTGCACCGGGGATGCAGACGTTGCCTATCGTGCCGGCGTGCCGTGCGAAAAGGGCAATGAAAACGGCGGTATGCAACCGCCGACCCTGATGTTCTGCCTGGCCGGCGTCGACACCGAAAAGCTGCGCCTCAGCATTGCCAACCAGCCACCGCAGGCGCGCACCTATCTGACCGATTTTATCCCGGCGGAATATTTCGGCCAAAACAACCAGTTCATCATCGTCGGCCTGCGCGAACAGATCGCCAAGGCCCAGGCGGAGATGGGCCTGACGATACCAAACGAACGCACCATCATCATCACCGGACTGAAAGCGGGCGAGGTCTGGATCAACATGACCCGCGTCAAGGGCGTCGACGGCACTGAGGCCGCCAGCCTCACCATGGGCGAAATCGAGGCGCGTGCGCAGATCGACGACATCGTCACCTATCTCATCAACTACGTCCCCGGTTTCGAAAAGGCCTATTTCACCAAGACGGCTCCCTTCCTCGGCATTCGAGAGACGCGCCGCATCATCGGCGAATATGTCATGACGCAGGAAGATGTCCTCGACTGCCGCCATTTCGACGACGCCATTGCCGTTGCAAGCTATCCAATCGATATCCACCGCCCCGCTGACGATGGCTGCACGCTGATCTGGTGCGGCGACTGCTATGACATTCCCTATCGTTCGCTGATCCCGACCAAGGTGAAAAACCTGATCGTCGCGGGAAGAGCAATCTCCACCACACACGAGGCGATGGGCGCTATCCGTGTGATGGCGACCTGCATGGCGATGGGCGAGGCGGCCGGGCGGGCGGCCAAGATCTCGGTGCGCGGCAATCGTGCGCCAGCCGATATCGACGTCAAGGAACTTCGCCGCCAGCTGATCGCCAAGGGCGCCTATCTGCGCACAAAAGACAGCACCGAGCGCGCGCGGGACCTGGAAGACGCCTGAGACGCGGTTGGGATCAAGAGGCAGACTGGATGCTGACGTCCTCGGCATAGCCGGCCGACAGCATCCTGTCCGGAATAAAAGCGAGGTAGCATGGCAAGTTTAAGCCTGACCGGGCTCAAGAAAAGCTTTGGCGCGGTCGACGTCATCAAAGGCGTCGACCTGGAGGTGAAGGACGGCGAATTTGTGGTCTTTGTCGGCCCTTCCGGTTGCGGCAAGTCCACCCTTCTCAGGATGATCGCCGGGCTTGAGGACATATCTGATGGCAAGCTGTTCATCGGCGGTCGGCTCTGCAACGAGTTGCAGCCCCGCGAGCGCGAGATCGCCATGGTCTTTCAATCATATGCGCTTTATCCGCATATGAGCGTTTATGAGAACATGGGTTTCGGCCTTTCGCTCAACAAGACACCGAAAGCCGAACTCGACGTGCGGGTGCGTGAAGCGGCGCGAATCCTCAAAATGGAGCATCTGCTTGATCGCAAGCCCAGCCAGTTGTCGGGCGGCCAAAGGCAACGTGTGGCCATTGGCCGTGCGATCGTTCGCAAGCCCGGCGTCTTCCTTTTCGACGAGCCGCTTTCGAATCTCGATGCAGCGCTCCGCGTGGACATGCGCATGGAGCTTGCCAAACTGCATCGGGAACTCGGCGCAACAATGATCTACGTCACACATGACCAGATCGAGGCGATGACGCTGGCGGACAAAATCGTCGTTCTTGACGGTGGCCTGGTGCAACAGGTCGGCTCGCCGATGGAGCTTTACAAAAATCCGGTGAACAAGTTCGTAGCCGGCTTCATCGGCGCTCCGAAGATGAACTTTCTCAAGGTTGCCGTTCAATCGGTCGACGGTGATGTGGCGACCGTCGCGTCCGATGCCATCGCGCCGGTCGCGGTGCGCAGCAAGGGCTTTTCGGCAGGCAGTGCTGCATGGCTCGCAATTCGCCCGCAATATCTGAAGCCGGGAAAGGCAGCCAATGGCGAAGCCGGTGTTGGCGGCAAGATTGGACTGGTCGAACGGCTGGGAACCGAAACGATCGTGGCGGTCGAGACGAGCGGCGGCGAGCGCGTGGTCGCTTCCATCCCTGTCGACGTCGAGCTCGCATTCGGCGACCACGCCGAATTCCTTTTCGATCCCGGTGCTGCCCATCTTTTCCAATGATCGCCAAACAGGACAGGGCGGGCATTCCGCTCCGCGCTCCTGGGAGGTTGGCTCAAGCCATAACCACGCATTGCGTGACATCAATTGAAGCAAAGGAAAGACATGAAACAGGAGTTCTCTGGAAAGGTTGCAGCCGTCACCGGCGCTGCCTCGGGCATTGGTCTCGAATGCGCCCGCTCCCTGCTGCGCGAGGGCGCCAGCGTGGCTCTGATCGATCGAGCCGCCGATACGCTTGCGGCATTAAGTGAAGAGCTGGGCCCGAGCGCCTTCCCTCTGACGATCGATCTGACCGATCCCGCCAGCGTATCGACGATGATGCCGCAAATCCTGGCGCAGTTTGGAAAGCTGGACATTTTCCATGCCAACGCCGGTGCCTATATTGGCGGTGAGGTCGTCGATGGCGATCCGGACGCATGGGATCGCATGCTCAATCTCAATATCAACGCCGCGTTCCGATCCGTGCAGGCTGTCCTGCCGCATATGGTGGAACGGAAAACCGGCGACATCATCATGACGAGCTCGATCGCGGGACTGGTACCGGTCGTATGGGAACCGATCTATACCGCATCCAAACACGCTGTCCAAGCCTTCGTGCATACCGTCAGGCGTCAAGTCGCCAAGCACGGTATCCGCGTGGGGGCCGTCGCGCCGGGACCCGTCATCACGGCCTTGATCAGCGATTGGCCTCAGGCGAAGCTCGATGACGCGATCGCAGCCGGCGGCTTGATGGAGGCGACGGAGGTGGCCGAGGCCGTTATGTTCATGCTATCGCGGCCACGCAATGTCACCATCCGCGACCTTGTGATCTTGCCCCTCAGTACGGATCTCTGACCATGAGCGCGTTTTTCATCGGCGTCGATGTTGGAACGGGAAGTGCCCGCGCAGGCGTGTTCGACAAGGGCGGCCACCTCCTGGCATCGGCGAAGCGCCAGATTGCCATCTGGCATGAGCCGGGCAATATCGTCGAACAATCCAGCGAGCAGATCTGGCAAGCGGTTTGCGAGAGCGTCCGCGAAGCCGTCGCGAAGGCCAGCATCTCAGTATCGGATATTGCCGGGCTCGGCTTCGATGCAACATGCTCGCTCGTTGTGGTTTCGCCTGAGGGCGCACCTGTCGCCGTCGGCCCCTCGGGCGACCCGGCGCGCAACATCATCGTCTGGATGGACCATCGCGCCATCGGCGAAGCCGCCGAAATCAATCGGGGCACGCATGATGTGCTTCGCTTTGTCGGCGGGACCATCTCGCCGGAAATGGAAAGCCCGAAACTGCTCTGGCTGAAGCGCAATCTGCGCCAGTCCTTTGCCGATGCGGGACATTTCTTCGATCTTGCAGACTATCTCGGCTGGCGAGCGACGGCATCGCTTGCCCGCTCCATCTGCACCGTCACCTGCAAATGGACCTATCTGGCGCACGTAAGACGTTGGGATGCCTCCTATTTCAGCGCGATCGGTCTTGAAGAACTCGCGGACGAAGGCTTCGTCCGGATTGGAAACGATATCGTCGAGCCGGGTACCCCCTTAGCCAACGGCTTGACGGAAAAGGCGGCCGGAGAGCTCGGGCTCGTCGCCGGCACGCCCGTCGGTGCGGGCCTGATCGATGCCCATGCCGGCGGCATAGGCACGCTCGGCTGTTCTGACGAGAAAGGGCAAAGCGACGTCCAAACGAGGCTAGCCTATATCTTCGGTACGTCGGCATGCTCGATGGCGTCGAGCGCCCGACCGATCTTCGTGAAGGGGGTGTGGGGGCCATATTATTCATCGATGGTCCCGGATCTATGGCTGACGGAAGGCGGCCAGTCGGCGGCAGGAGCGGCGATTGACCATCTTGTGACGATGCATCCAGCCTCAGCTGCCGCACGCGACGCCGCGGATGCCGAGGGTCTGCCCCTTGTCGCCTGGCTCGATCGTCAGGCAACGAGATTGTCCCCGAGTCTCGGACAGGCGGTGGAGCTCGCCGGTTCCGTTAATGTGGTGCCCGAATTCCTGGGCAACCGGTCGCCTCATGCCGATCCGAATGCGCGAGCGGTCATCGCCGGACTAGGCCTGGAAACGGATATTCCCAGCCTGATTTCACTTTACATCGCCGGATTGTGTGGCATCGGCTACGGTCTCAGGCAGCTTCTGGAAACGCTCTCGCGAGACGGCATAGCGGTCGATACGATCGTTGCAAGCGGTGGTGCCGCGCAAAGCAATTTGGTCCGCCAGTTGCTGGCGGACACAACAAACCTTCCTGTGGCCATTGCCGATACCGAGGAGCCGGTCCTACTGGGTGCTGCCATGCTCGGCGCAACGGCGGCGGGACAGTATGAGACGCTGCTGGAAGCCATGACATCGATGTCGCGTCTCTCCACCATATACCGCCCGCACGGAGATAAGATTCGCGATCTTCACAAAAAGAGGTATCTGGTTTTTCAGCATCTGCAGGACGCGGCAAGGCAGATTTCATCCAATACTTGATGGCGAGCGCGTCGCGATGTGATTGTTCAGGCTCAGCCTGGTGATCGTGGATGTGATCGTACAAGCCGGATCAAACCCATTATCTGCTGCTGGGCGTCTGCAGCCCTCTCCGTTTGCCATGACTAAGCCGCCGGCCTCTCACTACCGGCGGCAAACAAGCGGCGACAGGATCCAGCCGGTCTCGAGGCCGGGACAATTCCCGCCCGCTAAACTGGCGTTTCCGACGGCTAGAGCAGGTCCTGCGATCGATGAATCGATTGTGAGGTGACGTAGCGAGCCGTATCTGATTCAACATCCACAGCGAAAAGGTGGATGATGGCACAGGCACTGAGCGATGATCTTCGGTTACGCGTATTGAAGGCGTCTGCGTCGGGCATGTCGGCGCGGCAGGCCGCAGCTCGGTTCGGAGTTGGGATTTCGACGGCAATACGGTGGATCGCAAGAGCGAAAGACGGTGAACCGACGTCGCGGCCGCAAGGTTGGAGACGACCGTCTGCGCTGGATGCGCACGAGGCATTCGTTGTTGAGCTGATCGAAGAGCGCAAAGATATTACGCTCGATGAAATGGTCGGGCGCTTGTCCATTGAACGGCAATTGAGGATTAGCCGGAGCGCGCTCGGTGCCTGGCTGCGAGGCCGCGGATGGACGTTTAAAAAAAGTCCGCACATGCACTGGAGCAAGACCGGCCGGATGTCCTGAAGCGCCGGCGCGTCTGGTTCGATGGTCAGCTCGACCTCGATCCGGACAAACTCATCTTCATAGACGAAACCGGCCTTTCGACGAAGATGGCACGTCTGCGCGGACGTGCACTTCGAGGCGACCGTTGCCGAGCCGGTGTGCCGCATGGCCATTGGAAAACAACGACCTTTACCGGAGCGTTGCGCCTCACCGGAATGACCGCACCGTTTGTCTACGATGGCGCCATGAACGGTAACGTCTTTCTGGCCTACGTCGAGCAGGTGTTGTTGCCGACCCTTCAGGCCGGTGACGTTGTGGTGATGGACAACCTACCGGCCCACAAAACATCCGGTGTGCGCGATGCCATCGAGCGTGTCGGTGCCAAGCTCATGTTCCCCCCGCCCTATAGCCCCAACTTCAATCCCATCGAAAACGCATTCTCGAAACTGAAGGCCATGTTGCGCGGCAGGGCCGAGAGGAAGATCGATGCCTTGTGGGACGCAGTCGGTGCTTTGATACCCCGCTTCACTCCTCCAGAATGCGCCAACTACTTCAGGGCTGCCGGATATGACCCGGATTGAACAGGATCTGCTCTAACACCGGCCAGATCGCGACTATCAGCCCCCTACGCGAGCCCCCAAGTCGTCCCGTATGCCACCCCGTTTTCACTGCACCCGCCTGTGACAGAACCGCACAGAACAGCCTAGCAACTAAAAGATATATTGTAGATGAATGTTTAAGGCCATAAATCGATCCCGCTATCATCGAAATCATGGAGATCCGAAATGGCCAAAGAATTGAGCGCGGCAACCAAGGCAATCGTGCAGGCCACCGTACCTGCCCTTGCGGCCCGTGGCACGGATATCACCGCCGCCATGTATGTCCTGCTTTTCAAGGACGAGGAGGTTCGCAACCTCTTCAACCAGTCCAACCAGGGCGAAGGCGGCCGGCAGACGAAGGCCTTGGCACAGGCGATCCTCGCCTATGCGCAAAATATCGACAACCTCGGCGTGCTCGGGCCGGCGGTTGAGCGCATAGCGCAAAAGCACGTGGGCCTTCAGATCCAGGAGCACCATTATCCGCATGTCGCCAATGCGCTGCTCGCCGCCATCAAACAGGTTCTGGGCGAGGCTGCGACCGACGAAGTGCTCGCCGCCTGGGGCGAGGCCTACTGGTTCCTGGCGGATATCCTCATCGGCAGGGAAAAGCAGGTCTACGACGAGCTGGGCTCTGCTGAGGGCGGGTGGTCCGGCTGGCGCCGCTTCCGCGTCGCAGAGAAGCGTCTTGAGAGCGACATCATCACCTCCTTCGTCCTAAAGCCGGAAGATAACGGTCCGGTCATCCGCCATCGCCCAGGTCAGTATCTGACATTCCGGATCGAGGTACCAGGAAAGGGTGAGTACCGCCGCAACTACAGTATTTCCTCCGCGCCGAACGGTGAGACATACAGAATTTCCGTCAAGCGCGAGCCCTCGGGCCTGATTTCGAACTACCTGCATGACCAAGTGGCCGTCGGTGATGTGCTTGAGGTGGCGCCGCCGGCGGGCGATTTCTTCCTCAAGGAGGATACGTCGCGACCGGTGGTCTTGCTGAGCGGCGGAGTCGGCCTGACACCAATGGTAAGCATGCTCGAAGACATAGCGGCAAAAGAGAGCGCTGCGAATGTTTACTACGTTCACGGTGCGGAGGACGGCAAGGTCCATGCGATGGGTGATCATGTCCGCAAGCTGACCTTCGGCCGCGACGGCATGAGGTCCACGATCTTCTATCGCACGCCGCGTTCCGACGATCGGAAGGGCGTTCACTACGACCAGGAAGGCTTTGTGACCCTCGACTGGCTTGCTGAGAACACGCCGCTCAGAGATGCCGACATCTATCTCTGCGGACCAAAGCCGTTTCTCGCGGTGTTCGTGAATGGACTTGCCAGGGCGGGTGTTCCCAAGGACAGGATCCACTACGAGTTCTTCGGCCCAGCCGACGAACTGGCAGCTTAAGGTGAGTGTCAGGCGGCAGGAGTTCGCTCCGCCGCCTGATGCTATTATGCCGACAGCTTCTGAGCATCGACATCGCGGGTCCTCCAGAGGGGTTTACTCGTCAAAGTGACCGTGCACATTGACCGCATCCACATGCTCTGGCGACATCCCCTGCCCTCCTCAGACCAGAAATCGACGCCGTTTATCTGTCTTCTGAAAGCAACTCGCATCTGACTTCATCAGGTAAATTCCACTCCGCCGCGCACTGAATTCATTTGCCTAAGAGCCGAAATAGCGGAAAACTCAAGAAAAGCTGCCTGGCGGGTAACCGTACATCGCAAGGGGCGATCCCGGCAGCGTGTCCTTCGGAGGAGAAAATGGCCGGTAGCAATTCAAACTCGAACGGACCAGATCTGGCCCTCGGCATTGCGCTCACCGATCTTCCCGATGGCGGCAAGCTGGTCGGTCATCGCGACGGCGAGCCCGTGCTCCTGGTGCGTCGCGGAGCAGAGATATTCGCGGTCGGCGCCAAGTGTTCGCACTATGGCGGGCCGCTGATCGACGGCCTCGTCGCCGACGACACCGTCCGCTGTCCCTGGCATCACGCCTGCTTCGACCTGCGCACCGGAGAGGCCCTGCGCGCGCCGGCGCTATCACCGCTCGCTTGCTGGTCGGTCGAGCAGCGCGATGGAAAGATTTTTGTCGGCGAGAAGCGCAAAAAGCCCTCGCCGGCCGCGCGCGAAAGCAATGCCGGGCCATCTCCTGAAAGGATCGTTCTCATCGGCGGTGGCGCGGCCGGTTTTGCCGCGGCAGAAAGATTGCGGCGTGAACAATATCAGGGCGCCATCGTCATGATCAGCGACGACGACGCGCCGCCCGTCGACCGCCCCAACCTTTCGAAGGACTATCTCGCGGGCAAGGCTCCCGAAGACTGGATCCCGCTGCGCAGCGAAGCCTTTTATGCCAAGAACAACATCGAACTGCGTCTCGGAACCAAGGTCGCCGGCATCGATGTCCGTGCCCGTGAGGTCGTGCTCGCCGGTGGGGAACAGGTCGCCTTCGACAAATTGCTGCTCGCGACCGGCGCCGAACCGCTGCGTTTGACTATACCCGGCGCTGATCAGCCTCATGTCCACACACTGCGCTCGCTTGCCGACAGCCGCAGGATTATCGCGCAAATTGGCGCAGCGCGGTGCGCTGTCGTGCTCGGCGCCAGCTTCATCGGCCTCGAGGTTGCCGCGTCCCTTCGGACCCGCGGTGTCGAAGTGCATGTAGTGGCACCTGAGGAACGACCGATGGAGCGAGTGCTTGGCCCCAAAATGGGCGACTTCATCCGCAGGCTGCACGAGGAAAATGGCGTCGTCTTCCATCTTGGCGAAACCGCGACGAGCATCGGCTCGGACCAGGTCGTACTGAAAAGCGGCAGCACGCTGGCCGCCGACTTGATTGTTGCCGGCATCGGCGTGCGGCCACGGGTCGATCTCGCAGAGGCAGCCGGTCTCACCACCGATCGGGGCGTCCTGGTCGATGCCTATCTCGAGACCAGCGTGCCAGGGATATATGCGGCCGGCGATATCGCCCGGTGGCCCGACCCCCGCAGCGGCGCGAACATCAGGGTGGAGCACTGGGTGGTGGCGCAAAGGCAAGGTGCGACCGCGGCGCTCAACATGCTCGGACGCCGGGTAAAGTTCACGGATGTGCCATTCTTCTGGAGCCAGCATTACGACATTCCGATCAACTATGTCGGCCATGCCGAGGGATGGGATGCAATCGACCTCGAGGGGGACATTGCCGCGAAGGACTGTCTCCTGCGCTTCAAGCGTGGCGGCCAGGTTCTGGCGGTCGTCACGATCTTCCGCGATACCGAAAGCCTCGAGGCAGAACTGGCGATGGAAAGGGGCACGGCCTGAAGGGTCATCGGATCGTGCCGCGCGACCGACGTCTGCTTGACCTCGGCTGCTCCGAGGCGACCGCAAAGGCTCAGCTGGCCAATGCGGAATGTCCGCCAGGACATCACGAACCCGCTTAAATTGATGGCCCCGATCCGCCGGATTTATGTGTCGAACAATCCGGTGGCCGGACTTAGACCGGGAGGAACCTAACCGAATTCTGCTGCGGGTCTGATAAACCAGAGATAACTGCAAAGACAATACATTCGCGTTAGCTAATAAATTTGTGATTGCATTTCCTTATCAAGTGCCGCATTAATATTTCCAGGGGGCGCCTCTCTACTGTCACGATGTACAAACCTGCAAGTAATTTGCGGTTGCGTACTCCTTTGTGCTTATGGAGGGGTTATGGGTGGGGATGAAATTCTAAAGAATGCCGCCGATCATCTTGGAGAAAAATATGTATTGGGAGCGCATGCTCCCCTGGCGAATGCTTCTTGGCATGGCCCTTGGGATTGTGCTGAATATTGCTCATGGCTAGCCTACCAAACCTATGGGATCATCTTCGGCTGCGGCTCGAACGACTTGGAACACGCAGATCCTTACTCTGGTTATTGGGCCAATGAAGCTCAATCGAGCAGTCGGCAAGTTCCCGTATCGGTCGCAACGGGTACTCCCGGCGCTTTTTTGATCAGGAAGCCTGTGAACTCGCCGATCAAGCGCATCGGCCACGTGGCGATAGCAATCGGTGACGGCCGCGTCTACGAGGCGGCAGGTGCACAATATGGGGTTCGCATCGGCCCCATAGCAGGGCGACGCTGGGATTTGGGTGTTCTTCTCCCCGGCGTGGACTATTCGCAGAGCCTAGCTAATAACAGCGATGCTGAGAACGGCGCTGCGACAGTATTGATCCTAAGGCAGCAACAGGAGCCGATCTTCGACGACCATGTCGTGGAACTACAGATTGCCTTGAAAGATAAAGGGTGCGATCCAGGAAAAGTGGACGGCCTTTTCGGTCCCGCGACTGAGGCAGCCGTGTATTCCTTCCAAGCCGCAACGGGCCTCGTTGCCGATGGCGAAGTCGGTCCTCAAACCGGCGCGGCATTGGGCCTCCCGTACTGGCCTGACGAGACACAATCACTCGACGGCAACCCAAACGGCGGTTCGGCCAGCGATAACCACACAAGTACGCCCATGGCTCTTCAGACAGACGACTTTGGCGCGATAGTGATGGACTCGACAAGCTACGGCAATATCAAGAACGAGTATCAGCGCCTCTTCGCGACCTGCGTCGTTCAAGACAAAAGGGAAGAAATTAGCGAACTGGCGCGGCGCATTGCGAACAACCGCCCACGGTACGAATCATTCATCACAACGTTGAAGGGCAAACCTGGCGAAAACATGCCTTGGTTCTTTGTCGCCCTGCTTCATGCAATGGAGGCATCGGGGGACGTTGGCGTTTTCAAGACGCATCTTCACAACGGCGACCCTCTGACTGCGCCCACCTTCCACGTACCCAAAGGACGCCCGGCACCGGACCGCTCGAACTTCAGCTGGGAAGAAAGCGCTCGGGACGCTCTTGCCTACGAGGGCTACACCGATCAATCGGATTGGAGCTTGAGCCGAATCCTATACCTGTTCGAAAAATTCAATGGCATGGGCCCACGGCGCAAGAAACATGCGACCGCTTATCTCTGGAGCTATTCCAATTACTACAAGAAAGGAAAGTACATCGGCGACGGCGTCTGGAGCAACGATGCCGTTTCGAAGCAACCCGGCGCTGCGGTCATCTTGAAGCAGCTCACAAACGATGGGGTGGTGACCCTCTAGCAAAGGGCAGAACGAACGAGCGAGCTGCAAATGCGCCATGGCAATTGTCCAAATCGATATTTCCGGAAGGAATTCTGCATTCTCCTTGGGCTCGGGCTCTTTTGGCCCAGGCTGGCGGCCGGTGCGGATAGCACGGCGACAGGTCCGCCAGTTTGGCCGCTTGTGGGCGCTTTGGTCGTTTGCAGCGGAGGTATCGCGCTTGTGCATTATAACTTGCGGCGGCGAAACGGCCACGCGGTACAGGAACTTAAAGACGGCGAGAGGAGGATCAATGATGCATCCTACCAGATTGGAGCTATCACCTGCCTCTTCGGTCTTTTCGGGGTAGCGGTGGCTTTTCTCGCGGCTTACAACCTACCGGCCTCATCAAACACCACCTTTATCCAGTTTTTCGGCCTCTATTTGCTCGTGGCTGCCGCCGCCGCGGCAGCGGGAAGCGTCGCGGGCTTCATCTTCGGCATTCCCAGAACGCTCGACCCCGCTGCAAGGGCGGCGGTCGCGGGTGCGGCCGCAGACGGCAGCGTAGCCGACAAGACGAATGCCATGTTGGCTGCCAACACCAATCTGGAGCGCATATCGGATTGGCTTACCACGCTCCTGATTGGCGCGACCCTCGTACAGATTGGGACGATTATTCGGTCTGTAAAGGGATTCGCGGAATATCTTTGGACCGACAAAGGCCAAATCTATGGGCCGGTGATCCTGCTGCTTGTCTATTTCTTCGCGCTGGCATTTCTGGGCATATACCTGATTACCCGGCTCTACCTCACCGCCGCCTTAACGCAAACGCTTGGCATGCTCGCCGGCGGCAGTGGCTTGACCAGTGCCCAATCGCTTAGCGCCATACTGGCAAACTCGGTGCAGGTGAAGGATCCGAAGGAGCTCCAGTTCCTCGTCTCGGCGATTGATCGCTGGCAACTGACGGAAAGTGACCGAGAGGACCCTGGGCTGAACGCTCTCATCGCAAGGATCCTGTATAACCACTTGATGAGCGGCAGTCCGGATAATGCCAATCTTCGCACGGAGCAGCTGAGGGCCGCGCTATCGCGTGCCATACGCGAACCCGGCGCTCGCGAAAGTCTGAAGTCGTTCTTCACGGCGGAGAAAGCTGCAAGGGGCGATCAGACGCTGCCCGGCGATTTGGTCAATATGTTCTTCAAATCCTAGCGTTGGCTGCCGCCCGATGGCGGAGCGAAATCGCTAGGTCGACGTCTGCATATAAAAGTCCTGGCTGAGAGGCGATGCCGATGGCAACGAAACGCATCATCCTGCTACTTGACGGCACCTGGAACGACGAGGATGTCGGGGCGAACGACACGAATATCGTGCGCCTCCAAACAATCATTGCAGAGACCGTCGGCTCGGCCGCATCGAGCTCCCCCTCCCCGGCCGGGCGAGCCGGTTCAACCGATGCCAAATTGGTGAAGGGCTTCACCAGTGATGGGCAGGAAAACATTGTCTACTATGAGCGAGGTGTCGGCACCAGCGCGCATGACCGCCTTCGCGGTGGCGCGTTTGGCGATGGGCTCGCTCTTAAGGTCCGCCGCGCATACAAATTTCTGTCCTTTCATTTCACGCCCGGCGACAGCATTTTCATCTTTGGGTTTTCACGCGGTGCCTATACCGCCCGGTCCCTGGTTGGCTATCTCGGGGCCGCTGGTCTGTTGAAACCCGAGCACTGCACAGACAAGCTGGAGCCGATCGCCTGGGGCTATTACCGCACCGACCCGAATGACCGCCTGCCGGGGACTTGGTGTGAACTCAACCAATACACCCATGATCATGATAAATTCAGCGTTGATTGCGTCGGCGTGTTCGACACGGTGGGTGCGCTCGGTGTTCCCTTGGATCCATTCTTCCTAGCAAATCGTGATCGCTTCGCCTTTCACAATGTCGATCTGTCCTCGATCACGAAGGTCAACCTGCACGCAGTTGCGATCGATGAACACCGCAAACCCTTTGAAGCAACGGTTTGGCGGAAGCCAAGATTCAAGAATTTCAAAAGCGTCACCGAGCAGGTGTGGTTCTCCGGTGCTCATGGCGACATTGGCGGCGGCTATGTTCCAGAAGAACGACGCGCCGCCGACTATCCGCAAGCTCTCGACGACATCACGCTGGACTGGATGATCCGGCGGCTCAAACACCACTTTAAAGATTTTCCTTGCGATGCTGGCGCACCAAATTCCGTCACCAAAGACTGGTCGCTTGCTCGCCAACACGAACCGCGCAAATCCTATTACAGGATTTATCCGCAGGCGCTTCGTGCAATTTCGAACTATCCGCTCGGGTCATTGCTCCGACGACAAGTTGAGGTATCACGAGACAGACACGCCGAGCCGATCGGCGAAATGGTGCATATTTCCGCAATCGAGCGCCTCGGCCAAACCATCCAGATCGACAACGAAAAATGGATATATTCCCCCCGCAACCTTCTCGCAGTACTGCCACAGATCATCGGGACCTATGCCGCGCAGAGGGAAGGAACGAGCGTTGCGCGCGATATCTTGATCGTAGACTGGAGCGGAAATCCACTCGCTCCGCAAACATCCGAGGATTGCGAGGGCGCCTTAGGTGCTCTTCATGCTGCCAAGAAGCGGCTGAAATTTTTGATGTAGGTAACCGGGACAAAAGATCTCAGTGGCGATCAATTTAAAATGCAAACTCTGAGATGTATTTTAATCTATCATACTCGTCACCGATGCGGCTGTCTAATTCACAGGCAACATCGGTTGCAAACCGGGGGAACGACCAATGGAGAAGGTTGCTGCGGACAATGGGGCGCTGGACGAGGTCATCGTCAAGGCCGCAATTTATCCATCCATCGGCATTGCGCGTGTCGGAAATAGCTTGACCGAGTGGTATATAGGGCCTGAGGTGCCAGATCCTCTACCACTTCCCCCAGGTTCGTATCGTGACAGCACCGGCGCATTGAAGCGCCAAGCGGCATGTTTCCGCGTCTACGGTCTGAATGCCGCGGGATCGATCGTTCGGGAGTTGACCGACGCGGAAGCCGACATCGCATGGACCGTGCAACTGGCAAACACAAAGGCTGCCTGGTACGGTTTTCAACTGGCACTAGATATTCCTGAAGCGTCGGCGCCGGGCTCGACACCGACCACCTTGCGCAATCCCCTAATTGCTGATCGCAAGGCGCTGGCAATCACTCCTGCACCACGTTCCATTTCCGGAGGAAGCCAGCCCGAACAGCGGTTCGACGATGGCGCCTTCATGGGTATTCCCGTCTATCTCGGATCGGTCCTAACGGACGAGGCCGGGCGGTTGCTAGTTCTGGGCGGGCATGGCATGTCTGCGTCCTATACAGACGCCATCGCAGTGACTTTTGCCAACAACGACACATGGTATGACGACGTTGCCGATGGGCCTGTTACGGCTGGGGTGAAGTTGGCCGGGAAGGCGCTGCCGGTGGAACCAGCCTGGGTGGTGATTGCTCCTCCCAATTATGGCCCGTGCCGTAAGTCCGTTCGCACGATGTGGGATCTGATGCGCGATCTTGCGGTACAGAATCACTGGCTGACCAAGCCCAAGCGCCCGTCCTTTACCAACGATATCCTGCCGATCTTCGAGCGATTGGCCGGTCTGCAATGGGTAAACGAGGGATTCGCTGCGGGTTTCGGCTGGAAAGGCCTGTTCGATCTTACTCCAGCCACTGTCGCCCGACTGGCGGCGCCCGATCCGGTGAACGCTGAATGGCGCAAGGTTATCGCCAACCAATTCCGAACCGGCAGTCTGGAACGGAACGACACGGTCGACAGCTGGTCGCCAGTGCCCTGGCCCTGGCTCTATGGCGACGCCATGAATGTGCCGTCGGCCCTATCCCCGCGCCAGAACAGTAGCCTGACAAACCTGCAATTGTCTCAATTGCAGCAATGGGCCGCCGGTGACTTCGATGCCGATTATGACCCTGCCCGACCGATCCCGCGCCGGATCGAGGACGTGCCGGTGGCTGCACAAGGCGACAGCTTGACCAAGGCAGCACTGGATTTCTGCTTGGCCGATGCCTTCCATCCCGGTTGCGAGATGACCTGGCCCGTGCGGGAACTGACCATGTATCGCGCGCCGTTCCGCTTCGCTCATGCCCCAGTTGGATGGATAGAACCCGACTATGGGATGACGCTAACCTATGCCACGGCGTCGGCACCCAACGGTTGCTTGGGCCCGCAGATACCTGGCGGCATCAGCCGATGGATGGCCGTGCCTTGGCAGTGCGACACCGCTAGCTGCCGATCTGGCTACGAAAAGGCCTACGATCCCTACGTGCCGACCTTCTGGCCGGCGCGGGTTCCCAACCAGGTGCTGTCTCGTCAGGATTACGATATCGTCATGGATGTTGAGCGTCCCTTGGCGGAGCGGCAAGCCGCTTTCGCTCGCCGCGCCGACTGGGACGCGCCCCTGGACCTTAAGGCCTCCTATGTCACCCAGATCAACAACATGATCGCACACTTTGATCATCTGGGCGTGGTGGAAAGCCGACCGGGTCCTTCGGGTGGCGACTTCCCCACGGTCATGGAGGTGCAGGATCGCCATGAACCTATCGGTGGCGCCATGCTGCTGAAGAGGACGGCTGTCGACGACGCTGGCATTACCGATCTGTCCACCATTGACAAGGTGCGCCGCCTGCCCCGATCGCTGCATCGCTAAGCGGTCGAGACCGCCGTGACGATGGATTTGACTGCCGATGTGGTAGTGGTCGGGGCTGGGCCAGCCGGGGCGGCCACTGCCCTGCTGCTCGCCCCGTTTCACCGAACGCTTCTGGTCGAGCGAGCCGAAGCGGATGACAGGGTGCCATCCGTAGCCCGCATCGGGGAATCTCTTCCGGCCGCCGCCCGTCGGCTGCTACAGGATATGGGATTGTGGCAGGACTTCCAGAACCAAGGCCACGCCCCCCGCTACGGGACCCGCAGTGTTTGGGGCAGGCCGCAAACGATATGGACTGACAGCATCCGCGATCCTGATGGACCGGGATGGCATCTGGATCGCGCTCGTTTTTGACGCTTGGCTGCGCCGGAGCGCCAGCGAACGGGGCGCGGCTTTGGTAGCACCGGCCCGGGCAACGGAGTTGATTTCGACCGCCGATGGATGGCAACTGACGCTGCTCCGGCATAGCGGTCGTCTGACCGTCAGATGTAGGTTCCTGGTCGATGCCGGCGGCCGCACCGCGCCCTTGGCCAGAATGCTAGGACACCACCACCGAGCGGGCGATCGCCTCGCCTGTCTTTGGTGTCACGGCGTGTCATCGGGGGATCTCGGCGTCACCGTCACCATCGCCGAGCGGGACGGCTGGTGGTACACCGCACCCCTGCCGAACGGTCGAAGAGTACTGGCCTTCCACACCGATTCGGATTTGCCCGTCGCGAAGGAGTTGGCTGGAGCTGAACGCTTGCTGGCCCGCGCTCGCAGGCAAACCGATCTGGCCTCTCTTTTGTCAACAGTGGGATTCCAGCCTGTCGGCAACGCCGGATACTGCGCGGCGCATAGCAGTTGGATGGAAGCCGCCGCCGGCCCCGGCTGGCTGGCGGTGGGTGACGCTGCGTTAGCGTGCGACCCACTGTCTTCGCAAGGCCTGCTCAACGCGCTTTATTCAGGGCTCATGGCCGCTCGCGCCTTGAGAAGAGACTTGGCCGGCGACACGGATGCTTTCGCACACTACGCACAAACGATGGCTCGGGTCGTCGATGCTTACCGTGCTCACTTGGCCGCCTGGTACGCATTGGAAACGCGATGGCCAGATCAGCCCTTTTGGAGCAGGCGGAGCGTCCCTACGCGACCCGGCGTCGCCGGATCTGGGACGCAGACCCACACCGACTAGGACCTGCTGACCACAGAGACTGGCGCTGCGCTGGTGTCAGGCAGCCTGCAGCGCCAGCTCCAAGTCGGCGATCAAGTCGTCCGGATGCTCGATGCCAATCGAAAGGCGAATGGTCGATTCCAGAACGCCAATGCGTTGGCGGACATCGGCCGGAACGCCGGAATGTGTCATCGTGGCCGGATGGCTCGCGAGCGATTCCGTCCCTCCAAGGCTGACCGCAAGCTTGAAGACTTGAAGCGCATTCAGAAATTTGAAGGAGGCGGGCTGACCGCCGCGAATGTCGAAGGAGAAAGTGGAGCCGGCGCCGGTGCATTGCGCGACGAAAGTCCGGCCGGTAGGTGATTCCGGATCGTTATAGGGCAGGTAGTGGACCTTCTCGACCTTCGGGTGATTACGCAGAAAATCGGCGACGGCACGGCCGTTGTTGTTTGCCCGCTCCATCCTGATTTGCAGCGTCTCCAGCGAACGGCCGAGCATCCAGCAGGAATGCGGGTCAAGCTGAGTGCCGATCGCGCCGCGAAGGGCCTTGATCTACTTTATTAGCGATCTACGACCGAGAACGGCGCCCGCGATCAGATCGGAATGGCCGCCGACATATTTTGTCAGTGAATAGAGCGAGATATCGGCCCCGTACTCGATCGGCCGCTGGAACACTGGTCCGAGCAGTGTGTTGTCGCAGACGATGATTGGCATATGTCCCTGTTTTGCGCCGATTGCATCCGCCACCCGTCGGATCATCGCGATATCGACCAGGCTGTTGGTTGGATTGGCAGGTGTCTCGATCAAGATGACGGAGATACGGCCCTTGGCCATTGCCTCTTCCGACGCCTCCTGCACCGAGCCTTCATTCACTCCATCGGCAAACCCAACGGCGGCGACGCCGAGGTTGAGGAAGGTCTTGGCCAGCAATGTTTCCGTTCCCCCATAGAGCGGCTGCGAATGCAGGATCGCATCTCCCGGCCGGACGAAGGTAAGCAAGGTCGTGGCAATTGCCGACATGCCCGAAGAAAACACCACGCCGCTTTCGGTCCGTTCGTAGACGGCGAGCCTGTCTTCGACAATCTCGCTATTTGGATGGTTGAAGCGCGAATAGACGAGCCCTGCCCCCTTTCCCGCAGGTGGCTCGCGGCGGCCGGAAACATAATCGAAGAAGTCACGGCCGTCCTCGGCCGTCTTGAACACGAAGGTGGACGTGAGAAATACCGGCGGCTTGACTGCCCCTTCGGAGAGTTCGGGATCATAGCCGTAATTCAGCATCTGTGTTTCGGGATGCAGTTCGTGATTGCCGATGTGGGTTTTGGAAGGATGCGGAGCGGTCATGATGATCTCCTGTATCGGGGCCGTTGCCGATAGGACAAAATACATCAAAATCACATCGGCGGCTTGATTTGCAGCGAATTGGGGATGATGGAATGTAGAGCCGTTTCAGCCTGCATCCTTTTGCGGTCGATGCGGAAATCCATGCGCCCTTGTCGTCCGGAGCTGTCGGCTTAATCGGCTGCGATTTTCCGAATTGACAGATATAAACGAGCTATCCCGCGAAGAATCGAGTGCTTTCTTTCAACGTTCCTTCATTAATAACCACTATTCAATGGAAAGCTCGAATAAGCGCGTGCTAGATTGGCAGTCATAGGCCGACCCCGGGCGAGAAACGATGGCAGAACGAAAAAGCGAGTATGGCGTTCCCGAAAGGGTTGCAATCGAAACCGCTCTGAAGCCTGCGCTGCGCAAATTGATGAAACTCGCTGTCGACCAGTGGCACTTATGGCCCGCCTTTCAGTCGATCGTCGATATTCGCGTGGGCTGTATCGACAGTTCTAAAATCATCACCCGCTGGGATGATCCGCGGGTCGGTGAAATCACCCCATGATTTTCACACCGCGTCTCAAACGGAATGGACTAATTGACGTGCTCTCGGATGCTCTGTGCAATGTCTTTAACAATGTGATGACAACATCCCTGCGCTTAATATTTCCGGGATGAAGGTCATCCAGAAACAGATATTATAAAGAATATGGGTGGCATAGATGGGGAATCCGGCAGATGAAACGGTCACTGGTGCCGTTCAACTCGGTTGCGATGGGGTTCGTCCACCGGAGTCTGCGCTTTATTCCCTACTAGGTCGTCTACGCTCCGCTTTGATGAGCCCATTGCACGCTCGGACCATTTGGCAATTGCGTCAGCAAATCGAGCATCAAACCAGCCTCATCCGCCGGCTTGAGGCCGATCTCGTTCAGGCTGAGATTTTCGAGCGGGCCTCTGCTGCGGCTCGCATGGGCGTTTGGCAATGCCAACTACCCAGCGAACAATTGACCTGGAGCAATGGGAGCTATGACCTATTCGGCCTTCAGCGCGGCAGCGAAGTCGCGCGCAGCGAAGTTTTGAAGAGCTATTCGGAAGAATCGCTCGATCGCCTGCAAAGGGTCCGCAGCAATGCCATCGAGACGGGTTCCGGCTTCGCGCTGGAAGCCGAGATCCGGCCCCCTGGGGTCGGGAAGCGATGGATTAGAATATCAGCAGCGGTCGAGTGCCGAAATGGCGAGCCGATCCGTCTCTTCGGTATCAAGCAGGACATTACCGAGGAAAGGAAGCTGCTCGAAGGAATGCGGTATCGCGCTGAACACGATGCGATGACCGGCCTTGCCAATCGCACTCAGTTTCAAAACCGGCTTGCCGAAATCTGTGAACCCGGGGGACCGGGTGGCGCATTGATGCTCATCGACCTCGATGGCTTCAAGAGCGTCAACGATACTCTCGGGCACGCCATTGGGGACGAGTGTCTGGTCGAGTTTGCCCGCCGGCTCTCGGTGGTGTGCCAATCCGCCGAGCTCATTGCCCGTATTGGCGGTGACGAGTTCGCCGTGCTCTTTGGCCCAGCTACGCGCCTGCAAAAAATCGAAGGCATCGCCGAGCGTCTGAGCGCTGCGGCACAAGAACCGATGAATTGCTCCGGACACGTTTTTCGGGTCGGCGCCTCCATTGGATTTGCCTTCACGGAAGGGGAGACGCCGACTGCCTTATTCACAAGAGCTGACCGTGCGCTGTACGCCGCGAAAGCGGCTATCGGCGCCGCCACTTTTCGAGGATCTTCACGCCAGCCACCTGATTGATTCTCGGCCGTTCGCGGCCGCCATCGTGACCTGCATGAGCACGCGTGCGCTGAGGAGCAACCATCGTATCCACTCGTTCTCCGTGAACTGACCTGCCATGGAACTTTCATCCAGCGGCGACTAGAGCCCCAGCGGTTTTGAATACGCCAAGCGGCGCGGTGTGAGCAACCGTTGGAAACGCGAGGCTTTCACTGCGCAGCGTTGGAGCCGGTTGCGGCGATGGCTCCCGCACGCTGCGGGCATGATCGAGGCCAAAGAACAGGCTTTCGTTTAGCAGTTCATCGCGCATCCGACCCGTTGATGGAGAAGACGGCCCCGCTCCGGCTCGACCGGGGTATGATTGGCCCTTCTTCAGCGGGGAGTGACAACTATGATTGCCAATACGATAGGTCTTGATCTCGCCAAGTACAGCTTTCATGTTCACGTTGTGGATGCGGATAGCGCTGTTGTTAAATCTGCGGCCTTCGGCGCAGTGAGATGATCAAATTCTCTAAGGCGACCAAACCTTGCCTCGTCGGCATCGAGGCTTGCGCAACCGCAGATTATTGGGCTCGCTAGCCATAGTCTGCCGGGGTCTGATATCCCAGCGATGGGTGCGGCCGGAAATGGTTATAATCATCCGCCCATTCAGCGATGGCGCGTTACGAAAGCTGGGGGAACATTTGACCTTGCCCCGTTGAAATAATCCATTTTGAAGTAAGCTCTGGCCCATTGAGAGGACCAGGGAATGAAGCGCAACCGTTTCACGGACGAACAAATTA
>NZ_JARFYM010000004.1 GCF_030272705.1 Rhizobium mayense | reverse complement strand
CCAGCGCGGCTATGTCGAAGCGCAGTTCAAGCTGTTCAACACCTGGTACGCCGCGTGGAGCAAGCTTCCCGGTGCCGTTGAAAAGTACAAGGCATAAGCGTCGACTGACGAAACCTGAACGAAAGCCCGCCTCGTCGGCGGGCTTTTGTTTTGGCAGGTATCGCCAGTAATTGGCATCCTATTCCGCATCATCGGGAACACATCTTGTTCTCCACGGCCAGCTAATCCTTTGTCCCGGCGGCATCTATCTCCCACGCTCTGGCAAGGAGATAGAAAATGAAGATGCTTGAAGACAAAGTGGCCGTCGTCACCGGCGGAAACAGCGGTATCGGCAAGGAAACCGCGCGGCTTTTTGCGCGTGAAGGCGCGAAGGTCGTCATCACCGGCCGACGACAGGATGTCGTCGATGCTGCCATTGACGAGATCGGAAATGGCGCCATCGGCATTTGCGGCGATGTTGCCAGTATCGAGCACCACCGCCATCTGGCTGCGGCGGTGCGCGAGAGATTTGGCCTGATCGATATCTACATGGCGAACGCCGGCGTTATAAATCTGTCCTCGTCATCAGCGGTGGCGGAAGAGGAATATGACCGCCATTTCGCGGTCAATACGCGCGGCGTATTCTTCGGTGTGCAGACCGTGGCTCCGCTGATCCGCGAGGGCGGCAACATCATCGTGACCAGCTCGCTGGCTGCGACGAAAGTCTTGCCGCAGCATGCCGTCTATGCCGGATCGAAGGCGGCTCTGGCGGCATTCGCCAGGACCTGGACCCTTGAATTCAAGGAGCGCAAGATCCGGGTGAATATTTTGACCCCCGGTCCTGTCGAGACCGAGATTCTCGGCAAACTCGGAGTCAATAAGGCCGATCGTCCGGGATTTGAGCGGCAAATGTCGGACCTCATCCCGGCAGGGCGGATGGGTCGTCCGGAAGAACTGGCTCACGCCGCGCTGTTTTTGGCCACAGGAACCTTCGTCAATGGGTTGGAGCTATTCGTTGACGGCGGAATGTCGCTTACCTGAGCTTTGCCTGCCTACTTCGATATCCGCGCCGGCGATTGTCCGGCGTGGCCTTGTAAACGGGGCCCGGCATCGACGCCTCATGCGCTTCGGATCAGACCCTCGATGGCAATTGCGGCCTTCACTGACCGGAGGCCCGTCACGCGTTCGCAAGAACGCCACCAGCCGCTGCGGCGCTTGGCACCGCGATAATGAACGGCTGGCTGGAAATTAAAATTAAGCGAGAGGTTAGCTGGGTTTTCGGCCGAGCTTCCACAGTGACAGGCGGAGCGGATGGCTCACCGCGCGAGCTCCAAGCAGGCGATCGCTAGCAATCTATCCACATCCGCCTCGACACGCTCAAGCAGCCCGTCCGAACGGCAACCCGATTAAACGTCCGTATAGCTACATTTTTCGACCGGCATTGATAGACTTCAACACGTTTGCGCCAACTTGTCTGCCTTGTGGAGCCTGCAACCTGCGCCTGAGCCGGATTCCGATCAAGATCGCCCGATGATCCGCATAGTCGACAAAGATCTGTCGACTCGGAGATCTCCTATGGCTAAGCGTAGGATCGTGTCTACATGGCGGCTCGCCTATTGGACAATCAACATGCTACTGACGCCGTGACCGAGTGCTGATCGCCACAGCATAGGTATCAAGGAAAGTGCACTGAAGCCTATGCCCGGTTCCGCCTCAATTGCGATCATCGACGATGACCAGTCTGTACGCGAGTCCATACAGGATCTTCTCGAGACGGAGGGCGTAAGGAGCCATCTCTACGCGTCGGCTGAAGATTTCCTGTCGCAAGAGGGATATCGGGAGGTCGATTGCATTTTGGCGGATGTCAGGATGCCGGGCATATCGGGCATCGAGATGCTAGTCCTCCTGAAGGGTGTGGAGGGGTGCCCTCCGGTCCTGATGATGACATCCTACACCACCGCGCAGATGAAGGTGGCAGCTTTGCGCAACGGCGCATCGGCCTTTCTCGGAAAGCCGCTCGACAGCGGCGAATTGATCGCCTGTATCAGGAACGTCATCGGCTGACGTCGACCGCCTATTCGATGGACCAGCATTGCGTTTCCCGAAAATCCTAAACCTTGGTTTGGGCAGCCGCTCCTATGCGGCGATGGTAGCTTTCTGCTCTATCAAAAAGCAGGAGACAAGAAATGAAAGCACTTAAATACGCTGTCTTCGTCATGGTCTGGTTCAACGTCCTTCTAGCCGGGTGGCTGGCCGTTTTCATGCTCTACAATCCGGAGGGGTGGTATTACTTTGTCCCGGGGGTCACCGATACCGGCTTCTTCAATCAGCATTTCATCCGAGACATCGGCATCATCCAAGGCTTCATCGGTCTTGCATTCGCGGTCGGCTGGCTTCGGGAAGACCGGCGCATCGATCTATGGTTGGCGGCCACTCTCTGGCTTATCGCACATGCCCTGTTTCACCTATGGGAGGTTGCGGTCGGAATATGCTCCTCGTCCGTTCTCGTCCGCGACTTTCCGGCGGTGAGTATGCCGGCGATCTTCGGTATCGCTGTAACGATGTGGGCATGCGCTCGAAGGGTTCGTGAACCGTCGATCCCAAGCGCGAACAAGGTTTCCGTTTGAGCCTGTGATGATCACGAGCAGCGAAAGCGGCGCGTGAGGCGCCGCCTTCGCTTTGCCACTACGTTGCCGACAGCGTCATGTGGGCTCACTTTGTGTGCCATCTGCTTTCTCGTAAGACGCTAAGCAGCCACGTTTCGGGAAAGCCAGTCATGGAAGGACAGCTTCCCCGAGAGCGCCTGCGTGATGGGCAGCATGCCGTCCCGGGGCAACTCGACGCCGAAATAAAGGGCCGCCGGGGCCAGGCTGACCAGGCGAGCGTCTTCGGTTGCCGTCAACAACTCGCGCACCAGATCGACTAGCTGAATTGATTCCGGTCCCGCTAGTTCGACGATCGCGTTATGGGGTGTGCTCGAGGCGAGCTTGGTTATCCAGTTCGCCGCTTCGTCGGCAGAGACTGGTTGCACGGCGATTGATGGCACCTTCAGGCTACCATCCACGGCAAAGTCGTTCACGATACTGCTGAAGAATTCGAAGAACTGGGTTGAGCGGAGGATCGTGTATGGCAGGCCGGATGACCGGATCAGGTTTTCCTGAACGAGCTTGGCACGAAAATAGTCGTTCTCGACGAGGCGGTCGGTTCCGACCACCGAGAGCGCCATATAGTGCTTTGCGCCGGATGATTTCGCGGCGGTCAGCAAGTTCCTGCCGGCCCGTTTGAAGAAGTCGAGCGCGTTGCCTTCGCCAAAGGAGCCGGAGTTGGTGACATCGATCACGACATCGGCGCCGGCCAGCGCGACCTCCAACCCTTCGCCGGTATAAGCATTTACGCCGGTTTTCGTTGACGCGGCCACGACATCAAATCCATCGCGTTGCAATATGCGGACGATCTTGGAGCCCATCGCTCCGCTTGCGCCGATTACAGCTGCTCTCATCTTTCACTCCCATCTGATATCATTTGATGGGATCATAGGCCTTTGGCGCGTGTGTTCGACTAAACGAAGTTTTGGGTTGACCCGGACGATTGTTCTGCCTCAACCTGACTATCCGTCTCACCTTACCTAAACCAAGGTCTACCATCACGGCTGAATGCTTTGGTGCTACAAAACGTTTGGCGATGAGAGGACGTCGCCATCGCAACAGGCTCATGAGCGCCGCTTCAAGCTCCGAACTCGGCGTGATGTTTCGTGAGCGCGGGGAGGGGACCCGTTTCCGAATATGCACCGAGGCAATGCCATGCAACACGCTCAAACGAAAGCGGACACGTCCGTCGAACCGATCGTCTATGTCGTAGATGATGACGAAAAGATGCGAGAGTCCTTGCTTGACCTTTTCATGGTAACGAAGAAGCGGGCCAGCGCGTTTTCGAACGGGTCGGAATTCCTCAAGATGGCCGATATCAGTGCACCGGGTTGCCTCGTCGTCGATCTCAGGATGCCCGGCGTTACCGGTCTGGATCTGCAGAAGCATCTCTCTCTCGCTGGTTGCCGGCTGCCGATTATCTTTTTGACAGCATTTGCCGACATTCCTACCAGCGTGAAAGCAATGAAGGCGGGTGCCACGGATTTCATAACGAAACCCTTCGCCAGCCAGGATCTTCTCGATGCCGTCGATCACGCGATCCGCCTGGATTCGGAGCGCCGCAAGACAGATGCGGAACGGGAGCGCATTCAGGCACTCGCCGACACGCTTACTCCCCGCGAGCAGGAAGTCATGTTTGCCGTGGTCAGCGGTCTGATGAACAAGCAGGTCGCCTATCAACTCGGTATCAGCGAGATGACGGTAAAACTCCATCGTATGAGCCTGATGCGCAAGATGGAGAGCCGGTCGCTTGCCGATCTGGTTCGCAAAGTCGAACGGCTTCAACGGAATTGATAGAGGGGCGCCGCCGCAGGAAGCCGCCGCTCGTGCGTCCTCGATTATGAGCATTTTCGACGCTTTTCTTGAGCACCTGGTTCACTCTCTCGCGGTCCGGCAAAAGAGAGGAGGGAGCCGGCGGCAGCGCCCTCCTCACACCGATTATCCGTTGATGAAGTTCAGGATGTCGGCGTTGATGATATCCGCATGAGTCGTCGCCATTCCGTGTGGGAAGCCCTTGTAGATCTTCAGTGTCGAGTTCTTCAAAAGCTTTGCCGAGAGCACGCCGGAGTCAGCCACGGGGACGATCTGGTCGTCTTCACCGTGCTGGACGAGCGTCGGTACGTCGATGATCTTGAGGTCTTCTGTAAAGTCCGTCTCGGAAAACGCCTTGATGCCGAGATAGTGAGCGTTTATGGCGCCCGCCATGCCTTGGCGCCACCAATTCCGGACGATCGCCTCGGATGTCGTCGCGCCTGGGCGGTTGAAGCCGTAGAACGGGCCGCTCGGGAAGTCGATGTAAAACTGGGTTCTGTTTGCCGCGAGCGTGGAACGGAGCCCGTCGAAGATCTCGATCGGAATGCCACCGGGATTGGCTGACGTCTTGAGCATGATGGGCGGAACCGCGCCGATAAGAATGAGTTTGGAAACACGACCCTTGCCATGGCGCGCCACGTAACGCGTCGCTTCGCCGCCACCCGTCGAGTGGCCGACATGGATGGCGTTGCGCAGATCGAGGTGGTCCGCAACCGCTGCAGCGTCGGCTGCATAATGGTCCATGTCATGTCCGCCGCCGACCTGCGCCGAGCGGCCGTGACCGCGGCGGTCATGTGCGACGACGCGGAAGCCCTGTTCGAGGAAAAAGATCATTTGGGCATCCCAGTCGTCGCTGCTGAGTGGCCAACCATGATGGAAGACGATCGGCTGAGCGTCCTTCGGACCCCAATCCTTGTAGAAGATCTCAGTTCCGTCCGTTGATGTCACGTAGTTGCCGCTCGACCTCCCAGCCGCCGCAATCTTCTCAGGTTTTGCGGCCTGGGCCGATTCAGCGCTGAGGGTTACCGCTGTCGCGGTGAGCGCCAATGTCCCCGTCATAATATTTCGCCGCGTCGGCGCGATAGAACGAAATTCCATTCGTGTCTCCTGATTGACAAGTTGGTAAAGCGGCCGATTAGAACTCAATAATACCTATTGAATTCAGTAATTCGCCGATTTATATTGCAGTTTATAAGTTACGAAAGAAGATATACGTTCGTTTTACAACGTCGCGCGCTGACCGAACGATATCAAGGCTTGGCCTTTTGTGGGCAAGCCGATACTGAGCCGCTTCGACGATTTCGGAGCTGCCGCGACCGAAAGCTGCAGGACACCATCGACCTCATCCTCTTTCCACTCGAACAGGTCCGAGCCACCCGAGCGGTCGCGCCGGCGTATTCCTCCGACGGTACTAGGCCGTCCGCGTGCTCGAAATCTATACGGAAGTTAGGACCAAATGATCATGACACACTTTAGCCGCGCTTTGGTTTTGAAATGAATTCAAGGAGATCGGCGGAGCTGATCGGCTTTTCGAGGAAGCCCGCCGCCCCACAGGATCGCGCGAGCCCCCGCGTGTGGCTGTCGGCAAAAGAGGTCATGATACAGACAGGAGGGCCGCCCATTGCGACCACCTTCCGTAAAAGTTCGATACCGTTCGTGCCGGGCATCTTGAGATCGGCCAGGATACAATGCATCCGATCCAGATCGCCCGATTCCAGAAACGCGTCAGCCGATTCGTAGGCAACACTATCGATGCCCATCGCGTCAAAGAAGTCGCGCAGCGATTCCCGAAGGAATTGGTCGTCGTCGACAATGGCGACCGTGATTTGCGTCTTGGGCTGCATCGAACCTCAGATTGTGACTGCGGCCATAATGAAGCCGGCCTGGCGTGAGTCTAAAAGATTTCAGGGGTAACGTGTTGGTCAGTGCAGAAGTTCGAATTGACGCACGAGTTCGGCCAGAGAACCAGCTTTCATCTTTCTCATCACGCTGCCTCTATGCAACTTGACCATGATCTCGCTGATGCCGAGCTCGAAAGCGATCTGCTTGTTCATGAGGCCGCTGGCGACAAGCCCCATGACCTGAGTTTCGCGTGGCGTCAGACTTGATGCCCGCGCACGCAAAATCTGGTGGTGAGCCCGGGCCTTCCGCCGTTCGCTGTCGATCGCGAACGCGGCGTTGATCGCGTCCAGTAGCTCATAAGGGTTGAGCGGCTTTTGAAGAAAATCGATTGCACCCGCCTTCATCGCGTGGACGCTCGTGGCAACGTCGCCATGACCGGTCATGAAGACCACGGGCAGCTGGTACCCGTTCGCATCCAGCTCCCGTTGAAAATCGATGCCGCTGACGTCGGGAAGGCGGACATCGAGAAGTATACATCCGCCATGCTCGCACGAAGCCCGGGCAAAGAAGTCGGCGGCACTTTCGAACCCATCGGCAGGGATTTCAAGCGACTGAAATAGATCCATCAGCGAAAGCCGCAGTAACTCATCGTCCTCTACGATGTGAACGATTTGCCGAGGTGAAGGCGCGGACTCGGAGTTGCCGGCAGCGGCTGCCATGTTTGGTCCTCCAACGGAATAAAATGGCCCCAGTTCATTTCTCATCCTACCAAGATCCGCTGCGCCGGCAAGTAAACCAAAGTATGCTATCTATTTGCAATTTAAGGAGTAACTTGTCCATTTGCCGGCATCTCGCCACCGTTTGGTGCCGGCAAAGTGACGATGAAAGCTGCTTCCATCGTCCCGTCATTTTCGGCACTTATCGTGCCGCCGTGGTCGGTGATGATCGACCGGCATATAGCCAAGCCGATACCCATCCCGTCGGCCTTGCTGGAGAAGAATCCGTCGAAGATTCGATCAAAATCTTTGACGGCCATGCCTCGGCTCGTATATCGCAGCATCGTCGGCGTCTCATGGTATCTCTTTCCAGCCCGGTTCACCTCCCGCTGCGCGATCGCCCGTCGATTTTCTGGCCGCAGAGGCGCCGAAGGTTAGCGCGTTCACCCAGGCTGATCGCATCGGGGAGCGCGGGTCACCCCAACCTTAGTTGACTGGCTGGCCTGAAATCGCCGGCGTAAAATTATGCTGATAGCCCGAGTCGATGACCGCCACAAAACGAGCCGAAAATGCAGGGATTGTTGAATGAAACCGCCGGACTGCTAGCCTTTGTTCGCACGGTCCAGGCCGGATCCTTCAGCGCTGCCGCCAAGAGTCTCGGAACAACGCCGTCCTTTGTCTCCAAGAGCATTTCCCGGCTGGAGCGATTGTTGGGCGCAACCCTTTTCAGGCGATCCACGCGCCTTTTGGCGATGACGCCGGAAGGCGAGGCATTCTACGCAAAAATCGCACCTCTTCTTCACGATATAGAAAGCGCCGCCGACGTGGTTCGATCCCACCGCGAGCCAGCCGGGCATCTGCGCGTCAGCATGCCGACCGAACTCGGGCGAATGATATTGGAGCATATCGTCGAGGAATTCATGCCGAGATATCCGGCCATCTCGTTGGATATCGGCATGACTGATCGGGCCGTCGATGTCCTGCGGGAAAATTATGATGTGGTATTCAGGGTTGGCGGCACCGCGCAGGATGGCCTGATGTGCAGGACGCTTGCCCATCTCGATATGGTGATCGTGGCGTCGCCATCCTTTCTCGATCGCCATGGAAAAATCGACAGCGTCGATCGGCTCGAAGAACTGCCATTCGTGCGATATGCCACAAGCGGCAGGCCCTATCCCGTCCCCCTCCCGGATGGCCGGGAGCTGCGCCCGAAGGGCAGATTGGATCTGGATTCCGCGACGGCTATCCGCGATGCTGCCGTCGCCGGCGTCGGTGCTGCTTACTTGATCAAACCCATTGTCGAGGCTGACATCGATGGCGGCCTGCTAGTCGAATTGCTTCCTCAGATGGCATTGCAAACAGTTCCGTTACAGGCCCTTCATGCTTCAGGCAGGATGCCAAGCTTTCGTCAGCAGCTGTTTACCGACTTTGTCGCCTCTGTGATGGCCAAATCCGGGGCCTGACCGCAGGCCGACGCCGTTTCCTCGCCCTGCCTGCGGACAGCACAAACCAAGGTTTGGGTGACTGTCGGTGCGATTATACTTACGGTTCGAACAGAAAGCAGCTGAAAGCTAACGCATTTCTTAAGCAAAAGCATGGTGTCAAAGGAGGGCCGGAAATCATGTCCGGACGTTTCCTTTTGTCGAAAAGGGCGGTGGCAAGAGATTAGACTTAGCTATCCGCACGTTCTACGGCTCTACACCTCCGTATACTACGCCGGCTCAGCTAACTGGGCTAAAGTCGATCATGTCCCGACGCAAAAACCTCCCAAGCCGCCGTGGACACAAGCTTCGGTTCCTCGCCCGAAGCCAGTAGCGGACTTCCGCCCCCCGTCCGCGCGTAAGGCCGTCTTTGCCCATGCAAGGACGGCCTCTTTTTTCCTACTTTGTGGGAGCCTGGTAAGTTCTCTGGGGCAACAGTCCGATCGATCTTGGCCTTCCTCTCTGATTTCACACAAATCTTCAGGCCTGTGCACGTCGTAATTCCGCTGGCGACTGTCCAAACACTCTTCGAAAAAGCCTCGCAAAATGGGATGCGCTGTCGAATCCGACCTCGAGCGCGATTTCAATGAGCGGAGCCTGAGTCTGGAGGACGAGCTGCTTTGCTCGCTCCATGCGGACGCGCGTATAGATTGCTCCGGGAGATGCCTTCATCTCCTCCATGAAAAGGCGCTCGAGTTGCCGCCGGGATAGTCCGACGAAAGCGGCAAGTTCTTCGGTCGGGACAACGTCTTCGATGTGGCTTTCCATCGTGATGAGCACGGCCTTCAAGCGTGGATCCTGGCATTCGATGGCGAGCGGCTTGCGCGGCTGTATGTCCAATCCAGATCGCGCCCGCACGATCTGCAGAACTTCGAGCGCGTTCCGTTCGGCGTCTCGGCTGATATGCCGCCTGACGAGGAAGGCTGCCATATCGGCGGCGCTGCTTCCACCCGCGCAGGATCCACGGCTTCGATCAAGATTGAATAGGCGATCGGAGCGAACCGGGTTGTCGGGAAAGCGCTCGCGGTAGGCCTGATAATGAAGCCAGCTGACGCAAGTCTGGTGGCTTTTCATCAGTCCCAGCTGCGCCAGAATGAAGGTACCGGTGCAAACACCAATCAATGGGACCTTTTGGGCGGCTGCCTTTTTCAGATAGTCGGAGGTCTGGCTATCGATCGCCACATCGGAGTTCAAAAGACCGCCGACCACCACGATATAGTGAAACTCCCTGGGATCGACGAAATCTGACGTCGGCGCGATCTGGACGCCGCAACTCGATGCAATGAGATGCCGCGTACTGCCCAACACCTGCCAATCGGCCAGCACCCTCCCGGACCTGTCGGTCTCGTCGCTTGCGAGCCTCAGCGTATCAACAAACAAAGCAAATGCGGAAAGTGTGAAAGAGCGGGCAAGTACAAATCCGACTTTCAGGGGGCCATGTTTTGCTTCGTCTTTTGTGGTTTTCATCGATCGTGTCCACCAACCTGTTTGATAGTCAGCGCCTGAGCCTTCCGAAAAGCGGCGTCCAAGCCGGAGCGGATCACGCTTTCAAATCCATTCTCGCGCATTGCGACAATGCCGGCTGATGTGGTGCCATCGTAATCGACAAACGACTTTACTGTATCGGCGGGAGATGCACGATGATATTCCTGAAGCCGTCCCGCGTCGATGATGACCTGTTGCGCTGCCCGAAGCGCGATCTCCATGGGCAAACCACGGGCGATGGCGTCATTCATCATGGCCTCGGCAAGGAACGCGGGAAATGCTTCGCCTGAGCCCGTCATTGCCGTGAAATAGTCAATGTGCTCTTCGCGAAAGACGGAGTCGACCATGCCACAGCTGCGGAAAAGGGCCTCGACGGTACCTCGGTCGTTCGGGTTCGATGATGCCAGAAAAAACGGCGTATATGATTGCCCGACTTCGGCAGCAGCGTTTGGCAAAGCGCGGGCAATGCGCACGCTGCCCGTTTTCCGTTTGATGCTGTCCACGCTTATTCCGGCCATAACTGAGATCACAAGCTTCCCTGGGGCGCTGATATCGATGCCGCTCCAGTCGTCTGGCCTGACCGACAGAATAACGACGTCTGAATTTTCGGCCAGCTTCTGGTTGTCCTGCGTCCATGATACGCCAAGCCCGCTGTCAGGCTTCCTGGTGCGATACGAGCAGGTCAGCCGTTCAGCCGGGACGGTATCGGAGCCGATCAGCGCCTTTGCGATCGCACTTCCCAACCACCCGGATCCGCCGACAATCCCAACGCGTCCAATGTCAGCCATCGAGCAGTCCTCCTACGGAATCTGGAAACCATGGGCCAGGGGATCACGGTCGTCGACGAAGATGGTGTTGTGGCCGATGACCCGTGCCCAGCCGCTGACGCTCGGCCTTATGCCCTTAAACGGACCGATCTCGGTTTCGGCTTCGATGCGCCCCTCGAATACGGTGCCGATCAGGCTTTCCTGGCGGAATATCTCACTGGCCCTCAAGCGACCCTTGCCATACAGTTGCGCCATACGGGCCGAGGTCCCAGTCCCTCCGGGTGATCGGTCTATTGCCTTGTCGCCATAGAAGACTGCTCCACGGCCATCGGCCTTGTCATTCGTCGGCCTGTCACACCAGAGCGCGTGGTGAACGCCACGGATCCTGTCGTCTTCAGGATGAACCGGATCGCAGATCGGCGCGAGCGCATCCCGCAGTCTCTGGCCGAGATCGACAATGTCGCTTGCCGACATGCCGTTCAATCCCGACCAGTTCTCCTGTGGCTCGACGACGGCGTAGTAGTTTCCTCCATAGGAAATATCCACGGTCAGCGTGCCGAGACGCGGAACTTCGACCTCGATGTCTGCCTCGTGCAGGTAGCTTGGAACGTTGAACATGCGAACCGAATCCACGAACTCGCCTCGCAGGTCATATTGGATATCGACCTTTCCAGCAGGCGTCTCTATCGACAAATGCCCAGGCACTCTCGGAGTGACGAGACCTTCTTCGATCGCCGCAGTCACCAGGCCGATCGTCCCAGCCCCGCACATTGGCAGGCAACCGCTGACTTCGATGAAGATGACTGCGAAGTCGCAGTCATCGCGATAGGACGGATAGATGATCGCACCCGACATGATGTCGTGACCGCGCGGTTCGAACATCAGGGCCTGCCGGATCCAGTCATGATCGCGGACAAAGATATCCCGGCGGTCGGCGATCGGAAGGTGAGGCAGCAAGGGGCCGCCGCCCGCCACCAGCCGTACCGGATTGCCGCAAGTGTGGGAGTCGATGCAGAAGAAGCTGTGACGCATTCGTTTGTCTTCCCGGTCAAGCTGACTTCAGGTCATTGCGACCCTGCAGGGCACCCTTCGATAGCCTGTCGAGCAGGATGGCGATGGCAACAATGGCCAGCCCCGCCCGCAGCCCGAGACCCATTTCCATTCGCGTAAGGCCTCGCGTTACTTCGGCGCCAAGGCCCCCGGCTCCGACGAGACCGGCAAGGACGACCATCGCCAATGACAGGAGGATGCACTGGTTGAGGCCGACAAGCAGCGTAGGCATGGCAGACGGGATCTCGATCTTGAACAGGATCGCGCGCGGTGGCGCGCCCGTGGCCTGGCCGAGCTCCAGCAGATCTTTCGGCACTTGATTGAACGCCAAAGTCGTCAGGCGCAGCATCGGCGGCACGCCGTAGACGATCGTGGCAATGATTGCCGGAACGCGGCCGAGACTGAAGAGCATGACGGCGGGGATGAGATAGACCCAGGGCGGTACTGTCTGCATGATGTCGAGCACTGGCCTTATCCCGGCCTCGAAGCCCCTGTGGCGCGAGGCCAGAATACCAAGCGGAAAGGCGACCGCGACGGAAAAAGCGACGGCCACTGCCACCAATGCCAGCGTCTGCATGGACGCGGTCCAAAGGCCGGCGCCGAAGCAGAAAGCGAGCGCAACCATCGATATGATCGCTGCCCTGATCCCGATGGCGAAGCCCGCCAGAAGAACCACGACGACTATCATCGCGTAGGGAGGCAGATAGAGAAGGGCCGCCTCGATGGCACCCAGCACCGTCTCGATCAGCTTCGTGACGCCCTCGAAGAATGGGTGGAAGTTGGCATTGAGCCAGTCGACTCCCGGGGCAAGGTATACGCCTGGTGAAAATCGGATGAGGTCCAAGTTCATCTCGCACCTACCTTGGCCCGGCGGGCCGCGCTCTGCGTCAGTCGATCGAGCACCATCGTCAAGATGACGATCGCGATCGCCGCGTTAATCGATGTGGCGATATCAAGAGTTCGGACCGCGCCATAGATGGTTTCGCCAAGGCCGCCGGAGCCGACGATGCCGGCGATGACGACCATGCCAAATGCCATCATCAGGCTCTGATTGATGCCGGCCATCATACTTGGGATGGCGAAAGGCAGCCTGATCTTCGTAAACATTTGCCATGGCGTCAGTCCGCTCGCCTGTCCGAGCTCGATGAAGGCATGCGGCGTCATGCGGATCCCGAGTGCCGTCAAGCGGACGGCCGGCGGCATGGCCACGATGAAGGTCGCGACCAGCGCCGTCGCCGGACCAAAGCCGAGGAGCGCGATTGCCGGGAGAAGATAGATATAGGGCGGCAGCGTCTGGATAAGGTCGAGAATCGGCTCGAGGAAGCTGTCGAACCACTGCACGAACCCCGCGAGAATCCCGATCGGGATTCCAATGATCAAGGCGAGGATCGTGGCGGTGACGACGAGCGCAAGGGTGCTCATCGTTTGGTCCCAGAGTCCCATGAACGAGCAGAAGACGAGCGCCAGCCCGATCAGTATGCCGGACACGGCATTGACCAGCCGCCACCCGAGAAGAGCCAAGGCAACAGCGACCACGTAGAACGGCGCAAGTTGGAGAAGCCAGAGCACGCCGTTGTAAGTGCCTTCCAGCGTCGCCCTCAAGGGATCGAACAGCCACCCGCCGTTGTCGCTGATCCACCCGAGCGCGTCGTCGGTCCAGGCATCGAAAGTATCCGCAATGACCGAGATATCCATGTCCGTCTGTCCTCTCAGGCTATCACCGGTTGTTGCACCGGGGACCCGGCGACGCCCCGAAGCAGGCCGCGGGTGGTAACGACGCCAACGATGGACCCGTTTTCGACCACAGCCAGGGCATCGCGATCCGACTTCATCGTAAGGTCGATCAGTTCGCCGATATCCGCTTCGGGGGTCGTCCTTAAGAGCCCGTTCACATCATGTTGCGGTTGCAGGCTCCTGTACTCGGCGAGCGAATGCATCACCGAGTGAGCCTTGACTAGGTGGACCCTGGATATTCCCGCGACGAAGTCCGCGACATAATCGTCGGCCGGTTTCGTTACGATCTCTTCCGCAGTTCCGACCTGGACGATGACGCCGTCCTTCATGATGGCAATGCGGTCGCCGATGCGAATGGCTTCTTCGAGATCGTGCGTGATGAACACCGCTGATTTACCGAGGGACTTCGTCAATTGCCGGAACTCGTCCTGAAGCTGACGGCGGATAAGCGGATCGAGGGCGCTGAACGGCTCGTCCATGAGAATGATCTCAGGATCTGCGGCCAATGCGCGAGCGAGCCCAACGCGCTGTTGCATGCCGCCCGAAAGCTCTGAGGGATAACGCGATACCCAGTCGGTGAGGCCGACTTTTTCAAGTGCTGCACGAGCAGTCTTGTTGCGCTCTTCCCTGGCGACCCCACGCACCTCCAGGCCAAAGGCGGCATTTTCCAGTACTGTACGGTGAGGGAGGAGGGCAACGCTCTGAAACACCATGCCGATGTTTCGCGCCCGCATGTCCCGCAACTCCGCTGCATTCAGCTTGCTAATTTCCCTGCCTTTGATTGCGATCCTTCCCAGGCTCGGCTCGATGAGGCGGTTCAGAAGCCTGACCAGGGTCGACTTGCCGCTGCCTGAAAGACCCATGATGCAGAAAATCTCACCACGATTAACCTGGAGGCTCGCGTTGGATACGCCGACGACACAGTCGAAGTCTTGCAGCACCTGCTTCTTCGACAAACCCTTCTCCGATACGGCCTTCACAGCATGAGCTGCACGGGCGCCGAAGATTTTCCAAACTCCTTGGCAGTCGATGAGGATATTATTCGGATCATTGATGGTAGCGGTCATAGCTTTCCCCGTGGGCCAGCCTTCTGGAAGCCCTTTTTATTCTTGGGTTGCTGAAAGGCGGGCCGGCTAAACGTCGGCCCGCAAGAGCGAGATCATTGGCTCTTGATGTTTTCCCAACGCTTCAAGAGATCGGCATGAGCGTCCGTCCAGTCCTTGACGGCCTGGTCCATTGTCTTGCCATCGCTGACGGCGCCATTAATCGCAGTGATATCGGCAAGCGGTACATAGACGCTGGCGATGACCTCGCGAGCATGCGGATTGTCAGTCGAAAATCCCTTCTTGCCGACCCAGTAGTAGCTCTGCGGTGGCGGGAACACACCCTTCGGATCCTTCAGGAATTTCACCGGATACTTTTGCATCATCCAGGACGGTTCCCAGATCGTCACGGCGAGCCACTCCTTGCGATCGATGGCCGACTTCAGGGCCGCGGTCATTGCCGCCGTGCTGCCTTCGACGAGCTGCAGCTTGAGATCATATTGCTTCACCGCATTGGCCGCATCCCGCATCAGACCCGAACCCGGCTCAATGCCGACGATCTTGCCGCCAAACTTGTCGGCATTGTCGTTAAGCTGATCGATTGAATCGATCGTCACGTAGTTTGGGACGGCGATGGCCTGATAGAGACCGTGCGACACCGGTGAAATCTTTTCCAGGCGGTTCTTGTTTTTGCCCCAGTAGTCTTGAGCTACGTAATCAGTTTGGGAAGCAAGGATCTGAATGTCCCCTTTGGTAAGGGCGGCATAGGCGATACCCCATTCCGAGAACGGTAACACCTTTACCGTGTAGCCGGAATCCTCGAGTACCTTTTTGGTGATCCCCGTAATCGGCGTGAGATCCTCCCAAGACATCGTGCCAATCGTGATCGTCTTTTCTTCCGCCTGCGCAGACAGGGCCGTCATTCCGAGCATGGCTGCAGCGCAAAGCGCTTTCCATAAAGCCTTCATTTTGTTCGCTCCTAGTTTTCGTTCCCATTTCGTTGAAGACCTGCAGTCGGCTCAGTCTTCACATTGCGCGGGCAAGGGACTATCCCTCGCGTCCTGCGCGCAATTGCTGCCAACGGATCACCGAATTGACGCCGAGCCAGGCAAAGGGCTCTGGCGGTAGCCGGCTTGGCTTTGCATGATCCATATATTTCTCGAGATCAGCGGATCGCGTGCCGGTGGCCAGTTCCACGGCCATCATGCCGGCGAAGGTGCTCTTGACGGTGCCAAGACCGTTCTCGCAACAGGCTGAGTAAAGTCCTTCGTCGATCTCGCCGAATGCCGGTACGTGGTTCCGGCTGAGGCAGAGGCGTCCAGCCCAGCTGTGTTGGAAGGGTATGTCTTTGAGACCTGGAAACCGCGCATCGAGCGACCGTCTGTGTTCTTCGGCCATCCCGGTCATTCTGCGGTTCGACACCGTGATTGTTGTTTCGTAGGTGTATTTCGTGCGAATGACGATGCGTGACTGGCCGGCCGAGGTGATCTTGCGCACCGTCGCCCCCATGGCGTCGGCAGGTAGCAGCGCCCACCGATCGCCCCCCGAAACCTGATGGCCGAAATCTTCCGCGGGGAAGGGGGCGGTCATTGAAGCGTAGGCAAAGATATGCATCAGCCGGCCGCGGAAGTGGCCAAAATCGTCGATGTGACCGTTGACGCCTAAGATAACCTTCGGAGCGGTGACTTTGCCGCGGGTGGAAATGGCCGTCCACGTTCCCTTGTCCCGCGTCAGAGCAGTAACGGGCGACCCCTCGAAGATGTCGACTTGGCGCGACAACCCTGCGGCAAGTTCGCGAATGTAGTCGGCCGGTTGGATCAGCACCGCACCCGGAGTGTAAAGGCCGCCCAGGTAATAATCAGAACTGGTAAGCTTGCGCATTTCGGACGCGTCGAGAAACGTGTGCGGCTCGCCGGCACTCCTCAAGGATTGACCGAAGCTGATGTTCAGCTTCATTCCGCGCGCCGTCGCCGCGGCATTGATCTTGCCCGCCGGATCGACGGTTTCGGACGACATGCCATATTCTGCCGCAGCATCTTTTGCGAAAGCGATCGCACTCCGGTTCTGAGCCATCTCCAATCGAGTGGCATCCAATCCTCCGCTCGAATATTCGCTGGAAGACAGGTTGTGCGGGACGTCGATCATGAATCCCGAATTCCGGCCCGATGTGCCTTTGCCCACCTCACTTGCTTCGAGCACGACGATTCTGTCGTCCGGGCGAAGCTGGAGAAGCCGGCGGGCCGCCGAGAGGCCCGCAAAGCCAGCGCCGATGATCAGCCAGTCCGCGGTCACGTTGCCATCCAGGGTTCGCACTGGGAGCGATCGCTTGCTGATCGCCTCCCAACCCGAGACGCCGTTTTCGGCGGGCAGACGTTTGACGGACTTGGTGATCATCGAACCGTCTCGTCCACCGAGCGCTCCGAGACGTCGATCCAGATCGTCTTCAGTTCGCAGTAGTTGTCATGGGCAAAGACCGACTTGTCGCGGCCGCCGAAGCCCGATTCCTTGTAGCCGCCGAAGGGCGTCGTTGCGTCGCCTTCGCCGAAGCAGTTGACCGTGACGAGGCCGGCCCGGATGTCGCGCGAGACGCGGATCGCGTTCCGGAGGCTGCCTGTATAGATGGAAGCCGTCAGGCCGTAATTGGTGTCGTTGGCAAGTGCCACGGCCTCGGCGAGGGTGTTGAACGTCGTCACCGACAGGATCGGCCCGAAGATTTCTTCCTTGAATAGCCGGCTTGCGGCCGTGACGCCGTCAACCACCGTCGGCTGGACGAAGATGCCGCCATGCGTTTCGCCACCATGGGCGATCGTCAGCTTCTCGCTTTTGACGTCCTCGAGGAAGGAGGTGACCTTCTCGTAATGGTTCTTGCTGACCAGTGCGCCGACGCGGTTTTCCGGATCGAGCGGATCGCCCGTCTTCCACTCGCGCATATAGGCGCCGATGCGCTTTAGCAGTTCGTCCTTGATCTTGGCATGGACAATGAGGCGCGAGCTAGCGCTGCAGTTTTCGCCCATGTTCCAGAAGGCACCGTTGACGACCTGCTCGGCAACGAGATCGAGGTCTTCTGCGTCTTCCAGCACCACGGCCGGGTTCTTGCCGCCGCATTCGAGGACGACCTTCTTGAGGTTGGAATCGGCGGAATAATGCAGGAAGCGGCGGCCGGTCGGTGTCGAGCCGGTGAAGGCCACCATATCGACGTCCATGTGCAAGCCGAGCGGCTCGCCAACATCCCTGCCGCTGCCCGTGACGACATTAAAGACACCGGCGGGGATGCCGGCTTCATAGGCAAGTTCGGCAACCCGCAGCGTCGTCAGCGTCGTCTCCTGCGCAGGCTTGACGATGACCGAGCAGCCGGCGGCCAATGCCGGGCCGATCTTCCAGGCGAGCATCAGCAGGGGGAAATTCCAGGGCAGCACGCAGCCGACGACGCCGATCGGCTCGCGCACCACCACCGCCAGCGCATTCGGGCCGACCGGATTGGCGTTGTCATAGAGCTTGTCGATCGCCTCGGCATGCCAACGAAGGGTGTGGATAGTGTCGGGCACGTCGACGGTCTGGCACTCGCGAACCGGCTTGCCGCTGTCGAGGCTTTCCATCACCGCCAGTTCGTGACGGTTCTCTTCGAGCAGTTTGGCGAACTTGATGAGCGTCGCCTTGCGCTCGCCGGGAGATAGCTGGCGCCAGCGGCCATCCTCGAACGCCTCTCTTGCCTTGAGCACGGCGTAATCGACATCGCTGGCGTCACAGGCCGCGATCTCGGCCAGGAGGTCGCCGTTGGCCGGGTTGGTGGTCTTGAACGTCTTGCCGGAATTGGCTGGACGGAAGCTGCCATCGATGAAGGCATTGGCCGGGAACTGAAGGCCGGCGGCAATTGCTTTGTATTCTGCTGCGGTCAAGGGTTCATGCATGGTTGGCTCCCGACGTGATCTGGGCGACCGTGCGCTTCAGGTTGGCGACGACAGTTTCGAGGGTTCGTTTCTCTTCGGACGTCAGGCCGCGCAGCGGCGCGCGGACCGGCCCGGCTTCCAGGCCGATGATTTCGCAGCCATGCTTGATCGACTGCACAAATTTACCTGTCTCGAGAAAATCCATCAGCGGCAGCATCGCGGTCATGATCGCGCGGCCCTTGTGGAAATTCTTTTCGATCACGCAAGCTTCGTAGAGCGCGACATGCTCGCGGGGCAGGAAATTGGATCCGGCGCAGACCCAGCTCTTGGCGCCCCAGGCGAAGAACTCGAGCGCCTGATCGTCCCAGCCACAGGAGAGCGCGATGTGCGGGAACTTGCGTGCCAGGAGATGGACATTGGCCATCTCGCCGGAACTTTCCTTGATCGCCTTGACGTTCCTGGACTTGCCGACGCGAGAGAAATATTGGTCCCCCATCATCACGCCCATGCGGGCCGGATAGTTGTAGAGCATGATCGGAAGATTAGCCGCGCGGTCGATTGTGAGCGCATGGACCGCGTTCTCCTTCTCGGTCGGCAGCGCATAGGGTGGCGACGTCACCAGGATTGCATCCGCTCCGATCTCTTTGGCGGAAGCGGCATAGGCAACCGAGTCCTCAGTCCGGGTCGCGCCGGTACCGACGATCAGCGGCACACGATTTCCGATGACCTGCTTGGCATAGGCGGCAAGATCGATCCGTTCCTGCATGGATTGGGCATAGTATTCGCCGGTCGATCCGCCGATGATGATGCCGTGCACCTTCGCCTCGATGAGGGATTCAAGGACGGCGGCGAATGCCTGCCTGGCGATTTGCCCATCAGGCCCGAGCGGCGTGATTGCCGGTGTATAGATGCCTTCGAAGTTCACGATGATTTCTCCATCGATGCGACGGGCACTTCGACAAGCGCATCCGCTTTCATTCCTTGCGGCGCGATGAACATCTCCATGTTCTCGCGCGACAGCTCCCAATGTTCGAAAACAAGGTCGACAACCGTGTCCTCATCATGAGCTGCAATCGCATCAATGAAGCCGTCATGATGGTCGATGGCCAGCTGCAGGCGCTGGCGCATGTCGTCGTTCCTTGGCCGAAAGAAGGTATGGCCGATCCGAGCATGGTCGATCAGTAGCCGACCGAGGCTTGGTTGCAGGTAGGCGTTGAACGACATCTCTCCGATGATCTCGTGGAAACGGTTGTTTTCCAGCACCATTGAAAGCGCATCGCCGGACGTGCTTGCCGTCCGAAACCGCTCCTGCGTGTCCCTCAGGTCGGCGAGCTGCTTTGGTCTGAAATTCTGTACCGCGAGGCGGCCGATCGCGGCGTAGATCATCGGCGCGACAAGGAAGAAGTGCCGCAATGTCTGATGATTCATCGGGATGACGCGCGCCCCTCGGTTGGCACGTATGTCAACATAGCCCTCGCCTTCGAGGCGCCGGAAGATTTCCCGGACCGGCGTTCGCGAAAGGCCGTACTGCTCGCTGAGGCTGACCTCGTCGAGGTCTTGATCAGGGTCCAGCTCCATCGTCAGAATTTGGCGCTTGAGATCATCATAGAGGCTGTTCTTTCCGCCCTTCATCGAGATCTTCCTCCTAGGGTTCCGCGGGGATTGAAGCCATCGGTCGCCGCCGATGGAGGAAAGGTCGCACAGTGCGATCATCGAGTCAATCGAATTGTATAATTTAAGTACACATTAAGTGCTACGGCGGAATACAATCGGCTTCGAGCATGCTTGTCGGCGCTGGAGTGTGCCCGGCGAATGGGCACGCCCAGCTTTTATGTCGGAGTCCATAACTTCACGGCGCTGTCGATATCGAAGGGGAGCAAAGCAAGCGCAGAGATCGCAGCAAGAAGGCCACATCACCGCAACCAGCCTTGCAAAGACACGCATTGCGCGGTTTTGATAGAGCATGTTCTGCGGCAGACGAAAGCGCCCGCAATGGTCGAAAATGCCGATGAGGATGTGAATGTGAAAGTGGATGCTGATTTGTTCTGAATAAAGCACTGGGAGGAGGGCCCAATGACAATGATCCATCAGACGCTGTATCGCGAACGGCTGACATCCGCAGAAGGCGCGGTTGCCATGATCCCGTCAGGCACGAAAGTGGCGATGCCACTGGCTGCCGGTCAGCCACCCGCCATCCTTGCGGCATTTGCCGAACGGGCAAGAGCGGGAGCCGTCAAGGATGTGCGGCTCTATTATCTGCTTTGTACCGGCGTCGCGGGCACCAGCGTGTTCGATTTCGAGCTGCGCGACGTGATCGTCCCGATGAGTTACTTTCATGGCGGCGTCGAGCGTGCGCTCGACAAGAGGCGATTGGCGGAAGCATTGCCCGCCGTCGACCTGATACCCTGCCATTTCAGCCAGGTGCCGCGTTCGCTGGTCGAGCATGTCGGAGTGGATACGTTGATCGCGACCGTTTCGCCGATGGATGCGGATGGCAATTTCAGCCTCGGCGCCAGTACCGACTATGCGCTCACGGTATCGCGGAAGCCCGGGATCCGGCTGATCCTCGAGGTCAACGCCAATATGCCCTATGTGCGGGGTGATTGCATGATCCCCGTATCAAGCGTGACGGCACTGGTTGAAAACAACGTCAGCCTGCCTGTGCTGCCTGCTGCTGCGCGCAATCAAGTGGATGACGCCATCGGGGCGATCATCGCGGGCCTGGTGGAAGATGGCGATTGCCTGCAAATGGGTATCGGTGCTTTGCCCGATGCGGTGTGTTCGGGCCTTTCCCGACATCGCCGTCTTGGCATCCATACGGAAATGATGACGCCGGGTCTCGCTACGCTCGTAAAGACAGGCGTGGTCGACAACAGCTGCAAGCAGACACATGTCGGCCGGTCGATCTTCACCTTTGCGCTGGGAGATCAGGCGCTTTACGACTTTCTGAACAACAACCCGGCGATTGAGGCCTATCCGGTCGACTACGTGAACAATCCCTTCGTCATCGCTCAGAATAACCGGGTCGTGTCGGTCAATGCGACGCTGCAGATCGATCTGAGCGGCGCGTGCAATTCGGAATTCATGAACGGAAGACAGTTCAGTGCAACCGGCGGCCAGGTCGATTTCGTGCGTGGCGCTTATGCGTCGCGGGGCGGGCGTTCGATCATCGCCTGTCATTCCACCGCAGCAAAAGGCACGCTCTCACGCATCGTTCCGACGCTGACGGGACCGGTGACAACATCGCGCACCGACACACATATCGTCGTTACGGAGTATGGATGGGCAAACCTCAAGGGCAAGTCCGTGGCCGAGCGAGCCAGGGCGCTGATTGCGCTGGCCCACCCGAATTTTCGCGAGGAGCTGGACCGGGCGGCCTATGGGGCAGGGCTTTATGCTGAAACTGCAGTGGGACCACGGGAAATGAACACCGAGCATTGAGGCGAATAGATCGTCCGTTCGATCGCGAAAGGAAGGCTTGGCGGTTACCGGCCGCCGCGCCGCGGTCCAAAACAGCGATCGCCGAGCTTTACGCCGGCACCTCTATCCGATAGAGGCCGTGACTACCCGATCCAGCGCAGCCGGCGGACGACCGCACGCGCCGCGCCATATCAAGAGACGAGAAACGACGCACATGAACGACCAGGACGACGACTACATCTATGATGAAGCTACCGGCGAGTGGCGGCCCGCTTCCGAAATCGCTGCCGAGAAAGCTCGGGCCGCACAGGTTCATGATGCCTCGGGTAATGTTCTCGCAGACGGAGATTCCGTCGTCCTGATCAAGGACCTCAAGGTCAAGGGCGCCAGCCAGACGCTGAAGCAGGGAACTGTGATCCGGTCGATCCGGCTGACCGACAACCCCGAGGAGATCGATTGCCGGCATGACACGATCAAGGGTCTGGTCCTGCGCACGGAGTTCGTGCGCAAACGCTGATTTTTGAGCCGCGATCCCTGAGCGAGTCCCGCTTTAGTGGACCAAGGCGGTGACGCTAATCGATGATATGGTAGCCGCCGTCGATATAGATCGTGTCGCCGGTGATCAACCGCGCTGCGTCATGTGCGAGGAAGGCGGTTGCCATGCCGACATCGTCGATTGAGACCAAGCTGCGTGCCGGCGCCGTTTCCTGCGCCTTGTTTAAGAGCTCGTCGAATTCGGGGATACCGGAGGCTGCGCGTGTCGCCAGTGGGCCGGGAGAGATGGCATGCACCCGAATGCCCTTCGGTCCAAGTTCGGCGGCGATGTAGCGGACGGCGCTTTCCAGCGCCGCCTTAGCGACACCCATGACGTTGTAGTTTTTCACCACCATCTGGCTGCCATAGTAGGTCATGGTGAACAGCGTCCCGCCATGTTTCATCAAAGGCTCGGCAAGGTGTGCCATACGAATGAACGACCAGCAGGAAATGTCGATCGTCTTCAGAAACCCGTCGCGCGGCACATCGACGACGCGCCCCTGCAGCGTATCCTTCGGCGAAAAGGCGATCGAATGCACGACGAAATCGAGCTCGCCCCATTGCTCCGTGATACGGTCGAATACCGCCTCCAGCTGTCCCGGCACGGAGACGTCAAGCGGCATGAAGACAGGCGCTCCAAGCTCCTGCGCCAGGGGCTCGACGTAAGGCTTGGCCTTGTCGTTGAGATAGGTCACCGCAAGTTCTGCGCCCAAGGCCCGGAAGGCCCGAGCGCAGCCCCAGGCGATCGACTGGTCATTGGCGATGCCGACCACCAGCCCGCGTTTTCCTTCAAGAAGCTTGGCCTTCACCTCGGGAATCATCTCAGCCCCCTCTTTGATCCAAAAACCTGCCGCGCACATCCTGCGCGACCGCGTCAATTGGCGATGACCGCCAGCGTATGCTGCGCAATCATCAATTCCTCGTCGGTCGGCACGACATAGATTGCGACCTTGCTATCATCGTTCGACACCAGCAACTCGCCAGCATTGTTTCGCCGAGGATCGAGCGATGCTCCGAGCCAGCGGAGCTTCTCGGCAATCCGCGCACGCATCACCGGCGAATTTTCCCCGACGCCAGCCGTGAAGACGAAGGCATCCACCCCACCGAGTGCCGCCGCCAGCAAGCCGGCGTTGAGGCCGATGCGGTACACGAAATGGTCGAGCGCCAGCGCTGCACCCGCGTTGTCGCTTGCAAGCAGGTCGCGCACGTCGTTGCTGATGCCGGAGAGACCCTTGAGTCCCGACTCCTTGTAGAGGAGATCCTGCAGTTCTGCGGCCGACATGCCATGCTGCTGGAGCAGATAGAGAAGCACACCGGGATCGATTTGCCCGCATCGTGTGCCCATCGGCAATCCGTCTAGCGCGGTGAACCCGAGTGTGCTCTCGACGCTTCGCCCCTGGTAAAGCGCGCACATGGAGGCGCCGCTTCCGAGATGCGCGACGATGACCCGTCCATCGCCAACGCCTGGCGCGATCTCCGCCAGCCTTCCGGCCACATATTCGTAGGACAGTCCATGAAAGCCGTAGCGCCGGACACCCTCGTCGAAATAACTTGCCGGAATGGCATAGTGGTCGGCCATCGGATCATGGCCGCGATGGAAGGCAGTGTCGAAGCAGGCGACTTGGGCGAGCTGCGGTTGATGCTCCAGCAGCACGCGGATGGGCGCAAGATTGTTCGGCTGATGCAGCGGCGCAAGCGGCGTATATCGCTCCAGTTGCCGCACCACGTTTTCATCGATCCGCGCCGGCCGCATATGGTCGGGGCCGCCGTGGACGACCCGATGGCCGACGGCGATCAGCTGCCCCTCGTGTCGTTCCCGCAGCCATTGTCCCACCAGTCGCATCGCCGCAGGCAAATCCGGAACGGTCTCTGATGGATAGCCCTCGTCCGCCAGCCGATCGCCGCCGGAGCCCTTGATGGTCAGGTGCGGCGCGGTGCCGATCCCGTCCATCTTTCCCTTGATTTGTCGCGTGAGCGAACCCGCCGCGGCGAAGATCTCGAATTTCAGGCTGGAGGAACCGGCATTCACGACGAGAATGGTATCCATCGCGTCAACCTCCCTGTATCGGAGCCGTGCGGCGGCGCGCATCGGCCAGCAGCACGCCGACGGCGCAGGAGGCAAGGCGTGCTCGTACGGAATCCGCTCGCGACGTCAGAATGATAGGTACGCGCGCACCAAGGACGACGCCGGCCGCATCCGCCCTCGCGAGGAAGGTCAGATTCTTCGCCAGCATGTTACCGGATTCGAGATTGGGAACGACGAGGATTTGGGCGCGGCCGGCGACGGACGATTGAATGCCCTTTATCCCTGCCGCTTCCGGATCGATTGCATTGTCGAAGGCAAGCGGTCCGTCGAGAATGCCGCCTGTTATCTGTCCGCGCTCGGACATCTTGCAAAGCGCGGCAGCGTCGATTGTCGAAGGGATCTTCGACGTGACCGTTTCGACCGCCGAAAGGATCGCCACCCGCGGCGTGCCAAGGCCGATCTGGGTGAAGAGGTCGATCGCGTTTTGAATGATATCGCGTTTGGCATCGAGATCCGGCGCGATGTTGATGGCCGCGTCGGTGATGAAGAGCGTTTCCGTGTGGTTCGGGACATCCATCACGAAAACGTGGCTGATCCGTCGTGCCGTCCTCAGCCCCGTAGCGGACGACGTTACGGCCCGCATGAGTTCATCCGTGTGCAAGCTTCCCTTCATCAAAAGGTCGGCACGGCCCTCGCGGACGATTTCCACGGCCTTTGCCGCGGCTGCGTCGCTGTGCGGCGCGTCGACCAGCTCGTAGGGCGAGATATCAATGTTGTTCTCTTTGGCGACGGCGCGCACTTTTTCCGCGGGCCCGACAAGGATCGGGCGCATCAGCCCGACCTCGGCCGCCTCGACTGCCCCGCGCAGTGACGTCTCGTCGCAGGGATGAGCGACGACTGTCGTCATCGCCGGTGCTTGCTTGGCTCTGGCTATCAGGCGCTCATATTTCTCATGTCGCCCGGCTTCCCCAACGTTTTCCAGATCCGGCATCTGCGTATGCTCCCCCTGTTGAAAGACGCATTCAGGCTCTCGGCTTAAGGCCTTTGTCAGTCAGCTTGCACGCCGGACAGGCTTCACCGGCGCAGGCTTTGGCGGCGACACCGGTACCGATGCGGCGATCGGCTCTTCGGAAACGCCGAAGAGTTCGACGATCCTCTGCCAGCGCTGTTCGGCCTCGCCAGAAAGCGCACCACGTGCATTCAAGACGTCACCAAGGGAGGACAGGGCTTCGCGACGAATACCCTGGTCAGCAGGCAACAAACGCGGGATTGCCTTGACGGCGGTCTCCTCGTCGATCAGCAGCATAAGGAATTGGTCGCGGATCAAGGCCTTGAACTCGGCCAGGGTCATCGCCGGCATTCCGTTCTCCGAACGTCGCATTCGCCGAATGGCCGCGAACCCCCGTTCGTCCGCCGCGCCGCTTGCGATGGCGACGTAGAGCAGACTGCGCGCGAGCCCTTCCCGAAGTCCGCCATTGCTCATTTGCGCCCTGAGTTCCTCGATCCTCGTCTTGAGCGCCTGCGCATGCAGTGCGGTCTTGCTTGCACGCCGCTGCGGCTTGGTATCCGACGCATCGATGCCGACTGCCGCCTGCAGGAACGGTGATCCATAGAGGGAGAGGAAGGTCGCCTCGCTCAGCGCCTCGATTCCCTGGCGCCACGCCTCTAACCCCGCTACGACTTGGCCTGAGAACGCTTTCTCCAAAGCCACGAAGGGATTGTCCGCAGGAACAGGACGACGTTCTTTCGCCACATCGTCGGCGAGATCCGCAATCAGCGCCATCCAGGGATTGACGTTGGAAAACAGTTCATACTGCAGCCGGAGCGGATGCATCTCGCGCAGTTGCCGAGCCGCCCCTTCCGGAACCATCGCGCGGACGAAAGGCTGAAGGAAAGTCCGGTAAAGCGAAAGGTTGATATCCGACACCTTCGCGACAGTCGCAAAACGCCGATCATCGGCACGGTCATTGCAACCGAGCGCGCGGATGTCATCCAGCGTTCTTGCTTCGCAGCGCATGATCCAATCGCCCTCGACGAGGTCCCCGCCGACGGTCTCATCAGTCTTGGCTTCGAAAATTGCCTCGTAGAGCCCGGGTGGCAGCGCGTCGATCAGGTCGATATTGCTCGAGAATTCTCCGTGCTCCTTGCGGGCAACGCTTGCAGACACGAAAATCCCGAGATGGCCGATCGTTTCGTGCACCGTGTAGACGATCGTCTGCCCATGCGAACGGATCTCGTTCACATCCTCATAGAGGTCCAGTATCCAGCCGAGCGCCTGCGCCGGCGGCGTGATGTTGTCTCCCTTCGAGCAGAAGACGACGATTGGAGCGCGAATGTTGCGGAGATCGATTGCCTCGCCCTTCGAAGTTTTGACGCGGCCCGCGGCGAGGTTGTTGCCCACGAAAAGCTCGTCGACGATGAACTGGATCTCCTCCGCGTTGAGGCTGACGTGGGCGCCCCACCACTGCTCGAAACCAAGATAGCGCGGTGCCTCGGTGTCGATCTTCGAGTAGAGATTATATTGCTTCGTCCAGAGTGTATTGGCCGGGTTCTGGTTCTCGAAGTTCTGCACGAGCAACGCGCCGTCGAACTGCCCGTTCCCGAGATCGCTGGCGAGCGCGGTAAGCCAGGTGCCGCCAAGCAGCCCGCCCGAATAGCGCATCGGATACTTGCCGCGTTCACCCGCCCAGTAAGAAAGTGGTGCACCGGCAATGATGATCGAGCCGAACAGTTCGGGCCGTATGGCCGCCAGCATCATGACGGCCCAACCGGCTTGGCAGTTCCCGATCACGCAGGGTTTGGCATCAGCCTGCGGATGCAGCGAAATCACTTTTTCCAGAAAGATCGCTTCGGCCCGCCCAATGTCTTCGATCGTCTGGCCTGGCACCGGCTCCGGAAGGAAGCCGATGAAATAGCAGGGGTGCCCAGCCTTCAGTGCGACGCCGATTTCGCTGTCCGCCTTGAAGCCGCCGATCCCCGGTCCATGTCCGGCCCTCGGGTCGACAACCACGAAAGGCCGGCGCGTTTCGTCAACCTCCACCCCCTTCGGCGGCACGATTCGAACGAGCCCGTAGTTGACGGGCCTCTCCAGCGTCCGTCCGTCAAGCAACAGGTCGTGGGAGAAGCTCAGTACATGCGGCGCTGTCGCTTTAGCGTGGGCCTGAGATTGATTGCCGCGCTGTCGCATCACATCCCAGAACAGAATGCTGCGCTGGGCGGCATCCACGGCATAGTCGAATGCGAAACCAGCCGGACCAAACTGCGTGGCAAAATCGGTTGTGGGGAGATAGGGAGGGTACCGCATTGCAAAACTCCTCGTTCCACCGCTCTTGGCGTGAGCTCAAAGACTTATGCTTGGATTATAATATTCTAATTCTGCGTCCGCTCTGTGAACGTAGGGCGACGCTATCAGCCACGTGTGCTCTTAGCAGTTGCAGCATAGGCATGCTGTGTCGCCGCACCAACGTATTTTACGGTAGCTTACGCGGCGCCTCTGGCTCGCCGCCTGAACCGTAGCGGACCAACGCTCCAAAATCGCTGACAGTGGTCACCTTTAGCTGCTCGGGACTTCCCCACCGGCTGCCGCGAAGCGTGTGACGCTTGCAGCGTTCAACTCAATATCTATCGCCACTGACTAGCCGCCATCACGCTTGCAGCTTCCGACAAATGCGGATGAGCGCGTCCAGATCGCCACGGGGCAAATTTTCGATTTCGGGCGGCGGTCGGTGATAGGCCGCCAGCAAATCGTTCTTTGTAGCGATTCCTTTTTCGGTCGCCCGCACGAGCTTCACGCGTCGATCGCTGGGCGACGGAACGCGATCGGCAAGACCGGACCGCTCCAGCCGATCGACCAGCCATGTGGCGGTCGAGGGATCGCAGCCCCATTCGCGCGCCAGTGCCCCGATCGGCTTGCCGTCGGCGTCGAGCAAGAAGAGCGCGCGGGAATCGTTCGGTGTCAGCTCGTGCTTCTGCTGCGCCTCCAGACGCTGCGGCGCCGAGCGCATCAGGAAGTCGAACATCAGCCGCCAAGCTTCGGCGGCGCGGACGGGCTCGTCGGGGGGCAGTGTTGGCATGGTGTGGTTCCAGTCTACTTCAGCAGGTTGACATACTTTGATTAATCAAATAGTTTTGTCAATCAAAATAAATGTTGGCGACTTGCAACCCGGTTCTGCCGGGAACGAAACCGTTTGTGTCCAAAGCGCAGGAGAAGCTCATGAGCACACATACGTCCGTTCTGATCGTTGGCGGCGGCCTGAACGGCCTGGCCGCCGCCGCACTGCTGGCCCATCAGGGCATCGGCTGCATGGTGGTGGAGCGCCATGCGGACACATCGATCCAATATAAGTTCGCCGGCATCTCCCCACGCAGCAGCATGGAAATCTTCCGCGGCCTCGGGCTGGAGGAGGAAATCCGCGCCAAACGCACCGGCGACCAGCAGGGTGGGGGGATCGCGCGGGCGAGGAACCTTGCCGATCCGGACATCCAGTGGGGTGGCCCGGCATGGCCCGACGCCAGCTCCTACAGCCCGGCACAGCCCGCGACTTGTGACCAGCATGTGCTCGAGCCGATCCTTCGGAACTGCGCGGAGCGGCTCGGCGCTGACATCCGCTTCCACACCGAATTTCTGTCCTTTGAGCAGGACGATGCGGGTGTTCGCGCAGTCATTCGCCATCGGGAGACGGGCGAGGAGGAAGCGGTCGCCGCCGACTATCTGATTGCCGCCGACGGCGCTGGCGGCACGCTGCGCGAAAAGCTCGGTATCGGTCGCGGCGGTCCCGGCGTGCTGCAGCACTGGATGAACATCATCTTCGACACCGACCTGCCTTCCGAGATCGGTGGCAGGCGGCTTACCTCCTGCTTCGTCAGCGACCTCAATGCCGCCATCGTACCGCGTCCCGGCGGGCGCTGGCTGCTGGCACTGCAGTATTTTCCGGAAAAAGGCGAGCGACCGGAGGACTTCGACCGTGGCCGTTGCCGGGATCTCGTCGAACGGGCGGCCGGCCGGTCCGGCGTCAAGGCGGAACTGGTCGATGCGCGCTCCTGGGAGATGGCGGCATTTCTGGCGGACCGCTTCCGCGCGCGCCGCTGTTTCCTCATCGGCGATGCCGCGCACCTTATGCCGCCAACCGGCGGTTTCGGTGGCAATTCGGGCATCCACGATGCGCACAACCTCGTCTGGAAGCTCGCCATGGTTCTCCGCGGCGAGGCGGATGCCAACTTGCTCGAGAGCTACGACGCGGAGCGCCGGCGGGTGATCGCCGCCACACTAGCGCAGGCGCTGGCTCGCCTGCAGCAATGGTTCAAGGATCCCGCCGGTCGGCTCCCGCCCCTTGTCGCCATCGTAAACGACTACGACGTCGTGTTCGGACAGCGTTACGACGCTGGCGCGTTCGTGTTCGAAGATGCCGCCCGCGACCGGCCATTCGAACCGATTGCGGAACTCTCGGGCGAACCCGGCACCCGCGCGCCGCATCTGGTCGTCGAGCATGGCGGCACAAAATGCTCGACGCTCGATCTGTTCGGGCACGGCTTCGTGCTGCTTGCAGATGATGCGAACTGGCGCGCTGTGGCGGATCGCTTGCGCGACGAACGTCGCATCCCGATCACCTGTTATGTCCTTGGCCCGTCCGGTGATCTCGGTGATCGCGAAGGACGCTGGCCCCGTGCCTATGGCGTAGGCGAGGGCGGCGCCGCGCTCATTCGTCCCGACGGCTTCGTCGCATGGCGTGCGCCAGGCGCGGAGGCCGCCGCCGAAGGTCGCCTTGTCCAAGTTCTGGAAAAGATCGGTTTGCGCGTCGGTCACCGTGACGGAGACCATTGATAAGCTGTTCCACGACAGCTCAGATATTCGCAGCCGTATATATCTCGAAGGGCAGAATATATTGGGATACCGTCGGCGTGCGGTGAGCGTCCACCGCTTCCGCCATTGCGCGCACAAGAGTGTCGGCCAGCATGCGGGCCGGATGAGACAGCACGACCTTGATCAGGCCTTCGGCCAAGCCCGCGCGCGTCTCGTTGGTCAGCTCGTGGGCGATGACCACGAGGCGCTTGGCTGCCGGCCCGCCGTCCTCGCGCAATGCCCGCATGACGCCGGTCACGCCACCGCCGGCCACGTATAAACCAACCCAGTTCTCCTCTTTCTTCAACAGATTGCGTGTGAGCTCGTAGGCGATATCAGGCTCTTCCTGCGTCCCAAGCGTTTCCATCATCTGGAACTCGGAAGCGCTCTCCCGGAAATACGAACGAAAGCCCATTTCGCACAGTTCCTGCGACAGGTAGCGATGGCTTCCGACGAAGACTGCGACCTTGCCGGGGGAGGGGTTGACGTTGTCGATGAACCAGGCCGCTGTTCGTCCCTTCTTGACGCAGTCGTTGCCGACATAGCCGGCCCGCCCAGGCGCAGTCAGGTCGGAAATCATCGTGAAAACCGGAATTCCTTCGGCCTCAAGACCATCGACCGCTTGGTTGACCTGCGGGTGGTCGGAGGTGATGACGCTGATCGCATCGACGTCACGGCTCAGCGCCAGCATCGCGTCAGCGGTGTTCTCCGGAGCGAGCTCGTCGTCGAAGCGAACGATGGCCCTGCCGTGGGCGTCCGGATAGGCTTCGACCGCCTTCGTCAGAACCTCTCCCCACATTTGATAGAGCTTCCGGTGGGATTGCTTCAGCAAGAAGCCGAACTTGATGACCGGCTTTTCTTTCTCCATTCGGCGCTTGATGGCCGTCACTCCATGGAAGCCGATGCGCTCTGCCGCTTCCAGCACGCGTTCCGCTGTCTGCTGGCGCACCGGATCGCGCCCGTTGAGAACGCGATCAACCGTGGAAACGCCTACGTTTGCGGCCTTTGCCAGGTCGTTGATGGTTGGTCTCGACATCGCCGTCTCCCAGGAAATGAAAGAAAGTATGGGAGATTTTGGGAGAATCGTCCAGCGCCAAATTGACAGAAATGGGAGAAATGTGGTGCTCTTAGCGCCGCTGGAGGAAGCATTCAGTCATCGAAAAGAACGCCGAAACGGCGGAGTTAGGGAGGAGGCAGACATGTCTGCGGCCATGGGATCGGCGCGTCTCGACGAACGCGCCAGCGGGCATTCATCGCAGGGCGGCGTCGTTCTCGAGATGCGCAACATCGTCAAGGCATTTCCCGGCGTGCTCGCCCTCGACGGAATGAATCTCAAGGTTCGGGCCGGCACGGTCCACGTCCTGGTCGGTGAGAACGGAGCCGGCAAGTCGACGCTGATGAAGATCCTGAGCGGCACTTATACGATCGACGGTGGCGAGATCCTCTTCAAGGGCGAGGCGCTAGCCGGACAGGACACCGCGGCTGCGCTGGAGCGCGGGATCTCCATGATCCATCAGGAACTCAGCCCGGTTCTGGACATGACGATCGCCGAAAACATCTTCCTCGGCCGTGAGCCGGCAATGTCCGACAAGGGCGTCCTGTCGCGCTTCGTCGATTTCGCCAGGATGAATGCCGAGACCAAGGTGCTCCTCGACAGGCTCGGTCTCAAATATCACCCGGAAACGAAGATGCGCGATCTTTCGATCGCCGCCATGCAGCTCATCGAGATCGTCAAGGCGATCTCTCGCCAGGCGTCTCTCGTCATCATGGACGAGCCGACCTCGGCAATCAGCGACACCGAGGTCGCGATGCTGTTCCGCCAGATCGTCGACCTCAAGGCAAACGGCGTCGCCATCATCTACATCACCCACAAGATGGACGAGATCTTCCAGATAGCCGACGACATCACCGTCATGCGCGACGGCCAGTTCATCGCCGCGGCACCCGCCAGTGAATACGATCCGTCGAAGCTCATCTCCCAGATGGTCGGACGTACAATCTCGAGCATCTTCCCAAAAGAAGAAGTGCCGATCGGCGACGTCGTCCTGTCTGTTGAGAACCTGACCCGCATCGGCGCCTTCGAGGAGGTGAGCTTCACAGTCCGCGCCGGCGAAATCGTCGGCCTGTCCGGCTTGATTGGCGCCGGCCGCACCGAGGTCGCGCGCGTGATCTTCGGTCTCGACGAGGCCGATGGCGGAACGGTCCGGCTGAACGGCGCCGCGCTGAAGCTGAAGTCGCCGAAGCATGCGATCTCGCAGGGCATTGCGATGGTGTCCGAGGACAGGAAGGCGGAAGGACTCGTGCTGTGTCGTTCGGTCGGCGAGAACATCTCGCTCGCCAACCTCAAGAAATTCGCTGGCGGCCTTTTTATCAGCGAGCGGCAGGAGGAATCCGCCGCCCAGCGCATGATCAGGATGCTGCAGATCAAGACGCCCGACACGGCGATGATCGTCGAGAACCTGAGCGGCGGCAACCAGCAGAAGATCGTGCTCGCCAAATGGCTGCTCGGCGATCTCAAACTGCTCATCCTGGACGAGCCGACCCGCGGCATCGACGTTGGATCGAAATCCGAAATCCACAGGTTGATGACCGATTTTGCCCGGCAGGGGCTGGCGATCCTCATGATCTCCTCCGAACTGCCGGAAATCTTGGGGATGAGCGACCGCGTCGTCGTGATGAGCGAAGGCCGGGTCGCCGGCGAACTGACAAGAAGCGAGGCCAATCAGGAAAGCATCATGCGCCTCGCAACGGGAGGACACTGATGAACACCGAACCGATGGCCGTGGTCGCGAAAGGCGCGACAGCGAAATCCCTGACGAAGCAGGGCGGAATCGACTTCGCTCGGATCTACCGCAAGTACGGCACCATCCTGATCTTCGTCGGCATCTGTATCCTTGCGTCGCTTTTGAGCCCAACCTTCCTCACGGAAGCGAATCTGACGAACGTCCTGCGCCAGGTCGTTGTCGTCAGCTTGCTGGCCTGCGGCGTCACCTTCATCATCATTCTCGGCCAAATCGACGTCTCGCTGGGATCGGTCCTGGCGCTCTGCGGCGTCATCGCGACGAGCGTGATGGCGACGACCGGTAGCATTACGCTCGCCGTGCTCGCGGGTGTGGCGATGGGCATAGTGACGGGCACCATCAATGGCTTCGTCATCACGTTCTTCCGCATCCCGTCGTTCATCATGACGCTGGCAATGACCACGGTCGCACGCGGCGCGGTGCTGCTCTATACCGGCGGCGCGCCTGTTTCCGGCCTCGGCGAGTTCAAGGTCATCGGCCAAGGCTCCGTCGGCCCAGTCCCAATCTCGGTGCTGATCCTCGCCGTCTTCGTCGTGATCTCGTGGATCCTGCTCAACAAGACCAAGTTCGGCCGCTACGTCTACGCGGTCGGCGGCAACGACCGCGCGGCGCGCGCCTCCGGCATCAATCCTGACAGCATCGTCGTGAAGGCTTTCATCTACAACGGCATCCTGTGCGCGATCGCCGGCATCGTCCTGATGTCCCGCATCAATTCCGGACAGCCGGCAGGCGGTGTCGGTTACGAGTTCGACGCGATCACCGCTGTCGTCGTCGGCGGCACCAGCCTGATGGGAGGCACCGGAACGATCACCGGAACCATCATAGGATCGATGATCATCGGCGTCATCAACAACATCCTCAATCTAATGAATGTCAGCTCGTACTGGCAGCAAATCATCAAGGGCCTGATCATCGCGATCGCGGTCATCCTTGATGTTTGGACGAAATCGGCCCGGACCAAGAAGAAGGCCTGATCGAAAAGTTCCCGCGAAGCTCAAGAACCGCTCGCGCGGAGGACCACCTGTGTGTCGGCGCGATAACACGCGCCGGAAAGAACGTCAGTTTCAAACACCTAATGGGGAGGAGACCCTAATGAGACTCATGACCAAGCTTGCACTGGCAGCTGCCGTTTCCATCGCTGCGCTCTCGGCGCACGGCGCATTCGCCGCCGACAAGTTCGTGGTCGGCTACGCCAACATGGCCGACACCGACGTCTTCGTGATGGCACGCAAGACGGCCTTCATCGATGCCGCCAAGTCCGATCCGAACGTCGACATCAAGTTCGCCGATGCCAACAACGACGCCAGCAAGCAGCTCGACCAGATCGACAATTTCATCGCCGAGAAGGTTAACGCTATCGTCGTCGTGCCAGTCGACTATCAGGGCATCGTTCCGGGTGTCGAGAAGGCGAACGCGGCGGGCATTCCGGTCGTAGCACTCGGCATCCAGTCGGCCGGCGGCAAGTATACCTTCGTCGGCTCGAAGAACATCGACGCCGGCAAGATGCAGGCCGAATACATGAAGGAGCATCTGCCGAAAGGTGCGAAGATCCTTTATCTCGAAGGCACGCCAGGCCTCTACCATTCCCAGGAGCGCAAGAAGGGCTTCGAGGAGTCCCTCGGTCGTCCGGACGTGAAGATCCTTGCCAGCCTGACCGGAAATTACGACCGCGCCGAAGGAATGAAGGTCACCGAGGACTGGGTCCAGAGCTTCCCGAAATTCGACGCCATCGTTGCCGCGAACGACCAGATGGCGCTCGGCGCTCTCCAGGCGCTGCAGAGTGCCGACCGCCTGAAGGGCGTGATGATCGCCGGTGTCGACGGCGTTCCGGACGCGCTCAACGCCATCAAGGCCGGCGAGATGTCGCAGACGATCTTCCAGAACGCCGGCGGGCAGGCGAGGGCCGCCTTCGAAGTCGTGGAAGGCATCAAGAAGGGCGACCAGCCACCGGCCGAAAAGCTCGTCCCGTTCGAGTCCATCACCAAGGACAACGTCGACCAGTACATGAAGAAGTAATCCTCCCGAGCAGCGCGTCGGGGGCGGGAGCCTGTCCCCGGCGCGCACCCGCATACGACCAATTTGGAGCCAATCGATATGATGCAACTTAGCCTCGTGACCGACATCCTCGGTCACCTCCCGTTCGAGGAGATGCTAGACACCGTTTCCACGCTTGGATTTGAGGCACTGGAACTGGGCTGCGGCAACTGGTCCAAGGCGCCGCATCTGAAGCTCGATGAACTGCTGTCGAGCGAGCTTGCGCGGAAGGACTTCCTCGCAGCTCTCGATCGTCGCGGCCTCTCGATTGCCGCGCTCAATTGCTCCGGGAACCAGCTCCACCCGGGCCCGAGCGGCGAAGAGCATCGCGCCGTCGTCGACAAGACTTTCCGGCTGGCGGAAAAGCTCGGCGTCAAGACGGTCGTGATGATGTCCGGCTGCCCAGGCGGCACGCCGAAGGACGAGCTTCCGAACTGGATCACCCATGTCATTCTTCCCGAGCACGAGAAGGCGCTGGACTATCAGTGGAACGACGTTCTCATCCCGTACTTCCAGCGGGCCGGACGGCTTGCCAAGGAATGCGGCATCCGGGTCGCCATCGAGAACCTCGGTGCGACCATAATCCACAACCCCGCAAACATGCTGCGGTTGCGCGAGCATGTCGATCCCGTCATCGGCATGAACTTCGATCCGAGCCATCACATGTGGATGGGCGGCGATCCGATCGCGGCCGTGCGGTTGCTCGGCGACGCCATTCATTACATGCATGCCAAGGATGTGCGCCTCGAGCGGACGCTTGCCGAGGCCAACGGGCTGATCGACACTTACTGGATCAACGACATCGCGAAGCGGTCCTGGAACTACGTGGCTCTCGGCCACGGGCACGATGTCCAGTGGTGGAAGGAGTTCTTCGCTGTCGCCCGCTTCGTTGGTTACGACGGCCCCGTCAGCCTCGAGATGGAGGATGCCGGAATGGAACCGCTCACCGGTGTCAAGAAATCGCTGACCACGCTGAAGCTCGCTCTCCCACGCGACTTCGACTGACCCCATCAAAGGAAATAGAAACATGCTCAAGATCGGTGTTATCGGTACCGGCGCGATCGGCCAGGAACATATCGAGCGGCTTCACAACAAGCTTGTCGGTTCGACAGTCGTCGCCGTCAACGACATCAACAAAACGCAAGCTGAAGAGGTCGCCCGGCGGCTAACGCCTGCTGCCCGCGTTTTCGAAAGCGGCCATGACCTTATCGCGGACACTAGCGTCGATGCGGTGGTGGTGACCTCCTGGGGACCGACGCATGAGGAATTCGTGCTCGCATCGATCGCCGCCGGCACGCCCGTCTTCTGCGAGAAGCCGCTCGCAACGACGGCGCAAGCGTGCCTCAACATCGTCAACGCCGAAATCGCAAGCGGCCGCCATCTTGTGCAGGTCGGTTTCATGCGCCGCTATGACAGGAGCTATCGCCTGCTGAAGCAGCAGATCACCAGCGGCAATCTCGGCGAGCCGTTGATGGTCCATTGCGCCCATCGCAATCCCAGCGTTCCGGAAGTCTACGGCGGCGACATGGCCATTACCGATTCCTTCCCGCACGAGATCGATGTACTTCGCTGGCTGCTCGACGACGATTACGTCTCCGCGCAGGTCATCATGCCGAGAAAAACGAAGTATGCCCGCAAGGATCTCGACGATCCGCACATGATCCTTCTCGAAACGAAGAAAGGCATCCGGATCGACGTAGAAGTCTTCGTGAACTGCCCCTACGGTTACGACATCCAGTGCCAGGTCGTCGGCGAGGACGGCATCGGCTACCTGCCTGAACCGATGAGCGTGCTGCTGCGCAAGGACGCGAAGCTCAGCCACGAGATCCTGCGGGACTGGAAACTGCGCTTCATCGACAGCTACGACGTCGAACTCCAGGAGTGGATCGATTCCATCAAGATGGGCGTGGTGAGCGGACCGACGGCCTGGGACGGCTATTTTGCGTCCGTCACCGCCGACGCCTGCGTCGAGGCCAAGCATTCAGGTCGGATTGTCCCGATCAAGATCGGGGAGCGGCCGTCGTTCTACGCGCCGCGCGCCCTCAAACCCGCCGCGTGACGACCTGTCAAGGAGGAGGAAACAATGAAGATCGCACTCGATCCCCATATGCATCGGCATCTGCCGCTCAACGAGCTTTGCCGGAAGGCGGCCGAGCTTGGCTACGAATATATCGAGGTTTCTCCACGAGACGACCTTCTTCCATGGTGGGTGCGGCCGCGCGCGCACAAGGAGCGGATCAAGGAATTCAAGAAGGCGCTCAAGGATCATGGCGTTCAGGTCGCTTCGCTGCTGCCCATGTATCGCTGGGCAAGCCCGCATGAGGACGAGCGGCAGGCTGCTGTCTCTTACTGGAAAGAAGCAATCCACCTCGCCGTCGAACTCGGCGTCGATACGATGAATTCCGAGTTCGGACGCGGCCCGTCGCCCGATCGCGGCCATCGCTCCAACTGCTGTGGCGGTCATTTCACGCACGAGCACAGCGAGGCGGCCTGGTGGCGCTCCATTGAGGAGCTCGTGCCGGTCTTCGAAAAGGAGGGGGTAACCCTCAACATGGAGCCGCATCCGGAAGACTGGTGCGAAACGCTGCATCCGGCGATCGACATGCTGAAGACGATCGGATCGAAGAACGTCAGGTTCCTCTACTGCGCGCCTCACACCTTCTATTTTGGAGACGACATGGCGAAGATGATCCGGGATGCCGGATCGCTGATCGCCCATGTGCATGTGGCAGACACCTATAACCACCGGGCATCATCCGGCCTGCGCTACATCATCAACCCGCCCGGTGCCAAAGTGACCATCCACCAGCACATGGACATGGGGCAGGGCGAGATCAACTGGGACGTCTTCTTCTCCTCGCTCGCCGAGGTCGGCTTCGATGGGATTGTGACCGCTTGCGTTTTCGGCTGGGAAGACCGGGCCGACGCTTCCGGTCGCTTCATGCGCACCGAAATCCAGAAGTACGTCGACAAGTATTGGAAGAAGTAGGCGATCGACCTGATTAGAAAGCAACAAATGCGGATAAGTTTTGTCTGATGCGCAACCGGGGGCGCCATTTCCAGCCCCCTACGGCGTTTAGCTTATATAGTTCTTAGCGCCCCGGCGGCGCCCGCATGGCTTTGTTAGCCCAATGGCGCCGATGAAGAGGAATCCTGCATAGTCAGGTCACAGCGCCCGATGACCCGCTGTGGTCGCGACGACGATGAATTTGCGGCACCAGCCGCTCTCCTTGCGCTTCAAGCATCTGGTCCCTGCACAACGGCAAAACAATCAAGCTTTGTGAAATCGATCGGCACTCCTCCGTTAGCATTCGCGATTCGCGAAGGCAGTCTTCGGGAGTCATCGCTTGTCACGATGCAAAATTCATCGTGTACTGACAAAACAATGGGAAAATTCGTGATATTTTCTCGAATGTTGCAGCAATTTTGCAAAAATTTTCATGTATATTTGGGAGGAAAGCATGAAAAAATCATGGTATGCACACTTAGGTATTGCCATTTCTATTTGTAGTTTGTGGTCGTATCCTGCTTTTGCGGCTGAGACGATCAGGTTTTTGCATAATGAGACCGATCCTCCGAGCATTGAATACTATAACAAGGCAATTGCCGATTTCGAAAAACAAAATCCGGACATTCAAGTGGAGATGGAAGCTGCCGGCACGGACGCACGCTTGCAAAAGCTGACGGCCGCCGTCCGCGCTCATACCATGCCCGACGTCATCAAGATCCTTCCGGAAGAGCGCGATCAACTCGCCACGAACGGCTATCTCGAGCCGATCGACGATATTGTTGACAGCATTGGGAGATCCGACTTTCTGGACGGGCTATTGGTTCCGGTCAACGGGAAAGTCTATGACGTCCCCTATACGCTCGGCAATTTCAGCGTTCTCTGGTATCGAAACGATCTTCTGAAGCAAGCTGGCCTCGCTGCTCCGACCAACTGGGATGAGACGCTTGCAGCCGCGCAGAAGCTGACGAAGGACGGCATTTTCGGTTACGCATTTCCCGGCGGTCAGAACCGGCAGACCAGCCAGGTGTTCGCCGCCCTCATGTGGTCGGCTGGCGGTACCTTCTTCGACAGCGATTTCAATGTCACGTTCAACAATCCCGGAACGATCAAAGCGCTTGAATATATGAAGAAGATCGCGGCGTTTTCCCCGCCGGGCTACGCATCATATTCGGCCGGCGACATGGTTAACGTCTTCCTGTCCGGCAAGGTCGCTATGGAAGTCTACGCGGCAAGAGTGCCTGGAAACGTTGCGGTCAACAATCGCGACCTCCTTCCGAAAATGGGAGCGGCGGCCGCGCCGAAGGGCCCGGCAGGCGTGGCGGCGGAATTTGTCAGCGGCAACTCCTATGCCATTGCCAGCGCAAAGGGTGGCGCAAAGCACATTGAGGCGGCGAAGAAATTTCTGAAATTCCTGATGAGCAAGGATCAGCTGACGGCATTTTCGCTCACGGCCTTCCCGCATTTCATTCCGCCGCTGAAGAGCGTCCAGCCTGGTTTGATCGCTGCTGGATCCGACTCGATGGGAGGCCATGACGAATTCGCGAAGTTGAGCTTCGATATTTCCAACGGCATGGACTTCAACAACGAGGCCGGAGCCAAGATCGTGGATGGCAAGATCGTCCGCTCGGGCAAGATCAACCCCTATGCCGGGGCTGTGGTCGCACGCGGGATCCCGGCACTGGTATTGCAGCGCGTCCTCGTAAACAACGAGAGCCCGGAATCGGCTGCCGCGTGGGGAGCCCAGCAGATGGAAGCCGTCGTTCGCGAACTCAAAGCGAAAAACTAGAAGGCCGATTAGCTGGGAGCCGCGTGAAGTACCATGTCATCTGTCAATATCAAGAACGTCCAAAAGAAGTTTGACGAGCAGGTTGTTCTGACCAGGATCAATCTCGAAGTGCGCGATCATGAATTTCTGGTGTTGCTCGGACCATCCGGTTGCGGAAAGAGCACGCTTCTTAGAATGATTGCGGGCCTCGATAACCCTTCAAGCGGCCAGATCTATATTGGCGGCACCGACGCAACGCGGCTGCCGCCAAAAGATCGGAACATCGCAATGGTGTTTCAAAACTACGCTCTCTATCCGCATCTCAGTGTCTTTGAAAACATCGCTTTTCCTCTGCGTGTTCGGGGAGAGGAAAGGGCCGCAATCGAAAAGAAGGTGAGATGGGCAGCGCAAATCGTCGAGATTGAGCGACATCTTTCAAGAAAGCCCCGCCAGATGTCCGGCGGGGAGCGGCAGCGAACTGCCTTGGCGCGATCGCTGGTGCGCGAGCCGGCCGTCTTTCTCCTGGACGAGCCGCTTTCCAATCTTGATGCCAAGTTGCGCCACACTGCCCGGGAAGAGCTTCGGTTGTTCCAGGAGAGGGTGGGCCTTACCTCCGTCTATGTGACCCACGATCAAGTCGAAGCCATGGGGCTCGGCCAGCGGATCGTCGTCATGGATCGCGGTGAAATCCGACAAATCGGGACACCGCGCGACATTTATGAGAGCCCCGCCGACACCTTCGTTGCAACCTTCATCGGAAGTCCGCCGATGAACATCGTGGATATCGGTGATCGCCTGCTTGGCTTTCGGCCAGAGAATGCCGCCGTCTCGGGGCGCCAAGGTCTGCCGGCCAATTGCAAATCGCTTCCGGTTCGCATCGTCCGGCGGGAGTATCTAGGCGGTGAGCAGCTCGTCTACGGCAAACTCGATCAGCATTCAGGAGATCCGGACGTCATCATTCGACTGCCTTCGGATGTCGCGCTGCCTCAGTCGGCGGGCGAGCTGGCGCGTTTTCATGTCGCCGACACTCAGCTGCGGTTTTTCGATCCCGCATCGAAAAAAGCAATGGAGGTCCGCTACAATGCCTAGGCAGGAGACGGGAATAAAAGGCGATCGGCTGGTGGCATATGCCGCGGTTTCGCCGATGCTAGCCACCATGCTTTGCCTGGTTGCCGTCCCGGCGATTTCGGTTTTCGCAATCAGCGTTCAGCGGGTTTCGACGTTCGGAGACAGTACCGAATTTGCCGGTTTCGATAATTTTGCATCGGTGATCGCGGATCCGATGTTTCGTTTGACGCTATGGAATACCGCCGTTTGGGTGTTCGGAAGCGTCGCGCTGGAATTGACCCTGGGGCTCGGTTTTGCCCTCGTCCTCCACCAGAAATTCTTTCTGCGGAGCATCATTCGAACGGTCATCCTTGTGCCATATCTCATCCCGACCGTGGTTGCAGTCCTGACCTGGCGCTTCATGTTTCACGACATCGTCGGCATTTTGAACTATGCATTGGAGTCGGTTCATTTGATCGCCGGCCCCATCCTGTGGCTGAACAGCCCGTCGACGGCGATGATTTCCGTCATCATGATCGGCGTGTGGAAGTTTTTCCCGTTTTCCTGCCTTGCCATCCTCGCGATCCTGCAGACGATCCCGCAGGAGCAGTACGAGGCCGCCCAGATCGATGGAGCGGGCTCCTGGCAAATATTCTGGCGGATAACACTTCCGCATATCCTGCCGGTGTTCCTGCTGACCGCGCTTTTGCGCACCATCTGGGCGTTCAATAAATTCGATATCATTTACCTTCTGACCGGCGGCGGTCCTCTCAATGCGACGACCACCCTACCGGTGATGGTTTACCTCAAGGCGTTCGTCGATTTTGACTTCGGTCAGGCTGCAGCGGTCGCCGTGATCACGTTCCTGATCATGACTGCGCTTATGGTTCTCTACATGCTCTTGATGCGCAAAGCGGAGAGAAACCAATGAGCCAGATTGAAGAGCCTTCGTTGACAAGAAATGTCCGAAACGAGGTCGCGCCATTTCAGTATCTGCATTTCGATCTGATCTGGAAGAAAATGGCGGTCTACATGATTGGCTATGCAGGCGCCTGCGTCGTCGGGTTCCCGCTGTTTTGGATGCTGCTCTGTTCTTTCAAGGGACGTACGGAGCTTTATGCGTCGCCCCCGACCTTCTGGCCAACGCAGTGGACGTTGGAAAACTATGTCGATCTGTTTATCCAGACGAAGTTCGGAACATATTTCCTGAACAGCATCATCGTTGGGGTCGGAACAACTGTCTTTTCGATCGCGGTCGGATCCTTGGCGGCCTATAGCGTGACGCGGTTCCGGTTCTGGGGATTGCCCACCATATCGCGATCGGTCCTTCTTCTGTACATGTTGCCCGAAGTTCTGATCGTGATCCCGATGTATTCGATCATCGTCAATGCCGGGCTTCAGGACACGTTGTTCGCCCTCATCATCTCGAATACGGCCTTCACCCTGCCACTGGCGGTCTGGTTCATGCGCTCATATTTCCTCTCGATCCCGGTCAATTTGGAGGAAAGCGCCATGATCGATGGGTGCAGCCGCTTTGGCGCCTTGCGTCGCGTCGTGCTTCCCCTGGCTTTGCCCGGGCTTCTTTCCGTCTCGGTCTTTTCGTTCAACCACGCCTGGAATGAGTTTCTCTTCGCGCTGGTTTTCACGTCTTCTGAAGACGTCAAGGTCCTCCCGCTCGGGCTTTCAACATGGATCGGCGAGAATGATATGTACTCTTGGGGAATGCTGCTCGCGGCCGGTGTGTTGGTAACGCTGCCCGTCATGATATTTTACCTGATCGCTCAACGAAACCTCGTCGTCGGCGCGACCGACGGGGGCGTAAAGGGCGCCTAATGTAAGCGGCGATCTCAAACGGGTATCTAGATGCGCAGTATTGACCTGGAATCGGCTCGACTTTTTCTGATTGCCTATGAGGAGGGGAGCTTAACTCGCGCGGCAGAGAAGACGAATTATGCAGTCTCTGCGGTGACGAAGCGGATTCAGGACCTGGAGCACAGGTTCGGCGTCACGCTTTTCGAGCGTCACGCGCGGGGAGTCGTCGCCACTCCCGCCGGCGACGAGTTGGCCGGCCACATGCGGCATATCACGCATCGCCTGGCGGTCGCTGACCAGGCGATGAAGGAGTTTGCGAACGGCACGCGGGGTCAGATCCGAGTGGTTGCGACCCAATCCTCGATAGCCGGCGGCCTTGCCGAGCTTGTGTCGAAATACAGGGTCGCCAAGCCGGACATCAAAATCGATCTCATAGAGGTCAATGGCTGGTCGGTCATCTCGGAGATAACGGCAGGTCGGGCGGACCTTGGGTTGACCCTTTCAGTGGTCGACGTGCCAATTGGCTTCTCCGTACAGGCATTCAAGCCTGTCCGTCTCGTCGCGATGGTTCCGGAAGACCATCCACTCGCGCGTCAACGCCGGGTCAATTTCGACGAGATGCTGGAATTCGAGCATGTCACCCTCGGGCCCAAAAGCACCTTATGCGCTCTGTGCGTCCAACAGGCAGCGGATCGGGGAAGGGTCTTTCGCTACCACAGCGTCAAATCATTCGATGCGATGCGGAGCATGATTTCGGCTCGCCTTGGTATCGGTATACTGTCCTCGTTGATGGCGGAGCCATACGCCGAGACCCTGAGAACCGTTTGCCTCCCGATCGAAGAGCCTTGGGCTGATCGGGACATTCAAGTACTATACAGGGAAGATGGTCTCAGTACTTCCGCGAAGAAATTCAAGGAATTCATGCTGAATCCGCAAGCGTTCGTGGCTGGGAAAAGCTGATTTTCTCAATGATCAATTGAATGGTGCTCGCTTTTTATTCATCATATCGATGATGAAAACGGGGTCAGTTATGAAAATTACTTCAGTAGAGGCAATTTTTGTTGATAAATATCTTATTGCTCGCGTGAAAACCTCTGACGGATACGTGGGAATAGGTGAATCCGGCGCCTGGGGCCATCTGGAAGCCAGCGCTGCCGCCATTCTCAAGTGTGGAGAATATCTCCGCGGGAAAGATGCGTTTGCCATCGAGCATCACTGGAATGCTCTGCAAAGAGCGAGCCATTTTACCGGTGCGGCAATAATGGGGGCGGTCTCTGCGATTGATATCGCATTGTGGGACATCAAGGGCCAGGCTCTCGGCGTGCCCGTATTTGAGTTGCTGGGCGGTGCGGTGCGCAACAAGGTTCGTGTCTACGCCCACGTCAAGGCGAAGACTCCCCAGAAAATGGTCGAGGAGGCCTTGCTCAAAAAGCGTCAGGGGTTCACCGCCCTCGGGCATCTCAATCCGTTTCTCGACGAAGATTATGACAGCTACTTCAAGCCGCACAGCCAGAAAATCGACGATGCCGTGGCGCTTGTCGCCGCGCTGCGCGAAAGCCTCGGCCCCACGGTTGATTTGTGCATTGAGCTGCACAGGCGATTGACCGTCGCGGAGGCTGTGACATTCGCGCGCAAGGTCGAACCTTTCAATCCGATGTTCATCGAGGACCCGCTGAAGCCGAGCGCGGTGGATGCAATGGCTTGGGTCGCAGATCACGTGCCGGTGCCGATTGCGACCGGTGAACGGTATTTCAGCCTGCACCAATTCCAAACTCTGGCGGCCCGACGTGGCGTGCAGTTCCTGCGACCCTCGATCGGGCTGTGCGGCGGAATAACCGGCGCGAAGAAAATCGCTGCGTTAGGAGAGGCTTACGATATGGACATCATACCGCACAATCCTCTTTCGCCGCTGAACCTTGCCGCGGAACTTCAGCTGGTTGGAGCGGTGCCAAACGTCGCCTTGCAGGAATATCCAATGCTGTCGTCAGCCCTGCATGGATCCACCGAACTGCCGGGCGAAGAGATTTTCGCTGGCCTTCCGAAGCCGAGCGCCGGGTTCATCTCCATACCGACCGCGCCCGGGCTCGGAATCCAGCTTGCCGAAAATGCGCTCCATGCCTTTCCGAAAGTTGATCGGCCAATCTCAATTCGACCTCACGAGGATGGGTCTTTCGTCGATCAATAGTCGCCTCACTTTCGAATTCTAATAAGCGAGTGAACCAATGAAGATCAAAAATGTATCGGTCATTGCCATCGAAATTCCCCTCGAACGCAATTTCGGCGGCAGCCGATATAATGTCACCAAGCGCTGTACGATCATCACGCGCATGGAAACCGATACAGGTCTGATCAGCGAAATCTACAACGGCGACAACCGCGACCACATGCGTGATGTTGTGGACATAATCGAAAACGAGCTCGCGCCGATGCTGATCGGCGAGGAGATCTTTGCCGTCGAGCGTCTCTGGAAGAAGATGTTCAAGGCGGCGGAATGGAACCGTGATCGCAAGCTGGTCATGGAAGCGATCGCCTGCATGGACAGCGCCATCTGGGATCTGATCGGCAAGGCGGCTGGCGTCAATGTCTGCCGGCTGCTTGGCGGCTACCGCCAGGAAATCCCGATCATCTGTATTGGCGGCTACTATGAGGAAGGAAAGACGCTGCCCGACCTCGCCAAGGAAATGGAACGCCTTCGCGAGGCCGGTCTTGCCGGCTGTAAGGTGAAAGTCGGGGGGCGCTCGCCGGAAGAGGACGCCAAGCGTGTCGAGGCGGCCCGCGACGGTGCCGGCGATGATTTCTGGATCGCGGTCGATGCCAATCGCGGTTGGTCCGTTTCCGAAGCCGTAACCTTTGCCCGGCTGATCGAGAAGTACAATATCGCCTGGTTCGAGGAACCCTGCCATTGGTACGATGATGCGCGGATGATGGCCCAGGTACGCCGCTCCACGATCATCCCGATCGATGCTGGCCAAAGCGAGGTCAGTGCGGCTGGTGTCCGCCGCCTGCTCTCCGAAGAGGCTATCGACATCGTCAATTTTGACGCCTCGGAAGCCGGGGGCATTACAGAATGGCGCAGAGCGGCCGCCATGTGTGCGCTTTATGACGTGCGGGTCGGTCACCACGAGGAGTCACAGATTGCCATGCAGATGATCGCCGCGATCCCGAACGGCGTCTGCGTCGAATGTTTCGAGCCTGCACGCGATCCGATCTGGGCCGGGCTCATTGCCAACCGGCCTAACCCGAAGAACGGCATCATACAAATTCCCCAAGGCCCTGGTTTCGGCATCGAACTCGATTGGGATATGGTCAAGCGCTTCCGCGTGAATTGAGGGCGAGACCCCTTTCGGGCGTTCAACACGCTATCACGCCACGTGTTGAATGCCGGCCAAGCTGCGGTGAACCTCGAGCGCATTGCGCTCCACCCAGTTGTGCTGCAGAAGCCCGTCTTCGCGGACATGGATCACGGCGGTTCCCGTCATGTCGATCGGCGAGCCGCAGGCGGGCAAGCCCATGAAGCCATTGTTCTTGCCCGTCACCCGCCAACGCGTCACGACGCGGTCGCCAGACATGTTCTGAAAGATCTCCAAGACCTCGAATTCGAAATCGTCGATCTTTGAGAGGAATGCGGCAACCCAGCTCTTGAATTTCTCCCGGGAGCGGATTTCCACGCCGCCTGAGGTAACACCGAAGTCGTCCGCTACCAGATCGTCGATGGCGTCCGGGTTCTTCGACTGCCAGACCTGTCGCCAGAAATTTTCCACGGTCGCAACCGGATCGTGATTTGCCATTTCCTATTTCCCTTCTGCGAAGCCGCGATGCTGCCTGCATTCGGAGTCGCCATCGCGTGAACCGTGATTGCATTGTGCGAGCGGCGCATATAGAATTCAAACGAATAGTACTAATTCAATCTAGTTGAAAATCGAATAGATGGACACACCGCCCGATCTTGAACTCGACCTGCTGCGGGCATTCATCGCTGTTGCGGAAGCGGGAAGCTTCACGGCAGCCGCCGAGGTCGTTGGCCGGTCTCAGTCCGCCGTAAGCCAGAAAGTTCTGCGCCTCGAAGAAGTGCTGCAGATGCGTGTCCTCAACCGCACGAGCCGGTCGATCAGCTTGACGCGCAGCGGGGAACGGCTGCTCCTCGCCGGTAAGCGTCTGCTGGCCCAATACGAGGCCTTTATTGACGAGATGCGCAGTCCGGCACCAGTTTCGCTGTTACGGCTCGGCATCTCCGAAAATTTGGTTCATACCCAGCTGCCCGCCGTCCTGGCGCGGTTCTGCCGCGAGTTTCCCGGCATCGAGCTTGAGCTGAATACGACGACAAGCGAGGAGCTATTTGCCGAGTACGATGCCGGGCGCCTCGACGTCGTCATTGCCAAGACTCGAGAAGAGAGCTCATCCCACGCTGGTCAGGTGATCTGGCGCGAACCCCTCGTCTGGATTGCTGGCCCGGACTATCAACCCGATGCAAAGGCGCCGGCGCGTCTCGTCATGATGCGTCCGCCTTGCATGTATCGAGCCATTATGACCGAGACCCTTGATGCGATCGGCCGTGAATGGGTCACCGCCTGCACGGCAAGCAACCTGATCGGTACGCGAGCTGCCGTTGCCGGCGGCCTCGGGGTCACGGTTCTTGGAAAGTCTTTCGTGCAGCCGGGAGTACAGGTCCTGCGACCATCGGATCAATGGCCGCCGCTGCCGGCGACGGAAGTCTCCGTCATAGGAGACGTGCCGGAGCTCCAGCACGTCATTCGGCCGCTGGTCAATCTGCTGAGCCAAACCTTGATGGAGAGCGCGAGCCTGACGCTCGATACACCGATGGCGTCGGCAACCATTCAATGATCTATGACGTCCGCATCGCCCACGTCGCAAACAAGCCTTCGCGCAATGTGCCGAGAAGGGCGCTCACATTGGCGTCGGCAATCTGAACGGGCAGCTTCATGCAAGTCAGACTTCGTCTGAAACGGGGACGAGCCGTATCAAGGTGGCGGTCATGGCGTCGACTTGAGGCCGACTGAACGCAAGCGGCACGTATTCGCCTTTCGACCAGGGCTCCGCGAGGTCGTCGTAATGGGGCGAGCGCGGGTCACCGGACTGGCCGGGCGTGTTGACGCAGACGCTGTTGTCCCAATCACCCACATCCATGACGAGACGCACGGATGCTCCGGCATTGACACCGAAATCGCTCATCCGATAGCCGGCATGCATCGGCGTCGAGCGGCTCCCGCCGAGCGACAGTGGGCCGACATTCCATTCGGCTGCGTTTTCCGTCTTCACGCGACTGGTCGCGTGCTCGAAGAGCGCCTTATGCAGGCTCCCCCATGCCCAGGCCACCGGATCGGCGCCGAGACGTTTTTCGCAATCGGCAAAGCCAGCAGAAAGCGTCGAAAGCAACATCTCGTCCCGCTCAGTGGCGCTCCAGCGTTCGCCAGGCGCGGTCAGAAAAGAGAGCATCCGATCGACATCACCCGGCAGGAGCAGCTGCCGAACGGTCGCATTCGGGGCAAATTTCGCAAGCAGCGCCGGCCGCAGGTGTTTCATCCACCAAACCTCGAACAAGGCTGCTGGTGCGCTCGTCGCCTCGAGGCGGTGATCCCAGTTCTTGAACAGATCCACCGACCGTTTCTGTTGGGCGTTGAGGGACTCACGTCCGGAAATCTTCGCGAGCAAGCCGCATATCGTGGCGGCGGGACGGGAATACACGTCCGTCTGCAGTGCCATCGAGGCTTTCAGCGAGTGCTTCGGGTCGGCGCTCAGGACGGATCTGATCCGTTGCGCGCGGCTGACCTCCGCCCATTCGTGACCGACAGACGGCGCCTTCGGATCGCGATCGGCGGGGAGGTTCATTTCGTTGGCGGAGGCCACGAAACCTTCGGCCGGATTGTATTTGCGCGGAAGCTGATCGGCCGGCAGGAAGCCATCCCATTCATGGGACCCATGGCCGGGTACCGGCAACAGGCCTTCCCAATTGCGCCGCACGGGCGTGAAACCCGCGGTGAACCAGCCGATATTTCCATTCACGTCAGCGCTGACATGGTTGACCGAAGGCGTTCCCCAATGAGAAAGGCTCTCTGAAAAGGCCGTCACGGTATTGGTGCGCATATAGGACAGGCTGCCGAGATAGGCGGCCGAGCCGGGTGACAGCCAGACGGAGCGCATGGCAATCGCCAGACGCTTTGTCCGATCCTCATGCAGGATCGGACCATGGCGGGTGAAGGACAGAACCAGTGTCTGGTCGTCATAGCCCTTGACTTCGAAGGTTTCAGAAACGCGGTCGATGGTGTCCCAGCCATCGCCGTAGCGATATTGCTCCGGATCGCCGTCCTTCGTCTCGTAGACATAGACGTCTTCCTGGTCGGCACCGAAGATGGTGAGACCAAAGGCAATCTTTTCATTATGGCCGAGCGAAATGCCCGGAGCGGTGGGCTCGCCCGTGCCGATGGCGTTGAAGCCTGCCGCCTGGAGATGCACGAGGTAACGCAACGACGGCACGGCATGTGCCCGGTGCGGGTCGCTTGCGAGGATCGGGCGGCCGGTTTCCGTACGTGAGCCGTGGACGGCCCAGTTGTTGGAGCCTTCTTCCGCGACACGCTGGATTATGTCGCCCAAATCGGTCACCTCCGTCCACTTCCAGACGTCGTCCAGGGTGGCGGCAAGGCGGGCCCTATCGAAGGTGACGGGGGCTGTGGCCAGTTTGAACATGCGGGTCGCCTCGAGCGGAATATCGGCGAGCACGATGCCATCGGCCGGCTTCGGTTCGACCGGCGGTTCGATCTCGTAACGAAGCAGATCGGTCTCTGCGTCGGCGAGCGCCATGATGTTGGCGCGCAGGATTTCGGAGAGCCCGTTGCGGGTGAGCGCATGGCTTCGGACGCGCACGACGTCGGACGGCTGCCAGCGGGCGGGCCTGGTGGCGAAGACGGCGAACTCCGGAGGCAGGCGGTCGGGTTCGGCCTCGCAGAGCGCGATATAGGCGTTGATGCCGGCGGTGAAGGCAGTGCAGATAGCTTCCGTATCCGGTGCGTAAGCCCTCCATTCCGGCGACATGTCACCGCGATAGAGGAAATGCCGGGCGGCATGGTCCTGCGCCAGATAACCGGGGCCGAAATCGGCGGCCAGCAAGCCGAGGCCGCGCTTGCGCCAGAGATCGAGCTGCCACAGCCGGTCCCGGGCGGCATTGAAGCCTTGCGCGAAAAACAGATCCTTCTCGGTCGCCGCTCTGATGTGGGGAATGCCCCAGCGATCGATGCGGATCTCAGCCTCGGCATCGAGGCCGGGGACTTGGAGCGTGACGGTCATTGGGGCATCGTTCATCGTGGCATTCTTTTCGTGTGGTTGCGGCTACGCGTGGTGACAGGCGACACGCGCCCCATCGGGGCGAGAAGTAAGTTCCGGTCGCGTTTTTGTGCAGATCTCGGTCGCCAGCGGGCAACGTGTGTGGAAGGCGCAGCCCGAGGGGATGTTCGCCGGACTTGGGAGGTCGCCGCCGAGGATGATCCGTTCCTTCGAACGCTGAACGACAGGATCGGCCTCCGGCACAGCCGACATCAACGCCTTCGTGTAGGGGTGTTTGGGGTTGGCGAAGAACGTATCCCGGTCTGCCATCTCCACGAAACGGCCGAGATACATAACGACGACGCGGTCGCAGATATGCCGCACCACACCGAGATCGTGAGACACGAAAAGATAGGAAACGCCGGTGCGCTTCTGCAGGGCGACCAGCAGGTTCAGGATCTGCGCCCGCACCGAGACATCGAGCGCCGAGACCGGCTCGTCACAGATGACGAGGTCCGGCTCGAGCGCCAGCGCGCGGGCAATGACCACGCGCTGGCGCTGGCCACCGGAGAACTGATGCGGATAGCGGTCCGCATGTTCAGCCCTGAGGCCCACTTGCTGGAGCAGCGTCGCGACGCGTGCTTTCAGCTCCTTGCCCTTGGCAACGCCGCGGACGATCAGCGGTTCGGCGATCGTAGCACCCACCGTCGAGCGCGGGTCGAGAGACAGCGCCGGATCTTGAAAAATCATCTGCACTTTGCGGCGGATGTCATTGAGCTTTTTGCGGTCGGCAGCCACGACTTCCTCGCCGCTGACCTTGATGCTGCCGGAGACCGGTGCCTGCAGGCCGACGATCGTGTTGGACAGCGTGGACTTGCCGCAGCCGGATTCACCGACCAGTGCAACAGTCTCGGCGCGGCCGATCTCCAGGTCGACGCCGTTGACGGCCTTCACGACGGGGCCAGGCTTCGACAGGAAGCCGCCGCGACCGCCGAAATGAACGGCGATATCACGGATTTCCAGAACTTTATGTGCGCCGCTCATGCCGCCACCCCGCTGATTTCGGCCATGCGATCGACATGCCAGCAGGCGGAACGATGCCTCTTGTCCCCACAAGCGATCAACGGCGGCTGTTCCGTCCAACACTTGTCGGTCACAAGCGGACAACGGTCCGCGAAACGACAACCGGCGCCGAATTCGTTTGGCGTCGGCACTGTCCCCTCGATGGTCGCCAGATCCGCCTTCGGCGCGTCATCAAGTTTCGGAACGCTGGCAAGCAGAAGCGCGGTGTATGGGTGCTTGGGCTCGCGGAACAGGGCATGGACGGGCGCGATCTCTGCGATACGGCCGGCATACATCACCGCCACCTCGTCGGCGATGTCGGCGACCACACCCATGTCATGGGTGATCAGCACGATCGCCGTGCCGCGTTCGGCAACCAGCTTCTTCATGAGGTCGAGGATTTGCGCCTGGATGGTCACATCGAGCGCTGTGGTCGGCTCGTCGGCGACAAGAAGGCGCGGGCCGTTGATCAGGGCGATCGAGATCATGATGCGCTGGCACATGCCGCCGGAAAGCTCGAAGGGATATTGATCGAGCCGCCTGGTCGGATCAGGAATGCCGACATCGATCAGCATCTGCCGAGCCTTCTCATAAGCCTCGGTCTTCGAGACGCCGTGATGAACCGAGTACGCCTCGGCGATCTGCGCGCCGACGGTGGTCAGCGGATCGAGGGATGCGCTCGGCTCCTGGAAAATGATGGAAATATCCTTGCCGCGTGCCTTTCGGAACTGCCGTTCCGACATGGCTGCGAGGTCAGTGTCTCCCAGCACGATCCGGCCACTGCTGCGGCGGGCGGCGGGCGGCAAAAGGCCGAGCATGGCATAGGATGTCAGCGACTTGCCGCAACCCGACTCGCCCACCAACGCCAAGACCTTGCCCGGCGCGACGGTAAAGGAGACATCGTCGACGACTTTGGCCTGCCCGATGTTAATGGTCAGCCCCTCAACTGTGAGCAGCGGATTTGCGACAGAATTCATGGCTCAATCCCCTGCGGATTTTATGCGTTCGGGGCGCTTGTAGTTGCCGATCGAATTGCCGCCGTCGACGGATAGAACGGCGCCGGTGATGAAGGCGGCCTTGTCGGAGCAAAGATAGGCGATCGCGCCCGGCGCATCTTGCGGCCCGCTGGCGCGGCCGAGCGGGATGTTCTTCAGCATGTTGGTGACGTATTCATCGGAAAGCTCGCTCACCTCGCTGCCCGGCGCGAAGCCCGGTTCGACGACATTGACTCGGATGCCGTATTCGGCAAGCTCCATCGCGAAGCCCTTGGTCAACCGCTCAATTGCGGTCTTCGAGGTGCAGTAGGGCACCGAATTCTGGTTCATCTTGCGGGCGGCGCCCGAGGAGATGTTGATGATCGACCCGGCCTTTCCTTCGGCGATCATCAGTTTGGCGAATTCGCGCGACAGAACGAAAGGGGCGCGCAGATTTACGCCGAAAACGCGGTCCCAGTCAGAGAATTCCATGTCGAGCAAGCTGAAGCGGGTATAGATGCCGGCATTGTTCACGAGAATGTCCGGGGCCCTCCATTCACGCTTTACGAGGTCGACGAGTTCGAGCATGGACGCGTCGCTGGTGAGCTCAGTGGCGTGCAGCAGAACCTGCGAGCGATCCAGATCAAGTTCCGCGACCGCCCTTTCCAACCCGTCCATCCGGATATCGCTGAGGCAGAGCCTAGCGCCTTCCTTGGCGAAATAGGCAGCGATCCAGCGGCCGAAAATGCCGGCGGCGCCGGTGATGACGATAGTCTTGTTTTCAAATTCCATGGCAAAAACCTCAGAGATCAACGGACGCGGGATCGAGGATCAATCTCGTCACGCAACCAGTCGCCCAATACGTTAACGGAGAAGACCAGCAGAAAAAGGCAGGCGCCGGGAAAAGCCACCATCCACCAGGCGCGTTCGAGATATTCGCGGCCGACGCTCATGATGGAGCCCCAGCTTGCCGCGGGCGGCTGGATGCCGAGGCCGAGGAAGGAAAGGCCGGCTTCCATCAGGATCATGAGGCCGAATTCGGCGGTCGCAACGATCAGGATTGGTCCGGCGATGTTCGGCAGGACGTGGTGGAAGAGGATGCGCGCCGCCCCGGCACCGGCAAGCTCGGATGCCTTGATGAACGGCAGGTTGGCAACCTGCAATGTCTGCGCATAAGTGACACGCGTATAACGCGGCCAACGGGTAAGGCCGAGTACCAGCACGAGCTTCAGGAAGCCGGGACCAAGGACGGCGACGGTGAGCACTGCCAGAAGAATGGCCGGGATCGACATCATGATATCGACAAGCCGCATGATGGCGATCTCGACCTTGCCGCGGAACCAGCCGGCCAGCATGCCGAGTGTTACGCCGACCAGCGTCGAGACGACAACGGACAGCACCGCTACGGAAAGCGATACTCGGGCGCCGTAAAGCGTGCGTGAAAGCAGGTCGCGCCCCAGATCGTCCGTCCCGAGCCAATAGGTGAAGCCGCGTAACTCGAAGCCTGGCGGCTTCAGGCGCGCGAGCAGTGTCTGCTTATTCGGATCAGCTGGAGCCACCCAGGGAGCAAAGGCTGCGAGCAGAACGATTACCAGAAGAATGAATGCGACCAACAGGACCGAAAGAGGTACGCGCCGAAGGCGGTTTCCAATGGTGAGGGCGGCGAAGGTCATGGCGGCCTCCTCAGCGGATCAGGCGGATGCGCGGATCGACGAGCGCGTAGACGAAGTCGGCGAGCACGCTGGTCAGCACATAAACGAAGGAGATCAGAAGGACGATGACCTGGACGACCAGGAAGTCGCGCGACTGGATGGATTGGATGGCAAGCTGGCCTATGCCCGGCCAGGCAAAGACTGTCTCAATGATGACGGCGCCGGCGAGCAGGTTGCCGATTTCGAGTGCGGCAATGGTGATGACCGGGATGGCTGCATTGCGCAATACGTGCCGGACGACCACGGAGCCGAGCGACAGGCCGCGGGCGCGCCCGGCGCGGACATAGTCCTTGCCGAGTTCGTCAATGACCGAGATGCGGGTCATGCGGGCGAAGGTGGACATGGAGATCGCGCCAAGCGCTATCGAGGGCATGATCAGCGAGGCGAAGTCGCCGGAGCCGGAGGTCGGCAACCAGCGCAGCGTCACGCCGAAGACGAAGATCAGCACGATGCCGGAGAGAAAGGTGGGGACGCTCTGACCAGTGACCACGATGCCGGTCAGCAGCCGTTCGATGGCGCTGCCGCGGCGCGTCGCCATGATGACGCCGGCCGGAATGCCCATGCCGATCGCGACCACCAGCGCCCCTGCGGCAAGCATGACGGTGTAGGGCACGCGGGAAAGAACAATATCGAGGGCGGGGGCTCGCTGGACGACTGAACTGCCGAAATCCAGCTGCAGCAACCCCTTCAGATATTCCAGATATTGTACCCAGATCGGCTGGTCGAAGCCAAGCTGATGGCGCAGTTGCGCAATCATTTCCGCCGAAGCATCCTGGGGGACGAGGAGCAAGGTCGGATCCCCCGAGAGATGCATGACGACGAAGACGATGGTAAGAACGCCAAAGATCGCGACGACAGCTTGTAGCAACCGCTGGACGGCGTAGTTCAACATGGCCGTTATCTCGCCTTACTGTTGCCAGCTCATGTCCATGACGAACATGGCTTCATTGGCAGTCGGCTCCCACTTCAGCTTCTTGTTCGCCCCGTAGAGCGCATAGATCTGATAAAGCCCCAGTCCAGGGACATCCTGCTGAAGGATTTGATAGGCCTGCTTGTACAGATCCTTGCGCTTTTCCTGGTCAAGCGTAGAGCGCGCCTGGTCCACGAGGGTGTCATACTTGTCGTTCTTGTACTTTGCCCAAATGCCGCCACTGCGGAAAAGCGGAAAGATGATGCCGTCGGCATCCTGGCAGGCACAGGACCACGCGCCGAAGGCAAGTCCGCCGGCATTGGCCGGATCGCCTTGACGTCGCTTCAGGAATGTAGCCTGATCGCTGGAGGAAATCTCGACCTTCAGCCCGGCTTCACTGATCATCTGCTGAATGGCCTCGACAAGAGCGCGGCTATACGAAGGCGACGTCAGAAATTCGATCGTCTGGCCTTCCGCGCCGGCTTGCTTGATCAATTCGGCTGCCTTGGCGGGATCATAGGGATAGCCCTTGACTTCATCGGTAAACCCGAAAACCGGCTCCGCTCCAACGACATCCACCGGCTTGCCGTAACCCTCGAGCAGGGCATCGACTAGACCCTGCTTGTCGATGGCATAGGCTATCGCCTGACGGACGCGAAGGTCCTTCGTAGGACCGGCTTCAGCGTTGATGTAGAGATAGCCAATCCGTTCGGTAGGGCCGGAAAGCAACTGCGTATTAGGGTCTTCCTTGAGGCTGGATGCCTGATCCGGCTGCACGTCGCGAATGAGATCCGCCTTGCCGGTCTTCAAATCGGCGATGCGGGTTGAGACGTCGGGCACAGCGCGGAAAACGACATGCTGGAACGGTGGCTTGGCGCGCCAGTAGTTCGAATAGGCTTCCAGGTCGGTCTCAACGCCCTTCTGCCAATTGGTCATCTTGTAAGGGCCGGAGCCCATGGGCTTCTGGTTGAATTCCTGGTCGCCGACCTTCTCGACATAGGCTTTCGGCACGATGGACAGCTTGACGAGCTGGGCCAGCAGCGCCGGATAAGCGGACTTAGTGGTCATCTTGACGACCGTCGGGCTCGTCGTCTCGGCCTTGGCGATCTGGTCGAACTGCGAGAGCTGCGGGCTTTTCAGCTTCGGATCGATGATGCGGTTGATCGAGAACGCTACGTCGTCCGCAGTCAGCTTCGTGCCGTCCTGGAAGGTCACGTCGTCGCGGATCTGGAACTCGATCGTCTTGTCGTCGAGATACTTCCAGGACTTGGCGATCTGCGGAACGATCTCGCCCTTGGAGTCGCGCGTCAGAAGGTTGTCGAAGATGTTTCGATAGATGATGTAGCTGTCGGTATTCCACTGCAGATGCGGGTCGAGCGTCGCTGCATCATTTGGCAGATCGATGGTCAGCGTGTCCTTGGTCTGGGCCAGCGCGGTCGACGCGGAAAGCGCCAGTAGCAAGACAGATATGGAAGCAAATTTTGCAGGCATTGTTCGTTCCCTTGTTTTCCTTGGTTGCTGCATTCGAGCATTCGTTCAAGCCGCCTTTTCAGCGGTCTTCAGGCCTGCTTTCTCGGCACAGTAGCGCGCCAGTTCCGCATGAGTGCAGAACCAGACGTCACCTTTCGACTTCGCAAGGCGGATGATTTCTTCGACGATGAAGATGCGTGAGCGGTGGCCGATATGATGTGGGTGCATGGTGAGTTGGAACAGTCCACCTTCCTCGTAGGCGACCTCTAGTTCACGGCTGAAGATGTCGAGCATCATTGCCGGCCCGCCATAGGGGCGGGCGCCGGTCATCCGGTCCATCGCCACATAGGGCGCGTCATCACGGATCCATTCGACGGGGATCTCGACAACACCCGTGGGCTCGCCATCCTCCAGAAGCTCGTAGGGCTCCTCGTCCGCCATCAGAGATGAATCGTAGAGAAGCCCCATCTCGCGGGCAATCTTCAGCGTATGGGGGCTGAAATCCCAGGAGGCCGTCCGCATGCCCACGGGACGTGCGCCGGACATTTTTTCCAGCACGTCAGCAGCACGGAGCGCCAGATCGCGCTCGGTCTCCTCGTCGAGGCGGGAATTGAACTCGTGGATCCAGCTGTGGATTCCAAGCTCGTGCCCGGCCGAAACGACGGTCTTGACCTCTTCCTCGTTGATCATTGCCGAGACGGCCGGCATGAAGAAGGAGGCTGGCACGGAATGTTTCTCAAGGATTCGGAGGATACGATGGATGCCGCGCCGAGCGCCATATTGCCCGCGGCTCATCGTACCGAACGATGTTCCGCCGTTCTTGAGCTCCATCGTCTCATGATCGCTGTCGAACGACAGCGCCACAGCCAATCGCGCATCGCTCTTCCAGCGATCCGGTTTCAGAGAGCGCCCAGCTCTGACGTGATCGACCTTCTGGCGCCATACGGCCTCATCCCAGAGCCAGGGTTGATTGCTCTCTGTCGACGAAATACTCATACTCTCCTCCTTCTATCTATCGACCTACACCCCCCAAGTGCGTGGCTTATTGCGTTTGATCCGTTGTCGAAAAGTGAACGATCGCCTCGGTGAGGCAATCAAGCGTGTCGAAGACCTTCGCATCGCTCGCGACCGCATCGGCTATCAGCGAATATTCAGTGCACGCAATCATCTGGACATCGGCACCTTGGGCAAGAAGGGCCTCCGAGGCCGCCATCAGCCTGGCCCTGACCTCTTCATTTGGCCCCTCCGCTTTCAAACGGCGGATCATCCACAAAAGCGCGGCCTCGTCGTCGTGATAGACCGGTTGCAGCTCCGCCGCCGCGAGCGCGCTCTCGAAGAGCTTGATGCGACGCACGGCGGGTGAGGCCAGAATGCCGACCCTTCCGCCAGGCGCTGCCAGTTGTCGGGCTCGTCGGACCGAAAGCTCCACCATGTTAAGGAACGGCACACTGGTCGCGGCAGAAATGGCCGGGACGAAATGGTGTGCCGTGTTGCAGGGCATAGCCAAAGCCTCGGCTCCGGCAGCCTGCAGGCGGCGCGCCATATCCGCCAAGACAGGGCCGGGGTCTTCGCCGGTCCCCTCTATCAAGCGCTGCAGGCGCGAGGGGACCTGCGGGTTCTGGTCAACGAGCAACGGAATATGGTCAGCGTCGTCATTGGCTTTGACCGCGGCCAATACCTTCTGCATGAGAAGAACCGTCGCCTCTGGTCCCATGCCCCCCAGAATGCCAACCCGGCGAAGAACCATCTCCGTTACCTCCTCAGCGCCCGGTGGCTGGCGAAAGGATTGAGTCGTAGCCGAAGAGAGCAGCTGATCCGCCGGTATGCAGGAAGACGATCCGCTCACCCGCCTTGAAACGTCCCTTGCGGCAGTAGTCGATCAATCCAGCCGCAGCCTTTCCGGAATAGACGGGATCAAGCAAGATCGCCTCGTACTTGGCGAACATCGCAATCGCCTCGAGTGTGTCGGTGCCCGGCACGCCATATCCTGCTCCGACGTAGTTGCAGTCGGCAACCACATCCTCGCGCCGCACGACGCCAGGGCATCCGAGCTTCTCAGCCGTTCGAACCGCAAGATTGAAGACGCTCTCTTCCTGCTTCTCCTTCGGAGCGCGCACACCCATTCCTAACAAGGGGATCGGCGCATTGATCGCCTTCAATCCGGTAATCAGCCCAGCGTGCGTTCCGGCACTGCCGGTCGCCGTCACGATATGATCGATAACCAGTCCGCGGTCGTCGGCTTGCGCGACCAGCTCGAAGGCGCAATTGACGTAACCGAGGGCGCCCGTCGGGTTCGAGCCACCGCCCGGTATGACGTAGACGTTGCGGCCTTCAGAGCGAAGCTTGTCGGCAAGCTTTTCCATTTCGGCCTGCATGTCGCTGCCACCCGGCCGCTTATCGGTCGTAGCGCCGTGGAGATGATCCAGCAGGACGTTGCCGTTGTAGTTGTAGTTTGGATCATTGGACCCGGTGCGATCCTCCAGCAGGATGCGGCAGGTCATTCCGAGTTTTGCGGCGGCGGCGGCAGTCTGGCGCGCATGGTTAGATTGGGTTGCCCCTTGCGTGATCACCGTGTCGGCGCCCTGTGCGAGGGCCTCTGCCATCAGGAACTCAAGCTTGCGCGTCTTGTTGCCGCCCGTCGAGAGCCCGGTGCAGTCATCGCGCTTTATCCAGATTTCCGGTCCCCCCAGTTCGTGAGACAGGCGGTCCAATCGCTCGAGCGGCGTCGGCAGGTGAGCGAGGTGAATGCGGGGAAAACGAGCCAGATGCATGAAATTGTCTCCAAACTTGCGTTTTGGGACTTTCTCAGATCATTTGCCGCCGTTCAAATTCGAAATACTTGAATCAATATGCAAAATTTGCAACATAGAACTATGCGACTAGATTGGCTCGAAGACATTCTCGCGGTAGCCGAAACCGGTTCGTTCACGGAAGCGGCGGAGCGGCGTCGACTGACACAATCCGCATTCTCCCGACGGATCCAGCAGATCGAGGACCATGTGGGTGTCGAGCTCTTCGATCGCCGGTCCAAACCAATTCGCCTGCGCCCCACCACCGAGAGCCAGCGTGAGACGATCGCGCTTCTGGTGGGGCAGTTACGGCAGCTTGTTCTTGACCTCAGGCGCGGTGATAAGACCTCGGCCAATCGCATCATAATCGCAAGTCAGCATTCTCTAACGGCTATCCTCGCTCCATCGATCATAGAAAGCGCCCAGGCGCGCGACCCGCATACTTTCGTGAAGGTCCGTTCAGCCAATCTCGATGAATGTTTCTCCCTGCTCCTGTCGCGGCAGGTGGATTTTGCCCTCCTGTACCGCAATCCAGGTTGGCAGCATCCCGTCAGACCGGATTTCGTTGAAACCGTGATGATTGGGACGGAACGCCTCGTTCCCACAATTGGAGCTCCTCACGCCGCATGGGTGCGCGACAAGATCATGGAGAAGGATCTCCCCTATATCGCCTATCCCGCCGAGGTTTTCTTCGGGGAGGTCATGGAAAGAAACATCCTGTCGAAGTTAAGAGACGAGTGTCAGGTCGTGGCGAAAGCCGAAACCGCCCTCACCATGGCGGCGCTGGAAATGGCAGCCGCGGGCTTCGCGGTAGCCTGGGTCCCATCCTCACTGGCGCATGCAAGGATCTCAGATGGGACCCTGGTCGATCTTTCGGATCGGTTGCCGAGTTGTGATCTCGAGGTGACCGCGATCCGGTTGGTCGATCCGTCCGGCGAACGTTCCGAGCAACCCTTCTGGTCTCAGTTGACGGCCTTGGCAGCGCTCGCGTAACAGCAAAACGGGTGTTATCAGGTTAAAATCTCGTTTTCCAATGTGCGATTACGCTGAAACGGCGCAATTCATGCGCTAATCGTAAAACCCGCCTCACGATATTGCTGCCGCATGTGTTCGCTTGCTTCATCAGTCAGCAATCTTGCGCCCTTTGGCAGCCTTGTCCAAAAAGGTAGCGTCTGATCCTGAAATTTGGTCGCGTCGGCCAGCACGATGGTCGCCTTGGTCCGTTGCATGGCGACTTCTTTCAGGCGGACCTGTTCCAGCGTTGTTTCGCCGAGACCGAACTCGGCGGAAACCGAATCTGCCCCAAGAAAGATTTTTTCGAAGCGAAAGGCCTCGATGGTGCGCTCCGCAAGCGGGCCGAACACGCCTTCCGAATTGGCACGGTAGCGGCCCCCGAGCAGGAAAAGTTCGATGGAGGCGATATTCGCCAGAATGGCGGCGACGCGGTGCGACTGTGTGACGACGACGAGACCGTTCAGGCTGTCTTGCATGAGGGCGAGTTTTTCCGCGAAGGCGCCGACGGTCGTGCCGGCATCCAGAAAGATCGTAGAGGCCCCGTCGAGTGCCTCGAAAGCCGCTTCGGCGATCCTGCGCTTTGCGGCCGCGGCGACCCGCATACGGAAATCGAAGGTCGGCTCGGCTCGTTGCAGCAACGTCGCGCCTCCATAGGTGCGGGCAATCACACCCTCGTCCGCAAGGGCTGCCAGATCGCGCCTCACCGTCGCGACCGAAACGCCAAGCGCGGCGCTCAAGGCCTGGACAGTGGGCGCCCCTATCTGGAGCAGCCGCAGCAGCGCGTCCTTTCTCTGGTTAAAACCGCTCATGATGACCCCCTCGCGACCATTCGATCCAAGCCGGCCACACGACGGAATTCGGCGGACCGGCAAACTCGCCGACGGGCCAATAGCATGATCAAACCGCCTTGCCGGACAGAATAGCAGCTTGGCGCAACGCATAGATCAGGCTGCGCTCATCGGCCTTGCCCTGGCCGGCGATATCGAATGCGGTTCCGTGATCGACCGACGTGCGAACGATCGGCAGACCCACGGTAACGTTGACGCCTTCCTCGATGCCGAGCACCTTTACGGGCCCGTGTCCCTGATCGTGGTACATGGCCACGACGAGATCGAAATCGCCCCGCACGGCGCGGAAGAAGAGGGTGTCCGCGGCGAGTGGCCCGGACACGTCATAGCCTTTCCCGACTGCTTCGGCGACGGCCGGTGCGATCTTGATCGCTTCCTCATCATGCCCGAAGAGCCCGTTTTCGCCGGCATGCGGGTTGATGGCGCAGACGCCGATGCGGGGCTCACGGTCCATCATGCCGATGAGCGCCGCGCGCCCGCGCTCGATCGTCCTGAGAACCAGCCCCGGCTCGATCTTCGCGATGGCGTCGATGAGGCCGATGTGAGTCGTCACATGGACGACGCGCAACTTCGGCGAAGCCAGCATCATCGAGACTTCGTTGGTGTTGGTCAGGTGCGCGATGAGTTCGGTGTGCCCGGGATAGCGATGTCCCGCAAGATGCAGCGCTTCCTTGCTCAGGGGCGCCGTGCAGATGGCATCGATCTGCCTGGATTGGGCAAGCTCAACGGCCGAGACGATGAATTGATAAGCGGCTTCACCGCCCTCGCGGCTGACGACGCCGAAGGGCAGGTCGGACGGGAGGTTGCCCGTCTGGAGAATGTCTATTCCGATCTCCTCGCCGGCATCGCCAACCGCGGCGATCGGCCGGATCGCCGCCGTTGTTTGGACAATGGCGGCGGCCTTCTGCATCCTGTCCAAATCACCCACGACCACAGGGCGGCAAATCTCCCGTACTGTCGGCAAGGAAAGCGCCTTGGCGATGATCTCCGGTCCGATGCCGGAAGGGTCGCCCATGGTGATTGCTATAACTGGTTTCGTCATTGGTCCGTCCTCGGAAATGTCTGCGATCGGGGGATACGCCGTTGAGCATCATGAAACCGCATCTCTCTGATCTTTTCAATCAAATATTCCAGAAATGATTGATTCGATCATTTTGTTTGACGTTTTGGCCCTTTCTCCGCTAGCAATCTGAGTGAACCGTTCATCGTGAAGGACAGCCATGCCCCTGGAAATCGCCATCATCGCCGATGATCTGACCGGCGCCATCGATACGGCGACGCCGTTCGCGCAATGTGGAATGTCGGTCGCAGTCGCTCTCAGCCCGGATCATTTGGACAGGGCAATGGCGGCGGATCCAGCCGTGCTGACCGTTGCAACCGGTACGCGGCATATGAGCGAGGCCGAAGCGCAAGCATGTCTGCTCCGCACGACCGATCTGCTTCGGCAGTTCTCGCCAAAGGTCTATTTCAAGAAAATCGACAGTCGATTGAAGGGAAATGTCGTCGCGGAATCCGTCGCCATGCTGCAGGGTCTGCAGCGCGATCAGATCGTCATCGTCCCGGCCATTCCCGAACAGGGGCGTTTGCAACTGGCGGGGCACGTGACGGGCATGGGCGTCGATCAACCGATCCCACTGCCGGCCTTCCCCACTTCAATCGACGTTCATGCCCCCGACATTGCAACTCAGGCCGATCTCGCGGCCGTCGCCGCAGGGATTTTGGCCGATCCTCATGTACTTGCCATCGGAGCAAGAGGCCTGGGGCAGGCGCTGGCGGAACACTTAGCGAAAGGAACCGATTGCGTCGTCCCGGCCGCGTTCGAGTTTCCCCTGCTGATCGCCGTGGGCTCGCGTGATCCCATCACCATCCGTCAAATGGTGCATCTGACGCGTGTCCGTGCCGGCGTGATGGATGTCGCCGCTCCAAATGGAGAGGTTCCTCCAATTGCGACGCAGCATTCCCCCGTGACGCTGGTGCGGTGCATAGAGGCCCGATCCGCCGAAAATAGCGCGACCGTTGCCGGCCGCTTCGGAGAAGGAATCGCTGCGTTGATGCAGCGCCAAATGCCGCGCACTTTGATCGCATCGGGCGGCGATACCGCTGCCGCCATTCTGCGGGCTGCCGGCGTCGATACGTTGCACCCGATCGGCGAAATCGAGGCAAGCCTGCCGATCTCCTCCTTCAACCTCTGGGGCAGAGCCGTACATCTGATCACCAAATCCGGAGGTTTCGGTGGTGAGGACGTCCTAAGCGAAATCGTGGGTGGGGCGCGTTTTCCGGCCTGATCGGCATGCAGGGTCGCCCGGACAACGGTGTGCTGACGTCGGCCGGAAATCCACGGAACGCCAAAAAAATCACTTGCGCATAAAAACTTATATTTAGTATAAGCATTTTAGGGGTGAGGAACGCCAGGTGATCCGACTGGCCATGGGTCCGCATATCCCTATGTATTTTCGTGGGAAATTGCGCCAATGCTAACATCGTCATCGTCCATCACCCTGATCCGACCACGGGCAATCGAGTTCGGACCAGGCTCCGTTTCGAAGGTAGGAGAGTGGATGGCAGGCCGTTTTCAGCGCATCCTGGTGGTTGCCGATGCCTTCAATTCGAAGCGTGTCGATCTGCTCGGTCTGAGTGGGAAGGTCACGATTTTTGCAGAGGTTCGTCCGGAACCGGATATTCCCAATCTGGAAGCTTTGCTCGCTGTTGCGGAGGCTGCGGACCCGGACCTCGTCATCGGCTTCGGGGGCGGAAGCGCCATGGATCTGGCCAAGCTTGCCGCGGTCCTGCCCGGTAGCGGCTGTCGCATCACCGACGTGGTTGGCGTCGAGCGGGTGCCGGCCAAGCAGGCCGCCCTCGTTCAGGTGCCGACGACGTCCGGGACCGGCAGTGAAGCGGGAACGCGTGCCCTGGTGACGGATCCGGTCACGAAAAACAAGCTTGCGGTGCAGAGCAGCCATATGCTGGCCGACCTGGCCGTCATCGATCCGGAACTCACCCTTACGCTTCCTGCGCAAGTCACCGCCGCAACCGGCGTCGATGCCATGGCCCATTGTGTGGAGGCGTTCACAAGCCGGCGCGCGCATGTCAGCATCGACATGTATGCGATAGAGGGTGTGCGCCTTGTCGGGAAATACCTGAAGCGGGCGGTCGTAGACGGTTCCGATATGGAGGCTCGCTCAGGATTGTCGCTGGCGTCGCTCTATGGCGGCTACTGTCTCGGCCCGGTTAATACGACTTCGGGACACGCCGTCGCCTATCCCCTCGGCACACGTCATCATATCGCACACGGCGCGGCCAACGCCCTGATCTTCCCTCACACGCTGGCGTTCAACGCCCCGGCGGTGCCGGAGAAGACGGCGGAGATTCTGTCTGCCTTGAACGCGCCTTGGCATACCTCGGTCTTCGATGCAGCCTATGATTTCTGCCACGGGCTTGGCTGTGAGATGAAGCTTTCGCAATTCGCCGTTCCACGTAGCGACCTTCCGGCCATGGCGGATGAGGCCCATGCCATCCGCCGGCTGCTCGACAACAATCCTCGCGATATGTCGCGTGACGACATTCTTACGATCTACGAGGCGGCTTACTGACAATTTTTCAAGCGGCGACAAACATCCGGACGAGCTTGTCGCTTTTTCGTGTGCTTATATTTAGTATAAGTATTTATTTGCTCGGCGCGAGATAAGACCATGACGAGAGTACAACAGAAAAAACAATCCTTTATCGGTGAAATGCGAGCCGGTCGCCAGCAGATCGGCTTGCGCTCCCAGCTGTGCAGCCCGATAGCGGCGGAGGCCCTCGGTCTGAGCGGCTGCGACTATGTCTATATCGACATGGAGCATTCCCCCAACGATCTGATGTCGGTGTTGCAGCAAGCTCAAGCCATTGCGGGCACGCCGGCACATGTCCTCGTTCGGCTTCCGAGGTTGGATTCGCTGCTGATCCAGCAGCTTCTGGACCTCGGCATCGAGAACATCGTCGTGCCGATGGTGGAGACGGTAGAAGAGGCGCAAACGGCGGTTGCCGCGACGCGTTATCCGCCCGACGGCGTGCGCAGCGTCGCCAAGGTGCATCGCGGCAACGGCTATGCCGCAGGCAATGATTATTTCGATGAAATCGACGGCCGGGTCTGCCTGATTGTCATGATCGAGACGAAGGCCGCTCTGAGCCGTATCGAAGAAATAGCGGCGGTCGATGGCGTGCACGGCGTTCTGATAGGGCCGGCCGATCTCGCCGCGGATCTGGGATATGCGCGGGCCTCCAATCACGCAGACGTAACGAATGCCATTGCCGATGCAATTCCGAAAATCCGCGCCGCAGGGGCCTTTGCCGGCATGTCGGCGGGCGACGGCACCGCCGGCCGAAAATGGCTGGATATGGGCTGCCAATTCGTTTCTGTCGCCGGCGATATCCAAATGCTTGCTGCTCATGCGCGCGCGATGGTCAAAGAGGCCTCGGCATGATGGACGGCCGCCCCATGGATAGGACCGGGCCGCTGACCCTGTTCGAGAAATTGTGGAACAGCCACGTGGTCGTCACATCGCCGCATGGCGAGGACCTTCTCTATGTCGATCTTAATATGATCAACGAGGGCGGAGCGTTCCTGGCATTCGACCAGCTTCGGCTGGAGGGGCGCAAGGCTCGCCAGCCAATGCAGCAGATGGCCGTCACCGACCATTATCTTCCGACGATCAACCGTGGCGCCGGAACGCCCGGCATCGCGAATCCTGAAATCCGCCGCGTTGTCGAAATGCAGGCGGAAAACGCCCGGGATTTCGCCTTGCCCCATATCGACATGCATCATCGCATGCAGGGCATTGTCCATGTGATCGCTCCGGAACTCGGTATTGCGCAGCCGGGCATGATGATCACGTGCAACGATTCCCATACGGCAACGAATGGCGCCTTCGGTCTGCTGGCGTCGCCGATCGGGGCATCCAATCAGCTTCGGCATGTCATCGCCACCCAAACGGTGTGGATGAGCCGCCCGAAGCCGATGCGCATCGTCATCGACGGCGAGTTGCCTGATGGCGTGACGCCGAAGGACATCATCCTCAGCGTTATCGCACGTATCGGCGTCGGTGGCGCCGTCGGGCATGCCATCGAATATGCCGGATCGACGATCCGTGCGATGTCGATGGAAGGACGCATGACGATTTGCAACATGTCCGTCGAGGCCGGCGCGAAGATCGGTGTGATCGCGCCCGACGAAACCACATTCGCCTACCTTTCCGATCGTCCCAAGAGCCCGAAGGGCGAAGCCTGGACCAGGGCGCTGGACTATTGGCGCACGCTTCACAGCGACGACGGAGCGACCTTCGCCCGCGAGCTGCACATCGATGTGTCCGAACTCGCGCCGATGGTCAGTTGGGGCACCAGCCCGGAGGACTGTTCGCCGATTAACGGAACGGTCCCCGACCCGGCAATGATTCCCGATAGCGACCGTCGCCGTCATGTCGAGCGTGCGCTGGAATATCTCGATCTCGCACCGTCGACGCCGCTCAAGGACATCCGCATCGATCGCGTCTTCATCGGTTCCTGCACCAATAGCCGCATCGAGGATTTGCGCAGCGCCGCCGCGATTTTGAACGGCCGCCGCTCCGCCGTGCCGGGCATGGTTTCTCCGGGCTCCTCGTCGGTCAAGCGTCAGGCCGAGAGCGAAGGGCTCGATGTCATCTTCATGGCGGCCGGCCTCGAATGGCGCGATTCCGGCTGCTCCATGTGCAATGGTTCCAACGGTGAGCTGGTTGCGCCCGGCGAGCGTGCCGCATCGACGACGAACCGCAATTTCGAGGGCCGGCAAGGCCGCAACGCCCGAACCCATATCATGAGCCCAGTGATGGTCGCCGCCGCCGCCGTCGCTGGCCACCTGACCGATGTTCGCAGCCTGGCAGAACGGGAGATCGCATAATGAAGCCGTTCGTGACTCTGACAGCGATCGCGGCCCCGGTGGAGATTGCCAAGATCGATACCGGCATGATCCTGCCCGGACGTTACATGCGCCAGCACCGCCGTCCCGGCCATGACTACAGCGAAGCCTTTCTGCATGACCTTCGTTTCGATGAAAAAGAGCAACCGCGTGCCGAATTCTCGCTCAATCAGCAAGCCTATGTGGGCTGCGAGATCCTGGTCACGGATGCCGATTTCGGCTGCGGCTCGTCGCGCGAGGGTGCGGCATATGCCGTCCTCGATTTCGGCTTGCGGGCTCTGATCGGGCCGAGTTTCGGAGACATCTTCTATGCAAACTGTCTTCAAAATGGCATTCTGCCGATCGTTCTCCCCTATGAGGCCATCCACTCTCTGTGGCGGCAGCTCCGCCAGACGCCGGGTTCGACGATAACGATCGACTTGCCCGAACAGTCCGTCACCGCGCCTGACGGCTCGGTTTTCAAATTCGATATCAATGCCCTGCGCAAGCAGCGACTGGTGGAGGGCGTGGACGATATCGACGTCACCCTCGGTTATCTCTCGGCCATCGAGGCCTTCGAAACGACGCGTCGGGGCAGCATGCCCTGGCTGCCGACATCGGAATGAGGTCGGAAAAAACTTATATTTAGTATTAGCTTTCCTGTGGTGGCGTGATACGGTGGCTACGGGTTTGCGATAGGGAGGAGATCCTGTTTGCATACGAATAACAATCCCGCTTCTGCGCAAGCGCATTCAGCCATCGTGACACTGCAGGGCGTCAGCCAGACGTTTCCGTCTCGAGCCGGCGCGCCTGCCGTCCATGCGATGGGTCCGATCACGTTGGATCTTCGCCAAGGCGAATTCTTCTCGATCGTTGGTCCGTCCGGCTGTGGAAAATCCACGTTTCTGGAGGTTCTTGCCGGCTTGACGACCCCGACCGGTGGTGAGGTGCTGATGGACGGTAAACGCGTCCAGGGCGGCATCCCTGATGGCGTGGGCGTCGTTTTTCAGGAGGATGCGAGTTTCCCTTGGCTGACCGTGTGGAAGAACATCACGTTCGGGCTGAAGCGAAATGGGGTCGATCAGAAGATTATCAAGGAACGGGCGGAGCGGGCCTTGGCACTGACCGGCTTGACGGCGTTTCGTGACTCTTATCCGGCACAGCTGTCCGGCGGCATGCGCCAGCGTGTCTGCATTGCACGCACGCTTGTCATGGAGCCAAGGCTGATCCTCCTCGATGAGCCCTTTGCCGCACTCGATCAGCAGACGCGGCTGCTGATGGGCGACGAGGTCCTCAACCTCTGGCGGGCCACGGGGGCAACCGTCGTTCTGATCACCCACGCGCTCGATGAGGCGGCCATGCTGTCGGACCGCGTCGGCGTGATGTCCGCACGGCCCGGCCGCTTTATCGAAATCATCGAAACGGGCTGGGGTCGCGATCGCGACAGCCGGATCGCATCATCGGAGGAGTTCGGCACTCTGACGGCACATCTTTGGTCCCTGCTGCGCGAGGAGTCTATCCGCGCCAGCCAATATGCGAAGGCCGGATGATGACGCTTGGACAGATCAGACTGCTCGTCGTTGTGCTCTGCGTTGTCGCCCTCGAGGTCATCTGTCGCACGGGCCTGATCAGCGACTATACGCTTATTCCGCCTAGCGAGATGGCGGTGGCACTCTTTCAGTTGCTGCGAGACGGCAGCCTGACAGGAGAGATCGTCGCGACCCTGAGCGCCGTTCTCATCGCGATCGTCGGCGCCATTATCTTCGGCATTTTGGGAGCGGTAGTATTGCACGCCCTGCCGCGTTTGCGGCGCGCCATAGATCCGGTGCTGTCGATCTATTACTCGATCCCGATGTTCGTGTTCTACCCGCTGTTTATCGTCATTTTCGGGCTGACGGACACGCCGAAGGTGCTTCTGGGCTTCCTGCTTGCCGTTGTCACCATGATCGCCAGTACCCTTAACGGGCTCGATCGCGTTCCCAAGGTCATGCGCAAGACGGCCCGAATATTTAAACTGAGCAAATGGGGCACTGTCTGGCATATCATCCTGCCGTCGGCCGCCCCGCATATCTTCAATGGCGTCAAGCTTGCGATCGCACAGGCGTTCGTCGGTGTGCTTGGTGCCGAATTCATCTTGTCGACGGGCGGCCTCGGCTACCAGATCTTCTATGCGTTCCATGACTTCGATAATCGCACCATGTACGCCATCGTCCTGCTGGTGCTGATCATCGTCTCGATCGTCAATGCCGTGCTTCTCGGCTGGGAGCGCCGCTTGCGTCAACGCAGGGGGCTCGCATGACCAGCATCGACAGTTACAAGCCAATCGAGGTCGTTGAGAGATCCTCGATATGGAAACGGCATCAGCGTTCCTTCGATCTGCTGCTGCTGGCCATTGTGGTCGTGGCGGTCTGGCAGGTCTTTTTCCTGATCGGCGGAGCGGTTGCGCTGGCCTCGCCGCTGCAGGCGACACGTACCGCGATCGCCATGCTGACCTCGGCGGATTTTTGGGTCGACATCCGCGCGACCTTTTCCGCCTTCGCTTCTTCGGTCGTCATAGAGGCAATCCTCGGTATTTTGCTCGGTGCGATACTGGGTCTGCGGCGGATGACCGGCGATGTCGTCGAACCGATGATCGCCGGCCTCTATTCGATCCCGAAACTGATGTTCTTCCCGATGATCACGCTGTTCTTCGGGATCGGCATGAGTTCGGAAGTGGCCTTCGGCGTCTTGCACGGGATCATACCCATCATCCTTTTCACGATGAGTGCAGTGCGCAACATCAAACCCGTCTATCTCAAGAGCGCTCGTACGATGGGCCTTTCGACGACGCAGACCTTGTTCACGATCGCCCTGCCGGCGACCGTCCCGGAGATATTCACGGGTCTTCGCATCGGGATTTCGGGGGCGTTGATCGGCGTTATCCTCTGCGAGATGTTCGGCTCCAGCAAGGGCGTCGGCTTCCGCCTGATGAACGCCATGGCGAACAATGTCGTCGCCGATATTTCTGCCATCACGCTCATTCTGATCGTCGTCGCCGCTGTCCTCAGTGCGGCGCTGATGGTGATCGACGAGCGCCTGCATCGGCGAATTTAGTCAATCAAATCATCTAAATGGAGGAATGAGAATGAGGATGAATACTGGGCGGCGCGGGCTTTTGTCGATGGCAGCTGCCGCGGCCTTGATCTTCGGCGCAATGAGCGCACCGGCGCGAAGTGCGGAGATTGCTGCCACGAACTACGGCAGTTCCGTCATCGGGATGCCCTGGACGATCGCGGTGGAGAAAGGCTTCTTCAAGGACGCCGGTGTCGATGTCAGCGCCGTCATCGGTTCGCCTGGCGGCAGCACGGAGGTGCGCAACCTGATCGCGGGTGATCTGCCCTATGCCGACAGCGCGCTGATCCCGACGCTAAAGGCGATCAAGAACGGCTCCGACCTCAAGATCATCAGCGACAATACCCACACGTCGGCCCAGTTCGTCTGGCTGGTCAAGCCCGATTCTCAGATCAAGACCCTTGCCGACCTCAAGGGGAAGCGCATTTCCTTCACGACGCCGCTCAGCACCAGCCAGTCGCTGGATTTTCTGCTGATCGAAAAGGCCGGCCTGAAGCCCGGGGATGTGAAGCTGATTTCGACCGGCGCCTATGGCGCGGCGCTCACGGCGCTGCAAAACGACGGTGTGGACCTGGCGCTGGTGTCCGAACCGACCTACACGATGAACAAGAGCACGTTCAAACCGCTCTTCTGGTCACGAGACCTTTTTTCGGCGATCAACAGCTCCGTCGGCGTAACCTCCGCAAAGACGATCAAAGAGCATCCCGACATGCTCAAGGGCATTATCCAAGCACGTCGGCGAGCCGTGGATTTCATCCGGACCAATCGTGATGAATCGGTGGCCATCATTGCCAAAGTCTACAAGATGGATCCCGAGGTCGTGAAGGCCGTTCTGGCCGAACTCGTCGATCATCCTTCGTCTGATGGCTCAGCCTTTTTTGGCGACGGCGACATCAACCCGAAAGGGCTCGACGCGCTTGTCGACATTGCCCAGAAGACCGGCGACCTGAAGGAAAAAGTGGACTGGCGCGACTATGTCGACCAAAGTTTTCTTCCGCAGGATCTCCAGCGCAAGTTGAAGTAAGCGAGACTTCAACGTATCCTAAATCGGTTGAAATATGAAGAGATCCAGTGCGATAGGCAGAGGGCTTGCCGCACTGGACATGCCGAGAATGGAGAGGCCCCACATTGCTCACCCCCAAAATACAACGCTCTACATCGGCGGATGGGCTGTTTGGCGACAAGATCAATTTGCATCGGCTGGAGATCTTCGTTTCGGTTGCGGAGACCGGCAGCATGAGTGCTGCGGCCGAGAAATTCGGCCTTTCTCAATCGGCCGTTTCGCAGGCAATCGCAAAACTCGAAGAAGCAAGCGGAATTGATCTTTTCGACCGCTCCATCCGCCCGCCGGTGCTAACGCTGAAGGGCGCGACGTTCTTCAAACACGCCTCCGATGTCGTGGAAAGCGTTCGACGGCTTCAAAGCGGCCTTCGTTTCGAAAAGACGGCGCAACTGCCCATATTGCGCGTTGGCATGCTCAACAGCTTTGCCACGACCCTTGGACCGTTTATCATCAAAAGCCTTCAGGAAACGGCGGTACAATGGTTCGTGGACACCGGCTACGAAGCCTCAAGAATCATTGCTCTTCTCGACCGTCGCTGCGATTTCGTCATAACGGCTGACGAGGCTTCTCCCCCGCCGGGACTCATCGCCTTACCCATCTTCTCCGAGTCTTATCGAATCATCCTGCCCTTGGAACCCGAGGCGGCAGATAAATCCGCTCTCGAACGTATCGCCGGCATGAGCATGATCCGGTTTGGACGCGATCCCCACATGTTGTCTCGCATCGATCACTGGCTTGCTGCGGCCGGCGTCGAGACCATCGCCCGCTATCATCTCGATACGGTCGAGGGGGCGGCCCAGATGGTCGCTTCGGGTCTTGGTTGGAGCCTCCTGCCTCCGCTTGCATTCTTCCGCCTTATTGAACGCGGAGACCGGATAACGTCCATGCGCTTTCCAGGCGTTCCAATCCGGCGAACGATTTCGATCGTTGCTCGGGAAGACGAAGGCGCTGTGATCGCCAAGCGGATACAGCAGACCGCGCTTGAACTGATCAACGATATTTTTCTGCCCAGTTTGAAGAAACATGCACCGGACGCCTTCGATGATATCGAAGTGCATGATGGCATCTAAGAATTTTACGCGGGGCCAATTTCCAATTCAAAGACGTGGCCATGCTTGGACGAAGAGCGACGGAGCGAGCCTCCGTGTATTTCGGCAATGCGCTCCACGATTTTCAGGCCTATGCCAAGGCTGTCGGGGTGATGGCTAATATCGGCATTTCGCCGACAGCCCTCCGGAAATCGATCCTCGACCTGAACCGTACGGCTGCCCACCCGCACGACGATATTGGTATGGTCAGGCGTGTGGCGTACGGCATTTTCGATGAGATTGCGCAGAGCATCTCTCAGGAGGGCCGCAACACCCTGAACGATTGGCATGTCGATTTGAGCGGAAAGCTCGAGCGAACGTTTGCTCTCGTAAACCCATGGAGCAAGCTGCGCGACGACACTTGAAGACAGTTCGACGAGATCGACCTTTTCGAACATCGCATGATCGAACGTGTCGAGCCGAGCGAGCGTCGTCAGCTGTCCGACGAAACGCACGAGATCGTCAAGATCAGCTTCCGCCTTTCTCGCCCGTGGATGATCAATGCGGCCGAGTTCCAGCTTGATTGCCGCAAGCGGGGTGCGGACTTCGTGTGCGATCCCGGACGTCAGAACCTTCTGGGACTTCATAAGCTCCCCGACACGCTCGAAGGCGCGGTTCACGGCAATCGCAAGATGCGCAATCTCGCGCGGCATCTCCTGAAACTGCAGGTGCGAGCGCGAATTCATCGGGTCGATCTGGTCCGCCGCATCAGCCGCCGCCCGCACAGGTTTGAGCGCCTGGCGCACGGAAAGCAAGGTCGCACCAAGAACGAGCACCAGGAGAATGCTCATCGGTACGATCATATGTTCGATGATTTCGTTCCAGAGGACATCCGAGACGACATTTTGTGGATCACCAATCGTGGCCACGTCGACGATGAAGCGTTGATTTCCTACGATGAATGCGCGGCCGCCGACCAGCGTCAGCGGCCGGCCTGATTTCAGCGATCTTAGCCAGAAGTCCGGCGCGTTGACCTCCGGGGGAAGAAACCGGCTTTCACACGCATCGTCGCAGGATTCAAAAACCAGCGTACCTTTGGTGTCCCGAATTCGGGCCACATAGCCGGTTTGCGAATGCTGGTAGCGTTGGCGCACATTTTCGGGAAGCTCATAGCGGACACCTCCATCCGTCGCGGCGATGCCGGCCGCGAGCCTCTCGGTTTCCTGTTCGACGAACAGCCGCGAGAGCTCGCCGACATTCCAGTAATAGTCGAAGACGATGACGGCGAGCTGCAGGATCATTGCCAGCACGGCAAAGAATGCGACCCGTCGCGTCAGAATGGTGCCCAGCGTTGGACGTGACCGGCTCAACCGCGTACCTCGCGCATCATGTATCCCACGCCCCTGATGGTTTCGATCACGGCTCCGGTCGGATGTCCTTCCAGCTTCTTGCGCAGTCTGGAAATGGCCAGTTCGATGGCATTGCTGCTTTTCTCATCGCCGAATTCGGAAAGGGCATGCTCGATCTTTGGCTTGGGCACCACCGTGCCGCCGTTGCGCAGCAACAGTTCGAGCAGTCCCTTCTCGGACGGAGTGAGTGCAATCTCACTCCCGGCACAGGTTACGCGGCTCCGAGCCACCTCATATTGAATGGCCGCGAACTCCAATGTCGGCATGGCCGTTACCGGCGCCCGCCGCATCAGGGCGCGAATGCGCGCAATCAACTCGCCATTATGAAATGGCTTTGCGAGATAGTCGTCCGCACCCGCATCCAGACCGATGATGCGTTCGTCGATCGCCCCGCGTGCCGTCAGCACGAGAACTGGCATTTGAACCTTTGCCGACCGGAGTGATTTCAACATGGCAATCCCGTCTTCGTCAGGCAGACCGAGGTCGAGAAGAAGGAGATCGTAATCCGCTCTTTCGAGCGTAAGCCGCCCTTCCTGCGCGGTCGCGAAGGCATCGATTTTCCACCCGGCATCTCGGATGGTCTCGCAAAGCAGTTCGCGAAGCCGGGCGCTGTCCTCGATGAGCAGTATCCTCATGCCTTCTTTCGACCCGTGACCATGGACCAGACGAGATTTTCCCTGTGCCTCCAGCTTTCGATGACGGCCGCACCGGCATGAACAAAAGCGAGCACCATAATGCCGTTGGCAATGATGCCGTGCAATTCTTCCAGCCATTTTTCGCCCCAGAAGGCATCGAGCGTTGTCATCCAGCCGGTCAGCGCCGTCGCCGCGAGAAGCATCATCAGGCAGAGCATCATCACCGATGCCAGAGGATTGTGGCCAACGTACCGTTTCTCGTCGCCATCCAGAATACTAAGGATCTGGTTCATGACCTTTGCCGGTGTCGGCAGGAAGTCAGTGAACCGCGCGTGTTTCGTGCCAACGAAACCCCAGATGAAACGGAGGGCGATAGCGGCGGCAACAGCGTATCCTGTGACGCGGTGCCAGTATTTGCCTTCATCAAGGATGAAGAGGTTGAGGACGCAAGCCGTTACAATAGTCCAATGAAACAGCCTTACGACCGGATCCCATACCTTGATCATGCGCAAGGTGGCGGTGGAGGGCTGGGCGCCCTCCTTTTTCGATGAGATCGCCGTCATCGGTCAGTCGCCCATCTGAACGATGTCACCGGAGACCGGGTTGAAATAGACCTCGGCGCGACTGCCACTCTTGTCCTTGCCGTAGATTTCATAGCAATTGCCGGTGATCTGGAACGTTTTGACCTTGTAGCCCATCGCGTCGATCTTCGCTTTCATGGCGTCCTCGGACATCCATTTGGACTTCGGTTCGCCGGTGCAGCTTGGGCTCGCAAGTGCCAATGCCGGGATGACAGATATGATTGCGAGCGCGGCGATAAGTTTCAGCTTCATGATTTTACCCTTTGCTATTGCCCTTATGGGCGACGGGCAAATCGATAGAACGACGAACCTGTCCGTTTGCTGTCGGGATTCGTGATTAACGACATTTGGCGCGAACGGCGCCTGGACGTTTCGGCGGCTGAGCGATGCCGGGCTCAGCATTCCTCAGGTGGCTTGAGGTGCCGGAACTGCAACAGCAATAGCAGGTCGTAGGCGATTTTCAGTCCGGCGCAAATTAGGAGCGGCCAAGCCCGATAGGACGCAGCTAAGAGGGCACCTGCGAGCGCAGGGCTGGCCGCTGATGCGAGGCTGCGCGGCACGGACGTGAAACTTGCGGCGGCAGTGCGCTCCGCCTCCGTTACGACTGCCATCACATAGGAAGAACGTGTCGGCACGTCCATCTGAGAGAGCGCGGCCCGGACGAGCAGGAGGACGAGCACCAACGGTAAGGTTGGTGCGAAGGCTGCGAGGCCTAGAGCAATGCTGGATGGAATGTGCGTGAAGACCATTGTGTTGACAAGGCCTGCCCGTTTTGACAGCCAGGCGGCGACGGGGAATGAGAAGGCGGAAAGCACACCCGTCCAGAAGAAGAACACTCCCGCTTGAGAGAGCGAGAGGTCGAAACGCTCGAAGAGCCAGAGGGCGAGCAGCGACTGGACGACGAATCCTCCGGCAAATGCGTCGAGGCTGAACAGGGCGGCCAGCTTGATGACGATGGCACGCGACGGACCCAGAGGAGTCGACTTCTGAAGTTCGGGGCTTGCCGGGCGTGGCGGGATGCGAACGTAGACAAGGCCTCCAAGAACGCCCACGGCGGCGTAGAGAACGAACATTAGCTTGATGGCGGTCAATTGCTCCAGCCCCAGTCTCGTCATGACGTCCGGCGTGGCTGCTGCGAGCGCGCCAACGGCGCCGGCAAGCGCCCCGACAAGATTGTAGCGGGCGAACATGCTGGTGCGCTGAAGATCGGATGACTCGCGGGCGAGCATCGCGTGCTCAAGGGGCACGAAGACGCTTACACTGCCGGCCGACGGGTTCATCGTGCCTGCAAATGCGACCGCCAGCAGTGGTAGATAATCGTTGACGGCGGACATGGCGGCACCGGTTGCGACCATCAGGCCGGCAGCGGTCAGAAGCAGTCCGCGAAGATCGAAATGGGCACCAAGAAAGCCGATCACGATTGTCAGAAGCGCAGAACCGAAGAGCGACGCCGTGGCGATCACACCCACCTGCAGCGGTGAAAATCCCAGGGCGAGCAGATAGACCGGCAGCAGGATCGCGACGAAGCCGTCGGCGAAGTCACGTAGGGCGCGCGCCGCGAAAACGTATGTGACTGGCTGAATACCCTGCATTTCATCGCTTTCGATTACGCGTGGCTTTCGAGAGGCCGGATGTGGCGGTTCTTGTTCCGACGCCGAGTTCGATCTGCTAGCGCTAGATCCATCCCATGAGCGTTCCGTAGAGCAACCCAAGGATCGAGCAGGCGGCGAGCACCGCCAGCATTCCGACTTTGAAGCGGAACACCGCAACGATGGCGCCCAGTGTCAGGATCAGTGACGGGACGTTGACGGAGCTCAGCACCGGGAGATCGACGGCCATGCCGAGGCCGCGCGCTTCCTGGAGTTCACGGAACAACACATGCAGCGCGAACCATATCGCGAGGTTCAAGATCACCCCGACGACGGCCGCAGTGATTGCTGCCAGCGCCGCCGAGAGCGCCTTGTTGTTGCGCATGGTCTCCATGAATGGCGCGCCGAGGAAGATCCAGAGAAAGCAGGGGACGAAGGTCACCCAGGTCGTCAGCAGGCCGCCCAGCGTGCCGGCAAGCAATGGATTCAGCACGCCCGGCGCGCGATAGGCGCCCATGAAGCCGACGAATTGCGTCACCATTATCAGGGGGCCGGGCGTGGTTTCCGCCATGCCGAGGCCGTCCAGCATCTCGCCGGGCTTCAGCCAATGATAGTGGTCCACCGCCTGTTGAGCGACATAGGACAAGACGGCGTACGCACCGCCAAACGTGACCATGGCCATCTTGGAAAAGAAGATCGAGATGTCCGTGAAGACGTTGCCCTGTCCGAGAAATATTAACAGCGCCAGGACCGGCCCGCCCCAAAGCAACAGCCCGACCGCGGCGACCTTGAGCGACCAACTGACCGGCGGGCGGGCGTGGTCCGGAATCTCTTCGCCGAGAACGCTGTCGGCGTCGGCGACCTGTTTGCCGCCGACCTTGCCGTGGCCGTTGCCCGCGCGAAACGCTACCCAGCCGGCCCGGCCGCCGACGTAGCCGATGACACCGGCAGCCAGCACGACGAGCGGGAAGGGGGCGTGGAACAGGAAGAGAGCGACGAAGGCCGCGGCGGCAAGGCCTACCATCACGTTGTTCCTGAGGGCCCGCCGGCCAATCCGGAGAACAGCCTCGAGCACGATCGCCAGGACCGCGGCCTTCAATCCGAAGAAGAGCGCCTGGACGGCTCCGACATTGCCGAAGATGGCATAGATCCAGCTCAACGCCATGATGGCGACGACGCCGGGTAGCACGAACAAAGTCCCCGCCACCAACCCGCCCTTGGTCTTGTGCAGAAGCCAGCCGATATAGATCGCAAGCTGCTGCGCCTCCGGTCCAGGCAGCAACGTGCAGTAATTCAGGGCATGCAGGAAACGCGTTTCGCCGATCCAGCGCTTCTCCTCGACAATGATCCGATGCATGACAGCAATTTGACCGGCCGGGCCGCCGAAGCTTAGGGCGGCTACGCGCGCCCAGACGCGGACTGCTTCGCCAAATGAAATACCATGGGAGGGCGGATCAGTACGCCGTACCCCGGTAGCGTTGAGACTCTCGATCTCGTTCATCGTCGGGCGTCCGTATCAGCCACGCTTCGCGCGGAAATATTGGTAGAGATTGTCGAAGACCGGCCCGCCCTGGACGATGCGTTGTTCGTCCTGCGGATTGGCTGCACAGATTCCGGTAATCAGGCTGGCGATGCCGCTCGCCTCCTCGCGCCCGAACTTCATGTCCTTCAAATCGATGTCGTGGACGATCTCGGCAATGGCCTGCAATGCGGGATCGGCCATGCCGGCCCTGGCAATCAGGGTCTCGAAACTGCAGCATTCGCCCTCATGAGTTATCTCGCCTTCGAACATGTCGAAGCGTATTTCGCCCGGATTCGGGACGTAGCCTTTGCCCGGCACGAAGCGAATAACGGCGTCCGGATCGATGAAGCGACGGATGAGCCAACTGCAGGCGATACGATCGACATGCACACCGTTGCGGGTGACCCAGATGCGCCCTTTCAGATCAGCCGCCTTGAGCGGGGGAGTCTTCGGGTGTTCTTCAACCATGCGCGCGTCCTCTGTCAGCCTGTGCTCCAGTTCCGCAATCAAGCTCTCCGCCGAGAGCCGGCCGGTCGCTTCGAAGAAATCGATCGTGGCGACGTCGGCAAGCCGCTTGCGCAAGCGCCCGGTTTGCGCGCGGACCTCTGCCCGTTCCTCCGCTGTCGCAAGCGCCTCCAGCCGTGCTGAAAGTGTCCGTGCCTCGTTGGCGATCGCCTCGTAGTCCTCGTCGCGAGCCGCATCGAATAGTGCGTGCGCCTGAGTGTCGGAGAGGCCGTCGATCAGGCGCGCTTCGCACACCATGGCTTCACCACCGCCTTCGATGATCTCCCTGAGGAGCCATTCAAAATCTTCCTGCGTCTCGGCATTCGCTGGCAACGCATAGACCGTGCTCTTGACAGCGACGGCGCCGATGCGCTGCAGGCGGCGCCATATCTTCACCCGGAAGTAGGCTGGCTTGCTAGGCAGTTGGTGGATCAAAAGCAGCCAGCGTCGCTCCGCCGGCGTCGTATCGTCGCTCATATACACACCGTATCATCAAAACCTTAAAAAGCAACACTTGTATCATTTTATATTCCGGCGTAGCTTGAGTCTCAGTTTTGTTGGCCTGAGTGAGGGCGCCATGCACCGGATCATGCCATTACCCTTCAAGCCGCCCCGGCTCGTCGGACTCTCCGAGCGGCTTCTAGCGAGCCATTACGAGAACAATTATGGAGGCGCCGTCCGCCGCTTGCATGCGATCGAACGTCGGCTCGATGAGCTTGACTGGAGCGCGGCTTCGGTCTTCGACATCAACGGCCTGAAGCGGGAGGAACTTGTCGCGGCCAACTCCGCCATCCTCCACGAGATCTATTTCGACGGGCTTGGTGGATCAGGAGATGCGGCCGGCGATCTCGCCGAAGCACTGGAAAGCGATTTTGGCAGTGTTGCCGGCTGGCGGGCGCGTTTTACGGCTTGCGCCAAGGCGCAGGCGGGTGGCTCGGGCTGGACGCTGCTGACATGGTCAGAGCGCCATCAGCGCCTCATGATCCAATGGGCGGCGGACCACACCAACTGCCTTGCCGGCAGCGTGCCGATCCTTGCGCTCGACATGTACGAGCATGCCTATCACCTCGACTTCGGGGCCAAGGCGGGCGCCTACGTCGACGCCTTCATGAAGAACATCCACTGGGAACGCGTTGGCGACCGCTTCCACCGGGTGATCGAACGGCTGGCCGACGCCACCCCGGCCGAAACGATGGCGCGCGACCAAGACGTCGCGCCGGAGGATCTGCTCGTTTGCCTTCAGCGCCAGGACGATATCGTCGTGCTCGATGTCTGTCTGACCGAGGACTTGCCGCTGCGCAGCGACATGCTGCCGGGTGCCTTCCTCCGCGCTCCCGAGAAGATCGCTAAGTGGGCCGATGAACTGCCGCGAGAAAAGCCGATCGTCGTCTATTGTGTCTACGGCTTCCAAGTGAGCGGCGATGCCGTTGACGAGCTCCGTCGCCGCGGCCTGAACGCACGCGCGCTTTCCGGCGGAATTGCCGCCTGGCATGCGAACGGCGGACCGACGGTGCCGTTCACAACTACCGAGAGGAGAATCTCATCATGAAGTGGGTTACTCGCGAACGTCCGGTCATCGACCGCATTGCCTGCCCCTGGCTCGTCGCACGGTTCATCGACAAGGAGCCGGAATTCCTCTTCGCGCCGCCGGACCAGGTGATCAAGGTGGCGGAGGAGACCGGAGCCATCCCCTACGATGTTCCTGGCGTCGAATACACCCATGTGGGCGAGGGCTGCAGCTTCGACGCCTTCGTCTCAAAACATGGCCTCGACACCGACGCGGCAATCGTGACCATCGCCGCCATCGTTCGTGGCGCGGATACGGACCGGCACGACCTCACACCGCAATCTGCCGGGCTGCTTGCGATCTCCATGGGGCTTCGGGATGTGACGCCTGATGACCAGGAGGTGCTTAAGCATGGCTTCGTCATCTACGACGCGCTTTATGCCTGGGCTTCGCGGCGCAAGACGGAGACGCATAGCTGGCCACCTGCAATGAAGCCCACGGCCGCGTGAGCTCGACTTTACTCACAGGTTGAACAGGGCAGGATTACCGATGTCGATACGCCGCCGCACGCGAGCGGGGTAGGGCATCTACTGGACGCGGCTGAAATGTTTCTCCAAATTCTGCAGGCTTTCGTCCATTGCGAATGCGCCCGACAGATAGGGAATTCCGACGTGGCCATAGACGATGGAAAGCTGGCGTTCAGCCGTTTTCTGGTCGATACCGGCGATTTGCTGGCTGTAGATAACGGCAACAAGACCGGTTCTGTCCGCTCCTGCTTGACAATGTATGAGGATAGGCTTTGGCGCAGAACGCAGAATGCTGACCAGTTGATCGGCCCTGTCCGCCGTCAATATTTGGGATGCGGACATCTTGAAGTCGATATGCTCGACGCCCAAACGTCGTGCCGCGTCGATTTCTTGATCGTACCAAGTCCGATTTTTGTTCTCGCCGCGCAAATTGACGATCGTGCGGATGCCGTTGTCGCGCACGTAAGTCTCGAGCTGTCTCGGCGTGAGCTGAGCGGAGCGATAGAGCTCTCCGGGGATCACGGGGTGAAAATTGTCACCCAGGTTCACCGCGGCGAGGTATGTGCCGATCCCCAGGACTGGCAGGGCAAGCATTGCCGCCAAAGCGCCTGCGAGTTTCATCTTGCGTGATCGCGTCGATAGCCACCTCACCATTGCCACTTTTCCTTCCCCCCTCTGCGGAGCATCAGCATCTCCCGACAACACGGGACGGTCCCCAATCGCATCCCCCGATCGGTTCGGGACAACGCTCGTCCCCGAGACGCGGCCGGGAGCGCTGAGCACATTTCTGATGCGCGCACTCAGCGTGCTGAGGCTGAACGGCTTGACAAGACAATCGGCCGCGCCGAGCTGGAGGCTTCTTTGCCTGTCGGTAACTTGATCGTCTGCGGAGATGATGATCGCGGGCGTGGCGGGCGATCGCGCCGATAAAAGTGTCAGCAGCTCCAAGCCGCTGCCGTCCGGCAGACCGGGGTCGAGAAGGATCAAGGAATAACAGGCTGTGTCCAGCGCCCGCTTCGCCGCTTGCAGGTCGACCACCCAATCGACATCCCAGCCGTCGGCCGCGACATGATCGCGTAACGCATCCCCCAAGATCGCGTCATCCTCAACGAGCAATATTCGCACGGTCGCCCCCATATTCGGACCTGCACGACAGATGCTATGAAATGCTGACACACGCCTGAATTGGATATCAGAAAATAACTAAAATGCTGGTTTAGTGATTCCCCATGCGCGTAGTCAGCACCAAGTGACGAGCGTTAGATATCACGCATATAATCCGCAGTCTCTCCCCAGTCGTCGATCTTCATTGAAAAGATCGCTGCGGCAATCGAAGCGAGTAGCAAGACGATTACCAGCGCAAGATAGACAAATGGAATTGACAGCGTGTCGGGCGGCGGATCGAAGACACCGGTCAACAGCTTGACTAGCATCCAGGCCAGCAGGACACCGGACGATAGGCCGAAGACGAGGCCGCCGGTGGCGATCAAAATACCTTCGCCCCACAAAAACGCAGCCATCTGTCCTGGCTTGGCGCCGATGGCAATGAGAATTGCAAAGTCACGGCGCCGGTCAGCAAAACCCAGCCACAACATCAGGCCCGCAGCCGAAATGGCGAGACCGAAGGCGAATGTGAGCTCGATCGCCGTCAGCCCCGAAAGGTCCACGGCGGTAAGGCTGGATCCGATGATATTGGCGGCGGAGCCGATGTCCTTGATCTGAAGCGCTGGATCGCCGGACAAAATACGGCTGACCGTGCGCGCCAGCGCCGCCGGATCGGCCGCAGCCTTTATCAACAGATATTCATTTGTCTTTATACCGGTCATCCTTGCGACATAGGCGGCGTTGGCGATCAAAAAGGAATCTCTTGGTGCCGTGGGGAATTCGCGGGCGACACCCAGAAACACAAATGGAACGGCGTGATATTGGTTGTCCGCGCCGTTGACCAGCCGCAGATTGATGGTGTCGCCGATTTTCAGTTGGAAGTCCTGTACTGTTTCCTCCGAAACGAGGACACCGTTCGGGGTCGCCGTTAGATCGGCAAGCAATTTGGCGGCTGTTCCACCGGAGAAATAAGCGTCCGAGAGACTGGTGGCCTTGCCGATCGCCGTCGGATCGATGCCATAAAGGTCCTGCAGATCGTTTCCGACATAAGCGAAGCGATGTTGCATCGGCTGAATTCCCTCGACGCCGGGCAGGGCCGCCAGCGCATCGCGTTTTTCACCGGCAGGATTGGCCGTTGTTCCAAAAACGGTAACATCGGCACCGTTGGTCAATTCAGCATCGACCAGCGCCTGTGCGTTATAGGTCGTGTTGAAAATCGCAGTCGACGTCGCGAAGGAGATGGCGAGCGCTGTCATGGCAATGCCGACGGCAATGCGACCGGATTGATGCGAAAGCGCAGCCGAGACAATGGGCGTCAACCGTCCGGCTACCGGGCCGACCAGCCAATTCAGCATCTTGCCATTGCTGACAATGATAAGGCCGGAAAGCCTGAGCATCAGCAATGCCGAACCGATCCAAAAAAGCGCCGGCGCGACGAAGGCGTAGTAATCGACAGCGGTTGCCGCCACGCCCTCGGGCGCAAGCACGATCTGATATCCGGTGCTCGCCGATTGAAGGAAGAACAGAAGCGACGCGGCCAGCAACATGATATCGAGCCAAAGCCAATGCCAAGACGAACTCTCAAGTCTGCGGATGGTGCGCCTAGCGACATGCACGCTCCGATAACGCGCATTGCGCCATGCGGCGGCAAGAAAGGCTGCGAGGGAGAGTGTCAATCCCATCAACAGGCTCAAAGCCAGCAGGGTAGTGCGGAGCCGTGTCTCGGTGCCGAATTCCCAGCTTGCGAACAGCATCGCGGCGATTAGCCCGGCGGCGGTGCCGATCATCGCGACCACAATCGCCTCCGCCGCGGACAAGGCCAGGATGTGGCGCATGTCCGCGCCACGCATCCTCAACAAGGCCTGCTCCATTCGACGTTGGCCACCGCCCGCCGATGCAATCGCAAAGGTCAAAAGACACGCCAATGCGACCCCCGGCAGGCCGAGAAAGACGAACAGCACGGTCGCATAAAGGGAATCGCCCCTGACAGCGTCGAGGCGTGCGGCGAGGTTATTGGCAAGCAATGCCTGTCCCGCGATGCGCGCTTCCAGATTTTTGCCGGCACCGTTGACCTGCGCCCAGGCATCGACGGGACCTGCCGGCAAAGAAGTATGATCAAGGCGAACATGAAATTGCGTGCGTGTCGTATCCGGTCGCTCAGCCTGCTGCGGTCCGAACAGGGCCTGCCAGGTCTCCGATGGCAATATCACCACATTGTCCGGCGGCGCTTGCGGCGCCGCTTGCGGTGGCAAACCGACTGCCTGAAACAGCGCGTCGGCGTCTGGAAGATCGACGACGCCGTCAACTTTCACGGTCTGGGGCGGCAAACCGATCCCCGCAATGGAGATCGTGTCGCCGGGAACGATAGCGAGATTGGCCGCCGTCTGCTGCGCCACTAGAATACCGTCGGCGCGACCCGAGAGCAGGCGCATCTCCTTGGGAAAGTCCTTGAGATAGCCTTTGTCGAAGGCGATGGCCTTGCCCGGGCCGGTTGTTTGCACGGTGCCGTGCGCGCTTGCCTCCAGACCGCCGATCACCGCATAAGACACTTGCCGCTCAGCCGAGATTGGCGCGGCCTTACCGATCGCATCGCTTACCGTCGCAAGGTCTGCGCCTGGCGAAACCTCCACCTGCCAATCTATCGGCACGGCCGAGACGGAGCGGCGCGTCATGGACGCGCTGCTATCGGTCAGGAATAGGAAGAGCAGGGTGATCAGCGCCACGGTGATGGCGACCCCCATTGCCGTGCCGGTGATCCGAGCGAAGCGGCGTCGCAGCAATGCTTTTAACCAAAGCCTGATCATTGGTGCGCCTCCCGCGGCAGGACATCGGTGCTCAACCGTCCCGCATCCAGCGACCACCTGATATGAAGCCGCGCCGCAACCGCCTCGTCATGGGTTGCCAACACAAAAGCAGCACCGCTTTCGCCAACGAGATAGAGCGCGATGTCCAGCAGGTGGTGGGCGCCCGCACTGTCCAATTGACCCGTTGGTTCATCCGCCAAAATTAGCCGCGGCTTGGTGATAAGCGCTCGCGCCATCGCGACGCGTTGGGCCTGGCCGCCGGAAATCTCTTCTGGAAGTTTCTCGGCAAGATCAAGCAGGCCGAATTGATCAAGAAGATCCAGCGCCGCGGCTACGGCATCGCCGCGCCCATCCAGCAGGAGAACCGGCAACGCCACGTTCTGGACAACGGACAGAGCGGGAAACAGGCTCGGTCTCTGAAATACAAAGGCCACCTTTGCGGGACGAAGCGTTTCGCGCTGCCCCAGAGCAGGCCAAGCTACGGTGCCGGTCGTTGGCACATCCAAGCCGCCGAGAATATGCAGTAAGGTGGTTTTTCCGCTACCGGACACGCCGACAAGCGCAATGTGGTCGCGCGCGTCGATATGGCAGTTTATGTCGAAGAGGACCGGCAGGCGCGCCCGGTTGCCATCCGCGAAACTGCGGCAAAGGCCGTGTGTCTCGGCGAGCGGATCACCCATCATCGAGCCTTCCATCCCTTAATAGAAGAATCCGATCCGCCTTGGCCGCTAATGCCGCACTATGCGTGGCCAACAGCGTTGTCTTGCCGGCCGTTCGCCGCGCGTCGAAATGGACCATCAAACTCGCCTCGGCATGCCGGTCGATCTCAGCGGTCGGTTCGTCAGCGACCAGAATGGGAGGATCGGCGGCAAGCGCGACCGCCAGGCCCGCACGGGCCGTCTCGCCGCCGGAGAGCGTCGCCGGATAGGCCGTGGCACGATGTAAGAGGCCGACAAGCTTCAGCAATTCAGCAATCCGCTCCTCATCCGTTCTGCCCCTCAGAAGCATCGGGAGCCTGATATTTTCTGCGACAGTAAGGTGACGGAGAAGGTTGTTCGACTGCTGCAGGATGCCAAAGCTCTCTGCCCGAATGGCCGCTCGACGTGCTTCGGAGCGGCGTGTCACGCGCCGACCGCAAGCAATCACATAACCGCCATCCGGCTCGTCAAGTCCCGTTAGGCATGACAGCAAGGTCGACTTGCCACTTCCCGACGGGCCAACGACGGCAACCAATTCACCTTCGGCAAGAGTGAGGCTCACACCACGCAGGGCAGCAATCTCATCATCGCCGATGTGAAAGAATCGATAGAGCTCGTGCGCCTCCAAGACGTTCATGATCAATGCCACTGAAACGATTCCGACATCAGCTTCCATTGGTCGGCATTGTCGGCGCCGAGCGGCGCGTAAAGCTCCAACGCAACCAGTTTGCCGTTCCTGAAGAAGAGAAAGCGCTGGTTTTCAAGGCGAACCTGCTTGTTCGTCACTGCGTTGGGTTCTGAATTCGAGGTGTAATTGATGCGGATGGCGTTGCCTGCCGGCAATTTCACGGCTTTGACGCTACCAATGCTGACAGTCCGCGCTTCTTTCTCCAGTCCGGGAATATAATCCTTCCGAATTCCCTCTGCGGTCGGCGCATTGGCCATGTCGGACTGTTTGACGATGACCCCGTCAAGCTTGTCGATAAAACTTGCGCCATTCGCGAGGTCGGTGCGCGCCCAGCCCTCCGGCACCTTCAGCGAAAAGCCGAGCGGTGAGACGTAGCTGATGAAAACCTGATTGTCCGGTATGTCGCCGGGCGGATTTTTCTCCGCTGCTGCCGGTGCTTCGGCGGCGAGCGCGCCTTGATCGATCGCCGGCAATAGCGCCGGCGACGACAACAGCATAGCCGATACCAGCGCCGCCCTATAGAACTCTGTTGAAGGCATGAGATATCTCCTCCCAACACATGGTCGCCGATAAGTGATTTTGACACGACAGACTTACCCATGTTTCGCTGGGGTCTTACGCTTTTGTAAGCTCGAGGCTGGGTGCGAACGGGCGGACAATGCGTCCACTATTGTCTATGTTGCGGCTGACCGTAAGAATCAAATGGAGAGACTGAAACCGAATGATGCTAGCGATAAGTGCCCGAGCAATTGGACCGCAGCGTGTGCCCTAAGTTCCCCTTAATTATTCGATCATATCGCAACGCAAGGGCTCGGCGGGAGAGGTATGCGTATTCTTCTTATTGAAGACGATCCGATGGTTGGCCGCAGCCTGAGCCAGGCCCTGGCGGATGCCGGCATGAGTGTGGATTGGGTTGCCGATGGCCGTGCTGGCGAAGAGGCATTGTTGGCCGGCGGCCATGCGGTCGCCCTTTTGGATCTTGGTCTGCCCGGTTCCGACGGTATCAGTGTTTTGGAGAACGTCCGCCGCCACGGCATAGGCACACCGATTGTCGTGATCACGGCGCGTGACGATCTCGACACCCGCGTCAAGGGACTGGACTCGGGCGGTGATGATTTTGTGGTGAAGCCTTTCGAAGTGCCGGAAATTCTCGCGCGCATCCGTGCCGTCCTGCGCCGTCACGCCGGCCACGCGACGTCCCGCATCGGCACATCCGAGATTGTGCTCGACCTGGCCTCGCACGAGCTGAGTTATCGTGGGCAGACGGAAATGCTGCCAGCGCGCGAATTTGCGCTCATGCGGGCGCTCGCGGAGCGCCCCGGTACGATCTTGTCGCGATCGCAGATCGAAGATCGTGTGTACGGTTGGGGCCAAGAGGTTGAGAGCAATGCCGTCGACGTCCTGATTCACTATATCCGGCGTCGTTTCGGCAAGGACATTATCCGCAATGTTCGTGGTGCCGGCTGGCTGGTGATGAAATCGTGATCTCGCTGCGCTGGGCCACGACATTGATATTGGCGGCCGTTTTTTCCGTCCTGGCGGTGCTCGGCGGAGCCGCCTCCTATATCGTCGCACGCAAGGAAGGCAACGAATTCCTGGACCTGCAGCAGCGCCAGATCGCCCGCTATGTTGGCGATCTCACTTTCGTCGCGCCTGGCGAGGTCTCCTTGCCTCCCCACGATACAGAGGACGATTATGTCATCGAGGTAAGCTACACGGACGGCCGACCACAGCGCAGCTCCAATGAAGCGATTGTCATTCCCGATCAGCCGTCCACCGGGTTTTCGGAGTTTGACAACGCTATCGGCCACTGGCGCGTATTTTCGCTCGTGACGCCGGAGCGGACAGTGCAAGTAGCCCAGCAAACCTTTGTCAGGAAGGAGATAGCGGCCGATGCTGCCGTTCGCGCCATCCTGCCCTTTGTCGTCGCTATTCCGGTTTCATGGTTGGTCGTCACACTCGTTGTCGGGCGTACATTTCGCCGACTGGAGCGACTGGCCGATGATATTGCGGGGCGCGAAGCGACGGATCAGTCGCCGATCGAAATGGCGAAAGTCCCCCGCGAAATCCTGCCGCTCATCACGGCCATCAACGACCTCCTGTCTCGCCTGAAACGCGCAATGGCGCGCCAAAGGGAATTTCTCTCGGACGCTGCCCACGAGCTCAGGACACCGCTTACGGCTCTGACTATCCAGATCGGCAATATCAGGCAGGCGGAAAACAATTCCGAGCTCGATGCACGATTGGCCGAATTGCAGGCCGGCGCCAGACGCGCTTCGGCGCTCGCATCGCAGCTCCTGCGGATGGCGCGCTATGAAAGCATGGACGCGCCGACAGAACGTGAAGCGATCCGCCTGGACGAATTGACGATGGATGTCGTGTCAGGCCTGATCCCGCTCGCCGATCAACGGGGCGTCGATCTCGGCTTCGGCGCGATGACGACGGCCAATGTGACCGGCTCGAACGCCGACCTGCGCGCCTTGCTGGAGATCCTTATCGACAATGCCGTCCGATATACGCCGTCAGGCGGGATCGTCGATGTCGCCATCGCCGAACGTGCCGGCCGCATCGAACTTTCCGTCAGCGACAGCGGGCCCGGCGTTCCAGACGACATGTTGCCGCGACTCACCGAGCGCTTTTTCCGCGCCCACCAATCGAATGAAGAGGGCAGCGGGCTCGGACTTGCGATCGCCCGAACGATCGCACAGCGCCACGATCTGGATCTTCGGCTGTCGAACCGCAAGGATTGTCAGGGATTCAGCGCGATCCTGTCATTCCCGCCATCGCCGGACCCTGCCGGCTCTTCCGCCTAATCCAGATAGATCGCGATATCCAACTCTCGACATGAAGCCGGCAGTCAGGGATCGCCAAGCGCCGCCTTCGCCCGTTTTTCCAATTCCTTTTCGTGGTGGCGGAAGAACACCATGCCAGCGACGACGAATCCAATAGCAATCACGAAAAGCAACAGGCCGATCGGCCCCTTCACGTGTTCAACCTGGTTGCCGAACAGATAGGCCGCGCCACCGAAGACAATTGCCCAGCACACGCCGCCGCACGCATTCATCAATAGGAAATACCACCAGCGCATGCGGTTTGCGCCTGCAAGGAGAGCGGCGAAAGTACGGAGCAGGGCAATAAATCGCCCGAAAAAGACAACCTTGCCGCCGTGCCTCATGAAGAAATATTGGCCGATTTTGAGCCTGTCGCTGCTCAAATGAAAGCGGTCGCCGTAACGCAATATCAATCGAAGACCAATCGATCGGCCCAGTAGGTAGCCGATATTGTCGCCGATGATGGCAGCTATGCTTGTCGTAGCCACGACCGCCTGCAGACTGATCATATGAGTCGAACCGGCATAGAGCGCCGTTGTCACCAAGGCAGTCTCCCCCGGGAGCGGCACTCCCATGCTTTCCGCCATGACAAGCGCGAACAGGACCCAAAGGCCATAGACCTGGATCAAGTCATGGATGCGTTCTGGGGAAACAATGTCAAACAAGCGTTTCCTACAATATTCCGGTGATGAAGCGATCGATCCGGGTATCTTCGCGATATATTGCCCGAACCGCAATGACCGCGATCAAAGCCGTCACCGCGCCGCCCACGACATCGCTGATGTAGTGTGTTCCGACATATACCCGCGAAATAGTCACGATCAGAGCCGCCGCGAGGAAGATATATCCGCGGCGCATCCCGTAAAGCAGGAAGGTCGACGCGATTGCGAAGGTGGCAGTCGCGTGATCGGACGGGAACGAGAAATCGGCGCTCCTGGAGATAAGGAGATGAGTGAGGCCGTTTTCGTAGGGACGCATTCGGTGAATGAACAGCAACACGATCTGGTTGATCGCGAGGCCTAACAGAAAAGCTATTCCAGACGCTACAAGAACGTGGCGCGTATGCCTTTTGTCAGCCTGCAGCCACCATTGGCCGGCAACTCCCAGTATCATCAAGGGCACGCCGACGGCCGAAACCCAAATCATCGCCGCATCCAGCACCGCGCTTTGACCCGACCAGGCATTAATCCACTGCGTTGCGGCAACATCGAAATCATACATACAAAAGTTCCTGTTCCAACGATCATGGCGAAACGGGCAAAACGATACCCCTTCGCCATTGCTGGCGATGGTCTGACGTGGGTCAGACGTTTCGGGCCGAAACTAAACCGCAAAAATTAGGACGGAATTAGGCCGCCAAAGACGACGAATTGATCCAGATCAGGGGCCGGAAACACCAGCAATGGCGCGCCGTTGATCAGGATGGTTGCGTTCTCCATCCATGCAGAATGCCGGTCATGTGGCGTCATCCTAACCGGCGGATCCATCGTTACCGGTTACAAGACGCATCCGGTACTGAAGATATCCTGAGGCGCTTGCTTAATTTTGAAGATCGTGTAGCGCTCCAGCACGCGTTTGCCGGCCCGACGCGCAACTTCGCCGACAGGCTCCATCTGTGGCAGGCAGCTTCTGAGCCGCTCAAGTATTCCACTGGCGGAGGGAATGACCAGGAGGCCCGGTTGTTCAACGAGTTTCGGATCGACGGTTTCGAAGGAATAGCGTGTCCGGCTGATAATTTCCTGCACATGTTGCGGATCATCCGTGTTGAAAGCAAGCTCGCCCGTCACGCCATAATCGATCGTTCCGACCCACCCTGCACCACGGAGCAGCTTGTAGTGTGCGATGTCCGTCGACAGTTCATTCCAACCGATGAGTTTGTCCGCCGGCGACGAAAAAGATGCCTGCTGTCCGAGCGGCGAAGCGAAATAATAAAAAGTAGCAGCGATCAGACCTATACCGGCGGGCGCGGCCCATTTCGTCATGCGGCTCAGGTGGCGTGAACCGGCGCAATGCCGCGCCGCCTCAGCGGACATAATCGCCATTGTCGGGTAGACAGGCACCGGCCAATTGCCCTGGACGCGACTGTGGAACGAATGAAGCAACATGTAGATGAGCAGGGGTGCCGATAGCACAAGCAGAAATGCGGTCGATGAGAAGTCGCCGGCGCGCCGCTGTTTCCAGACGGTAGTGACGGCGATGGCGGCGAAGATAACGATTGCCGGATTGGCAAGCCCGAACTGCCCAGCCAGGAACTCCAGCGTATGCCAGGAGGGCGGCTGCCCATTGTCGATGCGGCCGAACTGCTTGGCAAACGACACCCAATGGTGTTCGAAATTCCAGACGATGGTGGGCGAGAAGACCGCAAGAGCGATCGCGCCTCCAATGAACATGTAAGGGCCATAGAGACGTTTGCGCGCTTCGGAATCCAGGATCATCCAGACAAGGATGCCAAGGCCGAGAAACAGATTGGTGTATTTGGACAGACAACCGAGACCCGCCAGCAAGCCGACAAGCAACCATATGCGCCTGTCTCCGCTACGGCGCAGCCACACCAAGGCCCATACCGTCAACGTCCAGAATAGCATCGACGGCGCATCAGGCGTAGCGAACAGTGTTGCAAAACCAACCAGCGGCATCGCATTTAGCCACACCCCTGCTCTTACGGCGACCCGGCGATCACGATAGAGCTCCCATGAAATAGCGATGGTGGCCCCCGAAGCGATCAATACGGACAGGATGGGAAACAGGCGAACGCCGAGAGAGTTATCACCGAGAAGCTGCGTCGAGAGCCAAATCCACCAGGCGATCATCGGCGCATGGTCATGGTAGCCAGCCGACGGCACCCGGGACCAAAGCCAATAGTAGGCCTCGTCAGGATGAAGGCCGATCTGCGCGAGCACGCCGAACCTGTAGAGCGTCAACGCCGCCAATAGCAGGATGGCAACTTTCCACGGATTGATTGACTGCACCTCGGCTTCGGCGCGCGGTGCGTTATCCACGGGGAGTGCAGTCTCAACGCCCGGCGCGATCTGCTGGTTACTGTTGGACACGGCTGCCAGGAAGGCGATTTGTCGGGGATGCATGATCAATCCAATCGAAGCCGCCCGCACTATCGGTCTGAATCTTTGCGAGGTCCTGATCGGAAGCTTACAATTCCGTAAAGCATTCGGACGATGATAGACGAGCCGCTCCGAGTAGCCGTGTCGACCGCGCCAGCCCCTAGGCCGTGGTCAATTCGCCGGAATATGCTCAGGTCAGCGACAGCGCCGGCTTCGTGCCCGGGGTGACATCGCCCAAAGAGACGACGGACCTGATGCAGCACGAAGTCGATCAGTGGAATCAGATCGCCGCCAAACAGAACATCCACGTGAAATGAGGTCCCTATCCCATGACAGTTGAATCGGAACTCCGCGAAGCCGAAGGTGCGCTTCATGCCGCGATGGTGCCCAAGGACACCGCCACCCTTGAGGCCAGCTCCATGAGGACCTTATCGTCGTGCAATCGACGGCGCTGGTGGAGGATCCTCCGACCTATCTCGCGAGCGTCGCGGCCAATCGCTATCGCTATGAAAGTATTGTGCCGCGGCCCGGCGGCCTCATCCAGGTCTTCGGCGATTTCGCCTTATGAGCGGCGAGGTCGATATGAACACGACCCTGCATGTGCAGGTCGTGTTCGGCTGGGTGTGAAAGGATGGTCGGTGGCAGCTCGTACTCCGGCATGCGGCTCGTATCCCGTAGCCTCGATCGCGACCGGCTTCTATTGAGTTCCGCCGGCGCCAGTGCCTTGTTTCAAAATCCCTCCGTCTTCAGGCTTTTGACGGCTTGGCAAACGCCTGGCCTCGCAAACCCGCGGAGGCTACGGACGAGTCTCTTGCGTACGCCGAGGCTGCCAGGTCCAAAGCCGGAAGTCCGGAATGGATAATTATTCTCTTCTCGGCTCGATAATTATTCGTAGCATGCCTTCCGTTAAATGGTCGGGAGGAGGCCAAGATGGACTCGAGACTTTGCATTCTCACTGGCGCTGCCGGTGAGGTCGGTCGGGCAACGGCGCGAAGATTCGCCGAAAGCGGCTGGTCGTTGATCCTCTGTGACAGGACCGACGATGTCGAGAAGTTGGCGGACGGCCTTTCGGCCGAATTCGGACCCCGGTGCATCGGAATTCGGATGGATTTGACCAGGGATGATGAGGTCGATGCCGTAGCCAGGAAGGCCGCGGACACGGGAATCCCGTTGCGCTTTCTCGGACTGATCGCCGCGATCAATCATCCTGCCGTCAGCATAGAACAGATGGATATGAGCGTTTGGGATAAGGTCCAGAACGTCAATCTGCGGGCAAACGTCAAATTCATCAGCGCCTGCGTGCCGTTGCTGCGGAAATCCGGAAACGCGTCCATCGCGACTGTTTCGAGCTTCTGGGGGCGAGAGGGGCATGCGTATTTCAGCCCCTATTGCGCCTCGAAGGCGGCCCTTATTTCCCTGACGCAAAGCGTTGCGGCCGAGCTGGCGCCCGATATCAGGGTCAATTGCGTGGCGCCCGGGAACATCAACACCCCGATGCATTTCAATGCGCTCGCCGTCGAGGCTGCGCAACGCGGCATCACTCCAGACGAAATGCGCTCCATCGAATGGGGCAAGATCCCGATGCGGCGGCCGGCGGAAACAGCGGAAATTGCCTCCGCCATCCATTTCCTCTCCACGGAGGATTCCAGCTATTTTGTTGGCGCCACTCTCGACGTCAACGGCGGCTGCCGATTCACCTAAAGCAATTTCAGGAAAATTGCAAAGAATCAAAAGGATAGAGCGGTTTTGAGATTCCGTGAAATGCTGAACCGCTCTATTGGCACACCCATCCAAGGAGGAAAACGCGCAAATGTCGGATCAGGTAACGGTGATGGCACATCTGGTGGCTCGGCCCGAAAAGATCGATGAGACGAAGGCATTTCTGATGTCGTTGATAGTGCGGACCCGGGCGGAGAACGGATGCGTCGATTACGACCTGCACCAAAGCGACGACAATCCGGCGCAGTTTTCGTTTTATGAGAATTGGACCAGCCAGGCAGCCTTGGACAGGCATATGGAGACGCCATATCTGAAGGAGTTGGTCGCACGAAAGGACGAGTTGCTCGCCCTTGATCCGGACGTTCGGCTTATGACCATGCTCTCCAAGCGGAAATAATAGGTTCGGGCACCTAGCCGGCCCGCATCCTCTCCTTTGAAGGCGAATGCGTTTTCGGCTTGCGTGCTGGCCCCGTTGACCCGCGCACGACCACGTGCGGTGTGAGCAGAATGCGTTTCACCGGCTGATGGAGATTATTGATCAGGCTCATCAAGAGCTCCGCGCTTTCGGATCCAAGATCGCGGCCCGCATTGTGCAAGGTCGTCAAGGGCGGCGAGAGCATGTTCATGAACGGTAGATCGTTGACGCCGGAGATCGAAATCTGTTCAGGGCAAGCGACTCCGGCGGATCTAAGAGCCATGAGGCACCCCACTGCCAGAAGGTCATTGAAGGCGAGCACGGCGGTGCTCGACAGCCCGTTCGCGAGCATTTGTCCCATGATGCGTTCGCCCTCCGCCACGTCGTAGGCTCGTGCCTCGATCACGTCGAAGCGACAGCCGGCAGCTTTTTCCAATCGCGCTCCTGCGTTAAAGCCCATGAGCCTGTTTTGCGCCGTCGATGCGGCCAATGGGGGCGTTACATAGGTAATGTCCCGATGCCCGAGGTCGAGCACATGTTCGACGAGCGCTTGAACCCCGACGGCATCATCCATCGAGACGGAGGAGATGCGGTTGTGCCGGGGATCACGCAGGACAGCAACCGTCGGGATCCCAAGCTGCAGGCACAGGTCGGCCGACGGGTCGTTGAGTTCGAAGCTCGCCACGATTAGGCCGGCGACAAACTGACTGGACATCCGCTCGATAATCGAGCGCAGCTTTGCGGGGCTGTAGTCCGAGTTCGCGACGAAAGTCACGTAGCCTTCCTCCGCGACGCGCTCTTCAATGGCCGCGATAATCGGCGAGAATAGCGGGTCGCTCAGATTGGGGACGACAAGTCCGATCGTGCCGGTTTTCTGCGTGCGCAGGCTGGAGGCCAGCGTGTTGGGTCTGTAGCCGAGCTGCTCCGCGACCTTTTCGATCTTCCGGACGACCTTGCTGGAAATCCGATGGCTTGCCTTCGGGTTAAGTGCCCGTGACGCGGTCGAAACGTGCACACCCGCACTATTTGCGACGTCGACAATGGTGACGCGCGAACGCTTCTTCTGATCTTCGTGAATAGTGTCACTCATCTTACCCCAGCCGCATCATAGTGATTCAGTCTAGGGAAAATAAGCGATCAAACCTTTGCGCACAAGCGAGCCTATTTGAAAGCACGGATTGCCGTGAGGCCAAAAGCGAGGCATCAAAATGAAAATCTTGGCAACTCCGGCCCGTCCCAGGCGGCTCGACCGACCATTTCGTTTTGAAAATGGCGCCTGCTTGGAGCGCCGCTGAGTTTTTTGACATCTGAGACAAGCAGGCATTTCCGACAGCGTTTTGATCCTTTCGTGGCATATCTCATCCTTATTTTTAGATTGAAAGCAAACGGTTGCGCGTCCAGAGGATTGTCAAGTCTTCCTTGATTTGCAGCATTTTAGGCACATTGTGGATGAGATGTGCAAAAATCCAAGACAAATGAGAGCAAACGTTTGCCCTTGACTCTGACCGTTATTGCCTTTTATCTCTGCGTTCGGTGGCGGCAAACATCGGGTCCCGGCGGGACATAGAGAGGAACACGCGATGACCTGGGATACGGGGAGTGATTTGAAGATCGCGTTCGTCGGGACAGGCGCTCAGGGCGCCTCGATCGGTGCCGATTTCATCATCGCCGGCCTGGATGTGACCTTCATCGAGCAGTGGCCGGAGCATGTCTTCGCCATGCGGGAGAGGGGGATAACGGTCAATCTGCCTTCGCGGTCGATCAATGCAAACGTTCGCACACTGCATCTGTGTCAGGTTGCCGAACTTCGGGAAACCTTCGACATCGTCTTTCTCGTCGTCAAGGCATACGACACCCGTTGGACATGCCAGTTGATCGAACCCATTCTGGCGCCTGACGGGTTGGTCGTAGGGCTCCAGAACGGAATGACGCTCGACGACATCGCTTCCGTGGTCGGTGATGAGCGCTGTGTAGGCGCCGTATTCGACATGGCCTCCAACATGTTCACGCCCGGCGTCACCAACCGTCAGAACGATCACGATACGTCCTGGTTCGCGCTCGGCGCCGTCGATGCGAGAAACCGGCAACGTGTCGAGCGAATTGCCGAACTGCTGCGCCACAGCGGTCGTGTGGACGTCTCCGACGACATCCGATCGGCCAAATGGATGAAACTGATCGTCAATGCCGCCCAGCTCGTCCCGTCGGCCATTCTGAACCTTCCATTTGCCGAGGCGGTGCGAATGCCTGGCATGATGGGTGTCATGCGAGCTGCCGGTTATGAAGCGATGCGGGCTGCCCAGATCGACGGGGCAAAAATCGTTCCGATCCTCGGAATGCCGCCGACAAAGGCAAACGACCCCGAGCGATATGTCGATGAGATTTTCGACGAGGTTCTCAAGACATTCATGATGCCCGATACGCTGGCGACCGTCCTGCAGGACTGGCGAAAAGGCCGGCGCGGCGAGGTTCTCGATATCAACGGGCAGGTCGTGAAGACGCTGGAGAAGGCCGGTCAGGCTGCCCCCGTCAACAGCAGGATCGTGGAGGTCGCGCTTGCGATCGAAAAAGGCGCTCTACCGGCAGAGCCCTCGAACAGTTCGCTTCTCGTCGGGCGGGGGACATGAGGAATGTATCCGCATTGCGCTACGGAAGAGGAATCCAGGCAGACCAGCTGAGCTGGTGAAAATGTTCGAACCGCGCGTGCAGGGCGCGCAATTTGCAAAGGAGAGCTACATGACTTGGGATAAAACGCGCGGCCCGAGGATCGCATTCGTCGGAACCGGCGCGCAGGGGGCATCGATCGGCGCGGACTTTGCCTTGGCCGGTCTCGATGTGACCTTCATCGAACAATGGCCCGAGCATGTAATGGCGATACGTGAACACGGTATCACCGTGAATTTGCCGACACGCACCATCAACACCAAGGTTCCGGCGCTCCATCTCTGCCAGGTCGCGGAGATCAAGGAGCCATTCGATGTCGTTTTTCTCGTCGTCAAGGCCTACGACACCAAGTGGGCATGTCAGCTGATCGAGCCGTACCTGGCTCCGGACGGCCTGGTTGTCGGCCTTCAGAACGGCATGACGCATGAGGACATTGCCGCCATCGTCGGCCGGGAGCGCACGATTGGCGCCGTTATCGAAATCGCCTCCAACATGTTCGTACCGGGCATAACCAACCGGCAGAACGACCATGACACGTCATGGTTCGCCCTCGGCGCGCTTGATCCCAAGACGCAGGAACGGGTCGAGGACGTTGCCGATCTGCTGCGCAACTCCGGCACGGTGGAGGTCGTCGACGATATTCGTTCCGCCAAGTGGATGAAGCTTGTCGTCAACGCGGCCGAATTGATCCCGTCGGCGATCGTCAATCTGCCGCTGGCGGATGCCACCCGCGCTCCCGGCATGCTCGAAGTGATGCGGACTGCCGGATACGAGGCGATGCAGGCAGCGCTCGCCGACGGCGCAAAAATCATCCCGATTATCGGCATGCCGCCGATCACGACCAATCATCCCGAGCGGTATGTCGACCGCATTTTCGAGGAAGTGCTGACGACGTTTTCGCAGGCGGACACGCTGACGACTTCCCTCCAGGACTGGCGCAAAGGTCGGCGCGCGGAGATACAGGAAGTCAACGGTTGGGTCGTGGATATGCTGCGAACGCACGGCCAGTCCGCTCCGATCAATCAGCGCGTCTTGGAGATGGCCTTCGACATCGAGGCCGGGAGGCTCGAGGCGCATCCAGAAAACTCCAAGCTTCTGATCGAAGCCTATGAGGCCATTGCCGACCGCCGATGACCGCGCGGAGAGCACGGCGCACCTATCGATATGCATTTAACCTGAGGAGGAGAATGACATGAAATCGCATTTGAAATTCGGCCTGTTCGCCGGGTGGCTGCTGACAACCGCCACCGTCTGTGCAGGCATTGCGCTCCCGACGACCCAGGCGACCGCCGCCGAAGCCAAGGGCGGCCGTTTGATCGTAGGTATCGACGAGACGGCTTCGGAATATTGGTCTGAATATCTTCAGGGCGTGAAGGATATCGCCGAGTCGCTCGGTAAGGACCCGGCCGTTCTTACGAGCAACTATCAGGGAGACCAGTTGCTCGCGCAGCTCGGTGCGACTTATGCGGCCGGCTGCAATCAATGCGCGCTTGCCACTGACCCGTCGTCCAATGCCTTTGTGAAGGCTGTGGTCAACAGGTCGGCCAAGTCGAAGGTGCATGTGGTCACGATCTGGAACCGGCCCGAGGACATCCATCCTTGGGACACGGATTCGAAATACTGGGTCGCCCACACGTCTTTCGATGGCGTGATGTCCGGCTACTATCAGGCCATGGCGCTTTGCAAGGCGCTGAACGGCAAGGGCAAGATTGCTGCGATCGAGGGTGTCCCGTCGACACCGCCGGCCTATCAGCGTATCGCTGGCCTGAAGAAAGGGCTGAAGGAATGCCCCGGCCTGGAGTTGGTCGACACCCAAGTCGGCGATTGGCAGGAAACCAAGGCGCAGAACATCACCCGTACCTGGCTGGCGCGTTACGGCGATCAACTGCAGGGCATTTTTGCATCCAACGATGCAATGGGCCGCGGAGCGGTCGCAGCGCTGAAGGAAAAGGGCCTGAACGGTAAGGTACTGGTTACCGGATCGGATGGATCGAATATCGGTCTGGAGATGGTCAAGAACGGCGACATGCTTGCCACTGTCTGGAACGACCCGGTCCTGCAGGGCGCAGTCTCCATGTCGCTCGCCTACGCAGCCGCGATCGGCGACGTCGATCCGGAGAAGCTGTCGCATGCGCAGCGCGACTTTTATCTGAAGCAGGACGTGGTGACGAAGGATAACGTCGACAAGTACCTGGATCTCAAGAAGAACGCGCCGAAATACACCTACGCCCAAATCAAGCAGGACTTCTGGAAGGATTCCGCCGGTCAGATTCCTGAAGGCGCAAACCAGAACAACTAATCGGAAGGAGGAGTCGATGGAAGCCGCTACCAGCATGAACTCCAAAACGGTCGCACGCTCGCCGACGTTTCTCGAAGAGATCAGAAGCAAGTTGCCTTGGACCCAGTTCGCTGGCCCTATCGCGGCACTCATCGTGCTGTCGGTTGGCTTCCAGCTGGTCAGCGGAAGCTTCTTCACGATCGACAACCTCAAATCCGTCGTCGAGGCAGCGGCGGTCCCGGCCATACTCGCCGCTGCCATCAGTTTCGTGGTCATCATGGGCTCCATCGACCTGTCGCTGGAGGGCATCATGGCCGCGACGAGCATGATCGTTGCCCTGTTGGTCGCCAATGGCGTCAATGGCAATGATTACGGACTAGTGGGCTTGCTTGCCGCGCTTGCGGCAGGTCTCGCCTTCGGTCTGTTCAACGCGGTGCTCAACGCAATCTTGCGGATGCCATCGTTGATCGTCACCCTCGGCACCTGGTTTGTCGGATTGGGGATTGCGGCCGTGCTTTTTCCCGAGCGCGTGCCGCAGATCAACGATCCACTTGTCCTGAACCTGGCAAGGCTGCGGATCTTCGACTTGAGCCTGGTCGTCTATATTGCGCTGGCGATCATCGTCGTCAGCCAGCTTGTCCTCAACTACACGAGGCTTGGGCGGATGATCTACGCGATCGGCGGTGACGAAGGTCTGCTGGTCGCTTCGGGCTTGCGTGTCCGGCACATCAAGATAGCGGCCTTCTCGATCTGTGGACTGCTGGCAGGGCTATGCGGCGTGCTGCTGTCCGCCCAGCTCAGCACCGGCAATGCCAATATCGGCAACGGCCTGCTGTTTCCGGCGATCAGCGCTTCGGTGCTCGGTGGAACGGTCCTGACCGGCGGTCGGGGCGGGGCAGTACAGTCCGCCTTGGGCGCCTTGATCCTGGAGGTTCTCAATAACGGCCTGATACAGATTGGGGCGGGTCCCTATACACGTCACATCATCAGCGGCGCGGTCATCGTCGTCGCGGTTGCTGCCGGCGGATGGCATCGCCGCCGCAAATTGAGGGTGGTAAAATGATCGGTTCGCTCGTTCTCCAAGGCATACGCAAAACGTATGGCAGCGTTGTTGCGCTCGAAGGCATAGATTTGCAGATTCCCGCCGGGCAAGTCCTTGGCCTGATCGGCCAGAACGGCTCCGGAAAGTCGACCTTGCTGAAGATTTTGGCGGGGCTCACGACGCCAGACCAGGGTCAGCTGCTGCTTGACGGAAAGCCGATCGTCCTGGGCTCCGCCGCCGCGGCGGGCAGCCATGGAATTGGGATGGTTCACCAGGAACAGTCGCTCATTCCGAACCTGACCGTCGCCGAGAACATCTTTCTGGACAAGCCGCATCCTGCCAAGCGAAACGGGCTCTATAGATGGTCCGCGCTGAACAAAGCGGCACGCGCGCAGTTGCACAAGATTTCCGTCGATCTGCCGACCCACATCCCGGTGGAAGATTTGCGGTTTGCGGAACGCCAGCAGGTCGAACTCGCCAAGGTGCTCGCAATCGAGGAGCTTGTCGATCGACCGCCCATCATCCTCTTCGACGAGCCCACTTCGGTACTCACCCCCGACGAGATCAAGTTGTTGTTTAAGCAGATCAACAGGTTGCGTGGAAATGCGACGATCGTCTTCGTCTCGCACCGGCTGGAGGAAGTGTTGGAAATCAGCGACCGTGTCGTCGTCATGACGGATGGTCGAAAGGTGGCGGAGAGGGAAAGCCGGTCAGTCGACCGCAACGAGCTCTACGAACTGATGGTCGGGCGGCAACGCGTGACGGAGCCCCGTGGAGACCGTGGTTTGGCGAAACAGGATGCAAAGGCGGTCCTTAAGCTGGAACGGCTGAGCAGTGGCACACACTTCCGCAATGTCAGCCTTGAAGTCAGCCGCGGCGAGATCTTGGGGGTAGCTGGGGTTCTCGGCTCCGGTGCTGAAGAAGTTTGCCGGGCAGTGTTCGGCGCAGAGCGCGTCGATACCGGCAGGATTTCCTTGAGCGGCAAAGCTGTCGCGCCGGGCAGTCCTCGCACGGCCGTCCGCCAGGGCATAGGCTATCTTCCGGCCGACCGGCGCTCGGAGGGCATGTTGGCCAGTCGTTCTCTCTTCGAAAACGCCGTTCTGACATTCGGTCTTGATTATGGCTGGCGCTCGCTCATGCTGCGACGAAGCAAGGAGCGGCCTGTCGCGCTTGATTGGATGCGGCGCCTGAAAGTGAAGATGCACACGCCTTTCGCTCCGATTTCCAGCCTCAGTGGTGGCAATCAGCAGAAAACCATACTGGCAAAATGGCTCATGGCGAAAGACCTCAAGGTTCTGCTGCTCGATCATCCAAGCAGGGGCCTCGATCCAGGTGCGAGAGACGACCTGTTCGCCGTCATCCGGCAACAGGCCCAAAACGGTCTTTCGATCATCTTCGTCGGAGATACGATTTCGGAGCTTCTGGAGCTTTCCGACCGTATCGTCGTCATGCGTGACGGAGAAATCACCGCCCATTTCGATCTGACAGCCGGCGACTTGCCTAAGGAAGAGGATGTCGTGGCGGCCATGGTCTGACATCTGTCGCACGGGCCGCTACACTGAATTTCACAGGGAAACACCACGATGCAAAACGCACTCGACACCACGCTTATCCGTGCTCTTGGCGGGCAGCAGTCGACGATCTTGCGGGCTCTCGGCCCAATGCTCGTATTGATTGCGCTCGTGCTGGCGAGCGCCATAATCGCGCCGGGAGTCCTGGAAACGGATTCTTTGGTGAGTTTCCTTTCGGACGCCGCGCCGGTCATCGCTCTCGTCATCGGCGGAACGTTGCCGATTCTGGCGGGCAGCATCGACCTATCCGTTGCCGGCGTTGCATCCCTGACCGGAGTCCTGGTCGTCGTCCTCAATCCGATCTTCGGCCCGTGGACGTCGATTACCGTCGTCCTGATCGCGATGTGTTTCGGGGCCGCGCAAGGATGGTTCCATGCATGGCTGCAACTGCCCTCTTTCATCGTGACCTTGGGGACGCTCAGCATACTGTCCGGTCTGGCGCTGCTTCTCTCGAACGCCACGGCAGAGCCGATCCCCGACAATGATCTGTTTGTGACCTGGCTTGCAGACAACACTGCGCAAATTCCCAATACCGTGATCGCGCTTATCGTCATCGTCGCTGTCTTGGGGACTTTGCTGCGATATCTGCGCCTCGGGCGAGACATCTATGCTCTGGGGACCGGCGAGCGCGCCGCAATCATGTCGGCGGTCAACGTGATCGCCGTGCGTACGACCATCTTCGCCGTTTCCGCCGGTTGCGCGTCGATTGCCGGATTGTTCCTGATATCCGTAACGACGTTCAGCTCGCCGACGCTTGCCGGCAATCTGCTGCTTCTCTCGATCGTCGGTGTCGTTCTGGGCGGTACGGCAATATCGGGCGGCGTGGGCGGACTGCTGCCGGCGGTCGTGGGGGGATTGATCACCTCCTGGCTCAGGATCGTCACGGTCATCATCGGCGTGCAGCCCACGGCCCAGAACATCGTATTCGGGTTGACGGCGCTGGTGGCAGTCGCCCTGACGACCGACCGCAGCAAGCTCGGCATCATCAAATGATGGCGCCTCCTGGCTGAGTGCCGCGGCAACCTTAGGCAGCAGACCGTGGCTCAGGTCGCCCAACGGAAATGCCGCCAAATTGGCGTCTAAACCACGCCCTGCCTGGCCCGCCGTCCACGAGCGGATTTCAAGCTGAATTCGATCTGCTGCGCAGCATCTTCGAGGGCAAGTCGCGGCGGCTTGTCACCTGTGAGCGCATTGTGAATCTCCGCGCCCAGTATTTTCTCGATCATCGTGTACTGCGGGATATTCGGCCGCGGCCACGTATGCAGAAGGTTCTTTTTCGCGAGCTGATCGACGAAACGGACGATCGGCGAGCTAGCCGCCGCTTCCGGATCCGCGCTGACCGAAAAGCGCGGGGCGACCGGGAACCCGTTCTTGACATGCGCCTTCATCGCTTCCCGCGAGGCCATCCAGGCAATCGCATCTGCCGCCAATTCCACCCGCTCTTCCGGCAGGTTGGTCGGGATGCAGAACAGGAAGCCGCCAATGGGCGACGCACGAGTGCCGCCTGGGCCGGACGGCTGCGGCAAATATTCCACACGCCGCTTCACGACGGATTGAACGTCGTATTCGAAGCGGGCGGTGCGCATCGTCCAGAAATAGCCGAGGCTCGCCCTTCCCTTGAGGAATACTTCGAGGGTCTGATCCCAGGCCATTTCAAGGATCTTTGGCGGCGAGATTTCGATCAACCGGCGCATATATTCAAGCGCGGCAAAGCCGGCATCCGAGAGGATCGTGCAACTCAGTTCGTCGAGGTCGGTCCCATCCAGGGTGAAGCCCGAGCGCGTTCTGCGCAGCGATATCGCCGGCTGTCCGCAAGCTCCGAGGAAAAACATGAAGCTGGATGCGATCGGCATGCCGCGCGCGCCGTCCCACACCGCCCCGAACATACCGTCATCCGGCGCATGGAAACGGCGACCGGCTGCGATCACGTCGTCGAAGGTCCTGGGAAAGGGAAGTCCTGCCTCTGAGAACAGGTCTTTTCTGGCTGCGAGAAGCTCGACCGTGCAATAGCCGGGCACGCCATAATCTTTTCCCTCCCATGTCGCGGTGGACCAAATGGAAGGATGGAAATCGAGCGGGTTGATGCCGGTTGTCTGGATGTAAGTGTCGATGGGCCGGATGATGCCGCTTTCGGCGAACTCCCCGAGCCAGGGCATATTGATGGCGATGACATCGTATTTGGAAACCGGCAGAGCGCCGTTCTCGCGGGCACGCCGGTAAAGTTCCGGAAGCGGCAGCAGGTCGAAATTCTTCCGCGAGGCGAGATTGTTGCGGAAGTCCGCCCACATGTTGCGCATCGCCGAGAAATAATTGTCATCGTTCAAGAGGAAGCGCAGTTCGATCTGCGATTCCGCGCGCTTCTGCACGAGGCGCATCGGCGGAATGATCTGCGATCCAAGCGGCGTGCCGCCAAAATAATACTCGTCTTCCTGCTCGCCAGCACGCAAGCCCAGCGTCTGGGCCAGCAGCGACTTGGTCTTGCGCGCATAGGATTCGAATGACTGTAAAAGCTGCTCGCTAGGCTGCAAGGCGAAGCTTTTTCCGGTGGTGCCCTTGGCCACTTTCTGGATATAGCCGCCATCGATAAGGCGGTTTATCAATCGCATGGACGTCGCATAGGCCAAGCCGGACTCTTGCCCCAGGGCCGAGATGGAAACGGTTTGGCTGAGGATATGGGATTTGATGAGGTAGGTGACGACGCGCCAGACGGCGTCATCATCTGCCGGCTCAACAACCTCCCTGAAGGGGCTGCGCGTTTTCTCGATAAAGTCGATGACGCGCAGCATTTCATATTCGTTCACGTCGGCACCTCCCAACCGTCGCGCTGCCGAAGATCAGGTTAGCCGGCAAATTCCAACTTTGCCAGCATGCTCAGACAGCCTTCAGATCACGGGATCCGGCAATGCCATTTCGCGTCAGGCCGGCCAGACGTTCGTACTGCTCGAAAAGAACGAAGAAGTCCTTTTCAGCCAAGCCGTCCGCGAATGCAGCCTCATATTGCTGCCTGATCATCGATGCGAGGTACATTGGCACATGATCTGACTTGGCTGCACCCAGTATGAGGTCAAAATCCTTCATCATCTGCGAGACCGAGAACGCCGGATCGAAATTGCGATTGACGAGCAAGTCTCGCTTGTAGGCGATCAGCGGTGAAGCCACCGCGCTTTCGCAAATGACGTTGAGCATCGTCTCGACGGAGAGATTCCCCTTCAGCCCAAGGGTTAGCGCTTCGCCAAGGAGGGCGGCCGTCGCACCAACAAGGGCGTTCAGCACGAGCTTCAGATAGCGGGCTTCCTCACCCGCGCCGAGATAAAAGCGGCGGGAAGAGAAGCAGGCCAAAATGGGCTCGACCTTCCGATAGGCCTCTTCCGGCCCCGAAACCATTACAGACAGCATGCCGGATGAGGCGGTGACCGTACTCCCGGACACGGGCGCACGCAGGTAGGAGATGCCTTTGCTGCTGAGGGCGGAATTGACCTCGGCGGACAGTTCCGGTGAGACGGTACTCATTTCGACGAGGATCTGTCCGGGCTTCATCAGTTCGGCAAGAGCTCCCGGCGACAAAGTCAGCTCGCGAAGGACCATATCGTTGGGAATGGTCAGCATGATCACGTCGGCGGCTTCGGCAAGATCCTCAAGCGAATGCGCGACATTGGCGCCTTGCGCTACAATGGAAGCCCGATTTTCAGGAAGCGGCTCATAAACCGACAACGCATATCCATTCTCCAGGACGCGGCGGCTCATCGGCGTACCCATCTTTCCGATTCCGGCCCATCCCACTCTCAGTGTCTCGCTCATACACACCCTTCCTTTCCCGCCAACCGATCGCCGGCCAGAAAATTTTCAATGCCGCTATCTCAGGGAGGAAGGCCGACCGCACGACAAACAAAGACTTCGTTTGCGTGCATGCGCACTATCCTCCCGGTTGAATACTATCTTCGATCGGAGTCGGATTACTGCATTTAAAATATCCATTTTGGATAATTAATGGTTTGTCGAAGCATAGGTTCATCCTTTAGCCTCATTTTTGGATCGCACGACGGTTCCCTCGGGAGGAATATAGTCGTCAGCAAAACAGAATTGCCGCGGAAAGCAGCGTTTTCCGTGAACGATACTTTGTTGCGGAGCGATTAAGTCGATTTAACGGAGGAGGATTTTAGAATGAAAACCAAAGCTATTGGCATTATCGCTTCATTGGCTCTGCTCTCCAGCACTGTTACGACATTCGCGGATACCTACACCGGCGTGCCGAGAACATTCCTGTTCAACCCGTCGCTGGATGTTTGCTTCAAGGACACCGCGCAGTACAAGAAAGCCGGACCTTACACGATCGGGTTCTCGAATGCCGGTCTGGGTGACAGCTGGCGCGTCGTGATGCTGCACGCCATGGAAAAGGCGGCCGCCGAGCACAAGGATCAGATCAAGCATCTGCTCATTACCGATGCCGGTCATGACGACGCCAAACAGGTGTCCGATATCCAGGACCTGATTTCGCAGGGTGTCGATTTGCTGATCGTCAGTGCCAATACCGAGCAGGCGGTCGATCCGGCGGTGTCGCGGGCCATGGAGCAGGGTATTCCGGTTGTCATGGTCGACCGGCGCGTTTCCTCCGATAACTTCGTCACCTTCGTGACAGCATCCGATGCCATGATGGGGCGGCTGTTCGCCCAGTGGATCGTCGAGAAGCTTCACGGCAAGGGCAATATCGTGATCCTCGGCGGCCAGGCCGGTTCGAGCCCGAATGAATCGCGCGTCAAGGCCGCGATGCAGGTTCTCGACCAATACCCCGATATCAAGATCCTCGACACGGTCTATTCGGACTGGAGCCCGGTCAAGGGCAAGCAGGTCATGCAAGCTGTAATCGCCAAATACGGCAAGAACATCAATGCCGTCCTCTCCACCCATGGTCTGCAGACGCCGGGCTCCATCGAAGCTTTCCTCGAAGCCGGTTTCAAGCCTGGCGAGATTCCGCCGCACACCACCTCTGACGTCAACGGCCCGATGCAGATGGCGCTCAAGTACAAGGTGCCGATGCTTGAAGTCGGCTATCCTCCGGCCATGGGCGGCACCGCGATCGACGTTGCACTGAAAGTCCTTTCCGGCGCCAAGGTGCCCTGCACCTATGAAATCAATGCCCAGATCGCAACGACCGACGGTGATGAGACGGTCTCCATTCACCCTGACCTGCACATCAAGGACATGGTGATGCCGAACGCGCCCGCCGACGCACTGGTCACAGGCGGCATGGGCGCCGACTACAATCCGTCGACCTTCAAGATCGACTACCCGCAATAAGTCCTCCCAGGACACGGCGGGGCAATGGTGCCCCGCCGACTTCACAGTTGCGAGGACGGGATATGTTGTCACTGACGGGAATCTGCAAATCCTTTCCGGGCGTCAATGCGCTCACGGACATGGGGCTCGATGTTCACGCCGGCGAGATTCATGCGCTCGTGGGCGAAAACGGCGCCGGCAAATCAACGCTGACGCGCGTCATCGCCGGGGTTCACCAGCCCGACACAGGCACCATCACCTTTGACGGCAAGGCGGTCAAATGGGCCAAGCCCGGAGAGGCCAAGCAGGCCGGCATCCATGTCATATATCAGGAATTCGTCCTCTTCCCGCATCTGAGCGTCGCCGAGAACATCTTCATCGGTCATGAACGCCGCAACCGCCTAGGTCTGATTGATCACCGCAAGGCGGCTGCCGACGCTCGGGAACTGCTTGCCCGTTTCGGCCTGGATCTGGATCCGAAGGCGCTGGTAAAAGACCTGTCCGTTGCCGACCAGCAGATGGTCGAAATCGCCAAGGCGCTTGTCCACGAGGTCAAGCTGCTGATCCTCGACGAACCTACCGCCGTCATTTCAGGACACGAAGTCGAGGTGCTCTTTGCCCGTCTTCGGTCGCTGCGCGACGCCGGTGTCGCGATCATCTATATCTCGCATCGGCTGGAGGAGATCTTCGCGCTTTGCAATCGCGTCACCGTGTTGAAGGACGGCCGATATGTCGCGACGCGCGATATCGCCGACGTCAATCGCGACGAGCTGATTTCCCTGATGGTCGGCCGTTCGCTTGTGGAGCTCTTTCCGCCCCGCCGTCAATTGCTGGCCGATCGCCCGGTGGTCCTCGACGTGAAGAACGTCTCGGTTCCCGGTCGGGTGCGCAATGCATCGATCACCTTGCGTGCTGGTGAAATCACCGGGCTCGCGGGCATGGTCGGCGCTGGTCGTTCCGAACTCGCATTCGCCATATTCGGCGCACTGGAGACGTCGTCCGGTGAGGTCATCCTGGACGGCAAGGATATTTCCAGGATTACGCCGGCGCACGCAATTGCCGAGGGCATCGGCCTCGTCACGGAAGACCGCAAGGGTCAGGGGCTGGCCATGCAGCTTGATATCGCTGCGAATATCACGGCTTCGACGTTAGCGAGCGTGACACGGTATGGGCTGGTCGACCGCAGGCAGGAAGACGAAATCGCCAAAAGCGAGATCAACAACTACCGCATAGCCTGTCGCGGACCATCAACCGCTGTCTCCCTGATGTCGGGCGGCAACCAGCAGAAGGTCATCCTGGCGCGCTGGGCGCGCACGAGTACGCGCGTTCTCATTCTCGACGAGCCGACGCGCGGCGTCGACGTCGGCGCCAAGACGGAGATCTACCGCATCATCCAGGAGCTCGCTGATCGTGACATCGCGATCCTGATGATCTCGTCGGAATTGCCGGAAATCGTCGGCCTGTCGGATCATGTCTTCGTGATGCGGGAAGGCGAAATCACCGGTTCACTCGAAGCGGACGCGATCACCGAAGAAAGCGTGATCGCCCTTGCAACCCATCAACTGGCGGCGTGAGGCGGAAGATGAACGGCACTACCATCAAACTCGGATCGATTTTCAGCAGTTCGCGCGCCGGCATCATCGTCGTGATCGCCCTGTTGGTCGTCCTCCTCGCGACGGGCGTCCTGGTCTCGGACCGGTTCGGTACGTCAAGAAACATTCTCAACATCTACGAGCAATCGACCGGCCTGGCACTTGTCAGCCTCGGCCAGACGCTTGCGGTTCTGACTGGTGGCATCGATCTTTCGGTCGGTTCGATCATTAGCCTCACTTCGATGCTCACGTCGGGACAGATCAATGGCGACCAGGCCACGGTCGTGCCGGTGATCGCAGGCGTTCTCCTTCTCGGTATCGTCATCGGCGCCGCGAATGGCGGTGTCATCATCCTGACGGGCGTGCATCCGTTGATCGTCACGCTCGGCACCGGGGCGGTCATCCAGGGTGTCGCCTTGCTCTACGCGCTCGGACCTATCGGGAAGGTTCCGAAAGGCTTCGATTACTTCGCCTACGGCCGCTTGGCCGGCGGCCTTTCCATCGGCGCCACCGTCACTGTGCTTCTCTTCATCCTGGCGGCGTTTCTGCTCGCGAGAACACGGACCGGACGCCACATTTATGCCGTCGGCGACGACCCTCAGGCGGCAACCTTGATGGGTCTGCCCAAGACACGGATTATCTTGCTCGTCTACACTCTATCGGGACTGTTTGCCGCCCTGACTGGCGTCTACCTGGTCAGCCGGTTCGGTGTCGGCCAGCCCTATACCGGCGCCAACTATACGCTTGCGTCCATCACGCCAGTTGTTATCGGCGGCACCGTACTGGCGGGCGGCCGCGGTGGCGTACTTGGCACGCTGCTCGGTGTCTATCTCGTGTCGGTTCTTAATAACCTGTTGAACTTCCTCGGCGTCTCGACGCACATCCAGCTCGTCGCGCAAGGATTGGTCATCATCGCCGCCGTCTCCGTCTACGTGGAAAAGAGGAGGATAGCCTGATGGCAATTGCGAAAGCCAACGCGGCGGTCAGCGCGTCAAGTTCCGCGGGGATGCGAGCAGGAGATATCGGTAAGAAATACGGAATCTATCTGTTTCTCCTTGTCGCCATCCTGGTGACCACGGCCGTAAGCCCGACCTTCCTCAGCCCGGCCAATGTCTCGAACATGCTGATGCAGCTCGCGCCGCTGGCGATCGTCGTGATCGGCCAGACCTTCGTCATTCTCGTGAGGGGGCTCGATCTTTCCGTGGCGTCCGTCATGGCGACGGCTGCGGTCATTGCGACCAGCTTCAACGGCCAGAACAGCGACGCAGCGCTGATCTTGCTCGCCTGCATCGGAATGGGCGCGGCAACCGGCCTTGCCAACGGCCTGTTGGTGACGAAACGCAACGTCTCCCCGTTCCTGGCAACGCTCGCAACCATGATCGTCCTTCAGGGCTTTCGCTTCGCGGCGACGCAAGGAGCGCCTTCCGGCAATGTTCCGCCGATTTATCGACTGATTGGTTCCGCAACGCTTTCCGGCGTGCCTTACAACCTCATGGTCATGGTCGTGCTGGCGATCATCTTTGCGGTCCTGCTTCATCGCGCCGCTTTCGGCCGTCGCGTCTATATCACCGGCGGGAACCCGATCACGGCGCGCCTGGTCGGCATCGCGGCCGATCGTGTGACGATCATTTGCTACATGATTTGCGGCGTCCTAGCAGCAGTGGCGGGGCTCGTCCTCTCCGGGTTCGTCGGGGTCGTCGACAACTTTGTCGGACGCGGTTTTGAGCTCGACTCGATCGTCGCAGCGGTCATGGGCGGTGTCGCCCTTTCGGGAGGAAGGGGTACGATCCCCGGGGCGCTCGCTGGTGCAGCGATCCTGGTTGTCCTTTCAAACGCGGTGGTCATGGTCGGCATGCCCGTCCAGCTGCAAATCATCGTCAAGGGCGTCGTCATCATCGTGGCAGCGAGCCTCTACGTTCGCACCGTTCGATAGTAAAATGGGAAAGGGAGGTCCAATGAGCGGATCAGTCAACAACAAGGTCGTCATCGTCACCGGTTCCGGCCGCGGCATCGGCGCAGGTATCGCCGCCGACCTGGCCGCAAAGGGCGCCAAGGTCGTCATCGCCGATCTGAATGCCGAGGCGGCGCAGCAGACCGCCGCGAAAATTGTCTCGGACAGCGGAAACGCTGTCGCGCTCTCGGTCGATGTCTCCGACCGCGAGAGTGTTCAGGCCCTCATCGGTGAAACCGTGTCCCGTTTCGGCCGGCTGGATGTCATGTTCAACAATGCGGGTATCAGCCAGACGTGCCCGTTTTTGGAAGTGACCGAAGCCGACTTCGATCGGATCATGAAGATCAATGGCCTCGGCGTCCTGATCGGCACCCAGGAAGCGGCCAAGCAGATGATCAAGCAGGGCAACGGCGGCAAGATCATCAACACGGCTTCGATCGCCGGCAAGCAGGGCTATCCCTTGTTCGCGCATTATTGTGCCTCGAAATTCGCCGTTGTGGCCATCACGCAGGCTGCCGCCCGTGCGCTTGCGGAGCACAAGATCACCGTCAATTCCTTTGGCCCCGGCGTCGTGGCGACCGAGCTGTGGCAGCAACTGGACCGCGAATTCATGGAGCATGGGCTGACCTCGAAGCCGGAGCAGGCGATCAACGAGTTCTCGCAGTCGATTCTACTCGGCCGCGTATCCGTTCCGAAGGACATCGCCGGCGTGACGACATTCCTGGCGTCCGACGCCTCGGACTACATCACGGGCCAAACCGTTATGGTCGATGGCGGCATGGTCTTGATTTAAGAGAGGCATGAGGGAGGAGAACCAATGGTACGCTTGGCCAACAAAGTCGCTGTTATCACCGGCGGGAGCACCGGCATCGGCGAGGCAACCTGCTATCGTTTCGCAGAGGAGGGCGCAAAGGTCGCGATCTTCGACGTCAGCGCCGAGCAGGGCGCACGGGTCGCACGGGCAATAGAGGAAAAGGGCGGCGAGGCCGTATTCCGTCGTGTCGACGTCTCCAACGAGGATGAGGTCGCGCCGGCGGTGGCGGAGGTCGTGCGTGCGTGGGGCAAGCTCGACATCCTCGTCAACAATGCCGCCGTCACCGGCGTCAATAAGCTCGCCCATGAGGTGGCGGTCGACGAGTGGGATCGCATCTTCGCCATCAACGTGCGCGGTGTTTTTCTCTGCACCAAGCACGCGGTCAAAACGATGATGACGGCGAGGGCCGGCTCGATCGTCAATTTCTCGTCGATCTATGGCTTGATCGGCAATGACGACCTTCCTCCCTACCACGCGACCAAGGGCGCGGTCCTTGCGATGACGAAGACCGATGCCGTCTGCTATGCGCCGCATGGAATTCGCGTGAATGCCGTTCATCCCGGCTCGACGAAGACGCCCTTGTTCATGAAGGCTGGCGAAACCTATCCCGGCGGCCTCGATCACTATCTCGAAATGATGAAGTCGAAGCATCCGCTGACGCTTGGCGAGCCAATCGATGTCGCCAATTGCGTCCTCTTCCTGGCCTCCGATGAAGCCCGTTTCGTAACGGGCAGCAGCTTGGTCTGCGATGGCGGCTACACAGCGCAATAACTGAGAAAGGCATGACAATGAAGGCTGTACGATACTACTCGAAGAAAGACATCCGCGTTGAGGACGTACCCGCGCCGAGCGGGCCGCTCGGGGAGGACATGGTTCTGATCGAGCCCCTGGTCTGCGGCATCTGCGGAACGGACCTGCACGAATATATTGCAGGCCCGATCGTCACTCCGGCCACGCCGCATGTATATTCCGGCGCGACCTTGCCGCAGATCCTCGGCCACGAGTTTTCGGCGCGCGTGCTCGAAGTCGGCAAGAACGTCACGCATGTCCAGCCGGGTTCGCGCGTTTCCATCCAGCCGCTGATTTCGCCGCGGGACGATTATTACGGCCGCCGCGGTCTCTTCCATCTCAGCGAAAAAATGGCCTGCGTGGGTCTGTCGTGGGATTGGGGCGGCATGGGCGAGCGCGCCGTCGTCAACGGCTACAACGTCTTCCCCGTACCCGATTCCGTTTCCGATATTCAGGCCGCGATGATCGAGCCCGCAGCGGTGGCCCTCTATGGCGTCGACCGCGGTGGCGTGACCAGCGGCAGCACCGTTCTGGTCTCGGGTGTCGGTCCGATCGGCGCGCTGGTCCTGCTGGCAGCCAAGGCTGCCGGCGCCGCGAAGATCTTCGTGTCCGAGCTCAATCCCAACCGACGCGCGCTGGCGCAAAAGCTCGTTCCCGAAGCGATCGTTTTCGATCCTCGCGAAACGGATACGGAAAAGCTCTTCCGCGACCAGACAGAGGAGGGCGTCGGTGTCGACGTCGCGCTGGAGTGCGTTGGCGCCGAGGCCTCGCTCAATCTCTGCGCCAAGGCCGTCCGCCGGCAAGGCACCGTCGTTCAGGTGGGCCTGCATGTGAAGCCTGCGGCGATCGACGCCATGCTATGGGCACTTAAGGATATCACCGTGGAAGCAACCTGGTGCTATCCGGTGCAGATCTGGCCACGCATCGCCGCGATGATCGGAGCGGGCATTTTCCCGGTCGAAAAGATCGTAACGGCCGAAATCGCACCGGAAGATGTGGTGGAAAAGGGCTTTGAAGCACTGCTCGATCCCAAGGCGTCGCACATGAAGATCCTCGTGAACATGAAGGCCTGATCATGCGGAACCCGATGGACATCAGTGGACGCAAGATACTGGTCACGGGCGCCGCCGGCGGCATCGGCAGCGCCGCCTGCCGCTATCTGGCCTCGCTCGGCGCGACGGTCATTGCGGCCGACCGTGACGCCTCGGTCGAAAGGATTCGCGACGATATCCGCAGCAGCGGAGGCAAGGCCGAGAGTGTCGTCTTCAATGTCGCCGACAGGAACTCCGTCCAAGAGGCGGCTGCCGCCGTGCAACGTAGCTTCGGGGCTTTGGACGGGATATTCGCCAATGCCGGCATGTCCTATGAACGGCCCGCCCTGGACCATAGCGAGGCGGATTGGCGCACGGTCATGTCGGTGAATCTCGACGGCGTGTTCTGGACCGTCCAGGCCTTCGGCCGATCGATGCTGGAGGCGGGAAAGGGCGCGATTGTGATGACGGCCTCCATTGCCGGCGTGAAGGCGGTACGGCCAGAGCTGCACGTCGGCTACGACGTCTCCAAAGCCGGCGTTGCCCATATGTGCCGGGTCCTTGCCGCCGAATGGGCAAAATCGGGCGTTCGCGTCAATGCCGTCGGCCCTGGCTACACAGATACCGTCATGCTGGCCGAGGTCGGCCGAACCCAGCCCGCGGTCATGAAACAATGGTTGGACGACACTCCCGTCGGCCGCCTGATCAAACCGGAGGAAATCGCCTCAGCCGCAGCGTTCCTTCTGTCCGATGCGGCAAGCGGCGTCACCGGACATCTGCTGATGGTCGATGGCGGCTATTCAATCGCCTGATTTTTGGAAAGGAAATTCAATGCATTATATCGTTCACTGCCTCGATCACGAAGGCGCCGTCGAAAAGCGGCTGGCTAATTACGATGCCCACAAGGCGTATCTTTCCAGCGCCGCGACCAAGACCGTCATCTCCGGACCGCTTCTGGCGGATGATAATGAGACGATGATCGGCTCCCTCTTCCTTCTCGAGGCCGATAGCAAGGACGAAGTCGTCGCGTTCAACAGGGCCGATCCCTTCACGAAGGCGGGTGTCTGGAAGACCGTCAATATCCATCCCTTCAGCAAGCGGGTGGATAATCGATGACCGTGATTGAGGAAAGGCCGGTCATCGCTGCCTTGGTCGGCCTCGGCTGGTGGGGCAAGAAGATGGCGGGCCTCGTCAATGCCGGCGGAGTGGAAATGCACTTCATTCGGGGCGTAGATGCCAACCTCGAAGCGGAAGCCTTCGCAAGGGAGGCCGGCCTGCAGTTTTCCACGGATCTCGCTGAGGCGCTCGTTGATCCGAACGTCGAGGCTGTCGTGCTTGCCACGCCGCATTCGCTGCATCGGCAGCAGATTGCTCAGGTCGTCGCGGCCGGCAAACATGTCTTCTGCGAAAAGCCGCTGGATCTGACGCGCGCCGGTGCAGAGGCTTCGGTGGCGCTTTGCAGGAAGGCGGGCGTAGTCCTCGGAATGGGGCACGAACGCCGTTTCGAGCCGCCGGTCGCCGAGATACTGAAAGTGGCGGCGGAGGGAAGGCTTGGCCGCCTGCTGCAGATCGAGGCGAATTTCAGCCACGACAAGTTTCTCAATCTCGATCGGTCCAACTGGCGGCTGAAGGCCGACCAGGCACCGGCCGGCGGCATGACGGCGACCGGAATTCATCTGACAGATCTTGCCGTCAAGCTGATGGGACCGGCAAAGGACGTTAGGGTGATTTGCGAAAACCTCGCTTCCGAAATTCCGCAGGGCGACACGATGAGTGCGCACATCCGCTTCGGAAACGGCGGGTCAGCCTATGTCGCCGCCACGCTCGCTACTCCCTTCATCTCCCGTTACGCCGTCTACGGCACGCAAGGGTGGATCGAAGTCCGCGACAAGGCGCATGTCGAAGCGCCTGATGGCTGGGTGGTGACGGAAGGCTGGAAGGACAAGCCGATCACAGTGCGCGAAGTCGCACCCGCCGAACCGGTCCGCGACAACCTGCGAGCCTTTGCCCGAGCCGTGCGCGGTAAACAGGACTACCCGATCACCGGCGATGACATGATCAACAACATCGCCTTGCTGGAGGCGATCGTGCGTTCGGCCCGAACGGGCGCCCTGGAACAGGTTTGAGGAGGAAGACATGAAGGCCCTGGTTTTCGATGCACCGGAAAAGCCTGTTATCGTGGATACGGCCATGCCGGAAATCTCCCCGAACGAGGTGCTGGTCCGCACACGGGCGGTCGGTATCTGCCACTCCGACTATGAATTGCTGGCAGGGCGTTACATCATCCCGATCTCCTATCCCGTGACGCCGGGCCATGAATGGAGCGGCGAGATCGTCGAAGTCGGACGCAACGTGACGGGATTCCACAAAGGTGATCGCGTTGTCGGCGAATGCGTGGTGCGCACTCCCGAGCGCTTGCATCATTTCGGCTTCTCGCTGAGCGGGGCGGATCGCGAGTTTTTCGCCGTCAATCCCGAGTGGCTGCACAAACTTCCCGATGCGGTCGACGACAAGAAGGCGGCGCTGATCGAACCCTTCACCTGCGGCTTCTACGCAGTGTTGCGTTCGGGCGGTACGAATGCCAGCGAAACCGTCGTGGTCTCCGGCGGCGGCACCATCGGGTTGGTCTCGGCGGCCGCGGCGATCGGCATGGGCGCTCGCGTTATCGTGGTCGACCCGCTGGCTTCGCGCCGCGAAGTCGCGAAAAGGCTCGGGGCCGATGTCGCGATCGATCCCACGGGCGGCGGCGCGGCCGAAAAAATCCGCGAGCTCACGGACGGCAATGGCGCGGATCTTGTCATCGAAGCATCCGGGCACGACGCATCGCTGGCTGCCGCCTTCGACTATGCGCGCGAGGATGGTCGCATGTCGATGGTCGGCATCAATATCGGCCGTAAGGTGCCGGCGGTTCTCGGGCAGATCCAGATGAAGAACCTGACGGTGCGCGGCTGCATCGGATCGCCAGGCGTCTGGCCGGCAGCCATCCGGTTCCTGGAAAGAACCGGCATCGATCTGTCGCCAATCCAGACACATGATTTTGATCTGACCGATGCGGTTCAGGCTTTCGCCTTCGGCCAGGATCCGACAAAGAGCATCAAAATCACCCTGTTGAACGGCTAAACCCATGAATAAACACGCCTTGATCGTCGGCGCCACCGGCATTACCGGAAGCAATCTCGCCGAACACCTTCTCTCGAAGAATGGCTGGACCATTTCGGGACTGTCGCGCTCGCAGAGCCCGATCCCTGGTGTCGAGACGTTTCGATGCGATTTGGTCGATGCGCGTTCGGTGCAGATAGCGCTGGCGGATGCGAAACCCACCCATGTCTTCATTACTGCCTGGTCCCGCCAGGAAACGGAGGCGAAGAACTGCGAGGTCAACGGCGCCATCGTCCGCAATGTGCTCGATGCGTTAAAAGGACGCGGCGTCAAACACGTCGCTCTGACGACCGGCACCAAGCACTATCTCGGCCCGTTCGAATCCTATGCCAAGACGCAGCCGGAAACGCCGTTCCGCGAAGAGCAGAAGCGCCTACCGGGAGAGAACTTCTATTACGTCCAGGAAGACGAGGTCTTCGCCGCGGCAGCGCGCGATGGCTTTACCTGGTCCGTTCATCGGCCACATACACTGATCGGCTATGCCGTCGGAAATGCGATGAACATGGCCGCCACCCTCGGCGTCTATGCATCGATCTGCAAGGAGACCGGCCGGCCATTCGTCTTTCCCGGTTCGCCGCAGCAATGGCAGGCCGCGACCGACGTCACGGACACCCGGCTGCTCGCAAGGCATCTCGAATGGGCGTCGACCACCGACACCGCCGCCAATCTTGCTTTCAACGTGGTCAACGGCGAGGTCTTCCGATGGAAGTGGCTCTGGCCGCGGCTGGCGAGCTATTTTGGTATCGAGGCTGCGGCGTACCCGGGAGAACCGAACCCTCTCGAAAGCCAGATGGACGATGCCGCGCCGATCTGGGATGGCATGGTCAAGAAATACGGACTTCAGCCCAATGCCCTCTCGCGCGTCGCTTCCTTTTGGCATTCGGACGCCGATCTTGGACGACAGGTCGAGACGTTCAACGACATGGGGCGAAGCCGGAAACTGTGCTTCTTGGATTATCAGGACACAACCCAATCCTTCACCGATGCCTTTGACCGCCTGCGGGCGGATCGCATCGTTCCGTGAAGCAAAGGAGGAATCGGATGAGTAAGGACACCGTTAAAACGACGACGTCAATCGGCTATTTCACGGAAGAGAATTCCATCGAGACCGTCAACGCCCGAATGGGAAAAGACGTCAGCCCACGTCTTGCCGAGGTGATGGCCTGCCTTGTAAAACATCTCCATAGCTTCGCGCGCGAGATCAACCTCACGCAGGAGGAATGGGAGTTCGGTGTCGATTTTCTGACCCGGACAGGTCAGATCTGCACGCAGGAACGACAGGAATTCATCCTCCTGTCCGATACGCTCGGCCTTTCCATGCTGGTCGACGCCATCAACAATCGAAGGCCGGAAGGGGCGACCGAGAACACCGTCTTTGGTCCCTTCCATGTCGAGGGTGCTCCTGTGCGCCAGATGGGCGACCAGATCTGCCTGGATGGCAAGGGAGAAAGCTGCCTGTTTGTCGGCCGCGTGCTCGATCTCGACGGCAATCCTGTGGAAGGAGCCCGCATCGACGTCTGGTCGGACAATGCGGAAGGCTACTATGACGTGCAGCAGCCTGGCATCCAACCGAAATGGAACAACAGAGGCGTCTTCATCACCGGCCCGGATGGGCGGTACAGTTTTGTGGGCATCAAGCCGGTTTCCTATCCGATCCCTGATGACGGGCCGGTGGGGAAGATGCTCGCTGCTCTGGGACGGCATCCATATCGGCCGGCGCACATGCACTACATGGTCCGCGCAGACGGCTTTCAGAAACTCGTGACCCACACCTTCGTCGGCGGGGACCATTATCTCGAATCGGACACGGTCTTCGGGGTCAAGAGGACACTTGTCGCGCCCTTTGAACGTCTCGAGCACGGCAATACGCTCTGGCGCTCGGATTTCGATTTCGTCCTCGCGCGGCCGGAAAAGGTCTAGGAGAAGCAATTGGAAAATTTCGTCTACAACGCAAACCCCGGCCGCGTCATTTTTGGCAGCGGCACGATTTCCCGCCTCGGGGAGGAAGCCGAGAGGCTGGGCGCAAAGTGCGTTCTGGTTCTCTCCACGCCGGAGCAGGCGGGCCAAGCGGAAGACATTGCGCGCCATCTGGGCTCGCGCGTCGCCGGCATTTATTCCAAAGCGCAAATGCACACGCCGGTGGACGTGACATCTGACGCGATGCGGACCGTCGAGCGGCTTGACGCCGATGCGCTTGTGTCGATCGGCGGCGGGTCGACAACGGGTCTCGGCAAGGCGATCGCCTACCGCACGGATCTGCCGCAGATTGTCGTGCCGACGACCTATGCGGGATCGGAGGCCACTCCCATTCTCGGCGAAACGGAAGGTGGCCGCAAGGTCACCAAGTCCGATCCACGGATCCTTCCAGAGGTCATCGTCTACGACGTCGATCTGACGTTGAGCCTGCCCGTTGCGTTATCGGTGACAAGCGGCATCAACGCCATTGCCCATGCCGTCGAGGCGCTCTACGCCAGGGAAGCAAATCCCATCGTCTCGATGATGGCGGAGGAGGGGATTGCGGCGATCGCCCGCGCTCTGCCGCTTATCCAGGCAAACCCGCAGGACAGGGGCGCCCGTGCCGATGCTCTCTATGGAGCCTGGCTTTGCGGCGTCTGCCTCGGCTCGGTCGGAATGGCGCTGCATCACAAGCTTTGCCACACGCTGGGCGGCATGTTCAATCTCCCGCATGCGCCGATGCACACGGCGGTCCTGCCCCATGCCGTAGCTTACAACAGCAAAGCGGCCCCCGCCTCCATGGCACGTATCAGCCGGGCGCTTGGTGGAGGCGAGCCTGCTTTGGCTCTCTACGATCTCGCGAAGCGATTGGGGGCTGTCATGTCGCTGCAGGATCTCGGCATGCCCGCCAACAGTGTCGGCGACGCGGTCGAACAGGCCATGTCGAATGCCTACTGGAATCCGCGCGCGCTCGAAAAGAAAGCGCTGAGCGAATTGCTCGAGCTGGCCTATCGCGGCGATGCGCCGGCGCCGAGGTGACGATGACGACGTTCAAATAAGCGTTCAATTGCATTGAGGAGTTCAAAAGGATGCTTGCAATACGCGTCGCACTTTCGGATCCCGGGAAAGCCTCTGCTCGTGCACGCTATCTCGAAGATCACAGGAACTACCTTCGATCTGGTCTGCTTCGCATTAGACAGTCGGGACCTATTCTGGACGAAGTCGGAGACGCAAGCGGTGGCATCGTCGTTGCCGAGGTCGGTTCGCTTGATGAGATGCGGCAGTTTAGTGCACAGGATCCATTTGTGATCCACGGCGTATATGCGGATGTCAGTATTTATCAGTGGACTCCAACAATCAAAGATGCCGGATCGGTCGACGCCGCGACGGCGTGATGTACCGCCTCCGGGTTGCACTTTCCATCTACCTTGGAGGCACGACAGAGGTCGGCAATGGACAGCCGCTTTTGGGAGGAGGCGCAATGAAGGGATTTGAAGGTCTTACTTGGGAGAAGTTCCGCGATTGGCTGGCGGAAGCCGGGATGGCTCAGAGCGGATGCAATGTCGACAGCGAGGAGAAATCCAGCCCGCGACCGGCGCTGCTTCCTCGTCGTTGGGTTGACCAGCCTCGACACGGCGGAGGAACGCTGCCTGCGCATGATCGTTCACCAGCAGACGAAAAGTAACCCGACGCTGGTGTGAAAATCTTGTGGTTTTGTGCCTCCCCTCCGTCAAAGGATCTGGAAGATATTGTAGATCGGCCCGGTCGGCGGTCGATAGCCGGCGCCGATCGCCACGATGCGATTCAACCAACCGTAGTCGTCTGAACGCGTCTGGAAGATCGGGTTGATGCGAAAATAGTACTCGTCGGCCTCCACCGGCGCGCCTTGCGCAAGACGTGCGAGCACGTCTGCCGGCCCGGCGCGAATTCCCTGGTATGTCATGCCAATGAGGGCACCATCGTTCGTTTCCAACACGACGCGGCAGTCCAGTCGCACGGTTCCGTCGGCGAGCACCTGCTGCCAGTCGCTGCCTCCTTCGAGGATACGGCCCTTCAGCCGCTCCCCCTCAAAACGCCCGCCGCCCACGATGCCGACCACGCTGGGGCCGGCTTCAGCTCCCACTTTTTGGGCGGATGTGATGTTCATTTCAACGGCGAAGAGCGGCTCGACACGGAGCGATTTCAGCGACTCGGGAATGAAGATCGGAGATGACATTTGGGAGCTTTCCGGTGGGGGCTGCCGTTCCGGCGGCCGGTGGCTACTCTTGATCGATTGAATAAGGTGAATGGAAAGATAGGTAAAGGTTACTTGCCGGAAACATGTGCCTGGGTATCAAGTCGTCAAGGTTGCCTCCCGCAGAGCCCGGATCGTTGGCAGATCACGTCACCAACGATCCTTCGCTTCATCCCGACGGCAAACGGCGTTGCCGAGCCGTTCGCTCGCAATGCCAGACGTCAATGGTGGCAACATCCCCCTTCGTCCAAAGCCGGCGGCGGCACGAAAGCGGCGAATTGCTGCTCCAGTTCCTTTACGACGCCGGCTCGCCAGCCATCGGCAATCTGTGCGGAGAAGGGATCGGGAAAGATGTCCTCTTCGCCTCTTTCCAACCCACCGACGATTCCCGCCGCCACTAGGCTGACCTCCGATTTCGGAACGTCGAAATCGCGCGTCATGTCAGTGTCGACCGGCCCCGTGAAGCAGGTGTGCACCTTGACACCACGAGCAGCCAGAAGGGCTCTGAAAGCCTGCGCAGCATTGTGGGCCGCAGCTTTCGAAATCGAGTAGGCGGGCGTCGAGGCGACCGGCACGAGCGCCGACAAAGAGAGATTGTTGACGATGACTCCTTTCGACCGCACCAGCATCGGCAAAAACGCCTGAGTTACCCTCAGCATGCCGAAGAAGTTGACAGCCAGGTGACGGTTGATGACTTCGAAATCGCTGAAATCATCTGGCGCGAAGATCCCGGCATTGTTGATCAGGATATCGAGACCTTCAATTTTCTCAGCTGCGCGCCGAATGTCGCCTTCATTTGTGACATCCAGTTTGATGAAGATGACACGTTCGTCATCATGATGCTGATCGCTGCGTGTACCGGCATAGATGCGTTTTGCGCCGCGCCTCAACATTTCATCAACGAGGGCTCGGCCGATGCCGCGATTGGCTCCGGTAATCAGGACCGTTTTGTTTTCGGTATTCAAGACGTGCTCCTATGGGCTGACCATGCCATCAGAAGGATCTCTGATGATCGCAGGAAGACTAGGATCAGGTCGGCCGGGAGCGGGAGTAACAAGTCTGGCGGGATTAACCCGGCCCTGCTTGAGGATGGTTGCTTGCCGGCGGCAGCGGACCTTTTGTGATCCTCGCTTGTCAATATGGCGATCGCGGATATAACTTCTCTTGAGGAGAGGTCGCGTTCGTGGAGGAAAGGACGCGACCATAGACAGCATGTTCGCTGAGCACGATCCGTTTCTCGTAGCGCTCTCAGTGGCGGTTGCGATCATGGGCGGCTACACCGGCTTCGGCCTGGCCGCGCGCATCCGCAGTTCGCCTGGGGCCAGCCGCAGGCTGCTGCTTGCCGGTGCGGCGGCTTTTTTGGCTATTGGCATCTGGACCATGCATTTTATCGGCATGCTTGCCGCGCCGATTCCCTCTGACGCTGTCTATCTTGTGCTACCGACTGTCGTGTCTTTCCTCATTTGTGCGCTGGTGGTCGGCATTTCATTGTTCTTCGTCAGCATTGGCGAACAGTCCAGCTCACGCATCCTTGCTTCGGCACTGCTTCTTGGGCTCGGCATTGCCTCGATGCACTATGTCGGCATTCATGGCCTCGCCGGTCATTTCAGTATCGAGCATGATCCTGGCATGGTGCTGCTCTCGGTGCTGATTGCCGTCGTTGCCGCCTATGGCGGGCTTCGGATCTTTCTGGCAGGCCATGGCGGTTTCCGGCTTGCTTTTAGTGCGGTAGCCTTCGGTATCGCGGTTTCCGGCATGCATTATACGGCGATGTACGGTATGCATTTTGGTGCCGGGGGAGGCATGGATCATACCATGGAAATGGATGGGCTTGCCGCCTCGTCACAGGTGCTGGCGCTGATCGTGGCTTTGCTGTGTTTCCTGGTCGCCGTGGGCTTCTTGCTGTTTCTCGTCCCAGATGCACGCCAGCGTCCGAATGTGCTCGTCTCGGACCCAGTCGCCGATCTTCCGGCCGGCGGGGCCGAAGCAGGGGGGCGCGTCGCGGCGGTCGCCGCCCGGGCGCGGACGAGGGCAGCTCCGCTCGCGGGTCTTGGTCAGCCGCCATCGCGGCCAATGGCGACGCGCGTGCCGATCGAGGCGGCAAACGGTACGCAGTTCATCGATGTGGCGGAGATTCGCAGCGTTCGCGCCGATGCTCACTATACGCTCGTTCACGATGGCCAGCGCGAGCGCATGTGCTCCTGGCCGATTTCGGAAGCGGAATCGCAGCTCTGTCCCGACATCTTCATGCGCGTCCACCGCAGCCATATCGTGGCGGTCCCGCATATAACCTTCATGCGCAGGGAAGGTGACGGCGCCGTGGTGGAGTTGGATGGCCCCGCGCCTCATCTGGTGCCTGTGAGTCGTGCCAAGATCGCGGAGCTGAAAGTCCGCCTCGGACTGGCGAAGGGCGAGGCTGCGAAAGCGGCCAGATAAGTCAGCGAGATTGACGCAAATCGTGCGCCGAATACCGCCTTTCGTGCGAAACTCCGCCCTTGGTGATTGATGTTCCGCCGGTCAGCTTGCCAGCGCCGACGACCGACGAAATTCTTCCCTAAAGCGTCGTGTTCCGATCGAACGGGAGGAAGATCATGATACCGGGCGCATTCGATTTCTATCGGCCGAACACGGTCGCCGATGCGATCAAACTTCTCTCCACGCTTGGAGACGAAGCAAGGCCTCTTGCGGGCGGACACAGCCTTATCCCGATGATGAAGCTGAGGCTTGCTTCGCCCGAGCATCTAATCGACCTTCACGGCATTGCGAGCCTTAGAGGCATCAGGCACGAGGGCGACAACATCGTCATCGGTGTGATGACCACGCAGCACGACCTTGTGGTTTCGCCGGAAATCGCGACGGCCCTGCCTATCCTCAAGGAGACGGCGCTGCTGATCGCCGATCCGCAGGTTCGCTATCGCGGTACGATCGGCGGCAACGTCGCTAATGGCGATCCCGGCAACGACATGCCGGCTCTCATGTTGACCCTGGATGCGCGTTACCGCCTCGAAGGGCCGAACGGCATGCGCGAAATCCCCGCGACCGACTTCTATCAGGGTGCCTATTTCACCGCTCTGGAGCCCGGCGAATTGCTGACCGAGATCGTCATTCCGCAACCCGTCCAAGGTCACGGCTATGCCTACGAGAAGCTGAAGCGCAAGGTCGGGGACTATGCGACCGCGGCTGCCTCTGTGATGCTCACCATCTCCGGCGGCAAGATCGAAAGCTGCCGCATCGGCCTGACCAATCTATCGGAAACGGCTTTGCTGGCCGAAGACGCTGCCGCCGCCGTGATCGGGACGAGCCTCGATGAAGCAACACTGCAGAAAGCTTCCGGGCTCGCGCAGCAGATCATGCAGCCGGCCGCGGACGGGCGAGGACCTGTCGAGTACCGCAAACATGTGGGCGGCATCATGGTCATGCGGGCGTTGAAGCGCGCCGCAGCCCGCGCCGTGTGAGGAGGCAACAATGGCGAAGACACATGTGACAATGACGGTGAACGGTACCGAGGTGGATGGCCTGGTGGAGCCGCGAACGCTTCTCGTCCATTTCATCCGCGAGACCTTGGGCCTGACCGGCACCCATATCGGCTGCGAGACCACCCATTGCGGCGCGTGCACCGTCGATCTCGACGGCATGTCGGTCAAGAGCTGCACCATCTTTGCGGTGCAGGCGCAAGGGTCGGAGATCACCACGATCGAAGGGATGGCCAATCCCGACGGCACGCTGTCGGCACTACAGGAGGGCTTTCGCCAGATGCACGGCCTGCAATGCGGCTTCTGCACGCCGGGCATGATCGTGCGTGCCCACCGGCTGCTGCAGGAAAATCCGAACCCCACCGAGGACGAAATCCGCTTTGGTATCTCCGGCAATCTCTGTCGCTGCACGGGTTACCAGAACATCGTCAAGGCCATCCAATACGCCGCCGCAAAAATCAACGGCGTTGAATTCAAGGAGGCCGCAGAATGAACGAGATGACGGTCACGCGCGAAGAGCGCGAAGCGAAGCTCGAGGGCATGGGCTGCAAGCGCAAGCGGGTGGAGGACATTCGCTTCACCCAGGGCAAGGGCAATTACGTCGACGACGTCAAGCTGGCGGGCATGCTGCACGGGGATTTCGTCCGCTCGCCGCATCCGCATGCGCGCATCAAATCGATCGACAAGGACAAGGCGCTGAAGGTGCCGGGCGTTCTCGCCGTGCTGACGGCGGAAGACCTCAAGGGCGTCAATCTCGCCTGGATGCCAACGCTGGCGGGCGACGTCCAGATGGTACTTGCCGACGGCAAGGTGCTGTTTCAGAACCAGGAGGTCGCTTTCGTCGTCGCAACCGACCGTTACGCCGCGGACGACGGCATCAATGCCGTCGAAGTGGAATATGAGGCATTGCCGGTTCTCATCGATCCCTTCCATTCGATGGACCCGGATGCGCCGGTTCTGCGCGAAGACATCAAGGACAAGAAAGACGGCGCGCACGGGCCGCGCAAGCATCCCAACCACATCTTCGAATGGACGGTCGGCGACAAGGATCTGACAGACGCGGCATTTCGTAAGGCGGAAGTAACGATCAAGGAGCTGATCTCCTACCACCGCACGCATCCGTCGCCGCTCGAAACCTGCCAGTGCGTTTGCTCCTTCGACAAGGTCAAAGGCGAGCTGACGATATGGGGCACATTCCAGGCGCCGCATGTCATCCGTACGGTGGTGGCGCTGATCGCCAAGATCCCGGAACATAAGATCCATATCATCTCCCCCGATATCGGCGGGGGCTTCGGCAACAAAGTCGGCGCGTATCCGGGCTATATCTGCTCGGCCGTCGCCTCGATCGTCACCGGAAAGCCGGTGAAATGGGTCGAAGACCGAATCGAGAACCTGACCAGCACCTCCTTTGCCCGCGATTATCACATGACCACCGAAATCGCCGCGACGAAGGAGGGGAAGGTCACCGGTCTGCGCGTGCATGTGCTTGCCGATCACGGCGCTTTCGACGCCTGCGCCGATCCGTCCAAATGGCCGGCCGGCTTCTTCAACATCGTCACCGGCTCCTATGACTTCCCGACGGCGCATCTGGCCGTCGACGGCGTCTATACCAATAAGGCTCCTGGCGGCGTCGCTTATCGCTGCTCTTTCCGGGTAACCGAGGCGGCCTATTGCATCGAGAGGGGGATGAACATCCTCGCTCAGAAGCTCGGCATGGATCCGGTGGAACTCAGGCTGAAGAACTTCATTCGGCCCGAGCAGTTTCCCTATCACTCGGCGCTCGGGTGGGAATATGATTCCGGGGATTACCACACGGCGATGCAGAAGATGATGGAGACGGTCGACTATGCTGGCCTCCGTCGCGAACAGGCCGAAAAACGCGACGCCTTCAGGCGCGGCGAAACCCGCGAGATCATGGGTCTCGGCGTTTCGTTCTTCACCGAAATCGTGGGCGCGGGACCATCCAAGAATTGCGATATTCTCGGCATTGCGATGTTCGACAGTTGCGAAATCCGCCTGCATCCGACCGGCGCCGGCATCGCCCGCATGGGAACGAAGAGCCAGGGCCAGGGCCATGAGACGACCTGGGCGCAGATCATCGCCACGGAACTCGGCATCCCGGCCGACGATATCATGGTCGAGGAAGGCAATACCGATACAGCGCCCTACGGCCTCGGTACCTATGGTTCCCGCTCGACCCCCGTCGCGGGGGCCGCGATTGCCATGGCGGCACGTAAGGTGAAGGCCAAGGCGCAGATGATCGCCGCCTATATGCTCGAAGTTCACGAGGACGATCTCGAATGGGATATCGACGGCTTCCGGGTGAAGGGCCTGCCGGAGAAGTTCAAGTCGATGAAGGACCTCTGCTGGGCCGCATATAACGCACCGCCGCCGGGAATGGAGCCCGGGCTTGAGGCCGTCAGCTATTACGACCCGCCGAATATGACCTATCCTTTCGGCGCCTATCTCTGCGTCATGGACATTGATGTCGATACCGGCGTCTATAAGGTTCGCCGCTTCTATGCTCTGGACGATTGCGGCACTCGCATCAATCCGATGATCATCGAAGGACAAGTGCATGGCGGGCTGACCGAAGCCTTCGCGATCGCGATGGGCCAGGAGATCCGCTACGACAATGACGGCAACGTCGTCACGGGCTCCTTCATGGATTTCTTCATGCCAACGGCCGTCGAAACCCCGCATTGGGAAACGGATTTTACCGTGACGCCTTCGCCACATCACCCGATCGGCGCCAAGGGTGTCGGCGAAAGCCCGAACGTCGGCGGGGTTCCCGCCTTTTCGAACGCGGTCAACGATGCCTTCTCGTTTCTCGGCTCGACGCATATCCAGATGCCGCATGATTTCTGGCGCAACTGGCAGGCGGCGAAAAATCTTGGGGTGATCGCCTGATCGGAACCTCGGCTCATGTCCTCCACTCAATCTGCTTCGCATGATAAGAACAGCCCCCTCTCCGCAAAAGAAGAGGGGGCAGGACGTGGCGAGGTTTTGCAGCGCCATGTAATCACCGAGCGGCTTGTTGCGGCCGGATACATCGCTGACCGCGATCTTGCGACTGCTATCGCCTTGATGCAGATGCTCGGCCGGCCTTTGCTGTTGGAAGGAGAGGCCGGTGTCGGCAAGACGGAGGTGGCCAAGGCGCTCGCGACCGCTCATGGCACCGAGCTCATCCGTCTGCAATGTTATGAAGGCCTCGACCAGTCCGCGGCGCTCTATGAATGGAACTATCAGCGGCAGTTGCTGGCCATCCAGGCGCGGCAGGGCGTGGACGCAGCCGAGATCGAGCGGGGGATATTTTCTGAGGACTATCTCCTCGAAAGACCGCTGCTGGCGGCGATCCGGCGCCCGCGCGCGCCTGTCCTGCTTGTCGACGAGATCGATCGCGCCGATGAGGAGTTCGAAGCTTTCCTGTTGGAATTGCTGTCCGATTTCCAGATCTCCATTCCGGAGCTCGGAACGGTGCAGGCCATGTCCATACCGCATGTGGTCCTGACCTCGAACGGTACACGCGAGCTTTCCGATGCGCTGCGGCGGCGCTGCCTCTATCACTATGTCGACTATCCCGACGTCGATCGTGAGGCGCGCATCATCATGGCGCGGGTCGCCGGTGCCGGGGCATCGCTGGCGTTGCAGGTTGCCCGTTTGGTCGAAAAGATCCGCAAGGAGGACCTGCGGAAAGTGCCCGGCGTGGCTGAAACGCTTGACTGGGCGGCCGTTCTTGTCGGCCTTGATATTGTCGATCTGCATGCGGAGCCGGAGGCGGTCCATGAGACGCTGATGTGTCTTTTGAAGACGCGGGAGGACAAGGTGCGGATTAGCCGCGAGGTGACGGAGCGGCTGCTCGGGAGGGTCGCATGAGCTGCTGCGATACGCTTCTGACGACTGACGACATGAACGAGTTTTCGCGCCTCGTTGCGAAGAGGCTCGCCGCTTTCCTGCGAACGCTTCGGGATAATGCATTCGCCGTCGGATTGAAGGAAGGTCAGGACGCCGCGTCGCTGATGCAGACGGAGATGGCGACCAGGCCCGACCTGCTGCGTTCGGCTTTCAAGCATCTCTTTTGTGCCCGCAAAGCCGATTGGGACCGGTTCGACGGGGTGTTCGACGCCTTCTGGCTTGGCAAGCATGTGCGCTCCCGTAGCACCGTCTCGGGCACTTCCAAGCCTTCCACTGGGCCAAGAGCTCTAGCGGCAGCCGATGATGCCAGGGGCGGCTCGGCCGTTGGCGACCAGTTGCCGAAATCGGACGGGACGGACGATCGGGCAGGGGGGAGCGAGGGCCGCATGGAAGGCGCATCGCGAGCCGAAAGCCTTGAGCAAACGGATTTCCGCAAACTGTCCGATCCGGTCGATATGGAAAGAGCACATGTGATCGCGGCCCGACTTGCCGCTGCTATGCGGGTCCGCTTGACCCGCCGGGATGTGGCGCGCCGCAAGGGGTATCGCCTGGACCTCAGGCGTACCATCCATCGCAACGTCAGCCATGGCGGCGTTCCGATCAATCCTGTGCGACGCCGGCACAAGTCGAAGCCGCTGCGGCTCATCATGCTGCTCGATGCTTCCGGTTCGATGAGCATGTATACCGGCATCTTCCTGCGTTTTATCCACGGCGTTCTCGATGCGTTTCGCGAAGCGGAAGCCTTTCTTTTCCACACGCGGCTTGCCCATGTCTCCGATGCGATGAAGGAGCGGGATGCCGCCCGTGCGCTAGATCGGCTCACGATGATGGTGCAGGGCGCCGGCGGCGGCACGCGGATCGGCGAATGCCTGCAAACCTTCAATCGCGCCTACGCCGAACGAGCGATCCATTCGCGGACCTGCGTGATGATCGTCTCCGACGGCTACGAAACCGGCGATGCGGCGATGCTCGGCCGGGAAATGGCGGCGCTCGCGCGTCGCTGCCGACGAATCGTCTGGCTCAACCCGATGATCGGGTGGGACGGCTACGCCCCGGAAGCCTCAGGTATCAAGGCGGCATTGCCCTACGTGGACCTGCATGCGCCTGCTCATTCATTGGCGAGCCTGGCCGCACTCGAACCCTATCTTGCCAAACTCTGAGGGAGGGATGTCATGACCGCCCATGTCGATGTGATGGAGTTGGCATCAAGGATGCGCTCCGCGGACGAAGCCTTCGTGCTTGCGACCGTCGTCCGCACGGTTTCGGTGACCGCCGCGAAAGCCGGAGCCAAGGCGGTGATCCGGCCCGATGGTACGATTGTGGCTGGATGGATCGGCGGTGGCTGCGCCCGCGGCGCGGTTCTGCGGGCTGCACAGGATGCGCTTCTCGATGGCGAGTCGCGGCTTGTTTCTGTCCAGCCTGAAAATCTTCTCGCCGAATTGGGCGTTCAGCCGGGCGAAAGTCGCGAGGGCATCCGCTTCGCCAAGAATACTTGCCCGAGCAAGGGTACGATGGACATCTTCGTCGAACCGGTACTGCCGCGTCCGTCCCTGGTGATCCTGGGGGCGAGCCCCGTTGCGATCGCATTGGCCGACCTTGCCCGGCAGTTTGGATTTCACATAACCGCAGCAGCCCCGCCTGCCGATTTTACCGAGAGACCGAACGCCGATCTGCTTCTTGACGGATTCGCTATTCCGGAGACACATCCCGCAAACTGCTACATCGTCATTTCGACACAGGGCAAAGGCGACGAAGCGGCGTTGAGAGCCGCACTGAAGGCCGATGCCGCCTATCTCGGCTTCGTCGGCAGCCGGCGGAAAATAGCGGCGCTCAAGGAAAAGCTTGCCGCCGACGGCATCGACGCAGCCGTGCTGGCTAAGATCAAGGCCCCGGCCGGGCTTGATCTCGGCGCGATCACGCCGGAGGAGATCGCGCTGTCGATTCTCGCGGAAATGGTCGAACGGCGCAGGCATGGGCAGCGCCAGCCTGTTCACCGACGGCCCCCATGAACTCGATCAGCTGACATACGTCTATGATGCGGGCCGCTCGATGGAGCGGCTAGCGCCGAAGATCATGTGCCTGCCCCGAGGCACGGAGTTCCTCAAGGGTTTTGCCCACGCAGCTCCCCGCCGCCGGGCCTCCGACGGCCTTTGCGTGACCGCCGAGCGAAATAGTTCCCGCAATTCTCTCTGAGGCGACGTAGGTCGCTGTGCCGTCTTGCGTTACCCTCGAGAGATAATAGGCGTGCTGCGTGCCCTTCTGTTCACAGGTGATGACGATCGGGAAATCGTCGAACGGGCTGTGCTGGGCATAGGCAGCCGAAACCGACAGATTAAGCGATAGGCAGGTCGCGGCCACCATTACGGCCGCCAGTTTGGGCGCTCTGAGTATAGACGGGCAAGCCATCAAAAGTCACCTCCAAAGAAGGGCGCGGGTGCGCGAGCGCAAGGATTGCGCGCGCCCCATGCTGCGGAAAATCTCCCCGCCGAGCAAACTGGCCAAAAACGCTTGCGGACGGGCGTGACGGACAGGTTTGAGCGAAAACGAAACGTTTTCGTCCCAGGTGAAGTGATATGTCGCTTTCCGGTTGCTGCAAATTGTGATGAATCACTACGCAATTCCACGTAGGAAGAGTACGCTGGATCCTTCAGGGAACGACAAACTAGCGGGTGACGGTATTAGCTTTCCACCTCGCATATCGCGTTGCCAATACATTGGCGATCTGCCGGGCAACTTTATCTTCAGTGTCAACTATACTCTCAGCGCGAGTATCGCTTTCGTATTGGCCAGCCCAAGTCACCGTTCCATCGAGAGGATTGACCAGGCGCACATGAAGGCGAATTCTGCCGTCTTCCGCTCCAAAAGTGCCCCGCATGACGATTTGTGGTCCATTGAATGCCGGGATTGCTGATGTCTCATCCGGCGTAGCAACGACGATTCCCTTGATCTTGTTGAGCTGTCCGATGATTCCGTCGGTGAACATTCGGGCGGTATTGGGTGCGCTGCTTCCAGCAGTTGCGTTTGCAAAAGGCTCGACGATAACCCTCAGCCTGTTTTCGTTGCTGTTTGAAACTGAAGATCCGGGGGATTGGTCAGTTTCCAAAAAATAGGATTCCAATGGCCGGACAAGCCCAAGGATAATGATCACGACCAAACCGAGGGGCACGCCGATCGGCAATAGCAGGTCGTTATAGGTGAGTGGTTTGTCTTCCGGAGCTTGTGGGACCTGAGCAGGTGGGGCGCTACGCGGATCTTCGTCTTCTTGCGACGGACCAGCCAAGTTATTTTGAAGAAAGTGCGGGATATATCCATTTCTTGGGATGATAATTTGCACGGGGTCATCTTGGCCGGCCGCCAGATAATAACGCTGCAGCGCAAACCGAGTGCGGGCCGCCACGATGCGAACAACTGGGTCGCTTTCGGCGTCGAAGGACGCATCTCTACCAAAGGCCGCCCGCGCAATGCTGTGAGCGTCGAGAGATTCCTGCCGTCCTGCGAGTGTTTCCTCGACAACATATTCCAGGAATTTGCGACCGCGATCTAATGCCTGAAATTCGATACTTCCGAAGATTTGGTCGAGTTCCTCGTATATCTTCCGGGCTTCGGGATCTGCCTCTGCTCTTTGTGCAACTTGTTGTGCCGCCGCCCCCTGCAACAGGGCGTCGTCTGCTTCACTGCCCTGCGCATTCGCATTACGGGTGGCGACGCGGGACTTGCCTGGATCGATATCGCGGTTCGATGCGGCGTCGGGCGGGCCGGCTCGAATCCTACATGCTAAGCGCCGCAAGAGCCTCTGGATTGACGATACGAACATAGCGTTGGCCTCGTCCGTGAAGGCGGATAATACCGCTCGTCCGCAGTTTGGTAAACGAGCGCGCGACTGACTCGACTGTCAGCCCCAAATAATCGGCAATATCGGCGCGCGACATCATCAGCTCGAACTCGCTTATGCCGGGACGGCGGTCAGCCATTTCCTTCACGAAGACGGCGACACGCTCAAGCGCGCTCTGGCGGACGATCATGAGTTGGCGTGAATTCGCGTAGGCAAGGCTGTTCAGTGCGATGCCCAGCAAATTCACCGGCAGTGTTGGTAGGCCGCTGATGGAAAACGACCGCAACTGGCTCGCGCAAATCGCTTCCGCGAAATCGTCATGGAACAACCCATCCTGCAGACCAAACCATTCATTTGGCCCATAAAAGGATAGGATGTGGCGATGGCCGTTTTGCATGAGCCGATAGACACGAACGGCGCCCGACTGGACCTGATAGATTGCAGCCGCGCGCTGGCCTTCGCGGTAGATACCCTGGCCGGCCCGCAGCTCAAGGGTAGTGCTTGAAGCAAGTTTTCGCTGCTCCGGAAAGTCCATGCCCATAGACGCAGGCAGATGGCGATCGACGGCTTGGTTCAGGGTCGTCATATGAATCTCCTCCGCTTACTTTCAAACCAATACGAAATTGGGAGAAGCGGCAAAATTCGGAACAACCCCTAAGTACTAATACGGTGCCTCGACAGCGAGTCGTGGGCCATGACCATCCGGACAAGTTCAGCAAGATTACGGGCGTCCATCTTGGCCATTACGTTGGCGCGATGGACTTCCACGGTCCTGGAACTGATGCCCAGATTGAAGGCGATTACTTTGTTCTGAAGCCCGTCGACAATCCCGTCCAGGACCTGGTGCTCGCGTTCCGTCAGCAGGTTGAGGCGGGCCATGATGGCGGCGACATTTTCGTCGGTTGCCGTTGGTTCGTCCTGGCCTGCCGCCTCTTTGATTGCCGCTATCAGAACCTCATCCTTGAAAGGCTTTTCGATGAAATCGGCGGCGCCGGCCTTCATGGCTTGAACGGCCATCGCCACGTCGCCGAGGCCGGTAATGACAATGGTCGGGATATCGATATTCATCCCTCGCAACCGCTTCAACAGTTCGACCCCGTCCATATGCGGCATTCGAAGATCGGTTACGAGACAGGCCCTTTGGGGCAGCGGCATCAGAGCCAGGAATGCAGAGGCGGACTCGTGGGCGCGCACGGCAAAGCCAGCCGAAGCCAGCAGAAAGGTCAGGGATTTTCGGAATGGCTCCTCGTCGTCGACGACGTGAACTGTCAGATCACTTGGCATCGGGCGCTCCCTCGATCAAAGGCAACGAGAATGCGAAAGTAGAGCCTCCGGAGGCCCTGCGCCGGGCGGTTATGCGGCCTCCGTGCGCTTCTATAATGCGCTTCGACATGGCCAGCCCTATGCCGAGGCCCCGGGGCTTACTGCTGACAAACGGACGAAACAGCGTTGCCTCTACCTCTGCTGCTATACCGGAGCCGGTGTCCGAGACTTCCACAATGACGCTATCGTCCGTCTCGTTTCTCGTCGTGACCGTCAGCCTCGGATTATCGATTGAATCCATGGCCTCGATGGCGTTGCGAATGAGGTTCGTTAACACCTGCTCGATCTGGATCCTGTCGACCAGCACGACGTCGCGTCTCGCCTGGAAGCAAAATTCGGTGGTGATGCCGGCCAGACGCGATCCCATAAGGGCGAGTTTCATCGCCTCTTCGGTCAGTTCCTGGACATGTTCCGTTCTCTTCTCGCCGCCGCCCCGGGTGATGAATTCCCGGAGATGTCTTATGATATCGCCGGCGCGAAGTGCATGATGTGTGATCTCCGACAGGACATCTTGCACCTGTTCGCTCGTTTGCGGGCGCTTGCTTGCCAACAGCCTGGCGCATCCTTGCGAATAGTTTGCGATCGCGGCGAGCGGTTGCGTAAGTTCGTGAGCGAGCGTCGACGCCATTTCCCCAAGTTCATTCAGCCGAGCCAGACGTGCCAGCTCGCTCTGAAGCTGCTGGACTTGACGCTCCGCACCCTCGCCTTCGCGGAGGTCTTGGATGATCGCCGTCGGCAGGGCCCCGGTCGTGGTTTCGTCCGTCATCACCATGGTTAAGGCAGCCGGGAACGTTGTGCCGTCCTTTCTCATAGCGATGCCCTTACGCATCCAACCACGTGTGGCCCAAAGTCCGTTCAATCGAGAATTGATCGTATGGGGCGCCCAGAGGAGGCCGATATCGTTGCCGATGATCTCCTGCTCCATGCAGCCGAACATGGACAATGCGGTCCTGTTACACGCTGTCACCTTTTGGCTCTTGTCCAGAAGGAGAACTGCTTCGGGCATGATGTCGAAAATCTGCTTGATATGCTGCTGCCGCAGGCTCTCTGCATCCATTCCTGGGATCGCTGTGGGTGGGCCGAGAACATCGGCGGAGTTCGGCGGCAGGTCGGTCTCGCGTGCATACCAAAACCGTTCCCATCTGGCTTTTGACCAAGCCGAGAACAAAACGCCCAGAGAAAGTTTTTCGGTCCCCACGCGCATCCGATAATGCCCCTCAACTCAGGATATTATAAGCATGTTAGGTAGCAAAAAAAAGCGCACGTTGAAGTGATCCGAATCAAGGAATTCTGCCTTGCCATACGCTATTTCTTGTGACCCGGCGGCACACCTGCCGTCCGGCTGAGCCGCTGTCGTGGTGAGCGCAAGAGTGGCTTTACTGTGAGGTATCAGTCGATGTGGCAGGTCATCGTCGAGGCCCCTTTTGCAGAGGATATCGAACTCGCTGTAATCGACGACGAAGGGGTCCATAGTTTGGTCTTTCCGTGTCGACGAATACCGGCCGGCTGGATCAACGCGAAGACCGGAGAAGTGCTGGAAGTGCACCCCACCCATTGGCGCATATGGTCGGCCTCCAACGCAGATGCTGCTTACGCCCGCGGAGGCGGGCAATTGAGCTGACATCCCGACCTCTCGCTGCGGACCGCACGCTCGTCGAAACCCATAGTTCGCAAGATTTCCGGCCGGATGAGACGATCGTGACGTCCTTTCGGCGGACAGTCCTGCCAACTGGCTGAATTACGAAATAAGAATGCGTGTCCGGCCGCTCAGATGCTAAAAGATGTTTTCGTCCGACCTGAAGAAGAGTGGTTCCCAGGTGACGAAAAAGCCGATCGCTGCCGGAAACCCTTCTGCGTAGCCGACGACCGCGGCTCGGAGCCCGTAGTGCTGCGGTTTCGCAACCTCCATGAAGATGTGGTAGAGTTCTTTGGCATTGCCCTGGAGCGTCTTCTGCCAATGAGGCAGATTTTTCGCGATGGCTCGTCCACCGTCCGTGCAACTTTGGGCAGGAAAACTGTATACCATGGCTTCGCATCGCCCTTTGGCGGCGGCTCCGGTTATAAGTTGCTTGATCGTCATGCGCTCCGCCGCGCCGAGATGCCTGCGAAGCAGGTCGTTAACAAGCTCCGCATGCTTCCCCGCTTCGCGCGTCCTAATCTGTTCTTCCCATTCCATTTCGAGAATGTAACGCTCGAGTTCGCGCCTGCGCAGTTCTTCGGCAACGGTCGTCGTCATTCCCATGTCCTCCAAGTGTCGGACGGTTCTCGCATCACTTCTTATGCGTGAATACGCCGAGATTGACGAGTTGCACGCGCCTGTTGTTGGCGGCGTCAGTCTTGGAGCCTTCAATCGGGAACGCCTCGCCAACACCGACTGCGTATAGTCGCTGGGGATCGACGGCGAACGTCGTTGCCAGCGCTTCCTTGATCGCGACGGCGCGTTGCTCGCTGAGGTCGAGATTGTGTTTTTCGTCGCCGGTCGAGCTGGCATGACCGATCACGAGGAACTTGTATGCCCACAAATTGGGATGGTGCAGGGCGTCCGCGATCATCCCCAGGGTTCGGTAGGACTCCGGCTTGATAGCCACCGAGTCATTTTCGAAATTGATCTCGACGACCATCTGCGGCAGCTTGCCAATCTTGCTCCAATTGGGCAGCGCCGACATCTGCTGGCCTGGCCCTTTCATCGCCTCCTGGCGCAACAGTTCGATATCGACGGCTTGGGCATTCGCCTTGAGTTTGCCCAGCCCCGAAATGATCCGTTGCTGAGACACCTGCTGAGCGAAGGTGAGGCTTGCCGGCAGGACCGAGACGGCAAGGAGAACTGCGAGTGTCTTAAAGGAACGTGCTGACATGTCTTATCTCCAGCCTGCATCGGTGATCGTCTGGCTGCACTTGTCGGTGGTGAGCTTGTTCTTGACCAGGCAGGCCAGAATATTGCCGTCGCCCTTGATGCCTCTGCAGCGCTGGGCGATGTCGCCCCTGCAGACATCGCTATAGGCCGCTTGCGCCTGCTCGCGCAGGCTGATCGATTGGACGACGCTGGCGACGGAGGCCTTGCAGGTCGGCGACACCTTCGCGGCGTTCTGCTGCAGACAGTCGGCGATGCGGCCGCCGCCGAGGTTCAAACCCTTGCAAAATTTGCCGATGTCGGAACCGCAGTCGCCCGCAAGTTTCGTTATCGCATCCGCATAGCTCATGGTCTCGGCCTGCACGAGCCCGCTATAGGCAATGCAGGCAAGTGTCACCGCCGCGAAAAGATTGCTTCTCCTCGACATCCTTGGCCCCCATGGAGATCTGCCCGCCGGGATCGGCGTGCCGGCAAAAGCTGCCCGAAAGCTAAGGCGCGCGGAAGTATGTTACGGTAATGCTACCAAAGGCACGTTTGCATCGCGCGCGAATGTCGATTGCACACTATGTAGTCCGCAGGAGCTCAGCTTGCCAAATTGCAGGACCGGCCCCTACGCACCGGCCATTATGTGAGTAAGATTTCATGTAGCCTACCGTAAAATACGCCTTCGTACCCGACTTGCGGCTTGCAGCCTGAAAACCGTTTGCCAATGGTTGGGGAGTCGATCAGAGCGGCACCGTGAAAGGAAGGCATCGGCTCATGGAGCCCCTCTGCCAGCCCCCAAAGCGCGCGTACGGCAAAGCTCTCTCGATGGGCGAGCCTAAACTTAGCCGGCTCGCATGCTGCCATTGACGACCGTAGGGCTGACCTCGATCGAGAGGTAGGCCAGTGTTTTGCGGTCGAGGACGATCCGTCCGTTGACCTCGTAGCCTGTTCCATTCTCGGCGGCATGCCCCTCGACGGCGAAAACGATCGTGGCGCGATTGGCGAATTTCGTGATGTCGACGGGCGATATGCGAAGGTCGATGGCGAGCTTGCGGCCATTGCTCATGACAACATCCGCGCGCCCCAGCGATTGCAGCGTCGCGGCTTTGTTGAGGTACACCTGTGCTGCGCGGTTGCGAAGATAATCATGAAGGGCGGCGCGAAGCGCATCGGGTTCACGCGTTGGCGGACGCCAGGATGTCATGGCTTGCCTCCCTCGGCTGCGGAAAGATTGTTTTGATCACGACCGTTCGACGCGAGGGCCGGGTTGCGCAGAGAGCGGCGGAATTCCCCGATCGCCGGCGCAATCTCCTCGATCCCCGTGGCCCAGCTGCCGATGGCCCCGGTCTGCAGGACCTTCACGGAAGGATACCAGGATGACACGCCGTCTTGGTTATGCCAGTACCATGGCCAGTTAGGCAGCGCCAGCAGCAGGGCTTTGGCACCCATGGCGCCGGCCATGTGCATGGGAACTCCGTTCGGGCCAATGATCCCGTCCGTCTCGGCGATAACAGCAGCAAGATCCGCCATCGACGTGAAGTGAACGCCGGCATCGATCACGAGAGGCCAATCGGCAAGCTGATGGCGCGACTCGTCCCACATGACGCTGACGAGGGTGCCTTGAAAGCCGCTGAAAGCGGCCCGGTAATCGTCGAGAAGCAGCCCCGGGCGCGTTGCGTCCCATGCCAGCGCGATTAAGGGCCGTGGCAGTCCGGCGAGCGAGCGGTGCCAGATTTCCCGCCGCTCCTCGGGTGCTCTGGCATAGGGCAGGGCGGAGGTCATTGTGCCACGAATACCCTCGGGAAGTGCCAGGGCATAGGAGAGCGGCAGGGCGCGGACGATGTCATCCCGGTCGTCGGCCTCGGGCATGTCATTCGCTGCGAAACGCTTGTTCGGCATCAGCGCGACGATATCGGCAAGGCTTGAGTGCCCGAGCACTCTCGTAGGAAGGCCTGTTTGTGGCGGGCGGAGGCCGAAGCGCAGCAAGACCATCGCATCCAGGCTGGAAAGATTGCCGTCTATGACGAGGTTAGTTTCGGCTAGCGCCGCAGACAGCTCATCGGTTTCGCCGTGTTTCTCGCCCTGTCGCGTCAAGCCGAGCATGGCATGCAGGTCCGTCTGCGGGAATGTGGCCGCCACCTTGTCGAAGAGCCCCAGCGTCAGGCAGCAATCGCGAATCAGAGCCATGGCCAACATCTTGCGCGTCGGGGTCAGCGTCGCGAATTTGGTCGCCAGCGGCTGCAGTAAGCGTAGCGCCTGGGCCGGATTGCCGGCAATTCTGTAGGCGCCGGCAAGCGTCAGCGCCGCCTCGATTTTTTCGGGGTGCTGCTTGGCGATCGCTACGAATTCGGCAAGCGCTGCTTCCGCCTCGCCGCGGTAGGCCATGACCTTCACATAGGTCTGCCAGCCGGAGAGCAGGTGTGGCATCAGCGTGACCACCCGCTTTGCGAGGCGATGTGCCTCCGTCAGTTGGCCGACACTGAGAAGCGTTTCGGCGAGGTAGCTCAGAAGAGGCACATTCGCAGGCTGCCGCAGATGCGCACGCTCCAGGTAGGGTAGGGCTTCGGCGTGACTGCCGAGGACGGAGAGCTGCGAGCCGACGAGTGCGAGCAGGTCGGCATTGTCCGGATCCTGCGCGAGGGCCTTGCGGCTGTAGGTCAGCGCCGGCTCCGGCAGCCCGTCCTCCAGATACATCTGCGACAGAGCGGTCAACAGCCCGGCATCATCAGGATGATGCCTCAAGGCTGCGATGAGCAACCGTTCGGCAGCCTTCTGATCGCCGCCTTGCAGCAATGTGCTTGCTTTGAGCTTGTTGATTTCCGGATGATGGGGATCCTGCGCCAGGCCCTGCTCGATGGCAACTGCCGCGACATCCGAACGGTCCGACAGAAGTGCCACCTTTGCAAGCAGCGCGAATGCCTCGCAATCATTGTTAGCCCGTGAGGCAGCGCGCACGGCAAGATCCATCGCCTCCGCCAGCCGGCCTTCCGTCAGCCGGATTGCCGCGAGTTCCTTGAGGGCAGGGATGTTCGCAGGACTGACATCCAGCACGCTCTCATAGAGCAAGCTGGCGTCGTCATTGCGCCCGGCGGACCGATGGCCCCTGGCGGCGGAGAGTCGTTCGTCTATCAGCAACATTCCGTAGCACCACGTAAGTTCCACGAAAACAGCGCAGCGGCTTTGCCGCCGGTAACAAGCAAATCAGCCGACACTGACGCGCTCCGCATCCAGCCTGACATCGCGCTGGGCTGTGACAAGGGCGATCTCGCTGTTCTGCGTGGCGACCGTGTCGATGTTTTGCACCAGCGTGCCGGCATTCAGCATCTCCACCTCGGTAATGACAGCGGTTCGTACGTCCGCTTTCGTCGTCAGGCTGCGGGCGCCGATCGTCTTGTCGATGACGGTTTCGACGATCGTCTTGAAATTGCTGGTCAGAAACTGACCGGTATGCGCCATGTTGCGCGCGAGCAGGGTCAACTGCCGCGCGGCAAGATTCATCGAGGGCGCGTTCAGCTCCAACGTTTGGCCGGCGCTGATGGTAACCTTGCGAGCTCCCGGAACGGAAATTTCGGCCGCGTGCTGGCTCTCCCGTTCAAGGACGGCGAGGACATAGGTTTCACTGCCGATCATGCAAAGAAGGACGCGGTCGCCGATCGCCGGCGCCAGCAGGCAGCTTGCCGCCTGCCGGGCAAGAACGCTCTCTCCTTCGTCCGTCTCGACGCCTGCCTCGGTTGCGGTCATCAGAGTCTTGACCGTGCCGCGGAGCAATCCGTTTGCGGCCGCGACCGGCTGCAGTTTTGCCGCGGCATGCTGAGCCGTCGATCGGCTCGTCATGGGTCCTGTCATGCTATTTCCCCATCCGGTTTGCCGGCATTGCGTCACATGTTGCTCTTGATCTCGGATATTTCGGAGTCCGGTCCGCTGACCTTCGAAACTACGCCCTTGACCCAGGTCTGCACGCCAGCATCCCCTGAATCGACGGCCTTCGTCTGGTTGCTGACTGCAGTTTCGTCGGCCTTCGTGACTGCTGTTTCCGCCTTGGCTCCGAAGATGAAGAAGTTGGCCTTGGACGCGATGAAATTGCCTTCTTTCATTTCGTATTTGTTACGGACGAAGTCCAATTTTATGAGGCCTATGTCGATCTTGACGACATAGAGGGTCATGGCGATGCTGAGCGAGATCGTCAGGTCGATAGACGTCGTGATGCTCAGTGCATCGCCGAGCCAGTAGGAAAACTTGCCGCCCAGGGTCACGTCGACCATGCCGCCGAGCTTATAGGTGTAGACGTTGCACCGGTAGTAGCTGAAGCTGTCCGAGGTGGTGGATTTGAATTCGTTGCCGTTGATCTCGATGGTGGCCTGCAGACCCTTGGTCGTCAGGTTCCCTTGACCGTTGCCTGCGATGATCGTGATCGCCTTCGACTGGGCATTCTGGATCGTTATCGTCTCGTTCGACGTGACTAGGATATCCTTGTCCGCATGGACGTTCAGCTTGTCCTCGGTGTCGATATTGATCGAGCCCGTGCTATGCAGATAGGTCTCTTCGGAGCTGCGCATCATCAGCCGGCCGTTGCAGGCCAGAAGGATACCCTTCCCGACGCTCTGACTTCCGTTCAACATCTCGTCCTTGAGGTGATTTCTCGGAAAGAACAGGGCCTGGTTGGCGCTATTTTTCTGTGCGCCGGTCTCCATGTCCGAATAGCTGCCAAGTCGGAAGTAGGCGCCCGGCGTGTTGGCGTCGTCGGTCGCGACGGTGGAATCCTTGCCCAATGCGCCGGGGACGAAGAGATAGGTGGAGGAGTTCTGGTAGGCCGTACCGGAAGTATCGGAGACTGAAACCGAAGAGGAGGATGCGTCGGTCATTGCCGTGTCCTTTGGCTATCGTCAGCGGGCGGCGCCATCGCACATCTGCAGGATGATGCCGGATGCGGTGCGCGTGCGATGGGCGACATTGCTGTTGGTTTGCGTGACGGGATTGGAAAGGTGAGCATTGGAGAAGGCGCCCGCGATGACAGGCCGGTCCGGGTCGCCGTGCAGGAATCCGAGGATGACCTCCGTGCCGACGTTCAGCGTGGAATGCGAGCCGAAGCCATCGCCGCCGCCGTAGGGCTCGACCTTGCGCACGAGATAGCTCGCCTTGCCGCCGGAAAGGCCGCTCTCCTCGTCCATGATGCGGATGCGGTAGCGGCCATACTGGTCGAGCTCCGCCCGTTTCGAGCTGCCTTCGCCGTCGACGAAGCCGATCAGGAAACCGTTGACGACGGGTCTCGGCGTCAAAAGCGGCGGACGGTACTGGGTGCTGAAGGGAATGCAGGTGAAACGGTTGCGATAGGGCTCGCTCTTTTTGTCCGTCGAGCTGAAGCCGAGCGGCGTCGGTTCGGCCATCTCGTGCTCGACGTGGGTGATGACGTAATAGGCTTCGAGTTCAGCGATCGGATGATCGACCAACTTGAAGATCATTCCGGGCCGGAGCAGCGGAATATTGCTTTCGCCGACAAATGTCAGCCGTTCGGCTGTCACCTGCTCCATCCGTCGCGTCGCCAGGAAATTGCCCTCGCCGACGGTGCGGTAATTCTCGTCGTAGCGCACGTCGATGCCCTGACCAGAATAGGTCGCGTCGTGGGAAACGGACAGATCGACCGTCGGGGTTTCGTCGTTGAATTCCCGGCGATGGATTGATCCCGCCGAGACCTTGTAGGTGCCTTTGAAAGAGCGGATGGCAAAGTCGCCCTGGCTGCGGATCTGCGCTTCGCCGCGAAACGGCAGCTCTTCGGTCAGCTTGCGTCCCGACACGCGGCGGAAATGCTCCTTGCGGTCGCAGAACTGGACGACCTCCTGATCGCCGCTCTGATCGAACATGTAGAAGATGCCGAATTTTTCACAGAGCCGCGACACGAAATCGAAGTCGCTTTCGTTGTACTGCATGGTGAAATCGAGCTTCGGATAGCTCGATTTGTCGGCAAGTATCTGATGCGGGATGGAGCGGCCGACCCGGCTGGAGGCGGTTTTGGAGCCGCTCTTGTTGCCGTCGCTCAATTCCTTCTCGACGATGTCGACCACGTTCATGTCGCGGTCGGTGCCGTAGATCTGGTTTTGCCGGCTGAGCTTCATCAGGGCCAATTCGGGTGCGATGACGAAGCGGTAGCAGAATTCGCGGTTGGTGGTTGGATCGAGCGTTGTTGCGGCGGCGACGATGCCATGCACCACGGCTTCCTCGTCAAGCACGCGCAGCTCGAGCTTCGCCGCCTTGCCGAGCATCGGCTCGATCTGAAGCGGAGTGCGGCAGACGACATCGGCCTCGAATTCATAGGCGCTCGACAGCGTCTCGCGTCCCCTGACGCTTTCGACGTAGACCACGTCCGACGTTGTTCCCGGCAGCGTGATCAGCATTTCCTGCATGCTATTCGTGCTCATCTTCTACTCTCTCGGCTGTTGTCGTCAGGCGCTCGGGTTGACCAGGCAAACTTGGGAGGGAACGATCGTCATCCCGACCGAATTAGGCGATATGCCGTTCTGCAAGGTGGGATCCAGCAATGCGCGGGTGGCCGGCATCGCCTGAATGAAGAATTTGACGGAGCCGATGGCATTGTGGCTCTCGGAACAGACCATGCCCGATGCGACGCCGGGGCCGGGACCGCTGATCGTCACCGGCGCCTCGTTCATGAGATTGTGCGACGGCATGCACATGATCAGGAATCGGAAATTCGTCGGAATATCGGTAGGCCGCATCCCCATGCTGAAGAAAGGAACGGGAACGGGACCGACGGGTGTGGGCTGCAGGTAGACGTCAGGCGCCGAGAAATCCATTCCCGGAATGGGCCCTTGTGAATTCACGAACATTCTTTATCTCGTCCCCCTGATATCGTCTCCGTCGAGCACGACGATCCGCGGCGTATAGAGCTCGGCGATGGCCCGATCCTGATCGGTCTCGATCACACTCCCGGATGCGCCCGCAAACAGCGCGCCGTCGCGTCTGGCTGCATGAAACTTGGTATTTGAAAAGGTTGCGGCGCCGAAGTTGCCGGCGGATAGATCGGCACGGGAAAAGTCAGCCTGCTGCAGGTTGCAGCGTTCGAATTGCGCGGCCTTTGCGTCGGCTTCGGTGAAAGCGGCCGAGTAGAGCTGGCTGCCGTTGAAGATCGCGCCCTTGATGCTGGATTGAACGAAATTCGACATCGACAGATTGCTGTTCGACAAATCGAGCCCGTCCATCCGGCTTTTGGTGAAGCAGGTCATATTCCCCGAAATTCCCGAGGCCGAGGCTCCGTCGAAATCGCAATCGGCAAATACGCTGCCGTCAAGACGGGCGGCGTCGAGACGGGTCTGCGTGAACTTGCCCTTGTAGAAGGTGCATCTCTGCAGCGACTGACCCGTGAGATCCTTGCCGGAAAGATCGGCTTCGGAAAAAACTGCGGTGTCGATATGAACATCAGTCAGATCGATATCGCGCAGATCGGCCTTGGTCAGCATGACGCTGGAAAGCACGGCGCCCGTCACCGATAGTCCTTCGATCGGACAGTCGAGGAAGGCCGAGCGCTCCACGGTAGCATCTCGGAAATCGGTCTGCGAAATATCCGTCTTGGCAAAGGATGCCTTGGCGATCGCCGCACCCTGATAGGCGGCTCCGACCGCCTTGCCGGCGACGAACTGCGTCGTTTCCAACTGACAATCGCGGAAATCGGCACGCGCGAGGTCGCAGTCGACAAAGCGCGTTCCGGACAGGATGCAGTCGGTGAAGACCGCGTTCGAGAGATCGCAGCTGGTGAAGGAGGCCCCCGTCAGGTCGGCGTCGACGAACGAGCTGGATTTGAGGGTGCAGAGAACGAAGGACGCTCTTCGCATCGATTGGCGCGAAAAATCGGTGCCGGAAGCGATCTTCAGCATCACAGGCTGCGCGTGAGCCAGGTATTCGAAAATCTCGCTGAGATTGGTTGGCATTCTCTCGGGTTGCTTAGGCATCGCTCGGCACCTCCAACATGGTCTTGCCCAGATTGGCGCCCGTCAGGTCGCAGCTTCCAAGTTGGGCGTCCGTCAGATTGGCGAGATAGAGGTTGGCTCCGCGCAGCGAGGTCCGTCGCAGGTCGACCTTGCCGATCGACGCGCCATAGAGATTGGCGCCGAAGAGATCGCTGTCGGCAAGAATGGATTTATCGAAGCGGGCACGTTTCAGCGAGGCAAGGCGCAGATCGGACGCGCTCATATCGCAATCGTTGAAAAGGCAGGAGTCGCACCGCGCCCGCAAAAAGCAGGACTCCGTCATGTCGGCAGTGTTCCAGGATGTATCGGTCGCCACGACCTCCTCGAAGCGGCCGCCGCTCAGATCGCCCTTGCCGATGAAGCCGACGCAGTTCATCTGGGCATGCGCGAAATTCGCGCCGGGCGCCGTCAGCTCCATGAAGGCGACCCGTTCCAGCGCTGCCTCCTTGAAAGACGCGTCCCTCATGGAGAGCACCATGAAAGATGCGCGGCTGACGCGAGCCTTGTCCAGAACCAGACCATCGGCTTTGCCTTTCAGTATCTGCACTTCGGCCAGATCGGCGCCGCTGAAGTCGGCGTCATCGAGAACCGATTCAATAATCGTGATCCGTGACGCGCGCATTTCACGCGCCGACGCTCCGGTGAAATCCGTGCCGACCAGCGTGCAATTGTCGAGCTGGCAGCGGTCGAGCCTGCTGCCGCGCAGGACGGCCTTGCTGAGGTTCGCCTTGGTCATGGATGCGCCGCTGAAGTCTGCGCCGCTAAGGATGGCCTCGGTAAAGACCGCGCCTTCCAGATTCGCGCCGGCGAAACGGGCATTGGTGAGATCGGCGCGCTCGAAGAATGTCGCGCGCAGATCGAGGCCGCTGAAGTCCGCGTTGCGCAGATCGGCGCCGGCGAGATCGGCGCCTCTGAAGTCATGACCTTCTTTTAGCTTTTGGATCACGAAAGCGCCGAGACGGTCGGCGACACCGGGCAGGAAAGCCTGCATCGGAAAGATTGCGGCCGGGGTCTTCTGCCTGCCGGCGAGGATCGCTTCGTCGACCATCTCCTCGGCTTCGTCCAGATTGTCCAGGGCTTCAGACCTCTTGCGTTCCACCAATGTGGCTGGGGCCAGTCCTTTGGCCTCCTGGTCCTTGGCGGTAGGCGCAAACTCACGGACCTTCGACATCAGGCGCTCGATTGCGTCGCCGTCTTCGCCGTTGCCCAGCAGATGCGGGAACTTGGCCTCGATAGTTGACGCCGCCTTCGCGAGCGCCTGCTCGGCATCGCCGCGATCGACGGCGATCTCCTCCGTCGGAAACAGCCCCGCCGGCGAGATCGTCGCTTCCTTAGACGGCGTCTCCGCCGTTATGTTGCTGAAGAGATTGGCGAATTCGCGGTGCACATCGGCTGTCTGGTCGAACGGCTGGCTGAAGTCGAAACTATCGAGTTTGGTGTTCCGGATCGATTGCCGCGCTTCGAACAGCAGCGAGCCTTCCGGTTGCCGCATAGCCCGCGCGCAGGCCGCCGCGAATTGTTTCTCAACCGCTTCGGCGTTCGCGGGGCCGCGGTCTGAAAGCGCGTCGAAAATATTGTCGAGCTCGTCCGGGAGATGCGCGAAGGCCTCGCCGGAAAATTCGGGGTGGAGCCCTTCTAGCGCGGTCTTGTTGTCGCCGAGAACTCGACCAGCTCCGGCAAGGCCGGCGGTGACGTCGTCGTCGAGGGTGAGATCGGCAAAGCGCGCCATATGGGCGTCGTCTGCAATCGGCTGCGCCAGGAAATCCGTCAGAAAGGCCGGCGTCGATTTCACCAGGGCGCGGCGCTGAAGTTCGGCGGCCGCCATCTCCCGGTCCCGCATTTCGAGAAGCGCCTTTTCCATGGTCTTCACGTCATCGATAAGCTCCGCAAGGTCGAAATCGCCATCGGCGATTTCCTGCGCAGTCGGCTGAGGAACCAGCGGCAAGGCGTCAATACCGCTGCTGTCGAGCGGCGATACGATATCGGCAGGCAAGCCCTGGTCCTCAACAGCCTTTCTTGCCGCCCAATTCAGATTGTCGATGAACTGCAACTGCTTGGCGCGCGCGTCCTCGAGTTTTGCGGCGCGGCGAGCCGAGACGATGGCGGGATCGACCTCGGGCATGAGCTGGAAGTCGGAGAAGGCGTGCTTATGGGCTTCCTGCCGATCGGTACGCACTCTGAAAATATGGCGATAGTAGTCGACCGGACGGGGAGGAACTTCGGCATATTCCATGGCGACCATCACGGTAGCGATATCCGCGCAGAAGGAATCGGTGTCCTTCGCCAGGGCGCGGAACGCCATCGTCGCCTTGGTGATGTTCGGAAACAGAGTCACGGTGTCGCAGACCATCCGTGTTTCCGTGAGGCTGCCATCGCTGCCGCGGTGGATGAAAGCGCGAAGCCGCACATTCGGCAACCGGCCGGCGGCGAGGCCGCCCCGCGACATGCCTGAGACGGCGAAGGCCTCATCACCGGCGAAATGCGCGTCGAAGCGCTGATCCTCGGGTGCATCGCAGTGAAAAAGCGGATTGAAATCCGCGGGCTTGCGCGGCGAAACGTTCTTGACCCAGTGTTGGTCGTAGGTTCCGGCATAGCGCATGCGCTGTGCGGCATCGGGCGGCAAAGGCCCGAAACCGACCGGCGGCGGCCTGTCATCGATCGAGCGTATGGGCCGGTCGGCATCCTCAACGTTGGGCAGGGGCGCTTCATAGCCCGCATCGACGATCTGCCGGGCTTTGTCGCCTTTTCCACGAGGGTTGACCTTGTGGTCCGGACCGCCGAATGCATGGAGGTCGTCGATCGGCATCCGATCGAAAGGCCGGGCCTCTGTCATGGCGATCCCGCGATCCGTCAGCCGCCAGTAGCGATCGCCGAAAACGGCAAGCCGCTTCTCCATCGCTCCCAGTCTTGCGGTAACCCTGATGCCGGTGATCGGCTGGTCGCCGGGCGCAAGTGCCGCTCCGGCGACGATCATTTCGCCCTTGGGCTTCAATTGGCCCTTGTCGAAGACGGCGCCCTTTGGCATCTGCTCGACGACCATCGGCCACAGCGCCTGATCGGTCAGGAATATTCGAGGGGTGGCGAAATCGAACAGAAGAAAGGCGGAAAGGGTCATCTGCCCGCCGCCTTCGGCCGGTTCCACATGAACGGCGGTGGCAATGCGCGACGGCTTGATGATGGCTGGCATGCTCGTCGCTCCTCTCCTGAAAACTCGACTCCGACCCGATCGGCTCAAGTCTGTCGGGCAAATTTCTCCGAACGAGCGATATCGTCAATTCCAGAAAAAATGCGCAGTGCCCATTTCGGCAATGGAGGGCGGGACCCGGAAAGCCAATGAAATCAATCGGAGCAATCCTATGGACCGTGCGGTCCGTCGATTTTTCCGACCGGAGCGTACGTATGGAAACCCGCGCGGTTAGAGCCATGCTGAGAAGAAAACTGCGCAGCCGAAAGCGGGTGAAAAATCGGCGCCGCCGCTTCAAGCCTCTGATTAAGTTGCGAGAATTTTTCCGCGATGAGATTGGCATGCTGCTTGCTGCTGATGTTGGCGCTGACACCCTCGAACCGTCAGTTGATCATTCGCGATTTTTCTGGAGAGATTTTTCATGGCTAACATTGGCTACATTACCATCAGTGGCGCTACTCAGGGTGCCATCACCAAGGACGCTTCGACCGCTGACTCCATCGGCAACACCTGGCAGGAAGGCCACGAAGGCGAATCCATCGTCTATTCGTTCCGCAGCAACGCGATCGTTCCGCGCGACCCGAATTCCGGCACTGCCATCGGCACCCGCCGCCATGAACCCGCTATGTTCGTCAAGCCGCTCGACAAGGCTTCTCCGATGCTCTGGCAGGCGCTTGCCACCGGCGAAAACCTCGAAATCGAGCTGAAGTTCTGGCGCACCTCGACCAAGGGCACGCAAGAACATTACTTCACCATCAAGTGGACCGATGCCGTTCTCGTCGAAGGCAAGACGATCCTCCCGGACGTGAATGACTCCGCCAACGATCATCGTGGCAACATCGAAGAGTGGTCGTTCACCTATCGCAAGTGCGACTGGACGCACGAGAAGGCCGGCACCTCGGCTTCCGACGACTGGCGCAAGCCGGTTGCCTGATCCAGTTCTCGCAGCGATTGCTCCACTTCGGAGCCTGCGATGCGCGATTGCAGCCGTTCCCGCATCTTGCGGGGGCGGCTTTCGTCAAAAGCCGATTTCGTGACAGTTGAAAAATTCCTGTTACATCGGCGCGCTAGCGATATGCCGACAGTATTTTCAATTGAGACTTTTCAGGCGTCGTTTTTTTCTGCGACGCGAACAAGGATATATTTCGTTGGTTGACCTGGACCTTCGTCGCCTGATCGGGCGCCTTGACACTTATTGCCGCCGTGCTCTGGAATCTGCCGCGGGCCTTGCGGTTTCCCGCGGCCATTATGAAGTCTCGATCGAGCACCTCCTGCTCGTGTTCATCGAGGACACGCAGCACGATGTGCAGTCCATCTGTCGCTATTTCGAGGTCGATCCGGCAAATCTGAAGCGCAAGCTGCAGGCGGTTCTGGAAACGATCCGCAGCGGCAACCAGGGCCGCCCGGTCTTTTCGCCGCTTCTCGTTGAATGGCTGACCGATGCATGGCTGGTCAGTTCCGTCGAGCTGGGGCTTGATCAGGTCCGCTCCGGCAGTCTCTTCACCACCGTCTTTGCCCGTCCCAATCGCTTTGGCGATGATCGCTGGCTGTCCGTCCTCGGCTCCATTTCCTTCGAACGCCTGAAGAAGGAATTTGCTGCCGCCGTCGACGGCTCGCAGGAGAGCGAGGCAGCGGCTGTGAGCCGCGGCGAAGCCGCTGCTGCCAGTAACGCCGCGGCGGGAACCGATCCCGACAGCGCGCTCGGCAAATTCTGCACCAACTTCACCAGCCAGGCGCGTGCCGGCAAGATCGATGCCGTCTTCTGCCGCGATCTCGAAATCCAGCAGATGATCGACATCCTCGGCCGCCGCCGCAAGAACAATCCGATCTGCGTCGGTGATCCGGGCGTCGGCAAGACGGCTGTCGTCGAGGGGCTGGCCTTGAAGATTTCCGAGGGCGATGTCCCGGATTTCTTGAGGGATGTCGAACTCATTGGCCTCGATCTTGGGATGCTGCAGGCCGGAGCCGGCGTGAAAGGTGAATTCGAAAGCCGCCTCAAGGCGATCATCGATGAGGTCAAGGCTTCGCCGAAGCCGATCATTCTCTTCATCGATGAAGCCCATATGCTGATCGGCGCCGGTGGCGCGGCCGGCGGGGCGGATGCGGCAAACCTACTAAAGCCGGCTCTCGCGCGCGGCGAGCTGCGCACTATCGCTGCTACGACTTGGAGCGAATACAAGAAGTATTTCGAAAAGGACCCGGCGCTTGCCCGCCGCTTCCAACTCGTCAAGCTCGATGAGCCGAGCCCAGAGCAGGCGGTCACCATCATGCGCGGACTGCGCGGGGCCTATGAGAAGGCCCACGGTATCTATATCCGTGATAGCGCCGTCGAAGCCGCGGCCAAGCTCTCCGCTCGTTACATCTCCGGCCGGCAATTGCCCGACAAGGCGGTCGATGTTCTGGATACCGCCTGCGCCCGGGTCAAATTGTCACTTTCCTCGACGCCTTCCGTCATCGAGCTCAAGCAGAAGCGCATTGCCGAGCAGAAGCGCGCGCTGGAAGCGCTGCTGCGCGATCATCATTCCAATCTCGGCGATACCGATCCGCGCATTGCCGAAATTGAAGCAGATATTGCAACCCTTGAAACCGAGGCTGCCGGCCTGATTGCCAAGCGCAACGAGGAAATCGAGCTGGTGCATCGCATCCTCGAAATCCGCAGTCAGCTTGGCCTGTCGCTGGAAGGCGATAAGGTGTTGAAGCCGGCCGCGGACGGCGGCGAAGCCACAGACCCCGCCGTCGATACGGATGCATTGAAGAGCGAATTCCAGGAGGCTTCCGCCAAGCTTAAGCAGTTGCAGCGCGGCAATCCGCTGGTTTCCTTCGAAGTGACAGCCGAAGCTGTCGGTCAAGTGATCGCCGATTGGACTGGTATCCCGCTCGGCAACATGGTCCGCGATGAGGCCAAGTCGATCCTGACGCTTGCCGAAAATCTCGGTCAGCGCGTGATCGGCCAGGATCAGGCGATCGAGGCGATCGACCATGGCGTGCGCGTCGCCAAGGCCGGCGTGCAAAATCCGGATGCACCAATGGGCGTCTTCCTCTTCGTCGGTCCCTCCGGCGTCGGTAAGACCGAGCTCGCAACTGCCATCGCCGATCAGCTGTTCGGCGGTGAGCGCTTCCTGATCTCGGTCAACATGTCGGAATTCCAGGAAAAGCATACGGTTTCGAAGCTCGTCGGCTCGCCTCCCGGCTATGTCGGCTATGGTGAAGGCGGTGTGCTGACGGAAGCGGTGCGCCAGCGTCCCTACTCGGTCGTCCTGCTAGACGAGGTCGAGAAGGCCGATCTTGAGGTGATGAACCTTTTCTACCAGGTCTTCGACAAGGGCATGCTCTCCGACGGCGAAGGTCGCCTGGTCGATTTCAAGAACACCATCATCGTGCTGACCAGCAATCTAGCGACCGACATCCTCACCGAACTCGGCACGCGCGGCGTCAAGCCAAGCGTCGAGGAACTGGTTGAGGCGATCCGCCCGACTCTCAGCGCCCATTTCAAGCCGGCCTTGCTTGCCCGCATGCAGATCGTGCCCTTCTACCCGCTGATCGGCGAACCGCTCGAAAAGATCGTCAGGCTAAAGCTCAACAAGGTTGGGAATCGTCTGCGCGAAAACCAGAAGATGGCGTTCTCCTATTCCGACGACGTCGTCAATGCCATCGCCGCCCGCTGCACGGAAGTCGAAACCGGCGCCCGCAATATCGATCACATCATCAATCGGACTCTCCTGCCGCAGCTCGCAACCGAGCTGCTCAGCAATCTCGGCGAAGAGGGCAAGAGCCATGACAAGGTGAGCGTCGAACTCGCGCGAACGGGAGGCTTCGCTTACCTCCTGTCTTAGTTGCCGGTGCAGGAGCGGCGAGGGGCTGCGATGGCGCTGGATCAACGCTTGCCGAGAGAGGAAAGGTCCAAGATCGCGAAGATGAGCAATCGCACGATCTATGAAGACCTTATGGATCTGACGATTGCGCTCTCCAACGAGCGGCGTATCGAGACCTTGATGTCGCGTGTCGTCGAGGCAGCCATGCGGTTGTCGAATGCCGAAGGCGCGGCGATCTTCACGCTGGATCGTCTCGCTCGGCATCTGCATCGTGTTTCCTTCAATTATCGCGGTATCACCGAGGGATCGCAGTCGGAAGCACGCATTGCGATCTATGGGAAATCGCTCCAGCTCAATCTGCAGGAACCTGCCGCCTTCGCCGTTTCGACGGCGACCGCCGTCAATCTCGCTGATATCAACGGTGCCGCGGGCTATGATTTCTCGAACATCCGGCAGATGGACAAGGCGATCGGCTTCCAGACATCATCCCTCGTCATCGCGCCGCTCATTCATGGCGATCAGACGATTGGCATTCTGCAGCTCGTCAATGTCCGCGACAAGGCGACGGGAACCGTCGGCGCGCTTCCGGATCTCCTCCTGCGGCCGCTGCAGAGTTTTGCCGCCCATGCCGCGGTCGCCATCTGGAACACCAGGCTGCTGGAGGAAAACCAGCGTCTGATCCGGCAGCTCGGCCGCCAGAACGAGGAATTGCTCCAGGAAAACAGCCGCCTGCTCAACAAGGTGGCGCGCAAGGTCGTCAAGCCCAAGGGTCTTATCGGCGACAGTCCGCCGATCGAGCGCGCCTACGGCCTGATTGCCCGCGCCGCTTGCTCTGCTGTGCCCATTCTGCTGCGCGGCGAGACGGGCACCGGCAAAGAGATGATGGCGAATTTTATCCATTCGTCGAGCGAGCGTAGCGTCAAACCCTTCGTGGCCCAGAATTGCGCCGCCTTGCCGGAGAGCCTGTTGGAAAGCGAGCTGTTCGGTTACGTCAAGGGCGCGTTCACCGGCGCTGTTGCCAATAAGTCCGGCCTTGCCCATGAGGCGCATCAGGGAACGCTGTTTCTCGATGAGATCGGCGACATGCCGCTCAGCCTACAAGCCAAGGTGTTGCGCCTGCTGCAGGAGGGTGAGGTGCGGCGCGTCGGTTCGACAAAGGCGGAATATGTTGATGTCCGTATCGTCGCCGCCACCAACGTCAATCTCGAGGAGAAGATCGAGCGCGGCGAGTTCCGCAAGGATCTCTTTTATCGCCTCAATGTCTTCCCGATCGTCGTTCCGCCGCTGCGTGAACGGCCGTCCGACATCCCGAAGCTGGTCAATCACTTCCTGGCGATCGCCGCGGGCAATATCGGACGCCAGGCGCCGCAGCTCTCGGCCGAGGCGCTGGATTCCTTGATGTGCTGGAGCTATCCCGGTAATGTGCGCGAGTTGCGCAACATTCTGGAGCGGGCCGTGCTGCTCGTCGATGACGGCCAGCAGATCGGCCGCAGCCATCTTCCGGCCGAGCTGACCGGTTTGTCCGGAAAACCGGCAGTGGAAATGTCGAGCACGATTCCCGCCGGCGACCTGAAATCGATCGTTGGCCAATATGAGGCTCTCGTGATCGAAGCGAAGTTGCGGGAAGTGAACTGGAATCAAAGCCGCGCCGCACGCAATCTCAATGTCAGCCGACGCACGATTGTCGAGAAGCTCCAACGCTATGACATTCGTCGCCCGGGCTCCGCATCACGCATAGACCTAGAAAGTATTGAAAGCTGAAATTCTTGCTGGGCAAAAAAGGCGATCGTAGCGAACCTCCCGCCGAAGATGCGGATGGGGCGATCCGGATGTTCGTCACAGGCAAGCTGACCTATGACGGCCTCGTCAGCCGCCTGGCCGCGGAAGTTGGCAGTGGCGAAGCGGGTGCGGCAGGGGTTCGGGACGCCATCTCCAATGCGGCTACAGTCGGCATGCTTCCTCTCGACATCGCCGATATCCTTCTGAAATTGTTGCCGGCAGTGGCCGCAGGACGGTCGAAAGATCCAGAAGCGGGCAAGGGCGTGACGGCATCGCTCGCCGCCGGCGAGGATATGTTTGACGAACCAACCGTGCCGCTGCTCCGGCACGCTGAATCACCGGTAGAACCTGCGGCAAATCCGCCGAAGCAATCTTCGGAGAAAATTCCGCCGCTACCGTCGTCCTATATGAACCTGGCCGGCCATGGGGCAGCGCCACCGCAATATAGCGATGTGCAAAGCAAGGTCGACGATGTCGTTCTGTCCGCCCTGGTCAAGGACTATCGCGGGCTTCGAGGCGACAGGCAATCGGCTGATGCCGCCTCCAAGGCCGGGCGCCCTGACGCATTGGATGGTCTGCTCGTCAACTACAAAAGCGCCAGATTCCGCTCCGATGCGCGCCGCGCCGTCAGCGGCAACGCACGGGGTGGTCTCGAACTCGGCAAGATGGATGGTTTCAACGGACAACGAGCTGGCGTCGGCGCCATCCTGCGTGACCGCTTCATCCTTGATGCGGAGATCGGTCGGGGCGGCATGGGTATCGTCTATTCGGCGGTCGACCGCAGGCGTCTCGAGGCCGGAGCCGGCGCCCCCTATGTGGCGCTGAAGCTTCTCAACGACGAATTCCGCAACAATTCCGATGCTCTGCGCGTGCTCGAGGCGGAGGCCCGCAAGGCACAGAGTCTTGCCCATCCGAATATCGCCACGGTCTATGATTTCGACCGCGATCGGTCGGAGATATTCATCGTCATGGAATTGCTCACCGGCAGGCCGCTCAGCAGGCTCCTGGCGAGTACAACCGGCGAGGCCATGCCGGGCGGCAAGATCGTGTCGATCCTCAAGGGCATTTGCGCCGGGCTCGCCTATGCGCATCAGAACGGCGTCGTGCATTCCGATCTGAAACCGGGAAATATCTTCGTCGGCGACGACAACGGCGTGAAACTGCTCGACTTTGGTCTTGCGACCGCCGGCTCATCCGGCGGCTTCGATGTCCAGTCGCTGAATGCGCTGACGACATCCTATGCGAGCCCCGAGATGTTTGCCGGCGCGATCCGCGATCCACGCGATGACATTTTCGCGCTTGGCTGCATTGCCTATCAACTGCTGACGGGAGTTCATCCCTTCCTCATGCAGCCGTCCAACCAGGTCGCCGCCCAAAAGATCGAACCGGAGCCGATTGCAGATCTCGATCCCGCCGCCTGGGCAGTGATTGCCGGAGCCCTATGCTTCGAGAGGGAAGGCCGCATCGGTTCGGTCGAGGAATTCGAAAAAGGCCTGTTTGAGATGTGAGTGCTGTCAGTCCTCGATGAGATCGAGGATGGCGTCTACCCCTTGCGAAAACGGATGATCGGGGTACAGCGTTCTGACGAGACCGGTACTGCCTATGCGCACCAGATCGGTCGACAGGGGCAGGACAGCGGCAACCGGGGTGCGGTAGCTCGAGAAGATGCGTTGCGACAGGTCCTGGAAATCGAAGCTTTCCAGCGCTTTGTTGACCACGAGAAGCAGCTGCGGCACCTCCAGTTTGCGCGCGAGCTCCAATGTTACCGCCGTTCCCTGGTAGTCCTGGATATCCGGACGCAGCAGCAACATCAACGTATCCGAAATCGCGATCGACAGCAGCGTTTCCTCATTGACCCCGGGGTGCGTGTCGATCAGCAGATAGTCGAGTTTCAGCTCGACGCAGAGGTTTTGAAAGCCGGTGTTCAGATCCTCGACATCGTATTTTTCTTTGAGGATGCGGGCGATTTCGCCGGTCTTGATGCTTGACGGAACAAGGAAGGCGCGTCCGCCTTCCGGCACCACCACCGTACCCTGTTCATCGACTATGCCCGAGGTCACGTCGAGCGCAGTCTCAGTCACGCCGCAGCGGCCCCAGAGATAGTCATTGAGCGTGAAGCGGAGGTTGTGCGGATCGACCTTGAAAAGCGTATGGATGCCCGGAGACTGGATGTCCGTATCGATGACTCCGACGCGATAGCCGCGCAGAGCAAGGCCCGCGGCGAGATTGGCGGTGAGGTTCGATTTGCCGGTGCCGCCGCGATAGGAATGGGTCGAGATGATCTTGGTCAAGGGGCCTCGCCGTCGGCCTGGTGTTTGAATTTCGAGCGCAGCGATTTAGCTCGTTGCTGCAGCTCGCGGAAATATTCTGTCTCGACGATTTCCTTGATTTCGAGATCGGCCTGCGTCTCATCGAAATGGACATCGAGTTTTTTCAAGCGCTGCTTGAGATTGGAGTTTTCACGCTGCAGCTGCTGCTGTGCCGCCTCGAGCTGACGCTGCGTTTCCTTGAGATCCGCGATAAGGCGGCTGGCATGAAACTCACGCGCCTCGACTTGCACCATCATGCTGGCGAAGGTCTCGGCGAGGTTGCGGATATCGTTGGAAACCGTCTCGTCGGCGACGATGTTGAAGAGCAGATCCGCGTCATCGAAGCTGGCATGTGCAATCGCCTCGCATACTGCGGCGAGGCTCTTGAGTGCACTTTCTCCTTCCGGCTCCGCCACGTCTTTCTCCCAGCGATTGCTGCTTTAGGTCCGGAGCGCCGTGCGTTCATTTGAACGCACAAAGGTCGCTCTAGTCTTTTAAATCTAGAGCGCCTTATCCGCTTTCAGGTCGCACCACCTGAAAGCAGGACGCTCTAGGCGGCGCCAGACTGTTTAGTTGATCGTCAGTTCGACGGCCGGATAGAGCTTCTTCAGGTTGGGCAGGGACTTCGATTGCCACGGAATCCGAGTCGACCCCCTGACCGCCATCCCGACATCCGGCCGATTGCGAACCTCTATGGTAAATTTCGCCAGAAGATTGATGCCGGAACTGTTGAGGAATTCGAGTTCCGTCACGTCGAGAACGATCGTTTCCGGCTTCGATTTCAATACATCGTCCATCAGCTCGAGAATGGGCGCATAGGCCTCTGTCCCGGAAAGACGCATCGTTCCCTCATAGTGGATCGTCGCTTCTTCCCGCCAGACGCGATATTCTTTGGTTTTAATTTCCATTTTCGATAACCATTTCCCAGTTTATCAGCGTCTCATGATAGGGAGAGCGCGGCATAGGTCTGCAGCTCTACTGGCCCGGCCCTCTCGTCATGTATGAATTTCCACCCTAGACGCGCACCGTAGTCACTCATCAACGTCAGCAGGCCCAGGCCCGATCCGCTCGACGACGGATCGGCTGCATTCTGCTCGATCCGCTCTATCAGAAGTTCCCCTGCGTCGCGAGCCGTGATTTCTGACAGCAGTCTCTGAAAGCGCTGGGCAGTCTCTTCCGCGATCAGGTTGAAGACGCGCAGTTCGAAATTGCCGTCCTCGAAGGAGGCTTCGATCTCGATATCGCCAGGTGCGCGGAATTTCACGGCATTCTCCAGGAGTTCGTTGACGAGATAGCCGATCGCATGGCGAATCTCGTTGAGTTCCGGATCACCGGCCTTCGCCTGGACGGCAAAGAAGTCGCCGAGAAAATCGGCGGTCGTGCTGCAATGGTGCCAGCTGATATCAAGCGAACCTTCCGAAAGGCGAAGCTTACTGAGATCGGCTGCGGCTCCGTTCGAAGAATCGGTGTGTCCGAATTGCTGGATCATGCCTAGCGATGCCTCATAACTACGAGCGTGATGTCATCGTGAATTTTCTGCGTACCAATATGCGCCATCAGATCCGCTATGATGCCGCGAACGATCTCGTCGGCACCGCCCGAGCGGTAGTCATGCGCACTGGCGCAAAGCCGGTCGAACCCGAAGAGCTCGCCACTGGGGCTTTCTGCCTCGGTCACGCCGTCCGTGTGCAATATGATGATGTCGCCACTTTCGAAGGGCAGGTTGCGGGTGGCGACGAAGGCCGAAATATCGCTCTCCAGGCCGACCGGGAACCCGAGATCGCCGGTGTCGATCCGCTCCATCGCACCATCACGGCGAATGATGAGAACGTCCTCATGCTGGCCTGAGAGCGTCACGTTCTGGTCGTGATAGTCGAGGAAGGCGAGCGTCAAGTGTTTGTCGGAGTTCGTCCGTTCGATGTTCTTGTAGATGGCGCGGTTCAGGACTTCGAGGAACATCTTCGGATCGTCGCTGCCCTTTTCCTGAAGGGCGCGGGCGACGGACTGGACCATGAGCATCAGCACGCCGCTTTCGAGACCGTGGCCGGTGACGTCGCCGATGCCGACCTTGACGCGGCCGCTTTCGTGCAGCACGTCGTAATAGTCGCCGCCCACTTCGTCGGCGGGCGCCATGTAGCCGGCAATCTCGATCTGCTGGATGTCGTTCAGTTCGTTGGCCTTGGGCAGAACCATCATTTGGATGTGGCGGGCGATGTCGAGTTCCGCGCCGAGACGGACATTTTCGCTTCTCAGCCGCTCGTTGAGGGTAGTGATTTCCTCATTGGCATCTTCGAGTTCGCGCGTTCGCTCGTCGACCAGCTTTTCGAGATTCTCGGTGTGGAAGCTGATTTCCTCGGCCATGCGGTTGAAGGCATGCCCGACTTCCGCGATCTCATCGCGGGTCTGCACCTTGACGCGTACACTATAGTCCTTGTTCTGCAATCGCCTTGCGGCATCGGTCAGGGCACTGAGCCCGGCGGTGATGCGGCCAGAAATGGCGAAGACCGCCAGCAGAACGATGATCAGGCTGACCAGAACCGCCAGCAGCTGATAATCGACGATGCGGGAGGTCGCTTTCGATATATTGTCCTGAGCGGCGATCAGCGCGTGATAGATTTCGCGCTCGGATACCACGAAGCCGAGTGACATCGTTTCATCAACGATATTTTTGCCGTCCCAAAGATTGGCGGGTCTCAACTGCTTCAGCACCACCAGATAGGGGACATCCTCGCCGTCGCGGTTGAGGTAGATGTGCTTGATCGTCGTGCCCTGATCCTGCGGCAGTTGCAGGGAAGCGATGGCGGGTTGCGAGCTGGTGCGCAGCGAGCGGTTGATGCCGGTGACGCCCTGCCCACCGACATCGCTCGACTTCAGCCCCAATATCTCCTCGCCGGCCTTGCTGGTGGCGATGACGTTGCCGTTCGACATTGCCAGGAAGCCGAAGCCGGTCTTTGCGATGTTGACACTCTGTACGACACCGGCAAGCTGGTCGAGCGTGATGTCGGCTGCCGTCATCCCGGCGACGTCGCTGCGATCCTTCGTCCAGAGCGGATGGAAAAAGCTGACGATAAGCTTCCCGGTGATCGCGTCGATATAGGGCGCCGTCGTGGTGATGAAGGAAGGAACCCGGTGCGACGACGGATTCTTGATCCAGTTCTGCCAGCCTTCGTACACTCCAGGAAAGAAGAAATCCCAGAAGTTCATATTGTTATGACCGGGATAGAGCTTGTCGAAGGTCTGGGCCTGCTGCGAATAGGGCGTCGTCCGCATGATCGGCCGATTCTTCGGCCCGACATAATACATCTGCAGCTTCGGCGCTCCGGTCGCAAGCAGTGACGGTGCGAAGAGATTGAAGGCGGCACTCTGTTTGACGAGCGCATCGACCTCCGGTAGCGGCTTCCTGTCCGGGCCGAGCAGATAGCTCCACACGCTGATGACAGACCCACCGCCGGTATTCTGCGCCCAGTTTCCAGCCGCGTCGTAAACGAGCTCGTCCCGAAGTTGCGGATTGGCTTCGATCGTCGTTCCAAGGCCTTGGCGCAGATCGGGATTGTCGATCAGCCCCTGCATCGAGTTCGCAAGGGATTCCACTTCCGAATGCACCTGATCCAGCAGCAGATCGGCGCGCTCGGCCGTCGTATTGATATAGGTCCGCAGATATTCCTCGCTCGCCTCGGTCAGGCCTTCACCCACCTGCTGCGTGGCATTGTGGGAAAGCCGCTGCACGTTCCAGATGGCAATCCCGCCACCCAGTATGAGATCGAAGAGCACCGCGGCGCCGACGACGAGGATGAACTTTGCGCGAAAACTGCGACGGGAAAAGCGGCCGACGGCGGATGGTCGCGCGATGGCATTATCAACTATTGTCATTGCGGCTTGCGTCCCGATGCGACCCAGACCGGCCAGCCGGCATAGCCTTTGGGATGAAGAGCCGCAAAGATGTGATCCTGAAAGCCGCGCCGAAATTTCTCGTTGAATTCGGCGCTGTCGCCACGTTGAACCGACATCTGGCCGGCGTAGACGTCTTCCCACGACTGGATGATGTCGGCGAAGTTCTGCGGATCGCCATCGAGATTGGTGACCATGAAGGATTCGATGCGGATGTCCTCGAAGCCGGCTTCGGTCATATAGCGGCGGCTTTTCGGACCGAACTCGATATCCATGTTGAAATGCGCCCAGAGCTTGGCGACTTCGTTATATGTCCATTGAATGGATTCGGCGCGCGGCTCGCCCAGGCAATGGGAGTTCTTCTCATTGGTGATGTAGACGCGGCCGCCCGGCTTGCAGATGCGATAGAGCTCCCGCAGGATCAGTTCCGGCCGGTCGAAGACCTGCAGGGAATGACGGCAGGTGACGAAATCGAATTGACCTTCGTCGAGCAGCATTTCGGAGGCGTCGCCGTAGATATATTCGATGCCCTGTATCCCGAAATCGGCGGCGACTTTGCGGGCATAGGCAAGGCTTGATTTCGAATGGTCGAGCGCGACCAGCCGTGCCGGCTGGAATTCCTTGTGTAGCAACACAGCGAAATCGCCGATGCCGCAGCAGATATCGGCAATCGTCAGCCCCTCGCGCATGCCGTGCCGCGGCAGGATCGCCTTTTCGTGTTGCCAAGTCATTTTCGTCTGCGTCCGCAGAACCGGAATGAATCCGCCCTCTTCCAGGAAGGTCTGTCCTGGATAGAACGCGCTGTCGTACTGCTCGATGACGATGTTGGGGCTGATTTCGCGGAGCGCGCTGAACTTGCGGGTGGACCAGCCGACGACGCTCGAGGTGACGACGGAAATTTTCAGATCCGGCCGTTCCGCGCAAGCCTTCACGAGAAGGTTCGCCAGCACATGGAAGGCAAGATTGTTGAGCCGCACGAGGCGCTTGACGTTGACATAGACGGTGCCCTTGACCTTGGCGATCGAGGTTTCCATCAAGCGGATGCAGGAATCGAGTTCCTCGACATATTGCGGACGCATCGAACCGATGATCGAGAACTCCTGGTTGTTCTCGTCGAAGCGGACCTTGTATGTGCTGTTTGCTGCTTCGGACATCAATCCACCGCATCTTCCAACGCCAGCTCGGCGATCAATTTGATGGTGTCGTCGCCGGTGCTTTCGACGGAGATATCCGCCGAATAATCGACGGCGAGTTCGAACAGGCCGATGCGGGTATCGACTACATCCGATGAAAAGAGCATCTCCCTGTATTTCTCAGTCGCGTCCGGACCTCGCGCGAGCTCGACGGTGTCGCGATAGAAGCCCGCCTGACCGGGGCTGCAGGGAAGGACAAGTTCGACCCGATCGACCGCGCCGTTTCGACGCACGGAGCAGCTGAATTTTCCCGATCCCTCATGGGTGCGAAAGATGGTCTCGAGAAGTTCGTTCAGAGCGGAGGAGAAAAGGTTGGAATAGAGCAGCGAGTCGGTCCGGTTGTGGCTGATCATGCGCGCCACATAGGAGGAAAGGCGATCGCAATGGCTCCAATTCGAACCGAATATCCCAATCTCCATATCGACTTCGATGAGCGATTGAAACTTGGTCGCGGAAGACGTGTCGTGCGGAAAGGCTGCTATATTCATTATCCAAAACCAGGATTGAAAAATATGCCAGAAAGTCCCGAAAAGCGGGCGCAAGTATATTAGAAATCTAGTAATTGCCGTGTCGAAGATATACGGCAGATCTTTTCTCCGATAACTAAACTATAGACGGCGGTTGACAGTATTATGTCACATGGCGTGTTTATTGTGACACCTCGAAACCACCTATTGGCCCGTTCAATCCGCTATGCAAGATATTCAGGCTTCTACCAGCACGATCGATGACGAACACCATTTTTCAACCGCTGGCAGCGGCGACACCATCGCGCGACTGCTTGCGGAAGTTGAGGCGCTTCGTGCCGAGAATGAAGACCTCAAGTTGCTCTACGAGGCGACGATCGAGCACGGCGAAGCGGTGGAGGACCAGCTTGCCGAGAGCAACATGCTGCTTCAGCGCGTTCAGGCGCGCTTGGACGAAGAATTGAAAGATGCGCTGCGCTATATCCTGTCACTGTTGCCACAGCCGCGGCAAAGCGGGCCGCGGGCCGACTGGATGCTCGTTCCATCGACAGAGCTTGGCGGCGATTCCTTTGGATATCACGATATCGACGCGGATCATTTCGCCATTTATCTGCTTGATGTCTGCGGTCACGGCGTCGGCGCCGCGCTTTTATCCGCGTCCGTCATCAATGTCCTGAGGGCCTCGGCTCTTCCGAACGCCGATTTTCGTAATCCGTCCGCGGTTCTTGCCGGTTTGAATGCGGCCTTTCCGATGGAAAAGCAGAACAACATGTTCTTCACGATCTGGTACGGCGTGTATCAGCGATCGACCGGACAGCTTGTCTTTTCAAGTGGCGGGCATCCGCCGGCGATTCTGCTGCACGAAATGCCGGATGGTTCCGTCAGCACCGATCTCCTGATCGGTAGCGGTGGCATGGCGATCGGCGCGATCGCCGATCTGGACTATGATGCATCGACGGTCCTCGTGCAGCCGGGCGACCGTCTGCTGGTGTTGAGCGACGGGACGTATGAAATCGGGACCGACGGCAGCGAGCCTCTGACGTTCCAGGATATTCTCAATTTTACGCGCAAGCCGGGCGGGGACGAGCCGTCCGCCGTTCTCGCCTGGGCGCGCGCGATCAATGGAAGCCAAACGCTTCCGGACGATTTTTCGTTTCTGCGCGTGGAATTCTAGGGGAGTTCCAGGAGAACTGGGCCGCGATTTCTCGCCCGGAATGACGGTGGTGCCCGCCTAAAGCGGCAAAACCAGTTCGGTCACGTTGGCGGAGCCTTCCCTCCGGCTCTCAACGGATTGCGCGAATTCATGGACCAGGAATAGTCCGAGGCCGCCGATCTCCATGCTTTCGATACCCGTGTCTGAAGCCGGTGCTTTCGGCGGCTGCGATACGTCGAAGGCTGCGGCATGGTCGCGCATCGTGAGCTGCACGTCCGGCCCCCGCAGCTCGGCCTTTATGACGATGCGGTCGCAGATGCCCTCCTGGTAGCCGTAATGCACGATGTTGGTGAACAATTCTTCCGTGACCAGGAACAGCCGATTCTTGACATCGTCCGACAGCCCGTTGGCGTCGACGAAGCCTTCAAGGCCATGGTAGATCTCCGTCAGCTGCTCCAGCCTGTTGTCGACGGATATTTCGCAGATGATGCGCGTCATCGATGTCACGTGTTCTGATGGTGCCCCTGGCCCGGCCTAGTTCGGTTGCTGGTCGCTCTCGGCGGCTTCGGCGATGTCCGCAAGGGCTTTGGCCTTGCTGTCGGCCACGGAAATGATCCGCAGGAAGCCGGAGACGCGCAGAACCTCGAGCACCGATACATTGGGTGAAAACAATATGAATTTTCTGCCATAGGGCGCCATCTGTTTGGCGATGATGAGCAGGGAACGCAGGCCGAAACTGCTGACATAGTCGATTGCCTGCATGTCGACGAGAAGCGGGCCGCTGCCCGTTTCCACATGCGCCCTCAGATGTGTCTCGAAGGATTTGGCCGTCAGTGTGTCGAGCTTTCCCGACGCATGAACGATCGTCGCGCCGTTCTCGAAAGAATCCGCCAGCTCAAGCATTCACCAGTGCCTTCCCGTTGATCTGCGCCCGTCGTGATACCGTGCGCCCACACCGTCGCAGGCGGACGAAGCGCTTAGAATGGCACTTCATAGAAGTTACAATTTACACGACTATGACGTTGTTTCGTTTTGCTTCATTTGCCGCAGTCTTCCTTTTCATCAGCGCCTGTCGTCGGCTCTCGGTCGGCAGCCGGAGAAATTTATGACGGACATCGATCTTAGCCTCCTTCTTGACGATTCTCGAGCTGATATCGGCGCTGTTCCGATCGAGCCGCTACCCGCGGGCGAGGATCTGCGCGGCGAGCCGGAATTCGAGGCCTTGGAGACGGAGTTCCGCAAGATCGAAACCGGCGGCCCGACCGCGGTCGATTGGAAGCTGTTGAACAGGAAGACGCTTGAAATTCTGCAGGGCCGTTCGAAGGATCTCGTCCTGGCATCCCGGCTCGTCTACGGGCTGTATCGCGAGGAAGGCTATCGCGGCATGGCGGTTGGGATCAGCATCCTGCGTGGCATGGTGGCGGACCATTGGGAGGGCATGTTTCCTCCGCTCAGCCGCGAGCGCGGAAGGGCAGGGACGCTCGATTGGCTGGCGGAAAAGCTCGCGACGACGGTGGAAAGTGAGCCGCCCGCCGAGGACAGGAAGGTTTTTGCCCTGATTGCATATGACCGCCTTGTCGAGATCGACACGCTTCTTTCCGAAAAGCTGAAGAAATATCCGGTGGCGATGGGACCGCTCGTGCGCGCCCTGCGTCCACATGGCCGGGAGGCGCGGCAGGCTATCGAAGCCCGGGTCGCGCAGGAAGCCGAGGCCGAGATGGCGGCGGCCGAGCCGCCTACCCTCGCTGCACCCGCTGAGCCGCCGCAACCGGCTCCACCCGCCGAAACGCCGCCTCCGGCACCGGCGGTGACTGTTCCGATCCCGCCGCCACCCGTTCCTTCCGCCAGCGCGGTCGCGATACCGGCCGTGCCAGAGATAGGGGTCGGCGAAGGCGCGGAAAAAGCGCTACAAACGCTCTTCAGTACCGTTGCACGAATTGCGACGGCGGTTCGGCAGGAGGCCCCTGCCGATGCTCGTGTCTATCTCTGCGCTCGCCTCGCCCTATGGGGTGAGATCGACCGGCTTCCGCCCGAAAGAGCCGGGAAGACGGCGTTGCCGCCGCCGCAGGCGAACCGGCTTGCCGAAATTAAGGCTTTGAAAGCTGCGGGAAATCATCAGGATTTGCTGATGTCGGCCGAGAGCGCATTCTTTTCGTCGCCCTTCTGGCTCGACGCGCAATATATGATCGCGCAATCGATGCAGGCGCTTGGCGCGCAATATGATCAGGCGCGCATCGCGGTCACCGGCGAACTCGGGCTGTTCTTGAAAAGAGTGTCGGGTCTCCCGCAGCTCTCGTTCAGCGACGGCACGCCTTTCGCCAGCGCCGAAACCATCAGCTGGATTGCGGCGGAGGTCGAGGCGGGCGATGGTGCGAATGCATCGGGTTCCGACATCGATATCGCCAAGGCGGAGGCCGCCAAGCTCGCGCAGCAGGGCCAGATTCTTCCGGGCCTGAAGCTTCTGGCGGATTTTGCGGAGAGCCGGCATGGCGAGCGCGACCGCTTTCTTGCCCGGCTCGAAGTCGGCGAATATTGCTTGCGCTTCGACCTGCTGCAGTCGCTTCTCGGGCTTGTCGGCAAGCTTGAAACCATCGCCGAAAACAGCGGCCTCGCGCATTGGGAACCGCAATTGGCTGCGGCACTCGCCAATCTTTCATGGCGAGCGCTCGACCACGAGAATGCGAAACGCTTCATGGATGAAGGCGAGCTACTGGAAAGAAAAAGCGCGATCGTCTCGGCGCTCGCGGGCCTCGACATGGTCATGGCAGCACGTTTTTCCATGCCGTGACAAAAACGTTGTAAAACTGACATTTCCATCAGTCATTATCTCCCGCACGGCCCTCATTACTGGCCAAGCAATATTCTGACCGGCAAGCTACCGCATGCTTGGGCATTTATACTTAATGTTTGTTTTCATATGCCTCGAGATGGGCATGGATTGGGATTAGGTGATGGCGAACGAATCGTCTGTTGCTCCGAAAGAGCGCGTCAATATCCGTTACAAACCAGCTACCGGCGACGCGAAGGAAGAAGTCGAACTTCCGCTGAAGATGGTATTTCTCGCAGACTATACGATGCGCGCCGATGAGACGCCGGTCGAAGATCGTTCCTTGATCAACGTGAACAAGGAAAACTTCAACGAGGTGATGAAGAGCCACAATCTGTCGCTCGATCTGTCCGTCGACAACAAGCTCGTGGACGAGAGCAGCGCAGACGCAGGCCAGATGACCGTCTCGCTGAAATTCGACAACCTCAACGATTTCACGCCGGAAGCGATCGCCCGCCAAACGCCGGAACTGAAGAAGCTTCTCGAACTGCGCGAAGCGTTGGTTGCGCTGAAGGGTCCGCTCGGCAACGTCCCAGCCTTCCGTAAAGCAATCCAGGGCGTGCTCGGAGACGACGACGCCCGCGAAAAGCTTCTCGCGGAGCTGATTGCCCATACTGAATCCTCCAAAAAAGATCAGTAACCGAAGCTCCATGTGACGCCGTGCTTCAGCGCCCGGCCTGTCTGTGGAGTTCGCGGACTGAACTCACGTTTTTGATGACGATCGAATAAAGGCTCACACGATGTCTGAGAGAGAGACGGCGCAGCAAATCGAGACGACCTACCAGGAAGCGGAGGGATCCCTCCTCGACCAGATCCTGCAGGAAACCAAGCTTTCCCCGAGCGACGATGGCTACGATATTGCGAAGAAGGGTGTCAGCGCCTTCATCGCCGAACTGCTGAAGCCGACGCGTGCCGACAGCACCGTCAACAGCGCCGCGATCGACCAGATGATCGCCGAAATCGACATGAAGCTGTCGGCCCAGGTCGACGAAGTCCTCCACAACAAGGACTTCATGACGCTTGAATCGACCTGGCGCAGTCTTCGCTTCGCGGTCGATCGCACCGATTTCCGCCAGAACATCAAGATCGAGATCATGAACGTCTCGAAAGCCGATCTGCTGACCGACTTCGAGGACAGCCCGGAGGTCGCCAAGTCCGGCCTGTACAAGCATATTTACACTGCGGAATACGGCCAATTCGGTGGTCAGCCGGTCGGTGCCGTCGTCTGCGATTATGCCTTCGGCCCCGGCGCCCAGGATGTGAAGCTCGCTCAATATTGCGCCAGTGTCGGTGCCATGTCGCATGCGCCCTTCATCGCCGGTGCCGCACCGTCGATGTTCGGCGTCGACAGCTTCGAAGAGATCCCGAATCTCAAGGATATGGAATCCATTTTCGAAGGCCCGAAATACGCCAAGTGGAACGGCTTCCGCGAATCTGAAGACTCCCGCTATTTCGGCCTGGCAATGCCGCGTTTCCTTCTGCGCACGCCCTATGGTTCGGAAACGGTGCCGGTCAAGGCCTTCAATTATGAAGAGCGCGCTGAGGGCCGCACCGACAATTATCTTTGGGGCAATGCCGCGATCGCGCTTGCCACCCGCATGACCGACAGCTTCGCCAACTATCGCTGGTGCCCGAATATCATCGGTCCCCAGTCGGGCGGCTCAGTCGAGGACCTGCCGGTCCACACCTTTGAGGCTATGGGCCAACTCCAGAGCAAGATTCCGACGGAAGTGCTGATTTCCGACCGCAAGGAATATGAACTGGCCGAGCAGGGCTTCATCTCGCTCACCATGCGCAAGGGCAGCGACAACGCCGCCTTCTTCTCGGCAAATTCGGTGCAGAAGCCGAAATTCTTCGGCAACTCGGCCGAGGGCAAAAATGCCGAACTGAACTACCGGCTCGGCACGCAGCTTCCCTACATGATGATCGTCAATCGCCTGGCGCATTACATCAAGGTGCTCCAGCGCGAAAACATCGGCAGCTGGAAGAACCGCGGCGAACTCGAAAACGAGCTCAACAACTGGATCCGCCAGTATGTATCGGACCAGGACAATCCGTCCGCCGACGTCCGTTCGCGCCGTCCACTTCGTAAGGCACAGATTACTGTTTCGGATGTCGACGGCGAACCGGGCTGGTATAGCGTCGGTATGTCCGTTCAGCCGCATTTCAAATATATGGGCGCGGATTTTACCCTCTCCCTGAAGGGTAAGCTGGATAAGGCCTGAAGCGCGCTTTGAGTGCCGCCGCCGGCCCTGAAACGAGGCAATTTTGCCCGCTGGAGCCGGCGTCGGAAGGGAGTTGGGAATGGTATCGGTTAGTTTGTTGCAACGTCTTGAGCGTGATGATGTCGCTGGCGGATCAGGTTCTACTGTCAACGACGACACTGCGATCATGAACAGCGTGCTCAGCAACCTGCGGTCCCTATTGAACAGCCGCCGCAATTGCTGTGAGACCCGTCCGGATTACGGCTTGCAGGATTTCAACGCGACAGAGGACTACCGCAGTTCGATCCCGCTGATTGCCCGGGACGTCGAGCGGCAGATCAGGCTGTTCGAGCCGCGTATCCGCAACGTCATCGTCCGGGCGGTCGAGGACAAGACCCAGCTGTCGCAGCTGATCTTCCACATCAATGGCGAACTCGCTCATAGCGACCGCACAGTGCGAATTTCCTTCGATTCCGTCCTCGGTAGCGACGGTTATATGCGTCTCAACGGATAGAGGGTCGAACCGAGTGTCCGTCAACAGCTACTACCGGGACGAGCTCTCCTACCTGCGAGAAATGGGCAGCCTGTTTGCCAAGGCCAATCCCCGGCTGTCAGCCTATCTCGCCAAGGAGGCATCCGATCCGGATGTCGAACGGCTTCTGGAAGGCTTCTCCTTCCTGGTCGGGCGGCTTCGCCAGAGGCTCGATGCGGAAATGCCGGAGCTGGCGTTGACGCTGCTGCAGCTTGTCTGGCCGCACTACCTGCGCCCGGTCCCGCCGATCACCACAGTCCAGTTCCGTTTTGCCGAGGGCGCAAGCGGCGCCTCGATGAAGGTGCCACGCGGGACGCAGGTGCAAACGAAGCCTCTGGGTGGCGAGTCGGTGGTCTTCAGCACGAGCTATGACCTTTCGGTCCTGCCGCTCGACATTACCGGCGTCGATCTCGACAATCGCAAGAACACCGCAAGGTTGACCCTCAATTTCGAGCGCATTGCTGGCAATGGCCTGCAGGCGATTGCCGAGGCGCCGTTGACGATCTTCTTCAACAGCCATCGCGACGCCGCGGTTGCCCGCCAGCTCTACCTCTTCTTCATGGAAAAGGTGCAGCGCGTCTATTTCACACCGAAGGGCGGCGAGCCGGTTGCCGTGCCCGTCAGGATAGAGCCGCTCGGTTTTTCCGCCGATGAAGCAACGCTTCCCTATCCGCAGGGGTCGTTCGACGGATTCCGCGTCATGCAGGAATATTTCTCCTGTCCGGAAAAGTTCATGTATGCCCGCCTGCACGGACTAGAAAGGTTCGCCAGCCAGCAGACGGCCGGCTTCAGCCTTTCCTTCGACATGACTCAGCGCTTTCCGGAAGCATCGCGGCTGACCACGGATCAGTTCGCGCTCAACACGTCACCCGCCGTCAATCTCTTCTCGGTCGAAGGTCAGGCGCTGATGATCTCGCACGACCGTTCGGAATATCCGGTCCGGGCGACGGGCGGCTTCGAAAAGCGCAGCGTCCATGCCGTGGAATCCGTCGTTGGCTGGGTGCAGGGGAGCGGCAGGCGGGTCGATTACGAAGCCTTTGAAAGCTTCCGGCATGATCCCGCCAACGAGGGTACAGCCAAGCTCTACTACCGCACGCAAGTACGTCCGGCCATTCTCGGAAACGGTGTCGACCACTACCTCTCCTTCGTCACCCGTCTCGACGAGATCGGCCGGCCGGAGACCGAGACGGTGTCGATGAAGCTTCTATGCTCCAACGGCCCGCTGGCCCTCCAGCACGGCATCGGCTCGGTCAATCAGCCGACTTCGTCGACGCCGCCGAAGCTCGATTTCTCCAACATCACCCCGATCCTCGGTGAAGTGCCGCCGCCGCTCGAAGACAATATCCTCTGGACGCTGATCGCCAATCTCGCCCGCAATTTCGCGTCGTTGATCGATGTCGACGCGCTGCGCACGGTGGTCGGCGCCTATGATTTTCGCGCCAATGCCGACAAGCAGGCTGCCCAGCAGCGCGACCTCTTGCTGCAGAGTTTTCGCAGTTTCGAGCGGCGCGGCATCGATATCATGCGCCGTGGCCGGCCGACCCGGGCTTATGAACTGGCGCTGACAGTCTCCGAGAGCCAGATGGGCGGCGAAGGGGAAATGTATCTCTTCGGCACGATCCTGGATCAGTTCCTGAAGTCCTATGCCAGCATCAACAGCCTGCACCGCTTCTCGGTGCGGGGGCTGGACACGAACACGACCTACAAGTGGACTCCCAAATGGGGAGAGGCAGCGACGCTATGACCCCGGATGGTGGCACGGTTATCGCCGCCGCATCGGCGGAAGAACTGAGCGATGTACGCAAGGCCCGCGCCCATCGGCTGGCCGGCTTGCGTCATTTCCGTTTCCACCAACTGATCACGCTGATCGAGATGCAGCGGCAGGGCGCCCGGCCGGTCGGCGCGCTCGGCGATCCCGCGCAGGAGTATATTCGCTTCCGCGCGACGCGATCCCTGAGCTTCGGCCCCAGCGATCTTTCCGCTGTCGACTATAGCGACGACGGCGAGCGTCTCGATATCCGGGTCAATTTCTTTGGCCTCTACGGTCCGGCCTCGCCGCTACCGCCATCCTTTACGGAACGGATCATCGAGGAGGATCGGGCCCAGGCATCCGTCGAGGACTTGCTCGACCTCTTCAACCATCGCCTGATTTCGCTGCTTCACGTCATTTGGCGGAAGTATCGGTACTATTTGCGCTACGAAACCGGTGGCTCGGACGCTTTGTCCAAGCGATTCCTGGCGCTTTGCGGTTTTCCGGTTGAGGATAGGGATCGTATCGGCCAGATCTCACGTTCGGCGCTGCTGCCGCATGTCGGTCTTCTGTCGCTCTATTCCAGCTCCGCGGATGTGGTATCCGCAACGCTCTCCAATTTCTTCAGGATACCCTGCCGGATCGAGGAATTCATCGACCGGCACGTCGTTATGGATACGGATTCCCAGTTCCAGCTCGGAGTGGCGAACAATCAGCTCGGCGAGGATACGATCATTGGCAGCGAGATCGATGATGATCTCGGGAAATTCCGGGTCTGCCTGGGACGGTCGCCGTTTTCGACCATCGCGCCCTTTCTTCCGGGAGGAAACCGCCATCGGCAGCTCTCGGAATTGCTCTCCATGGTCAATCGTGAGCCGCTCGATTGGGATATGCAGTTCGAGTTTGAGCCTGAGACCGTCCCGATGGGATGCTTGGGAGAGATGAAGCTCGGCTGGTCCGGTTGGCTCTATGCCCATGATGCCGACCACCTGGAGAGCACCGTGCGGCTCGCGGTCCTTACACCGGATGGCGATGCGGACACGGACGAAAAGGATTTTGGCGACGATACGGTACACCAAGCCATGCCCGGCCTCGGAGCCTCGCTGCGTTTCAGAGAGGCGAGGGCAGGGCTATGAAGGTTCGCTTGTCTCTTGTCGGTGCGTCGGAGCAGACCGGCTACACATTCGGACCGGACGGCGGCATCTTTGGCCGTTCCGCCAAGTGCGATTGGGTGCTGCCGGATCCGGAGCATATTCTTTCTTCCGTCCATGGCCGGATACAGTACTCGAACAGCCGCTACCTGCTGATCGATGAGAGCACCAACGGCATCGTGCTCGACGGCCGGCAGGACTCGCTCGGCCGTGGCAATTCCATCGTCCTGCAGGACAAGTTGCGATTCCGCGCCGCAAAGTTCCTGATCGAAGCGCAGATGGTTCGCGAGGCCGATCAGGGCCTGCCTGCCCGTCAGGCATCCGGCCTACAGCAGCCCGCGCCATCTCCGTGGCCCGATGCGCCGGTGCCGCTGGCCGGGGAACGGCGTGTCGAGCCAGCCCCGCGCCACGACGGTCTGTTTGATGGAGCCGCGGGACGCAACGCGCAGGATCCTCTTGCTTACTTCGACACGCCGGTTTCGGTGGATATTGCCGGCCCTCGTGCCGCCTCTTCCTTTCCCACGCCGGGATTTCCCGCCCACGATGCGCGGGTGGGAGGCTATGACGCCGGTTTCGGCAGCATGCAGGCAGTTCAGCCGCCCGAATTGTCCGCTGCCGACGGAAGCCTCGACGACCTTTTTGCTGCTACGCCCGATCCGCGCGGCATTCGACCGAGCGTCGAGCGGCCTATATCGGCTGCGCCCGTTCAGGCATTTGCCGCACCGCCGCTTGCGCGCGATCCGGCGCAACCGGTAGCACCTCCGTCCATCGCAATCCCCCAGCCAATGTCAGCGCCGCAGCCGGTTGCCAGCAACTCTATCCCGGAGGATTTTCTCGCGTCGTTCGGCGCAAGCCGGCAAAGCGGCCCGTCGCCCGCTCCGGCGCTGTCTCCGGCCAATCCTGTTTCGTCCGTTCAGCCTTCTTTCGCAGCACCCCTGGCTAAACCGGCGGCAAGGCTCATCCCGGATGATTTCGATCCCCTGACCTCCTTCGGCGCCCTGCGCGCATCCACCCCACAGCCCGTTGCGGCCGAGGCACCGGTGCGTATCCCCGTACCGCAAGCGCCTTTGCCGCCGATCGCCGCCGCCCGCCAGCCCGAACCGCTGAGCCCGGCTCTGCTTGCGGATTTCGTGAAAGTCGAGAGTCCAGCCGTACCTCCACGCGCCGGAAATGGGAGTGTAGCCGGAGAGCCTTTCGATCCGCTCGCGGCGATGAAAAGCCGTCGCGAGGAGCGCAAAGCTACCTTGCTCGAAAAGGCGAAGGGCAACGGCAATGTCGTTCCGCCCATCCCGCCTCTGCCGTCTGCGACTCCCGTGTCCACCGCGCCAGCGGCGGTCTTGCCGCACGTGCCCAAACCACCGCCCATGCCCGCCGGTCCGGAACTGCCGCCCGAGAGCGCTCCCGTTATCGCGAATCCTGGCACTGCAGCGGCAGACACGGCGATCCTCGCAGCGCTTCTGACCGGCATGGGCTTTCCGGCCGAACGCGTGACAGCCGAGCAGGGGCGCACGATTGCCAAGGAAGCCGGCGAACTCGTCCGCGAAACGGCGGAGGGCCTGATTAGGCTCCTAGCGGCGCGGCGCCTGCTGAAGACAGAATTCCGGATGGATGAGACCCAGGTGCAGCCTGAGGAAAACAATGCACTCAAGCATTTCAAGATCGCCGAACTGGCGCTCGACGAGCTGTTCCTGACCAAGGGCGGCGGCTTCCAGCCCCCGGCTGAATCCGTTGCCTCGGCCTTCGCCGATCTGCAGCAGCATGCCGTGTTGACCATGTCGGCGATGCAGCGGGCGATCAATCTACTCTTCCGGCGGCTTTCGCCCGACGTCATTGCCCGTGATGCGGAGGATGAGGGTGGCTTGCGCATCCGCGGTCTCGGCGCCCGCAAAGGCAAATGGGAAACCTATGTCGAAAGCCATGCCCGCATGAGCGGCAATATCGATGGGGTCGCCCGCCAGATCATCGCCGAGGCATTTGCACAGGTTCAGGAAGAGCAGGCGCGCAAGGCAGCATCCGCCTATTGGGAGGCAAAGTAGTGACAGTGACAAGACGTGCCGTTTTCGAGGGATTGGGTGCGAGCGCCATTCTGGCTCTCGCCGGATGCGGCCATACGCCTGATCCGACGCCCACATCCATCGTCCTGAATGCCGATCCGGGCATCAATCCGGGCGAGACCGGCGCGGCATCTCCCGTTGTCGTCAGAATTTATGAACTGAAAGGCATCAAGGCGTTCAACAACGCCAATTTCTTCGATTTCGACAAGGATACGCAGCTTCTCGGCGCGGACCTGATCGCCAGCCGCGAATACGAGATGACCCCGGGCAGCCAGCAGAAATACCAGAAGGAGATTTCGAGCGAAGCCGGCTATATCGGCGTCGTCGCCTCCTTCCGCAACATCCAGTCGGCGACCTGGCGGGATTCGATCGAGCTGCACAAGGGTTCGAAGAACCGGCTGGTTGTCTATCTCACCAGCGCTGCGGTCCGGATTCAGAAGGCGAGCGGCTGGTTCGGCTGATGGGCAGAGAGTTTATGAGGCGCGGGTCCTCGGAGGGAACGATTGGTGTCGACGGGTAAGCCATTGTGGCTGGAGGGCATGTTTCTTCGCCCACAGCATCTGCAGCAATACGACCGCTGGATCGAAGACAGCCTCGAACAGCGGGTCGCGGCGTTGCTGCCGCATTCCTGGGGTCTCCGCAGCCTTCAGCTCGATCCCAATGCGCTGAAGAACGGCCAGGTTAGGGTCATTTCGGTCGAAATGGTCTTTCCCGATGGGACGGTCTATGCCGCGCCCGCGGCACAGCCTTTGCCGCCCGCGCGGCATCTGACCACCGATTTCCAGGGCAAGCGGCTGTTCATGGCCGTGCCGTTACGGGCACCCGGCGGTATCGATGTCGCCGATAACGACAATCCGACACACCGCTTCCGGAGGGTTGCGACGGAGCTACGCGATAGCGCCAAGGCGGATCGTCCGCCGGCCGATATCTATCTCGCCGCCTTAAACGCGCGCCTGGTCATCGAAGGCGAGGCACTGGACGAGCTGGTGTATGTTCCGATCGCCGAGATTGACGCCGTCGATGCGCAGGGGCAGGTGACGTTGTCTGAAACCTTCATTCCGCCCGCGCTCGTCGCCGGCGCCAGTGTGCGGCTCGTCTCGTTGATGGAGCAGATCCGCAGCCTCCTGAAAAGCCGTTCCGATGCGCTGGCCTCCGGCGCTGCCGGCGAAGACGGCGGCACACGGTCCGGCACGATCGACCTCATCACGCTCGGCATCGTCAACCGCTACCAGGCAATCTTCGATCACATGATCGCCTCCGCCGTACACGCGCCGGAGATCGTCTACCGCGAATGCATCGCCCTTGCCGGCGAGCTCTCAGCCTATGCCGCGACGGGGCGCAAGCTGCCGGATCTCGGCCGCTATAATCATCGCGATCTCAGGACGAGCTTTGAAAACCTGATGCCGATCCTGCGCAATCTGCTCAGCGTCATCGTCGAGCGCAACGCCGTCAGCATCCCGCTGACCGAGAGGGATTACGGCATTTGGCTCGGCGAGATCAAGGACCGTATGACCTTTGTCGGCCGGCGCTTCGTGCTGATCGCGCGGGCAAACATTGCGCTGGAGGCCATCCGCGTGCAGATGCCGATCCAGATCAAGATCGGTCCGGTCGAACAGATCCGCGATCTCGTCAATCTGCAATTGCCGGGCATCGGCGTGCAGCCGCTGTCGGTCGCGCCGCGCGAGATTCCCTTCATTCAGAACGCCGTCTATTTCGAGCTCGATGACAGCAATCCGCTGTGGAGCCGGTTCCGGGATTCGGCAGCCTTTGCGCTGCATGTCAGCGGCGACTATCCGGGGCTCGATCTTGAATTATGGGCGATCCAGAGGGGAACGGCCCAATGAGCGAGGCAGGCGAGGAGTCTGACCACCCGACCATCGCCCGGCGCCTGAGCCCGCGGGCGCGCACCGCGCTAGCCACCCAGAGCGAAGAGGATGCGCCGACCGTCGTGATCCATCGCCATCCCAACTCGCCAGCCGAAGCGCCGGCCGCCGGCGGCACCTCTTCGCTGCAGAGTGCCGCGGTCATCGTCCAGCAGCTTGAAGCGACGCCCGAGAGAAAACTCGTGCGCGCTGCCGCTCCGCTGCTTCTGATTGGCGCCCAACTGCGCAATTCCGTCGACCGGGCCGATGTTGCCGCGTTGCGCCGCCAAGTCGCCGAGGAAATGGACCGGTTTCAGCAGACGGCGCAGAAGAGCGGCAGCGAGGCCGGCGACATCATCGCCGCTCGCTATGTCCTCTGCTCGATGCTCGATGAGACCGTGCTGATGACACCTTGGGGCAGTCGCAGCGAATGGAGCGCCAATAGCCTTCTGAACCAATATCACAACGAAACCTGGGGCGGCGAAAAGGTCTTCACCATCCTCGATCGCGTCAAGACGAACGGCGAGAAGAAGCTGCCGTTGCTGCTCCTGATCCACGCCTGCCTGATGCTCGGCTTCGAAGGGCGCTACAGGGTTCTGGAGCGTGGCCGCGATCTCCTGGAGGAGTTGCGAAACGACCTCTCGCGGACGATCCGCCGCTATTCCGAGGCAAAACCCGAAGAGCCTCTCTCCCCCGAGGGGAAGGCTGCCAAGGACGGGCGGCGGATCCGGACAGCCATACCGCTCTGGATGGTGGTCGTCGCGGCCATCTGCGTGCTCGTCATCGTGCATGTCTATGCGCAGTTCACGCTCTCTTACGCTCTTGCGCCGGTGCTCGTTAAAATTCATGCGCTGACGGCGGGATAGGGTTTCGCGCGATGTTGAGAACGTATCTCGTCACTCTCCTCAGACCGACCAGCCTGATCATCCTGCTCGTTCTTGCGGCGCTTTCGGTGGTTTTCTGGCTCTTCGGCGGGGCGCTTGCCATCGAAGGAGTCAAGCCGTTCGCGGACGCTTCCCTGCGCGTCTACATCATCATTGGCGTCTTCGTCTTCTACCTGCTGGTGACGTTTCTGCGCCATCTGCTTGCACGCCGCGCCAATGCCCGGCTGATCAACTCGATGCTTGCCAATGACGAGCTCGTTTCGATGGGCAGCGACTTCTCCTCCGGCGAGATCGACATCATCCGCGAGCGCTTTGAAAAGACGCTGAAGACGCTGCGGGACAATCCGGTCGACGGTCGCCGCAAGCGCGATTTCATCTATGATATGCCCTGGTATATCATTATCGGTCCGCCGGGCACCGGCAAGACCACGATCCTGCGCAATTCCGGCCTGAACTTTCCTCTGGCGGTGGATGGCGACCCGGCGCTTCAGGGGATCGGCGGCACGCGCAATTGCGATTGGTGGATTTCCGACGAGGCCGTGCTGATCGATACGGCGGGCCGCTACACGACGCAGGACATCAATGCCGACATCGACGCTGCCGCGTGGAACGGCTTCCTCGGGCTTTTGAAGCAGCATCGCCGCCGGCGGCCGATCAATGGCGTGCTGCTCGCCGTCAGCATTGCCGATGTCGTGCTCGCCAGCGATGCCGAACGCCAGAAGCAGGCCGAGACCCTGCGCCAAAGGCTGCGCGAACTCCATCGCATCTTCGGCATGCGCTTGCCGGTATATCTGCTCTTCACCAAATGCGACCTGATAGCCGGCTTCGAGGAATTCTTCGATGAGACGGAGGAGGAGGAGCGCGAGCAGATCTGGGGCATGACCTTTAATCGCGACGACGAGCAGATGACATTCGGGCGGCAATTCGAGTCCGGCTTCACCGATCTCGTTGCCCGCCTCGAGCGTCGGCTCCCGCTCAAGCTCTCCGCCGAGCGCAGCAACAGCCGCCGTTGCCGCATCTATCTGTTCCCGCATGAATTCGGCTCCATGGCGAGCACGCTACGCGGCTTTGTCACCGATGTTTTCCGCATCAATCGTTCCGAGGCTCAGCCACTTCTGCGGGGCGTCTATTTCACCTCAGGCACGCAGGAAGGCACGCCGTTCGACCGGCTGCTCGGCGCCATGGGCCGCAGCTTCTCGCTGGCGCCCAGCCAGCAACTGCCGATGAGCGGGCAAGGCAAGGCCTTCTTCATCCGCAAGCTTCTGACCGATATCATCTTCGCCGAGCAGAATCTGGTCGGCAGGAACACCAAGGTCGAGCGACGGCTGGCGACGGCCCGATACAGTGCCTATGCGGCGCTCGTCGTCTTTACCATCGCGCTTTCCGGCTTCTGGCTCTACGGTCTTAGCGCGTCGCTTGCGCAGATCAAGCAAACCAACGACACCGCTGATACGCTGCGCGACCGGCTTGACATTGCCAATCAGAACCGCAGCCTGAACACCATCCTGCCGGCGCTCGATAGCGCAAGCGCGCTGCGTGACAATGTTTTCGGATCCTTGGGTTGGTTCGGACAGATCATCGGCATCGACGCCCGCCCGCAACTGGCCTCTGCGGCGGGTGCGACCTATGACAATGTGCTCGGCCAATACCTGCTGCCGACGGTGACGAAACGGCTGCAGACACAGGTCCAACTGCTTTCCTCTTCCGGCGACAACAACAATCTTCTGCTGCGTGATCAGCTCGAAACCTATCTGATGCTGACCACCGGCCAGAACTTTGCGAAGCCCAAGGTCGAGCAGGAATTCGCCAAGCAGAACGATGCGGCCTTCGCCCTCAATCCCGTCGACCATTCCCGGATGGACGCGCATATGGAGCATCTTATCGATCTCCTGCCGAAGCGGACCCAGCCTGATAGCGGCACCGTGGGGGATGCGCGCGAGCGTCTGAGCCGGGTTCCGCCGGCGCTGGATATCTACCGGCGCATGGTGATTGACGCTGACCGCCGTTATCAGCTGACGCCGATCAGCATCGTCAATGTTCTCGGCACCAGCGTATTGCGGGTCGATACCGCCGCGCTTGGCGGCAACAGCGTCATTCCCGGCTTCTACACCAAGAACGCTTTTTATAATTTCTTCCTGCCGCGCCTGCCGGAATACATCCGCAATTCCACCGGCAGCGACTGGGTTCTCGGCAGCAACGCCATCAGCAACGATGCCTATAACAAGGTGGCTCAGCAGATCGTTTTCGCCTACGCAAAGGATTATATCGGGGCATGGCGCGGTGCCATTGGCCAGGTCCGTGTCATCGATTTCGATTCGCTGAATCGCGCCCAGACGGTTCTGCAGGAACTTTCCAATCCGCAGTCGCCGCTGACCGCCTTGCTCAATGAGGTCCGGGAGAATACCGAGCTGCCCCTGCCGGCCGTGAAGGATGGTGGTGCTGCCGACGAGGCCGCCTCTCAGGCAGCGGCAAAGGTCGGCGGGCCGGCCGGGCTGGTCACGGCTGTCGCGGGCGAGGCGACCGATGCCATGGCGAAGACGGCGATTTCCACCGCCTTCGGCAATGCGCCATGGCCCGGCACGTTGATCGGCGATGCATTCAGGCCGCTGAATTCCCTTGTCGATCCACAAAACCCGATGGGTTCGCTCAATCAGGTGCAGCAGCTGTTCGGCGATATGCTGGGCACCGTCGCCAGCGTCACATCCGCGCCGGATCCATCCGCCGCCGCCTACGACTTTATCGCCCAGCGCGCCAAGAGCCCGATCAATGACAGTTTTTCGAAGCTCGGGGCGCAGGCCGCGACGAAACCCGAGCCGGTGCGGTCCATGGTCGGCTTTGTCTCCAAGCGGACTATGGACCTGTTGATGCGACAGAGCTACGCCTACATCAACGGCCGCTGGCAGCAGGAAGTCGTCCCTGCCTGCAACAACATCCTGGCCGACCGCTATCCTTTCGCGCTCGATTCACAGCAGGAAGTTTCGCTGCAGGATTTTTCCGACCTTTTCAAACCGAGCGGCATCATCGACAAGTTCTTCACCGATTACCTCACGCCGTTTGTCAGCGTCAGGGGGCGGCAGCTGACCGAGCTGGCCGGGCAGGGCGGAGGACTTGGTCTTTCGAAGGATTCACTCGCGCAATTTGCGAGGGCGCAAACGATCCGCGATGCCTTTTTCGGCGCCGGCGGCACGACGCCGCAGGCGAAATTCACGGTCGAGCCCTTCTTCCTCGATCCAAAGGCGCTCAAATCCTCCTTCATCCTCGACGATGCAGAGCTGGACTATCGCCACGGTCCGGTTCGGGGCCAAGATTTTACCTGGCCGAGCAAGCTGGATTCCAGCACCGCCACATTGCGCATCAACCTCTTGGATGGCACGTCGCAGACTCTGGAGCGCACCGGCAATTGGGCGATCTTCCGCATGCTGAGCAATTCCGGGCTCGCCAATGTCAAGGGCCAGGATCAGTTCGTCTTCTCGATCGCGAAGGACAAGGTGCAGGCGAGCTTCAAACTTAAGGCCAGCAGTGTGACGAACCCGTTCAATCTCGATCTCTATTCCTCCTTCCGCTGCCCCGCGGCACTCTAGGCGCAGGCAGCGATGGAGGCGCAGGGTTATTTCGGCAAGGTTCCGTCGGTTGGCGATTTCGTTTTCCGCGCCCTGCCCGTCCGCATGACGGAAGTCTGGGCGAGCCAGATGCAACGCTGGCTGGCGGCGGCACGGCCGATTGGCGGGGCCTCTTTTCAAGAGTCCTTCCTGACCTCGCCCGTCTGGCGGTTCGCTCTTGCGCGCGATGTCGTGAGCCCGGAAGCTTGGGTCGGGCTTTTTGCAGGGTCGATCGACCGTGTCGGCCGTGAATTTCCCTTTACCGTCATGATATCGGTCGATCTCGATCCCGTCGCTCGGCAACCGATTGCAACGATCGATGCGCTTTTCGACCCTCTAGAGACCCGGATGCTCGCTTTCATGGAGGAGCATGCCACTCGGGAGGAGCTGGTTGCCGAGATTGATGTCTGTGCCGAGGCGCTACGCGCAGCCCTAAAACGTCTCCCCGCAGATGGCGACCGCGAACTGCTGATGCCGCGCGATGGAGAGGATATGCTTTGCCTGTCCGGTCCGGTCCAACACGGTTCATCGCGGACGGCATATTCCTGGACAGGCGCCGGCGATGGGGCCTCCCGCCTTTGCCTTTGGTGGCATGACGACACCCGGACGCAGCCGGCCGCCCTTTCTGTCAGCCGCGGTCTTCCCGCCGCACAGGCCGCCATTCCGTTCCTCCTCGGCGAATGGCTGAAGCACGGCTGGATCTTGTCTGCCCTTCCAGTCCAAGGCGAGACTGAGGCATGATGGAAGAGCACAGCGCAGCCAGATCGCAGTTCCTGGAGGCGGAGGCCGCGACCAGCCGCGGCCGCAAGCATGCGGTGAACGAGGATTCCTACACCGTCAATCTCGAGGCCGGATTGTTCGCGGTTGCCGATGGCATGGGCGGACATCGTGACGGCCATATTGCCAGCGGTGCGATCATTTCGCTGCTGGAGCACGCGCTCGACGGCGAAGCGCCGTTCGAGCAAAGAATCGAGATGGCGACGCAGGCGATCCAGAGCGTAAACAATGCGCTGCACGACCAGACACTAGCGGTGCCGGGCGCTGATATTTCCGGCTCGACGGTTGTCGCAGTCATCATCGACGAGAATTATGCATGTTGTCTCTGGGCCGGCGATTCTCGCCTTTATCTTTTCCGCAATAACTGTCTTTATCTGATTTCCGAGGATCACGTAGGGGAAGGCGGGGTTCTGACGCGGGCGGTCGGCTCGTCTCCTCGTCTCGAGGTTGATCGGCGGATCATCGATGTCAGGGATCGCGACGTCTTTCTGCTCTGCAGCGACGGGCTTCTCAAGGGTATGAGCGAGACGGCGGTCGCCGAGCTTCTCGGATCGGAGGGTCATGCGCCCGTCGACCGGCTGCTGGCAAAATCCATAGCCGGCGGATCGGCGGACGATGTGACGGCCATTTTGGTTTGGGTGGGCTACCATGAGCGCTGAGGCGCAACGTGAGGATGTTGTCGATCTGCCGCTGCGGTCACGTTGGCCGACGGTCGAGCTGGGTGCTGTTCTTCGCGGCCGCTTCGAGCTGATCGCCGAGATCGGTCGCGGTGGCCTTTCCGTGGTCTACAAGGCGAGGGATTTGGTCGCCACGAGGGCCGGCCTTGCCAACGCCTTCGTCGCCCTGAAGATCCTCGTCGAGGATGCCGAAACCGATCAGGATGTTCTTGCGCTCATGTACCGAGAGGCGCGCCGGCTGCGTGACCTGCAACACCCGAACATCGTGCGCGTCTATGACATGGATTGCGACGGCAACGTCCATTTTATGGTCATGGAATATCTGAAAGGGCAAACGCTGGCGAAAATCCTGCGGGAGGCGGGAGAGCATCGACTGGAGCTTTCGCAGATCGAAAGAATTGTCGCCGACATTTCCGCCGCCCTTCGCTATGCCCATGCCAGCAATATCATTCACGCCGATCTCAAGCCGGGCAATGTCTTCATCGAGCGCGGCGGCCGGGTGAAGCTCATCGATTTCAACATTGCCTATCCGGTCGCGCGGGTTTCGCGCCTGGGTGAGGAGGACACGGTGAGGATCCTCGGCCGCCTCGGCGCTGTCACGCCGATCTATGCCTCGCCGCAACGCCTGATGGGCGCCGAGCCCAGCGAAGGCGACGACATTTATTCCCTTGGCGTCATAACCTATCTGATGCTGACAGGAGAAAGGCCTTTTGGTGCCGCCAATGCGTTGGAGGCGAAGGAGAATGGAATTTCTTCGGCACTTCCAGGCGGCCTTTCAAAACGCCAGCGCGCGGCTCTTCACAACGCGCTGTCGCTGGACGATCGCCATCGAACAGCGTCGGCGGAGCATTTCTCCACCCAATTCACCAAGCCATTGATCATCGCGCTGATGGACATCATCCGGAAGCTGCCCGGCTGAAGCGTGCGCCATAGACGATGGCTTCTACACGTAACGGCGGCCAGACCGATCCCAGAAAGCTCTGGGATCGGTCTGGCCCGTTCAAATATTCAAGCACCACACTGTCGGTTTGCTGCGGCTCTTTCGAGCTGTTCAGTGCTCCAGGAAGACGTAATTCATCCAGCTGCTCATGCGCAGGAGGACCTTCCGGAGCACGGCAACATGGTGCCAGTGGTCGGTGTAGACGGCAACCTCCGCGACGACGCCCCCTGGTAGCTGATACTGGTCGGTCGGCTCCAGCAGTTCGATACCCGCCAGCGTCTGTCCCGGGGAGGCGCGTTCAGGCGACTGCGGGTCTATCAGCGCTCCGCCCGGCTGAAGCTGACCCTGGGCCATCACATCGATGACTTGTGCGACGCGGGCCTTGAAGATCTTGCCGGGAACCGCCTTGAAAGCGACCTCGGCTTCATCGCCTACGCGCACACGCTGCAACGAATTCTGAATGAACGCTGCGGCGAGGATTCGGTCCGCACTGTCGATGAACACCATGACCGGACGCAGCGGCAACGGGTTCGCCATCATCCCCGGACGGAGAAAGACCTGCGTCACGTACCCGTCGCTAGGTGCGCGCACCGTCGTCTGGTCGAGCTCGTATTCCGCATTGCTCAGCTCTGCCTTCAGTCGGGCGACGGTAGGATTCGTGCCATTGATGTCGGATTCGTAAGCAAGTCTCGCTTGCGTCGCCTGCGCACGTGCCGTGTCGGCAGCCGCTTCCGCCGTCAGATAGATCCCACGACGGTTTTCAACTTCCAGTTCGGAATAGACGGCACCCCGGCCGCTGGATTTCGCATTCTCGTTTGTTTGCTGGAATTTTTCGAACGCCTGCAACGAGCGATCTCGCGATGCTTCCGCCCCGACAACGCCGGCGTTGGCGGCGTCGAGGGCAGCCTTCAATTGAAGGACAGTCTGCTCCGCCTCGGCCAGCGCTGCCTTCTTCTGATCGACGACGAACTGGTATGGTCGCGGATCGATGCGGAAGAGGACGTCGCCCTTCTTCAGCGGCACGTTTGGCGTGACAGGCACCTCCACGACCTGCCCGCCGACCGTGGGAATGACAGGTGCCGAGGTAAAATAGATGCGACCATCGCTGGAGTAGGGATGGTTGTAGCTCATGATAAGCAACAGGGCAGAGATCAGAAAGATCCCGCCGAGGACGGCCGTTGCAAGCGTCCATTGGTTTACCGGAATCCGGAACACCTTAAAGATTGTCCAGCAGATCGCGGCATAGGTAAGAATAAGAAGCAGATCCATCAGACTTTTTCCTTCTCCGACGGGCGGGCTTCAAGCTCGGCGATCCGGGCGTGAAGGCGGGCGATTTCGGCATTCGCTTCAGCCTCATGCGAGAGCTTGCCGTCGGGCCGGATTCCCCAGCCACGATCCTCCCGATAGAGGGTCGCCCAAATGAACAGAAACGGCCAGATGACGTGCAGCGTGAACAGGCTCACCCATCCAGCGACGTGGATTGCGTCCTGGTGCGGATGATTGCGAGCCTTGGCGATCAGATGCGGGATGTCGTGAATTGCGATCACTGCGTAGAACAGGGTAATCACTACGAAAAACAGCACCCCAAGGGCAAAATAGTCAAGAAACACGGTCCCTCCTTTTCGGCTGGCGCAACCGAGCCTACCGGCCGTAGTCGATGAGGGAGATAGTACCGCTGCGACGTCCCGAACGCCTGTAACATCACGTATCGTCTATCGGCGAGGCTAGGGACGTCTCACAAAATACATGCTTGTCAGGGGGAGATTGCAATCCCGGCCGATCTTAGTCCGTCAAGAAAGCGGTCCTGGTCCGACGGGCGCTGCAGGCGCATCGCGACTTCCTTGCGAATATTGGGCAATAAAGCCGGGGCGTTCGCCTTCAGCCAGGCCTCCTCCTGGTGGGCATCCTCGAGCTTGCCCTCAGCCCCGAATACCGCGAGCAGGACGAGATGGTGCATGGGATTGTATTTGAGATCGGCCATGCGAACCCAAAGTTCGGCCGCCTGATAGTCGCCGCGCATATAGGCACAGAGCGCCAAGCCCACCTCGTAGTATCCAATCGGGCCTGGGTTCCTGTTGACCGCGCTCGACATCAGTTCACACCCTGTATCCCACTTTCCGGAGTAAGCGAGCCGAAACCCATATTCGCCTGCGACTTCGGTGTCGTTAGGGTTGATGGCGAAGGCGGCGGCCCCCGCCCTCAATGCTGCGTCGACATCGCCCTTGAAAAAATTCGCAAGCATGAGTGCCTGCAAAGCTCGGGCATTTTGAGGGTCCAGATCCACGGCGCGGTTGGCGGTGTCAACGGCAAGCCCCAATGGCCCGGCCGATTGCCGCGTGTCCAACTGGTATTGGAACCTGACCTCGTCCAGATAGGTCAGGGACAGCAATGCCCATGCGGTCGAATAGGTCGGGAGACGCTTGGTCGTGCGTTTGAGACAGTCGAGGACCGCGTCATGGTTTTGCGGATTGAGATCAATCCGGTAGCTGTAATAGGACAGTGTACAGGCGTAGGCATCCCAGTCGTCGGGTGGGGACTGCGCCACTCCCACAGCATCGGCCTGGAAGATGACGCCATAAGGTTGAGCGAGAGCTGTTGCAACGCGCTGTGCGACATCAGCTTCTACCTCCAAAACATCCTGAACTCGAAGGTCCCTGTCGTAGTTGCTCGCCCAAATCACCGATCCGTCGGCTCGATGGACCAGCCTGACGGTAAGCCGAAGTTTGTCTCCGCCGACGCGGACACCTCCCTGCAATGCGAAGCGCGGTTCCTCCTGTTGGATACCTGGTCCGGCGGATGGCTCTCTCGTAATGACGGCGATTTCCTTGAATTTCGCCAGTTCGCCAATGACTTCGTCGGTAAGTCCGCGGGCGATGTCGGAAGTTCCTCCCCCCTTGGAAATTTCTTCGAACGGTTCGACGAGAACCTTGGGCGTGACCAGGCCCATGGAGGAGGTGGCAGTCTTGCGGGCCAAGGAAAACGGAAAGAGGAAGGTGATCGCGATCAATGCAGCAAGGGCGGCTACGGCAGCCGGCAGCACATACCATGCCCATGAGAGGCGAGATGCCCCATCTTTACGCTCCGCGGCTGGTGCCGGTTTCGGCGGTTCGGATACGATCGCAAAGTCGTCCTCAACCGTCGTTTGATCCAGGGGCCTTTCAGTAGCATTGGCATAGCGGAAACAGGGGACATAGGCGCCCTTCGGAATCGTAATTTCGACCGGGTCTGCCTGCCCCGCGACCAGATAGTAGCGTTCGAGTCCACGGCGTATGCGGCCCGCCTCTATCCTGACGACCGGGTCGTTTTGTGCATCGAAGGAGGGATCCCGCGTGAAGACCTCCTGTGCGATCGTATAGGCCTTGAGGTAGTCCGCACGCCCCGCCAGCGTCTCCTCAACGACATATTCCAGGAACCTGCGGCCCCGCTCGGGTGCGAGAAACTCGTCACTTGCAAGGATCCGCTCAAGTTGTTCTCTGATTTCCGAGATTTGGGGAGACGACGCGCTCTCCCCGCCGCTTACTCGCGCACTTTGCATTGTGTCCCCTCGCGCCTTTTCGGCGTCTGTGCCCTCGTATGTTCCCGTATATTACACCTCTAATTTAAGTGGTGCCAATATAATGTCTCAATCTTTATGACGCGCGCATGATGGGTAGGGGGGGATAATGTCGGAAGAGAACAATTCAGCGCATTTGTCCGCCCTCGCAATTCTAGGGATACGGTTCCCTGACGACGTCATCCGAGTACAACAGCTTCTCAACATCGACGAAACCTTTCGCAGCATGTGTGAAGATTTGGCCGCAGCCATGGAAACGCTCGCCCATGTCGACCGCTTACCGGAAAGTGTACGTGAGGCGCGACGACAGGAATACGCCGATCTCGTCGAGGCTCTTGTAAACGAGATACACGAAGCGATCCGTCACTCGAACGTCGTGGTGTTGAGACGGCCGGCCGACCGGCCCAAGTCGTAGCGCCGTCGTCGTGAAGGTGGTCATGCCAAGATGACCATATCCGGAAAGAGCCGGTGGTAATGTGATCAGAGATCGTCTTGATCACTGCAGACCTCAAACCGGGGCCACAGCGGGTTTATCGTCGGAACGTGGAGCCGGGTTCGCCCAGGCAGCCAGCAGATCGTAGAAGACGCCGAGAACGACCGGCCCGAGAAACAAGCCAACCAGGCCATGCGACAAAGCCCCTCCGATGACACCCAGCAGGATGACCGACATGGGGGTGGACAAGCCGCGCGAGATCAAGATTGGCTTCAGGAAATTATCGAGAACGGTGATCGGTACCGAAAGAAGCGTAAACAGCAACGCATCGGAGAATGTCCAGGTGAACCAGGCCCAAACAACCAGGGGCAACAGCACGAGGCCTGGCCCTATTTGTACGATGCACAATATGAAAACGACGAAGGTCAGCGCTCCGCGTGCCGGGACGTCGAACAGCACGAACAACAGGCCGCAGAGCAGCGTCTGCAACAATGCTATACCAATGACTCCCCGGGAAACATTGCGCACCGTCATGCCCGCGAGCTGGACAAAGTCGGCGCCTCTTTTCCCCCCGACCCTCATTGCAACGATGTTAACTGCCGTCGTCAGCCGGGTTCTTGCGACCAGGAAGAAGCCGCACAGCAATACGGACGCAATGAAGCTAAGCACATTGCTTCCGAAAGCCGCCGTCCTCTCAAGGATGACGCCGGCCATTTGCCGTATGGGCTCCTGGAATTGCTTCAGCATCGCCGCGAAATTGGCTACGGCGTAGTTCCACGCTTGGTAAAGGCGCTCGCCGAATGGAGTCCAATTTCTCAAGCCTTCAGGAGCGGCCGGCAACGCAATCGTTCCCTCTTTCATGCCGGTTAGGAACCCCTGTGTCGCGTCGGCAAAGCTGAACACGATCGCCGCCAGCGGCGCGATGATGACAACCAGGCATGCGATCACGATTACGGTTGCAGCAATTACACCGTGGCCGCCCAGAAGCGCCGTGAGCAGACGAAAGAGCGGAAAAAGAGCGATTGCCAGTATCGCGGCCCAGGCAATGATCGAGATGAAGGGCGCAATGACCGTGAAGGACCAATAAGCGAAGAGGCCGATGATGCCAAATCGGATGAAATCGCTTATGCGCGCGTCGGTCGAGGCGTGGCTTGGCTGGACGTCGCCAGCGGCCTCGTTTTTGTAGTAGTCGTCATGCATTGGCGCTACCCCCGCTACTTTCCATTAGAACGCTGAACCCCGTCGCGTGCTCATGAACTTGGCGTTCGCCTGGCTGACCCACGACCTACCAGACGACATCGGGCACGACATGGCGAACGCTCTCGTCTTCGACGTAGTTCGCCGGCCGCTTCTGCCGCTTGCCCAAATCCGGCTTGTCGAATTTTACGCGCTCGTAGGGGATCGACTTGAGAATATGCGAGATGCAATTGATCCGCGCCCGCTTCTTGTCATCCGATGGGACGATCCACCATGGAGCATGCTCACTGTCGGTCATTCGGAGCATCTCGTCGTAGGCACGCGAGTAATCCCACCAGCGACGATAGGACTCCACGTCCATGGGACTGAGCTTCCATTGCCGCATCGGGTCGTCGATTCTTCGGCGGAAACGGCGTTCCTGTTCCTCTTCGCTGACGGTGAGGAAATACTTGAGCAGAACGATGCCGCTCTCGACGATCGCGGCCTCGAAACGAGGAGTGAGTTCGAGGAACCGACGGGCTCTCTTGTCCGGAACGAAGCCCATCACGCGCTCGACGCCGGGGCGGTTGTACCAGCTACGGTCGAAGATCACGACCTCTCCTGCTGCCGGAAGATGGGCGATATAGCGTTGCATGTAGATCTGCGATTTCTCCCGATCATTGGGGGCAGGTAACGCGACCACCCGAAACACCCGCGGACTGACGCGTTCGGTGATGCGCTTGATCATGCCGCCCTTGCCGGCGGCGTCGCGGCCCTCGAATATGATCACGATACGGGCGCCGGAGCTTTTGATCCAAGCTTGCAGATGCGCGAGTTCGACCTGCAGCTTGCCGATCTCCTTTTCATAGTTTTTGTTTTTCTTTTTCTTGCTGTCGCGGCTGCTTGCTAGCTCTTCTTGCCCTGGGTCAGACGCCTTGTTCATGATTTCCCTCCCTCGGTGACGATGTCTGTGCTTCTTCTCCGCCGCGAGCAGTCATACCGTCGCGCTCCTTCTGGAGATGGAATCTCATGAGGACGGACTCCTTGTCGTTAAAGAAGTTTTCCGCTCCCATGCGTTCGGCAACGCCCGCGCGCTCAAGCAGCCCCTTTGCCTCGGCGTTCAGCTCTGCGACCCCGAAGACGATGTCGCGCTCCCGCAGGGCCAAGCGCACGGCATCGAGTGCCAGCGCTCCAGTGCTGTCGAGGTGCACGATCGCGCTGCCATCGAGAATAAAGCGGTTGAAGTTGGGTGGAAGGCCGTTCGCGATCTCGCACAGCCGCGTCCGCACATAGTCGGCGTTGTAGAACAGGACGCTGCCCTGAATGAAGCATATTGCCACGCCTTCGATCCCGGCAGCATCCGGAAACCGCTGCATGTCGAAAAAGCCGTTGCGGCCCGGGATACGACCCAGAAGCCCATCGCGGGGATACATTGTCTTGCGCAGGAGGTAGACCATTGTCGCGACTATGGCGACGATCACACCATTCAAGACGCCGAAGCTGATAGCGCCCCACATGGCGATCAACGCGAAGACGAACTCCATCCGGCTGATGCGCCATATCTTCCGGAGTTCCTGAACATCGATCAGGCCGATCGCAGCGGTTGCCAATATAGCGGCAAGGGCCGGGATTGGCAGGATGCGCAAGGCGCTGTGCAGGAAGACCAATGCCGCAATCAGGGTTGCCGCGGACACCAGGCCGGCTACTTGCGAGCGGCCGCCGACCGATAGATTGATGGCTGTTCTCGAGTCCGATACGCTGATCGGAAAAGAGCCAAACAGGCCCGGAGCAATGTTGGCGGCGCCCAGGCCGATCAGCTCTTGATTGGCGTCGACTTCATCGCCCGCGCGCGTTCCGAAGCTCCGGGCGGCGACGAGGCCTGCACCGAAACTGACGAGGAAGACTGCGGCCGATCCCAGCGCGATCTTGTCCAGCGGCATCTGCGAGATCGCAGGCAAGGAAATTGACGGAAGTCCGCGAGGAATATCGCCAATCACAGCAATTCCCCGCCCTTGAAAATCAAAGAGGGCAGAGAGCAGACAGGATACGACAACCACCAGCACAGGCCCCGGTATCCGAAAGTTCATGAACTTTGCGACCCAAAGCAGGCAGAACATCGCGAGTCCGAATAGCAAAGACGGCCAGTGGATCGATGCGCTCTTGCGAAGTAATTCGAAAATCGGTGCCAGCAGACCATCCGATTCAATCCGCACGCCGGTGAAACGACTGATCTGGCCCACGAGTATCGAAAGCGATACGCCGGCAAAGAAGCCGACAAGGATTGGGCGGGAGAGAAAATTCGCCAAGACGCCGAGGCGCAATAGCCGGGCGGCAAAGCAGAAGCACCCAACTCCGAGCGCAAGAGCCGCTGCGATCGACACCCGATCGACCTCAGCCCCAGCTGGGAAACTCGCGACGACTGCGGTCATCGCGGCGGCGAGCACCGTCATTGTGGCGGCGTCCGGTCCGACCACCAAAAGCCGCGAAGGGCCGAAAAGAGCATAGGCAATAGGCGCGACTATGCTCGCATAGATTCCCGTTTCCGGCGGCAGTCCTGCAATGGCGGGATAGGCGATGGCGCTGGGCAGTCCGACGGCCGCGATCGACAGTCCGGCAGCGATATCGCCACGCAGCCAATCCGAGCGAAATCCGCGCAAGCCTCGCAATATGGGCAGATGAAAACTGACGGCCATTCAGCCCCCCCTTCCGCAAGGGGCGTCGGTCAAACGGGCCAGCTCCGCCGCCATGGCTGCGAACAGCATCTGCAATGTTCGAGAAAGACGTAGTTCATCCAACTGCTTATCCTCTTATCCTCGTCCTGGTCCGCCGATGCGATTTTAATGCGATGGCCGTCGCAGCGTGTGTAGCATCGCGTAACATCCCCCGTGTCGCCGTCCGGCGACGGCGCGTCACGTGCTGGCAGCCGACTTGGGAACCAACTGGAGTTCGTTCGCCGATGGGGTGCGAGCTTCCAGTATACAGACCATCGACGAACATTCTTGTTCCTACCGGAATGACGTCGCAGCGCCGCGAGGGCGATCCATCGTTTCCGTTCGGATGCGATGAGTGAGCCAAAGAAGAATGACCGGGAGGAGATTCCATCCGCAAAGGCGAATGCCGCCTCGGTGAAGGCAAGTACGAAGGTAAGCCATTGCTACCGGTTGGCGGCGCAAATGCGGGTGACATCTACCGGAACCGCCATCTGGCCAATCCTTACCAACCGGCTGGCGGCTTTTGCGACGGGCGGGCAGGTTTGGAAACCTATCGGCCGTTGCAAATACCGTCCCAAAGCCCGCTACAGGGACCCGATACATTGTTCGTCTGGCCTCGTGCGATAATACCAGTTTGGCCCGCCACGAAATGGAACGATCCGCGCATGCGACGACAGTCCGCCGAGCGCTCATGCGTTGCGTGTCCAGGCCGAGGGCGGCGTAATCGCCTGCTGAACGGCGCTGCCGTAACTTCGTGTATGATACATTCAATATACAACCGGATATAATATGATCATTGGCATCGGTAGGGTTGAGCCGATGTGTTTGGCGGGAACTGCGATGCGGTCGCATGCAAGCCAATCGGATATGGCAAGCGGCCTTTATTGCGGTTTGGGACCCGCTTCTCTGCAAGCAGCCGATGCAGATTTGGAAGCGATGCGAGATCCAAACGGAGCTCCATCAAGCCGCATTTGCTGCGGCCGCAATCGGCGTTTGAAATCAATCGCTATGGGGGAGGCATCATTATGGGGATGAAAGTGCAAAAGCTTGTTATCGGCCTATCGGTCGTGTCATTCCTTGTAATGCAGGAGCAGCGTCCAGCCTATTCGCAAACAGCACCCGCAAACAATCCGCCCGCGGCGGCTCAAGCGGACCAAGAGCAGCCGGCGCAACTTTCGGACGACGAGTTGGAAGTCCTTGTCGCCCGCATCGCGCTCTATCCTGACGATCTGGTAGCAGCCATCTCCGCAGCGTCACTTTTCCCGCTTCAAATCGTCGAGGCAGCTCGTTTCCTGGAAGCGAAGAAGAAAAATGCGGATCTCAAACCGAAGAGTGATTGGGACGGCAGTGTCATCTCGCTGCTGAACTATCCGGAAGTCGTCAAGATGATGAGCGACGACCTGGAGTGGACGCAGGCGTTTGGTAGTGCCCTGACGAACCAACAGAAGGATGTACTGGTCGCTATCCAGCAGTTGCGCGACGAGGCTGTCGCCAAAGGCATCATCAAGACTGATGAAAAGATCACCGTGGTGACGCAAAACGACAACGTCATCATTCAGCCGACCAATCCGGAGAAGATCTACGTTCCGCAATATCCGCCGGAAATGCTTTATCAGACCGGCTACGCGCCGCAGCCCGTTTCCTATTATTCCGAGCCTTACCCAAACTATTACTATCCCGGAGCGGCCTTCTTCGCCGCAGCGGTGACCGGCGTCGCATGGGCTGCAGCCGTCAACTGGGATAATTGGGGAGTATGGGGCGGCAACTGGCGCGGAGACGTCGATGTTGACTGCAACAACTGTTTCAACAACAGGAATTTCAACGGCAAGGTCAAATGGAACGATATCGACTGGAAGAATGTGGATCGCAGCAAGCTGAACATCGACAGGCAACAGCTTGCGAATATGGACAGGTCCGCAATCAGAAACAATCTTCAGTCCGATAGCCGCAACGACCTGCGCAACCGGGCTCAGGATATAAATCGGCAGCGTACCGGCGCCGGGGCCGATCGTGTCAACCGCGCGGCCGACGTCCGCAGGGATACCATGCAAGGCCTGAAACAGAAGCCGGCGACGCGGCCGGCGAACGTAGCCGATCGGCCGGCGGCTCGCCAGACGCCGTCAGGCGCAAACCGTCCCAATCAGGCAGGAAACGCAGCTCGTCAAAACAAGCAGAAGTTAGCCTCGAGGCCTGACAACAGAGGTCGCCAGCCTTCGGCGCTTGGCAACGCGTCGTCGTCGGGCCGCCGGGAGGCGATGGCGTCCCAGCGTGGCCGTCAGAGCATGGGAGCGGCACCTCGGTCAGCCCCCAGAGCGTCGGCAAGTCGAGGCGGCGGCGGCCCCAGACCGTCAATGAACCGCGGTGGCGGCGGACATCGTCCCATGCCGCGGGGCGGCGGCGGCAGAGGCGGCGGCGGTAGAGGCGGCAGAAGATAGGCAAGCGATATTTTCCGGGGAGGCAGTGCAATGAGAACGAGACGCGGAATGCAGCTGGCCGCTTTGATCATCGGGGCTTCGGTGCTGGCCCTGTCAGGCGGGCACACCGGAATGGCACAGGACCGGCAAAGACTCGAGAGCTTCGCTTCAGGCAGCAAGTCGCCTGAGTTCGATCAGCCCTCGCAGGCCATCGATCGGTTCAAGGCGGTCATGGCTTCCAATGATGTTGATGGCCTGGCGCAGCTGCTGGGGCTTGACGGCGCAAAATTGAAGGCGAGCGAGGAAGCCATTGCTGCATTCGGTCTTATCAAGGAAGGTGCGGCAAGGCAGGTTGCCGTGCAAGATATCTGGGACCGCAAGATTCTTGCTGTCGGCGACAAATTATGGCCGCTCCCGTTTCCCTTAGTCAAACGGGAGGACGGGAAATGGGCTTTCGATACGCAAGCCGGTCTTGAAGAGATTCTCAATCGGCGCATCGGTGAAAACGAGCTGCAAACCATTCAGACGATGCATGATTACGTCCTGGCCCAGCATGTTTACGCGAGCGAACCCAGAAATGGGGACGGCATACACGAGTATGCCCAGGTGTTGATCAGCGACAAAGGCAAAAGAAACGGGCTCTATTGGCCAGCCGAGACGGAAGACGATGCAAGTCCTGCCGCCGACTTGATCGAAAGTGCGGCATTCGGAAAAGCGCTCAAGGGCGAAGGCTATTTCGGCTACCGGTACCGCATTCTCACTGGCCAGGGCCCGAATGTCTTGGGTGGTAGACATAGCTATGTGGTCAACGGCCACATGACAGATGGCTTTGCGCTTATTGCCTGGCCGGTCAAATATCGCGAAACCGGCGTACAGACGTTCATGATCAGCGACCAGAGCGTGGTTTACCAACGAGACCTGGGTGAAGATACCGCCAAGATCGCTGAATCCATTAAGGAATTCAATCCTGACCATAACTGGTCGATTGGCGAGTGACGCCGAGCATCATCGAGAGCCACATCCCCGTTGACCTTGGGTAGGCGGTGCCGGATCAATGTCTTCTCTGTCGTCGTCGCAAGAGTCCGCTTAAGAGCGGATCGGAAAGAATGGCGGCGAATTCCGCTCTTTCAAACCAACCGGAAAAGCCGATACCCTCAGGCACCGGCTCCGTTCACGCGTCAAGACTGCGGCAGATATCAGGCAACGGGGGCTTCCCAATTCAGGAAGAAGCCGATATCGCCCGGCATCCCGCCGGGGAAATTGATGACCGCCGCGGTGAGCCCGTAACCTTGGGGACGGGCCACTTCCTCGAAAAGATCGTACAATTCCTTTGCTTTTCCTTGGAGGGTCGAAGGCCAATCAGAGCGTTGGCTATTGATGGCGCGGCCACCGTCGGAACAAAAATCGGATGGAAAGCTGTAGACCAGCGCTTCGACTTTCCCATCTGCCACAGCCTTCATGACCACGCGGCGGATCATGTCCCGCTCTTTGTCGCCGATATGCTTTCGAAAGAAGTCATCGATAAATTCAGCATGTTTTTCGGCTTCACGTGCCCTGATCTTTTCGTCACGTTGCATCTCCACGAGCTGCAACTCAAGCGCTCGCTTGCGCAATTCGTCCGCGCTGATCATCGAAGGACGAGGATCCGATTTCTCTTCAGCCATAACGTTACCCTCCACTTGTTTAGAGAATAATAGAACAGGCAAACTGAACATCGTAGTAAAATACGTTTGATAGGTGGTAAGTTACCGTAGGATACCGCCGATAGTGGGTTGCAGCTATTCGGCCAGGGTATTGTGGCGGCGGTCGCCAACGTGTGCGCTCAGCTCACTCGGAATGCCAGGCTGGCACGCCCTTTCGCTCCGGCTTTTTCATCCACTCAGCGAAAAACCGGCTAGTCTCTCGATGGAGCCCCTTCGATCATCTCGGCATATGCGAGGTTATGAGCGGTCGGCATCTCGTTGGCGTTGAACGGATCGAGTATGACACAGGCCATGCGCCCGGTGGAACCGGCGCGTTCATCGCGCGAAGTCTGACCCTTCGATAGGGTGTCTGCCCAGATCGGATCGCTTGTGAAGAAGGCCGGCACACTTGGGCGGAAAGGCCCCAACGTCTCTTGCTCAAGTAGCCGACCGATAGAAATTATTGAATGTGAACTGCTACCGTTATTTTTGATCAGACGGTAAGCAGGTTGCTTGTTGTGTCATCCTGATAGTTGGAGGCGAACAGCGAGCCGAAGTCCGGAAGCTGCGGTGGCTGTGCCTTCATCGAGCTCTCAAGCTGGCTCTCCGTCAGCGAACCCGAACTCGTCGTATCGAGACTATCGAACAGAGTTGTCGCTTGCTCCTCGCTCACGTCGGACGGACGTGCGGCGACGAATTCCGCTTCGCTGACGCTGCCGTCACCATTCGTATCCATTGCGGAGAACATGCTGGAGATCTGGCTGTCGTCCGGCGTTTGCCCGGAAGGCGGCGGCGGTGGTTCATTGGACCGCATTGCGCTTGCCAACTGATCTTCCGTCAGCGATCCGGTGTTGCTGGTATCAAAGCTCTCGAACAGCGTGGTAGCCTGATCCTCGCTCACGTCGGACGGACGTGCGGCGACGAATTCTGCTTCGCTGATGCTCCCGTCACCATTCGTATCCATCGCAGCGATCTTATTGCTCTGGCTACCGCCTTGACCGTTGGGACCGCCACACTGTTGAGCAGCCGATGTGCTGCTGGAGCTGTCATCCGACGCCGAGGTGGAGTCGTCGCCGGAAGCGTTTGACTGCAGATTGAGCATGATGTTCATGAGCTGCGCAACCAGTTGCTCGGCCGCCGGTATCAAGGACTGATCGTCCGTCGAAGAAGATGAAGAGGACGATGAGCTTTTGCTGGACGAACTGCTGCCCAGAATGGACGCCACGGAATCGTCCGATGAGGACGATGTTGTCGAACCAGATTTTTGATACTGGTAATAACTATTTGATAAGACGGATGTAATGCTCGTCAAGGGGGCCTCCAGATGCGAGCGTTGACATGGACTCCGGTTTTACGCCTACACGATGCTACTCTTGCCGCCATGTCGCGTTCGATGAACGCGGCAGCGTACCTTTCGAGTTCAATACGACCGGACTGAGTTACCGAAGACTGGAGGCCAAGCTTGTTGTGGGTCCTCGCTTGCGCGAATGCGCAACTTGGAAACAGATAAAAAGATTGGCCATGACAGTTATTGCCGTCATGGTGTCATCGGCAGTCGCCGCATTCTCGATCTGGTACTCCCCAACGGTTTAAACCTGCATAGGGAAACTTGCGCGAACCTTATCGGATCCTGCCGACACGTTCGTTTCCAGCTTCATCGCTGAGCTTGTCGTTGCGTGTGAAAAGCATGGCTCACGCCAAGTTGCCGCGCCGAGGTCGCCAGAAACAAAATTCAATAATTCGGTACACACAGAAACAACGAATCTCCCTAGATTCTGCGGACGGGCATGCGGTGGAAAAGGAATATCTGGTGAATGACCGAAAACCGGCTTGTCTTCATAGCCACCCCTTGTTTCGGCGGTATGGTCGCCAAGGATTATATGCAATCCATCATTTCCCTGATGCAGGTCGGTGCGCAGTCCGGTGTGCAATTGACGCTGGCGTTGCTCGGCAATGATGCGCTGATCACCCGCAGCCGCAACACGCTCGTCTCGCACTTCCTTAATGATACAGCGGCGACCCATATGCTGTTTGTCGATGCGGACATCAGCTTCGAGCCCGAGCAGGTGATGCGGCTATTGAGTGCCGACAAGGATGTGGTCGCCGCCATGTATCCCATCAAGGACTATGACTGGAGCAATGCTGTAAAGGTGCCCTCAAGGGACGCTGAAACTTTGGCAGAAGCAGCACTGCACTATGTAGGCACGCCGCTGACCGGTCCGAGTGCCGAATGGGACGGCGATTTCGTCACTGCTATCTATGCGGGCACGGGCATGCTTCTGATCAAGCGTGCCGTCATCGAAAAGATGATCGCCGCCTATCCCGACCTGCGCTACGGTGCGATCCACGCCTATCCCGGCACCAAACGCTCGCCAGCCACGCAATATGCGCTCTTCGAGAGCCTAATCGAGGAAGAAACCGGCATCTATCTCAGCGAGGACTTTGCCTTCTGTCATCGCTGGCGGGCTCTCGGCGGAGAGATTTGGCTCGACACCGGCAGCAGGCTCAGTCACACCGGTTCCCATCGTTTCGCTGGCAATCCCCGGCCGCGCTATGAGGCGTTGGCGACGTCACGGAAGTGAGGCAGAGCCGGCCAGGTTCGACGCGGGACTACCGTGTCGCCGCCCGTGGGATAAAACCGGAAGGGGCCTGGCGCAAACCATGGCAGAGATATCATGGCTGTTGCTGACATATAAGGTACCGTCCGATCCCGCGACCAAGCGGGTGGCCCTTTGGCGCAAGATCAAAGGGCTAGGCGCTGTTTATCTCCAGAACGGCGTTTGCATGCTGCCGAAGACGGATGAGCACGTTCGCCGCTTCAAGATGCTCGAGAACGACATTATGGAAATGGGCGGGGAGGTGGTCATTCTGGAGACTGCCGCGATCGACCCCGGCCAGCAGGAAAAGGTGATCGCTCGCTTCAAGGCGGATCGGGACGAGCATTACCACGAGTTTCTTGAACGCTGCGGCGACTTCGAAAAGGAGATCACCAAGGAAACGGCGGCGGGCAAGTTTTCCTATGCGGAGCTTGAGGAGAACGACGCCGATTTGAAAAAGCTTCAAGACTGGCTGGAAAAGATCGGAAAGCTCGACTTTTACGGCGCTCCGCTGGCAACCGAAGCACAGGAACGGCTCAAAGCCTGCGAGACCCTGCTCGACACCTTCGCCAAGCAGGTATTCGAGGCGCATGAGGAAACACGCGGTAGCACCTCGAAGCCAACGGAAGAGAAGGACTGACGATGGCCGTGTTCATGGGTGAGGGCCTGATGCGGGTGGTGACACAAGTAGCGCTTCTTAATCTCGGCTATTTCGGGATCGAGTTCCTGGTTGCTCTGTCGATCGGTTCGGTCTCCCTGTTTGCCGACAGTGTCGACTTCCTTGAAGACGCCTCGGTCAATCTCTTGATTGCCATCGCCCTCGGCTGGAGCGCACGCAACCGTGCCCGCGTTGGCATGATGCTGGCTTTTATCCTGCTGGTGCCGGCCATAGCCACCCTCTGGACCGCGTGGCAGAAATTGATGGTCCCTGTCGCACCGGCCCCTCTGCCTCTTTCGCTGACTGGTCTCGGTGCGCTCGTCGTCAACCTTACCTGCGCCTTGATGCTCACTCGCTATCGCCACCATTGCGGTAGCTTGACCCGCGCTGCGTTCCTCTCCGCGCGCAACGATGTATTGGCAAACATCGCCGTCATCGCCGCAGGTCTGATCACCGCTTTCGTGTGGCGTTCGGCCTGGCCTGACCTCCTTGTCGGTCTGGCCATCGCCGCAATGAATGCCGATGCCGCACGTGAGGTCTGGGATGCTGCCCGAAATGAGCATCGTACTGCTCAGCCCTAGGCAGAGGTCCGTTTTGCGCCTGCCCGCACTCCACTCACAGGCGACCCGATGGAATCAGAATTGCAGAAGCATGATCCCATCTTATTCAGGGAGGTTCGCATGTTGCGAACGATCATAGCGTTCATCAAGAAGAGTTGGCCGTTTCTGGTGGCTGCTCTGCTTACCGCTTTCGCGATCATCGCCAACAATATGGGCGAGCTGCTTGAGAAGCACCATCGCAAGCTGATGGAGAACGTTCACTATGTGGGTGCGGCAATCGTCCTTTTTGTCGCATTCTATCTCATCGCTCTGCTCATCCGCACAGTCTGGACCTCCACGCCAGACGACGATCGGTGATCCACGTTGACGAGAGGGTTGACCGGGCGACGCTCAAGACGTTATCGGCGACCCGCGATTGCAGGGGCGCGACAGCAACGGGGGCCTCTCTTCGGCGTCCTCGTAGAGCGGCAGGCCATGTAGTTCAGCCTCGCAACGGCCATCCTTTTTGAACCGAAGCGGCCACTTCATCGAACGATGATTTGAATAAACACGGATAGAGATTATCCGAGTTTTGACTTGCGCGCCATAACACAGACTGATATTGTCTGTGTTATGGCGCATTTGACCGCAAGCGTGGAATATGGATTGCATTGTTTGCTCTGGTTGGCCGGTTCGGCTGTGCCGTTGAGCAGTCGCGACCTGGCAGAATTCCAGGGCATCTCCCCGAGCTTCGTGGCGAAGATTTTTCCGAAACTCGAGAAGGCAGGGATCGTAGGGGCATCGGAAGGCGTGCACGGAGGATATCTGCTCACCAAAGAGCCTGGGGATATCAGCGTTTTGGACGTCGTCGATGCGATCGAGGGTCAGAAGCCGCTATTCGATTGCCAGGAGATTCGTGGTCGTTGCGCCGTATTCGGTGAACGGCCGCCCGGTTGGGCGACGACGGGTACGTGCGCGATCCATGCGGTGATGCTGCGTGCGGAGAAGGCGATGCGTGATTCGTTGGCCAGTCAGACGCTGGCAGATGTGGCAGGCGTCCTCGACCGCAAGGCGCCGGCTGATTTTTCGAACGACGTTCGCGATTGGCTTGATGGCCGGGTCAAGTCTCGCGCCCGCAAGCCGGTCGGGCGCGAACTGTCTTCACAGCCGGGGATCGATGAACCTTAAGAGACCAAATCTTTTCGAGCCGCAGCCGGACGGCTGAAACGCGTCACGTCGGATGAGCAGAAGGGGGTATGGCTATGAAACAAGAAATCATCATCGCCCGCGCGGGACTTTCCGATTTGGAGGCAGGTTCATGACCGCGCTTGCCCGCGAGATAGATCGTCCGCTCGTTCTGATCGTCGATGATGACGACGACGTGCGGGATTCGCTTCAAGAGCTCATGTTGTCCGTTGGCCTGGACGCCCGCAGCTTCGCCTCGCCGCGCGAACTTCTGGAATCGGAGCTTCCGGAGCGGCCCGGTTGCCTGGTGCTCGACGTCCGCATGCCCGGATCGAGTGGTCTCGACCTCCAGTATCAACTCGCTTTAAGAGGCAACGCCAAACCCATCATCTTCCTCACCGGCTACGGGGACATTCCCATGACGGTGCAGGCGATGAAGGGCGGTGCCATCGATTTCCTCACAAAGCCCTTCCGAGACCAGACCCTGCTCGATGCGGTGATCGCCGGTATCGAGCGGGACGCCACGCAGCGGGCGCGAGCCCAAACGGTGATGCAGCATGTCGGGCGGTTCACGTCGCTGACGCCGCGCGAACGGCAGGTGCTGCGTGAAGTCGCGCATGGCCGCCTCAACAAGCAGATCGCCTACGAGCTCGGCATCAGCGAGATCACCGTCAAGCTTCATCGCAGCAATGTGATGCGCAAGATGCGGACCATTTCGGTTGGGGAGCTCATCCGCGCCTGGGACACGCTGCCCGCCGACATTCGTGAGAGGCATCAACCCTAGACCTTGGTATGATTACAATGTGGGGCGGATTCAGAGAAACCTTGGGAAGGCGGCCTGAGAAGCCGCGGCAGCAACAAAGGCCATTCACTTGCTCGAGTCGCCTGTCATCGCGATCGTTGAAGACGACGACGCCATGCGAGAAGCCCTCTCCGATCTTCTCCAGGTTCTCGGTCTGCCGTGCCGTACCTTCGATCGCGCTGAATCTTTCCTGGCTGCCCATGAACTTTCGGCTTTCGGCTGCCTCGTCAGCGATGTGCGGCTGCCGGGAATCAGTGGGTTGGATCTCCTGCAGCGCCTCAAAGAGCGGGGCTCGACGATGCCTGTGATTATCGTCACATCTTATGCGGATCCCGGCATCCAATCCCGCGCCCTGGAAGGCGGTGCATATGCTTATTTGACCAAGCCATTTACCGACGAAGTTCTTCTTCGGCATCTGAATTCGGCCCTGCGCTCGAATAATCCGCTTGGTGATGGGAACGAACAGGAGGATGCGCCCGATGGCTGAAATGGCGGCAAGACGCGCTCTGGCTGACGACGACAATGCTTCCTGGACCGTAGGCTCAGAGACAGAGCTCGCCGATCTAGCGTTGGAGAGCGTGGTGGTCTTCGACCTTGTCGGCAATATCCGATACTGGAATCCGGCTTCGGAACGGCTCTACGGCTGGCCGGCCATTGGCTCGGTCGGACGCAGCATCGCAGAAATATCCTCAAATGCGGAGCTATACGTCAGGCAGTGGCACGCGCTTCTGCGGGAAGGGACCTGGTCGGGCTTGCTCGAACGGCGCACATCCTGGGGAGGAAAGGTCACTGCGGCCGTCAGGCAGACCGTGAGGTGCGACGCAGATGGCCGCCCCCGCGACATAGTCGAATACGGACAAAGTGCCGACAAAGAACGCAATCTGTCTTCTCTCCCAGAGGTCAACTTGCACCGGCAAGCGGCCGCGAGCTGGGAACTCGACACGTCGCACATCCGCCCGCTTCTCGATAAGATGGGCGACCTGATCAGCCGAGACCTGGTCGCCGAAGTGGCGCGGCGGCCGGATTGGACGGATGAAATTTTGAAAGGTACGTGCATCGTCAATGTCAACGACCGGGCGGCGCATCTCGTAGGCGCTCATGCCGGTCGCGACGGGATGATCGGCCAATCCGTCGGCGCCTTTTGGCCACGCGTCGGCCGTAGCGTGCTCGCCGAACTTATCGCGGTCGTGGCAACGGACCGCTCCGCGACCACCAACCGCAAGGTTGCCCCCGACGGGATATTGCGCGATGCGGTCGTAACCGTTTGGCGATCCGAGACGCTCCAGTGCCGGGATACCGTGTTCGTAGCTGTCAGTGGTGCAACCGACGACGACCGCTCGTTCTGGTATCTGCGCGCCAACGAAGAACGCTATCGCAAATTGATCCACCGTCTGCCGACTGCCTTGCTGCAGGTCGATTCAGGTCGCATGGGAAAGGTGTTGGAAGAACTGAAGGCCGAAGGTGTCAAAGACCTGGACCGCTATCTGGACGATCATCCGGAGCTGATCACCTTTGCCAACGAGGTTGTTCGTGTCGTTGACGCTAACCAGAAGGCGGTGGCGCTCTTCAATGGCACCGTGCCCGCCGATTTCATCAGGCCTGTCGGCTTCCTGTACGCGGCCGCTCCCGAAACGACTCGAAGGCTGTTGGTCGCGCGCTACGAAGGAAGACGCAGTTATTCAGAGATCATGAAGATTCGGACCTTTGATGGGCAAACCCTCGACGTGCGGCTGTCGGTGACCTTTCCGGCATCGCCGGAAAGGCTTGATGTCACACTCATTGGCCTGGAAGACATCACCGAACGGCTTCGAACCGAGCGACGGCTTCGGCAGCTCGAAACCGATTTCACGCATGCCGCGCGAATCTCCATCCTCGGCGAGCTCGCAACGTCGATCGCGCATGAGGTCAACCAGCCTCTCTCTGCGATCGTGACCAATGGCGAGACCAGCCTCAGATGGTTGTCGCGCGACGATCCGAATTTGGTCAAGGTCGGCGAGCTCACGACGCGCGTGGTATCGAGCGCGCGCCGCGCGAGCGATATCGTCAAGCGCATTCGGGGGATGGCGGCGAAACAAGAGCCGGAGCGGCTTCCGCTCGACCTGAACGAAGTGGTCGATGAAGCGCTGGTGTTCGTCCGCCACGATATCGAGGCTAGATCAATCCATCTGTCGGTGAGGCTCGCCGCCGATCTTCCCACGGTTCTGGGAGACCGGATCCAGTTGCAACAGGTCATCGTCAATCTGCTCGTCAACAGCATTCAGGCGATTGAACAAGGGAGCGGTTCGTTGCGGCGGATCGATCTCAGCACCAGCAGCGAGGATGGCGATACAGTCGTATTCTCCATTCACGACAGCGGCTGCGGGATCGCGGCCGGCGACCTTGATCGCATCTTCGATTGTTTCTTCACGACCAAGGACGGAGGCGTCGGCATCGGACTGGCCGTGTGCCAGTCGATCGTCATGGCCCATGGCGGGAGCATACGCGTCTCGAACCATCCGGATGGCGGCGCCCAGTTCCAATTCTCGCTGCCGACGCAATCCGCCTCAATCTTCGAATCCTTCCCGGAGCAGACGCCTGAATGAGGCGACGGGCCGCTCTTCCGGATGGCGATGTCACGATGTCGTAGGCCCAATGGGTGCAAGATAAGTGGTCGGCATCGCTGATCATCAGCCATAGGCCCTGCCATTTCAGCCCCTCGAACACGGCAGTGGACGCTTGCGGAAACCTACCCGACCTTGGGTAGGCGGCCGGGCGATTTCCGTTGCGTTCGTCCCGATCGATACTCCTCAGCGATTGCATTTCGACGCGACGCGCTTTGTAATAAAACCCGTCATAATATTTTGTAATAAACCGGTCGCCATCAAGACAGTTTCGGGGCAGAGGCGCATGGATCCAACACACTTGTTCGAGTTGGTTATCGGCATGTTTGTGGCGATCATCGCGCTGCATTATGCCGCCCACAAGCTCGGGCTGCCGCCATCTGTGGCGCTGCTTGCCGGTGGCGCCATGCTCGCCTTCTTGCCGGGCCTGCCGGCAATTGCGGTCGACCCAGGCTTGGTCCTCGTCATTTTTCTGCCGCCACTACTCATGGACGGTGCCTGGTCCATCGCGCTTCGTCCGTTGCGCCGTCATATGATCGGCATTGCATCACTCGCCATTGGCGCAGTGTTTTTTACGTGCGCCGTCTTGGCCGCGGTGACCCATCTCCTGTTCCCATCGCTGCCCTGGGCCGCTTGCGCGGCACTCGGCGCGATCGTTTCGCCACCCGACGCAATTTCTGCCCGCGCTGTCCTGGAACGGGTAAAGTTGCCAAGGCGCCTGCAAATCTTGCTCGAAGGCGAAAGCCTGCTCAACGACGCGAGCGGCCTGGTGCTCTTCCGTTTCGCCGTCGCCGCCGGGGTCACCGGTGCGTTCAGCACGGTCGATGCGGCAGGGAGCTTTTTGCTTTTGGCTGCAGGCGGCGCCCTTGTTGGTATCGTCGTCGGGACCGTCTGGGTCCTGTTCATACGGCGGCTTCGCGATGAATATCTGATAATTGCCGCCACAACGCTGTTGTCTTGGACCTCTTATCTACTCGGCGAACAAATCCATGTTTCGGGCGTCATCGCTACCGTGACCACGGGCCTGATCTTGAGCTGGCATCAACATACGGTCCTTTCGGCCTCGACACGCATGCGCGGCACGTCCTTCTGGACTGTGATCATTTTTCTGATGGAAGCCGCGGTTTTCATATTGATCGGACTATCGCTGCGAGGTGTTGTCGAACGAGGCGGCGGCTTTGGCGTAGTGATCGCAACAATGGGATTGCCGATACTTGTGATCCTGATTGCACTCACCCTCGCGCGCTTCGCTTGGATACTCGGATCGGATATTGTGATCAAACTTTGCAATGTTTTGGGGCTTGATCGATACACGCCGCTCGGCGCCTCCGGCGCGACCGTGCTCAGTTGGGCAGGTGTTCGCGGCGTGGTGACGCTGGCGCTTGCGCTGAGCTTGCCCGAAGGTTTTCCCGGCCGCGACTTCATCCTGGTGACGTCGTTTGCCGTCATTCTCGGCACGGTGTTGGTCCAGGGTACGACGCTGGGGCGTGTGATCGACTGGGCGAGGCTCACCGAGCCGGAGTCGGAAAAGGCGCGCCTCACCATGAGCCAGGCCGAGGCCGCCATGGCCAAGGCGCAATTGGCGACCGTTCAAAGCCGGGCCTATGACAGCCAGGGCAATCTCATCCATCCTCAGTTGCTGGAGCGGTATCAGCGCAGGGCCGTGATGATCGTCGACTATGCCGACCGCACGGATCATTACGTGCCTGTGCTCCAGGCTCATTTCGATGTTGTCCTGGCAGCGGTCGCTACCGGGCGCCGCGAACTCATACGGCTTCACCGCGCCGGCGATATCGATGACGAGACGCTGGATGAGCTGGAACGAGACCTCGATCTTGAAGAGCTAAGCGCGATTTCCGCCAAATCCTAAGTGCGGTCGCACAAGGTGTCTTGCGGCATTTTGGGTGAAGTGCGAAGCTGATGCCGGGGAAATTTTCGCCAATGTGAGCAGCCAGCTCGATCGAATGTGTAGGTTCGAGCTTCGTGGGTTAGGCGTGTATCCGCTTACGCGGATGTTCCGGCCGTCAAGAGCCGATACCTGACACTGGTCAGCCATCTGCACGCACTGCGAACCCAGCCAATGCTGACAGTAACGATGGCCAACACGTTTCGGCCGGCATTGCCTATCGCCTGGCCTAGCCAACCTACACTTTGGCATCATGTGGCCAATGCTTCCGTTCGATAGGCCTGCGCGCCGGGCTGGCGCATTCTCCGCAGCATTGGTCACGACCACTGCAGCGCTACGCAATTTCAAACCGCAAATTGGGGGATTGGACATGAAAATCGTTATTATTGGCGGCACGGGCCTCATCGGTTCAAAGACAGCTGAGAGGCTGCGCAAGAAGGGTCACGAAGTGATTGCCGCCTCCCCGAACACTGGGGTCAATACCATCACGGGCGAAGGGTTGGCCCAGGCTGTTGCCGGAGCGGACGTCGTTCTCGATCTCGCGAATTCGCCATCCTTTGAGGACAAGGCCGTTCTGGAGTTTTTCGAAACGTCCGGCCGAAACCTGCTTGCCGCGGAAGCGGCCGCCGGGGTGAAGCACCATATCGCGCTTTCGGTCGTAGGGACCGAGCGCCTGCCGCGCAGCGGCTATTTGCGCGCCAAGATGGCTCAGGAGAAGCTGATCACGAGCTCGGGGATACCCTATACCATCGTACACTCGACACAGTTCTTCGAGTTCTTGGCCGGCATCGCTCAGTCGGCAACTGTCGGTGAGACCGTGCATCTGCCAGCCGTCAATTTTCAGCCTATCGCGTCGGATGACGTCGCCGACGTCATGGCGGACGTGGCACTTGCGCCGCCGGCAAACGGCATAATTTACATCGCCGGCCCGGAACGGGCGCCCTTCACCGACATGATCGCACGATTCCTGAAGGCGTCCAACGATCAGCGCAAGGTCGTCGCGGATCCGCACGCTCTTTATTTCGGCACGGAGTTGGATGACGGGTCGCTCGTCCCGAGGGAAGGGGACAATCCGCGCCTCGGCGCCATCGGCTTCGACAGGTGGTACAGTCAATCTGCGCGCAAGAACTGACAGCCGGAACTGCCCAGGCCTGGCTAGCCGCCAGGCCTCGTCCGTTCTGGAGATTTCACGTCATCGGGACATTTTCTCGCCGGGCTGGCACTGCCCGCTAAATCCACTAAAAGACGTCAATCCCGAAGTCCGACGCTTGGACATTGTTTCAAATTTATTTCATGCGGATATGGAATAAGTGACAATGTGGCAGCCCGACAATCGCGGGCTGAGGCACAGCGGATGCAAAGCGCGTAGGAGCGGAAGATGACGTCGAAAGATAAGGCCGAGCAGCCCGATTGGCTGGAAGCGGAATTGGCCGATACGTTAGATGAGGACTATGAGCTCGAGCTTTCCGAGCCGGCGCTTTCTGAGGAAATTCGCAAGATCTATCAAAAGGCACATCCGCCCTCGATCCCCCGCATCGACTATTTTCGGGCCTTGCTTGCGCTGCAAGCCGAGCTGATCAAGCTGCAGGACTGGGCCGTCTATCACAAAGAAAAGATCGTGGTGATCTTCGAAGGTCGCGATTCGGCGGGCAAGGGCGGCGTCATCAAGCGCATTACCCAGCGCCTCAACCCACGCGTGGCCCGCGTGGTGGCACTGCCCGCTCCTTCGGATCGCGAAAAGACGCAATGGTACTTCCAGCGTTACGTCCCGCACCTTCCGGCCGGCGGCGAGATCGTCCTCTTCGACCGGTCCTGGTACAATCGATCTGGTGTCGAGCGGGTCATGGGTTTTGCAAGCGAAGAACAGGTCGAACAATTCTTCAACGACGTGCCCGAATTTGAGCGCATGTTGGTGCGCTCCGGTATCCGATTGGTGAAATACTGGTTCTCGATCACGGATGAGGAGCAGCAGATGCGCTTCCTGATGCGCATCCACGATCCTTTGAAGCAGTGGAAACTGTCACCGATGGATCTGCAGTCGCGCGTTCGCTGGGAGGCTTATACCAAGGCCAAGGAAGAGACCTTCGCCCGTACCAACATTCCCGAAGCGCCGTGGTACATCGTCGAGGGCAATGACAAGAAGCGTGCGCGCCTCAATTGCATCGATCATCTGCTCGGCCAGATCCCCTACGAAGACGTGCCACATGAGGAAATCATGCTGCCGCAGCGTGTGTTCAATCCCAGCTATGAGCGCAAGGTTCTGCCACCGGAACTCTATGTCCCTTCAAAATACTGATTTGCAGTGCGATAAGGCAATCAGGCGCGGCAATTTTGAGTTGCTAGGACCGGACGCTCTAAAAAAAACGCGCTGAATTCGCTATCTCCAACAGCGAGGTGGGCGCTGGGGCTCCGTTGCGCGGCATCGGTGGCCTTGCTGATGGCGAGATGCGATAGCAAGTATGCATGCTGATTTAGCATATCTTCGGATCACGATGGCAGTTCGAAAGGAATTCATCATCGGCAATCAGGGCAAATTGCCTACCTGGTATTCTTAGCCAGCTGCCATTCCCCATCAGCATCCATTTCGACGCGTTTGTTGCCGCGGTAAAAGATCGGTTTTCCTGTGTTCTTGTCCATGGAAAACCGGCTGGGTGAATATTTCGCCTTCTCACGTCCCTGCAATGCGTGCGCAAGCGCTTCCTTAAATTTCCCATTCTTGCAGAGAGCGATGAAATCGTCTTCGTTCATTGGGCATACCTGATTGATGCTGGACAAGTGTTGCGATGCATAGGGCAGCTATCGGGTGGAGCGCAATCAAATTCAAGGCCTTAGTCAGAAGCCTGTCAGAACCTTCGATAATCATCGGCCCAAGATTAGTTTTTCATCTTTAGTGTTTATAGCGCCATATTCGAAGAGCGGCCAAAGATTCAGCATGCGGAAGGCAGGGGCTCGGCTCCCGCCGCCTCCGGATAATCAGCCGTTCATGAGGCCTTGGCTTCGAAAGTGGGTGCGAAATCACCCAGCGACTTGGCGGTCACGATCAGGCTCCCGATATCCTGGTCGACGATCGCTTCAAGGTCGGCGAAGCTGTCGATGACATAGTAGATCGGCTGGACGATATCGATCCGGTAGGGTGTCCTGAGGACGCTTAGCAGGTCGAACGGCCGGAATTCGCACGCTTTACCCTCCATAGCCGCCTTCGTTTCGCTTGGCGACGAGACGATGCCCGCGCCGAAGCAGCGGCGGCCTTGCGGTGTGTTGATCAGGCCGAATTCGACGGTGAACCAGAAGATGCGGAACAAATGCCAGGAATAGCCCTTGCCGAGGCGCGCGGCGGTCTCGCCGAAATGCCTTACGAAATTCGCATAGCTCCGGTTCGTCAGCAGTGGGCAATGGCCGAAAACCTCATGGAACAGGTCCGGTTCCTCGATATAGTCGATATGCTCACGACGGCGAAGGAAGGTTGCGAGCGGGAATTTGCCTTGCGACAGAAGTTCGTAGAAACGCGAGGGCGGAATGAGCGCTGGCACGCCTTCGACGCCGAAGCCGGTGGTCTCGTTCAGGCGCCGGTTCACATCGCGAAGCTGAGGGACCTTGTCTGGCTTGAGCCCCAGGGTTTTGACGCCGTCAAGATATTCGCGGCAGGCCATATTGGCCAACAGCTTCATCTGGCGTTCGTAAAGTTCGCCCCATATCGCATCTTCTTCGGAAGTGTAGGCGTATAAACCGTCTGGGCCGGGAAGTTTGGCGGTGTAGCTGCTTTCCTTGGTCATATGCTGATCCTCCCAGGCACTGCGTCACCTTGCGATTATACTCCGAACTCGCCGGATTTTCTTTTCTTTCGTGCTGCTCTTCGACATAATCATGAAAAATACTTTCGCATATGGCGCTACAAATGAAAGAAAATGGGACCTTTCACCGCAAGCTTCTGCAACTCGTCCAGGCCGATGGCAGTCTTTCGCTGGCGGACCTGGCGGAACAGGCCGGCATGTCGCAGAGTTCGGCCTGGCGGAAGATCCAGGAGCTGGAATCGGACGGCGTCATCCGCAAGCGTGTGACGCTGCTCGACCCCGGAAAACTCGATCTCAAGCTCTGTGTAATCGCGCATGTGACGCTGGAGGATCACCACGAAGAAGCGGTAGCGTCTTTCGCCTCGGTGGTGCTGGAGCGGCCGGAGATCATGGAGTGCTACGCATTGTCGGGCGCCTTCGACTATATGCTGAAAATCCGGGCGAAGGACGTGGAAAGCTACGAGGCCTTCATGACCCGCTACCTCCTGCGCAACCCGCATGTGCGCACGGTGGTATCGAGCTTCGTGCTGCGCGAGCTGAAATTCTCGACCGAGCTGCCCATCTAGCTGGAGCAATACCAGGAAAAGTGCGAAGCGGTTTTCCGTCCGGGATTGCGAAAAGACAAAAAAGATAGGGCGTGTCGTGCCTTTCGCGCGTGGCCAACTCAGCGCTCGCTATCGCCATGCCAGCTATTTGGCATGACCGGGAGTCCTTCAAATGTTTTGAGCGTATCGAGGACGATCGAGGTCTTCACGTGCTGCACCGACTCGTGGGGCAGCAGAACGTCGTTGACGAACCTTGAAAGATCGGTGAGCCCGCGGGTTGCCACCTTCAGGTGATAGTCCATTTCGCCGGTCAACGCATAGGCTTCTAGTACTTCCGGGAGTCCGCTGATTAGCTGGGAAAATCTTTGGGCGTTGTCCCTGTTGTGGGTTGCGAGTGTTACGGAAATGACCACCAGCATTTCCAGACCTAATTTTTGCCGATCCAAGTTGGCCTGGTAGCCTCGAATATAGCCCTCAGCCTCCAGTCTCGTTCGCCGGCGTGAACATTGCGAGGGTGAAAGCGCGATCCGTTCGCCCAATTCGTTGTTCGTCAACCTGCCGTCCTTTTGGAGCTCCTGGAGCAGACGCAAATCGAATTTGTCGAGCTGTTCATTCATTGCGCGAAACCCACAAAACCCTCACAGATCGTGCATAATTTCCTCCTTTATCATGAAGAATGCAAGAACATTGCACGCGTTTTGGATCACACTTTGCATAATCAGATGCAATTTCCCAGGAGGAGAAAATGGGTCCTTATCCGCATGATGCGCCGCCGCCGGAAATCAGCGCCGATAATCCAGCCGGCACCGATGGCTTTGAATTTGTCGAATTCGCTCATCCGGAGCCCGAGAAGCTGCGCGAGCTCTTTACACGCATGGGCTACGTTGCAGTCGCCAGGCACAAGACCAAAGACATCACTGTTTGGCGGCAGGGCGACATCAACTATGTCATGAATGCCGAACCGGGCAGTCACGCTACCCGTTTCGTTGGAGATCACGGTCCCTGCGCACCGTCGATGGCCTGGCGCGTTGTCGATGCCAAGCATGCGTTCGACCATGCAGTGTCAAAAGGTGCCGTTCCCTATGAAGGAGACGACAAGACTCTCGATGTCCCGGCGATTGTCGGCATTGGCGGCTCGCTGCTGTATTTTATTGAAACCTACGGTGCGAAAGGATCGGCTTACGAAGCTGAGTTCGACTGGCTTGGCGAGCGCGACCCGCATCCTGAAGGTCTGGGTTTCTATTATCTCGACCATCTGACCCACAACGTCTTCCGCGGCAACATGGACAAGTGGTGGGATTTTTACCGCGAACTGTTCAATTTCAAGCAGATCCACTTCTTCGATATCGATGGGCGCATCACCGGCCTGGTGAGCCGCGCCATCACCTCGCCCTGCGGCAAAATCCGCATCCCGCTGAATGAATCGAAGGACGACACAAGCCAGATCGAGGAGTTTCTGAAGAAGTACAAGGGCGAGGGCATCCAGCACATCGCCGTTGGAACGGAAGACATCTACGAGGCCACCGACAGGCTCGCCGACAACGGTCTCCGCTTCATGCCGGGTCCTCCGGAGACCTATTACGACATGTCCTACGAACGCGTGAACGGCCATGACGAGCCCATCGACCGTATGAAGAAACATGGTATCCTCATCGACGGCGAAGGTGTGGTGAATGGCGGCATGACGAAAATCCTGCTCCAGATATTTTCAAAAACCGTCATCGGCCCGATCTTCTTCGAATTCATCCAGCGCAAGGGTGACGAGGGGTTTGGGGAAGGCAACTTCCGTGCTCTCTTCGAGTCGATCGAGGCGGATCAGATCAAGCGCGGCGTCATCGGCACTGCAGCGGAGTGATCTCCGGGCGATCTCGCCAAGGCGTGGGATCGCTTTAGTTTCGGGAGGAGTGGAGCGATGGACCAGACGAGAACCCGGGGTTCCGATCACCGGACTACGGCGGCGGAGACGCTGCAATATATGCCGGGCTTCGGTAATGATTTCGAGACAGAGTCGCTGCCGGGCGCTCTGCCGCAGGGGCAGAACAGTCCGCAGAAATGCAATTATGGTCTCTACGCGGAGCAGCTTTCCGGCTCACCGTTCACCGCCCCCCGCGGAACGAACGAACGATCCTGGCTCTATCGTATTCGCCCGAGCGTACGCCACACCCGCCGCTTTTCGAACGCTTCCTATCGGCTCTGGAAATCCGCACCCTGCCTGGACGAACATTCGCTGCCTCTAGGCCAGCTTCGCTGGGATCCGGTGCCGACCCCGATTGAGAGGCTGACCTTCCTGGAAGGGATTCGCACGATCACGACCGCCGGCGATGTTATGACGCAAACGGGCATGGCGTCGCATGCCTATGTCTTCAACGAGGACATGGTGGATGATTATTCCTTCAATGCCGATGGCGAACTGCTGATCGTTCCTGAGATCGGTGCCATCAGGGTGTTCACCGAAATGGGCATCATGGACGTCGAGCCCTTGGAAATCTGCATCATCCCGCGCGGCATGATGTTCAAGGTGACACGCAAGGGCGACGAGAAAGTCTGGCGAGGCTATATTTGCGAGAATTACGGCGCCAAATTCACGTTGCCGGACCGCGGGCCTATCGGCGCGAACTGCTTGGCAAACCCGCGCGATTTCAAGACTCCCGTTGCCGCCTTCGAGGACAAGGAAACGCCTTGCCGCGTGCATGTCAAATGGTGCGGGAAATTCTACGTCACGGAAATCGGCCACTCGCCCCTTGATGTGGTCGCCTGGCATGGCAACTACATCCCCTATAAGTACGACCTGCGGACATTTTCCCCGGTCGGCGCAATCCTGTTCGACCACCCCGACCCATCGATCTTCAGCGTGCTGACCGCTCCGACCGAAAGTGCCGGCACGGCGAATGTCGATTTCGTGATCTTTCCGCCACGCTGGCTGGTCGCCGAGCACACCTTCCGCCCGCCCTGGTACCATCGCAACATCATGAGCGAGTTCATGGGCCTGATCCATGGTCAGTATGATGCAAAGGAGCAGGGTTTCGTGCCGGGCGGCATGAGCCTGCACAACATGATGCTGCCACATGGGCCGGATGCCTCCGGATTCGAAAAGGCATCCAGTTCCGAGCTCAAGCCCGTGAAACTTGAGAACACCATGGCCTTCATGTTCGAGACCAGGTTTCCGCAGCAGGTGACGAAATATGCCGCTGAGCTCGAAACGCGGCAAGATAATTACCTGGAGTGCTGGGACGGCCTGGAACGCAGGTTCGACGGAACGCCGGGGATCAAGTAAAGTCCGGCCACGCATCCTCCGACATTGGGATTGGGACATGAAGCTCGCGACGTTGAAAGACTCCACTAGGGACGGTCGGCTCGTCGTCGTCTCCCGCGACCTGACCCGCTGCTCCGAGGTCGGTCACATTGCCCGCACCTTGCAGGCCGCTCTCGACGACTGGGAGCACGTGGCTCCGAGACTTGCGCTGATTGCCGAGGGTATCGAGACCGGAGCGCAGCCAACGATCAGGTTCCACGAACACGAGGCCGCATCGCCCTTGCCACGGGCCTATCAGTGGGCCGATGGTTCGGCTTACGTCAACCATGTCGAACTGGTGCGCAAGGCGCGGGGCGCCGAGATGCCGGCCAGCTTCTGGGTCGATCCGCTGATGTATCAAGGCGGCTCCGACAGTTTCCTTGGCCCACGTGATCCGATCGTGATGGCCTACGAGGCTTACGGGATCGACATGGAAGGCGAGGTCGCCGTCGTCGTTGGCGATGTTGCCATGGGTTCCAGTCCAGAGGTCGCCCGCAGCGCCATCCGTCTGGTGATGCTGGTCAACGACGTGTCACTGCGGGGTCTCATTCCGGAAGAGCTCGCAAAGGGATTTGGCTTCTTCCAGTCCAAGCCCGCGTCGGCATTTTCTCCGGTCGCGGTGACCCCCGATGAACTCGGAGAGGCCTGGGATGGCGGCAAGGTGCATCTTCCGCTGCTTGTGACCTTGAACGGCAAGGCATTCGGCAAGGCGAACGCCGGCGTCGACATGACATTTGATTTTGGCCAACTGATCGCCCATGCCGCCAAAACCCGCAGTCTCGTGGCCGGCTCGATCATCGGCTCGGGAACGATTTCCAATAAGCTTGACGGCGGGCCGGGCAAGCCGGTCGAACATGGAGGCGACGGCTATTCCTGCATCGCGGAGATGCGGATGATCGAGACCATTGAAACCGGATCGCCGAAGACTCCATTCCTGCGGTTTGGCGATCAAGTCCGTATCGAGATGAAAGATCGCGCCGGGCATTCGATCTTCGGGGCGATTGAGCAGACTGTCGAAAGATATGGAGAATTGAAGTCGCCATGAGTGAGGTCGTTCTCTACGATTACTGGAGATCATCGGCGAGCTATCGTGTCCGCATCGCGCTCAATTTGCTTGAGATTGGCTATAAAGCCGTGCCGATCGACTTGCTGGAAGGCAAGCAGAGGAGTCCGGACTATATGGCGCTCAACCCGCAGGGGTTCGTGCCGACACTGGTGATCGATGGAAGGGTGCTGACGCAGTCGCTCGCAATCATCGAATATTTGGCCGAGCTTCGGCCGGAGTGCGGATTGATGCCACAGGCCATTGCAGACCGACAATCTGTGCGAGCACTCGCATACGCTATCGCTATGGACATCCATCCCATTTGCAACTTGCACGTCGCGACGCATGTCGCGACCATAGTGGGCCAAGCCGAGGCCCGCGAAGAATGGATGAGGCACTTCATTGCGGGCGGCCTCCGCAAACTGGAAGCAATGCTCTGCGAATTCAAGGGAGAGTTCTGCTTCGGAGATCGGCCGACGATCGCGGACCTCTGTCTTGTGCCGCAAGTCTATAACGCCCGCCGCTGGGGCGTGGACATGACCGATCTCAAGCGCATCGTCGATATCGATGCGAGGTGTGCCAAACTGCCCGCATTTCAGGCGGCGCATCCAGATCGCGTGAAACCCTAACGAAATATCCGAACCATGAGCAAATTCGGGGCTGCTGCGGACTCCGTTTGTGCAGGGCCTCTCACTCGCCAGTTCAACCAGAACACGGTATTCTGTGATTGAAAACAGTAAAGGTCGGGATTGGGGGACCACCATGCATAAACTTGTTCTGGCAGCCGTCTTCGCATCTTTTATCGCGGGTCCGGCATGGGCCGTCGAATGCACGCCGATCACAAAGAAACAGGTGGAAGGTCTCTTCGACCGCTGGAATGCCTCGTTGGCAACGCTCGATCCCCAGAAAGTTGTCGAGAACTACGCGCCCGACGCGGTTCTCCTGCCCACCTTATCGAACAAGCCGCGCGTGACGCAGGCAGAGCGCATGGCCTATTTCAAGGAATTCCTGAAGAAGAAGCCGCAAGGCAAGATCGACAGCCGAACCATCAGGATCGGCTGCAACAAGGTCACCGACACCGGCCTCTATACCTTTACGATGGCCGACGGAACGAAGGTGCCAGCCCGCTACACCTTCACCTATGAAGTCGAACACGGAAAGTGGTTGATTGCCTCGCATCACTCATCAGCGATGCCGGAATACAAGAACTGACCTGCTAACCGTGGAAGACCGCCGCTGGTCGTGCTCGACCTTACTCACCAGGAAGCTTGCAACTATTTATCTCGATTTTCTCGGCCGTGATGCTCCAAGAATTAACGGCCTTTGCGACGCTCGATGGCGGGATTTGTCTTTGCTGCGCGGATGTTCGCGCGACCTCGCAAACCAGGAATAAGCGTAAAAACGGCATCGGACCTGGCCGCTTCTTCGGGGTAATGGGCGTGATAAGGCAAGACGATTCCATTAGCAGTCTGAATCGCCACGAGCCCGAATTGCACGAGAAGGTCGGCGAATAGGGTCGCGTCACGGGCCCAGCTTTCATCCTTGAACGCCAGGATTTCCTTGCTTGATCCGATCATGGAATCGAGCCGGTTGCGAATATTGACCTTAGGGACACTGGCGGATGGGCCTTCGAAGAGGACAATCGCTGCGCGTGACAGGCCGCGATATTGTCGTTCGTATGCGCCATACATTTGTTCGAAGCAGGCTTCGCTATAGCTGTCGATTGTTTTCTCAAGTGTCTCAGGTGTGACGGGCTCGTCGAGATGAGCATCGAAATGCAATTCAAGCCGACGCAGGGCATCGCGCGGGCCAGAGCGACAGTCTTTAACAATGGCGTCGAGTGCCGGCTCCGGATCGGCCTTGAATGCAGTGGCCAAATCAATCTGCGCAGCTTTCGCTCGCAGTCGAATGACGTCCTTCAGTTCCTCGTCCGTCCAGCTAAGCCGGACGCGGCCATTTGGGGGCAGGTTGACGAATTCGTCGACTCTTCGCAACGCCCGAAGGACGTTCGGCTTCATTAAGACGATGCATTTGAAATTCGTAAGCCGAGTTTGCAGCTCGTGGGCAGCAATGGCCAAGGCGGCGACGAGATTTTCGTTGAGGCCTTCATCAGCAGCAAAAACCGATTCCGGATCGTCAACGACGATCCGGAAATCAATGGATTTCGACAGGCGCTCAACAATCGAGAACGCCCTGGTGTATTCATCCCTCGGTACAAGCCTCAAACCAGTGTCTTGCTGCTGGCGGTTTCGAAAACTGATCCCGCAACCGAGAATAGTGATGCCGCCAAGGTTGCCGAAGGCGTCTTTCAACCGCTTCCAAAGGTTCGTTACCAACACCCGCGCTTCCTGATGGAGATCGTCGGGAACCTTTTTGGCGAGTTTCTTATCTATCTTCAGCTTTTCGACCAGGGTGTTCAACGCCTGCATCACCAGTTCTGAGCGAATCTCCTCCACAAACTGAAGAGTCGGTCGCGATCCTTCGATACTCAGCGGTTCTTGTGTGCCGGCGCTGATCGCCTGCACAAAATCGACGTCACGTCCAGCGCTCAGACTCTTGAAGCAGGCGGTTTTGCCAACGCCCTTCAATCCAACAGCCAGGAAGGCGCGATCCGCCGTTGTCGCCAGTCGTTTCATGGCTTGAGTCTCGACACGATAGAGATCCAAGTTTGGGTCGGTGCGCGCATCCGATTCCTGCACATAGGATATGAATTGCTCCCGGCTCATGGATGAACCTCCGTCGGAATCATCATGCGTCGGGTAATGAGCGAAAACCCAAAATTGCGCCGGACACCCCCGAGCGCGCAGAGCTGAAGAAAATGCAGTTCGGTAAGGTTAAGCCCCATTGCCTGGTAGACGTCGCGCAGGGTTGGCAAGACAATGGCGTCCGGGCGCAGCAGGTCGTGAATCGCCCGCAAGTAGTTGGCGCGGTTAAAACCGGATTCTTCCAATTTAGCGATGGCCCGTTGATTGATCACCACCTCCGCACCTTCGGGCGACGGTTCTGAATCCAATATGCTTTCGTAGAGCTCGTGACCGTTGACCCGGAGCAGACCAATCAAATGGATCAGGGACACGTAGGGCACGATCGAAGACACCTGCATGACATGCTTTTCTTCGAGGCGATTATATGTGAATTCCGCGGGCGCGGCCTCATGCACCTTGGCCGCAAGGTCGCCATAGGTGGAAAATTGTCCATTTACGGACTCACGGGCGACAACGTATAGTCTGCCCTCAATCGACATGTTGGAACGCTTCGAACGGGATTGTCATGGGATAATCTCGATAGGAATAAGGATAGCGTACAACCATAGCAAGTATAATAGAAACTCAGTTTGAAACAATACATTTTTTAAGAAATAATGCCGCTCATTGCACTGCAACGTTTTCGTCCGCGTGCTGTCGTAATTCAGGCGTCCAACGATGGCGCGCCGGACGAAACTATAAAGCCCCGCAGCATTGGCGCAGTCGTCCGGCAGCCCGGATAAGCGTGAGATCCGGTCTACGGCAAGGCAAAACGGCAGCCATGGGCATCAAGGTCAGGTGCCGGCAAAGCAGCTTCTTTTTCAGATGGCAGTAAAGCCATTATCCACGAACAGATGCGCGCCGTTGACGAAACCAGACTCATCGCTTGCGAGGTAAAGTGCTGCCCGCGCCACATCTTCGGGTTCGCCGATGCGGCCCTGCTGGGCAGCGATCGCCGCGTCCGACACGTCGACGCCCAGCGCTTGAAGCTCCTTCACCTCTCGCAAGCCATGTGGCGTGCGAATGAAGCCGGGGCAGACGGCGTTGCAGCGGATATTGCGGTCTCGAAATTCGACACCGATGGCGCGCGCAAACATGTGAACCGCGCCCTTGGTGGTATCGTAAAGCACTTCCATCGGCGTCGCCGCGACGGCTGAAATCGATGACGTACATATGATGGAGCCGCCGCCTGCTGCAATCATCCCCGGAAGCACAGCGCGGGTCATCAGGAACATCGAGCGGACATTGACGGCGTGCAGCCAGTCCCATTCCGCAAGCGTCGTCTCGAGAAACGGTTTGATGACGATCGTTCCGGCGTGATTGAAAAGCACGGTGACGGGCCCGAACTTCTCCTCGACCTCTTTCACCGCGGTTGCAACCGCCGTTTCGTCGGAGACATCTGCGACCCAATAGTCCGCGATGCCACCGGCGTCGCGAATGGCTTTCGTGGTTTCAGCGGCGGCGTCGCCATTTCGATCGATGATTGCGACCCGCGCGCCTTCGGCGGCAAAGAGCCGGGAGGATGCTCCTCCCATCCCCGTCGCTCCCCCGGAGATGATTGCGATCTTGCCCTTTAGCCGGTCAGCCATGTCGTTGCCTCGCCCCTGTTGAGTTTCGCTGATGCTGCCATCGATGCGGCAGTCTGGATGTTATCGCCAATTCATCGCGGATTGGTAGCGGCCAGTTGCGACTTTCTCTTCTTCGTGAAGCCCATGGTCGCGGCCTGGGTGGCCCATCAAATGTCTCTCGCGGCATCGGCCGTCAACGCGGTCTCTGGCGTACCGGAAACGATGATCTCCAGGACTTCGTGCTCGTCCGTGTTCTTGACGTAGCGGTCGCCGACATATTCGCCGCGCTTGAGGACCATGACGCGGTCACCCACGGCAAAAATATCGACCAGGCGGTGCGAGATGATGATCTGGGCAACGCCTTGTTTCTTCAGTTCCAGCATGGTTTCAAGCAGTCGTTCTGTCGCCATCACGGAAAGGTTGGCGGTCGGCTCATCAAGGATCACAACGCGCGGCTCGAACGAGATCGCCCGGGCGATCGCCACCGATTGTTGGCGCCCGCCCGACAGGCTTTCAACCTTTTGATAGACAGAGTTGACGTCGACCTTGAGCCGTTTCAGCACGCTGTCCGCCTCCGCATACATCTTTCTGCGATTGACGAAGAGGCCTTTGCGCGGCCAGCGGCCGAGAAATATGTTCTGGCCGACGTCCATGTTCCCGCAAAGCGCGAAGTCCTGGTAGATCATTTCGATGCCCACATCGCGGCTCTCATGCGGGCCTTTGAAGTGCACCGCTTGCCCGGCAACGAGGATTTCACCGGCGTCTCGCTGATAGGCGCCAGTCAGAATCTTCATCAGCGTCGACTTGCCGGCAGAATTGTCGCCGACGAGGCCGAGAATTTCCCCGGGATAGAGCACAAGGTCGACCTTGCGGAGCGCCTGCACGGCACCGAAGGCCTTTTCGATGCCTCGCATCTCCACAATCGGCCGTAACGGTATCGCGTCAGCCATGGATGCCTTCCTCTGCGCGCGCCCCTCTTGCTAGGAACGCTCGTAGCCGTCCGAAGATATTGGCCTGGCGCACCCATATATCGATCAACACCGCGACGATGAGGATGACGCCGATGAAGACATTGATCCAGTGCTGCGGCATGCTGAACCCCTGAACGTTGAGTTGAAGGAGTGCCCGGACAAGCGTGATGACGGCCGCGCCGGCAAGTGAGCCGATCATCGTGCCATAGCCGCCAAAGATCGATCCGCCACCAATGATCACCGAGGCTATGGCATCGAGTTCGCGGAATTGGCCGGCGACGGGGTTGAAGCTGCGAAAATACGCGACATTGATGATGCCGGCCATGGTTGCGCAGAGTGCCGACAGCATGAGCGAGATGAAGCGCACGCGGTTCGTGTTGATGCCGGCGTAGGCCGCGGCACGGACGTTGCCGCCGGTGGCGCAGACCTTCAGCCCGAATGGAGTGTAGGCAAGCACGACGCCGGCGATGAGCGCTACGAAAAACATCCAGATCGTCTGGACGCTGACGACCTCAGCCACCGTGCGGATGACACCCGGCGGCAACGCAAGGCCGAAATGGAGGAGAATGTCGTTCATCTTGCGGCCGAGAAGGTTGTAACTCTCCGGCCAGCCAGTCAGTTGCTGTCCTGCGACGAACCAGGCAGCCAGCCCCCGCGCGATGTAGAACATCCCGAGCGTGGCGATGAAGGCGGGCAATTTGAAGCCGACCGTGACGACGGCGTTGACGAGTCCGGCGGCTGATCCGGCAAGCAGGCCCATCGCGATAGCGGTAATCGGATCTGTGCCCAGCACCTTCAGGAAATAGGCCGCGGTACTGCCTGCAAGTGCAAGCACTGAGCCCACGGAGAGATCGATGTCACCGGCCGCAATCACATAGGTGAGGCCGACTGCGATGATGGCCAGTTCCGTGTAATTGAGCAGGATGGCGAAGGTGTTGGACAAATTCCACCAGTAGTCCGGCCTGAACGCAAGGCCCGTCAGCCACAACACGGCTGCCAGTGTGATAGCGAGCGCATCACGCCGGGCTAGAAACTTGCCGAGCCCTGTTGCCGACAGTTCCGCGTCGGTCGCCATGGCCCCCTTGGTCTGGACACCCTCCAATGCCACGCCGCCAGTCTCAGGAGCTTGCGGTGCCGGCCGGCGGCGGAGCCAGGCCCAGAATCGGGCTGCCGCCTGGCGCCGAATGAGGAAAGGCTCGATCAGCACGGCGATGACGAGAAGGAGACCGAGGAAAACCAGCACAGCGCCGGCGGGCAGCGTGAACCTGGCGCCGACTGCGATGCTTTCGCCGTCGATAATGACGGTGCGGGTGATCGGCCAGCCTTCGCGCAATACCTTATCGATCAGGACGACGACCGCGGTGCCAAGACACGATCCGGTCACGCGCCCGCGTCCGCCCAGGATCGATGCACCGCCGATAATGACGGATGCAATGACAGTGAGCTCCCAGCCCACTCCGTAGAGAGGGGTGACACCCTTGTCCTGCGCAGCTGACAGAAGAGCCGCAAGGGTCGCACAGAGTGACGAGAGCAGATATGCGCGAATGCGCACCCAGCGCGTGCGAATGCCGGCATAGGCCGCCGCCTGCTCGTTTCCCCCGGTGGCGAGGGTTTCGTAACCCCAGCGGGTCTTTGCAAGCACATAGGCTCCGATGACGGCAATGAGGAAGAAGATAGCAATCTGATTGTTGAAGCCGAGAGAATTCGTCTCGCCAAGGTGGAAGAACAAGGGAAACTTGTTCGCCTTGTCGGAGTAGTAGATTGCCTGACCCTGCGTGAATGCGAGCACGAAGCCGCGACCGATGAAGAGCATTGTCAGCGTCGCTATGAAGGCAGGCACTTTCAGGATCGTGACAAGCACGCCGTTGAGCAGGCCGATCATCGTGCCTAAAACCATGCACAGGATCACCGAGGTGGCGACATCGAAGTCGAGAAAGCTTGGTGCAAAAAGCCTGGCAAAGACCACAGCGACCAGGCCGTAAGTTGAACCAACCGAAAGATCGAGATCCTTGTTGGCGATAACAAACGTCATTCCGACCGCGATGATCCCTACACGGGACGTATCGCGCAGAAGCGCATGAAGCGCATCCGTCGATCCGAAAAACGCCGGGTTGAGAACGACACCCCCAAGATAGAGTAATGCAAGGAAAATCAGGAGCCCGACCTCCCAGCCGCCTGCGAGTTGAGATGGCGCACGGCCTAGCGATGTCGTGGTGGTATGCCCCATGGTTTCTACCAATCAATCTTGCCGCCGTGATGCAGGCGGGTTTGCGCCCCCCTGCATCATTCCGGATACTGCGAGCGCCTAGTTTTCGAAGCGCTTGCCAACCTTTGCGACGTTATCCTTCGTCACGAGCTGGGCGCGCGTGTCGAGATTGGCGGCAGAAATGCCGCGATCGATTTGCAGATAGAGCTGCATGACAGGCCAGAAGCCCTGCAGGAACGGCTGTTGCCCCAGCGAGCCGGTCAGATTTCCAGCGGCAATACCTTCCTGCTGTGCCGGGCCGAGATCGAAACCAAAAGCGCAGAACTTGTTGGTCAACCCCATCTGGGCGACTGCTTTGACGAGCGGGGGCGTAAAGACGTTGTTGGCTGTAAAGGCGCCGACCACGTCACCGCGGGACTCGAAGAGCGAAACAAGGGCGTTGACCGGATCGTTCGGGTTCGTGTCGATGCCGACATTCTCCGGACCGGCATCGACTTTGAAGGCGTCGAGCTTGCCGGCGTCCTTCAGCGTCTTGACGATTGCGTTGAAAGCGGCCTTCACGCGGTTGTTCACCTCAATGTTGCCCATCGCCGTCGAGGATGGCAGGACAATCGAGCCGCTGGTCTTGCCGCTTTTGAGCACGCAATTTGCGAGCGCCTCGCCGCCGATTGCGGCGGCTGATGCGTCCTGACCTGTATGGCTTATGCCGCTGCGATGCATAAGGGTAGCATCGTACGAATTGGTCGTGGCGACCGGGATGCCAGCCGCCTCGGCGGCCTTGACGATATCATTGTAGGCGCCGACTTGCGGCGTCGTCATAATAATCCCGTCAATGGTTGGGTCCTGAACGATCTGGTTCAGGATCTCGATCTCGCGAGCCGGATCGTCCACCGGCGATTCCGAACCGAGCAGCAATATCTTGGCACCGATCATGTTGGCGGCGACGGTTGCGCCGACATAGACAGGGTCAAAAAAGCCATTGCCCGCCGTGTGTGTCACGATTGCGAAGGTCAAATGACCGTCGGCCGAATGGAAGTTCTTCGTTCCCGGCGCTTCCTTGGCGGCTTCAGCGAAATTGTAGCCGCCAACCGCTTTCTCCACACTGCCCGACTGTGCAAATGCATGCAAAATGCCAAGCGACAGTATCGCGGTCGATCCCGCGTACAGCAAAATCCGCCTCATGATTGGTCCTCCCATGAAACCAAGGGAGTACAGCCGTTCGAGCGCAATTTATCGAGAGTGGGGCCGAAGGCGTCCTCCCTAACTTGCTAATATTCTGCGCAATTCTGATGCAAGTAAACGGTGAACTCATCGTATTGGCGAATTTGTTCGTCTTGGAAACACCCGATGATCGCTTTTTCACCGCACGCGCTGGTGACAATCACCACATTGCGTAAGCGGCGACGAATCCACGAAAGGGCTAAGACAGAACTGACGACGCGCCGGCCTAACGATCGAAAGCGAGCCGCTTGCCGCTCGCCTTGTCGAACAGATGCGCGCTGCCCGCATCGATCGCGATGCCGATCGTGTCGCCGAAGCGGACGTCGAGCCGTTCGCGGAAGAGGCAGGATATCTGTTCGCCGCCGCAATCGAGCCTGGCAAAAATCTCCGAACCCGTGCCTTCGACAATCTCTACCCGCCCCGAAATGCCTCCCGTTTCGGCGCGAATATGTTCGGGGCGGATGCCGTAGACCAGCGGGCGCCCGCCATGCTGCGAAACGGGCAGCCGCTCCGGCAGAGGCAGGATAAGGCCCTTGTCGCTGCGAAATACACCTTCTTCGATCTTGCCGTCGATGAAGTTCATGGCGGGAGAGCCGATGAAACCGGCGACGAAAAGATTGGCCGGGCGATCATAGAGATCGAGCGGCGCGCCGATCTGTTCGATCAGGCCGCCATGCAGGACGACGATCTTGTCGGCCATCGTCATGGCCTCGACCTGATCATGGGTCACATAGACCGTCGTCGTGCCGACGCGCTGATGCATGGATTTGATCTCGGCTCGCATCTGAACGCGAAGCTTCGCGTCGAGGTTGGAGAGCGGCTCGTCGAACAGGAAGACCTGCGGATCGCGCACCAGCGCGCGGCCCATCGCAACGCGTTGACGCTGTCCGCCGGAAAGCTGGCGCGGCAAGCGGTCCAGCAGCGTTTCGAGACCGAGAATGGCGGCCGCCTTCTCCACCTTCGCTGAAATTTCCGAGGGATTGGCTTTTTTCAATTTCAGCGCAAAGCCCAGATTTTCGGCGACCGTCATATGCGGGTAGAGGGCGTAATTTTGGAACACCATGGCGATGTCGCGATCGCGCGCCGGCAGGTTGCTGACCTCGCGTGCGCCAATACGGATCTCGCCATCGCTGACCTCCTCCAACCCGGCAATCATGCGCAGCAATGTCGATTTGCCGCAGCCCGACGGGCCGACGAGGACCACGAACTCACCATCGGCGATGTCCACGCTGATATCATGGATGACCTTGACCTGGCCGAAGCGCTTCTGGATGTTCTGTATGTTCACGGGTGCCATGGTTGAATCCTGTTCGAAAGAGGTCAGAGGCTTGTGTGATCAGCCGCCTTTGACGGCGCCTGCGGTCAGGCCGGCAACGATCTGTTTCTGGGCAAATATCGTCAGAACCAGCACCGGCAGGGTCACGATCAGTGCCGCCGCGGCAAGTGGCCCCCAGCTTACCTGCTCGAAGGACAGCATGTTGTAGACGGCGACCGGTAGGGTGCGGGTCTCGCGGCTGGCAAGCACGATGCCGAAGACGAAATTGTTCCATGAGAAGATGACGGAGAGAATGAAGGCAACGACGATCCCCGGCTTGGCCATTGGCAGGGCCACCAGCCGGAAGACCTGCCACGGTGTGGCGCCGTCAATGCTGGCCGCTTCTTCCAGTTCCATCGGTGTCGTCTCGAAATAGCCGATCATGATCCACACGACGATCGGAACCGTCACGACGAGATGGATGATGATCTGCGGCCAGAGCGTTCCCAGAAGGTTCAGCCACTGGAAGAGCAGAAACAGCGGAATGAGGAAGGAAAGGCCCGGCGTCATGCGCGCGATCATGATGACGACCGCCGACTTCTCCGCCTTCAGCCGTGCGATGCCGTAGCCGGCCGGAACGCCGATCAGCAGGGCGAGCAATGTCGCGGACCCCGTCACCAGGATCGAGTTCCAGAAATAGAGGAAGAAATTGTTCTCTTGGAAAACTTTGACGTAGTTCGACCAGGCGAAACGGTCTGGAATGAAGATCGGCGGATAGGCGCCGTTGTCGATCTCGTATTTCAACGAGAGCGAGATCATCCAAAGGAAGAAGAGGATGACCGGCGAAATCATGACCAGTGCCACGAAAAGGAGACCGATGCGATCGAGCGTCTTGCGTTTCATCACCGTGTCTCCGTATCCGACCAGTTCGCACGCTGTCTCGCCATGAGCAGGACGAAGGAAAGCGCAACGATGAGGATGAAGAAGATGACCGCCATGGCCGAGCCGTAGCCTATGTCGTAATAGGAAAAGGCGGTATTGTAGAGATAGATGTTGATCGTCTCGGAGGCCGTTCCAGGCCCGCCTTGTGTCATCGCATAGATGATGTCGAAGCTCTTGACCGCATCGATACTGCGAATGATGACGGCGATCATCAGGAAGGGCGCGATCATCGGCAGGGTGAGATAGCGGAATTTCTGCCAGGCATTGGCGCCGTCGATCTCGGCACTTTCATAGGGTTCGCGCGGAACGGCGGCCAGACCACCAAGCACGATCAGCATGACGAGTGGCGTCCACTGCCAGGTCTCGACCAGCACCAGCGACGGGATGACGCTCATCTGATTGTAGATCCACTCCTGCGGCCCGATGCCGACTAAGGAGAGCAGATAATTGAGCACCCCGAGTTGCGGGTGGAACATCATCGTCCAGACAAGCGCGACAGCCACCGGCGTCGCCATCATCGGCATGACGAAAATGCCTCGCAGAAAGCCGCGCAATGGGAATTGCGCATCGAATATAAGAGCGGCCAGCATTCCGAGGAAAACCGGCGCGATGACGGATAGCCCGGTATAGAGCACGGTATGCCACAGCGCTTCCCAGAAACGGACATCCGTGGCCAGGCGGGCGTAGTTCGCAAATCCTGCAAAACTCTGGGATTGCCCGAGCGTCCAGCTATTCACGCTCATCCACAAGGTAAAGACCCATGGAAAAACGATGACTGCGGCAATGACCACCAAGGCCGGGATCACAAAGGGCCAATAATTGGGAGCAAGCCCTCGGGGCTTGCTCCTTTTTTTGGCTGCGGTCGCCGTGGTATCTCCCATGCTCACGGAAGCCATCATCCCTCGCTTCGCGCAAGCACCGGCTCAAACTGCGCGGTCGCGTTCTTCAGTTCGCTTGCGGGATCGGCACCACCGATCATGTTTGTGAGACCGACGCCATAAATGTCGCGGAACTCGGTGACCGGAATGATGACGGGCAATGCAAGCTGCGACACCTTGCCGGAGCCGACTACCGCGTCAAGCCAAGCACTCGGCATGGTAACGCCCTGCCGAACCTTCTGATCTTCAAGGACGGATTGGCGGAATGGCACGCCCGCGCCTGCCTGCAACAGCCGCGCTCCCATGTCATGGGATATGACCCATTGGCAAAAGAGGTAGGCGGCTTCCTTGTTCTTGCTGGCAGCCACGACGCCGATGCCATCGCCGGTGGTTGCGGCTGCCTGCGCTTTCGGGCCTTTCGGCATGATGCCGTAACCGATCTGGCCGACGACGCGGGATTTTTCCGGATTTTCGATTGGCGGTGCAAAGCCGACGCCGTCGAGCCACATGCCGATCTTGCCCTGGAGGAAGGCCGACTGGGCTTCAGCCCAGTTGAAACCGGAAACGCCAGGAGGTGCCGACTTGGTCATCAGGCGCTGATAGAGCTTGGCTGCCGCAACCGCCTCGTCGGACGTCGTGCGCAATTTCCCATCGGGTCCAAGCGGCGTCATGCTGTAGCCAAGCATCAATGTCGTCCAGACGGGGGTATTGGCATTCTTGAGGCCGCGAGCGACGAAACCATAGGTATTGGTCGACGGATCGGTCAGAGCTTCCGCCGCTTGCGCCATCTCATCGAAATTGGTCGGGTAAGACAGTCCCTTCTTTTCGAAGAGCGTCTTGTTCCAGTAGATGATCCAATAATCGACCGAGAAGGGTAGCGAACGAAGAACGCCGTTTGAATCCTTGGCGAAGGCCAGGCCGGCTTCGGCAAAGTCGCTCTCGGTCAGCGACGGGTCTGTCAAGGAGGGATCCTTCAGGAAGCCGCTGATATCGGCGAGCCAGCCGCCCTTTTCAAACTGGCGCTTCTGGACATGGTAACTCAAATGAACGACATCGAAGCTCGGCTTTCCGGAGCTCAGCTCAATTGTCGTCTTCTGGCGCTGTTGCTGCTCCGGTGTCGCCTCGGCATTCACCTTGATACCGGTCAATGCCTCGAATTCGCTGAGGTTTTTGAGAATGGTTTCGCTACGCGGGCTTTTGATCAGATTGACTTCCAACGTGGTCCCGGCAAACCGTTTCCAATCCACCGACGCGGATGCCGTTCGTATGCCGAGCAGGCTTGCCGCTCCCACAGCCGCCGTACCCGCCATGAAGTGACGGCGTGTGGGATTAATGAATGATGCCATGCTGTTCCTCCTCCTTTGGCCGGAAATCTCCTCATTTGCGGCCCGTTGAATTCAAATTTTCAATGCACGATCTCTGGCTCCGTTGATGTGCGAAACGAGAGACGCGACAGCATCTTCCGCGGATCGTCTTTGGATCGCTTCAAGCACTCTCAGATGTTCGTTCATGACAGGCCCGACATGCCCGTTGATCCGGAATCGATCCTGGCTGATCAACCGCATCTTGATCGAGTTGACGCGATAGGCGTTTGAAATAATGGTGTTGCCGAGCGCGTCGATGAAGGCATCATGCATGCCCCAGTCCACCGATTGTGCGTGGATCTCCAGCTCCGGCGAGGTGTCGCCTGCCTGTATGGCGTCGGCAATATCGCGGTGCTGCTTCAAGAGCTTGGCGATCGTGTCGTCTGAAGCCGAATGTGTGAAAAGCGCGACAGCCTCCTTCTCTAGAAAGAGACGTAGCTGGAAGGCCTCGCGGATAAGGTTGAGATCGATATGGGCGATCTGGAGACCACGTTGCGGCACGGTCATGATCAGGCCTTCGGCTTCCAGCCGCGGGATCAGCTCACGGATGGCGCCGAGCGGCAGTCCTGTCAGCTCCACGAGCCTGCGCTGCGAGACGAACTGACCGGGCCGCACATCGCGAGCAAGCAGATGGTGGGTAAAGCTTGCATAAGCTTTTTCCCGCAACGTCGGCTGCTCGTCCATGCCATCCATCGTCTTCTCCCTAGTCCTGTTCGTCTAAGCCGCCTTGGACCTGAAAAGCGCGTTGAACGCCCCGGCGAGATGATTCCGTCCTTCGCCGGATATTGAAACAAGCGGCGGACGAACCGCAAGCCAGATTTCGTCCCCTGAGAGTTGTGCCACCATGACTTTGACTGCCGCAGTCACCGGGAATTTCAGCAATTCCGGGACAAAGTTCTCGACGCGCGGATCATCCTTTCCTTCTTCAGCCATCAACCGCACTTCGTGCGGCACGAAATTCGCCATCCCGGAGATTGCTCCCTGGCCACCCAAGCGAACTCCTCTGGCCAAGTGGCGTTCATCGCCAATCAGGATGATGAGATCGCTATGCGCCTTCAACAGCGCCTCGGTGTACGGCCAATCGCCGGAGGAGTCTTTGACGCCTGTGACAATGCCGGGAAAGGCGCTGCGCAGCCTGCCGATCAGTGCCACCGAGAGCTGCACCATGGTAACGGAAGGAATGTTATAGACGATGATGTCCCGCGCTTTGTCGGCCAGCCGTGCGAATACGGCCGAGAACCAGCGAAACAGCCCGTCATCACTGACATTCTTGAAATAGAAAGGCGGTGCAAGCAGGATGTTGCGTACGCCCTTGGTCAGCGCGAACCCAGCTTGTGCGGCGGCGTCCTCGACAGAATCCGCCATGACGCCCACGATGATCTGGTTCGGCGCCACCCCTGCTTCCAGGAAGGCGTTGATCACCTCTTCCCGCTCCTGCGTTCCGATAGAGGATCCTTCGCCGGTGGTGCCGAAAAGCGTGACGCTCGAGCATCCCGATGCCAGGCTTCGTTCGGCCTGGTTGATCATTGGACCGATCGCGATATCGCCGTTGGTATCGAAGGGCGTCGTAAGCGCAACCGATAGACCGAATTTGCGAGACAAGTTTCATTCCTCCCCAGTGTGTAGTCAGTACATACATGCTAACATGTTAGCTGTATAGTCTGAATCGTACAGTCGGTGTCGATGAGTGGAAAAAGGTTGAGGTGGAACGAGCCAATACCGGCGCGGAACAAACAACAGTCGCTGACGTTCCTCCTTCGGCCGGATGAGCCGGCCAATTTTATGACATTAGTGAAAACCCGTCGTTGGTCGCCCCTCACGCCAACGGCGGGTTTTGTCAGGCAGCAGAAAGGTCGCGGTCTAGGCTGTGGCGTTGGCGTCGATCAATGTCTGCTCGGCAATGTCAAAAGCCCTAGCTCGCAAATTGGAACCAAAAGCTGCGATAAATCGTTAGTATTTCAGGACTTGCATATGGCAAGTCACAATATCCGCACTCTCACTTCAAGCCCTGTTCACAACGGGGCTCCTTTTTGTCGAAGACCTTTGAGGGCGGGCAAGCCGCCGACGCTATTGTGCTGGAATTCATTTCGGTCGAAAATGGGCTGTTTGCCGCTGTGGCGACGGCGATGGGGCGAAAGAACGGCCGTGATCAAAGAATATCTCAGCAAGCATGACATGGCTCTGGATTCAACGGATTTAAACATCTGCCAACACGCTTTTGATGCCATTTTGCTCAAACTCAATATTGCGCGCAATACCGAAGACGCCGAGAAAATTGCGGCAATGGTCATTGAACTCTATAGGCAGGGGGTCCACGACGAAAATCAGCTCGTGAAACTCGTCGGCGTCAAATGACGACAAGCATTATCCCCTTCGGCGGCGACAATTTCGCGCGCAATGGGACAAATCCCGCAGCTTATTGTTTGGCCGTTGGTTGGCAAGTGGCAGCGCTGACCAACTAGCCGTCACCAAAGCCCGTCGTTGGTTCGGCCCCCTCGCGAGCGGCGGGTTCCCATGTAGGAATCTCCTCAAGCAGCAATGTTTGCATGGCTGTGTTCTGTCGGCCCTTATTTCATTCGGACATGGGGATGTGGAAACGTTACCACACGACCCTTGACTCATAATCCCGGTCCCTTAATGTGGGATGTGGAAACGTTACCGCATTGGGAGGAACTTGATGAAGTTCGCGCGGATTAACCGCCTTTTCGGCGTGTCTGGAAATTGCTTCGACGTCGCCATCGACCACGGCATGTTCAATGAGCGGACCTTCCTGGCCGGCATTGAGGACATGAAGACTGCCATCAAGGTGATCGCGGATGCGGGCCCGGATGCCATTCAGCTTCCGCCGGGCACAGCGCCGCTTCTGCAGGCCATTCCCGGCAAGCAACGCCCGGCGCTGGTGCTGCGCACGGACATTGCCAACATCTATGGCAATCCGCTGCCGTCTGCGCTGTTTTCGGAAATGATCGACAGGGCGGTGGAGCAAGGCGTCGCGTTGGACGCTGCCTGCGTCGTCGTCAATCTCTTGATGTTGCCGAACCAGCCCGAAGTCTACCGCGCCTGCGTGCGCAATGTGAACAGCCTGAAGCGAGAATGCGAGATCTACGGCATGCCGCTGATGGTTGAGCCGCTGGTCATGCAGGACAATTCCAAGGGAGCTTACATGGTCGACGGCGCGATCGACAAGATCCTGCCACTTGTCCGTCAGGCGGCCGAACTCGGCGCTGATATCATCAAGGCCGACCCCTGCGACAATGTCGCGGAATATCATCGTGTCGTCGAAATCGCCCAGGGCCTTCCCGTGCTGGTGCGTGGCGGCGGCCGCGTTTCCGATCAGGAGATACTGACCCGCACCAAGCAGTTGATGGAGCAGGGCGCTCGCGGCATCGTCTACGGCCGCAACGTCATTCAGCACAACAATCCCGCGGGCATGACACGGGCCTTGATGGCGATCGTCCATGACAAGGCTTCGGTCGAAGGAGCCTCACGGCATCTCGCCTGACGCATTTTGGGAGGAGGAGGCATGACAAAAATATTCCGCTTCGGCGTCATCGGCTGTGGTCTGATGGGGCGCGAATTCGCAAGTGCTGCGGCGCGCTGGCTGCATTTGGCCGATATGAAGGCGCGGCCGGAAATCACCGCCGTCTGCGATACCAACCCGACGCTGCTTGACTGGTTTAGGGATAATGTGCCGACGGTTCGGCAATTCACTGCCGACTACAAGGAGCTTCTGGCCAATCCTGAGGTCGATGCGGTCTATTGCGCCGTCCCGCATGTGCTTCACCAGCAGTTCTACGTCGATATTCTGAAGGCCGGAAAACATCTGCTCGGTGAAAAGCCGTTCGGCATGGATGCGGCTCAGAACCGTGAGATCATGGCGGTCCTCGCCGAGCATCCCGAACTGCTGGTTCGCTGCTCGTCGGAAATGCTTTTCTTCCCGGGCGCACAGAAGGTCATTGCGCTCGCCGAAAGCGGCGAGATGGGGGATATCCTCGAAGTCGAGGCCGGCTTCCTGCATTCCTCGGATATCGACCGGCAGAAGCCGATCAACTGGAAGCGCGTGGCCGATATCAACGGCGAATATGGTTGCATGGGCGATCTCGGCATGCATGTGCTGCACGTGCCGCTTCGGCTCGGCTGGCGGCCTCAAACGCTGCATGCGCAACTGATCAAGAAGGTTACCGAGCGCCCTGACGGCAAGGGTGGCATGCTGCCCTGCACCACCTGGGACAATGCCACGATCAGCAGCCGCGTGCGCACCGGGGATCAGGATTTCCCTATGGTGCTGAAAACCTGGCGCATAGCGCCAGGTGAATCCAACACTTGGTACATCCGCGTTCTCGGCATGAGGAAGAGTGCCTTCTTCAGCACCAAGACGCCCCGCCAGTGGCAGTGGATGGATTATAATGGCGGCGCGCAGGCCTGGAGCACCGAGGACATTGGATACGGCTCGCTGTTTCCGACCATCACCGGCAAGATTTTCGAATTCGGCTTTACCGATGCCATCCAGCAAATGTGGGCGGCCTTCGTCGACGAGCTGGCGGGCGGAAATGCAAACGGTTTTGGCTGCGCGACACCCGCCGAGGCTCAGGCTCACCACGCAATACTGACGGCGGCACTCAAATCCGGTCGCGAGAATGTCGTGGTGCCGGTCAACTATGAAGGAGCGGACGCCTGATGAAGCGCTCCGAGATCAATGAAGCGCTGCGGCGCGCAACGAAGACCCTCGAAGATTGGCAATGGTCCCTGCCGGAATGGGGCTACTGGACTGCAGCGGATTTCGCCGCCCATCCGGAAGCGGCGCGCTATCTGCGCACTCATCAATTGGGATGGGATGTCACGGACTTCGGTTCAGGTCGATTTTCCGAATGCGGCCTGGTGCTGTTCTGCCTGCGCAACGGCATCGTTGGCGTTGAGGGCGAGCGCACCTATGCCGAAAAGCTGCTTTTCGTCGAGGAGGGGCAGGAGACGCCGACCCACCGCCATGCGGCAAAGATGGAAGACATCATCAACCGGGCTGGCGGCGATCTCATCATCGAATTCGCGGCGAGCGACCCCGACGGCAATGTGCTGCGGGACGATGTGACCGTTCCGGTGGATGGCTTGCCGAGGAAGCTTGCCGTTTGGGAGCCGCTGGTTCTGTCGCCCGGCCGGAGCGTCACGATCCACACGGGGCTCTATCATCGCTTCTACGGCCGAAAGGGCGGCGGGCCTGTGTTCGTCGGCGAGGTCAGCCAGGTCAACGACGACAACAGCGACAATTATTTTCTGGAGCCGATCGGGCGCTTCGCGGCGATCGAGGAGGATGAGCCGCCCCTCAGACCCCTATGGAATGAGGCAGGTGGCTGATGCGGACCGGGGAGGAGGTTCGCGACGGCGAAGAGAAAGATAAGGGAGGCATTGTTTGCGCGGGAAACTTCATTGTCGACCGCGTGCATACGCTGTCCCACTGGCCCGAGCAGGGCAATCTCGCGCATATTCTGCATCAGGATGTGGGCGTTGGGGGAGGGGCCGCTAATGTGGTCACCGATCTGGCCTCGCTCGGTTTTCCCGGAAAGCTCGCCGCGGCTGGTTGCATCGGCGCGGATGCGGATGGAGAGATCGTCAGGGCGCGCCTTGCGGCCGCAAACATCGATATAGGCGGCCTGACGCCGCTTGCCGACCAGGTGACGGGACACACGCATGTTATGAATGTGCCCGGCCATAACCGCACCTTCTTCTATCGTGGCGGCGCCAACGATGCGGTGACGGACGCGCTCATCTCGCCTGCGACCTTTGCCAACGCCGGCTATCGGCTGTTCTATCTCGGCTATCTGATGTTGCTGCCCGGGCTCGAGCAGATCGGTCCGGACGGCTGTTCAGGGGCATCGCGCCTGCTGGAAGCCGCGCGTCGCGCGGGGCTCACGACCTGCGTGGATTTCGTATCGAGCGAAGACCCGGAATTCGCCGCCAAGGTCGGTGTCGCTCTGCCCTATTGCGATTTTCTGATCATCAATGAGCTTGAGGCGGGGCGGGCAGCCGGTGTCACCGTGCGTGACGCAAAGGGAGAGTTGATCGAGGCGGCGCTTCTGGCCGCCGGCGAGCGTTTGCTCAGGGCAGGTGTCGTTAAAGGCGCCGTCATCCATGCGCCGGAAATCTGTTTCTGGTTTGCGCCCGGTGCTCCGCCCGTCGTCACGCGGTCGCGATCCGTCGATCTGGGCAACATTGTCAGCACCGTCGGCGCTGGGGACGCCTTCTGTGCCGCCGTGCTTTACGGCCTGCACGGGGACTGGGCCGTCGAACAAATCTGCGCCGTCGCCCACGCTGCGGCCGCGCGTTGTCTTGGAGGCGCAACCGCCACCGACGGTGTCCCCAGCATGGCGGTCCTTCTTGAGGACACGAGGGAGATGAATCCAGTATCCGATTAACCTGTTGAGTCTGCATCGGCAGAAGGTGGCCAGTCATGATCCAAGCAAGGAAGGACGACATTAAGCCATGCATGGTAGCGGCCGTGGCGGCGCGGCGATCAAGGAGCTGACGCGATGACTTTTGTGCAGACATCTCGACTGTCCGGAAAGGTGGCGTTGGTCACGGGAGGCGCGAGCGGTATCGGGAAGGCTGTTTGTGAGCGCTTCGCAGCCGAAGGAGCGAAGGTCGTCGTAGCCGATCTCGACAGCGAACGATGCGCAGGTGTCGCGAAGGCGATCGGCCCCGATAGCTGGGGCGTGGCGCTCGACGTGACCAGCCAGGAGAGCATCGACGCCGCCGTGGCTTTCTCGATAGAGGCCGCCGGCAAGATAGACATACTGGTGAACGCCGCTGGCATTTACGACGTCCAATCCATCCTGGAGATGTCGCGCAGGCGCACGGCCAGGGTCTTCCAGGTCAATATCGAAGGCGTAATTTTCATGACGCAGGCCGTTGCCCGGCATATGGTTGAGAGAGGCGAGGGCGGGCGCATCATCAATTTCTCGTCTCAGGCCGGCCGCCGCGGCGAGGGACCTGCCGTGGCTTATTGCGCCTCCAAAGCGGCCGTTATCAGTATCACCCAAAGCTGCGCTCTGGAACTGATCCGTTACGGGATCAACGTGAACGCCATCGCTCCCGGCGTGGTCGATACGCCGATGTGGGACGTTGTTGATGCGAAACTTGGGAGCCGCGAAGGTTTGCAGCCCGGCGAGGTGAAGCGCCGCGTGGCGGCCGCCGTTCCCGCCGGACGATTTGGGATGGCCGAAGAACAGGCTGCCATGGCTGCCTTCCTGGCCGGGCCGGATGCGGCATACATCGTCGCGCAGTGCTACAATGTCGATGGCGGCAACGTCATGAGCTGATCGGTCGGGCAGGGCCTTCCCAGGCCAGTGCCGGATAGGTTCGTCATTCTGCAATGTGAAATCGTTAGCGAGGAGGAGAGGAATGAAGGCTGTTCGCTTGGAGTCGATCGGGTCCATGACGATGCGCAGCGTCGAAAAACCGGCTGCCCGGCCGGGCGAATTGCTTGTCCGTGTCTTGGCCGCCGGCATCTGCGGCTCCGATCGCCATATGTACAAGGGCGAGTATCCGACGGCGATTCCGGTCACCATGGGCCATGAATTCTGCGGCATCGTGGAAGAGGTGGGCAATGAGGTTGCAGGCTTTACCGGCGGTGAGATCGTGACCGTGGACCCGAATATCGCCTGTGGCCGTTGTCATGCCTGTACACGCGGGCGGGTGAACTTGTGCGAGAATTTGACCGCGATCGGCGTGACGCGAGATGGGGGTTTTGCCGAATATGCGGCGGTGCCGTACCGTCAGGCATTCACGCTGCCTGCCGAACTTAATCCCGTGCACGGCGCTTTCTGCGAGCCGCTTGCCTGCTGTCTTCATGCCATCGACAAAGCCGAGATCCGACCGGGCGAGAGCGTCGCTATCCTGGGAGGAGGTGTGATCGGCCTGCTTATGGTGCAATTGGCCCGCTTGGCTGGAGCAAGCCAGGTGATTTTGATCACGCGGCAGCTCTCGAGACGGCAGACCGCGCTGCAGGTGGGAGCGACGCATGCCTTTGACCCGGCAGCTTCGGACGCGGTCGCCGCTGTTCGAGACGTCACCCACGGTGGCGCGGATGTCGTCATCGAATGCGCCGGTGTGCCCGACACCTTGCAGACTGGTCTGCGGATGGCGCGACGCGGCGGCATCTTCGTGCTTTTCGGAGTGACACCCGCAGGTGTCGAGGTGCCCGTCCTGCCGTTCAATCTGCTCGTCAGTGAAGTCGACATAAGGCCGGCCTATCTCAATCCGTTCACCCATTCGCGGGCTGCGGCAATGGTCGCGAGCGGGGCGTTGGAGCTGGATATGCTGGTGACCAAGAGCATCGGTCTCGAAGAGGTCGCGGAGGTGGTGGGCAGCGCGCCATTGCCAGGCGAGATCAAAGTCATCGTCCGACCATAGTTCGGGTCACGCCATGACCCTACTCCGCCTCAGCCACGGACGGGGCCGGTGGAGTCCCTATGGATCAGAGTGACCGGCACTTTCACGACGGTGCCCGGTCGCGCTTTGTTCCCCGTCTGATGTTCCTTGATCAGTGTTTCCAACCGCTGTGCCGCCAGTTGCCCGACATCGCGGATGGGCTGTGCGACCGTTGTCAGCCGCGGAAAGACATAGGCTGCCTCCGGCAGATCGTCAAAACCGATCACCGAATAATCGTCTGGAACGGAAAAACCACGATCCAGGACGGCATGGATTGCCGCAATCGCCGAAATATCGGTCGTGCCGATGATTGCCGTGATCTCCGGATGCGCCGCCAGCAGATCCCGCGCCAGCGGGTAGGTCGCCGCGAAGCTGTGCTCCTCGGCCATCGTCACGGCAGCGGGCGTGATCCCGCTTTTCGCCATTTCTGCTGAGATGCCTCGGAGGCGAAGCTGCACTGGCTGGCTGTGCGCCGGCGCACCGACGATGCCAATGGACCGATGGCCGAGGTCGATCAGGTGACGCGCCAACAGACGGCCGCCTTCCTCGTGATCGGCCATGACCGCGTCGTCAGCGATGCCGCTGAGCTCGCGGTCAATGGCGATTATCGGAATACCTGCGTCCCGCAGCACCTCGAAATGCTCGGTGCTGCCGAAGGCGCTTGCCACGATGACGCCATCGACGCGCTGGGAAAGCAACATGGACGTGTAGCGCGCCTCATGATCCATATTCTCCGCTGTGCTGCAGATCAGCGTCTGGTAGCCGCGCTGGAACAATTCCTGTTCGATGGCATGAGCCAGGATGCCGAAGAAGGGCACGTCGATCGACGGCAGCATCAGCCCGATCATTCGGCTTGGCGCACCCCGCAGCATGCGTGCGCCCTTGCTGGGCGTATAGTTCAGTGTGCGTATAGCCGCTTCCACCCGGTCCCTGAGTTCGGGCGAGGCATAGCCACTATTATTGAGAACGCGTGAGACCGAAGAGACCGATGTTCCCGCAAGTTTGGCGATATGTCTGATGCTGGTCGTCACTTGCTCGCATTTCTTTCTTTAGCGGTAGACCATTCAAGAGACGAGCTGCAAAAGTTCACCTCGATTTCGCCACTGACTAAACCACCGGCAGCACGCGGCATCAAGCGCGATACGAGCAACTCGAGGCCTTTCCGCCGGTTGCCGTCGTTGAGACCTAAACGGCAAGTACTCTAAAATACAGGTAGGCCGCGAGGCTGGCGGCTGAAAGCGCCACGACGGGAATGGGGTGGAAAAGACCTTTGATTATTGCTGCGAGCGCAAGTCCAAGCAGGACGATCGTTCCTCCCAACCAGGGGCCCATATCGCCGACGGACAGCGCGAACGCGGAAAGGCTGACGGCTGCGGCGACCACCGTCACCGGCATCTGATTTTGAAGCAGCTCGGTGCGGCTTGTAAATGTAAGCAGAAATCTGTTCCAGCTGAGCCCGAGGGAAAAGCTCAAAAGCAAGGCGGGGAGAACATACAGCATCGAATATCGTCTCTTCAGGTATCCAGGGATACCGAAGCAATCCCTATGCCAATGTCTGGAGACGATAATCCCTACGGGGAGGCCGAGGCGCCGGTACGAGACAATGCCGGTTTGGCAGGCGGTTTGCTGTTTTGTTCGGCACCCCAGCCGTTCGACGGGCTCAAATGCGAATACAACCTGGCCGGCGGACCGAGGCGATCCGCCGGAGACGTATTTGAAGATGATTACTCGGCCACCTCCAGTCGGGCGCGCATGTTCGGATGAAAGCGGCAGTAATAATCAACAACACCTGCCTTGGTTACCACCGTCGAAGCCGACTGACGCGGTTGAATGACGACATCGAATCTTCCATCGGCAGTGGCCGTATGCACCATGATGTCCTTATTGACCCACCTGATCGTGTCGCCGACGGTCGCGCTGACCACCGCCGGCCTGATTTCAAGCTTTTCAATGGTGACCTCGATCGTCGCGGCCTCGGCGGGAAGGACGGATAGCAACAGCCCCAGGCCGGCCAATCGCAGCCGGCCGTCACATGCAATTCGCATCGTCTGCTTCCTTATTTCAGCATTGAAGCAACATGCTCGGCGTGCTGCTCATGGCCTTGAAACAGCTTGAGGCCCGTCTTCAAGAGATCCTTCAGCTCGGCATTCTGGGCTGACGGGATCAGCGTGCCTTCGAGGGCGCTATTGACCTGTTTGTGGTAAGCGACTTCGTTCTCGACATAAGCCTTGTCGAAGGCGGCGCCCTTGAGCTTTGCGAGTTTGGCGCGCTCTTCAGTTGCAGCCTTCGTCAATTGGCGGCTTGTGTCATTGTCTTCGGGGGTGACCTTCAGCTTCTTTACAAGGTCGAGGGCTTGTTTGTTGACGGCCTCGTGGTCGCGTACCATCTCGTTCGCGAAAGCAGTGACCTCCTTGTTCTTGGAGATACTGAGAGCCTGCTTTGCCGCTTCGACGTCGATCACTCCGGCCGTATAGGCGATGTGGGCGATCTGTGGATCTGTCGGCGCAGCGCCGGCGGCAAAAGCTGCGGGGCTGAGAAGGCAGATTGCGGCAACGGCCGCGCTCAATCGGACAAACATTCTAGAGCTCCTCTTTCCGGCGACGAGTTGCGTGCCGGTTTTTGTTGGTGACGCTCATTGGATGCCGATCGAGGCGCAACGTTCCCAAAATTATTCTTCGATGCCCAGTCGTTTCATCACTTTTGTTGTCAGCCGCTCGCAGCGCCATCCGGCAAAGGGAAATGCATTGAGGAGCATTGGGCCGATACGATCGTCGATGTGCTTTCGCAACAGCTCCCTGGCGCGGTGAAGCCTGGATCTCACCGTCGCGTGCTTGATACCCAAGAGCTCTGCGGTTTCTTCGACGCTCATGCCTTCGATGACCCTCGCAATGAAAACCAGGCGAAAATCATCTGGCAATTCGTCCGTCGCCTCTTCCACAAGCCGCAATATCTGCCGTTGTGCCATGGTCTTTTCCGGATCGTCTGTGGCTATGCCATTTGGAAATGGGACGACGTCAGCGCTTGCCGCATGGGCAGGCAAGATAACCTCAGGGCTGCGCGAAGTCTTGCGAAGCCGGCCGAGGGCCTCGTTCATGACGATCCGGTGCAGCCACGTGGACAATGATGACTCGGCTCGAAAATTGCCGAGATGCTCAAAGGCATGCATATAGGCTTCCTGAACAACGTCTTCGGCGACGCTGTCGTCGCGCACAATGGCACGCGCAATCCGGAAAAGACGCTGATTATAGCGGCGCATGATCGTTCGAAATGCCCCAGGATCTCTGCCGGTGGCGTGCTCGATCAGAGCGGCGTCACTCGTCTGATCATCCGGAAGGGCCCGTCCGGCCAGGACTACAAGATTTGTTGCCTTCATTTTCATCTCCAATCGGCGATTGGATGTCCGGCCTTGGAAAATGTTCCCGAGATTCTCAAGGTTTTGAGATTTGCGCGGGAGTTCATCGATATCGCACCCCGGTGTCTGTCACGATTACATCCATCGGAATGTCGTGGGCGAGGGGATGGATGGTCTTGATCTTTTGCGATTCGAAGCCAACGCCGATAGCCAGCGGCTTGCGGCCGAGATGAGCGAGGGTCCTGTCGAAATAACCCCCGCCATAGCCAAGCCGGAAGCAATTGCTATCGAATCCGACGAGCGGTGCAATAACGACATCGGGGATAGCTTCCTTGCCGTCTGCCGGCACGGGAATATTCCAGATGCCACGTTCCAGCCGCTCTCCTATTTTCCACGACCGAAAAATCAGGGGTGTTCGTTTGGCGGCGACCACGGGTAGCAGGCATGTCGCGCCACGGCTGGTCGCAGCAGCCATCCATCCGCGGAGATCGGGCTCTCCCAGAAACGGCCAGAACATGCTGATGTATCGGCCGGCGACGTCGGTAACCACGTGATTAAGATAATTCGCAATCAAGCGGGTAAATTCCTCCCGCTGCGCCGACAGCAAGGATTTCCGCTCATCGATCAATTTTTGACGCTCTGTCTTCCGCCATGCCGGAATGTCCGAGGGGGCAGCCTCGTTAGCCGAAGAGCCGCTGGAGGCTGGTTGGATCTCATGCATTAGGCAGGCTGGCGATGCGAATTCAGAGGACGCGTCGTCCGTATCTCGCTGATCCGACATGGTCATCTGCATTCCTCAAATAGCGCTTTGTGATCCGCCATCGAAACCTGCTTGGGCTCAAATGATCGTTTTTGTTTGGAGAATTATATGTGAACTTAGTTCTGGAATCGAGATTTTTCCGTTGGCGCGTTGCCCGGGGGAGGTTTTCGGCGATGCCGCGGCCGCGCGGCGCGGGACAGTGCCATGTGCGCCCTGGCCGCCGTCGAACGCTGCTTCAAAGAAAAGAGACTTGACGAAGTTCTATAAGCCGCTAGTTTAACCGGAGGCGCCTCCGGTTATGTGGGCGCCTTTCACTTCTTAATCCAGACGCTTCCAGGACGTCATGCCGAAACCGCGTCGGCGCGTCCCTTGGAGAAAACATTTAGTCTTTGGCCGACCATCGACCAGTCCCTTGTAGAAGCCGATATTTTCATTCTCGTGACGAAGGCAGGAGCTTTTCATGACACGAACCATCCATCTCTCGCTCGACATAAACGGGAGGCGCCACGAACTCGATGTCGAACCGCGCGTCACGCTGCTCGACGCGTTGCGCGAGCATCTCGCGATGACCGGCACAAAGAAAGGCTGCGACCAGGGCCAGTGCGGCGCCTGCACCTGTCATGTCGACGGCAAGCGCGTGCTCTCTTGTCTGACGCTTGCCGCCCAGGTCGAAGGCCGACAGGTCAGCACCATCGAAGGGCTGGCGGGTGAAAACGGCGATCTGCATCCGGTCCAGGCGGCCTTCATCGAAAACGACGCCTTCCAGTGCGGTTACTGCACGCCGGGTCAAATCATGTCCGCGGTTGCCTGCATTCGAGAAGGCCATGCGGGTTCCGATGCGGAAATCCGCGAATATATGTCCGGCAACCTCTGTCGTTGCGGGGCCTACAACAGCATCGTCGCGGCGGTGCGCGAAGCGGCGGAGACGGCTCGATGAAAGACTTTTCCTATCTCCGCGCCGCTTCCGCTGACGAGGCCCGCAGCGCTGCACTCCAGGCCGGTGCAATGTTGCTCGCTGGCGGCACGACGCTCCTTGATCTTGCAAAATGCGGGGTGGTCGAGCCAGAAACCGTCATCGATATCACCCATCTAACCGGATTGGACGCAATTGCCGTCGATGCCGAGGGCGTCACGATCGGTGCGCTTGCCCGGATGAGCGAGGTGGCCGACCACAAGGATATCCGCGTCGCCTTCCCGGCAGTTTCGGAATCCTTGTCGCTTGCCGCGTCCGCGCAGCTTCGCAACATGGCCACGATCGGAGGCAATCTCCTGCAGCGAACCCGCTGTTCCTATTTCCGCGATCCGGGCGCCTTCACCGCCTGCAACAAGCGCAATCCGGGATCCGGTTGTTCGGCGATCGGCGGGGTGACCCGCAATCACGCCGTTCTCGGCACGAGCGATGATTGTATTGCCTCCTATCCCGGCGACCTTGCCGTCGCTCTGACAGCTTCTGATGCGCTGGTCGATCTCGGCGGCCGGAAGGTGGCGATCGATGATTTTTTTCTGACGCCCGACAGCACGCCGGACAAGGAGACTATCCTTGAACGCGGTGAGCTCATCACCGGCATCGTCATTCCAGCCTCTGACGCCGCACGAAACTCGACCTATCTCAAGGTCCGCGACAGGCAGTCCTACGAATTCGCGGCGGCCAGCGCGGCGGTCGGTCTCGCGTTCGAGGCGGACGGCAGGACCGTGCGCGATATCCGCATCGCCCTTGGTGGAGTTGCCACCAAGCCTTGGCGGGCCCACGCCGTCGAACAGGCGCTTATCGGCAAGGTTCTCGATGCGGCAACCATCGACAAGGCCAGCCGTCTCGCAATGGAGGGGGCCGTCTCGAATGGTGGCAATCATTACAAGATTGAACTCGCGCCGCGCGTCGTTAGCCGCGCCATCTTAAAGGTTGGAGGTCTCGCATGACCATTATGGAACCCCGCAAACACGGCGACGCCTCCGACGGTACGATCGGCGGTCGTCAGTCCCGCTTCGAAGGCAGCATGAAGGTCACGGGCTCCGCGACCTATGCGCTGGAATATCCGGCTGAAGGTCTTGCCCATGCTGTCCTGGTGCAGAGCACCATCCCGGCCGGCCGCGTCGTGAAGATCGATACGGCGATGGCGCTTGCCGCGCCAGGCGTGCTGATGGTGCTGACGCCGGATGACGATCTCGGCCTCGTGACGGCTACCGACTGGTACGGCAATCGACCCGAAAACCAGCCCTACTATCCGCTGCCGCGCGAGGTTCGCTTTAACGGCCAGGCAGTCGCAGCCGTCGTTGCGGAAAGCCGTGAACAGGCCGCTGAAGCCGCCAAGCTGGTCCGCGTCACCTATGAGGAGAGCCCGTCGATCCCGAGCCTCGATGACCCGAATGCCGGCGAAGGCAAGGTGATGGACAACCTCACCGCCGGCTGGGGCGATGCGGAAGCAGCACTCGCCGCAGCGCCCGTCACGGTCGAAGGCGAATTTCGCACCCCGCGTGAATATCACGTCGCGATGGAGCCGCACGGTTTGACGGTAAGGTGGGACGGCAATCATTTGACCGTCTGGGAGCCGAGCCAGTGGTCGCATGGCATGGCGCGTACCTATTCCGAATGGTTCGGCATTCCCTTCGAGAATGTCCAGTTGATCTCGCCCTTCATCGGCGGCGGTTTCGGCTCGAAGGGTGGGGCTCTCGCCTATGGTGCGGTAGCTGCCTTCGCGGCAAGAAAACTTGGTCGGCCGGTGAAGCTCGCCGTTACAAGAACCCAGAACTTCACCAGCTATGGTGGCCGTGCCGCGACGCGCCAGACAATCAAGCTTGGGGCAACGGAAGACGGCATCCTGCAGGCGATCGTGCATCGCGGCGCCAGCGAGACGTCTACCTATGCGGACTGGCCGGAACAGACGGGCGCAGCGACGCCGATCCTCTACAAAGTGGAGAATTTCTCCTCGCAGCATCGGGTCGTGCCGGTCAATACCGTCACGCCGGGCGCGCTCCGCGGTCCGGGCAAGAACCCGAGTGCTTTCGGCATCGAAAGCGCCATGGAGGAACTGGCCTACAAGCTCGGCATGGATCCGCTCGAAATCCGGCTGAAGAACTATGCCGATCATGACTATCAGTCCGGAAAGCCCTGGTCGACGCGCCGCCTGCGTGAGGCGCTGATCACAGGTGCGGAGGCCTTCGGCTGGTCCCGGCGCAGTCACGCGCCGCGTTCCATGCGAGACGGCCGCCAGCTCATCGGCTGGGGCATCGGCTGCGGTACCTTCCCGGTCATCCGGGCGCCGAGCGAAGCCCTGATCCGCATCCTCGCAAATGGCAGGGTCGAAGTCGTCAGCGGCGCGATCGACATGGGGCAGGGGACCTATACCATCCTGGCCCAGACCGCGGCTGATATATTTGGAATTTCGGTCGATCAGGTGGATGTCCGTCTCGGGGATTCCCGTCTGCCGGGTTCGGCCATCGCCGGCGGCTCGATGCTGGCGGGTTCCATCATGGGGGCCGTGCACAAGGCGGCAACGGCTGCGCGCGACGAGCTCATCGGGCTGGCGCTCAACGACGCCAACTCGCCGTTCCGGGACACAGGGGCGAATACGCTGAACTTCGCCGATGGCCGTGTCACTGCCCCGCGCGGCGAGGGCCCCTCTCTTACGCTGGCGGAATTGATGGCAAGGCTCAAGCGCGTGGAGATCGAAATCCGTCGCGACACGTTGCCGGAAGGGGCAAGCGCCCAGGATCATCACCAGGCCTGGACGACCTTGTCGAAGGTTCAGGGTCCGACCATGGGCGAATATTCCATGCATAGCTGGTGCGCCCATTTTGCCGAGGTGCGGGTGGACGAGGATTTCGGCACGGTGCGGGTGTCCCGCATGGTCTCCGCCTTCGATTGCGGCCGGCTCTATAATCCCCGGCTGGTCGAAAGCCAGTGGCGCGGCGGCATCATCATGGGCATCGGCCAGGCGCTGCTGGAGGAGGGCTTGGTCGACATGCGCAACGGCCGGACGGTCAACAACAACATGGGCGACTACCTCGTGCCGACGAACTCGGACATACCGGATATCCAGGTGATCTCGGTCGGCGTGCCGGACTACAATGCCTCGGCATTGGGCGGCAAGGGCGTCGGGGAAGTCGGCATCGTCGGCGTCGCGCCGGCGATCGCCAATGCAGTGTTCCATGCGACCGGCAAACGCATCCGCGATCTGCCGATCACTTTGGACAAGCTCATGTAGCAGTCCAACCGAGGATGATGGCCCCGTGCTTGGGTTTCATCATCCTCGGCTATCGTCGCGTCGCCTGCCAGATCTCCAACAGGGTGCGCCCCGCAGGGCGCTTCGATTTGGCAAAGATGGATCAGGCATAGATCCGGGCTTCATGCCGAAATGATCTTGCGGGAGGCGACATAGGGCTCGATCCTGGTGGCATCGAGCTCTATTCCGAGCCCCGGCCCGTCGGGAACGGAAACCGTGCCGTCGGCACTGACCTTCGGCCTTCCGGCCAATTCCAGCAGCGGGTTCGGCCCGACATCATATTCGAGATAGGGAAACGGTTGCTGCCCGCCGGCCCTATGGCGAGGCAGAGTCGAGAGCAGATGGAGCGCCGCATGGAAATTGACGGTGCTGCCCCAGACGTGCGGTATGACCGGGCGATTATGCATGTGCGCCAGAGCGACCACCTGGCCGACACCGGTGAGGCCGCCGCAAATGGCGATATCGGGTTGAAGAACGTCCATGCAGCCATCCGCCAAAAACGGCAGGAAACCCGCAGGATTCATGATCGCTTCACCCCCGGCGATGGCGGTCTTGATCTGCCGTGCTGCCAGTCGGTAGCCCGGCAAGTCGGTCGGGGTCACCGGCTCTTCGACCCAGAGCAGCCTGGCTTCTTCCATCAAGGCGGCCGTGGAGATCGAACGCCGCGGTGTGCATGACTGATTGAAATCAATCATGAGATCGGCCTCATTGCCGATCTGCCGACGCGCGGCGAAAGCCGCGGTCACATCGTCTTCCGGGTTGAAGCCGCTTCGCAACTTCAATGCGCGGAAGCCTTCGCTGAGATAACCGTCGATCTCCCGTTCGAAATCCCGGTATGGGTGGCCGCCGGGCTTGAAGAACGGACCGCTCGCATAGGCAAGAACCTTGTCGCGACGGGCGCCGCCGAGAAGGCTGGACAGCGGTATGCCATAGGCGCGTGCCGTCAGATCGTGCAGCGCCATGTCGACCGCGGAAATTGCGGTCATTATGCCGTCGCCTTCATTGGCTTCGCGCATCGTCTGCCAGAGCGCTCGAATATGCGTTGGGTCCTGCCCGATCAAATGGCGAGCGAGTTGCCCTTCGATCATGGCTGCGGCAGTCGCGGGAGCCACCCATGCTTCGCCCCATCCGCAAAGTCCGCCAGCCACGATCTCCACCAGAAGCGTTTGCCGACTGGGGAAGAAAATGAGAGCATTTCCAATCGGTTCCTCCAAGGGAGCCGAGAGATGGTAGAGGCGGATTTCCGATATTTTCATGATTGCGTCCTTGCGGAGAGGGCAGCTGAAGCCTTCGCGCGCATCAGATCCCTCATGCTGTAGCCAAGAATGAAGATCGCAGCCGCCGTAACTGCCATGGCCGCGGCCAGGAAAAGCAATGCGCCCTGGAAGCCGCCGGTCGCGTCACGGACCCATCCGATAATCGTCGGGCCAAAGAAGCCGCCGGTGCTGCCAACCGAATTGATCAGCGCGATGCCGGCGGCAGCGGCGGTGCCGGTCAGAAGCGTCGAAGGGAAAATCCAGATCGTCGGCGAAGCACCGCCAATGCCCGCCGCTCCGATCGTCAAACCGATGACGCCCACGAATGGGTTGCCGGCGAAGGCGGCGATCACAAAGCCGACTGCGCTGGCGATAAAAGGCCCGGCCGTATGCCAGACGCGTTCGCCTGTCTTATCCGAATGACGACCGACCGCGACCATTGCGATGGCCATGAAGACGAACGGGATCGCAGCCACAAGGCTGGTCTGAAGGGTGGAAAGGCCGAATTGCTTGATGAACTGCGGCATCCAGATGGCGATACCCGTGGTACCGATGACCAAGCCGACGGCGATCAGGCACATCAGCAAAACGCGCGGATCGACGAGGGCGCGTCCGACCGAGAAATGCTCGACCTCCTCCTGGGCCTCACGTTCGCTGTCCAGGCGTTTTGTCAGCCAGCTGCGCTCCTCTTCGTTGAGAAAGGATGCGGATGCGGGGCGGTCGGGCAGGGCAAAGAAGACGACGAGCCCCATAATGATTGCGGGCAGGCCTTCGATCAGGAACATCCATTGCCAGCCGTGAAGACCAGCCACTCCGTTCAGGCTTTCCAGAATGAGGCCAGATGCGGGGGCTCCAAGGACCGAGGCCAGCGGCACCGCGACATTGAACGACGAGAACATCGAGCCTCGATAGGCACGCGGAAACCACAGGGTCATGTAGAAGATCATGCCCGGGAAAAAGCCAGCTTCGGCGGCGCCCAGCAATATGCGCACGACATAGAAGCTGGCGGGGTTCCAGACGAAGGCCGTCAACGCTGAGAGAATGCCCCAGCTAATGAGGATGCGGGCGATCCAGAGGCGCGCGCCGACGCGGGCCAGCATGAGGTTGCTCGGCAGTTCGCACAAAACATAGCCCAGAAAGAAGATGCCTGCCCCGAAACCGAAGGCGGAGGCTGAAAAGCCGAGGTCGCCATTCATCGTCAAAGCAGCGAAGCCGATGTTCACGCGATCGAGAAAGGCCGCCAAATAGCAAAGCATAAGGATCGGCAGGATCCGCTTTGCTGCCTTGCTGATGATATCTGGTCTATCCGTCATAGTTATCTCCTCCCACAGGTCCAATACTCGCCTGTATCCCTCTCGTTCCTTTAACCAACATTGACATTTTCAATCAAATGAGTTTTTTAAAGATAGCGATATAGGAAATTTAAATGTGCGGATAACGCTCGCTCAGGTCGAAGCTTTCTACTGGACGGTTCAGCTCGGTTCGGCGCAGAAGGCTGCGCATCATCTTAATCTCGCGCAGCCGAGCATATCCCTGCGTTTGAAGGATCTCGGAGAGGTCCTGGGTGTCGAACTGTTGGAGCGGTCAAGTCGCGGCCTCATCATGACGGCGGAGGGGCGCAAGCTGCTGCCTCGCGTCAAATCGATCATGGCGGAGATACAGAGCATCCAGCAGCGGGATTCCGCCCTTGCCGTTGCCGGCGCCATCCGGGTCGGCCTCGCAGAGGGTTTTGCCGTCAATTGCCTGGCGCCATTGCTCGCGGGCCTGTTGGAGGATTACCCGTCCCTGGAGCCGGAGTGGGTCGTTGCGACGAGCACGACATTGGAAGCCTCGCTCCTGGACGACAAGATCGACGTCGCCGTTCTGCTTAATCCGCTCGGTCACGAAAAGCTCGCGCTCAAGCCACTCGGCCCCCAGCCGACACATTGGGTCGCGCCGGCTTCCTGGGACATGGGGAGTGCCGTCGAACCCAAGGATCTCCGGGACAAGCCCATCATTTCGAACCCACCGCCGTCGGCCATGTACAGGCAGGTCACCCACTGGTTTGCGCTGGCGGGCATCCAGCCGCAAAAGATCAGTGTCTGCACGAGCGTGGCAGTCATCCCGGAGCTCGTGGCCGCGGGCCTGGGGGCAGGGATCCTGCCGACCCCGATGGCTCTTCGTTATGTTGCGGAAGGCACGATCCAGATGCTGGCCTCCAGCCCTAAAATCGAAAACGGCCGGCTGTTCCTCGGCTCACGCGCGGGCGTGGCCGACCAGAAGATCATGGCCGTCGAACGAACGACGAGCCGGGTGCTGAAAAAAATGCACTATCTGGAAATCGACAGCAATGGCTCGTCATCGGACAATGCAACGGTATCGTAGCCGGTGCCAAACGGTCCATCCCCGGGACCTTGCCTGGCTTCACCACGCCCGAAGCTAGGGTGCTGGATGAGGCGCGGCGGGAAGGCGGTTGTCTTTGCTGCTGCCATGGGCCTATGGTGCGCCATCTTTGTCTCTAGGAATTTGCGCTATGGAATATCGTCGTCTTGGAAAATCCGGCCTGATGGTCAGCGAGTTCTCGTTCGGATCATGGGTTACCTTCGGCAGGCAAGTCGAAGGCAGCGATGCCGTCAGTCTGATGGCCTACGCCTATGACAACGGCATCAATTTCTTTGATAATGCCGAGGGTTATGAGAGCGGAAAATCCGAAATCGTCATGGGCGAAGCGCTGAAAACGCTCGGCTGGAGCCGGGACAGCTTCATCGTTTCCAGCAAGGTGTTTTGGGGTGGCCAGAAACCGACGCAAAGAGGCCTGTCGCGCAAGCATGTTACCGACGCTGCCCATGCAGCACTAAAGCGACTGCAGGTCGATTATCTCGACCTTTATTTTTGCCACCGGCCTGACATCGATACCCCGATCGAAGAAACTGTACGTGCCATGCACGACCTCGTCACCCAGGGCAAAATTCTCTATTGGGGCACGTCGGAATGGTCGGCCCAGCAATTGACTGAGGCCTATGCGGTGGCCCGTGATCTGCGCATCACGCCTCCGACGATGGAGCAGCCGCAATACAACATTTTCGAACGCCAGAAGGTGGAAGGCGATTACCTGCCGCTTTACGATCTGATCGGCTTGGGCACGACGATTTGGTCCCCGCTTGCATCAGGCGTACTGACCGGCAAGTACAACAAGGGAATGCCCAACGACAGCCGCATGAACTTGCCCGGTTATGAATGGCTGAAGGAAAAATGGGCGAGCGAGGCCGGCCTGGCTCGGCTTGCGCAGGTGGCGGAATTGGCGGATCTCGCAGAAGAGGTCGGCATTTCGATCACCCATCTCGCTTTGCTCTGGTGCCTTTCCAACCGCAATGTGTCGACGGTGATCCTCGGCGCATCGCGCATGAGCCAACTCGAGGATAACCTGGCGGCGCTGGCACACAAGGACAAGCTGACTCCCGACTTGTTGGCTCGTATTGACGCCATCGTTGGAAACAAGCCTGCTGCCCCGCAGCGGTTCTAATCCTGAAGTTCCCGAGATCCATAGCGCCCGTGTTTTCGCCTCGTCGGCGGCGGCACGGGCCGCTTGCCGTTTACAACTAATTTCGTTGCATACAGCTATCTGAATCCGCGGCTTTGATATCCGGGAGGAATCATGTCGCGCCTCAGCCGGTGAACGGGCCGGAGGTACGCATCAATCATCAATGCGAAATCCAACCTTCACCACCACCTGGTAGTGCGCGATCTCGCCATCCTTGATGTGACCTCTGATCTGCTCCACTTCGAACCATTCGAGATTTCTCATGGTTTTCGAGGCTCGCGAAATCGCCGTTTCGATCGCCTCGGTCACCGAGGTCTTGGAACTGCCGATAAGTTCGACCTTCTTATAGACGTGATCGCTCATGTTATCCTCCCAGGCTGGTTTAGATTATGCTTGGCTTCGCAGGCTCTCCCGTACCGCATTTTCCGTGGTCTCGGTTTCCCGGCGCCGCAAGGGGAATTTCGGGTTTAAATTTGCGATCGGCTCATCTCCCATCGAGGTTGAAGGCTCCGTTGCGGGCTTCCTATTCGCTTTGCTGAAAGTTACGGATCCGGTCGAACAGGACGGCAAGCACGATCGCGCCGCCGATGAAGGTGCCTTGCCAGAAGGCGTTGATGCCGAGCAGGCCGAGACTGTTGCGGATCACTTCGATCAGAGCGGCGCCGACAAGCGCGCCGAAGGCGGTGCCGGCGCCACCGGCAAGATTGGCCCCGCCGATAACGGCTGCGGCGATCACCTGCAGTTCCATCCCGGCGCCGATATTGGTGGTGACGGCACCAAGCCACCCGGTTTGAACAATACCGGCGACGCCGGCCGACAAAGCAGAGAGCATATAAACGGCGACCTTGATCGTTCGCACGGGTACACCGGTGAGCGTCGCGGCATACTCATTGCCACCGATGGCAAAGACGTACCGGCCGAATCTGGTCCAACGCAGTACGAAGCCGGTCAGGAGTGCCAGCGCGATCATGTAGACCACGGGATTCGCAATGCCGAAGAGCCAGGCGCCGCCACCGAGTGCGAGAAGCTTGTCGTGATCCGGTCCGAATTGAAAGACCACAGTGTTGTTGGACGCGACCATCGCCAAGCTGCGGGCAATCGACAGCATGCCGAGCGTGACAACGAACGGCGGAAAGCCGACATAGGCGATCATTATGCCGTTGAAGGCTCCCACGACAAGGGCGGTACCAACGGACGCGACAATGCCCGTCACGATCCCGTAACCGGCATGCATGACGACCGCGAGCACCATGCTGCAAAGGCAAAGCACGGAGCCGACAGACAGGTCGATGCCGCCGGTGATGATCACGAGCGTCATGCCAAGCGCGATGATCGCCACGAAGGTGACGTTGCGGGTGATGTTATAGAGGTTGGTAGGCGTTGCGAACGAACTGGTAGCGAATGACAGGAAAATACAGGCAAGGATCACGGCGATCATCACCCAGAATGTCTGGCTGCCGAATATTGCAGCAAGAAAGCTCCGCTGTTTGTGTGCGATCGTCTGATCAAGAGTGATTGCCATGGTCGACCTTCGCTTGCTTTCGATACCGGCACGGCGTGTTGATCATACCTGTTCGATCGCGCCGGTGATGAGCCCCGTGACTTCTTCTGGCGAACTTGCCGCGATCGGCTTGTCGGCAACTTTGCGCCCGCGCCGCATCACAATCACCCGATCCGCGACGGAAAAGACATCCGGCATGCGGTGGCTGATCAGGATGACGGCGATACCACGGTCCCGCAATTGGCGGATCAGGGCCAGCACTTCAGCCACCTGCCGAACGGAAATGGCAGCGGTTGGTTCATCCATGAGCACGAGCTTTGCCTCCGCCAGCATCGTGCGGGCGATCGCCACCGCCTGCCGCTGGCCGCCGGACATCTGCTTTACGAGGTCCCGCGGGCGCGTCTCGGATTTCAGCTCCTTGAAAATTTCGCCGGCGCGCTTGTACATCGCCTTATAGTCGAGGATCCTCAGGGGGCCGAGTCCGAGGCGCAGTTCGCGCCCCAGAAAGACGTTTGCGGCAGCGGTCAGATTGTTGCAGAGGGCCAGGTCCTGATAGACGATTTCGATGCCGCGCTGTCGCGCTTCAATCGGCCGATACAGAGTGAGATCCTCGCCATTGAGGCTCATGGTGCCGTGGCTCGGCCGAAAGTTGCCGGCGATCATCTTGACCAGCGTGGACTTGCCGGCTCCATTGTCGCCCATCAGCCCGACGACCTCTCCCGCCTCCAATGAAAACGAAACATCGTTCACCGCCTGTATGGCGCCGAAATGTTTTGAGATGTTGGCAAGCTCAAGAACTGCCACCAGCCGTCTAGCCTCCCCCAAGCCGCAGTCTCGCCCTTTCCGAATATATTCGTTTCGATTTGAGCTGCGTTTCGCTTGCCGGTTTCCTCCCTGGCAGGCGTCACCAATATTTACTCAGAACCGCGTGAAATCGTCAATCAGATGATACTAATTTACTGTCTTCCCTACAATTATTCGTTTGTAGTACAATTCCGCGGACGCGCGGGGATGCACGTATATTAGCTGTTGTCGGAGGGGAGCATGTTAATCCTTGTCACCGGCGCAACGGGCAAGGTCGGGCAGCATTTTATTGCCCGGTTGCTTGACGATTCACGCTTTTCAAAGGCGCGCATCCGCGCGCTTTGCCATAATCGCATGCGCCCGGAAACAGAGCGTGTCGAGGTCACACGCGGCTCGATCGCCGACCGGGAAACAGTGGCCAAGGCGCTTGCCGGCATCACCCATGTCGTGCATCTCGCCACATGCAAGGAAACGCGCGCCGACGTCATGGACGTTACGGTCAAGGGGCTCTTCTGGCTACTCGAGCACTTCCGCATAAGTGCCACCGCGCGCCAATTCATCCTCATCGGCGGCGACGCTGGTATCGGCCATTTCTACTATCGTCACCAAGCGCCGATCACCGAAACCACACCGCACCAAGCCTATCCAGGATGCTACGCGCTTTCGAAAGTGCTGGAAGAGGTGATGCTGGAGCAATTCGGCATCCAATACGGCCTCAACGGCTGCTGCCTGCGCGCGCCCTGGATCATGGAAAAGGATGACTTCAAGTTCACATTGTCGTTCGGCGACGACGTCTTCGGCGGACCTGACTGGAAGACGCTTGTCCCGCGCGCAGATGCGGAGCGTTATGCCAGGGACGGCACGGTTCCCCTGCTGCACGACGCCGACGGACGTCCGTTGAAGCGCAATTTCGTTCATGTCGAAGACCTTGTCTCGGCGATCCTTTCGGCCATCGACAATCCGCGTACGAAAGGCCAGCTTTTTAACGTCTGCATGGATCGCCCCGTCGATTACGGCGAAGTCGCGGCCTATCTCGCGCGCACACGCGGTCTCGGTTCCATTGATATAGCCAGCCAGTTCCATTCGAACTGGATGGACAACAGCAAGGCTAAATACCTGCTGAACTGGAGCCCTGTCTACGATCTGGAAATGCTTATCGACTCGGCCTGGGGATACGAGCGTTCGGAGGAGGATCCGCGCATCGTCTGGTATCCGGGTTGATCACGTGGCGGGCAGTGGCGCCCGCCTTTTTCAAAGGGAGGAAGCCATGAGGAAGGCATTGTTGCTTACAGTCGCGGTATTGGCGCTTACGGCCGGACAAACCCTGGCAGCCAAGAAACAGCTTGTCATCGTCGTGAAGGGTTTGGACAACCCGTTCTTCGAAGCGATCAACCAGGGTTGCCAGAAGTGGAACAAGGAAAATGCGAGCTCCGAATACGAATGTTTCTACACTGGTCCAGCCTCGACCTCCGATGAGGCCGGCGAGGCGCAGATCGTTCAGGACGTGTTGGGCAAGGCCGAAACGGCAGCGATAGCCATATCGCCGTCAAATGCCAAACTCATTGCCCAGACGCTGAAGACGTCCAATCCGAAGGTTCCGGTGATGACGGTCGACGCCGATCTGGCGGCCGAGGACGCTGCGCTGCGCAAGACCTATCTCGGAACCGACAACTATACGATGGGTGCGCGCATCGGTGAGTACATCAAGAAGGCCAAGCCGAATGGCGGCAAGATCTGCACGATCGAAGGCAACCCCGGCGCCGACAATATCCTTCGTCGTGCGCAGGGTATGCGCGACACGCTGACCGGTAAGAAAGGCCTTACTGAGATGAAGGGTGAGGGCGGCTGGACGGAAGTCGCAGGCTGCCCGGTGTTCACGAACGATGACGGTGCCAAGGGTGTCCAGGCGATGACCGACATCCTGGCTGCAAATCCGAACCTCGACGCCTTCGGCCTCATGGGCGGCTGGCCGCTGTTCGGCGCGCCGCAACCCTATCGTGACCTGCTCAAACCGATGGCCGACAAGATCGGCAAGAACCAGTTCGCGATTGGTGCTGCGGACACGATCGGTGACGAGGTGGCGATTGCCAAGGAGGGCCTGGTGACGGCACTCGTCGGCCAGCGGCCATTCGAGATGGGCTACAAGGCGCCTACCGTGATGATGGACCTGATCGCCGGCAAGAAGGTCGAGGGTACGCTTTTCACGGGGCTCGATGAATGCACCAAGGACACCGCCGATACTTGCATTCAGAAGTAAAAGCCGTAACCGGAGCATGTCGCGTTCTCATGCTCCGGTTGACAAATGTGCCGCTGAAAGTGGGAATAGCTTACTGTGGCGATCGGGTAGGCCCAGACCGGAAGTCTTTTCCCTAGCCAAAGAAGGGTGAAAATTCGAAGATTTTTGTGACAGCCAAGTCTCTCGGGACTACAGTCACAAGGGGATCTCTATCGCGTCCGAGCGTGACCGCTCAGTCCACGATTTCAATAGTCTGTTACGCCGCGATCAGCCCCGAAGCGTTGCGTCGATTCTGCCGCGTTAAATGCCCTGAAATAGATCTCGTATTAAAACGCTCACCTGTCGAAGTCTGGGGGTCGTCTGGGATGTGTGTTGAAAATGAAGATTGGATTTTCCTGCCATCTGAGACGCCGAGAGGCAGCCTCAGAGTAATATCTGCTCGGACGTTATTATTTGAAATATTTAAGGCCGCCTTGTTGGTCGCGGTTTGTGCAGTCGGGCCAATGGAAATGGCAACCGCACAACCAATCTCGGCAGAGCAGGGCGAGCAAAACGTCATGAAACCATCGGATGCAAAAAAGAAAATTGTGAAGAGCCAAAACGCGACTTCTACAAAACTTGTAAAACCAATTTATCTCGGGGCAGCGCCGTATATTTGCACCCCAAGCGGATTTGGACATACTTCAAAATGCTTTTTAAGATGAGCGGCTTTCCTCATCTCGCGGTCTTGAACATCGGGTCGGAGCCGCAAGGAGTACGGAACCTGAGCTGAAGAGGCCGTCTGTTCGATCCTTAAGTCAGCATAAACGCAAGCGGCCGGTCGGCCAGCAAAATGTTCCTTGCGAGAATGCTTTGGCCTACTTGCCTTGCGATAGCTTTAGCCGCATGCGCTTGTATCCAGCGGTTGCGTGGTCGCCGGGCCGTACCTTGAGGTATTCATCGTCGGCTTTGGCAGGAGTTGTCTTGAATGCATACCAATCTCCGTCCGGTTCGCGCTTCTGGAAAATGACGTTGCCTCTTTTTCGATGACTGAAACACGTCAGTGCCGGGGCGCTTCCTGTCTGCGCGTACCATGTCGCCCTGAAACAAAGCTTGCCTGTGTCGGTTGTAAACCAATGCCCAACACCGACGGAACCCGTTCCCTCACCGGACCAAGCTCTAAAGTCGCGCTGTTTTGCTGCAAAATAGCCTGCGCCATTCTTCCAGATCCAGGTGCGATTGTAATAGAGCTGAAACACCTCCTCGGCGGTCATTTGTACCGACTTGGCCGGCGGTTTTGACATTGTGCCGTGAACAGTATTGGCGGCAATCGCACTCGTGCTGATCGCGCCGAAGATACACAATAGTAACAGCGTTCGGAATGCAGTCATCGATTCCCTCCTGTCTGTTGAATCTCAGCCGGCGAATGATTGGCGATAGATTGGCATTGGGACAATTGCGGTATTTTGCCGTTCGCTAATTTGAGCAGCTTGTGGTTGATCTTGCAAGCGGCTGATTTTTACGGCCTGCCACGAGGCAACGGCGCTGCTGCAAAACATTCCTGGCGACCGGAGGGCACTTTCGTTTCGCCGCAAGATTGCATGGATGTATGAATTATCAATCATAAACAATTTGGTTTTAAATTGTTTGCTTATAGAAACTTAGGGTGGTACAAATAACCCATTGATTGCTGTGAGGAAATTTTGCCTGACTCGCCACAGAATGGGCATTCGCCACCAGTTCCCGTCGAACGCCGGCGTTGGCCCCGGTCATCGGACACTGCCCAGGAAGCAAGTCCGCCTTTGCCTCCGGCCTTGGAACCTCTGCGGTTTTCTACGCGCGGCTTGCCGTTGAGCGATCAATTTGCAGCCTGGCAGGCGTATTTGGCGCCTTTGATCGATATCCGATTGCCGGACGGTGCATCGGATGACGCTGGCTTTCCGGCCGATCACACGGCTTGGAATCTTGGGGGCATGCTTGTCGTCCAGCAGTCGGTGCCTGCGCATTCCTACGTGCGTTCGGCGGCAAAGCTGCGATCAAATTCAATCGACCATTGGCATGTCGTATTGCTGCGCAGCGGCCGAAGCTGGACCGAGGTCGACGGTAAAGTCTCGGAGGGTGGGCCGGGAAAAGTCGAGTTGAGGTCTCTGGGACATCCTTTTAGAGGAAGAGCGACGGACTCACAAAGTCTGTCATTTTACCTGCCGCGGGAGCTGTTTCTGGACACGACCGCGGTCAACGACATTAAAAATAACATGGTATTCTCCGATACCTATATTAACCTTCTGATCGACTACCTTGGCAGCCTCGAGGCAAAACTGGCCAGCATGACCGCGCCGGATCTTCCCCGTGTTGTCCAAACAACGCGCGATATGCTGGTCACATGTCTATCGTCGCCGGCGGGAAGCTCTGGTCCTGAAAAGGCACAGAGCAATTTAGCCCTGATGGAGCGGGTGCGCCGTTTCGTTCAGCAAAATTTGGGTTCGCAGAATCTCACGCCCGACACAATAAGCCGAGAACTCGGCATTTCGCGCACTCGACTTTACCAGTTGTTCGAGTCGAGCGGCGGTGTCCTTCACTATATACAGAAGCGTCGCCTTTTTTCGGCACATGTCGCTCTGAGCGACACGGTGAACCGGCAGCAGATCCTGGAGATTGCCACCGCTGTCGGTTTTACCTCCGCGGCTCACTTCAGCCGGGCGTTCAGCAAGGAATTTGGTTATACGCCTCGCGAGGCTCGAAACGTCGCGGCGCCGGCTTTTCTCGCTCGGACAGTTTCATCCGTGGATGTGAAAGACAGCTCAAACCCATTTGGCAACTGGCTCAATTCCCTCGGACATTGATGCAAGCGCATCGACGGTCAATGCCTGGCAGGGGTGCCTCCTTAAGGGGCTGCCATAGGCGGCCGACCGCTTGCGTCTCGCAAGCCCGCCGTCGGGGTTGAGAGGCCTGGCACATCAATGGATGCAGTCTTCAGTGTCGAGACCGAGATGACACCAAGCCTCCATGTCATCCTGCGGAGGCTTACTTGCGAACCATTCGCCGCGCCATCTAAGCGTGACATCGGCAATTGGTCATATGGGGCCGAACTGGCGACGAGGTTTCCGTCAGCCATCTCAGAACGTTGCTACGGCTCTGAGGCCAAAAATCGCTGCATTCTGTATCCGTGAATTGGGCTTGTTGGGATCGGCTGCGTTGCCGCCGGGTCGTATGACATATTGAAAGAAGGGCTGGGCCGACAGCCATGGCGTGACGGCGGCCTGATATGTAGTTTCGATTACAGCTTCGGAACTCGGCACCGGCTGCGATGTTCCGGTGAAGGCATTCTCGGCCTTTACCAGGTCCGACATGCCCGAACTCATGCTGGCATAAGCAAAGCTGACTCCCGCGGTGTCATCGTCACGCCCCGGCAAAAGCCCTTTATAGGCAAGACCCATATCGACATACCAGTTCATGCTATTGCGCTCCTGCTGGGGCGCAACCGCCAGACGGACAAATCCATTAAGGCCGTTGTCTGTACTACCTGGCTCTTGCCAAAGGGTCTGATCGACAACGCCATATACCGCAAAATTGCCGGAGAGCCGACGAGGGGTCCCGCTCGACGAAGGATCGGCCAAGGAAACACCGTTCGATGCGGTGGAAAGACTGTCAAACTTCTCTGAATTGTACCAGGCGCCGATCTTATATGTGCCCGGCAAGCCGGGATCACCTTTCCCCGGCATATAGGCATAAGCCGCTTCTGCAATTGCGAGCACGCCATCGCTAATTGGAAATCCCAATCCGTTGGCATTGCCGTTCGGGTCCGACCCGGTTGGACTCCCATTGAAGACGGCGGCCTGCAACGTCCAAGCATCGTCAGGCTTGACGATGATCTGGGCGCCCGGAACGGCAAATGGATATGCCGGGCCTCCCCCGGGAAGATCTGCCGCGAAAATGCCGGGCCATCCGAATGTCGAGTTGACGAAAAGACTTGCGGTATTGCTGATCGCGAAGTTCTGGTCCGCCAATATTTGGCCGACCTTCACCGTCACCTTGCTATTCATAAGACTCTGCGAGATGTAAAATTCTCCAAGCCTGACGCCAGGATCAGCCTCCACCGACGTCACGGTCAGAAGATTGCCTATATCCTTTCCGGACAGGCCCTGGCCCTGGATCGCATAGCCAGAAATATGAATGCTGCCGCCGGTCCAGCCTGCCAACCGGCCCATGTCGAAGTCGCCCTGCAATTGGAAGACACCGTCATAGGCAACTCCCCTTCTCACACCGCCCGATACATTACCGAGCACGTCGCTGGTTTGCGACATCGTGAAAGTAACACCCTGGTCCCGCAGCCAGTTGCGATAGCCATGCCAATCGCCGGTGAGCGTCGTCGCAGCGTAGTTTGGCGGTGCCGTATCATCAGCCCTGGCATCTGCCGCAAACATTATCATGGCGAGTGTGAGCGGAAGAGCAGCGATAGCTGATTTTTTCATCGGCTTTCCTTTACCTGCAACATTGATCTTATTTCAGTAAGCCTGCGAATGCAGGCCGTGGACAGGATAATTTCGATGCGGACATGGAAAACCTGTGGGTCAAGTAGACAGGTGGCGCGCATCGCTGTGACGAGTTGAATCTCTGCGTTGATGTTCGATGCCAATGTTTGATGGTGCAATCCTCTCGCGATCTTGGAGGAATTCACCATGGCCGATGTTCTGCATGGGAGCGCCACGACGCAAGGCAATTCGTCGAGCAATACAAAATAGTGAAGAGAGCGTGAGGCGCTTTCGACACGGCATGGGATCGATCAAAAGACCGCCGCCAAATGGAAAAAGCAGACATCGTTGGTCCGCCGACCGGGCCGAAAGATCGGCACTTGGCGGTCCTCTCAAAATCGCGATCGGCAAGAGATGCTGTCGCAAATATGGACGCTACGGCAAATTTCAGGATTCGCGTCTAACGACAGTTAGAATTTAAGAAAGTATAAAAAAACAATCATAACAACGCCGAATACAACGCTTTGATCCGGTTTTGCACGCCACAAGTGTGCTTTCAATCGGCAAAGAATAGGCAGACTTCGGGGCTAGATCAATGAAAGTCATGCGTCCGATCAATAACCGCATCAATACTGATACGCTCATTAGCGAAATACGCATCCTCCGCTCAAAACAACAGGCTCGCCACATTATGGTCGCCGGTGGCGCCGGTTTTCTTGGGTCTCATCTTTGCGAACGCCTCCTCAAACTGGGGCACACAGTCATCTGTGTCGACAATTTCTCGACGGGACTGGAGCGTAACATCAGTCATCTGCGGAACTTCAAGCGCTTCAGCGTCATAAAGCATGACGTCGTCGATCCGATCGATATCGAAGTCGATGAGATCTACAACCTTGCCTGCCCGGCGTCGCCTCCCCACTACCAGGCTGATCCGGTGCATACGATGAAGACATCCGTCTTCGGTGCGCTCAATTTGCTGGAACTGGCTGCGCGCACCGGTGCCCGCATCTTCCAAGCCTCTACGTCGGAAGTATACGGCGATCCGCTTGTACATCCACAGGTTGAGGGTTATTGGGGGAACGTGAACCCGTTTGGTCCTCGGTCCTGCTATGACGAGGGCAAGCGCAGTGCCGAAACGCTGTTCTATGATTTTCATCAGAGATACGACGTCGAGATCAAAATCGCGCGCATTTTCAATACCTATGGCCCCCACATGCGTCCTGACGACGGTCGCGTGGTTTCAAACTTCGTCGTGCAGGCGCTGAAGGGCCAGGACATAACCATCTATGGCGATGGCTCGCAGACGCGCTCGTTCTGCTTTGTCGATGATCTCATCGAGGGCTTTCTGCAATTGATGGCGACTGACCCGTCATTCACCGGGCCCGTCAATCTCGGAAATCCTGGCGAATTCACCATTCTGGAGCTTGCCGAGCAGGTGATCAAACTGACCGGCTCACGCTCGAAGACCATCCATAAGCCGTTGCCCAAAGACGATCCGCAGCAACGCCGTCCCGACATATCGCTCGCGCAGCACAAATTGGGCTGGCAGCCGTTGGTGCCGCTATCCACCGGCCTGGAAAAGACGATCTGCTATTTCGATCGCCTCCTGACCGTAGAAGCGCATGAATGGGTGGGGACCGCGTGATGTGGCAACGAAAAGTTCTGGTAGCTGGTGGCGCCGGATATATCGGCAGCCACACGGCAAAGCTCCTTCACTCAAACAATATCGAGCCGATTGTCTTCGATAATCTGGTCACGGGACATCGCTCTTCAGTGCGCTGGGGGCCGTTCGTGCACGGCGACATCCTCGATACGAGCGACCTGACGCGGACCCTCATGCAATACAAGCCGGATGCGGTCGTGCATTTTGCCGCATCCGCCTATGTCGGAGAATCCGTCGAAGACCCCGCCAAATACTACCGGAACAATGTCATCGGCACGCTATCCCTCCTGGATGCTTGCCGTCATGCCGAAATCGACAAGATCATATTCTCGTCGAGCTGCGCGACCTATGGCACTCCGCAGGTTCTCCCGATAACGGAGACAACGGCGCAGCGGCCGATCAATCCCTATGGCAGGACAAAGCTCATTGCCGAGCAGGTCATGCGGGATTACGCGACGGCCTATGACATGAAATATGTTGCGCTGCGGTATTTCAACGCCTGCGGGGCCGACCCGGATGGCGAGCTCGGCGAATGGCATGAGCCGGAGACGCATCTCATTCCAAGAGCACTGCTCGCGGCCGGCGGGGCAATCTCGCATCTCGGCGTTTTCGGCGACGACTACGACACGGAAGACGGAACCTGCATCCGCGACTATATCCATGTAACGGATTTGGCGCGTGCCCATGTTCTGGCGCTTGAACATCTCATCAACGGCGGCCAGAACCTCGCAGTCAATCTCGGAACCGGTCACGGCTTGTCGATAGGCGAAATCCTGAAGGCCATCGCTCGGGTGACCGGCCGCGAAGTGCCGGTTGAAATGCATTCACGACGGGCCGGCGACCCGCCGGCTCTCTATACCGATCCGGCCTTTGCGCGGGAGACGCTCGGCTTCTCGCCGGAATATTCCGACATCGACACGATCATCCGCACTGCCGCTCCCTTCTTTGGCTTGGAGTCGCGGGCATGACGGATTTTGCTGACAAAATCGCACTGGATGCCGCTGGACCCTCACAGGTCCCGGTTCTCGAAGGTCGGTGCCGCAGGGAATATCTTGTCGGTGCTGCAATCTGGCTGGCAATGCTTGTTTATTTCTGGGCCTGGTGGCTGAAGCCGGAGCATTATATCGGCTTCTGGCGCTTCACCCTGGTCACAGCGATATTGGCGTGGGTCACCCTTCTGCCGGCCTATTTCATTGCAATATTCTATCGCGCGCGCAAACCCAGCGGACCGTTGAAGCTGCCAGTCGGCAGCCGCGTCGCCATGGTTGTGACCAAAGCGCCGTCCGAGCCTTTTTCCGTCGTGGCAACGACGTTGCAGGCGATGCTCGATCAGGCATTTCCGCACGACACATGGCTTGCGGACGAAGATCCGAGCCCAGAGACCTTGAACTGGTGCCAACAGCGCGGCGTCCTGGTTTCGACACGAAAGAACAGGCCGGATTATCACCGTACAAGTTGGCCACGCCGCACGCGATGCAAAGAGGGCAATCTTGCCTTTTTCTACGATCACTACGGCTATGAGCGCTACGATTTCGTCGTGCAGCTCGATGCGGACCATGTTCCGGAACCCGGCTATCTCGTCGAAATGCTGCGCCCCTTTGGCGACCCCTCTGTCGGTTACGTCTCCGCGCCGAGCATTTGCGATCGTAACGCATCGGAAAGCTGGGCTGCACGCGGGCGGCTTTACGCGGAGGCGAGCATGCACGGCTCCCTCCAGGCCGGCTACAATTACGGGCTCGCCCCTCTTTGCATCGGATCGCACTACGCCGTGCGCACAGCCGCGCTCAAGGAAATTGGCGGACTGGGACCGGAACTTGCGGAAGACCATTCGACAACGTTGATCATGAACGCAAATGGCTGGCGTGGTGTGCACGCACTTGATGCCATAGCGCATGGTGACGGCCCCCGCACATTTGCGGACCTCATCACTCAGGAATTTCAGTGGTCACGCAGCCTTGTCATGCTGCTGCTGCGATATACGCCGATTTACCTTTCGCGCTTGCCCCTGAGATTGAAGTGCCAGTTTCTGTTCGCTCAGCTGTGGTATCCGCTTTTTGCGCTGTTCATGGCCGTAATGTTCGTCATGCCAATTCTGGCGCTTGCCTTCCATCAGAACTTTGCCGCGGTGGGCTATCCCGAATTTCTTGCGCATTTCGCGCCGCTCTCTGCCACGTTGACGGTTCTGGCCTATCGTTGGCGAGCCACCGGTTCATTCCGGCCGTTCGATGCCAAGATTTTGAGCTGGGAGGCCGTGTTTTTCCTTTTCGCACGCTGGCCTTGGGCGTTGGCCGGCACGGTCGCTGCTGTCAGGGACTGGATGACCGGCTCCTATGTCGACTTTCGCATCACGCCCAAAGGCGCGTCCGAAGTGGATCCGCTGCCCTGGCGAGTCCTGATACCGTACGCCGTTCTGTCGCTCGCTTCCGTGGCGCCCGTTCTGCTCGTGAACAACGCCGGCGAAACGCGGGGTTTCTATATCTTCGGAATTATCAATTCCGTGCTCTACACCCTTTTGTTGCTGACAATCGTCATCCAGCACGCTCGGGAAAATGTCGTCAGGATTCGAGCAGGCTCGTACCGGCCGGTTATGGCCGCGAGCCTCCTCTGCCTCATCGCTGCTCCGGGATTTGCCACCGTCGAACGCGGAACGGAAGGATTGGTGTCTCTGACGTGGGGCGCCGGGCGACTGAGACTTTATGAAACGACGTATGCAGTGGCCGGCGCCGGCTTTGGAAGGCAAGACCTCCACAGGTTCACGTTCAATCCACATTGGTTGCCCGCCATGTCGGGCAGCGAGCTTTCGCAGGAAGAGTCGTCGGATCCGATCTGAGGATCGGAACCGATGAGCAGGCAAACGATACCAGTGTTTTGTTGACAGGAGGAAGACCCAATGAGCAACAAGAAAACCAAGGCAACAGCGGTCGCCCTATTTGTAACTTTGGCGACGACGGGAACAATCCTGGCGGCAAGCATACCCCGCGGAATCCCGACTGGCGCAACGGCTCAGGCCAACCAGATAACCGACAAGCGGCCAAAAATCGGTCCGGACTCCGTGACTTTCGGTGCCTATGATCCTCACGGTGATTTCACTAGTGACTCGAACTCAAAGATCGAGCATGTCTTCCTTCCTTGGGAGGATGTCGATCTTTCAACCTTGACGCTCGCTGATGACTACGCCCAGAAGCGGGGACGGAAGCTGCTGATTACGGTGGAGCCGTGGTCCTGGTCGACAGATTGGCGAACGACATCCGAGAAGCTGCTCGAAGGCATTCTCGCTGGCAAGTACGACAGCAACATGGCTGCCGTCTGCTCGACCGCGGCTGCGCTTAAGAGTGATGTGACCATCCGCTGGGCTCAGGAGATGGACGAAACCGAAAACCGGTTTAGCTGGTCGCACTGGCAACCCAGCAGTTACGTCGCAGCCTACCGGCGAATGGTGGACGTTTGCCGCAAGCATGATAAATCGGCAAAATTTATGTGGTCGCCCAAGGGCGAGCCTGGCCTTGCCGCGTTCTATCCCGGGAATGATGTCGTCGACGTCATCGGCCTGTCGGTGTTCGGCCTGCAGCAGTTTGACAAGGATCATTTCGGCACAGACCGAACCTTTGCGCAACTGCTGGCGCCCAAATACCGGCTGGTCCAGGGCTTTGCCAAGCCCATCGTCGTGGCCGAGCTCGGTTATGACGGGGATTCCACATATGTTGGCAACTGGGCCGCGAACGCCGCCAAGCGATATCCCGAATTTCCGAATCTGACGGCCGTTGTCTATTTCAATGACAAAGAGCTCTATCCTTGGCCCAAACCCTATGGCCTCCCCAACTGGCGGGTTGTCAAAGAGGCCATGAATTGAACGGGATACGGGAAGTCGCGTCTTCACAAAGTGCGACAACGCCACCGCGGCCCGTATGATCCTAAAGTTGCCTGGATCACAGCGCCGCCGTTGCGGTCGACGGCCGGGAAGCTTGCCATCGTTGTAGAAGCGGCATGAAGCGGGTGCGACGTAAGTCTGTCGCATCCGCTTTATTGCATTTGATAAGCCGGATGCCTTTGCGCCAAGGACGCGGTGGATTGCGTTTGCGACTATCCGGTTCCTGCCGAAGGTGGCGTCTACATGGTGCCTCCGTCCAATCAGCACGTTCCTAACAAGACACGTGCCTCTACCGATTAGATCATCGAACGAGCGGCCTGCCCTGGTCGGAGCGCTGAAGATCCGACAATCCGCAGCAATGTTACGCACTGTCCCAAAAGGACGAGTTGTGAGGCAGTCAGCATGGTCAATATAAATAGTGTTGACTAATCAATTAGTGTCGACTATCGTATTTTCATGATTGAACCGGCCTCCATTACCAATGTCATGCGCGCCCTTGCCGATCCTACGCGGCGGGCGGTCTACGAGCGGATCGCAAGTTCGGACGAAATAACGGTGGTCGAATTGACGCGGGGAAGCGGCGTGACGCAGGGCGCTATCTCCCAGCACCTCAAATCGCTGAAACAAGCCGGTCTGGTCGCCGAGCGGCCTGAAGGCAGGAATGTCTACTATCGCGCTGAACCGGAAGGTTTGACGCCTCTCGTGGACTGGATGAGCCACTATGGCGTCTTCTGGCGCGAGCGTTTCACCAATCTCAGAACCCTCCTGAAGGAGATCGATCCATGAACCAAGCCGTGAACCCGAACACGCAAGCCATCGTGGCCGAAGAAGTCTTCCCGCATGCGCCGACAGTCGTCTGGAAAGTCTTGACCAACGGCGAGCTGATCGGCCGTTGGCTGATGGCGCCGAAGGGCTTCGAGCCTGTGGCTGGCTGCCGTTTCACCTTTCAAACCACGCCGGCAGGCGAATGGGACGGCACCATTCATTGCGAAGTGCTCGAGGTCGTGCCGAATGAGCGGCTGTCCTATGCATGGAAGGGCGGTCATGAGAGCAACGACGGCTATGGCTCGAAACTGGAGACGGTGGTCACCTTCACCCTCTCCAAGGCCGAGGCAGGCACGCGCCTGCGGCTAGTCCATTCGGGCTTCGTGCTTCCGAAGAACGACACCGCCTACCGCAACATGGGCGAAGGCTGGAAAAAGGTGGTCAAGAAGCTCGACATAGTGATTGCCGAACAGGCGTCTTCGCAAGCACATTGAAGCAACAGGAGAACGATATGAACAATCTGTATACCGGTGGCTGCGCCTGTGGCGAGATCCACTATGAGATCACGGGCGAACCGGCAGTCATGGTTGACTGTCAGTGCCGGCAGTGCCAGCGCGACAGCGGTACCGGACATCAGTCGCACCTGACTTTTGTTGCGGCTGAGGTGAAGGTCGAGGGAGAGGCATCACATTGGCAGTCCGTCGGCGACGGCGGAACCGTGAAGCGGCGAGGCTTCTGCCCGACATGCGGTTCGTCCGTCTACATGACATTTCCCGATATGCCGGATGTATTCATCGTCACGCCGGCAAGCCTCGACGACCCAAGCCGCTATAAGCCACAATTGGTGTCCTGGACCACAGCTGGATATGCTTGGGATCACCTCGATCCGGCAGTGCCGAAATTCGACAAGATGCCGACGACTTGAAATAGAGCGTCTCCTGCGTCGATTCCCGTCAACTTTGTTACTCCACGGTTCGGTGCACAACGATTAGGATGAAGCGATGAAACAGTCCAAAGCTGAAGTCCTCCGTGAGTATGGGCCTTTTCCGGCTACCAGTCGTGTGAACGGCGTCACCTATGACGGCGAGCACGTCTGGTTCGCGTCCGGAGACAAGCTCAACGCCGTGGACCCGGTGACCGGTGAGATCGTGGAGACGATCGATGTCGCCTCACATGCCGGAACGGCTTTTGACGGCCGGTATCTCTTCCAGATCGCTGAGGATCGCATCCAGAAGATCGATCCGAAGACAGGCGAGGTGCTCTCCGTGATCCCGGCCCCGGGTAACGGCGGCGACTCCGGGCTTGCCTGGGCTGAGGGAACGCTCTGGGTGGGGCAGTATCAGGGCCGAAAGATCCATCAGATCGATCCGGAAACGGGGACGATTCTTCGCACTATCGAGTCCAGCCGCTTTGTGACCGGCGTCACCTGGATCGATGGCGAGCTCTGGCACGCGACCTGGGATGGTGAGGAGAGCGACGTGCGGCGGGTGGATCCCGCAACGGATAAGGTCTTGGAACGTGTCAACATGCCGGCCGGCGTCTTCATATCGGGGCTTGAGTCCGATGGTGGAGATCAGTTCTTTTGCGGCGGCGGGAGCAGCGGCAAGATCCGGGCTATCCGTCGGCCGAGATAAGCGCCTTCCGCCGTAAAGCGATAATGATCGGCCTCGCACAATGCGACGCCGATCATACGGTCTTGATCAGGCCTAGTTCAATGCGACGTCGAGGCGTTATGCAATGATGACGTCGTATTCACCGCCTATGAGGGCAACGCCTCGCCGGCTTGCTCCCGGACCATGTACTTGGCGTACCAGTCCGGCCAGTTCTCATCGTACTGCCCGCCGTTCCGTTTTTCGTGTTCACCGTGCGCGGTCGCAGCGCGACGGAGCGCGCTCGCGAGGTCGCTCACCGAGGTGAATGTGGTTTCGTCCGCATCCACGCGTCCAGGCAATCGCGTGGTGATCTCTTGGAATAGCCAGCCATTGCCATCCGGATCGCTAAACGAGGCAAACGAGCGATAGCTGCGTTGTTCGGAATCCCGGCCGCTGACCCGAAGCCGCCCAAAGAGGTAGGGTTCGTCCGTGCCCGCGTACACGCCGTCGCTGGGATGAAATATCTCGCTGACCTTGATGTCGCGACCAAGCAGCTCGTCGCGAGCAGACTTTATGTCGGAGACGATCAGGTACAATCCCTGGGCGGAGCCGGGTGCGGCCGCGGTGACGTTCTTGCCGAAGATGACCGAACATCCGGAACCCGGCGGCGTGAACTGGATCACGCGGTAGTCGTTCCCCTGGCTGAAGTCGGCGTCAAGCCTCCAGCCCATGTCACCATAAAATCGCTTGGCGCGATCGACGTCCGAGACGGGGATCACGATGACCTCGAGCTTCGTGTCGACTGCCTGCTGCTTCGGCATTTCGATTGCAGCTTCGCTGTGCTCTTGAACATTGCTCATTTTTAGCTCCCTAGAGTTGGTTGCCTTGCATGAAATCATGTGCGGCGGCCGGGTTCGAATATCCGGCTCTCCGCCTGGGGGAGAACGAAGCGGCAGGCCGCCATAGATATGAGCTTCAGGTCCCCCTGGCGGCCGCGGGCAGTTTCCCGCAGAAGAATTTGGGCTGCTCCCATGCGGCGAAATGGCCGTCCCTATTGTATGCCGTCCGAATATACTCCTCAGGAGGCAGAATCGCCCGTTATTCGTTGTGGGCTTCTGCTAGCCACCACGAATGCGGCCGTTTTTCTGAACAAATTCGGGTGTGCCGGACGGCAGGCCGCTCGGCCACAGCGTCCCTCGCTGAGCGGCAAAACAAACAGCCCTGCTGGCTCTCACTTGCGGATGGTGTTGGATGAGACTATATTTAGCCTCAAATGGACCGAAGGAGATGAAGATGCTAGCGTTCGAGAATGTTGCCGATGTGCTTGGCCTGCCTGCCAAGGAGACATCAGCCCGTTCGCCGTTCGGGCTAATGTCTAGAATTGAGGGCGGGTTGCCCATCTCCGCCTTGGAGCACGTGTCGAGCCTACTTGCTCCGAATGATAGCCAGTTCAAATACCGCTTTGTTCCGAAAGCGACCTATGAGCGGCGAAAGAGCTCGCACCGCCTGTCGTCGGATGAAGGAATGCGGGTTGCGCGGGTGGCACGCGTATGGAATCTCGCCGTCGATGTCTGGCAGACGGCTGACGCAGCACGAGATTTTCTGTTTCGCTCCCACCCGATGCTGGAGGACAGAAAGCCGATCGATGTGGTTATTCAGAATGAGATCGGTGCGGAATTGGTGCTCGATATTCTCGCCAGCCTCAAATACGGCAGCGCTGCGTGACGGCTCAGATTCTTGATCGCACGCTGTCGTCCTTCAGGATCGGTGATCCCACGGGAACGTTTCCGATCTTCGATGCTACCGGTTCGACCATCGCGCCGGGACGATGGAATACACCGGGAAGTCCGGTCATCTACAGCAGCGAACATTATTCGACTGCCCTGCTGGAGAAACTGGTCCATGGCAGTGGCCAGCTGCCTCCGAACCAGCATTACGTGGAAATTACGATTCCGCGAGGATTGACCTATGAGGTCTTTTCCCAACCGGCGCTTCCAGGTTGGGATAGGATGCCGGCAACGGTGAGCAAGAGATTCGGAGAGCAATGGTGCCTGGAGAAACGAAGCGCGATCCTGATCGTGCCCAGCGCGATAGCGCGCCTCGACAATAATATCATCATCAATCCAGCCCACCCCGAATTCCGGGCTATCTCTGCGAGCCTGCATCACCCGGTTTTTTGGGACAAGCGACTGTTTGGGTAATGAGCAGCTCAAGCTTGATGCAGCCCCAATTAAGTTTGTGCGCTCCAGTCCATGGCCAATGAGCTAAGCAGCAAATCCATCGATGACGCCTGCGACCAGGGCGGCCACCTCAGGCGTCATCGCACGTCCGCTGCCAACTGGACCAATGGTCAAGCATCTGCTTAGCCTACGCGACCAAGGCGGTGATAGAGGTTCGAATATTTGACCGCGTCACGCTGGCCTTCGACCTCATGCAGGTAGTGTGCGATCGCCACCCGTATGAGCTCAAAATCTTCCTGCGAAAAAACGGCACGTGACCGCTGGGGCTGGTTCGGTATTGTTGCCTCTTGATATTCGGACATTTCGTTCTCCTTTTTGAAAGGAGCGGGACGTCATCGCCCGCTCGTGTATTGCAAGTATTTGGCTGGTTCTTATGCGGCGAACTGATTCATCGTGTTATGTTTGCCGCCCGCCTTCAGCGCGGCTTCGCTCGAGAAATATTCCTTATGGTCATCTCCGATATCGGAGCCCGCCATGTTCTGGTGTCTGACACAGGCGATTCCCTGACGGATTTCCTTGCGCTGGACGTTCGCGACGTAGCCGAGCATGCCCTGGTCGCCAAAATATTCCTTGGCGAGATTGTCTGTCGAAAGAGCCGCGGTGTGGTAGGTCGGCAAGGTGATGAGATGGTGGAAGATACCGGCGCGCACCGAGGCGTCTCGCTGGAATGTCCGGATGCGCTCATCAGCCTCCATCGCCAGCGGTGTGCCATCATACTCTTCGCTCATGAGCTTCGGCCGATCGTAGCCGGAAACCTCCTTGCCATCGTTCTTCCAGGCATCAAACACCTGCTGGCGGAAATTCAGTGTCCAATTGAACGAGGGGGAGTTGTTGTAAACGAGCTTTGCATTCGGAATGACCTGGCGAACGCGGTCGACCATGCCGGCAATCTGCGCGATATGGGGCTTTTCCGTTTCGATCCACAAAAGATCGGCGCCATTCTGCAGAGCTGTGATGCAATCCAGGACGCAGCGGTCAGCACCGGTGCCCTCGCGGAACTGATAGAGGTTCGAACGCAGCCGCTTGGGCCGAAGAACCTTGGAGCCTCTCGTGATCAGAACTTCGCCGTTTTGGTGCTGACCATCGGTGACCTCCTCGCAATCCAGGAAGGAATTGTACTGATCGCCGATATCGCCTTCCCTGGCGCTGAAAGCGATCTGCTTCGTCAAGCCGGCGCCAAGGGAGTCGGTGCGCGCGACGATGATGCCATCGTCGATGCCGAGTTCGAGAAATGCATAGCGGCAAGCGCGGATCTTGGCGATGAACTCTTCGTGCGGAACCGTGACCTTGCCGTCTTGATGGCCGCATTGCTTTTCATCGGAGACCTGGTTTTCGATCTGAAGCGCGCAAGCGCCCGCCTCGATCATCTTTTTTGCCAGCAGGTAGGTCGCTTCGGCGTTCCCGAAGCCGGCGTCGATGTCGGCTATGATCGGAATAATATGGGTCTGATAGGTGTCGACCGCCTGTTGCAGCTGCCGATGACGAACGCTGTCGCCCGTTTCGCGGGCGCGGTCGATATCCCGGAACAGCATGCCGAGTTCGCGTGCATCGGCCTGGCGAAGGAATGTGTAAAGTTCCTCGATCAGAGCCGGGACGCTGGTTTTCTCGTGCATCGACTGATCCGGAAGCGGCCCGAATTCCGAGCGGAGGGCCGCAACCATCCAACCGGAAAGATAAAGATAGCGCCGCTCGGTGGAGCCGAAGTGCTTCTTCAGCGAAATGACCTTTTGCTGCCCGATAAAGCCATGCCAGCAACCAAGCGATTGCGTGTATTTGCTGGGATCCTGATCATAGGCGGCCATGTCCCGCCGCATGATCGCCGCGGTATACCGCGCAATATCCAAACCAGTGCGGAAACGGTTCTGCAGGCGCATGCGGGCGACCGCCTCGGGCGTAATGCCCGTCCACATTTCGTTTGCTTGAATGAGCTTATCGGCGTCTTCAACAAAGGTCTGGTACGACATCTTTCCTCCACAGGGCATTATGCTGCGACTGCGAATAGAGCTAGGCTCATTTGACGACGGTGGGGAGGCCTCTCGATGTCATGTTGTCAAACTTTACAAGATCGCCTTGTAATGTTGTAATATCGACATGGAAAAGCAAGGCGTCTACCTCGGACCACGTCTGCGGCGGCTGCGTCGCGATCTCGGGCTCACACAGGCCGACATGGCAGCGGATCTCGAGATTTCCCCTTCGTACATCGCCCTTATGGAGCGCAATCAGCGACCGGTGACGGCAGAAACGCTGTTGCGCTTGGCAAAAGCTTACAAAGTCGATTTCTCCGATTTCGCCGAACAGACAGGACCTGACCTGATCGCGCGACTTCAAACAGTCATGCGTGACCCGATCTTTGCGGATATTGACCTGGTGCCCCTGGAAATAGCCGATGCCGTGCATAGTTTTCCCGGCATCGCCGAAGCCATGCTGCGCCTTTACACCGCCTACAAGGAGGAACAATTCGCTCTTGCCGATCGAAGGCAGGGAGGTTTCGGCGATGGCGCCGGGGCTTCGGGAGACCCGGTCGCCGCCGTGCGCAACTTCCTTTCGGCGCGACGCAACTGTTTCCCAGTGCTGGATGTCGCCGCGGAAAAGCTATCGACGAAAATCGCGGAGGCGGGAGGACTTCCGGACTATTTCAAACAGCGTCATCAGCTTCGCGTAAGGCGGTTACCGTCAGAGGTGATGGCCGGCTCGCTCAGGCGCTTGGATTGGCATCGAAAAGACCTTTTGCTCGATGAGACGCTGGATACCGCAAGCCAGAATTTCCAGCTTGCTCAACAGCTTGCCTATCTCGAATTCGATCAGGAGATTGGAACTGCCACGCAAGAGGGCAATTTCGAAACCGAGAGCGCACGCAGGCTCGCGCATCGGGCCCTTGCGGCCTACTGTGCCGCCGCCATTATTATGCCCTATGCGGCTTTTGCGAAGGCGGTCGAGACGCGCCGCTACGATATCGAGGCACTGTCGCGTCAGTTCGGCACGAGTTTCGAGCAGACTGCCCATAGGCTGACGACGCTTCAGAAGCCGGGACACGAGCGAATTCCTTTCTTTTTTATTCGCGTGGACGTCGCCGGCAATGTTTCCAAGCGGCTTAACAGCGGCAACTTCCCCTTTGCCCGTCACGGAGGCGGTTGCCCTCTCTGGAGCGTCCATCAGGTTTTCACAACGCCGCGCAAGGTCGTGACGCAATGGCTGGAACTGCCGGACGGCCAGCGCTTCTTCTCGATTGCACGCACCGTCAGTTCCGGCGGAGGCGCCTTTGGGGCATCGCGCGTTGAGCGCGCCATCGCCCTTGTTTGCGAAGCCCATCACGCCGAACGCTTGATCTACAGCCGCCATCATCCTCAGGCTGCCGCACCCACGCCTATCGGAATAGCCTGCCGGCTCTGCCAGCGCACGACATGCACGTCGCGCTCCGAGCCGCCCATCGGCCGCCAAATTCTACCGGACGATTATCGTCGCACCGAGGCGCCGTTCGGTTTTTCAGACTCGTAACACAGACGAACCCTGCCTCAGGAGAAGATGATTTGCGCCTTCATGGCCCGGTTGCGGTCGGACGCAATCTCGAAGGCACCGATCGCGTCGGCAAGCGGCACGGAATGGGTGATCAGCGGTCTGACATCGATCAGACGCTTGCGCATCAATTCCACAGCTGTGCCGAATTCCTCGTGGAAGCGGAACGAGCCACGCAGCTCCAGCTCCTTGGCGGTGATGGCGAGCATCGGCAGCGTCATGTCGCCTCCGATACCCAGTTGCACGATGATGCCACGTGGCCTTAGCGCCGCGATCCCGCCGGTGAGCGCCGCGGCGGCACCCGAACATTCATAAAGGATATCGAAAGTTCCCTTGTCGGCCGAATAGGCGGCGAGCGCCTCCGGCTCTTCCTTTGTGTTGATGACTCTGTCGGCCCCGGCTTGCTTGGCAATCGAGAGCGTGAAATTCGTGAGATCGGTCGCTACGATTTCAGCGGCGCCGGCACGGCGGGCGGCCAGGATGGACAAGACACCGATCGGTCCGCAGCCGGTTACGAGGACCCGCTTGCCAAGCAACTCCCCGGCACGCCGCGTGGCGTGCAGCGTAACGGCAAGCGGCTCAGCCATGGCCGCTTCGCCGGCTGTCAGGCCGTCCGCCGGGACACATTGAATGGCATCGGCAACGAGCGTTTCCCGAAATGCGCCTTGAATATGGGGAAAGGGCATGGCGCTGCCGTAGAAGCGCATGTTCAAGCACTGATTGTGCAAGCCCTGCTGGCAGTAGCGACAGGTCCGGCACGGACGGGACGGTGAAACTGCAACGAGTTGGCCGATCTCGAACCCTTGAACGCCGGGGCCGAGCGCCGCAACCGTTGCGCTGACTTCGTGGCCCAGGATCATCGGCTGCTTCAATCGAACGGTGCCGAAGCCGCCGTGATTGTAATAGTGGAGATCGCTGCCGCAGATTCCGCCGGTGGCGAGCCTGAGCTTGACCTCTCCCGCACCTGGTTCTTCGTCCGGAAATTCCTCAATTCGCACGTCCTTGGCGGCGTGAGCGACAATGGCCTTCATGTCGTGCTCCTCAAAGAACAGGGCTTCTCTGCCGGTTTTCACCGGATCAAAGATGAATTCCATGTCGGTCGCCTAGACCTTCGCCTCGATGTCGGAATGGGCGCTCTGCATATCGAAGCCAATCCTGATCTAAGTAATCGCTGGCCTTCATATCTTTTCGATGCCTTGCTTGACAGCGAATGTTATCGATAACTAAGCAAACACCGGCATTTGTCGAGCTGAAAAACGGAGGAAACGGTGTCTCTTGGTCTCTTCGATCTCAAAGGGCGGCGTGCGCTTGTAACCGGTTCGTCGCAAGGCATCGGCTTTGCTCTTGCCCAAGGACTGGCGGGCGCGGGTGCGGAATTGGTGCTTAACGGGCGCGACGCTGAAAAGCTTGCCAAGGCTGCGGCTGAGTTCGACGGCACAGTTCACGTTCTGCCCTTCGACGTGACGGATCATCAGGCTTCTCGTGACGCGATAGATCAATTCGAAGCTGAGAGCGGTGCCATCGACATTCTGGTCAACAACGCCGGGATGCAGTTTCGCACGCCTTTGGAAGATTTTCCGGCCGATGCATTCGAACGGCTTCTTCGAACCAATATATCGAGCGTTTTCAATGTCGGTCAGGCCGTAGCGCGCCACATGATTACGCGCGGTGCCGGCAAGATCATTAACATCGCCAGCGTCCAGACCGCGCTGGCGCGACCCTCGATCGCGCCCTACACGGCAACCAAAGGCGCGGTCGGCAATCTCACCAAGGGCATGGCCACGGACTGGGCGAAATACGGATTGCAGTGCAACGCCATTGCGCCGGGCTATTTCGACACGCCGTTGAATGCAGCGCTGGTCGCCGATCCCGATTTCTCGACATGGCTGGAGAAGCGCACGCCGGCCGGGCGGTGGGGGCGCGTTGAAGAGCTGGTCGGCGCCTGCATCTTCCTGGCCTCCGACGCATCCTCTTTCGTCAATGGGCATGTGCTCTATGTCGACGGCGGCATCACAGCGTCGCTGTAATGCGATGCAGCCGCGACGGTTCCTCGTCACGGCCGTTTCGACGGAAAGGTCTGCAAGCCTCAGCTCTCGGCGCCGCGCAACTGTTCGAGATCGGCGATCAAACCGGGTCCGGTCGGCTCCCAGCCCAGCGCCCGACGCGTTTGCGCACTGGAAGCGGGCATGTCGTGGCCGGCAAACATTGCGAGCCAGCCGAAATAGGCGTGGGCCTCTTCCGGCGCGACGGATTTGACCGGCAGCTTCAGGCGCCGACCAAGGACTTGGGCAATATCACGCATCGGCACACCTTCTTCCCCGACCGCGTGATATTTTGCATTCGGCTCGGCCTTTTCGATGGCCAGGCGGTAGAGGCGGGCGACATCAAGGATATACGCCGCTGGCCAGCGATTGAGCCCATCTCCGACATAGGAGCAAACGCCCTTGGCGCGATAGATCTCGATCAGAGGGGTGATGAGACCTTGCCTGACTGGGTCGTGAACCTGCGGAAGTCGCACCACCGAGACATTGACCCCGCCCGCGGCGACGGACCTCGCCTCTTCCTCCGAGGCTGCGCGAGGATGCACGTCAGCACCGATGGTCGCATTGTCCTCCTTGGCCGGCTGGCCAGGCACAGTATTGGCGATCGGGGTCCCGGAGGTCACAATCAAGGGCCGGTCGGAGCCGGCGAGAGCCGAGCCAAGCGCCTTGATCACACGGCGATCGTCCTCGCAGTTCGCCGCGAATGTCGAGAAGTCGTGGTTGAAGGCCAGGTGGATGACGCCGTCCGCGCGAGCCGCTCCCTCCTTGAGGCTGTCCAGATCCTCAAGTGACCCGCGAAGAACCTCGGCACCAGTGGCAGCTAGAGCCACCGCTTTCTCGTCTGAACGCGCAAGGCCGAGCACCTGATGGCCAGCCACGATCAGGTCTTTTACAACGGCCGATCCGATGAAGCCGGTCGCGCCAGTGACAAATACACGCATCAATGCAGTCTCCATGTGGTTTCGTTGGAGACAGGTTTGAACCGATGCGCTATCCTGGTAAAGTAGTGAGATTATCGTAGTATAATGGCTAACAGGATGGGCGAACACGCCACAAGCGAAAATCTGCTTGGCAGTTATCTGAGGGACCGACGCGCGAAGCTCGATCCGGCTGCCTTCGGCTTTTCTCCGGCGCGGCGCCGCACCGCTGGGCTGCGTCGGGAGGAGGTGGCGCAACGCGCCAATATCAGCCCGACCTGGTACACATGGCTCGAGCAGGGGCGCGGCGGGGCGCCTTCGGCCGATGTGCTCGACCGGATCGCTCGTGCCCTTATGCTTACGGATATCGAGCGCGAGCATCTCTTCCTGCTTGGTCTCGGTCATCCACCTGAAGTGCGCTACCGGAAAGACGAAGGCGTCACGCCGCGATTGCAACGCGTGCTCGATGCTTTGGAGCCGACACCCGTCCTCATCAGAACGGCGACATGGGACGTAGTCGCCTGGAACCGCGCGGTGGCCGTGATGTCGACGGACTACGGATCACTGCCGCCGGAACAGCGCAATATACTGCGCTTCATCTTCCTCGATCCGCGTGCCCGCGCTGCGCAATATGACTGGGAAAGCGTGGCGCGCTTCGTCGTGGGCGCGTTCAAGATGGATGCGGCTCGCGCAGGGGCCGCGGCGGAAGTAGAACCTCTCGTCGATGAACTTTGCCAATTGAGCCCGGAGTTCAAAGTGATGTGGCGCGACAACGAGCTCCGCAGCCATGGCGAGACCGTCAAGCACATAAAACACCCGGTTCTCGGCCCACTTGCGTTTGAATATTCAGCCTTTGCGGTCGATGGCCGCCCCGATCTCAGTATGGTGGTCTACAATCCGGTGACGCCGGCGGATTTGGACAGGATCAGATCCCTCATCAAGCGATGATTTTACCGAAGCTCTGGACAGCGCGCGTCAAGCGCCCCGCCGCCTCCGGAGCAAACTCTGGTGGCGTCGGGGCGCGATATTTACGACGTGCACTTAAGGCCCTTCGGAATTACTATTTTTGCGTGAACAAGCCGAGATTGACGAGTTGCACGCGCCTGTTGCCGGCGGCTTCTGTGTTGGAGCCTGGGATCGGGAAAGCTTCGCCCACGCCGACGGCATATAGCCGCTGCGGATCGACGGCAAAGGTGGTTCCCAGAGCTTCCTTGATGGCTGCGGCGCGCTTATCGCTGAGCTCGAGATTGTGTTTCGCGTCGCCGGTCGAACTGGAATGACCGATCACCAGAAACTTGTAGGCCCAAAGGTTCGGATGATGCAGGGCGTCCGCAATCAATCCGAGGGTGCGATAGGATTCCGGCTCGATAGCGACCGAGTCATTTTCGAAATTGATCTCGACGACCATCTGCGGCAACTGGCCGATCTTGCTCCAATTGGGCAGCGCCGACATCGGCTGGCCTGCCCCTCTCATTGCCTCCTGGCGTAACAGTTCGAGATCGACGGCTTGGGCGTTCGCCTTGAGTTTGCCCAGACCCGAAACGATCCGTTGTTGCGATACATCCTGGGCGACGGCGAGGCTTGCGGGCAACATGCCGACGGCGAGGAGAACTGCCAGTATTTTGAAGGAACGCGCTAGCATGGTCTTACCTCCAGCCTGCATCGGTGATTGCCTGGCTGCACTTGTCGGTGGTGAGCCTGTTCTTGACGAGGCACGCAAGAATATTGCCATCGCCCTTGATGCCTCTGCAGCGCTGGGCGATGTCGAACCTGCAGACGTCGCTGTAGGAAGCCTGCGCCTGCTGACGCAGGCTGATCGACTGTGTGACGCTGGCGACCGAGCTCTTGCAGGTCGGCGAGACCTTCTCCGCGTTCTGCTGGAGACAGTCGGCGATGCGGCCGCCGCCGAGGTTCAGACCCCTGCAGAATTTGTGGATGTCGGAACCGCAGTCACCGGCAAGTTTCGTGATCGCATCCGCGTAGCTTATGGTATCGGCCTGCACGAGACCGGCGTACGCAATGCAGGCAAGCGTAACAGCCGCGAAAAGATTGCTTCTCCTCGACATCATCAACCCCCATGGAGATCTGCCCGCCGGGATCGGCGTGCCGGCAAAACCTGCCGAAAAGCTGAGGCGCGCGGAAGTATGTGGGTGTAAAGTACTGTAAAATACGCGCTATGGATGGGCGCGGACAGGATCAAGCAACCGGGTCAGCCGGCTGTTGTCTCCCCATTCTCGACAGAGCGGCTGGAAAGGCGAACGGTTGTCGGCATTTAGGGCCCGATGACGCAAAGCCGATTTATTCTTCACTCCCTAGGACGAGACTGGCGGCACCGATCAAGCCTGCATGACGTCCGAGTTGCGCGGGAACGATCGGCACATCGCGATAGGCCGGCATGGCGCGATTGCGAATGGTCGCCGTCATGGCCTCCTGCAGGAGGTCGAAGCCATGTGATATGCCGCCACCCATCACCAGTATGTCCGGGGAGTAGAGGTGCAGCAGATTGGTAAAGCCGATACCCAGCCATCTCGCCTCGGCATCAAGCAGTTCGAGGGCCAGGGCATCGCCCCGTCGCGCGGCTTCAACGACGTGCCGCCCGGTCACATCCGCATTCGCAGACAGTCGGCGCAGCGCCGATCCATCGAACTGCCGGGTGCATGCCGTTGCCCGTCTGCCAAGAGCCGTCCCTGAGGCGACCGCTTCGAAACAACCGATCGCGCCGCAAAAACACCGCTCCCCCTCGTTTGTGATCGTCATGTGGCCGATTTCCGCCGCCAGACCACGTCTGCCATGCAGGATCCGCCCATCGGCAATCACGCCGCCGCCGATACCGGTCGATACGGTGACGAATACCATCGACCGTGCACCGCGCCCGGCGCCGTATCGCCATTCGCCAAGTGCCGCCGCATTTGCATCGTTTTCCAGTCGCACCGACAATTGCAGATGGCTGGAGAGGATGTCAGCCAGCGGAACCTCGTGCCATCCAGCCAAGGTCGGCGCCGCAATAACGATGCCGGCTTCGGGATCGAGAGGGCCGGGCGCGCCGATCCCGATTCCGACAGGAGAAAGATCGGGCGTTTGTGCGAGCACCGCTGCCGCCAACAATTCGATCTGTTGGATCACAGCGGCCGGTCCTTCAGCGGCATGCGTCGGAACGACCGAGAACGACAGCAAGTTTCCTTCCTCGCTCACCAGCGCGGCGCGAAGCTCCGTTCCACCGAGATCAAATGCGAGGGCAACCTTTTTCACGAAACCCGACTTTCCAATCCGTGCAGCCAGGCGATTCGGTCGCCCAGGTTCTTGTCGCCGAAGGCGAGCGATCCGAGGACGACCGTTTGGGCTCCCACCGCGCGCAACAGCGGCACGGTCTGTTCGCGAATCCCGCCATCGGCCGCCAAGATCACCTGATCCTCCCGACCGGACTGTTTCAGCAGCGAGCGCGCCTCGATCAAACGGTCGCATGCCTTTTCGGAAAGACTTTGCCCTTTGACGCCGATCGAGGTGCCAAGCAGGGTCACGAAGGCGACATGGTCTATGAATGGCCGGACCGCTGAAACGGGGGTCTCCAATCGCAGAACGACGCCGGCTTCGGCGCCCAGTTTCTTTGCCAGCGCGATGGCGCGCAAACCTGCTTCGCCATTCTCGGCATGAACGCTGATAAGATCGGCACCGGCTTCGATGAATTGGCGCGTCTGTTCCTCGACGATTTCTGCTTCGACCATCAGATGAACGTGGATAGGCTTGGCGGTTGCCTTGGCGATACGGGCGACGAAATCCGGAAAGAACAGGAAGCCCGGGGTAAAGCGTGCATCCGCGACATCGATATGATGCAGGTCGGCATAGGGCTCTATGCGCCTAAGATCGGCCTCCATATTGGCGAGATCGGCCGACCACAGCGAGAATTCGCCGAGTATCCGGTTGCGAGGAAGTGCGGCGATGGCCGCCGGGCCGGAAAGAGTCTTTGATGTCATGATGAGAAGAGGCTCCGGATGGTCTTCGTTGCGAGGAAACTGGCGATCGCGCCTTGAACTTCGGCGAAATGCCGTGTCTTGTCGGCCGCCTTGGGAGTGACTTCGACAAAGCTTGCGCCGGGAATCGTTTCAGCGAGAGTCCGTGCGCAGGCAAGCGGATGGATAGCGTCCTGTTCGTTCCCGATGACAAGGGTAGGGACTGTGAGAGCGGCGACCGCTGCTTGAGTCACGTCCGGGCCGCCGGCCGCGATGTCGGCCAGCACGGATGCGAAAGCGGCGGCGTTCGGCCGGTCGAAATAGCCGAGCAGGGAGGCAAAGTTATCGGGCGCGTCCGCGCACATGCGCATGCCGATTTCTGATCCGGCGAAGCGCTCCTTGGCTTCTGAAATCGAATACGAGCGGAGCAAGGCCGCGACAGCGCGAACCGGCTCCAGATTGGCCGGCGCGGCGGTAAAGGTCCAGGCGGGGCGGACAAGAACGAGGGCTGTGACACGGTGCGGGTTGTGTTGGGCGAGATGAAGGGCAAGTGCAGCTCCCATGGAAATTCCGCCGGCGACAAAGCGATCAAATCCGCGTTCCGTCGCCGCGGCCAGCACATCCTCGGCAAACATTCGAAGTGAAAAGGGCCTGATGTCGCCAAGTGATGAAGCGCCATGTCCGCGGCATTCGACCGTGACGCGCCGCTCCGCTCCACCGGATGGAAAGGTTTGCGCAACCTGCGCCTTATCGCCGCCCAGCCCGTGCTGAAAGAGGACGGGCACTCCTTGCCCGCTGTCGAAAACGGCAAGGCTGGCGTCGCCGCACATGAAATGCGTAGGAGCCCCCATCAGACCAATTCCTTGAGAAAGGCGGCCACCTGCGGCGCCTCTGCCGCCGATAGGCCGTGGGTGACGAGCGGACCGTCGAAACCTACGGACCGCAGTCGGGCGATAAAATCGGGGAAATCCACCACGCCTGTCCCGGCGGTCGCAAAACGCCCGTCGGCGTGGCGATCTTTGGCGTGCGCCATGGCGATGTGCCCGGCGGCTGTCTCGACTGCGCTCTCGACAATGGCGCGCGCTTCCGCGGGTGTCGCGCTTTCGAAGAGATTGGCCGGGTCGAGGACGATGCGCAGCCTTTCCGATCTCATCTCGGAAATCAACCGCTTGGCATCAGCGGCGGATGTCACGATATTCGCCTGCTCGGGCTCGATACCGAGATCGACACCGTGGTCTTCAGCCAGCGCCAGCGCTTTCGACATTTCCGTGGCCATATCCATCCAGGCGGCCGGATTGGTATTTTCGGGGTGGTGTGCCCACTGATCAGCGGGATGGCGCGTGCCGGTGCAGAGTGTGACGAGCGGAATAGAGAGTGCCGCAGCCGCCTCGATGACGACGGAGAGCTGAGCGAGGCCCTTTTGACGTACGAACGGGTCGGGGTGGGCCATGTTGTAGGTGCCGGACAGGGCGGCAAGCGTAACGCCTGTCGCTTGCGCCGCCGCGCGGATCGCCGTTATCAAAGGCGCCGGCACGGCGTCCGGCATGGAGGGCAGCCCGCAGCAGGCTAGATTGAACTGCGTGCCGGCATAGCCACTGTCACGCACCGCGGAGAGCACGCTTAGCGGATCGGTGCCGGGAAAAGTCTTGGCGAAGATCCCGATCTGCATCAGACGGCTCCCGTCACGGTCGCGAGCTCGACGCGCTCCCCGGTCTCCACCGACCGGGCGATCGCCACCATCGCCCGGATGGAGGCGACACCGTCTTCGACATTGGCGCCACGCATCGGCGCGCCCTTGAGTGCCGTGTCAGCGAGGCCTTCGAGCTGCCGGCGGAAGAAATGCCCGTCCGCGCCGAGCGGCTTTCTGGTCGTTGCATCCTTCTCATGAAAGATCTCGACTTCGCTCGATCGGAAATACCAGGGATTGAAGGTCTTCGCGAGCACGGAGCCGTATTCGCCGTAGAGCTGGAAACCCTCGTGCCAATCCATGCGGACGGCGACCGTCAGGTCGAGATGGCCGAGGGCGCCATTGGCGAATTCGGTTTCCACGAACCAGCAATAGGCGCCGGCGCGCTCTAGCAGGCGGGCGCGCACGGCGACGATATCGCCGCAGAGGAAGCGGGCGGTATCGACCAGATGGGAGCCATGCGCCAGCATGAAATATTGCCTGAGATCGGCTTTTGGATTGCCGCCCGGCTTGCGCGCAAGCTTGCTCGTGATGGGAAGCGGCTGCACCGCATCAGTATTGGTATAGCGGTGGGTGGAATCGCAATACCATGCCTTCAGCGCCAGGATATGGCCGATATCGTCGCGCACGAAGTCGCGCGCGGCCTGAAGCGCCGGATCGAAGCGCTTCATGTGCCCGACCTGCAGAATCTTGCCCGAGCCCTTGACGGCGTCGGCAAGCTGCTGTCCTTCCTCGACCGAAACGCCGATAGGCTTTTCGCAAAGCACGTGCTTGCCGGCTTCGAGCGCCTTGACCGACATCTGCACATGAAAGGCGTCGGACGTTGCAACGATGACCGCTTCCAGCTCTGGATCGGCCAGCATGGCGTCATAGTCGCCGAACATCTTCTGCGGCTCATAGGTCGCGCCCATGCGCGCAAGCAAATCGGGTGCAGCGTCACAGATCGCATAGAGATCGGCGTTTCTGGCTTTCACGCAGGATTCCAGATGCGCAAATTGTGCAATCGGCCCGCAGCCCAGGACACCGACGCGAAGACGGCGATTCTCCTTCTCGATCATGATCCTCTCCCTTAAGCGCCGTCGCTGCGCATCGTTTCGCGGTTGCCCTTTACGGCTGACGCATTTTTGAAATCAGGCATGGTTTCGCTCCCCAGGAAGAAGACTGGCGGCCTCCATGATCTCTCTGCCAGTTTATCATATGTTTCATAAAAATTTGTCGCGCGTCAAGAAATGAGATGATTAGGCCATGACGAGACCTATTGAGCAGCCGTCCGTCGGGCGCGCGGCAGTCATCGGATCCAGGGCGGGATCAGAATGTGGTACAGAGGCCTGATCGCCGAGGGAGGAAGCCGATATGACAGAAGAGCTTGATGAGGGTGTTCGATGGCTTCTCGATATTAGCAATCGGTCGAATACCCGACCGCTTGAAACCGGCACGCCTCGGCAAGCCCGTATCGACTACAATGCTGGCTTTCCGGCGCTTCAGGGTGCTAAGGAGGCGGTTGCTTCAGTGGAGGATCGTCAGATCAGCGGTCCCTACGGTCCGATCACTGTGCGCATTTATCGCGGCGTCGGAGCACCCCCGAAGGATGGTCCGGGTCTTCTCTACCTTCACGGCGGCGGCTGGGTGATCGGCAATCTCGACTCTCACGACGAGATCTGCCGGTGGTTCGCCAATCTCGCCGAATGTACCGTGATCTGTCCGGACTATCGCTTGGCGCCTGAACACAAGTTTCCCGCGGGATTGATGGATTGCGCCGCAGGGTTGGCGTTCATGGCAGAGTCGGCCACGGATTTCGGTATCGATCTCAGGCGGATCGCGGTTGCTGGCGACAGTGCCGGCGGCAATCTTGCGGCCGTGCTCGCGCTGATGTCGCGTTCAGGCGCCGCCCCATGGCTTGCGGCGCAACTGCTTATCTATCCCAATACGGACGCCGCGCAGACGGCCGACAGTTATCGCCGCTATGCCACCGGCTTCGGTTTGACCGCGACCACGATGAAATGGTTTCGCGATCACTATGTTCGCACCGCTGCCGATATCGTCGATTGGAAGGTCTCGCCCTTGCGGGCAGAGAGCGCTGCAGGGGCCGCGCCGGCATTCATCGCTACTGCCGGGTACGACATTCTTGCGGACGAAGGCTTAGCCTATGCCTCGCGGCTCCGCCAGGACGGGGTTCGCGTCGTTTCGCGCCATTGGCCGGGTCAGATTCACGGCTTTGTGTCGATGGGAAGGTTCATACCGGTCGCGCGGCAGGCGATAGAGGAAGCGGTGGCGGCGTGGCGCAGCTTTGAAGCGGCTCCGGATTGATCGGATCCGCGACGCCGCTTTATGCCGATTGCCGCATGACCAACGTCCCATCCAGGCTGACTTGATGGGCGATCGTCACTGCCGAAGCCTCTGTGTCTCCGAGAAGCGTCAGTAATGTATCGACGCTGTTTGCTGTCATGGAAGCAAAGTCTTGCGCCATTGTCGTCAGCGGCGGGCAGGTGTAGCGGCTCAAGGGGTGATCGTCATGGGCCGCAACACGGAGGTCGTCGCCCTTCTTGCGCCCGACCTTCAGCCCATGCGCGAACGCCGCAGCCATAACGCCAAAGGCGAGGCGATCGTTGGCGCAGAGGATGGTTTTGCCGGGGAGCTTCTTTTCGTCGAGGATGGCGTCCATCTGCTCATATCCGACGCGCTCGAAGTCCCATCTGTAGGCGGCGTTGGTCTTGATCACCACCGGCTCATAGCCCGATGCCTCCATCGTGGCGACATAGCTTGCCAGTCTCTCCGGGGAGTTATGGTTGACATGCGGTATGTCGAGGTAGGCCGGCGGCTCTCCGGACCTGCAGAGATATTCGACAATAGTTGCGACGCTCTGGTGATTATTGTTGCCGATGAATGGCGTGTTGCCTTCGATATAGGTGTCGAAATAGACGATCGGCAGATTCTGCGCGAGCCTTTCGAAGGCGCGAGGATCGGATTTCTGTCCTAGCGGTGCGGCGAGCGCACCCGCCACCTTCAACGACAGCATCGTGCTGACGGCCTCGGCTTCGAGTTCCGGCAGGCCGTGCGAGGAAAACACGATCGGCCAATATCCCTCGTTCCGCAACCGCAATTCCAGGCGATTGACCATCTCGGCGTAAAACGGGTCGGTGAGAGCGGGGACCAGAATGCCGACATTGCGCGTTCGTTTCCGGTTGAGGTTTCGCGCGTAAAGATTAGGCTGATAGTCCGACGAGCGGAGCGCGGCCTCGATGAGCGCGCGGGTCGTCGGCTTCACGCTCGTTGGATCATCAAAATACTTGGAAAGGGTCGGGCGCGAGACGCCGCAGGACTTTGCAAAATCCTCCATGGTCCTATGCGTCAATTTTTCCATCGGAAGTCGCCCATTCTTCAAACTATTGCTTCTGCCAGCGATCGTTATGCGTCTGCGCGGATGGCGCAATCGGCGAGGTAAGTTTCAGGCAACTTCTTTCGGGCCTTGCGTCACGCCAAAACATTACGTGCGAAAAATTATTAATTGACGCAAAAAAATGCAAGCCCTAGAAAATCTGCGTGACCGGTCTGCCACCTCAACCACCAAAAGAGATTTCTCTGGAAGCGAGTTCGTCCCTCATGAAGAAGATCGTCAGCGCCGGGGAGATCGTTGTCGAAATCATGGCAGATCAGCTCGATCAGAGCTTGGCCAAACCTGGGCTGCTTCACGGGCCATTCCCGTCCGGCGCACCGGCGATCTTTATCGCTCAAGCAGCGCGGCTCGGCCAGCCCACCGGCTTGATCAGCGCCGTTGGCGAAGACGATTTCGGCCAAATGAACATCGACAGGCTGCGCGATTGGGGCGCCGACGTCTCCGCTGTCACGGTTCACAAGGGGCAGGCGACCGGCACGGCCTTTGTGGCCTATCGGGCAGATGGCTCTCGCCACTTCGTCTTCAATATCAAAAATAGTGCGGCTGGGTTGATGGAGATCGGCTATGCAGCGCAAGCCTTGTTGGCCGGCGCCGATCACTTTCATGTCATGGGCTCTTCCTTGTTTTCCGAAAGGGCTATCGCCGTCATTCTCGCAGGCATCGAGGCGGTCAAGCGCCGTGGCGGCACCGTTTCCTTCGACCCGAATATACGAAAAGAAATGATCGAGTTGCCTGGCATGCGCGAGGCGCTGTACCAGGTCTTGGCGCGAACCGACCTCTTCCTGCCCAGCGGTGAGGAGCTTTTCATTTTCACCAAGGCCGAAGATGAGGCATCCGCGGTCGCTGAGATGCTTCAGCGCGGTATATCGGCAGTTATCGTCAAAAAAGGATCGGAGGGCGCGGTTTACTACGAGCCGCACCGTCAGGTCGCCGCGGCCGGTTTCTCAGTCCGGGAGGTCGATCCTACGGGGGCGGGCGATTGTTTTGGCGCGGGCTTCGTCTCGCTTTGGCTAAGGGGTGCGCAGCCCGAGGAGGCATTGAAGTTTGCCTGCGCCTGCGGCGCGCTGGCTGTGACGCGTAAGGGACCGATGGAGGGAATTGCCACCTTTGCCGAAATCCAGGCATTCATATCCGAGGCGACGGAGGGCTCAGCGTCTTGAGCGCCGCTACAAAACGACTGGCAAGCATGCCGCAGAATCGTGGCTTCGGTCGGCCATTCGGCATCACCTCGGTCTGCTCCGCCCATCCTGTAGTGATCGAGGCAGCACTAATTCACGGCAGGGGCCGGAATAGTGATGTGTTGATCGAAGCGACGTGCAATCAGGTCAATCAGGATGGCGGCTATACCGGCATGACGCCTGCTGCTTTCCGCGTGTTCGTCGAAAAGATCGCAGCGAAAGTCGGCTTTCCCCTGGACCAGCTCATTCTTGGCGGGGATCATCTTGGGCCAAATCCCTGGAGGCACCTGGCCGCCGGCGATGCGATGCACAAAGCCAGCGAAATGATTGACGCCTATGCAGCCGCCGGCTTCACTAAGCTCCATCTCGATACAAGCATGGCCTGCGCGGGCGATCCTCCGGCTGTCCCCAATGAGACGATTGCATCCCGGGCAGCCCAATTGGCTGCGGTGTCCGAAACAAGGGTGCGCCAATCCGGCACGCAGGCTCCGAGCTACATCATCGGCACCGAGGTTCCTGTTCCAGGTGGTGCAGTCGAAGCGCTCGACCATTTGCACATCACCACCCCTGCGGACGCCCGTGAAACCGTGGAGCTTCACCGCGCTGCATTCTCCCGGCTTGGACTGGATGAGGCTTTCGCACGCGCAATCGGCATTGTTGTTCAGCCGGGTGTGGAGTTCGGAAATGCGGAGGTTATTCCCTATAGGCGCGAAGCGGCGGCCGAACTCGTCGCTACATTGAGCGACATAGAGCAATTTGTTTTCGAGGCCCATTCGACGGACTATCAGAGCGGGGAGGCGCTTCGCCACCTTGTCGGCGACGGATTTGCGATTTTGAAAGTCGGTCCTTGGCTGACGTTTGCGCTGCGCGAGGCGCTGTATGGACTAAGCGCTATTGCCGGGATCCTGGTGCCGGACGCGATCCGCGAAACCTTGCCAGTCGCCATGGAGCGGGTCATGCTTTCATCGCCGGACCATTGGCAGAAATATTATCCGGGGGATGCGCATCAACAATATGTCCAGCGGCATTACTCGTTTAGCGACCGCATCCGTTATTATTGGACAGCACCCGCCGCGCAAAATGCAGTGAACGAACTAATGTCAGCGCTTCAGGGAGTGACAATTCCGCGACCGCTGATCAGCCAGCATCTCGGCCATCTTGAGCCGATGGTCGGGTCCGGATCTCTGGCGTCACAGGCGGATGCAATCGTCCTTGGCAGTGTTATTCGCGTGCTCGATATCTATGCGGACGCTATCGATTTTGCTCAACAACGGTAGCGGTGCAGCGCAAAGCTAACGCCGCTTCTCCGAGATCCGAAGGGAACCGGCGTGCGTGATATCTGTGACAAGGTCATCATAGCTCGCAACGCTCGGATGCTGCGTCTGCAGCAAGGTCCGATGAGTTGCGCTGATCACCATCACCGCAGCGCCTGCCGTTTCAGCGGCTTCTATCCCCGCCGGAGCATCCTCGAAAACAAGGCATTCCTCTATGGGCTGAGCCAATCTCTCGGCCGCCGATAAAAAGCAGTCCGGCGCCGGTTTGCCATTCTCGACATCCTCGCCGGCAATCAGCAGTGGCGGCAAGGGCAGGCCCGCGGCTTTGAGGCGGACAACCGCCAAGTCTCGCGGCGCCGATGTTACGATCGCCCAGCGATCCCTGGGCAAAGCCTCCAGGAAACGGCCGGCTCCTGCGATCGGCTCGATGCCTGCCACGTCGGCGATTTCGGCCAATGTGAGAAGCCTCATTTCTTCGGCCGGATCGACCCCAGGCAGGCCAAGCCGCGAGATTGTTTCGACTGCCTTTCTTCCGTGAACCGTCGCCAGCAAACTTTCGACATCGACATTGTGCCGCAAAGCCCATGCCGTCCAAACCCGTTCGGCCACAGCGATGGAATTCAAGACCGTTCCATCCATGTCGAACAGGAAAGCGCCGAAGGATCGGTTGGGGTAGAAATCAATGGGTGACCGATCGAAACCGCCTGACAATGAGGTCGTCAAGGTGTTTCCTCGCTCTTGTGGGCGGCGGACAAGCGATCGAGAATGGCCTGCGCTGTGTTGGCGTCCGTCACGAGGGCATTGATCATGCCTGATCGGGCTGCGCCGATGATGCCGGCGGCCTTGGCTGGCGTTGCGGCAACCGCGATGCACAGGGGCACCTGCCGCAATTGCTGCGGAGAGGCGGCAATCATGCGCTCTTCACCATCCCAATGAAGGACATCGCCGGTCTCCGTAATATAGTGGCGCAGAACATCGCCTGCGGCATGGCTTAGGGCTTTCTCCCCCGGAAGAGCCGCCGTCGCTTCGGACGGATTTGCCGCATGTCTCAGTCCTACACCGACGATCGCGGCATCCAGCTTGTCCCAGAGCGACGTCACCTGCTGGACGGTGGGATCTGCCAGGAAAGCGTCGCGCAGCTCCGATGACGAAATGTAGGGCGCGTGCAGGAAATGCGGGATTCCCCCCATTTGCTCGGCTGCCAAGCGCACGAATTCGTTGATTTGGAAATGCGGCGCTGCCTGCTGCATCCCGCCGTTGAGGGCAGTGGTTACGATGCCGGGCAACCGCGGCAAGCCCGCAAGCGTAACTTCGCGAACAGCGCGTCCCCAGCCGATGCCAAGGGTCGAACCCGATCGCAGACCCGCTTGTTGCAGCATGGACCCGACCGGCGGAGCAAGTGCGGCGAGGACATTGGACGACGGGGTGTCGATCACAGCGGCCGTACGCAATTTTAGGCCGTCAACCAGCGCCGCACTCAAGTCTTCCGACGGGGAGAGATCAATCACCTCAATCCGAACGATCCCGGCCGAGCGGGCTTTTTGGAGCAAGCGTGAAACCGTAGCCGTTGATAAGCCGAGCTTTTTGGCGATGTCGACCTGCGACATGTCGGATTGGTAATGCAGCTTTGCAACCATATGCAGCAACGCACGGTTTGTTGCAGCCTCTTGCGACTGAGATGAATTCAGGTTGAAATTCCTTTCTGCAATGTGTTACACATGCGGCGTATGAAGAAGTTATCGCTCAAAACGGCCGATTTCGCAACGATCATGCGGCGCATGAGGGATATCAAGGTTCATTGGCCATCCCATGCGAATCCTGAGAGCGGGATGGGCTTTCAGCATCTTGTTTCGGGCGCCCTAAACGGAGGATTAGATGTCCAGATTGACGACAGCTGAAATGCGAGGGTACCAGCAGATTTGCGGCAATGACGGAGCCATGATGGTGATCGCCTGCGATCAACGCGGCGGCATGCGCAGTCTGCTTGCAAAGGATCCGGAGGCGCAAGCCGCTATCTCTGACAAGACCCTCGGCGATACGAAGGCCGACATCGCCAGGTTTCTGGCAAGCAAGGCATCCTGCGTGCTGGTCGATCCGATCTGTGCCGTTCCGGCTTTGGTCGATGACCGCATCATCCAACGCGATACAGCCCTTCTGATCGGCCTGGATGCGTCAGGATGGGGTACGTCGCCGGAAGGCTATCGCCTTTCCAAGCTGGTTCCGGGCATCTCGGCCCGCAGCGTCCGCCAACTCGGCGCCACCGGCGGCAAGATCATGGTCTATCTCCGCTCGGATCGGGAGGAAGCGAACGCGCACAACATCAATATCCTGCGTCAGTGCATCGACGATTTCGCACGCGAGGACCTGCTGCTCGTTGTCGAGTTCCTGACCTACAGGTTTGATGACGAAAATGAGGCCGAGTATAAAGCGAAGCTGCCGTCGCTGGTCGTCGGAGGAAGCAGGATTTGCCTGGATTGCGGCGCCAAGGTGCTGAAGATTCCCTATCCTGGAACTGCTGAAGCTTGCGCGGAGGTCACGAAGCTCGCAGGGGACGTGCCGTGGGCAGTGTTGTCGGCCGGCGTCGACCACTCGACGTTCCTGAAACAAGTTGAAGATGCCATGCGAAATGGGGCTTCCGGCGTCATCGCAGGACGCTCATTATGGAAAGACTGCATTTCGCTCGACCGGTCCGTCACGAGGGATAGATTGCAGTCAGTGGCGGTTCCGCGGCTTCGTGAAATTCAAGCGGTGATATCAGCCCATTTCAAAGGCGTTAAGTCCGAAGGTATCGACCAGGGACAGAAAGCAGATGCCTGAAATAGCCATTGGCGTGGATATTGGCGGTACGAACATCCGAGCGGCCCTCGTGTCCAGTCGAGGCGAGCTTCTCAGAAAGCTATCGGAACAAACTCCGGCGGATCCCTTGCAGGTTGTCGAGCGTGTCAAGGCAATGGTGACACAACTCGACGTGGCTGGGGTTGTCGGGATCGGAGTTGGCATCCCCGGCCGCGTCGACATCGCAAATCGCACGGTTCTATCCGGCGGCATTCTGAACCTGGCCGACATCGATTTCGCCGATCGGCTGGAGGCAGGTCTCTGCAAGAAGGTCGTCCTCGAAAACGACTGCAGCATGGCGCTCATCGCCGAAATGAGCATCGGTGTCGCCAAGGGCTATCAGAGCGTCGCGATGCTGACGATAGGAACAGGTATTGGCGGCGCGGTTGCCGATAACGGTCGGATTTATCACGGCCATATGGCGGCCGGGCAGCTGGGCCATATCTCCGTCCTGCAGGATGGCCCTCTATGCGCCTGCGGAAGACGTGGCTGCGTGGAGACCTTCAGCTCGGGAACGGCCCTGCGTCGACACATGAAAGAAGCCGGGCTCCCGGCCCTATCCGTCTGTGAGGTGTTTGAAATGGCCTCCGGCGGAAATGCCGCCGCCAGGGCGGTGTTGCATGCCTGGGCGTCCCCTCTGCGTATGGCGCTCGACAATATTGCAGCAACGATGGATCCGGAAATCATCGTATTGGGAGGCGGCCTCGGTTCCGACGCGGCGCGCGCCCTTGCCGATCTTCCGGCGATGGCGCCATGGTTTCGGCCAACGATTGTGCCGGCGAAACTCGGTGATGACGCCGGTGTGATTGGGGCGGGCCTATCGACATTCGCGGGTCTCGACAGCTCTGCCGAAAAACGTGTCGTTCTCGTCAACGGCGTGCCGGCATCGGGGAAAAGCCGCCTGGCAAAATTGTTGTCGCAAAGGACCGGGTGGCCGGTCCTCTCCCTCGATGGCATCAAGAACCCGTTTCTGGAGCACATCGGCGGCGTGGACCGAGATTTCAATCGGACATTGGGGAGAGCAAGCTACCAGGCGATCTGGTCGTTCATTCGTGAGGCGCCGGCCGGATCTACATTCATCGTCGACGCATGGTTTGGGTTTCAGCCAAAAGCCGTGCTCGAAGCCTATATCAAAGACGCTGGCGTCGATCGCGTCGCGGAGCTTTGGTGCAAGGTCCCGGGCATTGTGGCGGGGGAGCGATATGCCAGTCGTCTGAAGAACAGGCTGCCAGGTCATCCGGGGGCCGAATATGTTCCGGAACTGGTGGCGCTCGCCGATCGCGCAGAACCCATGGGATGTGGCGCGGTGATGACGGTCGATCAGACAAAGGAACCCGACATCGTGGATGTGACGGCCTGGATTTCAAAGGTGTTCGACCAGGCATGAATGCAGCCGCCTTCCAGGCGGCCGAGAAAGCACGACCTGATTTCAAACGACCGCGCAGCACTCCGTTGGCGTGCAGGGTGCGGAGCATTGTCGATCGCGCTAATTGGCAAGTTATTTCAAACAGATACTGGAAATTCGTTGCGGAAAAAAATTACTTGACGGCCCGCTATAAGCCGCTGATTATCCGTTCTGCCGAACAGGGGAGGTTCGGCTTCAAGAGGAGGAAATTATGGAGCGTCGTTCATTTCTAAAAGCCACCGCTGTGGCAACGCTTGCCACTGGCGTGTCGGCTGTCGCCGGAAGCGTCAAGGCACAAGACAAGAAATTCACCATTGCCTTGATTCCGGGCCTGACCACGGACGCCTTCTACATCACCATGCGCAAGGGTGCCGAAGCGGCTGCCAAGGCGGTGGGTGCGGAGCTTGTGTTCCAAGGAGCGCCCGACTTCAATCCGGTCACGCAGGTTCCGGTTCTCGACGCTATCATCGCGAAGAAGCCTGATGCAATCCTGATTGCGCCGACCGACAAGGATCAGTTGATCCAGCCGCTGAAGAAGGCTGCCGATGCAGGCATTCCGGTCATCACCGTCGATACGTTCATCGGCACCGGTGTCTACCAAACGGGCAAAGGCGACGCCGATTTCCCGCTTTCCTATATCGCCTCGGACAACCTCCTCGGAGGCGCGATCGCTGCACGCGCGCTTGCAAAGGCTATCGGCGAAAAGGGCAAGGTCTATGTTTCCAACGTGAAGCCCGGCATCTCGACGACCGACCAGCGCGAGCAGGGCTTCAAGGACGAGATGAAGAAATATCCGAACATCAGCGTTCTGGAAACACAGTACAACGACGATGACGCCAACAAGGCGGCATCCCAGCTGCAGGCAGTCTATGCTCGCAATTCGGATCTCGACGGCGTTTTCGGTGCCAATCTGTTTTCCGCGCTCGGCGCTGCGAACGGCGTGCAGCAGGCGGGTCAGACGGGCAAGATCCGTGTCGTCGCCTTCGATGCGCCGACAACGATCGTCGACAACATCAACTCCGGTCTTGTCGATCTTGCGATTGCCCAGCATCCGGCCGAGATCGGCTACTTCGGTGTCATGGCAGCTTTTGCCCATCTGACCGGCAATTCAATTCCGACTTCCATCGGTACCGGCTTCACGGTCATCGACAAGTCGAATGTCACCGACAAGAATGTCGCGAAATTCATCTACTCCGATTGATCGGATGGAGTCTGGCGCCCCGCTCAATGGGCGAGGCGCATCTTTGACCACGGTAGAGAATGAGCGTGGCGGCTTCTGGCCGTCCTCGCTCGAGTTCGGGTTGATACATGACAATCGATAATATCGAGGCCCCCAAAACGGACCAGCAACATGTGGCGCCGCAGGCGGACCATAGCGATCAGGCAAAGACTATCGTCAATCGCATCGCTCAATTGCGTGCGTGGCTTTTCCTTGCCGCGCTGATCGTGATTTTCGAGATCTGGGCGCGCATCGATTTCGGCGGCACCTTCATCGGCTCATCGTTCAACTGGCAATCGGTTGCGGTTTTTGCCGTGGCGCCGCTGCTGCTTGCCATCGGCCAGACCTTCGTCATCATATCCGGCGGCATCGACCTTTCGACCGGCTTCATTATGGGTTTCGCGGCGGTCATCGCCGCGCACGTCACCAATATCGCCGGTCTCTATATGCCTCTACCGGTGGCGATGGTTCTGGGCATTCTCGTTGCAATGCTTGCCGCCGCCTTGCCCGGTCTCATCAACGGCCTGCTGATTTCCCGCTTGAAGGTCCCGCCCTTCATCGGCACGCTCGGCATGTTCGGCGTCGCCCGCGGCACTGCATTTCTGCTTGCCGGCGGCACGACCGTGCCCGTCAAGAATTCCTATTTCGCCGAGCTTGGTAACGGCCGCTTTTACGGCGTGCCCTATCTCGTCATTGTTACCATCGTCTTTGTCATCATCATGCATTACCTGCTGAGCCAGACACGCTTCGGCCAGCATAATTATGCGATCGGCGCCAACGCGCAGGCAGCGCGACGGGCCGGCATCGATATCAGAACCCACCTTCTGAGGCTCTACATACTTTCGGCGGTCTGCGCCGGCCTCGGCGGCGCGCTCTATGCGGCCCGCTTTACCGCCGGCGCTGCCCAGGCCGGCGAACCGCTGCTGCTCGATAGCGTGGCCGCGGTCGTCATCGGCGGCGCCAGTCTGTTCGGCGGTTCGGGCACGATCACCGGCACCATCGCCGGCGCGCTGGTCATCGCCGTCATTCAATACGGCCTGGTTTTCATGAATGTCGAGCCGTTCTGGCAGTTCATCGCAGTCGGTATCGTCATCATCATTTCGGTACTCATCGATCAGGCGCAGCGCCGGTTCAGCGGAGCAAAACAGGATGAATAGCGAAACACCCCTTCTCGAAGTCCGGAATCTGTCGCGGTATTTCGGAGCTGTACGGGCGCTCGACAATTGCTCCATGATCGTCCACCCCGGCGAGGTTGTCGCCTTGGCGGGAGACAATGGCGCCGGCAAGACGACGATGATCAAGGCGATCTCCGGCGTCTATCCGCCGACGGCCGGTGAAATCCTGATCGAGGGAAAGCCTGTCACCTTCTCCTCGCCACAGGATGCGCGGGAAAAGGGAATAGAGACGATCTACCAGGATCTGGCGCTTGCCGACAATCTGACGATCGGTGCCAATATCTTCCTTGGCCGCGAACCCATGAAGAAGCTTTTCGGCTTCCTGCCCGTCCTAGACCGGAAGGCGATGGCAGAGGCAGCCCGCGAAACGATGGCGCGGCTTGACTTCCATGTGAAAAGGCTGGATGCGCCGGTCAGCAACTTTTCCGGCGGCCAACGCCAGGCGGTGGCCATCGGCCGCGCGGTCTATTGGAACGCCCGGATCCTGATCATGGACGAGCCCACCGCAGCTCTCGGTGTGCCGGAGCAGCGCAAGGTGGTGGCATTGATCAAGTCGCTGAAGGCACAAGGTCGTGGCGTGATCTTCATCTCGCACAACCTCCAGGACATTTTTTCGGTGTCCGACCGCATCATCGTCCTACGACGTGGCATCGTTGCCGGAGAGCGCAAGATCAGCGAAACGACCCATGAGGAAATCGTCAAGCTGATGATCGGCGGCTAAAACGCGCCGCCACATCGGGCTGCGCCTGGTGGACGTGGAGGCGTGAGCCGGGCTGCCACGCCAAAGCGGCCGCGACAAGCGGGACGTCGTCAGTCATGCTATCGCGAGCGCGGGGAGAGTGCGCTGATCGCTTCCTCGGCGGCGCGGACACCACTCTCGTAGCCACCGTGCGCAGTAGAAAAGTCGCTTGTGTGCGTTGCTTCGCCTGCAAAGAACAGCCGGTTGTCGAACGGCCTGGCCAAAGCAATTCGAGCGTCCGCCTGGCCGGGCAAAGCGTGGCTGTAGCCACCGCCGATCGATGACGTATGAGCCCAGTCGGAAGCGATGAGTGGCCGAAGGCAGTCGCGTACGGAAGAGCCGAAGAGCGATGCAAGTTGGCCTATCGCTCGGTCGAATGCCGCACGGTGCCCTTCGGCTGCCGCAACCCGTGCGCCGGCGCCTCCGAGAAAGCATTCGATCACCGGTGAGCCGAAGGGGCGAATATAGTAAGTGCCGGTCGTCGGATCATGGGGATCACCGAGAACGTGGCTCTCAGGCGCGAAGGGGCTTTCGCCAACAATCTCCAGGAACAGCTTTTCGTTATTGCCGAGCGGCAGGCGGGCGGCAGCCTCGCGCCATGGGTCGAGCGCCGATGACAAGGAGATAGCGCCGCCCGCGAGCACATTCGTCGAAACCGTGAGAATGGCAGCGCGGGCTCGCACGGTGCCGCGCGCGGTCTGGAGCAGGATGCGGCTCTGGCCGAGAGTCAGTGCTTCCACGGGGGTGGCGAGATGAAGCTCGACGCCGACCGGCAGGCTCGCCGATATCAGGGCACCATAGCCAGTGGGTACGCGCCAGTTGCAATCGGTGGAGGCTTCGTCATAGGCCGCATAATCCTTCATTGAAATGCGTTCAAGCTCATCGCCGCTGATATAGCCGCTCAAGGCCTGCAGATAGGCTGTCCAAGGCCCGTCGGGATCCAGCGCGTCCGAGGCTCTGTCGCTGGCAGGCTGCCCCGTCGCAACGCGGTGGCTCCATCGCGCGAAGGCACGCCGAGCGTCCTCGCGCTCGGCTTTCGGAAACCCAAGGCTGCGATATTGTTCGCCCCAGGCGGTCAAGCGACGGTCGACCTCGAATCCCGATTCTTCGGCGATTCGTGTCCATGGGTTGCGATCGGCGGAGTGAAGCCAGCCGCAGCCGAGATCGACAGCCCCTACTGATGTCTTGTACGTCCAGGCGCGGCCGCCAAGGCGCGGCAGCGCATCGAAGATCGATATGGAAAGCCCGGTTTGGGCAAGGCGCCGTGCGGCGCCGATGCCAGCTGCGCCGGCGCCAATGATTGCGATGTCTGGTTCTGAATTCATTGCAGCGACTGGGACTCGATGTGGTCACGCATCATGCGTTAATCTTGGCATACTGCGCAAGCAAGCCTCTCACCGACGATCAAATGCGGGCAGTGGCCGCAATCGCAGCCGACCATGGAGAGACGACGTCGCTGCAGCCTTCTGCTCCGTCGCGATCGGCGACGATCAGATTGGGACAGGCGAAGTTGATCGGCAGCACACCATGTTCCACGACCGAAAGCGGCCCGGCACCCTCCAATGCGGCAAGAACATCTTCCGGCAATCTCCGGTCGGCACTGGTATCGTCGGGGCCGGACACGTCGATACGCGGGGCGTGAGCGGCTGCCGGCACGGTCATGTGGAAATCGAGCGTCCAAGCGAGCATCTGGTACACGCTCGCAAGAATGCGACGCCCCCCTGACGCGCCCGCGGCCATACGCGGCCATCCGCCATCCTTCGGCGTGACGATCACCGGGCACATGTTGCAGAGCGGTCGCGCGCCAGGCTTGATCGCATTGGCGCTATCGGGCCGGGGATCGAACCACATCATGCCGTTGTTCATCAGTACACCGGTCGACGGCAGGACCACGCGGCTTCCCATTGATGAGAGCAGTGTCGTGGTGACGGCGACGAGATTGCCGTCACCGTCGACCACGGTGAGGTGGGTTGTACAGGTGTCGCCGGGCTCGACGGCAGCGCGCGCCGCGCCAAGTCCCTCGAGACGGCTGGCGTAAGCGCGCCGCAATACGCGCGACAGGCCTGTAAACCAGTCGGCTCCCGGGCCGGACGCCGTTGGAGGATAATCGGCCATGCCCGCGATGACATCGGCAAGTGTAGGCGCGGCGGTCAGACCTCCCGCCGTGTGAATGAAATGGGTTCCGCGCCAGTCGATGGTCGGTGCGTCGCGAACCACGGCTTGGCAACCGGCGAGATCCTCGGCATCGACAACGCCGCCCATCGCGGCAATGTCTACTGCAAGGCGAGCGGCGATATCCCCGCGATAGAAGTCGTCGAAGCCGGCTTCCGCCAGGCGTTCCAGCGTTGAAGCTAGTCGGCCAAGCTGGAAAAAGCCGGGGACACCCTGATAAGGCTGTACCGGAGGAAGGCCGTTGGGCAGATAGATACGCGCGCTTTCCTCATAGAGCCTGAGGACGGAGGCCGATGAGGCGATCTTGAGCGTCGTATACCAATCCTGCGCCAAGCCTCGCTTGGCGAGCGTAATAGCCGGGGCCAGCAGGTCGGCGACCGGCATCTGCGTGCCGAAGGCTTCCTTCAGTTTGGCATAGCCTGCGACTGCGGAAGGCGTGCAAAAGGACAGGGGTCCATGAATGTTCTTGTCGCCTTCGACTTCAGGCCAGGTGAAGAGATCGCGCTTCATCGCGCCGGTCAAAGGATAATCCGCTGGATCGGCGCGATGAGGCGCGACAGGGCCGAAATCCACGACCTTGGCCTGGGTTGCGCCCGCGCCAAGGACGACAGCGAAGCCTATGCCGCCGAGGCCGCTATTCCAGGGCTCGACCGCCGCCAGCGCGAAGCAGGCGGCGACGGCTGCATCGGCTGCATTGCCACCTGCCTCGAGTATTGCCGCACCTGCCTTCGCTGCGTCGCTGCTCTGCGAAACCACGATACCGTTCTTGCCCTTTGCGGATGGCTTGGTCAGTATCCAATTTTGCGATTGATAAGACAAACGGTCTGTTGTCATGAGTTTTCCCCGTATGGAAGGAGGCAAAGCTGCCCGAGGCGCAATCCTGTCGGACAGGCGCTGCGAAGCCACAGATATTCGGTGGCTCGATATCAGATATCAATCGAGCCGAGCGTCTTCCTCGGGCCGACCGCGACGGTCTTAGGCATCCTTGACGTAGGCCGCGACTTCGGCGTGTGTGGCAAACCACACGTCACCTTTCGACTTTGCATGCCGGATGATCTCATCGAGAATCCAGACGCGAGAGCGTGCGGTGATGATGTGCGGATGCATGGTGAGCTGGAACAAGCCGCCGGCCTCATAGGCCGCCTCGAACTCCCGCAGGAAGATATCCAGCACGTCCTTCGGTGGTGTGTATGGCCGCAGCGATTGGAAACGATGCATCATGAAGTAAACGGCGTCGTCGCGAACCCATTCTACAGGGACTTCGACGATCCCCGTAGGGGTTCCGTCCATGACGAGTTCATAGCAATCCTCATCCGCCATAAGGGAGGAGTCGTAAAGCAGACCGAGCTCCGTCTCGATCTTCAGCGTATTGGGGCTGAAGTCCCAGGATGGCGTTCTCAAGCCGACCGGGCGCAGGCCGGTTATCTTTTCGAGCGTATCGGTCGAACGGAACATCAGATCCCGTTCCGCTTCGTAGGGCAGCACGGAGTTCAGTTCGTGAATCCAGCCGTGAATGCCGATTTCATGGCCTTCGGCGACGACGCGGCGCTGCTCGTCGGGGTGCAGAAGGGCGGCGACGGCGGGAACATAGAAGCTCGCCTTGACGTCGTGTCGCTTCAGCAACTCGAGAACACGCGGGACGCCGACGCGATTGCCGTATTGGCCCCAGGACATGCGCCCAATGGACTTGCCACCGTCACGCAGCTCGTTGGTTTCGTGATCGGAATCAAAGGAAAGCGCAACAGCGCAACGGGCGCCGTTTTTCCAGGTCGACGGCGCCAGCCGCCGACCAGCGCGCGTCTGGTTCACCAGCTTGCGCCAGTGAGCTTCATCCCATTGCCACGGCTCGCGTGCATCCATTTCATTGCTCATAGGACACGATCCTTCTTTGTAGGAGCTTCATTTGCCGCCATCGACGGGCAAAACCTGACCGTTGACGAAGCTGGCGAGGTCGGAGGCGAAAAACAAGACGGCTTTGGCAATCTCGTCCGCCGTTCCCAAACGCTTCAAGGCGATATTCTGAACGATTTCGCGCTGGCGGTCAGCGCCGTAGGACGCCCACTGACGTTCTGTCGCAGCATTGGTCCGAACGAAACCTGGCGCCACGCTGTTGACGCGGATGCCATGGGGTCCGAGTTCATGCGCCAGTTGCCGGGTCAGACCCAGGACCGCGTGTTTGGCGGAGCAATAGGCCTGCACGCCGGTGAGCGACGCCTGCAGGGCGGCGCCTGAGGTAATCGTGACGATCGCACCCGACCCCTGCCGCTTCATGGCTGGAGCGGCCGCGCGGCAAAGCGCAAAGGCCGCCCCTAGATTGATATTGATGATTCGGTCCCAATCCTCGTCGGCCACGTCCTCGAGCGGCTTTTCCGCCTGTCCAGCCACACCGCCGGCGTTGCAGACGAGGACGTCGATGCCTCGGCCGGTTCGTTCTTCGATGGACGATATCCATCCGGCCGCCGCACGCCGGTCAAGAAGATCGACCTTGGATAGGGTGATGTTGCCGTCCAAATCATCGTCCGCATCAAGGATGTCGCAACCGAAAACGGCTGCGCCGGCACTAGCAAAGCGGGTGGCGATGGCGCGGCCGAAGCCGATCGCCGCGCCGCTGACCGCCACTGTCTTGCCTGTGAAATCCAGCATGTTGGTGGCCTTCCGTCTATCTTGTCTGCAAAGGGGCAACGGCTCAGCGTGGCCAAGCCGCAGCCTTGGCGCCATCAGCGCAACTCTTCGTGCGCCGTCTCCTTCAGCGTCGCGATGACGATCGCCGAGACTATGGCCGCGATGATCAGGTAGTAGGTCGGAGAAATCGGCGAGCCGGTCGAGCTAATCAGCCACGTCGCGATGAACGGCGCAAAACCGCCGAAGATACTGGTTGCCAGGCTGTAACCGGTGGACATCCACGTCGAACGCGAATGGGTCGGAAAGATCTCCGCGATCGCCGCCGGGCCCGGACCGGAGAACATCGCTATCATCAATCCGAATATGAGCTGGACGATGATCACAGTCGCCAACGACGTGCCGGAAAGCATGAAGGAGAAAAGGGGATAGGTCAGAAGCGCGAAAGCAATGCAGCAACCGATGAGCAGGGGTTTGCGCCCGATCCTATCCGAGAGCAATCCCATCGCCGGAATGGCCACGACGAGAAGGATCAGCCCGATCGTGTTTGACCAGAGCGACTGCGTGCGCGCCAGCCCGGCATATTTTTCCGTGAAGGTCGGCATGTAATAGAGGATGACATAATAGGAAACGGTCCACAGGATCGTGAAACCGAACGCCTTGGCCGCAAGGATCCAGCCGGGCGTCTGCGGACCTGACGGGGCTTCCTTGGCCTTGCGATAGATGGGGGTCTCCTCGATATCGCTGCGCATATACATGCCGACGGGTACGAGAAAGATGCCGAGAAGGAACGGAATACGCCATCCCCAGGACTCCATCTGATCGCCTGAGAGAAGCGTGCTACAAATAGCGGCGATTGCCGATCCCAGGAGCAGGCCGCCGGCCACGCTGGCCTGCTGGAAGCTCCCGAAAAAGCCGCGCCGATTCTGAGGTGCCCATTCCACGATAAAGGCTGTCGCGCCGCCCCATTCGCCGCCTGCAGCAAAACCCTGCATCAGCCGGCAGATGACCAGCAGCAGCGGAGCAAGCACGCCGATCGAATTGTAGCTGGGAATGACGCCGATGCCGATCGTCCCCAGGGCCATGAGGAAGATGGTCAAAAGCAGCGCCGCTTTTCTTCCTTTGGTATCGCCCATCCGGCCGATGATGATGCCGCCCAGCGGCCGGGCAACGAAGCCGATGCCGAAGGTGGCAAATGTGGCGAGTAGCGCCCCGACCTCGTCGCCACTGGGAAAGAAATTCCTGGCGATGATTGTCGCGACGTAGCCATAGATCGCGAAATCGTACCATTCCAGGATATTGCCGGCGACGGCGGCGCTGACGGCGCGCCAGCTTTCCATGCTGGTGCGGACGTCGCCTTCCGCCACGTTTGTCGAGATGCTGTTGCCCATACCTGTTCCCTTTGGCTTGTCTTGCAATTTGATTTTTGGTATTGTAATGCAATACTGAAAATTATAAAAGGAACGGCTAGGGATGTCAAACAATGAGTCAGCGGTCGCGGAACGGGGCGATCCGCTGTATGTTGCCTCGGTTGCAAAGGCCTTTCGGGTGCTGGAAGCCTTCGGCCACACGATCACCGATCTGAGCCTATCGGAAATCGGTGAGTATACGGGGCTCGATAAAAGCGCGACGCAGCGTTTCGCCCATACGCTTTGGCAGCTCGGATATCTGGAAAAGGACGAGCGGACCCGGCGTTTCCGGCTCGGCAAACCGGTGCTCGATCTTTCATTTTATTATCTGCGCTCGAATGCACTGATTGAGCTTGCGACGCCCGCTTTGATCGATCTCAGAAATTCTTGCGGGGAGCGGGCAAACCTGTCGCTCTACGATGAGACGACCACCATTTATGTCATCCGCCAGCAGACGAAGCGCGAATATTTCGATGGCTCGCTGATCGGCCGCCGCATTCCGGTGTTTTGCACCGCCGGCGGGCGCGCCATTCTGGCGCAGTTGCCGGTGGATGAGGCCACAGCTGTCATTGCCAAGTCGGATCTGAAGCCGAAAACGCCCAAAACCATCACCGACCCCGTGGCTATCATGGAAAAGGTGGAGGAGGCGCGGGAAAGCGGCTTCGGTCTTGCAGTAGAGGAAACGGTACTCGGCGAAATAACTGTAGGGGCAGCGGTCACTAACGCCGTGGGCCGTCCAATCGCCGCGGTCCATATAGCAGCGTCCACGAGTGATTGGACGGTAGACGCTTTCAGGGAGCGTTTCGCGCCGCTGGCGATCGAGACGGCGCAGGCGCTTAGCCGATCGCAGCGCCATGTCACGCATCGAATGCGATAGATCAGCGCGGAAGGTGACCACGGTCCTTTCGCTCGGGCTATTCAAGCCTGCGGCGGAACAACCACGACGCGGTGCTGAGGGTCACCGCCGCGATCACTAGGAGCGGCCATGTCTGATTGAGGACCTCGGCAGGTGGAATGTCTTTCAGAAAGACGCCTTTGACGATCACCAGGAAGTAGCGGAGGGGATTGACGACGGTCAGCGGCTGCAGCCAGCTCGGCATATTCTCGATCGGCGTGGCGAAGCCTGAAAGCAGCATGGCGGGGACCAGAAAAAGGAAGGCCCCGAGGATTGCCTGTTGCTGCGTCGCCGAGAGTGCTGAAATGAAGAGGCCGAGACCGGCGACGGAAGCGAGATAGAAGAGGGAACTGCCATAGAGCAGGAGCAATGAGCCTCGTAGCGGTACGCCGAAAATGAAGACCGCCGCGAGAATATAGATCGTCATGTGAAACAGGCCGATCATCATCGGCGGGATGAACTTGCCGACCAGGATTTCATGGGTGCGCAAGGGCGACACCATGAGCTGGTCGAATGTGCCGAGCTCCCGCTCTCGCGCAATGGAAAGTGCTGTGACGATGAGGCCGATGAGCAGCGCAATGCTGGCAATCAGATTCGGCACCATGAACCATTGAAAGATCAGGTTGGGATTGAACCAGTTGCGCGGCACGACGACGACGGTTTTTGCGGCCGCGCGCGTCCCTGCCGGTGTTTCGGCGGCAAGGGTAGCGACGATCTGGTTGAGATAGCCGGCGACGATCTGCGAGGCGTTCGAACGCCGGCCGTCAAGAATGATCTGCAGGCTGGCTGGCCTGCCCGCCTCGATATCGCGTGAGAAATTGGGGTTGACGACGACTGTGGCGGTGACGCGCTGCCGGTCGATCGCATCGTGCATTTCGGCGAGATTTTGTACCCGCGAGATGCTGCGGAATGTCGGCGAACCTTCGATGCGCTGGACGAGTTCCTGTGCCCAATGGCCACTGTCGCGGTTCAGCAGCGCAATATCGACGTTGCGCACTTCCAGGGTCGCCGCATAGGAAAACACCAGAAGCTGCACAATCGGCGGACCGATCAGGATCAAGCGGCTCTTCGGATCGCGCAGCACCGCCAGCAGTTCCTTGATGATGAGCGCCTTTAGCCTCGACCACCACATCTTACCCGATCCTCTTTTTTGTGCTGCGTGCGGCAAGCAGGAAGAGGATGCAGCCGATGGCAAGCATCACGGCGATCGCTTGCAGGAACATCGGCCAGATGTCGCCGGCAAGAAAAACCGTCTGCAGGCTAGGAATAAAATACCGGGCCGGCACGATGAAGGTAATCCACTGGATAAAGGTAGGCATCGAGTTGATTTCGAAAAGAAAACCCGAAAGCAGGAAGGCCGGCAGGAAGGCCGAAATCAGCGCAAGCTGCGAGGCAAGAAACTGGTTCTTGGTTACAGCCGAGATCAACAGACCCTGGCCCAGCGCCGGCATCAGGAAAACCGCTGATAAGACGTAAAGTGCAAGAACCGAGCCGCGGAACGGCACGCCGAAGAGGAAGACGGCGAGCAGAACGCAGAGCGTCATCGAGGTCAAGCCGAGCACGAAATAGGGAAGCAGCTTGCCGGCAAGCAGTTCGGTCGCCGTCACAGGTGTCGCCATCATCGCTTCCATGGTGCCACGCTCCCATTCGCGCGCGACCACCAGCGATGTCAGCAATGTCCCGACCAGCGTCATGACGATAGCAATGGAGCCGGGGACGAGGAAGGAACGGCTGGTGAGTTCCGGGTTGAACCAGAAGCGTTGCTCGACGGTGATGGCCGGATTGCCTCCCATCATTTCCGCTTGCCGCTGTCGCTGCCAGTTGGTGACCGCGCCTTGGGCGTAATTCTGGACGAAGCTGGCGGTGTTGGGATCGGAGCCGTCGACGATGACCTGGAGCTGCGGGCGATTGCCCGCCATATAGTTCGCCGTGAAATTCGCCGGGATGACGATGATGCCGCGGACGCGTGAAAGGACAAGGTCCTCCTCGAACTGCCGGCGGTCGCGACCGCTGACGACCGAAAAATAGCGCGATGCACTGAAGCTGGCGGCGAGGTCAGCGGTAAGTGGCGTCGTTTCCTCCATGACCAAGCCGACACGCGTCAATTGAGTATCGAGCGATACGCCATAGCCGAACAGGAAGAGCAGGATCATCGGAAGCACGAAGGCGATCAGGATGCTGCTCGGATCACGCATGATCTGGAAGCTCTCCTTGCGCACCAACGCCGCGAAGCGGCGGGCGCGCTCGCGCCGTGAGGAGGCGGTTGCAATGGGGGAAGGGGAGGTCATGCGGCCATCCTTTCCTCCGATGCCTGGATGAGGGCGACGAAGGCATCTTCCATCGTCGGATCGGGGTTTTCCGCATTGGCGACCCCGGCCTTCAATTCGTCAGGCGAGCCCAGTGCGATGGAGCGCCCGCGGTAGATCAGTGAAATGCGATCGCAGTATTCGGCCTCGTCCATGAAATGCGTGGTGACGAGAACCGTGACGCCCTTTTCGACGAGCCCATTGATATGGGTCCAGAATTCCCGCCGAGTGATCGGGTCCACGCCGGAAGTCGGCTCATCGAGGAAGAGCACCTCCGGTTCGTGCATGACCGCACAGGCAAGTGCCAGCCTCTGTTTCAGGCCGAGCGGGAGGTCTTTTGCCGACATGGACAGCCGAGACCGAAAATCGAAGATCGATGCCATCAGGTCGACACGTTCGCGCTTGTGCGCGCCGCGCAGGCCGTAGACGCCGGCGAAAAACTGCAGGTTTTGGGAAACGCTGAGATCGCCGTAGAGCGAGAATTTCTGCGCCATGTAGCCGAGACGATTGCGGGCTTCGGCGGTATCGCGGCGCAGGTCGAAACCCGCTATGCGACCTTCGCCGTTCGTCGGCTTCAGCAGGCCGCAGAGCATCTTGAACGTCGTGGATTTGCCGGCGCCGTTCGGGCCAAGCAGGCCGAATATCTGTCCGCGCGGGATGTCGAAGGTAATGTTGTCGGCCGCTGTGAAATCGCCGAAGCGTTTGGTCAAAGCGCGCGCCTCGATCACCGGTTTCTCTCCCTCGACGGCAAAGCTGCGCTGCGTCTCGGCCAGCCGCGAGCGTCCGCCCGGTCCGCCGCCCAGCATGTCGATGAATGCGTCTTCGAAACGCGGCTCCGTAGCGGTGACTTCGGAATCTCCGGCCGCCGAAAACCGAGGCTCCCTGTCTTTGACTGTGACAAGCCTTATCGCCTCTCCCTGAATGACGCCGTCGACCACGCCGTCTTCATCGAGTAGTTTCGTCAGCATCTGGCGACGCCTGCCAGGGATACCGCTGACCCGAAAGACGCGGCCGGCGACTCGCACGGTCAGATCCTTCGGTTCGCCGGCAAAAAGTAGCTTGCCTTCGCTGAGCAGGAAGACACGGTCGCAAGCCTCGGCCTCTTCGAGATAGGCGGTCGACCAGACGACGCCGATGCCTTCCTCCGTCAGGTTTTCCACCATCTTCCAGAGATCGCGCCGCGAAATGGGATCCACACCGACACCGGGTTCGTCGAGCAGTAGCAGCTTCGGTTTCTTAAGGAGCGCGCAGGCAAGGCCGAGCTTCTGCTTCATGCCGCCGGAAAGCTTGCCGGCGAGGCGGCTGGTGAAACGCTTGAGGTCGGTAAAGGTAAGCAACTCATCGAAGGTGGCCGCCCTCTCATGCCTGGGCAGCCCCCGCAGATCAGCATAGAGATCGAGATTTTCCTGAACCGACAGATCCTCATAGAGCCCGAAGCGCTGCGGCATGTAGCCGATCCCCGCCTGAATCGCGGCGGCATCGTTGCGCGTGTCGAAGCCGAGAACTTCCACGGTTCCGCTTTCCGGCAACATCAACCCTGTCAGCAAGCGGATAAGCGTCGTCTTGCCGGCGCCATCCGGGCCGACGAGGCCGGTTATCTCGCCGCCACGCACCGCGCCGGTGATGGCGTCAAGCGCCGGCTTTGCTGCGTCGAACCGCTTTGTGACCCCTTCGAGCCGGACAAGATCGCCGCTGCTGCCTCTGTCGAGCACGTCGCTCATTTTTCCGCCGCCTGCAATGTCGGGATGTGAAGCGTTACCGGCATGCCCTGGCGCAGATCGGGTCCGGGCTTGTCGATGGTGACTCGCAGCCGGTAGACGAGATCCGTCCGCAATTCGGGCGTCTCCACGGATTTCGGCGTGAATTCCGCGACAGGCGAAATGAAGCCGATCGTGCCTTCATGGGCTTCGTCCGGCTTGGTATCCGACGTCACCTTGACCTTCATGCCCGGGTGGATCCGGCCGAGATTCGGCTCGGCAATATAGGCGCGTACCCAGACAGGCTCGGTCAGCGACAGCACAAAGACCGGGTCGGTCGGCGCCACGATCGATCCTGGTTCACGCACACGCGAGAGGATCACACCGTTATTCGGGGCGCGCAGCTCAGTATCGCCAAGCGAGGTGCGCGCCGTCGCGAGTGTCGCCTGGGCAGCCTTGAGCTGCGCTTCCGCCGCGGCGATATCTTCGGCGCGGCTGCCTTCCTCCAACAACTTCAGCGCCTGATTGGCCGAATCCGCGCGTGCGGACGCCATGGCCCGCGCCGCCGACGCTTGTTCCAGGCTGGCTTCGGATATGTTTCCCTGAGGCCGCAACTGTTTGGCGCGATCATAGGCCAGGTTCGCGTTTTGCAGATCGGCAAGCTGCTCTTCATAGAAGGCGCGCGCCTGCGCGATTTCCGTCTGGCGCGCCCCTGCCTTGAGCTTGTCGAGTGTGGAGCTCAGTGCCGCGGCATTGGCCTCGGCCGAGCGGACAGCATATTGATAGGGCTCCGCGTCAAGCCGGGCGAGCACCGTGCCGCTTTTTACGACGTCGCCTTCGTCGACAAGAACCTCGCTGAGCTTGCCGTTGACGCGAAACGCAAGCGAGACCTGGCGGATGTCGACGTTGCCGTAGAGCACGAACTCTTGTTGCTGCTGCCATTTCCAGCCGAGTTTTGCCGGAGCGTCAGACCACCAGGCGGCGGCGCCGGCGGCGATGATGGCAACGACCGCAATCGGAATGATCCTGTTCACGATATTTCTCCTCCCGCCGGCCCGAGGGCGGCGACAAGCCTGCGCGCATGCTGCTGCAATCTGACGATCTCTTTCTCGCCGATCGCGTCCCATTCCATCTGAGCGAGCACTGCCGCATTGGCCATTCTGAAAACCATCAGGCTGCCGACGAAAGACAGGCAACGCAGGCGCACATTTTCGGATGCGGGATCATCGGCGATGATCGCCCCGATAAGACGTCGCCCAAGGCCGATCATCGGTCCCATGATGCCCGAATAGACTCGTTCGAAGGCCGCCGTCGGCTCCATCTGCTCGCGAATTATGAAGCGCGCCCACGCCTCGGATTTCTTGCTGACGAAGAGGACGACCATCGTTTCGACGATCTCGGTCAAGAAGAGCCGAGCCTGCGCTTCGTCGAGCGGCGTACCCGCTGCATCGAGCGCTGCGATCTGGTCGGCGATCCGTTGCCGCATGCCGCTGACATACCGCCCGATCATCTCGGCGAGATATTCCGCGGTGGCGATGTAGAGCCCTTCCTTGCTGCCGAAATAATAGGTGATCGCCTGAAGGTTCACGCCGGCGGCGTTTGTGATCTTGCGGGTCGAGGCGCCATCGAAGCCGTATCGGCCGAAAACGTCGAGGGCATTTTCGAGCAGTTTTTCCCGCGTTATGTCGCTGCGCGCGGTCTCGGACTTTGCATCACTATTTCTCTGTCTCATGCCCCTCATGATGAACCTATTTTTTTATAAGTCAATCGATTGACTGAATTTTGCCAACTCAGTCTGCGGACGATGAGCGGCAGCTCGTCCCAAGCTTCGAACTGAAAGCTATGAGCAGAGGGCGCGGCAGGCGGAAATCTCCGATCTGTAATTGCAGAAATGGACGCTGCGGCAAATTTCAGGATGCGTGTCTAACGACACGTCGCGCGTAACCTTTTAGAAAAGAAGCATAATAGCGGTGCTGGCAAGACAGGCCGAGTGCAAGCGAAAATGCAATGAATCAACCTTCAGGGGACGCATCAATGGAACCTACCCGCCCAACAATACAAATCAGCGCCCCTCAGCATGCCACGAATAACCCATATCGCGTTGTAGAGCGCGAGGAGGTCCTTGCTGAGGCATTTCGAGAATTCGTGCTCACGGCTGTTGCCGCAGGTTGGAAGGAATCCGAGGTCGCTTTGACCTTGGCCGATATCGCAGATGAATATGTGATGGCTCTCGCTCGAAGAGTTGCGGCGAATTAGTATTGAGTATCCGTCTGCGTTCGTTTGGGGCGAGCGCGACATGACTGCCAACAACTCTTCATCCGGCCCCGGCAAGCTGCTTTGAAATCAAGCGGCTTGCCGGTGGCATTGATGACATGCCAAAGCGGGGCCTCTATCGCCCCAATGTGCCTTAAGCCGGTCTCGTCCTCGATCGACGATCCATGGCCGTCGTCCTAGATGGGTGCGCGCGGCAAACGCCGCATGCGCACCTCAAATTCACTTGGCCACATGCCAAACGCCGCCAACGCCGTCGCCAGTCATTTCACCGGCTTTTTTGTCCCCGGAATATGTGTAGAGCGGTTTGCCGCTATAGGCCCACATCTCCTTGCCGTCAGCTGCTTTGACAAGCGACCACTCACCTTCTGCCTTGGCATTGGCAGCGGCATGGAAGGCCGGCCACTTCTTCAAGCAAGCCGCATCGCAGTTTGATTTACCTTTGGTATCCTTGTCGAACACGTACAGGGTCATGCCCTTATCCGTGGCCAGCACCTTCCCCATTTTCGTATCGACCATCTTGGCGGGCTCGGCAGCAAAAACCGAAAGAGCGGTAACAGCCAAAAAGCCTATCGAGACTAGCAGCGTTTTCATCATTCTCTCCCACTCGGGCGTGTCGGCGGAATGCCGGTGATACCCGATACAACTTATCAAACGCCCTAGCGCGAAGGCGGTTCCCCGAGCCCAATCATAATGCGGTCGCCGTCGACCTTGATCGGATATGTCTTGAGGTTGACGCATACGGGGGCGCCGCGGGCCTCGCCTGTTTTATAGCTGAACCGCCCGTTATGTTTCGGGCATTCGATGATGTCTTCCATGACCAGTCCGTCGGCCAGGTGAACCCTCTCGTGCGTGCAAAGCCCATCCGTTGCAAAATATTGGTCCTCAGGGCTTCGATAGATGGCAAAGGTTCGGCCTGCATGGTCGAACCGAACGACGTCCTCCTGGTCAATGTCGTCAGCACCACACGCGTCGATCCATGTCGTCATTGTCTTCTCCTGGCTACGGCTGTCCGGTGGCTCGCAGCCACCCCTTGAGACTTGGCTCTGCGGGAGAGGAGAGGGGTCTCACCGGGGATCTTACCCGGCGGAGCATGCTCCTTGATCGCACTCGCTTTTCTCCTCCCAGAGCAGGGCCGACCATGCGGGATATGGCCCTTCACATTCCAGTTCGATTATGATCATTTTTCCTCAGGAGGAGCGGAATGAAGAAAACCCGTTTGGTCGACATCGCGCAGGCGGCAGGCGTTGGTCTTGCCACTGTCGAACGCGTTCTCAATGAACGCGGAAGCGTGAAACCCCAGACAGCAGAGAAGGTGGTGCTCGCTGCAAAGAGGCTGGGGTACAAGGGGCTGATTCCAAACCTCTATCGCGGCACCATCCGCATCGAAGTGATTATGGTGAGACCCGAGACGCCGTTCTTTGCAAGGCTCAATCGCGCCTTCGAACGCATCGCTGCGTCGCTCGACAGCTCGATCACCCTGCACCGGACTTTCGTCGATGAGAATGATCCCGAGAAGTTCGCGGCCCATGTGTCCAATACCACCATTCGCCGCCACGGACTGATCGTGGTTGCCGTCGATCATCCCAAAATCAGGGAGAGCTTACGCCAGGCCCGTGGGGCCGGGATCGAGGTGGTCCAGATCGTTTCTTACACGGCCGGAAAGGACAATGTTTTCGTCGGCATCGACAACTATGCGGCCGGGCGGACGGCTGGCTTTTACATGTCCAGGATGCTTGCGCGCACAGCCGGAAGCATCGTGGCCGTCTGTCACAGCTGGGCCTATCAGATTCACAAGGAACGCATTCGCGGCTTCTCCGACTACCTTGCTGCCCATCACAATCCGGATCATCGGTTTTCAGAGGTCATATTCGGCCTGGACGAAGACGTCAGGTCTGCCGAGATGCTGACGGAAACGCTACGCCGGGAGGCAGGTGTCGTCGGAATTTACAATGCCGGGGGCGCAAATCTCGGCGTGGGATCGGCGCTGCAGCGCTACCGGGAAAGAAAGCCCGGCGAATTCGTCTGGATCGCACATGAGTTGAATGATGAAACGCGGAGCTTCATTTCCTCTGGCTTGATGACCCTGGTTCTCGACCAGGCGCCTGAAACGCAAGCCCGGCGCGCGCTGGATACCGTGCTTCACAGAATGGGGATCATCGACGTCGCCGTCAGTCAGGATCCGGTTCCATTCCTGACTTACACAGGCGAGAACATCGGACAATTTTCCGCGCCGGCCTGATCGAGAAAAAGGCCGGAGCCTGCAATGGAGGCGAAGCAGGCTCCGGCAGTCTCGCCGCCCATAGCCTGCTGGCTGGGCGGCGCGGGGAGATTGGTCTGGGATAACGGCTGGCGCTTCAGCCGGAGGCCTGCGAGCGTCGTGCCTGCTTTTCGGCGTATTTTTTTGCCCGCTCCATGAAGCGCTTGTTCATGCGGTCCTCTGCCTCCTTGGAGCCGTCGTGGAAGGTGCCGAACCACTTGTCGAGCGGAATGACGCCATCGGCATAATTGCACTCGAAAAATTTGTGATGAAGGTAGTGATCATAAGCGTGGGTATCGATCGCGCTATCTTCTCCGATCACGATCTTATCGAAGCCGACGTGCCCCGGTGCCGGCGCAAGGGCCAGATGCGTCAGATGGAAGACAGCGTGGATCGGATTGGACGGCACGATCCAATGGATCAGCACTCCCGAAAAATACAAAAGGTGCTCGACGGGGTGCATTGCCAATCCAGACCACGGACCGGGGTTCACGTTGTTGTGGTGGAGCTTGTGAACCGTATGGTAGAGCGGCGGCCAGTGGATGAGGCGGTGGACCAGATAGAAGTGCAGGTCACGGAACGCCGGAATTAGCAGCATGATCACCGTGCAATAGACGGGATGCTCGTCGAAATCGACATAGGGAATGATCCCGTTTGCAAACGCCCAAAGCGTCAGAACCTCGAATGCCGTCCACAGGGGAACGGCGCCCGCGAATGTCCAGATCACATTGTCGACGGTCTGATTGCCGAACAGGAATGCGGAATTGTTCGTCGATGGCCATTTGCCATTGTACTTGAAGCGCGTGCCCTGTTGCTTCTGCATATAGAGACGCAAATGAAACAGACCGAAGAACAGAAGGACGAGGACGGCATTGCGCAGAAGAAGATAGGCGATCCAGCCCGGCGCGAGGGTCTTCATCGTTTGCATCGATGGTGTCGCATAAAGCCATAGCATCGTTCCGATGGCCGCATAGAGGACGTTCCACGGCAGCAGATAGCCAGGATAGCCGAAGAACCATTTCAGGAAGGCGGCGGGCTTTGCGGGCCAGATGAAGACCGGAGGATATTTGAGCAGCTTGCTGGGCTTCCAGTCTCCGCGTTTATCGCGCGATCCGTAGAGCGTGTCGTCCATGGTGTCCTCTCCCAGTTGACGGAAATTATGCAACCAGTCTCACCGACGCCGCTTCGGGGCGACAGCATAGTTTTGATGAAAATTACTCACGGCTAGGAAATTCGTGGCAACGAAAGCGAAGTACTTGGGTCGGGGGAGGCCGGTGCCTCCCCTTTTTCCTTGCCCGGCTGATGCGCCCGGCAGCGCGGAATCTAATTGAGATGCTCGAACTGGCCCATATTCTCGCTCGTCACGAGTTTGAACGGGATCCAGACCTCCTTGTCGATCGGCTCGCCCTTGATCGCCTTCTCGGCGGTATCGACGGCACCGCGCCCCTGCGCTTTCGCATCCTGGAACACGGTGACCTTGAGGTCGCCCGCCTTCATCGCCTGAAGCGCGTCGGGCGTGGCGTCGATGCCCGCGACAATCGTCTTGTCGGTTGAGCCGCCCGCGTTCTTGATCGCAGCGATCGCTCCAAGGGCCATTTCGTCGTTGTTGGCGATCACTGCATCGAATTTCAAGCCGGAAGTCAGCCAATTCGAAACGAGGTCGGCGCCATCAACGCGACTCCAGTTGCCGACCTGCTCCCGCGCAACCTTGATGCCACCGCATTCCTTGGACTTCAGCACGTCATGCACGTCCTGGGTTCTTTGACGCGCTGCCTGGCTGGAAAGATCGCCGATCATGATAACGACGTCGCCCTTTCCGCCGAGCACGCGACAGACTTCCTTGGTCTGAAGCGTTCCGGATTCAGTCTCGTTCGATCCCACGAAAGCCTGTTTCTTGCCGAGGGTCGACAGATCGGTCGGCTGGATGTTGACGTAGATCAGCGGAATGCCTGCCTCTTCGGCAATCTTGCTCATTGCCGGCGTGCCGTCCGAATCCACCGGATCGACGATGATGGCCGATACGCCACCTGCTGCGAAGTTTCGCACTTGATCGACCTGTTTGTTGACGTCGTTGGAAGCGTCCTCCACCTGCAGGTCCAAGCCTTTGGTCTTTGCGTAGTCCTGCATGCCATTGGCGATCAGGGTCTGGAAATTGGTCGTCAGGTATCCCATCGAAACGCCGATGCGATCGGCGGCATGGGCTTGCGATGACAACACCAATGCCAAAGCACTTGCGTTTAGAAATTTCAGCATGTTCTCCTCCCAGGAAACAGCGGCTCAGGTGACCGCCTCCAGAGAGTTATCGACAGAGCCCGTTGGCGTCTGAGAGTTTTTTGATGAAAAACCATCATGCCTCCAGCTCCAGACGCTGGAATACATCCGTTTTGCAATGAAACGCCGTGATGATCAAAACGCCTCAACGGATCGTCTGGCCAAGGGTTGGAATTCGTGATTTGTGAAAGCCACAGGTAGGGGAGGCACCATGCAGAGCATGCTTATATTCCAGTCGCTCTGGGCCATGGAGCGGCGCAGCGCGAAATATCCGGAGCTCACTCTGGAAGAGAATATCGAAAAGATCGCGGCGGCCGGCTTTGATGGCATCAGCACTCATTGGTACGATCGTAACGTCGTGCGTCGTGTGGCAGGGTTGCTCACAGAGCGTGGTCTGCAGGCGGAAGGTCAATGCTTTCCCAAGACCGTCGACGATCTGAAGCCCGTTCTCGAAATCGCCGCCGAATATAATGTTCATCACATCTGTCTTCAGCCGGACGTGCGGCTGCGGCGGCTCGAGGATTGCATTCCCTTGCTGGAAGGCTGGCAACGGCTGGCGGATGAGGCAGGTATCGACGTCTGGGTCGAGACACATCGGGACCGGATGACCACCGACCTCTTCTTCACGCTCGATCTGCTCGACCGGCTTCCGGATTTGAAGCTGTTGGGCGATATCTCGCATTTTCTTGTCGGACGGGAATTCGCCTGGCCGGTATCGGATGAAAACCACGCTCTGATCCACAGAATTCTCGATAGCTCATGGGCCTTTCATGGCCGGGTCGCTTCGCGCGAACAGGTTCAGATCGAAATCTCCTTTCCGCATCATCGGCCTTGGCTCGATCTCTTTCTCGGCTGGTGGGACTATGGATTCCGAAGCTGGCGCAAGCGCGCCGGCGCGGACGATAGTCTCGCATTTACCTGCGAGTTGGGACCGAAGCCCTATGCGATTACGGGGCGCGATGGGGAAGACACCACGGACCGGTGGGAGGAATCCCTGCTCTTGATGCGAGAGGCCCGCGATGTATGGGCCAGAACCGCCGACTGACGCTCGAACCAAACTCGAAACCAATATTGGGAGAAATGTCCATGGACGTACGCGCCGCTGTAGCCGTTGCCGCCGGTAAACCGCTCGAAGTCATGACTGTTAAGCTCGACGGCCCGAAGGCCGGCGAAGTGCTGATCGAGGTCAAGGCGACGGGCATCTGCCATACCGACGATTTCACCCTGTCGGGCGCCGATCCGGAAGGCCTGTTTCCGGCGATCCTCGGCCATGAGGGCGCCGGCATCGTCGTCGATGTCGGCCCGGGTGTGACCTCGGTGAAGAAAGGCGACCACGTCATTCCGCTTTATACGCCCGAATGCCGCGAATGCCCCTCCTGCCTCAGCCGCAAG
>NZ_JARFYM010000030.1 GCF_030272705.1 Rhizobium mayense | reverse complement strand
CCCCGGAAATACATCCTTGGCGACCTCGGGCACGAATTGACCGGCAAAGGTGTTGGCGGTGACGGTCGTCAGCACCGTGGGAAGCTTGAACAGCTTGGCAGCCTTGGCGATGATCTGCAGATTGTTTTTGATTTTTAGTCGGTCATGGCTCTCAACGCCCATGAACATCTGCGGCTGAAAATCAATGAGAACGAGAGCTGCGTCATCGGGTGAGAAATGTTGGAGGAAATTAGTCGCCATTTCTTTTCCTTTCGTGCTGAACGCTTCCTAGTGGAAGCGCGACAAGCCTAAGGAACAGCCCGCATCCTAAGTAGTGATCGAATGGCTGACTCTGTGTCCGCAGGAGCCGGACAGTGGACTGATCCCGCATCTTTGCAGCCTTAGGTTCGCCGGATCGCAACACACGTGCCGGCTATTACCTGAAGGTTGCCAGGTTTTCCCAGCCAGTGTCGCGCAAGGTCGCGCTCGATTCGACGATGATCCGACGCAGCCAGGCATGAGCCGGGTCCCTATTCTGACGTACATGCCAAAGGGAACTGACTTCGAGAACTGCCGTCGGAAACGGCAATTCCTGCATTTGTGCCTGCTTGCTTGCCTCCAGCGCCCGCCCCAACTGGCGCGGTACGACGGCCGCACACCCCTCGACGGCGAGCAGCGCCGGGAGCGCAAGAAAATGGGGGAGAACGACCCCTACCCTCGGCAGCGCCCCGCGCGAGCTATAGGCTTTTTCGAGGGCGTTCCTATCATACATATCCGAACGACGCGCCAGGCCGCGCTCGAGCAGATATCCATCGGCACCTTGTTCGTCGGCTCCGAACGAAACAACACAAAGCGTCATCTGCTGCAGTGTTTCCAGATTTACCGGCTGACGGACACCCATTCCGGTGATCAGTACATCATCATAGGAAAATAGCGGAGTTGAACGAAAACGGCTTGGAGTCGTCGCAAAGGTCCCAATCGCGATGTCAATTTTTCCAAGGTCGATCTGCTCGGCCAGATCGATGCGTGTCACGGGTCGGATGATGAGGTCAATGAGCGGTGCCTCCGCCCGCAGCGTTTGCAGGATGCGGGGCATGAGCAAGATTGTGGTCAGGTCATTGGCGGCAATCGTGAATGTGCGCTGGGCGGTAGCCGGATCGAAGGTGCGCGCCTCGATCGCCACCTCAAGGGAATGGAGCGCGTTACGCACGATGGGGGCGAGTTCGAGCGCCCGCTCGGTCGGCTGCATGCGCGATCCGATGCGCACGAAAATCTCATCGCCAAGCATCTCCCGAAGTCGTGCAAGGGCGTGGCTCACCGCCGATTGGGTCAGGTTCAGCTTTTGGCTTGCCCGCAGCACGCTCTCCTCTTCGATCAGCGTATTGAAAACACGCAGCAGGTTGAGGTCGAAGCGTCTGAATTCGTCGCTCATCTTATTGGATCACGCCTCACCTTGTTGTGATCGACATGCAATATCTTCGCATAGAATGAACTTCATTCATAGTTTGTTTGAGGAGGTTTCACTTCCAGCGGCCGCGACTAGCAGTATTCTCGTTGGAAATAGCCAGCCGATTTCATTCGGCTTACCGGTTTGGAGTGACCCTCATGAGCCATCGAGACGAACTTATCCGTCGCAGCATAGATTTTCTAAAGGTCGTGAAAGACATGACGCCTGGCGCAGAGCTGGAGCGCTGGCTCAACCTGACCTATGGCCCCGACACGCAACTATATCAGGATCTTGCACGGCTGATCCGGCTGGGCGTTGAGGACGGATGGGCGGCCAATGAGGAGATTTCCGGCGCAGATTATCGGCGCAGCCGCATTGCGGAGCCATCGGCCGAGACATTTCATTTCAGCATTACCGCCGTTTACATGAACAGCAAGGCGCCGTGTCCTTTTCCGGATGAAGAAGACGACGATGTGCTACGCGGACAATATCACGGCCATCCCTATGGCGAACTGAACCTCGTCGTCCCCCTCGATGAGAGCGCCGAATTGCGAGGGTTGCAAGGTTGGCAGGGTCCCGGGTGGACCGCACCCGATCCGGGCAGCAAGCACTACCCCGAGGTCAAAGGCGGTGCGCTGATCGCCCTTTTTTACTTGCCGGCGGGGCGTATCTCCTACGATTTCGTCCCCACGACGACACCGTGAAAAAGTGGTGGGCCGGCCGTGATCAGGAGCGATGATCTCAATGGGCTCTCGTGGGATGACTTCCGCATCGTCAGGGCAATCAGCGAGGCGGGAAATCTCGCGGCCGCGGCGGCTGCGCTCGGCCTGAACACGTCGACGATGTCCAGGCGCCTGACACAGGTGGAATCTGATTTAGGAACTCGCCTGTTTGAGCGGCGCCGAACCGGCTATCGCGCCACGGCATCGGGAGCGGAAGTTATTGCGCTGGCGGAACGCGTCGAACTCGATATCGTGAGCGTGGCCCATCGTATTTCCGGCGAGGCCCGGGAATACGCAGGCCACCTGAAAATCGCCAGTAACGATTCCTTCAGCATTCACTTGCTCACGCCCGTCATTGCCGACTTTCGGAAGCTTTACCCGGCGATCACCCTTGAGCTTCTAATAGGCAATACCTCGCTCAACCTGGCGCGCGGGGAAGCCGATATCGCCTTGAGAGCCACGGATACCCCGCCTGAGAACCTTTTCGGCAAAAGGATCGCGACGATCGGCTGGGCGCCGTATGGCTGCAAGGAAAATTGGCATAATTCCTGTCTGGCGCCCGAGCGGCTCTATGAGCAGACTTGGGTTGCCTATGGCTCCGAACTATCAAGTCTAACCGCCAGCAAGCTCATCGAAACCCGGGTGGCCCCGGACAAGGTCGTTTGCCGTGTCGACTCTATCGAAGCTGCTGCGGCAGCAATTGCGGCAAACATTGGCCTCGGATATTTGCCGTGCATATCGGGCGACACTCAGCCGCGCCTAACTCGCGTTGGCCCTGTGGAAGCATCGATCTCATCGGGCCTTTGGCTACTGACCCATCCCGACCTTCGTAGGCTGCAACGCATAAGCGCCTTCATGACCTTCTGTGCTTCGCAATTGGCCAAGCGACGTGCATCGATTGAAGGAATTTTGCACGATGACGCCCAGTGGCCGGCCGACGTCAACTCCACCGCTGCTCAAGCAGCGCCATCCAAGGCGGATCGTATCACCGCGGCCATTTGAGGCTCCGAGCGGCTGGTCACCGACAAAGCGGCCGGCGTGCTTTGACGGCGGATCTCGGTGACGAGATGTTCGGCGAGCCTGACGGCGAAGGCGACGGCGGGAAGCGTTGGGTTAGCCTGTCCTGACGTCGGGAAAACGCAGCTGCCGGCGACGTAGAGGTTAGCGACATCGATGACGCGACAGTCCTGATTGACGACGGCGTTCTTGCGGTCCACGCCCATCTTGGTCAGCCCGATCTGGTGGTAGCCGTCCTTGGCTTGCGAATCGATATGCTCTTCAAGACGTTCGGGTGCCGTGTCGAATATCAGCTTGCCTATTTTGCGCTCCTTGAGCCAGCGATCGAGGGTGAGATGCGCCTGGAGCGTGCCGCTGATGTCCTGTGGCAAATATCGGAATGAGACATCGAGCTTGAACTGGCCGTCCGCATCTTGCTCGTGCTTGAGAAAGGCGCGGTTTGAGCTGCTTGGAATTTGCTCCCCGTGGTAGCGAAGGCCGTATCTCATGTCTGGCATGCGCAGCACGAGATATGGTTCGGCCACGGCGTATTTTTGGCGAAGCAGCTCCAGCGCGGAATAGCTCGCGTCAAACGGATTGCGCAGTACGTTACGCAACACATTATAGTAACGGGACCGGTCGGCGTCGCGCCATGTTGCCTTGTGGACGACGGCTTTTTTACTGTTCCAGAGATATAGCAGCGAGAGCGCCGCGTCGGCCTCACCGAAAGCGGCCCTCCGGTTCGTCGGCCAAAATGCGATATTCGGCAGTTCGCGTGCCCGTTGCAGCTTAGGGCCAGGCTGAAACCGATTGCACACGAAGGTTCCGATGGATGTTCGCTTGAAGAGATACCGTTCGGCATGCTCCTTGGTGGTGAACTCGATCTGCGCGATCTGCCCAGCGAGGTGTCCCATGTAGAAGCGCCCGAGCGGCCCATCGCTTCCGCCGAACAATTGCGGAAACGCGACCTGGAGGTTCAGCAGCAGCCGGGTGTTGCCCCTGCCGCCACAGGCCAGCACATAGCGGTCGGCGCACACCTTGTACGAACCGCCCCGGCAGTTAATCGATATGGAATGCAGCCGCTCTTCCACCGAGTCGAATGCCAGAGCTTTGACCCTCGCGTCCAGGACGACGAAGAGGTTCTTCGAAGAAGCGAGTTCAGCCCTGTTGGCTCTCGCTGTGTTGCGTATTCGCGTCCAGCTTTCCCGGGATATCGGAAAATCAGCATCCGGTTCCGGCTCCGATCGCTCGCCGCTGACATTGCTGCTCAAAAGAGCCCGAGCCCGCTGGTAGAAAGGCGAAATCTCTTCGTGAGCAATGGGCCAGCCGGAGTGTGCGACATAGTCTCTTACTTCGAAGTCGATATCATCCAGCTCAACGCATTGCCCACCCCATCGTTCGGACGTCCCGCCAAGTCCGGTGGCCGAAGTAACTTGGTCCGCAGCGTGATGGATATCGTCTCCTATGTCGAACCCTGTTTCATTTTGCTGAGGTCTTTTCGATTGTTTCGGCCCGGCTTCGATAAGGAGGGTCCGCATGCCGCGCCTGCTCAATTCCAATGCAGCGGCTATACCGACCGGACCTGCGCCCACGACACACACGTCAAAACCCTGGTGAAACACCTCTGGACCCGCAAACATCTTCGCCCCCTGTTTTCGCGCTAATGTCCTTCCGGCAGTAGCCGCAATCACCCGTCCGTGCCCTGGACGGCATTGCGGATTAGTCTTGCCCCGGCAAGCTAGTGCCTCACCATTCGCAGAACAATTTCACTTAAAGTAGAATGAAATTAGCCCGTTACCTCTAGCAAAAGGATTAGTCACAGCTCGCACACTCTACCATCCCGTTCATCATCCAGCCGAAGCAAAAGGGATCGTCGATGCAACCGAAGATGGACACTGCCATGAAAGAAAACATCCTGCTCAATTTGATGCTCTCAACATGGCGATCAAGGTTTTGGCTGCGTTTTCGCGCGCGATCCTCCTGAACCCACGAACAATTCCACAGTTTTTATGTCGCAAACATGGCTGTCGCCAAAGACTTTCCGTAATATTCAGTCACGAAGATTGCGCATCGTCAGCAAAGTGAGGATCGCTTCTGCATTACATTGAGACTTGCATTAGACGGTGTGCTGGCGATATCCGCCCTGCCTCAATGAATTGCTTGAGGAAGACACGTGTACGCTCCTGCGGGGGCGTCGAAAATTTGCTCCAGGGGACCATGTTCCAGAAGGCGCATCTGTTCCAAGAATACAACCAAGCTGGATACTTCTCGCGCACATTGCATTTCGTATGTCGCCAGGATCATTGTCATTCCTTCGCGGGCAAGCTCTCGAATAGTGTCGAGAACTTCGCCGAAAAGCTCCGGATCCCAGGACTGAAATGATCTCATCGAGCGGAAGCGCCCGTAGACATTGACGCTGAATGCCCCGCCGCCGCCCCTCGCTCGGGCCTTTTTCCCTTCAATCTGCCGTCCATCCCCCGTCGAGCATAAGGGCGGAGCCTGTCATCAGAGCGGAAGCGTCGCTTGCCAGGAAGACGATCGGCGCCATGAGATCCTCCACCCTTCCGAGACGGCCGAGTTTGATACGCGACAGCACATCTGCCCTGAACGCCTCATTTTCGAAAAACGGCTTTGTCATGGGCGTCTCGATGAACGTCGGGCAAAGCGTATTGACGCGAATTTTATGCGACGCAAGCTCCAGGGCCATGCAGCGGCTGAAGCCCTCTATCGCCCATTTGGTCGCGCAATAAAGCGAACGACCGGCACTGCCGACATGGCCCATTTGCGATGACATATTGATGATGGATCCGGCGGTCCCGGCGGCGATCATGCGCTGGGCCACGGCTTGCGCCGCAAAGAATGCCGCGCGCACATTCAGGTTCATCATCAGGTCAAAATTCTCCGGCGTTGCTTCGACGAACGGCCCTGGCCGATTGGTGCCCGCATTGTTCACGAACACATGGTATTCGGGCCCGGTGGAAATCGCCGCGCGTACGGCCGGCAGGTCAGTCACGTCGACGACCAGGGTTTCGACCGCATGGCCGGCATCGCGCATGGCGCCTGCCGCTGCGCCGACGGCATCGGCATTGAGATCGCAGAGCGTCACCGCCGCGCCGGCGGATGCCAGCGCGGTCGCTGCAGCCAGCCCAAGGCCGCCACCCGCGCCCGTCACGAGCGCGCGGCGACCGTCAAGCCTGAGCGAGGGTGTCACAGGCAATTGTATCGTCATGGTCTTGTCCTGTCGGTTAAGTCGATGGAAGCGGACGCCTTGCGGCGCCCGCAGGTCTCATTCCGCCGCCGTGGCGTAGGGAATGTTGCGGCCGCCGTAGCGGCGAACGCGGATATTGGCCTGCTCGGCATGGCCCGCGAAGCCTTCGAGCATGCAGAGCCTCGAGCAATACTCGCCAATCATCGCCGAGGCCTGGTCGGTCGTGACACGCTGGAAGGTGCAGGTCTTCAGGAACTTTCCGACCCAGAGCCCGCCGGTGTAGCGCGCGGCGCCGAGTGTCGGCAGCGTGTGGTTGGTGCCTATGACCTTGTCGCCATAGGCGACATTGGTGCGAGACCCAAGGAAAAGCGCGCCGTAATTGGTCATGTTCTGAAGGAAGTAGTCGGGATCGCGGGTCATCACCTGAACATGTTCGGATGCTACGCGATCGGCCTCGCGCACCATCTCCTCATAACTGTCGCAAATGATGACCTCTCCGTAGTCCTCCCACGCCTTCGCCGCAACCGACGCTGTCGGTAGGATCGACAGGAGACGATAGACTTCCGACATCGTCTCCTCCGCGAGCTTACGGGAATTGGTCAGCAGGATGGCCGGCGAATTCGGCCCGTGTTCGGCCTGGCCAAGCAGGTCCGTGGCACACAATTCGCCGTCCACGCTTTCGTCGGCAATGACAAGCGTCTCGGTCGGACCCGCAAAGAGGTCGATCCCAACGCGGCCATAGAGCTGGCGCTTGGCCTCGGCGACGAAAGCATTGCCAGGGCCGACCAACATGTTGACGGGGGCGATGGACTGGGTTCCGAGCGCCATGGCACCAATGGCCTGCACGCCGCCGAGACAATAAATCTCATCGGCGCCCGCGAGGTGCTGCGCTGCGACAATGGCGGGAGCCGGCTTGCCCTGATAGGGCGGGGCGCAGGTGGCGACACGCTGGACACCAGCGACCTTGGCGGTGAGGACAGACATATGGGCGGACGCCAGCAGCGGATATTTCCCGCCGGGAACGTAGCAGCCGACGGAATTGACCGGAATATTGCGGTGGCCGAGGACGACGCCGGGCAGGGTCTCCACCTCGATGTCGACCATGGAGGCCCGCTGCTTTTCAGCGAAATTACGAACCTGGGCCTGGGCGAACTTGATATCCTCGATGTCGCGAGCCGAAAGCTCGGACATGCAGGCGCGGATTTCGGCGTCGGTCAGACGGAAATCCTTCCTGTCCCAATTGTCGAAGCGTACGGACAATTCGCGCACAGCCTCGTCGCCGCGCTTTTCGATGTCGGCGAGAATGGTCTCGACCGTCGCGCGCACTTTTGCCTGGTCTTCGGCGCGCAATTCGGCCGAGCGGCCGCGCTTAAGGAATTCCACCATGATAGCCTCCGTGGATTGATCAGATGACAGATTTAAAGGCAGGATCGGGTGCTATCGCAGCCGGTCGCTTTCGTAGTTGACGGCGAAGTCTTCCGGTGGCGTCGGCCCCCAGATGTAGAACGCATCCTCCGGCGCATGGTCGGCCGCCGGCCAATCATAGTCGGCAGAGACGAAATCAATGTCGGCGGAATATTCCGCGTAGCTACCCCATGGATCGCGCACGTAATGGAAGTAGTTCGATCCGAGGACGTGGCGGCCGAGCCCCCATCCCCTAGCGAAACCCTTGTCGGCCATGTGCATGGCGCCAAGCCCGATCTCATTGATCGAACCAACATCCCAGCTGAGATGATGCATGCCGGGCGCATCGGATTTGGCAAAAGCGACAAGATGATGGTCACTGCCATGGACGCCATGAAGGAAGGCTATGCCATCCCCCGATCGATCGGAAAGACGAAGACCCAGGACCTTGCAATAGAAAGCCACCGCCCTGTCGACGTCGCGCGTGAAGATCAGGATATGGGCAAACCTGCGGGGCTGCACGACCGGCGCTCGCGAGCGTAAGGGCGCACCCGCCTGATTGGCCGGAACCGAAGCATTGGGGAAGTCGGACTTCTCGCTCGGAGATGTCTTTTCCGCCACACGGATCTCGACAATGTTGCCGTCATGATCGCGGAACCAGATGCCGTTTGATTGAAATCCTTTGGGCGGATCAATCAGAGCCACGCCGCTGTCTTCGACATGCTTGCGGAACATGTAGAAATCATCTTCGAACACGCCAAAGGACAAAAAGCTGAGACGCTTATGCGGTCCTTCCGTCAGGCTTCCCCAGCGATGGGAATGACCGTGAGTATAAAGGCCTAACGCATTGCCCTCTTCCCGAACGTCCAGACCGAAGGCGGAGTAAAAGTCACTGGCGACCTGGAGATCGGGAACCTGGATGTTGAAGCCATCCATGGAATGGATGCCGAGCACGCCCGGCCTCCGGCTCGCACCTATATAGCCCATTATCGCCGTCATCGAAGCTCCTCCTCTTCATCGTTTCGGCTAGATCAGGCGGCCGCTCTGCCGGCAGCAACTTCGTCGCGGATAGAATTGACCAACAGGCCGATCCTTTCAATTTCAACTTCGCATATATCGCCATGTTTCATGTAAAGCGGCGGCTTGCGGCCGGCGCCCACGCCGGCGGGGGTGCCGGTAACGATCACGTCTCCGGGCTCGAGCGTCATCGTCTGGCTGAGGATCGACACAAGCGAGGCGACTCCGAAAACCATGTCATCGATATTGGCGCGCTGCACCACCTGCCCGTTCAGCCGCGTTTCGAGTGTGAGACCCGCACAGCCAGGTGGCAACTCATCCGCTGTCACGAAGACGGGACCGAAGGCACCGGTGGAATCGAAGTTCTTGCCGATCGTCCATTGCGGAGTGGCATGCTGGTATTCGCGGATCGAGCCATCATTAAAGATCGAATATCCGACGACATGGCGAAGCCCGTCCTGCTCGGAAATCTTCGATCCGCCCTCCCCGATGACCGCCACCAGCTCCCCTTCGAAATCGAGCGTATCGGAAGCCACCGGCCGGACGATCTCGTCGCGATGGCCGATCAGGCTGGAAGCGAAACGGGCAAACACCGTGGGATATTTTGGCTGGGCATAACCTGACTCGGCCGAATGGTCTCGATAATTCAGGCCGACGCAGAGAATTTTCGAGGCGCGGGAAATCGGGGGCAAATGCCGGATCGCCTCCTGCGAAATCAGCTTCCCATGCCGCAAAGCCTCCCCGGCTGCCTGCAACCCGGCTCCACCCGCGGCCAAAAGCGCATCCAGCGTTCCGGGAAAATCCGAATCGGAAACAAGAAGCCCTCGCAGCGCGCCATTGTCTTCAACGGCTAGCCCCTCATCGCCATTCAGCGAAAAACGTACAAAACGCATGATGCATCCTCCATGTGATGCGATAGATATCGACTAGAAGAAAATATTTGTCAAATAAAAATATATTTTCTTTCCGACGCCCCTGTGTTATCCATTAAGACATGTCGCCCGCCGGAGGTGCGGGCACAGGAGGAGCAACCATGAAAGACTACGATCTTGCCATCGTCGGGCGAGGCCCGGTCGGCCTCGCAATGGCCGCGCTGGCAGCGCAGCTGAAGCTGAAGGCGGTCATCATCGAAAAGCACCGCGATCTCTATGCCTTGCCTCGTGCGGGTCATGTCGACCACGAGATCGTCCGCCTTTTCCAGTCCCTTGGCGTGGCGGAAGCCATGCTGTCGGACAGCTACCCCACGACCGAATATGTCTGGGTCAATGCTGAGCGCAAATTGCTGCTCGAATTCGACTGGGGCGCAAAGGGCATCTCCGGCTACAATTCGGACTACATGCAGTTCCAGCCGGTTTTCGAAACGGCCCTTGGCGAAAAGCTTTCAGTGGCCGAAACGGTGGACCAACTGCTCGGCTGGGAGGCTCAGTCTCTGACCGAGCATTCTGATGGCGTAACCCTACGGCTCGCACGCACCCAAATGGTCCCCGGTCAAACGCGCCCGGTTGCTACCGACGAGATTCAGACCATCAACGCCCGCTACATCGTAGCTGCCGACGGTGCAAACAGCGGTATCCGTCGCATGCTCGGGATTGAGCGCGACGATTTCGGCTTCAATGAAAAATGGCTCGTGGTCGACGCCCGCAAGAAGCGCGACTTCTCGCTCGACTTCGATTGTGGCCAAATCTGCGATCCGCAGCGCCCTGTCACGGTATTGCCGCTCGGCAAACGCCACCGCCGATGGGAATGGGCGTTGCTGCCGGGCGAAACAAGCGCTGACCTCGAAAATCCGGAAATGGCTTGGCAGCTGCTGGCCGAACAGAACGTGTTCCCGGAAGACGTCGAAATCATCCGCCAGCTCGTCTACACCTTCGAGGCGCGCCATGCTCGGCAATGGAGCAAGGGACGGATCTTCCTCGCGGGCGACGCTGCCCATACAACACCGCCCTTCATGGGCCAGGGCATGTGCTCCGGCCTGAGGGACGCAAAGAACCTCGCCTGGAAGCTCGACCTGATCATCCGGGGCGTTTCCGAACCTTCTCTTCTCGATACCTACGAGCGGGAACGTTCGCCCCATACGCGCGACTGGACCCTCATTTCGCTCGAGGCCGGCAAAGTCCCCTGCACGCTTGATCAGGAAGAAGCGCGCCTTCGCGACGAAAGGTTCCGCTCCGGCTGGATGCCGCCGATGCCGGATTTTCCGAAACTTGTCGAAGGCATTCTGGCTTCACCCGAAACGGGCTCGCCAACCTACATCAGCGGCACGCTTAGCCTGCAGGCTCCGGTCGAACATAACGGTCAAGTCGCGCTCTTTGACGATTTCTTCCCGAGCACCCGCTTCGTCATGATCAGTACAGTGGCCAATCCGGCATCCGTCCTGACGCAGAGCCAGATCGAGAGCCTTGAGGCAATCGGGGTTTGGTTCGTCCATGTCGGCACGGCGCCGGGCGCCGATGTGCGGGATGTGGACGACGCTTATGGCGCCTATTTCCGCGACAATCATATCGAGGTTTTGATACAGCGCCCGGATTTCTATGTCTTTGGCGCAGGCGAGACACTCGCCGGTCTCGGCGCCCTCGTCGATGATCTCCTGAATCAGCTGCATCTGACCACCGACGTCCGCCACCTGCCGCGGGCCGAAGCAAGAGGCAAGGGTCACGTCAATGCCTATTGAAACCCGACAGATTGCCGAGGGCCTTGCCTGGCCGGAATCGCCACGCTGGCGAGATCACGTGCTCTATATTTCCGATGTACACAACTTCCGTATCGCCAAGTTGTTTTCCGATGGCCGTGTGGAAACGCTGTGCAAGGTGGACGGGCGTCCCGCCGGGATGGATTTTACCGCCGACGGGAAGCTGCTGCTGGCAACGGGCATCGGCCGTCAGCTTTTCGGCGTCGATCCCGTAACCGGCGCCATGGAAATCAAGACGTCGCTTCCGGCGGCCGAAAAATCTTACCTGAACGACCTCGTCGTCCATCCAAATGGTTGGGCCTGGTTCGGCGATACGGGTTTTCGCTTCGGCTTGGACACGCCGGAGAAAAGCGGCTGCTTGTGGGCCTATCATCCGCAAAAAGGATTGAAACAGGCCGCCACCGGCATCTTCTTCCCGAACGGCCTTGTCGTCAGCGCGGATGGAGCGACGCTCTATGTGGCGGAAACGTTCGGCAAGCGGATTTCCGCTTTCGATATCGACGCCGATGGCAACCTGACGAACAGGCGCATCCATGCGCAACTGCGCGGCGAGCCTGATGGTCTATCGCTGGACGCCGAAGGTTGTCTCTGGGTGCCCTTTCTCTTTCTCGGCGAATTCGCGCGCATCGCTCCGGACGGCTCGGAAGTTGAAGCGATCGCTTTCCCCGGCATGAATGCCATCGCCTGTATCGGTGGTGGCCAAGATCGCAAAACGCTTTTCCTGTGTGTTTGTAGGGCGGATCGTAGCGATCCGCAGAAGCCGATACTGGACGGCGAGATCCATATCACCACGCCTCGCTCGCCAGGCGTCGGATATCCCTGCGAGAAAATATGTCTTTCGCCAAAAAATATATTTTTCTTTACATGATATGTTTTATCAAGTAGAACATATTCATGAGCAAGCATATCGAATTCGCAACCCAGGCCGACCAGGTTCACAGCGAACTCCGGTCGGCCATCCTGAGCGGAGCACTCGCTCCGGGAGAGCGAATTCAAATGAACCTTATCGCTCCCCGCATGTCGGTCAGTCAGGGCGCCGTGAGAGAAGCCCTGTCGCGCCTGGCTGCGGAAGAGATCGTGATTGCGACGGCACAGCGTGGATACCGGGTCGCCTCGCTTTCCGGCGAGGAATTGAGCGACTTGACCGAGACCCGGATTGCGCTGGAGCAGATTTGCCTTCGCGCCTCGATTGCCGGAGGCACTGTGGAGTGGGAGGCCGCGCTGGTCGCGGCGCTGCATCGCCTGCTGCGGCTGCCGGAATTCGAGGATGAGGGTGGCACGCGACTGAGTGCGGCGTGGTCCGAAGCCCATCAGGCCTTTCACGCAGCGCTGGTTTCAGGCGCGCGCGGCGTGTGGATGAACAGGTTCCGCAGCGCGCTTTATGTTCAGGCGGAACGATACCGGCGCCTTTCCGTCCCGTTGCGGACAATGGACCGAGACGTAGCGGGCGAGCATCGCCAGCTGTGTGAGGCTGCGCTTGCCCGCGACGCGGACAGCGCCTGCGCGCTTATGCGTTCGCATCTGCTGCGGACGACAGAAATCCTGCTGCGGTCGCCCTTGCTGATGACGACCGCTCCCGCGAGGCAGGAGGCGGCGCGCGGTTGAATTGAAATCGCCGGAGGGAGCCGGCCATCGGATCAAATGGAGGAGAACATCATGATCGCCAGAACGATATTCTATACTGCAATGCTCGTGTCCAGCGTCGCATCCCTGGCCCATGCCGAGGCGGCTGGAAAGAAGCTGACCCTGCTGACCGGGCCAACCGAGGATCGTCTGATCAGTGCCTTTTCGCATGACTTTGACGACAGGGCAAAGGCAGCGGGAATGGTGGTGACGCAATTGACCAGCCCCTTCGATCCCGCCCTTCAGGCCCAGCAGCTCGACGACGCCATCGGCCAGAAACCGGACATGATCGTGCTGCAGCCGCTGAGTTCCGGTGCCGTCACCCCCGGCCTGCAACGCGCCAAAGCAGCCGGAATTCCCGTCTTTCTCGTCATTTCGCAGGTCGAGAAGGGAGATGGGTTGTCCGTCGGCACCATGGCGCTCGACGATGTGAAATCGGGTGAGTTGGCGGCCGAAGCCATGATTGCCGGATTGAAAGCCGGCGGCCGGACGACGGCGAAGGTCGCAGCCATCACGGGGTCGCTGGCCGAAGGCATCGCGCCGAAGCGCCTGGAAGGCTTTAAGGCGAGGCTCGCGAAAGAGCCATGGATCACGCTGGTTCAGGTCGAGGACGCTCAATGGATCCCACCCGTCACTGAGCAGATCGCCGGCCAGATGTTCACCAAATATGCCGCGCAAGGCGGTCTTGATGCCGTCTACGGCATGAACGATGCGATGGCAAATGCCATCATCAAGGCGGCTGATAGTGCCGGCCTCGATCTCGGCAATGCTCCCGGCCAGCTTCTCGTCATCGGTGGCGGCTGCCAGGAATCGGGCATCCGCAACATACAGGCAGGCAAGCTATATGCCACGCTAAGCGGCCCGCTTCCCTCCTATGACGGCCCGAAGGCCGCCGAGCTGATCACGGACTACTTTTCCGGCAAAGACATTCCCAAGCTGAGCGTCACGACGCCGCTGGAGATCGTCTCCAGTAAAAATCTGGACCAGTACGCCACGTCCTGCAGCTTCTGACCCCGGCACCACCGGATCCAATCGACAGGAGGACACCATGACGAACCAGCAGGGTTCGGCCGATGCCGCACGCCTTTCGGTACGGCGCCTCACCAAGCGCTTTGGAAGCATCGCCGCGATCGACGGGGTATCGCTCGATCTGCATAAGGGTGAGGTTCGCGCGCTCTGCGGCGGAAATGGTGCGGGGAAGAGCACGCTCGTCAAGATATTGACGGGTGTGCTGACACCCAGCGAAGGCAAGCTCGAAATCGATGGAAAGCAGCGCACGTTCCGCAATCCCGTCGATGCGCAGCGAGTGGGACTGGCGCTCGTCGCGCAGGAGCTCAGCCTCGCGCCCGATCTTTCGGTTCATGACAATCTGTGGCTCGGCCATGCCGATGCTCCATTTGCCAGGCGAACCGCGCGAAGTGCCGCGCTGGCAAGGGAAGCGCTGGACGCCGTCGGACTGGAATCGACCAGCCTCGACATCAAGGCTGGCCGACTTGCGCTTGCCGAGCGGCAATTGCTGGAAATTGCCCGCGGTCTCGCGCGCAACGCCTCCGTACTTATTCTCGACGAACCGACGGCAACCCTTTCCGAACGTGAAATCGCCAAGGTCTTCGACGCGGTCCACCGGCTCAAGGCAAGGGACTGCTCGGTGATATACATTACCCATCGCATGGGCGAGGTCTACGAACTCTGCGATTCTGTGACCGTGATGCGCAACGGGCGCGTCATTACCACGCAACCGGTCGCCGACATGCCGCGCAATCGGCTGCTGGAATTGATGATCGGCCGCGAGTTGACCGATGTCTATCCGTCCTCCACACGGCCGCCAGGTGCTGTGATGCTGGAGGTCTCGAATCTGCAGGTGCCTGGCGCAATCGAAGATTTCAGCTTGCAACTGCGCGCCGGCGAGATCGTCGGCATCGTGGGACAGATCGGATCAGGCGCCACGGAGAGTATCCGCGCGCTTGCCGGACTCGTTCATAACGCCCGCGGCGATGTTGCGATCGGTGGCCGCAAGTTGCCCCTGGGTGCGCCATCCACTGTGCTGAAATCCGGCGTGCGCTTCGTCTCAGAGGACCGCGCCACCGAAGGCGTCTTCCTCGACATGCCTGCCCGCACGAATCTGGTGGCGACGCGGTTTCCCGAACTGTCCAACGGGGGGCTGCTGCCTCCTGCGCGGCTCGGCCGCATCGCAACCCTGCTTGCTCAACAGGTCGGCTTCGACCCGTCGCGTCTGCATCTGGCGGCCGGACGGCTGAGTGGCGGCAATCAGCAGAAACTCGCCATCGGCCGGTGTTCCGATCGCCGGGCTCACGGCGTGATCCTGATGAACGAACCGACCCGCGGCGTCGACATGGGCGCGCGCGCGGAAATCTACCAGACGCTTCGGCGCCTTTGTGACGAGGGCAATGCTGTCCTGCTGGCCTCGACCGACCTTGAGGAGGTCGTCGGTCTTGTCGACCGGGTCATCACCATGTTTCGAGGCCGGATCGTCGGCCTGCACGAGCGCGGCGAGATTGCCGAAACCGTCATCCTGTCCGAGATCACCAATGCGCGGGAGGCAGCATGAACATGATCAGCGAAGTTTCACAATTACCCGCAAAGCGGACCGGGGGAAGACGCATGACGATGCCGTCGCTTGCCACCATCGCAAAGCTTGTCGCACTCGTGCTTCTGATCGGGCTGGCGCTGTCCACGCCAGGATTCCTGTCCCGACCCAGCCTGACGGCCCTTGCCAATGCCATGTCGCTCGTAGGCTGCGTGGCGCTCGCCATGACCTTCGTGACGATCGGAGGCAACATTATGTCGTTCAGCCTCGGCGCGACGGCGTCCGTTGCCGGCATCGTGTTCATGGCTATGCTCGGCCACGGCTTCCTCGCAGCAGCTCTTGCCGCCGTGCTGGCCGGGACGGTTATCACAGCCCTTCAGGGAAGCATCATCGGGGCGTTGCGCGCCAATCCCATCATCGTTTCGCTCGCTGCCTATGCGCTGCTGATCGGGCTGACGCAGATTATCGTCGGCCCGAAGATGGACGCGCCAAACCTCGATTATCAGTTCCTCAAGGGGCGTCTCGGCGGCATTCCGGTGTCCTTTCTCGTTTTCGCCGCCTTGACCGTGCTGGCGCAACTGATCGTCACGTTCACCCGCTTCGGTCATGAACTCATGCTGGTCGGCAGCAATGCGCGGGCAGCCGAGGCGGCGGGTATCCATGTTAGCCGCGTGACCGTCATCGCATATGCTCTGGCGGGCGTGTTGTCCGGGATCGGCGGCATCCTGATTGCCGCGCGCTTCGGTTCGGCGGACATGCAGACGGCACGTGGCTTCGAATATACGGCCATTGCCGCCGTGCTTATCGGCGGCACGGCAATTGGCGGCGGACGCGGCTCCATGGTCCAGAGCTTTCTCGGCATGGCGGCAATCGTAGTCATAAACGCACTGGTGCTTCTGCAGGGCTTCAGCATGGAATTCCAGCGGTTGACGGTCGGCCTTGCGGTGCTGGCCGTCGTCATTCTCCAGGGTTTGGGACGGAGGAACTGAGCGATGCGCAACCTTTTGAGCGAAGAAAGACGGGCGTGGGGCATTTTCGTCGTGGTGGCCTGCGCCTTGGCGTTTGCGCTTGCATGGCAAGGCGCGGCCTCACCGCAATTCGTCCTGTTCAGCATCCTGCAATATTTCGCAACCATAGCCCCGGTGGCCCTGGGGCTGGGCCTGACGATGATTGCCCGCGAATTTGATCTGTCGGTTGGCAGCGTGATGAGCCTCGCAGGCTGCATCGCCGTCATCATCGGGACCGGTGACCCGGTGATGGGAGCCATTATCGGCATTGCCGCCGGGCTCGCTATCGGACTGGCGCAGGGGCTGGCTATCACTGCGCTCGGCCTCAGTTCCATCTCCGTTTCCCTCGGTGTACTGATGACGGCGGCGGGGCTTGCCTACATCGTGACCGGCAATCTGACCGTATCGCTTGGCCGGCCGGACCTATCTGCCGCCATCAACGAGCCGATCTTCGTGATATTTTCCTGGCGTAGCTTGGTCGCCATTGCCTGTGTCGCCATCGCCGCCGTGATTTTCCGCTGGACCCGCCTCGGGGCTGATCTCATTGCGACCGGATCCGACCGAGCCGCGGCCAAAACGGCCGGCGTGCGGACAGGACGAATGGTCATCGCGATCTTCACCATCTCCGGCGGATTTGCCGCGGCAAGCGGCGTGCTGCTCACCTACGGCCTTTCGGTGGCATCTCCTTCCGGCCTGACCGATGTCCTGGTGCCCGCGATATCCGCCGCGATCATCGGCGGCGTGTCTCTCGCCGGCGGTCGGGGCAGCCCGATGGGAATTGCCTTCGGCACCTTGATCCTCTGCCTGCTCAATGCCGGATTGAATGCGCTCGGGGTCTCGCCGACCGCCCAGCAGGTCATTCTTTCCGCGGTTCTCTTCGCCGTTGCCATCACAGCTGCCCCGCGGTTTCATCGTCTTTTCGCACAATAATGCGGGGCGCCATCGTCACAGCCAGATGGCATTCTGCTCAGAAAACCTATATCTGCATAGGAAATAGATTCTGAACCAGATGCGAGGGGCTCAATGACGATGCGGCCGGCGCTCACCCAGGCGGATAGCGTTTACGAACGACTGAAGACCGACATACTGAGTTGCCGGCTTCGGCCGGGTGCGAAGATTCGTATCAACGAGGTTGCCCGCGAGCTGGAGGTTAGCCTGGGCGCTGTGCGCGAGGCCTTGTCGCGGCTTGCGGCCGAAGACATGGCGGTTGCCACCGCCCAGAAGGGCTTCAGCGTGCCGGACGTATCGATCGAGGACCTGTTGGATCTCACGGAAACGCGCATCAAGATCGAAGACCTTTGCATCCGGGCATCGATAAAGAATGGCGATATCGAATGGGAAACGGGGCTCGTCGCCGCATTCCATCGTCTGCAGCGCTTGCCCGAAACGGAAACGGCCAATGACAAGCGAATCCTCAGCGAACGCTGGGCCGCCGCCCATCAGCAGTTCCACGAGGCGATCGTCGCAGCATGCAACAGCCCGTCACTCATGAAAATCCGGGCCGTGCTCTATGCACAGACAGAGCGGTATCGCCGTCTTTCTGTTCCCATGCGCACGATAGACCGTGACGTAGCGGCGGAGCACAAGGCGATTTTCGACGCCGTCATCGCTCGCGATGCAAATCTGGCTGTGACATTGATGGACAAGCACCTCCGCCTAACGACGGAAATTCTCGTCGATTCACTCTCGAACAACGCTGCTATCGCGACCTGAAGTCCTCGGATTGACGTATCGGCGAAGGTAGATCGTCGCGCTTGTTGCACACTAGCGGACAGTCACGCAGGTGACGGTGCTAAGCTGGGCAACCTTGGTGGATACGCTGCCGAGCACCAGTTGCGACAGGCTTGAAAGGCCCCTTGCTCCACAGACGACGAGGTCGGGATGCACCTCCTCGATCACTCTGGCGATCTGTTCGGCCGCATCGCCCTCCATGAGATGTGTCGAAACTTGCTTTACGCCGCGCGTCTTGACGTCGGTGCTCGCCCTGTTGAGAATTTCAGTGCCGAGCGCCTGCAAGATGCGAAAGTTGCCTGCAGAATCCCTTGACGAAAATGTGACCGGAAGGCCGGGTACGAGTCCGGCCGACGCCTTGGAGTATAAGTCATCAAGATGCTCTGTTTCTACCATGCGTCGCAGATTGTCGTCGACCTCACCGGAAAGCAACACGTGCACCAAGTGGACCTCGGCCTCGTATGCCGCTGCAAGAACGGCACCAATCTCGGCCGCCTTATGTGCATGGTCGGACCCATCTGTGGCAATTAGGATCTTCTTGTACATGTCGTCTCCTCCCGAGCCGGTTTCAATGCGGAAAATAGCCGTGCAGATTCGCTAGAGTGACGCCTTCCCGTGCAGACCGCATTGAGGCGGATCAACGCTGATCGATATTTCCCTTTCCGAGGAATTCAGAATGACCCGAGAAAGGTTCCCAAAACGATCACTGCGATCAGTGCCAGGATTGCTCCGATAATTCCGACGACGACGATATTGCGGTAGCTTTCTCCGTGGGTCGAGCCGCAAACGGCAAGCAACGTAACGACTGCTCCGTTGTGCGGCAGGCTATCCAGTGTGCCTGACCCGATGACCGCGACACGGTGCAACAGTGCCGGGTCGAGACCTGTTTCGTGCGCGCGCGCCAGATAGGTACCGCCAAGCGCATCGAGAGCGATGGTCAGACCGCCTGAGGCTGAGCCAGTCAGCGCCGCCAGGATGTTGGTGGCCACCGCAATCGAGACGAGCGGTCCTCCGCCGATGCCGAGCACCCAGTCGCGCACGATCTCGAAGGCCGGCATCGCCGCGACGACCGCTCCAAAGCCGACCAGGCTGGCGACGGAGATCGCCGGCAGGACGGACGCGTTGGCACCTGCATCCATCGTCGCGCGCAATGTCGGCAACCGGCGAAAATTCAACGCAACGACAGTCGCGACCGCGACTGCCAGCGCCGTGACGACGGCCCACACACCACTTACCGCGGAGCGGGAGATCCCGCCCCACCGAGCTTCCGAAAGAAACCCCAGATCAAGCGATGGCAGGATTAGCAGCGACATGCTGAGATTGACGAGGATAACCACGGCGAGCGGCAACACCGCGACCAGGATGGGTGGTGTCGCTTGGGCACGCTTGCCACGCGCGATTTCGGCGGGGTCGAATTCCCTGCCGACCGAGGCGCGTTCGCGCATTTGCTCGTCGGAAGCGAGATCGTCTGATGTCGCGGGCGAGCCCTCTCCAAACTCTTCGCCGGATTTGCGCGCAGCCGCCTCGATGCGACGAAGCCACCATAGGCCGAAGCAAAGCATGATCGCGGAAGCGATTATGCCGAGTCCCGGCGCGGCAAACGGCGTCGTACCGAAGAAGGGCATCGGGATGGCGTTCTGTATCGACGGCGTTCCCGGAAATGCCGACATGGTGAAAGTAGATGTTCCAAGCACGATCGTCGCGGGCATTAGCCGCCGCGGAATGCCGGCCGACCGGAACAGCTCCTGCGCCATCGGCGCGAGGACGAAGAAGGCAACAAAGAGGCTGACACCGCCATAGGTGATCAGCGCACCGGCGATGACGACGGCAAGGATTGCGTGGTTCTTTCCGAGCCGCCGCATCATGAAATCGGCGATGGCGGTTATTGAACCGCTGTCCTCCATCAATTTGCCGAAGAGTGCGCCGAGCAGGAACAGTGGAAAGAACTGAGCAAAGAAATGCGCGGCGCTGTTCATGAAGGTCAGCGTCCAGTGTGCCAGCACTGGTTCGCTGGCAAAGAGCGCGGCGACGAGAGCGCCGAGCGGCGCCAGCAACAGCACGCTCCAGCCGCGGAAGGCGAGCCAGACCAGCAGCCCGAGCCCAATCAGGATGCCGAGAAGCCCCACCTTTCAGACCCCTTCCAGCAAGATATCGAGATCAAGCGACGAGCGGCTGCCGAGATCGCCACCATGAGCGCTTAGGAATGCATCGGCGGACCTGCGCCCCTCCTTATGCAGCATGGTCAGAAACTCCCATTCCGCATTGAGTTTTGACGAGTAGCCGAGGTCGGTCATGAGCTCGCTCGCGACCCGGTGGATGCGCATCGATGCCCAGCGCGCGCCCTCTTCGTCATCCAGCTGCGCGACCTTCCGGAGCAGAGCGATCATCTTCAGTTCCTTCAGAAGGACTGCGTTGAAAGAGACTTCGTTGAGGCGATTGAGGATCTCACGCGCGGACCGAGGTGTGCCCGGCCTTTCAACCGGATTGATCTGCACGAGGATGGTGTCCTGCGATGTGCATTCGCGGGCCAGCGGCGTGATCGTTGGATTGCCAGCATAGCCGCCATCCCAATAGGCTTCGCCATCGATCTCGACGGCTTGAAACAGGGTCGGCAGGCATGCCGAAGCAAGTAGCACGTCCGGGGTCAGCTCGCCGTTGCGGAAAATGCGGCCCCGGCCGGTGCGGACATTCGTTGCCGTTACGAACAGCTTGATTGGACTGGCCGCAAGCCGCTCGAAATCGACGGTTTCCGCCAATATGGCGCGCAGCGGATTGGAGGCGGCAGGATTGAGATCGTAGGGCGAGAATACACGCGCCATCATGTCCATCGCCACGAAAACCGGCGAGTGGTCGAGCGTCCAGCGACCGAGCAGGAAATCGAGGGGACCGCGTCGAAAGGGACTGAAGCGCGCCGCCTCGGATACTGTGCGCCAGAATGCCTCCAGCGCCTCGCGAGCGCCTTCGGCGCCGTTGGCGGTATAGCCGTGCGCCATGACCACCGCGTTCATGGCTCCGGCCGAGGTGCCCGAAATCCCCTCGATCAGCAGCCATGGCTCCTCCAAAAGACGATCGAGGACACCCCAGGAAAAAGCACCATGCGCGCCACCGCCCTGAAGGGCTAGGTCGACGCGAAGTGGCTCCCGTTGCATTGCCTTCGCAGTTGCCGGCATCGGCCTTGCCCATGTTTAGATTGTGCAGCGCACAAACACTATCGCAGATTTATGCGCTAGTCATCATCTGCTTTCATAAGACATCGCTTTTGCGATTTGCTATGTGTCATGTTCACGGGTTACGTCGCCCAATTCCGGATTGAAGTTTCAATCGGTTTTGTCGAGCCGCGCCCAGCGCGCCATCTCGCCTAGTGAAACGGCCCCGGCGCCGCGGCCGGCAGGAGCTTCCGCGGGAGTAGCCGGAACGGTTCCGCAAAACATCTCCATCAGCATCTCCATGACGACGGCGACGCGGTCATCGGCAATCGAATAGTAGATCTGCCGGGATTCGCGCCGTGTCCGGACGACGCCGGCTTGACGGAGTTCGGCCAGTTGCTGGGAGAGTGCGGGCTGCTTGAAGCCCAGTTCGTCCTGTATTTCGCCGACCGAGCGTTCCTTCTGGGCAATATGGCAGAGGAGCATCAACCGGCTCGGCGTGCCGAACAGCCGCATGAAGTCGGCAGCTTCCGCGGCCTTATCCTGCATCGCGTCGGAAAAAAGCGCCACATCGCTCACGCGCGGCGCTCCCGATAGTACCAGGTCTGGCCTTCGGCCACCTGCTCGGCGTCGTCCATGGAGGATGCCGCAGGCTCGATCAGCGGTTGACCTGGCCGCCAGCCTTCCGGCGTCAGCGCACATTCCCGGTCCGACGTCTGCAGGGCCTCGACGAGGCGCAGAAGTTCGTCTACCGAGCGGCCGACATTCATCGGATACCAGACGATGGCGCGGATTATGCCCTCCGGATCGATAGCATAGGTCGCGCGGACCGTACCGCTGTTTTCCGAGGACCTGTCGAGCATCCCATATGCCCTTGCGATGACCATTGCAGAATCCTCGATGACCGAGAACCGCACCTTTACGTCGAAGCTGCGTTCGATATCTCGCAGCCAGGCGACATGTGAATAGAGGCTGTCAACCGATAGTCCCAATAGGTCGCAATTCAGCTTGGCGAATTTTTCCTGGGCTCGGGCAAAAGCGATGAGTTCACTGGTGCAGACAGAGGTGAAGTCGGCCGGATGCGAGAAAAACAGAAGCCAACGCCCCCGATAGGTCGCCAGAGATACCTCACCGGCCGTGGAGCGGGCGGTAAAGCCCGGCGCTTTATCGTTGATCCGCAGGGCTTGTGGCACTTCATCCCTATTCGAATTCACTGTCTCCATTGCCAATCCTTTCCGTCGAACAGCCGCTGAATGGCTATAGCAGAGGCTCAGTTTCATGACTATCAAAAATACACACTTGCATATTTATTGTAAATATGTATTTTATGCATATCGACAGGAGGAACCCATGTCCGACTCCATCACCGATACGCATCTTTCACATGCTTCGGAAATCGTCCGCAACGCACTCGAAAATCGGGCGCAGCGCCCTGTAATCCAGTCGTTCTTTGACCCTGCGACCTTCACCGTCAGCCATGTCGTCCGCGATCCCGGCTCCAAGGCCTGCGCCATCGTTGACAGCGTTCTGGATTACGATCCTGCGTCCGGACGCACGACGAATTTGTCCGCTCGCGCCCTTATTGATTACGTAAAATCCGAAAATCTCGAAGTACAGTGGCTGCTCGAGACGCATGCCCATGCCGACCACCTTTCTGCAGCGCCGCTCCTGCAATCCGAGCTCGGTGGCCAGCTTGCGATCGGCTGCGAGATCATTCGCGTGCAGGAAGTCTTTGGCAAGATCTTCAATGCCGGTACGGAGTTTCAAAGGGATGGCAGCCAGTTCGACCAGCTCTTCCAGGACGGCGACCGGTTTAAGATAGGCAATCTGGATGCGACTGTCCTTCATGTACCTGGCCATACGCCCGCCTGCCTGGCCTATGTCGTCGGCGACGCCGTCTTCCCGGGCGACACGCTGTTCATGCCGGATTATGGCACGGCGCGCTGCGACTTTCCGGGAGGCGACGCGAGAACGCTTTATCGCTCCATCAAGCGCCTGACCCAACTTCCGGGCGAGGCACGCATGTTCATGTGCCATGATTACAAGGCCCCGGGCCGTGACGATTACGCCTGGGAGACGACCGTGGATGCCGAACGCACCGGCAATATCCATGTGCATCAAGGCGTGACTGAGGACGAATTCGTGGAAATGCGCAACAATCGGGATGCCGCGCTGGCGATGCCGAAGCTGATACTGCCCTCGGTGCAGGTCAATATGCGCGGGGGCAAGCTGCCTCCCGCTGAGGACAATGGTGTCCAGTACCTGAAGATCCCAGTCAACGCGTTGTAACAGATATGTCTCAGTTCAACTTCATCTGGCCGCTGTCAGGCGGCCTTCTGATCGGCCTTTCCGCCGCCCTCTACCTGCTGCTCAACGGCCGCATCGCCGGCATATCCGGATTGACGGCCTCGGCCTTCGGATGGACGGGCGTCGGCATCAGCGCGCTTGGCGTCGCATTTCTAGGCGGGATACTCGGCGGCAGCGCGATGGCGTTCGCCTATATCCGGCACGCGGAGCTCGCGATCACATCTTCGCCATTGCTTCTGGTCATCGGCGGTCTGTTGGTAGGCTTCGGCACGCGGCTTGGTTCCGGCTGCACCAGCGGCCACGGCGTCTGCGGATTGGCAAGGCTTTCACCACGTTCGATCGTCGCGACGATAACCTTCATGGTCGTCGCGGCGGCCACGGTCTTCCTGACGCGCCATATGATCGGAGGCCTGTGATGACCCAACGCATTCTTGTTTCGATCGTCTGCGGAATCCTTTTCGGCGTCGGACTGGTCGTATCTGATATGGTCAATCCCGGACGTGTACTGGCTTTCCTCGACGTCGCAGGCGCCTGGGACCCGACGCTTGCCTTTGTCATGGGCGGCGCTTTGATCCCGTCGTCGATCGCCTACGCCATCCGGCGCCGCCGCATTCGACCAGCCTTCGACAGCGAATTCCATGTTCCGGCCAGCCGCACGATCGATGGCAGGCTCGTCTCTGGGGCTGCTCTGTTCGGTCTTGGATGGGGGCTGGTCGGACTGTGTCCCGGTCCGGCGATCGCATCTCTCGTTACCGGCCGCTGGGAAACGGTCCTATTCGCTGTGGCGATGCTCGTGGGCATGCTCGCCTACCACGTCGCCTCGTCCCGGCGAGACGCGCCGCTTCAGGCTCACTGAAAAAGAGAAGTCCATGTACATTCGCTCAAGACGGGGGCCGCTTGACGGCGACCTGGGCCAGCGGCAATGACCCTTGATCTGATGCAATATGGTCTCGGGGCCTTCTCCGGCGGACTGGTCGGCTTCACGCTCGGCCTGTTCGGTGGCGGTGGATCGATCCTGGCCGTGCCTCTAATGGTCTATGTCGTCGGCGTCCCAAGCGCCCACCTGGCGATCGGAACGAGCGCCGTCGCCGTTGCCGCCAATGCCTTGGCTAATCTTGTCGGTCATGCAAGGCTCGGCAATGTCAAATGGCGTTGTGCCGGCGTCTATAGCGTCGCGGGCATTATTGGTGCCTTCCTCGGATCGAGCATCGGCAAGATGGTGGACGGACAGAAGCTGCTCATCCTGTTCGCGCTTTTGATGCTCGTCGTCGGGGCTCTGATGTTCCGCAAGCGTGGAGCGCAAGGGGACCCAGCTGCTCAATGTTCGCGAGGGAACGCACGGAAGGTCGCCGGTTTCGGCGGCCTGACGGGCGCGTTCTCCGGATTCTTCGGGATAGGCGGCGGCTTTCTCATCGTCCCTGGACTAATCGCCTCCACGGGCATGCCGATCCTCTACGCAATCGGCTCTTCCCTCGTTGCCGTGACGGCCTTCGGATTGACCACCGCTGTGAACTACGCCATATCCGGATATGTCGACTGGCTCCTGGCCGCGATCTTCATCGGCGGCGGCATCTTGGGCGGACTGCTCGGCGCCTTTCTGGCCAAACATCTCGCCGCGCGCAAGGGTGTGCTGAATAGTCTCTTTGCCACTCTTATCCTCGTTGTCGCAGCCTACATGCTCTATCGGAGCGGCGGACAGATGTTTTACGCCTAATAATTGCCCCTGGCGACGATCCAAGTTCGTTAACTTGACGATACCCTCTCGCTGCTTGCGTCCCGACAAAGAGGGAAGACGCTCCATGCCTTAAAAGATCGCCGACAGCAGTATTGCGGAGCGACGAAATGAGTAAAGTCGAACAGAAGGTAAGCCGGGCGATCCCGAGAGGGATCGCAAATACCGGACCTGTGATCTTCTCCTATGGGTTCAGGCCTTTCTTCCTTGGCGCCGGCCTTTGGGCCATCGTAGCCATGGCGATTTGGATGATGTCATTGATGGGGAGCGCTGAGGTAGGAGGCAGCTATGGCGCTGTTTATTGGCATGCGCATGAGATGCTTTTCGGCTTCTCCTCGGCCGTGTTGGCCGGCTTCCTGCTCACCGCCGTCCCGAACTGGACGGGACGCTTACCGGTCTCAGGCTGGCCGCTTGTCCTGCTCTTTTCCCTTTGGTGTGTAGGGAGAGTCGCGCTTCTCTTTCCCGATTTCGCCGGTGTTGTCCCGTCGGCCGTGCTGGAGAGCCTGTTCCTGCCGACGCTACTGTTCATTTGCGCCAGCGAAGTCGTCGCCGGTCGCAAATGGAAAGATCTGAAAGTCATTGCCGGCCTGCTGGCGCTATCGATCGCCAACATCGCTTTCCACGTTTCGGTGATCGGTGGCGCCTCTGACAACAGCATCGCCGTCCGGCTTGCCGTCAGCGCCTACGTGGCCTTGGTCACCATTGTCGGCGGACGAATCCTGCCAAGCTTCACGCGGAACTGGCTGAACCGCTTTGGAAGGGTCGATTTCCCGGTGCCCTACAATCGGTTCGATACGATAGCCATTCTTTGTGGCGTCGCCGCACTGGCCTTTTGGACAGCCCTGCCTGACAGTTCCCTCACCATCCTGCCCGCTGCCGCAGCGGCCCTGCTCCATGCCGTCCGTCTGGCGCGGTGGCGGGGCTGGACCGTGCGACGGGAAAAGCTGCTGCTCATCCTGCATGTGGCCTATGGCTTCCTCCCTCTGGGCTTCGCGTCTATCGCTCTCGGAGCAGCGGGCATTCTCAACGAATATTCCGTACTTCATGTCCTGACGATCGGAGCCATCGCCTGCATGATGCTCGCGGTCATAACAAGGGCGAGCCGCGGGCACACCGGGCGCGCACTGACCGCGTCGTGGTTGACCAGTGCTTCCTATATCCTGCTCGTCATGGCAGCCCTCGTGCGCCCGTTTGCCGAGGTTCTGCCAATCTTTGCCACCTCAATTTACGCAATCGCCGGCCTTCTTTGGATCGCGGCATTCGGTCTCTTCTGCTTAGAATATGCGCCGATGCTGCTGCTTGCCCGCCGCAGTTCGTAGGCCAGCAACGCGTTTGGGCGAAGACGCCGCCGGCCTGACGCCAATTTCATGAGGGGCGGAAAGTCGCGACAAAAGCCGGATCGGTTTCGATACGTCCGGCGCCGATCAGGTCGAGGCAATAGGGGATCGCTGGAAACACTGTGCCAAGGCAAAGATCGATCGACGACGGCTTGCCCGGCAGGTTGACGATCAGGGTGCTGCCGCGTGTGCCGGCCGACTGGCGCGAGAGAATTGCCGTCGGCACGGTCTCGAAGCTCGCGCGTCGCATAACCTCGCCGAAGCCAGGCAGTTCCTTGACGATCACAGCATGCATCGCTTCGGGTGTCTCGTCGCGCGCCGCCGGCCCGGTGCCGCCGGTCGTCAGCACCAGATCGACACGGTCCTGATCGCAGAAGTCGATTAGCGCGCGCCGGACGCTTTCGAAGCCATCGGGGACGATTCTCGGCAAAGCTGTCCAGGGAGAGACGATGGCCCGCTCCAACCATTGTCGGATCGCCGGCCCTGCGAGATCGGCATATTCGCCGCGGCTCGCGCGATCGGATATTGTGAGAATTCCAATGCGAACCATTCGAACAACCTCCGAGTACGGACAAATTCCGGCATGCAGTCAGAAGAAAACGAGACCATGAGATCCGGCAACGGCACCAAATGCGGTGACGGCCGCGAGCAACAGTAGAAATTCATGCAAACGGCTCAAACGGCGGATGGATGCCCTCGGGTCTAGCCGCGCGCTCTTTTCGAATTTCAGATGCAGTAGCGGTTCGATCGCAAACAGCATGAGCATGAAGATGAGCCATACGCCGAACATCGCCGACATCCACCAGAATTCCGGATCGGCGAACCGGTCCCAGAGGTCCATCCTGTAAGTCATCCAGAGACCCGTTGCACCTGCGAGCGGGACCGAGACTCGAACCTGTGCCGAAAAATGCCGTTCGACGCTTTCAAACAGCGTCAGCGCGTCTTCGGCGATCCGCTGCGATCTAGCCAGAGGCAATACGACCAATGTCACGAAGCTTAGCCCGCCGATCCAATGGATCACGGAGAGGACGTGCAGGGCGCGGGCCACCACGATGTCATCCATCATTTGCCCTTCACGCAACCACCTTCAGCGCATCGTCGGCAGGCCAATAGATGGACCGCAGACGCTTTGCAGCCACCAGCCGATCGGAGGCAAGATCCGCCAGCTCGATCTCCTGTGCAAACCCGGCTGTGAAATCGCGAAACGGCTCGAGATTGATGGCAGGGACTCCGATCAGGACGGGAACCGAAAGTTCCAGCGCCCTTGCGATCAGCGATCTGAATCCGCCGCCCTCCACCTCGGTCTTCCCGAATTTGCAGAGAACCAGCAGGTCGGTCCGGTCGGATAAACCGGCTTCCGCGGCCTCGCATGCACTCAGTAACCGGTCGGTATTCAGGACACAGCCGCGGGCATGGGGGCCGCGATCATCGGATATCGCGCGGACCTCGTCTGTCGCGAGGTCGCGGAGATACATATCGCATTTCGTGCGGCCGGGCTTCGCCTGACTGTGCTGAACGAGCCCGGCCAGCCGCATGCCCTGATCAGCCATTGTCGCGGTGACATCCTGCAGAAAGGCCTCGAACTCCGATCCCTTCGAATAGACGATCCCGGTGATCGGGAAGATTGGATGAGCGATTTGCATGCGGTCTCCTTCAAACAGAAATCAGCGCCAGATTGACAGGCGCAGCACCATCGCGTTCACGCATCGGAATGCGATTGATCGAATGGAAGCACCTCAAGGACGGCGCCCGCTTCCACAGCGGTCTGAGCATTGGGTACGATGACGATGGCATCGGCGCATGCCATCGTCATTATTCGGTGAGAGCCGTCGGGTCCGCAGCGATGGGCGATCAGACGCCCTCGCTCGACGCTCAACCGAACGGGGAGCAAGTCCGTGCGATCCGGCTTGTGGGTGAAGGTAAAGGTCATCTCCGCCGTCATACGGTCAACCGGCGCCTGACCGAGAAGAACCCTCGTCATGGGGCGCACGAAGGCGAGCGCCGCAAAGGCTGCCGCTTGCGGATTGCCCGGAAGTCCGACAAAACACGCATTGCCGAGCTTTCCAAACGCCAAGGGCTTGCCGGGCTTCATTGCGACCTTCACGACATCCAGCTCGCCGCCGGCCCGCAGGACGGCATCGCGAACGTGATCCCCTTCTCCGACCGACATACCAGCTGACGTGATCACAATGTCAGCGGTTTCCTTGATCTCCTGGAGTGCGCGCGTGATTGCCGCCGGATCATCAGAAAACGTCAGCGATACGACATCTATGTTCGGCCCCGCCAGCAGCGCAGCGAGCATGGGACCATTGGAATCGTAAATCGCGCCCGGCGGGAGCGGTGTGCCGGCGGCGTGAAGTTCGGAGCCCGTCGTCAGAACGGTGATCCTGAGAGGACGGACAACAGCAACAGTGTCGATCCCAAGGGCGCCGAGCAGCGCAATTTCCTTCCAGCCGATGATACGGCCCCGGTCGAGGACGACGCTTCCCTGTGTTACGTCCTCTCCAGCCCTCCGGATGTGGGCGCCGGGCTTCAAATCCAGACCAAGCTGCACGAGATCGCCTCGGCGTGTCACATGCTCCTGCATCACGACGGTATCGGCACCGCTCGGAAGTGCGGCGCCCGTCATGATGCGGTGAGCCGTACCCGGCGCGAGCACACCCGGCGGATCGCCGGCTATCGTGCGGCCGGTCACCGGAAGAACGGAAGGTACGCCGCCCTTGCCGGCGATATGGACGGCATATCCGTCCATGGCGGCTTGATCGAATGGCGGGAGGGACCGCGGCGCCTCGATCGGTGCGGCCAGGATGCGTCCTCGGGCGTGGGCCAATGGCACATCGTCTCGGAGATCGAGCGGTGTGGCGAGCGCCATTGCGGCTAGGCGCGCCGCTTCGAACGACACCATGACCCTTTCGAAGTGGTAGCAGTCTGGGAGGAGAGCAGGCATCGTCAAGCCGCCTCGCCCGCTTCTGGCAGGACTTTGTGCAGGATGGCGCGGACAGCGGCAAGGGTCGGATCCTCGGCGCGGTTCATGATGCCGATCAGTTGGACAAAGTGATCGTCTGAAGCTGTCTCCATGAACGACCGAACGGCCGCGGCAAGATAGGCGGCCGGTTCCATGGCTTCGGCAGCGGCCGCCTTTTCGACCCGCTCGGCCAAGCCTTCCATGCCGACCGCTCCGATGACGGCGGCCGCAGTCTGCGGATTGTCAAGCGAAGCGATGATAGATCCCAGCATGTCCTACCCTCACTGAACCAAGGGGGTGGCTGCACCCTCGAGAGCGATACCCCTGATGTCGGCACGGCCGATCAACAGCGCGATGTATTGTGCCGTCGCCTGTCGGCGGACATGGTCTTCGAGATAGTCGGCGATCCGGTTCCTGACTGCCTCGAACGGCAGCAGCGCCCCCTCGATCTTCCGTACCAGCCGAATGAGATGGACGCCGTACCGGGTTTCGACCGGAGCGGATATTTCACCGGGAGTAAGAGCGGCGAGCGCGGCTTCGAATTCCGGCGTCGTTTCCCCCGGGCTGATCTGCCCGAGGCTACCGCCGACTTCCCTCGAGGGGCAGTCGGAACAGTCCCTCGCAAGGGCTGCAAAGCGCCCCGGCTCCTGCGCCAAAACGGCGGCAAGCGAAACGGCCTTCTCCTGAGCTTCGACAAATGCCGCGGCATCCTGCCTATTTGCGGCAATCAGAATATGATCCGCCTCGAAGAGTGGTGGCGTCACAAAGCGCTTGCGATTGTTCTCGTAGAAGCGCCGCAGCATCTCTTCGTCCGCTTCGGGGATTTGTACCTCGCGTTCGACGAGTGCGCGCAGGAGTGCGTCTTCGTCGGTCTCCATCCGCCCGTCCGTATCTCTTTGCGGGCTGGCGGTCATGGCGAGGCGTTGCGCTTCGTGCAGGAGCAACTGACGGACGACAAGCGCCCGCGTTGCCGCGTGCCAGGCCGCGCCTGGATTGACGGCCGGAAAATTTTGCGTCTCAGCGGCGATATCCTTGCGGGAAATCGAAACACCGTTGACGCTTACTGGCGGCATGGTAACGGGCTCGGAGGATGCTGCCCGAACCGGGGCATGTTCATGTCGGTGATCATGGCCTTCCTGGGCCCGTTCTGTCGTGCGGTCGATGATGATCGAAACCATGTTCTTCACTCCGCCGGATGCTTGTAGGACCGCGCGGGATGCCGCTCGCGCGAGTAGCGACTGCGCACGACCTGATAGCCGGGTCGCCCGAGATACCAGATCGGTGCGCTCCAGACGTGGACCAGCCGGGTGAAGGGAAACAGCAGAAAGATCGTCATGCCGAGGATCAGGTGCATCTTGAAGATCGGATTCGCGTCCGCGACGTAAGCGGCAGCGGACGGCTGCAACGTCAGAATGCCTTGCGCCCAGTTCATGAACTTCACCATCTCGTGGCCGTCCATGTGGTTGAGGGAGACAAAAATGGTGGAGAGGCCGAGCGTGAGCTGCAGCCAGAGAATGAGCAGGATTGCCATGTCGCCAAAGCTCGACGTGGCGCGGATGCGCGGATCAAAGAAACGGCGATGCGCAAGAAGGGATATCCCGATGAAACAGGCGATGCCGGCGAGGCCACCGACGACGATCGCGAGTCCCTGCTTGAAACCATGCGAGACACCGAGCCAATCGAAGACGGCAATCGGCGTGAGCAATCCGCCGGCATGGCCGATGAAGATCACCAATATGCCGACATGAAAGAGGTTCGATCCCCAGCGCAACTGGCTGCGGCGCAGCAACTGGGAGGAGCCTGTTTTCCAGGTATATTGCTCGCGGTCGAAACGAATGAGGCTCCCGAGCAGGAAGATGGTGAGGCAAAAATACGGATACCAGCCGAACAATGCGGAATTGATGGTCTCTGACATCGTTGTTCCTCCTTCAACCGGCATTGGTGCGCGCGTCGCGGCGCGCCGCGCGCAGACGGGTCTGAAGCCGTTCGTTGGAACAGCCATCCATGCCACTGCTTCCGGGGCCGAAAGTGACGGCCGTCTCTTCCCATTCAGCGTCAAGCGCGGCGAGATCGCTATCCAGCTCTTCGGCCAATTCCTGTCGGTCGGAGGTGTCGAGAGATACGCCCGCCATGACACGGATCGCGGTCAGAACCGCCGCATATGGAGAATTCCTGTGTACGAGGCGTTCTTCAAGCGCTGCAAGGATGTGTACGGTTTCTGCGAGAAGGTTCAGCGCCTCATCCCGTGGTCTGGTCGACAGATATTCCAGGAACAGCGGTAGGTAATCCGGCAGTTCGTTGGCGGAGAGTTCCAGCCCGCCTTTCTCATATAGCGAGGCGAGGTCGACCATGGCCTGGCCGCGATCGCGGCTTTCCCCGTGCACATGCTCGAAGAGGTGGAGCGAAAGGCGCCGAGTTCTATCGAAAAGCTCGACATAACGCTCCTGCAACTCGAAAAGATCGAGCGAGGCGAGATCCTCGAGGAGCGGCCGAAGTGCCCTGGCGGCAGAAGATGGTACGAGCCTCTCGGAAGTGATTACCTCCTCGATCTCCGCTACGCTGCCGCAAAGCTCTTCGGTCGGATAGGTCAGAAGCGCGGACAGCGCCCGGAAAGTGAGATTTTCCTGTCTCTCGGGCATCATGCGATCTCCATCGGGTTTGAGGCTTTCTTCGGCTGTTTCGCGCCGAAGAGATTGGGCTCGCTCGTTCCGCCAGAGCAGCCGTTGCCAAACGAGAAACCGCAGGAGCCGCGAAGATCGTAGGCGTCTTCGCTCCATTCGCGATGCGCCGTCGGAATGACGAAGCGATCCTCGTAGTTCGCAATCGCCATGATCCGGTACATGTCTTCAATGTCGGCGCCGGTCAGTCCGACCTTTTCGGCGATACGCTCATCGATGCGCCCGTCAATGGACTTGGCGCGCATGTAACCCCGCATGGCCAGCATGCGTTCGAGAGCCAGCGCGACCGGGTCCTCGTTGCCTGCGGTCAGCAGATTAGCAAGGTATTGCAACGGGATACGCAGCGAGCGGACATCCGGCATGTCGCCATCAAGACCCATCCTGCCGGCGGCTGCGGCCGACTGTATGGGCGAAAGCGGCGGCACGTACCAGACCATCGGCAGGGTGCGGTATTCCGGATGCAGCGGGAATGCGACCTTCCAGTCCATAGCCATCTTCCAGATCGGTGATGTGAGAGCCGCCTCGATCCAGGCTTCCGGCACACCATCGGCGCGGGCCTGTGCGATCACTTTCGGATCCTTGGGATCAAGGAAGAGATCGAGCTGCGCCTGATAGAGGTCTTTCTCATCGGGGACGCTTGCCGCCGCCTCGATACGGTCGGCGTCATAGAGCAGGACGCCGAGATAACGGATACGCCCGACGCAAGTCTCCGAACAGACCGTCGGTTGGCCGGCCTCAATGCGCGGATAGCAGAAGATGCACTTCTCCGATTTGCCCGACGACCAATTGTAATAGATCTTCTTGTAGGGGCAGCCAGAGACGCACATGCGCCAGCCGCGGCACTTGTCCTGGTCAATCAGAACGATGCCGTCCTCCTCGCGCTTGTAGATGGCACCGGATGGGCATACCGCCGCGCAAGCCGGATTGAGGCAGTGTTCGCACAGCCTCGGCAGATACATCATGAAGGTATTTTCGAACTGGCCGTAGATTTCCTTCTCGATGCCTTCGAAATTGACGTCCTTCGAGCGCTTTTCGAATTCACCGCCCAGGATTTCCTCCCAGTTCGGACCCCATTCGATCTTTTCCATGCGTTCACCGGACACCAGCGACCGAGGCCGGGCTGTCGGGACGGCTTTCGATTCCTTCGCCGTATGCAGATGCTCATAGTCGAAGGTGAAGGGCTCGTAATAATCGTCGATCTGCGGGAGATCCGGATTGGCGAAAATATTGGCCAGGATGCGCCATTTCGCGCCCATCTTCGGCTCGATCTTGCCGTTACGCTTGCGCCGCCAGCCGCCGTTCCACTTCGTCTGGTTCTCCCATTCGCGGGGATAGCCCAGGCCGGGCTTGGTCTCGACATTGTTGAACCAGGCATATTCGACACCTTCGCGGCTGGTCCAGACGTTCTTGCAGGTGACGGAACAGGTGTGACAGCCGATGCATTTATCGAGGTTCAACACCATTGCGATCTGGGCACGAATCTTCATTCTGCGGCCTCCTTCGGCGCATTGGTTGAGAGCGGCCCCTCAAGCCAATCGATCTTGGACATCTTGCGGACGACGATGAACTCGTCGCGGTTGGAACCCACGGTTCCGTAATAGTTGAACCCGTAGGCCAGCTGGGCGTAGCCGCCGATCATATGCGTGGGCTTCAATACGGTGCGCGTTACCGAATTATGGATGCCGCCGCGGTTGCCGGTCATCTCGGAGCCCGGCGTGTTTATGATCTTCTCCTGGGCGTGGTACATCAGCATCATGCCCTGCTTGATGCGCTGAGAGACGACGGCGCGGGCGGTCAACGCGCCATTGGCGTTGAAGACTTCCACCCAGTCGTTGTCGACGATGCCGGCCGACTTCGCATCCACTTCGGATATCCAGACGACCGGCCCGCCGCGATTCAGCGTCAGCATCAGCAGGTTGTCCGTATAGGTGGAATGGATGCCCCATTTCTGATGCGGCGTCAGGAAATTGAGAACGATCTCCTTGTTGCCGTTCGGGCGTCGATCCTTGACGACGGCGATCGTCTTCAGGTCGACCGGTGGCTTCCAGGTGACGAATCCTTCGCCGAAAGCGCGCATCCAGAGATGATCCTGGTAAAGCTGCTGACGGCCGGTGAGCGTACGCCAAGGGATCAGTTCATGGACGTTCGTATAGCCGGCATTGTAGCAGACCTTTTCGCTCTCGATGCCCGACCATGTCGGCGACGAGATGATCTTGCGCGGCTGCGCCTGGATGTCGCGGTACCGGATCTTCTCGTCTTCTTTCGGCACTGCAAGATGCGCGTGCTCTCGGCCCGTTGCCTTCGACAACGCATCCCAGGCCTTCACCGCCACTTCACCGTTCGTCTCGGGCGCGAGCATCAGGATGACCTCGGCCGCATCGATATCGGTGTCTATCTTCGGAAGGCCCTTTGCAGCGCCATTCTCGTGCACGCCGTTGAGCGCCCCGAGCGCCGCGACTTCATGCTCGGTCTTCCAGCTGATGCCCTTGCCGCCGTTGCCGATAGAGGTCATGAGCGGCCCCAGCGCCGTGAATCGCGCGTAGATATTGGGATAGTCACGTTCGATGACCGCAACCGACGGCATGGTACGGCCCGCGATCGGCTCGATCTCGCCGCGCTTCCAGTCCTTCACGTCGAAGGCCTGCGCCATTTCTCCAGGGCTGTCGTGCTGGATCGGCGTCAGAACGACATCTTGCTCGACGCCAAGCACCTCTGGCGCGACACGCGAGAAGGCCTTTGCGATGCCTTTGTATATTTCCCAATCGGAGCGGGCTTCCCAAGCCGGATCCACCGCAGCTGACAGCGGATGAATAAAGGGATGCATGTCCGAGGTGTTGAGGTCGTTCTTCTCGTACCAGGTGGCGGTCGGCAGCACGATGTCGGAATAGACGCAGGTAGTCGACATGCGGAAGTCGAGCGTCACCAAAAGATCGAGCTTGCCGCGCGGCGCCTCGTCATGCCACACGACTTCCTTATTGCGCACTGCGCCTTGTTCGCCGAGATCCTTGCCCATCACGCCGTTCTCGGTGCCGAGCAGGTGCTTCAGAAAATACTCGTGCCCCTTGCCAGAAGAGCCGAGCAGGTTGGAGCGCCAGACAAACATGTTGCGCGGCCAATTGGCCGGATCGTCCGGATCGTGGCAGGCAAGCTCGAGCTCGCCGGATTTCAGCCCCTTCGCCACGTAGTCTTTCGGTTCCAGGCCCGCCTCCTTCGCCTTCTTGGCGATCGAAAGCGAGTTTATTTTCAACTGCGGTGCCGACGGCAGCCAACCCATGCGTTCGGCGCGAACGTTGTAGTCGATGAAGCTCTGGTTCCAGTCACCCTCCGGAGCGGTCGGGGACAGGATTTCGGAAGCCGTCAGCGTCTCGTAACGCCATTGATCCGTGTGCGCATAGAAGAAGGAGGTCGAGTTCATGTGACGCGGCGGACGGGCCCAATCGAGCGCGAAAGCAAGCGGCGTCCAACCGGTCTGCGGTCTCAGCTTCTCCTGACCGACATAGTGGGACCAACCGCCGCCCGATTGACCGATCGCCCCGCAGAAGACGAGGAGATTGATCACGCCGCGATAGTTCATGTCCATGTTGTACCAATGGTTCATGCCCGCACCGATGATGATCATCGAGCGGCCGTTGGTCTTTTCGGCATTGGTGGCAAATTCGCGCGCGACGGTAATGATCGCGTCGCGCTTGACGCCGGTGATACGTTCCGCCCAGGCGGGTGTGAAAGGTATGTCCGCGTCATAGTCGTGGGCGACATTTGCGCCGCCGAAGCCACGCTCGAGGCCATAGTTCGCCATCATCAGGTCATAGACGGTGGCAACTTTAACCGGGTTGCCAGCGGCGTCCTTGAGCGTTCGCACCGGGATATTGCGGGTCAGGATCTCGCCATGGTCCGTCGCAACGAAATGCTCGCTTGCACGGCCACCGAAATAGGGAAAATCCACCTGCTCTATCGTCGCCGCGTCCTCGCCCGCAAGCGATAGCTTGAGACTTATGTCGCGCCCGCGCCCGTCCTTTTGCTCGAGATTCCATTTGGCTTGCTCACCCCAGCGATAACCGACGGAGCCTAGGGGAGCGACCAGTTCGCCCGTCTTTTCGTCGATCGCGACGGCCTTCCATTCCGGATTGTTGGTCTCGCCCAGCCCCCCGTCGAGCTCGGAAGCACGCAACAGGCGTTCGGGAACCAGCTTGCCATTTTGTTCGGCAAGCCGCACCAGGAACGGCATGTCGGTATAGCGACGGGTATAGTCGTCGAAATAGGGAACCGTGCGGTCGAGATAATATTCCCGCAGAATGACATGGCCCATGGCGAGCGCCAGCGCAGCATCCGTTCCCTGCTTGGGATTGAGCCAGATATCGGCGAATTTCGTTGCCTCGGCATAGTCGGGGCTGACGACGGCGCTCTTGGTGCCCTTGTAGCGGACCTCCGTATAGAAATGCGCATCCGGCGTGCGCGTCTGCGGCACGTTTGAGCCCCAGAGAATAATGAAGCCGGCATTGTACCAGTCGGCACTTTCCGGCACGTCCGTCTGCTCGCCCCAGGTCTGGGGGCTTGCCGGTGGCAGGTCGCAGTACCAGTCGTAGAAGGACATGCACACGCCGCCAAGCAGCGAGAGATAGCGCGAACCCGCCGCGTACGAGACCATCGACATGGCCGGGATCGGCGAGAAGCCGATAATGCGGTCGGGGCCATGCGCCTTGATCGTATAGGCGTTGGCGGCTGCAATGATCTCGTTCACCTCGTCCCATTTCGCGCGCACGAAGCCGCCATGGCCGCGAATGGAGATATAGGACTTGCGCTTTTCCGCATCCTCGACGATCGACGCCCAGGCGGCGGCCGGCGCCATGGTCGCCCTCGCCTTGCGCCAGAGCTTCAACAGCCGCCCGCGGATCATCGGATATTTCACGCGCGCGCCGGAATAGAGATACCAGCTATAGGACGCGCCACGCGAACAGCCGCGCGGTTCATGGTTCGGCAGATCCGGCCGAGTGCGCGGATAATCCGTCTGCTGGGTCTCCCAGGTGACGATGCCTCCCTTGACGTAGATCTTCCAGGAACAGGAGCCCGTGCAGTTCACCCCATGGGTGGAGCGCACGATCTTGTCGTGCTGCCAGCGTTTGCGGTAGCCATCCTCCCACGAGCGATCTTCGTTCGTGACGATGCCATGACCGTTTGAGAATTCATCGACGTTCTTCCGGAAGAAGGTCAGCCGGTCGAGGAAATGGGACATGTATTTCTCCTGGTCTTATTCGGCAGCGGCCGCTTTGCCAGCGGTGTTGCGCTTGCCGCGCTCGATGTCGTGAAGCAGGCCGCCCTTGCGGGTATAGGCAACCCAGGTGAGCACAAGGCAGCTCACATAGAAGATGAGGAAGGCCCAGAGGGCGGCTTCGGCCCCACCTGCGAACCTGATCGAAAGGCCGTAGCCCATCGGGATGAAGAAGGCGCCGAAGGCGGCGATTGCCGAAGTGAAGCCAGTGATCGCGGCCGATTCCTTCTCCGCCTGCAGGCGACGAGTTTCAGGGGCGGCATCGGGCATCAGCCGGGTCATTTCCCTGCCCATGATCGCCGGGATCATCTGGAAGGTTGACGCATTGCCGACACCCGTGGCGAAGAAGAGCACAAGGAACGAGATGAAGAAGCCCAGGAAGGCGCCCGGTTGGTCTTTCGTCGCAATGAACCAGAGGACACCTCCGGCGCCGATCATCATCAGAACGAAGACCCAGAAGGTTACGCGTGCACCGCCATAACGATCGGCGAGCCAGCCTGTCGCGGACCGGGAGAGCGCGCCAACGAGCGGGCCCAGGAAGGCGAATTGCAGTGCGTTGACATCGGGAAACAGCGTTTTGGTAAGCAGCGGGAAGCCGGCCGAATAACCGATGAACGAGCCGAAGGTGCCGGTATAGAGCCAGCACATGATCCAGTTGTGCCGACGCTGGAAGATGACCGCCTGCTCGGCGAAGGAAGCCTTGGCCGAAGCGATGTCGTTCATCCCGAACCAGGAGGCGAAGGCCGAGATCGCGATGAAGGGAACGAAGAAGAAGCCGGCATTCTGCAGCCAGAGCGGTGCTTCGCCGGCCGTTCCTTTCGTCATGACCGGATCGCCACCGAACCAGCCGAAGATGCCGGCGGTGATGACGAGCGGAACGACGAACTGGACCACACTCACGCCGAGATTGCCGAGACCGGCATTGAGAGCCAGCGCATTGCCCTTTTCCGACCTCGGAAAGAAGAAGGAAATATTGGACATCGACGAGGCGAAATTACCACCGCCGAAGCCGCAAAGCAGAGCAAGAAGAAGGAAGACGATATAGGGCGTATCCGGGTTCTGCACCGCATATCCGATGCCGAGCGCCGGGATGATCAGCGACCAGGTGGTCAGCGTGGTCCACAGACGTCCGCCAAAAATCGGCACCATGAAGGAGTAGAATATCCGGAATGTCGCGCCTGAAATGCCAGGTAGAGCTGCAAGCCAGAAGAGCTGGTCCGTCGTAAAGGTGAAGCCGACGAGCGGCAGCTTTGCGACCACCACCGACCAGACCTGCCAGATGGCAAAGGAAAGGAGCAGCGCCGGGATCGAAAGCCACAGATTGCGGCGTGCGATGCGGCGACCCTTAGCCGCCCAGAAGGATGGATCCTCCGGATGCCAGTCCCTCAGCACGGCTCCTTCAGCGGACGAGACCTTTTCCGGCTGAGGCATGCCCTGCATTTCTGGGAAGGGAGGCAGAACCTCGAGCGCGTTTCCGGCAGCGCGGCGCTCCATCTGGCGAACGGAGACGTGCATCCACAAAAGCGCAGCCGAGACCAGAAGGAAGAGCGCCATGAAGCAGCTCGTCCACAAGCCGGTGAGATCGAGCAGAACACCAAAGAGGATCGGCAGGACGAAGCCGCCAAGACCGCCGATCATGCCGACCAGCCCGCCGACGGCGCCGACGTGAGCCGGATAATAGACGGGAATGTGCTTGTAGACGGCAGCTTTTCCAAGCGCCATGAAGAAGCCGAGAATGAAGACTGTCACCGTGAAGCCGACGAGTCCCATCTCGATGTGGAAGGTAATCGGACCAGCCACGGTGCGGACGGCGTAGTCGGCCGGCGGATAGGCAAGGATGAAGGTTGCGATGACAGAGACGAAGAAGGTCCAATAAAGCACGCGCCGTGCGCCATAGACATCAGATAGATGGCCGCCGTAGGCGCGGAAAAGGCTGGCGGGAATGGAGAAGCACGCGGCGATCACGCCGGCCGTGCGGATGTCCAGCCCATAGACGGCGACGAGATATTGCGGCAGCCAAAGGGCCAGGGCCACGAAGGCACCGAAGACGAAGAAATAATAGAGTGAGAAGCGCCAAACCTGAACGTTCTTCAGCGGTTCGAGCTCCAACCAGGCACTCTTTGGCTTGACCCCCGTCCTGCGGCGTTCGACCAGAACCGGATCATCCTTGGTGGTGAACCAGAAGATAACCGCCATGACGACGAGTGCCGCGGCCCATATCTCCGCCACGGCCTGCCAGCCCCAGGCAACGAGCACCAGCGGCGCAAGCAACTTAGTCACTGCGGAGCCGACATTGCCGGCTCCGAAGATGCCGAGCGCCACGCCTTGTCTTTCCGGAGGGAACCATCGCGACACATAAGCAACGCCGACGGCAAACGAGCCACCTGCGATACCGACGCCGAACGCCGCCAGAAGCATTTGCGGGTAGGTATGCGCATAGGTCAGGATAAAGGTCGCCGCAGCCGCTGCAAGCATGGTCGCGACGAAGACCACGCGACCTCCGTAACGGTCAGTCCAGATGCCGAGCGCGACCCGGATCAGCGATCCCGTGAGGATCGGCGTTCCGACCAGAAGTCCGAACTCGGTTTCGCTAAGACCGAGCTCCTCCCGTATTCGAATACCGATAATTGCAAAGATAGTCCAAGCGGCAAAGCATACCGTGAAGGCAACGGTGCTCGCGCCTAGGGCGGTGCGTTGATCTCTGCTGTCGAACTTCTGGATAGCAGGCATAAGCATATTCCGTTCGTGACGATGAATGACAAGTCTTCAGTCCCGAGAAAAATAGCGATTAACGCCGCCGACCACTTTGATTTGGATCAAACACAACCCAACGCGCAAAATAACGCTCAAGTTAATCAGGAGCGTTTGCGAGAATTTGCTTAATATAGGTCCAAAAATTGATTATTTTATACTTGCTACTTGATAATTATCAATCACGCACTGTAAACAGGCCGTCCGCCCGTACAAGGAGACACGCGATGCGATCGGAAAATGCTGCCAAGGTTCGGCAGTTGGCATTGTTTAGAGAGCTGCATGATAGCACGTTCCGGGACTTGATCGAAACGAGTTTTCTTCAGCGATTCCCGCGTGGCGTGAATCTTATTCGCGAAAACGAGCCGGCGGATTTCCTCCATGTGGTCGTGGAGGGGCTGGTCGAAATGTATGCGGCAACGGACATGCGGGAGACGACTTTGGAAATCATTGCTCCGGTCGGTATTTTCATCCTCGCCGCCGTCCTCAACGACCAGGTTTATCTTCAGTCCGCCAGAACATTGGAGCCATCCACCATTCTGATGATACCCGCGGAAAAAGTGCGTCACGCCATGGAAACCGATCAGGCCTTCATGCGCGCGATTGTCATGGAACTCGCGGCAAGTTATCGCCGGACAATCAAGGACCTTAAGAGTCAGAAAATGAGGAGCGGCGCCGAGCGGCTGGCAAACTGGCTCCTGCGCATGCAAAGGGAGCGCGGGCGAAATGGTGTCGTGGAAATTCCCGTCGAGAAACGTGTCCTCGCTTCGCACCTGGGGATGACGCCCGAAAACCTATCGCGCGCTTTTCTCACTCTGCGATCTCACGGCGTGAAGGTACACGGCTCGCGTGTTGAAATCGAACGGCTGGACGCCCTTCTTGTTTTTGCGAAACCAGACCCCTTGATCGACGATCCTGAAAATTTATTCCGACAGACTTCCAGCTAGCACTAAGCCCTTTGCCAGTTCCGCATTCAGGTGATCGGCGAGCCTTATGGCAAAGGCCAGGATCATTAATGTCGGATTTGCATGGCCGCTGGTCGGGAATACCGATCCGCCGGCAACATAGAGATTGGGCAAGCCGTGAACCCTGCAATCCTGGTCGACAACGCCTGTCTTCGCGTCGGCCGACATTCGTGTCGTGCCAAGCGTATGCGCCATGTCGATGATGACGACATCCTGCGGTCTGCGTTCGAGTGCCCAATTTTCAAGCATCGGGGCAGGCAGGCCGGCGCTCATCAGGGCTGTGCGTGAGAGCTCCGCGATTCTGAGGAGCGTCTGGCGTTCGACATCGTTGATCCGCCAATCGACCTTGGCGAGCGGAATGCCAAACCGGTCCTTCCGGCCGCTCAGGCTGATCCTGCTGTCGGGGTTCGGAATCTGCTCCGAGATCGCATCGATCCCCAAGCCGATCAGCTTGTGCGGCACGCCGTGATCCTGGAATTCATTGGCGACCACATTCGGGGACAGTCTGATCGCGGTGTTGACCACGAGATCCTTGAAGACCTTGGGCGTCCGGTTGTCGGAAAGGACTTTCATTCCGATTCCCTTCGCGATAAGTCCGGAACCTGACGCAACCGAAAGCAGGTCGCGTCCGACATTTGTACTGCGCCTGCGCAACAGCTTCTTCAATGCATCCCACGGATCGTCCGGCGCCCGCTCTGAGACGAAGTAAACGGCGGCGTTCAGCAACTGCTCGCGCTCCTGTATCTCCGGTGTCAGCGCCAGGCCATGCATGAACATATGCGCGCGGCCATTGTGGTGAACGCCGAAGAAGCCGAACAGCTTGGCAAGTACGGCCATTTGGTCGGTCGGAATTCTGCCGATGCGCGCTCCCGGATGATCCATCAGATATCGCCCGACGACACCGTGGTGATTGCCAATTCCGTTCGAAAACACATCGTTGGATGCCAGCAGCAGCCTGGCGTTTTCAATCCCGCTCGCCGCCAGCACGCACAATCTGGCCTCGATGCGGGCGCGCTTGCCTTCCATGCTGACGACGTCGAGATGCGAGAAACGCGATCCGTCGGGGCTCAGGCCGACACGCGTCACGGTCGCATTCAGAAGAACATGAGTATTATCCGGCCGCCGCGCCATGAATTCGTTCCCGAAGCGCATGACGTCGAGCCGATCTACGCGCGAGCGGGCAAACTGCCAATAGAAGGAATGAAGTCCCTCCTTCTCAAAACGGCTCGGCGGCTCCTTGGGGCTGAGGTTCAGCACATCCATTGCACGCAGGAGATAAGAATCGATTTGCGCGCGATCGACCGGCCATCCCGAATTTGGAACCCAGGAGCGAGCCTTGAAGTCAATGGCGCTGAAAGGTGCCGATTTCCCGGCCCAGGCATGCGTCGACCCCCCGAGCGCCCGGCAGCGAACACCGAAGGGCTGCATCTCCTGCGACCAGAATCCAGCTTGAGGGCTGTGAAATGTGATCCGCTTGAAAAACTGCTCCTCTGACATCGGCTGGCCAACGTTCTCGACCTCGTTGAGTGCCGAATGCTCGGGGTTTTCGAGTTCAAGCCCACTTTCGACGACGAGCACCTTTCTGCCCGCCCCAGCGCATTGCGCTGCGATGGTCAGCCCCGTGGGACCGCCCCCTACGACAACGAGGTCCGCCGCAATGATCGAATTGTCGTCATAGTTGGACAGTCGCTCGATTTTCATCCGGGTCATTTCCGTCAACGCGAACAGATATTCCGATGCCAGGAGCGCTAGATTAGCTTTTACGAAATTTTCGACAAGTAACCAAAAAGTCGGAAGCCTTAATACCGGTATAAATTCGATACCTTTATGCGTCGGCACCTAACACCAAAGACTAACTTGCGCGGCGATGTCGAAACTTGCCAATCGGAAGTTGGATTATCTTCCGGATGATCCTATGGCTTTTGATCGGAAATCGGACGGCCGCTATTCGGCGCGCGGAACAGTGCATCGATCACATCCGCGTGTCGGATATTCCTGTCAAACCGGCTGTGGGCCGCCAGCCGCATCAGCCCGGCGAAGGCCTCGTCAGCCTTGGGCTTTTTGCCTTCACCCCGCAGATAGCTGGCGAGACGGCGATACTGGGTGTTGCTAGGAATTTCGAGCGGATTGTTGCTACCGATCTTCTTTAGTGGCCACATGGACCAGCCGATGTCGTTCTTCTCTGCCAGCTCGACCGCGCGGGAATACCAGTCGTTGGAGTTCTCTCCCGTCTCGCCGTTCCACAGCGGCATGTCATATTGCGCGCGTAGTTTCAGGAAAGGCTCGATCGACTCCTGCGTCGTGGCGGTCCAATATTTGTGATAGCTCAGCACCGTGTTGCGGTCGGCGACGGGCAACAGACCGGCATAGTTGTTGCCCCAGCAATTGCCTTCGATGATCAGCATGTGGTTGGTATCGACGGAGCGGATCGCCCGGATGGTTCGCTCGTAAAGGTCCTGTAGCGGTTTGTTGCCGGTTTCGCTACAGCCGTGGATGTCGGCCTTGTCCTGGAAACCCCAGTTCGGTTCGTTGAGAAGATCATAACCGGCGATGGTCGGCTCATCTTTGTAGCGCCGGGCGATCTCGGCCCACAGCGCGATCATCTTCGTCTGATTGTCGCCACTCTCCCATAGGGACGGCTTTTGCGGATCGCGGTCAGAAATCGCCAGATCGTTGCCCTGGCCACCGGGCGCGGCGTGCAGATCGAGGATCAGAACCATGCGATCGGCCTTGAGCCAGGCGATCAAGGCATCGACGCGCCGAAACCCTTCCTCGTTCCAGACGATTTTACCGGTGCCACTCTTACCTGCCCTATCTTTGATGAACAGGTTCCAATGCATCGGCAGGCGCACGCTGTTGAAACCCCAGCCGGCCATGGCGTCGATATCGGCTTTCGTAACCGCATTGTCGCGCCACGACCGATAGAACTGCTCGGTCTTCCGCGCACCGATGATCTCTGAAATGCGGCTGCGGATGACACGCTGGGCGCCAAGATTGGACAGGCCTAGCATATAGCCTTCCTGGACCATCCATCCGCCCAGCGCCATGCCACGCAGGATCAGCGGTTTGCCGTTACCGTCGGCAATCCGCTGGTGATCGGCATGAACGAATCCCTGAGCGTGGGCTTCTGGCGAAAGGAGGCCCAAAGACACGGCCAACAGCACGGCGAAGGCAAGCAGATGGTTTTTCATCGGCACATCCAGCGTTTTCACCAGTTTGACGCCGGATGAGGCCAAAGCAAGGCCGTGCGCCGTGATGTCAGGTTAACCGGCGTAGCAAGGAGCAGTGGGCAAGTGTGTTCGGACCATGCCGATCCGGATCGAAGATATCCTGACCGCATAGCCGCAAGACGGCCTTCCAGATCGGATAGCAGCAACCGCGATGGGGCACTGTTTGGTCTGGAGGCAATGTCTGGTCCTGATAACGCCTGGTGTCAGGCGGAAAGACCACGCAACAGGTATTCGAGACTTGAGACGTGGTTGGCTTCCTGAGGTCTGGATTGTCCGACGAGATACCCGCAGCCATTCCATCCGGCCTCCCGCGCTTCCTTGGGGGTTACGCCGAATTCGTGCCGGAAGGTTCGGCTGTAGGCAGAGGCGTCGTAGAAACCCCATTGCTCCGCTATGCACGCGATTGGACGCATATCCGAACTGTCGGACAAGGCGTCCCGCGTGCGAAGCAAGCGCTGACGCCTGATATAGGCCGATATGCCGCCAAGCGGTTCAAACAGTCTGTACAGGCGGGATCTCGACACACCGAGTTCGATGCAGAGCATATCCGGGGTCAGATCGGCTTGTGCAAGCCTGAGGTCGATCAACCGTCGCGCCCGCTCGATCAATATCGAATTGATTGGTTTTTTGGCCTCCGCGATCCGGTTTCGCGACGGCGCCAGGCACATGGCCATGAGGCAGCGGGTAGCTTCGACGACATGGGGGAGTTCCGTCATCCGCAGCTCAGGCAAGGATCGATTGAGGAGAAGCAGGTAGTCTCCCAGCAGCGACCCGAGCCGGCCAGCAGCCTCGGCGTTCGACTTGTCATCGAGCTCGAAGGACGAGGCGAACAGATCGCGCGGCATGAACAAGGCGAGGGCTCCATCCGCCTCCATCTCCGCTTCGAAAGGCTTTGACAGGCAGTGCAGGCGCGGCAAAGCCCTACCGTTCGCAGGAGCGTCGCCGGGCTTCGATGAATGAAACGGCATCAGTACGTACCAATGATCAAGTCTGGCTTTTCTGATGTGCCGCCAGTGGTGAGCATACCCTTGTCCCGGCAGCTTGGTCCGGGTGAAAACCAGCTTTCCGAGATCCCAAACCATCTGGCGCGCCGGAAAAGACGCATCCTCGCTCTTGGCGAGAGAAAGATCCCAAACGCCTTCGTGAGCGGCGCGAAAAACGTCGAATTGATCTCTCGGAGGGAAAGCGGCCGTCGTAAAATCTATAAAACACGACAGCCTGTCATCTCGAAGCTGTTTCCGATCGCCGATTTTCAACGGGGACATACTGGTCATCGACGTACTCCAAAGCGCTAAGGCCTACGAAGTTGCTTACACGTCCACAGTCCTGTTCTTGTTATGGTCAGGAATCCCTCTGAAATGCCTGTGCAACAAACGGATTTCTGCCGGTCTTTCGCTGCGCAACTGGAAAACCATGTGGCGCATTTCATGCCAAAATAACGCAACCACAATAACAAGGTAGGCCATCATCGATTGTTGTCAATCGCCGACTCTACCAAAGATTTCAGCTTGTTATTTAAGCGATTGCGAATTATTTTCCCCCTTGAAAAATACTGTTTTTTCTTCTGCAGGCTTGCCCGTGAGTTGGGCCCAGATTCGGACCTGACATCAACATCAACACCTACTTATCGTAGACGTGTCTTATGGTTGGTCGCCATGCATAAATCCTTGGAGCATCAATCCTTGGAACTTGATCTGAGGGGCATCCAAAGCGAACTTCGCCATAACGAGTTCGTGCGAATCAGCGATGCGCTCGGCCCCACCGAAGGCATTTTCCGCACCAGGGAACACGGCCACTATCGGCGGATCGACGATTTCATCTTCCTTTACGTGCAGAATTTCGAAGTCCTTCAATCTCATAGCGTCGCGATGGCACGCAGAGGCTTCGTCTGCATTCAGATAACCATCAAGGGTTCTTATCAGCGCCTGGTCGGTGATCATGTCGAACGTGTCAACGCGGCACAGATGCAGATCACCAATTGCCCGCGCTCCATCTCGGAGGCTGCGGCCGGGGCAAAATTCCGCGGGATAATGATTGCTTGCGACAGACAATATTTTCTCAATCATTTCGGTCTGAGGCCTGACAACATTCCGGCCATGTACAAGCCAATCTTCCTCACGGATGTGGGAATGGCGGACGCCTTGAGGCTGCCCCCAACACCCTCCATCATCACCACCACAGATCAGATCATTTCGTGCAGGTACGAAGAGCCGTTGAAGATGATGTACCTCAAGGCGAAGACCATCGAGATCATCTGTGACGTCGTCGCACAGCTCAACGCTCTTTCCCTGCGAAGGGGAACCCGCTTGCGCTCCGCTGATGGCAAGGCCCAGGCGATCAAAACCGCGGCGGCGATCTACAGGCGAGAGATCCACAACCAACCCACCATCAAGCAGATGGCGCTTCGTGTCGGACTTAACCACAATGAGCTGACGATAGGCTTTCGCGAGCTATTCGGTGCCACGCCCCATGCTTATGCGCGGATGGTGAGAATGGAAGAAGCCAGGGTTCTGCTGAGCGCTGGGCAGCTGTCGATCAGCGAAATCGCGCGGCGCGTCGGCTACGAAGGCTATTCAAGCTTTTCGCGCGCCTATCATATGCACTACGGCCATGCCCCTTCCCTTATTGAGGGTCGTGGCGACACGTAACCGGCTGCAAGGTCTGGAAGCGTCTATCCAGCGAAGGTCAGCATGTTACCAAGGCTCTGCCCGTGCAAAGGAGGCCGGGTCTTGGTTTCGGCGAAAATGTGCAGACTGTCGCGAATTGCTTCTGAGCGGACATCTCGTGGCGAGATACCGAACTCGTGCCTGAAGGCCCGCGTGAAGGCGGAGGGATCGATAAAACCCCACTGCTCGGCGATCTGACAGATTGGCCGTCGGTCGTCATGGTTGGAAAGCGCTTTGCGCGTTTGAAGCAACCGCTCGCGACGAATATAGGCGTGGATGCCGCCGTTTGCTTCGAAAAGCCGATAAAGACGTGCCCTCGAAAGGCCGAGGTCCCTGCAAAGGCTGTCGACGGTCAAATCCGCATCAATGAGCTTGCGCGCGATCAGCTGCCGCGCCCGTTCCATGATCGTCCGATCGATCGGACTTTGTGCCTTTGCCATGCCGTCGCGCGATGGAGCCAAACATGCGGCAAGAAGGGCACGAGTGGCATCGACGATATAGGACGTCTCCGTCAATCGGACCTCATGCAACGACCTGCGCAGGAGCAGCATGTAATCCGCAAGCAGCGACCCTAGCCCGCCACCGAACTGGGTGTTTGCCATGTGGTCACCGGGCACGAACAAATCCCGGGGCACGTAAAGGGCCAGACTGCCCGATGCCGCCGTTTGCGCTTCAAATGGCTTTGCAAGGCAGTGCAAGGTCGGCATGGCGGCCGGAATTTCCTCGCAGTCGTCGGAGCCGGACGACTGTAGCGCTAGCAGGATGTACCAATGGTCGAATATCGCCTTCCTCAAATGGTGCCATCCATAAACATAGCCGTCGCCGGGAAGTCTGGTATAGGCGAACACCATCTTCCCGAGATCCCAAACGACTTGCCGCGCCGGAAAAGTGGGGCCGTTGCTTCGGATAAGCCAACCCTCTTCGACCCCTTCCCTCATGGACCGAAAGGCATCGAACTGCTCGTGCGGCGGATATTCCAGTGTGGTGAAATCGATCGAAGCCGTCAGCGTGTCGCCGACACCTGCGACGTCGATGGCATGCAAGAGCTGAGACATATTGATCATATGAATGCTCCTGACGATTGGTGGGCCCCATCCCACGTCACTCACGAACAAGACTATTGATTGTCGCTACACGTTGAACATGCTCGTGAAGATTAGATATAGGCGGGTGAAGATCGGTGTTATCGGAATGAGATTGCAACTATGCCGAATCATCACCGGAACCAGCCTCCGTCTACGGGCAGCGCCACGCCGTTCACCTGAGCCGCGGCGTCGGAACAGAAAAAGGCGGCGAGCGAACCGAGATGGTCCGGCGCCTTCAGCTCATAGGATAGTTGCAACTCTCCAACAGCTGTTCGCCGGCGGGCCTTGGGGCGGCGGCCGTTGGGAGGTTTGGCATCGCTACTGATCGTCTTGACGTGGGGGCTGGGCACCCAGCCGGGACAAATCACATTGCAGGTAACGCCGCGGCCTACAAGATCGAGCGCCACATCCTTCGTCAAACCGATCACGCCGTATTTCGATGCCTGGGCCGCGCTTTTGTTTTCGGCATCGGCGCGGCACATGGGTGCAACATTGATGATTCTTCCCCAACCGCGCTCAAGCATCTGTGGAAGAACCGCACGTATTGTGAGCCACACAGCCGTCAGATTGACCGCGATCGTTGCGTCCCATTGTTGGGCGGCAGATATATGCGCGGAATCAGCCGGTTGCATGCCGGCATTGTTGACCAGGATGTCGACACGCCCCATGGCATCGGTTGAATAACCGATGAGCTTGTTGGCCTCGTCCGTATTCGATAGATCTGCTGCGCCGAACGCCACGCGAACACCATAGACTTTGGCGATTTCCCTGCAGAGTGCTTCATTCGCCGAGGTGTCCCCGGGCCCATTGATCACGAGATCAGCGCCGCCCGCGGCTAGTTTGCAGGCAATACCAAGGCCGATACCGCTCGTCGAACCGGTTACGACTGCCACCCGCCCTTTCAAGATGACATCTCCTTCCCTGAAACCCGCAGAAAATCTTCCTTCCGGTTCCGAGAGGGCTGCAGCGCCATCGTCCTAAAGCGAGATGCCGAAAGACTGTGCAAGATTTCGGCTGACATCCCCCAACCCGCTTCTTACCGCGGGGCGGATCTGGGAACAGGCCGATGCAACCGTTGCCTGTCTGGCCACACAATTCGGAATATCTAGCACTGATTTTGTAGCTTGGATGAGCCGGGCTTAACATGGCCTGAAATCTCATTTCTGATCACAGAATCCCATATATTGCCTTGCAGGAGGGGGTTTGCCCTCGCTCCCCCTCAGAGGATGCCCGCCTCGCCGTGACGGGGCCAGAATATGATTGCCGTTCAGCGCTGAAGATGCGAGCGACCTCCGATTGCCACTTCAGAAAGAGACGGTGCGCACAGTTGCGGGATTCTGAACTAATTTCTTCGCAAAGCTGAAAACATACAATGCCCGCGATCCAACCTAATGTCGTCGAGGGAGCCCCCATGTCAGATCTCATCGTCATCGTTTACCCCACGGAATCCAAGGCCGAGGAAGTCCGGCAGCGGCTCCTTGAGCTGCAGAAGGAATATTTGATCAAGCTTGGCGACGCTGTGATCGCCACCAAGACGGAGTCTGGAAAGATCAAGCTCAACCAGCTCATGAACACGACGGCAACGGGCGCGATCTCGGGCAGCTTCTGGGGCCTGCTCATCGGCGTGCTGTTTCTCAACCCGATCCTTGGCGTAGCCGTCGGTGCCGCATCGGGCGCCATTGGCGGCGCATTGACCGACGTCGGTATAAACGACGCCTTTATGAAGGACCTTGCCGCCAGCCTACATCCGGGAAATGGCGCCTTATTCCTGCTGGTCCAGTCGATCACCTCCGACAAGGTATTGAAGGAAATCCAGGGATACGGCGGCCACGTGCTCAAGACGTCACTCGACGAAACCAAGGAACAGATCCTTCGCGACGCTCTTGAAAGTGCTTCCAAGGCGGCTGAACCGGACGCTGCAAAGAAGTAGTTTCGCGCGACACCCGACGAGCTGCCGAAAAGATGCCGGGATGTATCCTGTGCGTCGTTTGAGAGATCGACGCCAGGCTCCCCCTTGCGCAGCGATAATGCATTCTGAGCGAGGAAAAGGAGATCAACAATCTTTTCCGTGGTGCGACCCGTTCAGATAGGCGTTATTTGAATTTGATGACCAAGCTGATCGATCCCAGAATGGGCGACGTCGAAGCGGACGCCTCCAGCACCAAGCGGCGCTCGCTGCTGTCTCTGGCCGGCAGCCTTCTTGCGGAAATCAGCCTTCCTAAACTCATCCTGGTCTGGTTCTCGCTGATCGCCTTGCCGGCCTTGCTGCTAGGGTTGGTGCCGCTTGTCGGCACGGCCTGGCTGGCACAGTTCTCGCGCAGCCTCGCAAGTTCTTACCGGGGCATCTGGCCATTCATCATCCTGATGATCGTTGCAGCGATCGGCTGGCTCGGCGGTAAGCCGCTGCATCGGGCCGCGGAACAGGGCTTCTGGTCTCTGAATTCGCTGGCGATACAACCGGCTTACGCGCTGTTCCGCGAAGGTGTGCGCCATCTTCTGGAAGCGATGTTCGAGAGCCGGCTGAACGAGAAACGTCGCGCCCGGTTGCGCTGTGTGAGTGCAGCCGTCGCGGGCCTGCTTCTATGTCTTTTCTCCCTGGCCGTGATTGCCATTGGCTGGCCCTATTCACGTTGGACGGGCGAGCTCTCCGACTTGACGGTACCTCTTTCACTTGTCGTTCCCACCCTCGCCAACGCGCTCATCATCCTCTGCATCTATTGCGCAGGGGCAGCACTGGTCTGGGGCCTCGCCGACGCCGCCATGGACCAGCCGCAGGGCTTCACGGGCTTCAGCGATCAATCGGAGCTAACACGGAAATGGCGGGTCGCACACCTGTCCGACATCCATGTCGTCGGCGAGCAATATGGCTTTCGCATCGAGAGCGGACGGTCGGGCCCGCGCGGCAACGACCGGCTGGCTCAGCTTCTTGCGAGGCTCTCGGCGATCGACAGCGAAAATCGTCTGGATCATATCCTGATCACCGGCGATATAACCGATGCCGGTCGATCACCCGAATGGGCAGAATTTTTGACCGCGCTGTCGCGTTATCCGGAGTTGGCCGAACGAACGCTTCTTCTGCCCGGCAATCACGATATCAACGTCGTGGACCGAGCCAATCCCGCCCGGCTTGACCTTCCGATCAGTCCTGCCCGACGGCTGCGGGAGATGCGGGCGCTTTCCGGGATGGCGGCAGTGCAGTCCAGCAAGGTTCGCGTGGTGGATCACTCGACCTGGGAACTCGGCACGACCCTCGCCGAGGCACTGGTGCCATACCACGCCGATATCGCAACCTTCGCCGACCGCGGGGGCTTTCGGCTGGCTGCGAGCCTTGCCCCGGTCTGGGCAGACGCCTTCCCGATGATCCTGCCGCCGGACGGAGATGACGGTCTCGGATTCATCCTGCTGGATTCCACCGCTCAGACGCATTTCTCCTTCACGAATGCCCTCGGGTTGATATCGTCCGAACAGTCCCGGGCGACCACGGCGGTTGTAGAGCGGTTTCCACACGCCTCCTGGATCGTGGCTCTGCACCATCATCTGATCGAATATCCAGGCCTTTCGAAGGCGTTTTCGGTGCGGATCGGCACCGCCTTGATCAACGGCTCCTGGTTCGTGCGGCAACTGCAGCAGTTTGGCGACCGGATCATCGTCATGCATGGCCATCGCCATATCGACTGGATAGGACACTGCGGGAAGCTTAAGATCGTCTCGGCCCCTTCTCCCGTCATGGGGAGCACCGGCGAACACGTCACCCATTTTCACGTCCACACGCTTGGGATCGACCGGGAAGGCGCGTTGGTGATGCTTCCGCCGGAACGCGTGGGCGTCCCAGGTTCCGATCTCTCCGTTTAGCGCCGTTCCTTCCCGTCATCCTTGGCTCTCTGCAAATCCGCCAGCCACCGGGTCGCAGGAGATTGCTCACAGAATGTCAGTACAGCGATCGTGATCGGAACCCCGATGAATGCGCCGAACAGCCCCCAGATTACCGTCCACAGGAAAACCGAAAACAGCACCACGAACGACGAAATGGCCAGTGCGCTCCCGGCCACGCGAGGCTCGATATAGCTGCCGAATGTGAACTGGACGACATTGAGGCATGCGAAGACGATCAGCGCAGACTGCAGGGATTCGAATTGGGCCAATGCATAGAGCGTCGGCAACAAGGTGGCGATGAACGGCCCGATGAACGGTATGTAATTCAAGGTGAAGGCGATGATGCCCCACTCGGCGGCGAATTGAAGCCCGAACGAAAGAGCAAACACCCAGACCATTGTTCCGGTCACGATGCTCATGATCGTCCTGATCAGCATATAGCGGCGAAGCTTGGCGGCTGTCAGGCTGCAGCCGTCGATCAATATACGCGCCGTTTCCGTGCCCATCACCGTCCGAATCCTTCGGCTGACCGGGGCGATTTCGAGAAGCCCGAGCAGCACATAGACGAGGACCACGAGCCAGAAAGAAATCAAGGTGTTGAGACGCGCCGTCAGCCCCTGCAGCATTCCCATGGCCCAACGCATGTTGAAATGCTCGCTCCAAATGCCGGCGACGACTACACCATGGTCCTCCAGCCAGATGACAGCGTGGTCGTAAAGCATCTGGAAGCGTGGGGCGTCCGATATCAATGATCGCGCGATACGCCCGAAACCCCAGGCCGCCACGGAAGCGAAGAGGACAAACACGATGAGGACGACCGCGACCACAAGCGCCAACGCGAGGAGCTGCGGCAGATAGGACTGAAGCGTCCTTTGCATCGGCCATACGATGGCAATGATGAACAAGGCACAAGCGACCGGCGCAAAAATGACAGCAGCAAGATGGAGAGTGGTAAGGACCGCTATTGCGGCGATTATGCCGAGGAGAACGAGAATGGTTCGATCATTAGCCATGAATATCCATCGGAGCGTAAGAAACGATATCGTCGACTCTGTCGAAACTATTATGGATATCAGACCGAAGCCGCACGACGGCCGAAGGCGTCATCCTACGTGCTGATCTTGTCCTTGTATATCGTCCCGTCCTTCATGATCATCAGGAAATTCTTGTCGGGATTGGCGAACGAGGTAGCCGATATGTGTGGCGGGCGCATCACGCGACCTGCAAGAAAACATGGCTCCCCTCGTTCACTTGTGCGGTCATCGCACCCATTGGCCATGGATGAACATCCACTCGCCGTTGCGTTTGGTCCAGCGCGGCTGTCGATAGTGGAAGCCATGTCTCGCGGGAATCCAACGGCCGGGCACCCATACATAGTCGCGCCTGCGGACGCTCCATTCCCAGTATCCTGGCACCCAGACCTGACCACGCCGTGGCGGCGGTCTTCGCTCAGGGCGAGGGCGTGGAGGTGGACGGTTCGGTCGACTCCCTCTCTGGGCGTCTGCGTCATCTATGGGGAGGATCGCCATTATTGGCGCGATGGCGGCACCAGTCAGAAGTGCCTTCAGTAAGAAACGTCGTGAAAACATAGCTTCCCACCTATTGGCTGCCGGCAAGCTTTTGCCGAAGGAGCGAATAGAGCTTAGCTCACGATTATCCGTTCGTGATGAGCAGAGAATCTCATCCTTATGCAGAACGGCTCAATTGCGCCAAGGTTGCGGTAACGATTGCGAGCAGAGGGATTCCGGCAACACGGATGCGTAAGGGGCCTGAACGATACGCCACCGGGAAAGGATTGGGACCGGAAGCACAACTTTAGGATTCTTTGCCGATCACAGCGCCACATGGAAAAGGCTAGAATACCTGGATGCGGGCTAACAGCCCGACGTTTCCGATCATCCGGCTTCGAGTCATCAGTCCATGATTTCCGCTTCTGAACAGAAATTTTCGGTATGGACGCTGATGGCGATGTGCGTCGGCTCGATGGTCGGTGCGGGGATTTTCTCGCTGCCGCAAGCCTTCGGTCGAGCAACGGGACCATTTGGGGCTGTCATCGCCTGGTCAATCGCCGGCATCGGCATGCTCATGCTGGCCTTCGTGTTCCAGTCGCTCTCCCGACGCAAGCCAGATCTCGATGCCGGCATCTACGCCTACGCCAAGGCCGGCTTCGGCGACTATCTCGGCTTCCTGTCGGCGCTAGGCTACTGGTCGGCGGCTCTTCTCGGCAACGTCTCCTATTTCGTACTGATCAAGTCGACGCTCGGCCTGTTCTTCCCAATCTTCGGAGAAGGCAACACCGTTGCCGCGATCGCGACTTCCTCAGTCCTTCTTTGGGTTGTTCATTTTCTCATCCTGCGCGGAATAAAGGGGGCGGCGGCAGTCAACAGGATCGTCACCTTCGCGAAGATCATACCCATACTCCTGTTCATCGTCCTGGTATTCTACGGCTTCAAGGCTGATGTCTTCCGAGCCAATTTCTGGGGTAGCGGGGCGACTTTCGGCGACATTGCAGGTCAGGTCCGTGCGACAATGCTCGTCACTGTCTTCGTATTCGTCGGCATCGAAGGGGCAAGCGTCTATTCGCGTTATGCCCGCAATCGCTCCGATGTCGGCATCGCGACGCTCTTTGGATTCCTCGGAGTGCTCTGCCTGCTCGTTCTGGTGACGATGCTGTCCTACGGAGTGATGCAGAACGCGGATCTCGCTCAGCTTAGAAACCCGTCGATGGCCGGCGTTTTCGAGGCCGTGGTCGGTCCCTGGGGCGCCCTGTTCGTCAGCGCGGGCTTGATCATTTCCGTGGCAGGCGCCTATTTGTCCTGGGTTCTTCTCGCCGCCGAAATCTTGTTTTCGGCCTCGAAATACGACACCATGCCCCGCTTTCTCTCCCACGAGAACAGGAACGGTGTTCCGTCCCATGCGCTGTGGCTCACCAATATTGTCGTCCAGATATTTCTGATCCTCACGTTGTTTGCCCAATATGCCTTCCGGCTTGCGCTCGAGCTGACGAGTTCGATGATACTCATCCCCTATCTCCTTGTCGCAGCCTACGGCGTCAAGCTCGCCTGGACAGGCGAAACCTACGATCGCGATCCGGCCGGTCATCGCGGTGATCTCGTGCGATCGGGTATCGCGCTCATCTATACGATTTGGCTGATTTACGCGGCTGGAGCCACGCATCTTCTGCTGTCCGCCGCCATCTATGGTCCCGGCAGCATTCTGTTCGTCATGACGCGTCGCGAGCAGCGCAGAGCCATCTTCAGCATGGCCGAGCTGACCATGTTCGCGGTAGCAGCCATCGGCGCCGTCGTCGCAATCTACGCGATCGTTACCGGCCGCATTACCATCTGAACCGTTGCTTAGCTGAGCAAGAAATCGGATACGTGAACTACCCAGGCCATGAAATCCCGAGACGACCAAGGGCAGGCGCTCAGAACAACTACATTTCCCTTTCCTAAAAAAGGGACGCTCGGCACAAAGGTGAGATTTTCAGCTCATTCGCTGGTGGCAAAATTCAGGCATAAAATCTCAAGACGCAACCTGCGAGCAATCGGATTGGTGTCGTATGGCTTCGGGCTCCACGCAAAAGTTTTCGTTGTTCGCGCTGACAGCGATGGTTGTCGGCTCGATGGTGGGTGCGGGTATCTTCTCGCTGCCTCGTACTTTCGGGGCCGCGACCGGCCCGTTTGGCGCGATCATCGCTTGGTGTATAGCCGGCGGCGGCATGTACATGCTCGCCCGCATCTTCCAGGCGCTGGCGGAACGCAAGCCGGATCTTGACGCTGGCGTCTATGCCTATGCCAAGGCCGGATTCGGCGACTATCCCGGTTTCCTGTCGGCCTTCGGCTACTGGATCGGCAGCTGCATCGGCAACGTCTCCTACTGGGTACTGATCAAGTCCACGCTTGGCCGATTCTTCCCGGTCTTCGGCGACGGCAACACGCTCGTCGCAATCGTCGTCGCTTCGATCGGTATATGGCTGTTCCACTTCATGATCCTCAGGGGCGTGCAACAGGCCGCCTTCATCAACACAGTCGTCACGGTCGCCAAGATCGTGCCCATCCTCACCTTCATCGTGCTGCTTGCCGTCGCCTTTAAGCTCGATCTGTTTCGCGGCAATTTCTGGGGTGGCGAAGGGATGCCGGCAGCCTCTCTTCTGGAGCAAGTCCGGGCGACGATGTTGGCGACGGTCTTCGTCTTCATCGGTATCGAGGGTGCGAGCAATTACTCGCGCTATGCGCAGACGCGTGCCGATGTCGGTACGGCGACCATTATCGGATTCGTCGGCGTTACCGCGCTTATGGTGTTGGTGACGCTGTTACCCTACGCCGTCCTGCAGCGTCCGGAGATCGCAGGCATGACACAGCCTTCGATGGCGGGTGTTCTGGCGGCCGTTGTCGGGCCGTGGGGAGCGGTCTTCATCAGCGCTGGTGTCATCGTTTCGGTTTTGGGCGCTTATCTGGCCTGGTCGCTGGTGTGTGCGGAAGTTCTCTACGTTGCCGCTCGCACGGACGACATGCCACGCCTCTTCGGCACCGAAAACCAGAACAAGGTTCCGGCGGCGGCACTTTGGCTGACAAATGTCATCGTCCAGCTTTTCGTGATCAGCACCTACTGGTCTCGGGACGCGTTCGCGCTGATGCTGAATCTCACCAGCGCCATGTCACTGATCCCCTACCTCTTCGTCGCGGCATACGGCTATCTGGTCGCGCGGCGCGGGGAGACCTACGAGGTCAGGCCGGAGGAGCGCAGACGCGACCTCATCATCGCCGGTATTGCCGTGATCTATACGATCTTCATGATCATCGCCGGTGGATTGAAGTTTGTCCTTCTATCGGCACTTCTCTACGCTCCCGGCACGATCCTCTACTTCTGGGCCCGCCGCGAGCAGGGCAAGCAGATCTTCAACACGACCGCCGACTGGATAATCTTCGCCGCTGCAGTCATCGGCTGCATTGCCGCGATCGCCGGATTGTCCACCGGCTACCTGACAATCTGAAGAGGAGGTAATGCATGTCTTCTGCAAGCTCCACTCAACAAGCTTTCGGGGTTCATTCCGAGGTTGGCCAGCTGCGCAAGGTCATGGTTTGCGCGCCCGGCCGCGCCCATAAACGTCTGACACCGACCAATTGCGATGCTCTTCTCTTCGACGATGTCCTTTGGGTCGATAATGCGAAGCGCGACCACTTCGATTTCATGAACAAGATGCGCGACCGCGGCGTCGAAGTCTTGGAAATGCATAATCTTCTTGCACAAACGGTGGCAGTTCCCGAGGCCAAGAAGTGGATTCTCGACAATCAGGTCGTGCCGAACCAGATCGGTCTCGGCCTCATCAACGAGGTTCGCTCCTATCTCGAAGGACTGTCGGACCGCGAACTGGCCGAAACACTGATTGGCGGCTTGTCGACCTTCGAATTCCCGGAAAGTGTCGGTGGCGAGCAGCTGGCGCTGATCCGCGATGCGGCTGGCGTCAATGAATATCTGCTGCCGCCGCTGCCGAACACGCTCTACACGCGTGACACTACATGCTGGATCTATGGCGGGGTGACGCTCAATGCGCTCTACTGGCCGGCACGCCACGAGGAGACCATCCTGACGACCTCGATCTACAAGTTCCATCCGGACTTCGCGGGAAAGGTCAATGTCTGGTGGGGTGATCCCACGAAGGATTGGGGCCTGGCCACGTTTGAAGGCGGGGACGTCATGCCAATCGGCAAGGGTAACGTGCTGATCGGCATGAGCGAACGGACATCCCGTCAGGCCATCAGCCAGGTCGCCGCCGCTCTCTTCGAAAAGGGCGCGGCCGAGCGCGTCATCGTGGCGGCCATGCCGAAACTGCGCGCCGCCATGCATCTCGATACGGTCTTCACTTTCGCCGACCGCGACTGCGTTCTGCTCTATCCGGATATTGTCGACGGCATCGAGGCTTTCTCCTACCGCCCGGACGGCAACGGCGGCGTCGAGTTCCATCGCGATAAGGGCAGCTTCGTCGACACCGTGCGCGACGCGCTCGGGCTGAAGAAGATGCGCGTCGTTGAAACCGGCGGCAATGACTATACGCGCGAGCGGACGCAATGGGACAGCGGCGCGAACCTCGTCTGCGCCTCGCCGGGTGTCGTCTATGCCTATGACCGCAATACCTATGTGAACACATTGCTGCGCAAAGAGGGCATCGAGGTGATCACCATCGTCGGCGCCGAACTCGGGCGCGGGCGCGGTGGCGGCCATTGCATGACATGCCCGATCGTCCGTGACGCGGTCGACTATTAGGAGGATAATGCGAGGGCCGCGGCAAGGGAGAACCGGAGGTGCCGTCATGAGCAACGTGAACCAATGGGCCGGAACCGACCATACCCGATGGGTCTGGTTTCTTTGCCTTGGCATTGCGCTCGTCGCAGGCGGCATTCTCGCGATCATGTTACCCGCAATATCGAGCATTGCAGCAGGCCTCGTGCTGGGGCTCGTCCTGGCGGTTGTGGGCATTATGCAGATCGTCCAGGCCTTTCGCGTAACGGCCTGGACTGGTTTTGTCTGGGGACTGCTGGTCGGCATTGTTCAGCTTGTCGGCGGTATCCTCATCTACCTCAATCCGCTGGCAGGCGCGATCGCCCTCACCCTGCTGATCGCACTGGTCTTCATCGTTCAGGGGATCGCGCATATCCTGATGGCATTACGGCTGCGGCCCCAGATCGGTTGGGGCTGGCTTGCGATTTCCGGTATCATCGCCCTTGTCGCGGGCGCCTTGCTCGCGTTTAAAATGCCATTCTCAGGCATTTATACCCCAGGAACGGTTACGGGAATTTCTCTTCTTGTGGCTGGAGGCGCCTATCTCGCAATGGCCGCATCGTCGCGCAGAGCGCATTAGGGCAGCACCGACCATTGCCTCAATCACCCTAGATATGTGGCTTTCAGCGCGCTCGTTGAAGGCTGGCCTTAAGGCGTTTTCGCTGACCAGCGCTCCTATGTCCCAGCCGATCACGATACCGGATCGCAGCTTTCCGACAGACACCATCGTCTGAGCAGCCTTCGCGCGGCTGATGTATGGCTACGTGTCTCCAACACCATACACGTCCATCTGCTTGCCCATCCATATCCGCCAACATCGGTCACTTTGCCGCACGATTGTCGGGGCGGCTTGGATTGATTGTCGACGGAAATGCTGTTAGCCCATGCATACAAACTCAAGTGTACGGCATATACGCCTATATTTTGGAATAAATGTATGCTTCCTCGTGAAAGACAATTGCCGTCGGCTCCTCAAGGGAACGCCGACGCTCTCCGGTGGCTTCGCCTGGGAGGCGCGTTCCTGCTCCTTCTTCCGCTGACCGCCTGCGAACATATCGAACTCCTCAACCCGAAGGGCGATATCGCAGCCCAGGAAAAGACGCTGATCCTCGTCGCCCTCGGGCTGATGCTGCTGGTCGTCATCCCCGTCATGGTGCTGACCGTCGTCTTTGCGTGGCGCTATCGCGCGAGCAATACTAAGGCCACCTATGCGCCGACCTGGGCGCACTCGACATCGATCGAGGTCGTCATCTGGACCATTCCATGCCTGATCGTCACCACCCTGGCGGTCATGATCTGGGAGACGACGCATACACTCGATCCATACAAACCGCTCATAACAAAGAACCAGCCGGTTCGGGTCGAGGTCGTCGCGCTGAACTGGAAATGGCTATTCATCTATCCGGATTACGGCATCGCCTCTGTCAATCACCTGGCGATCCCGGTCGATACGCCGATCGAGTTCAAGCTGACGGCGGAATCGATGATGAATTCCTTCTTCATCCCGCAGCTCGGCAGCCAGATCTACGCAATGGCCGGCATGCGGACGCAGCTGCATCTCATCGCCAACGAGCCCGGCACCTATGAAGGCCTTTCCTCCGCCTTCAGCGGCCCCGGCTTTTCCGACATGCATTTCGATGTCGCGGCGACGAATGCGGAAGATTTCGCGGGCTGGATCGCCAAGGTCAAGGACTCTCCCCTGAAGCTCGACGCGGCGACTTACCAGACCTTGGAACAGCCGAGCATCAAGAACCCGGTCACCGTCTATGCCGGCGTCGAGCCCGCCCTCTTCGACACGATCGTCAACCGCTTCATGTCGGGCCGAATGTCCGAAATGGCCTTTGCGACCTCCGACGTCTGCACGGCGCAAACCCTTCCCCCCATTGCCTGGAACAAGAACTGATGCTTGGTAAACTCACTCTCGACGCTATCCCTTTCGACGAGCCGATCATCGTGGGAACGGGCGCGGTCGTCGCCCTGCTCGGCCTCGCGATCCTTGCCTGGATCACCTATAACGGCTGGTGGAAATATCTCTGGAGCGAATGGATCACCTCGGTCGACCACAAGAAGATCGGCGTGATGTATTTCGGGCTCGGCCTGGTCATGCTGCTGCGCGGCTTTGCCGACGCCATCATGATGCGTGCCCAGCAGGCGATCGCCAGCAACGACGCGGCCGGCTATCTGCCGCCGCACCATTATGATCAGATCTTCACCGCCCATGGCGTGATCATGATCTTCTTCGTGGCGACCCCCTTCATCCTCGGCCTGATGAATGTCGTCGTGCCGTTGCAGCTCGGTGCCCGCGACGTTGCCTATCCGTTCGTCAACTCGCTCGGCTTCTGGCTTTCGGCCGTGGGTGCCGTTCTCGTCATGATCTCGATGTTCGTCGGCGATTTCGCCGCGACCGGCTGGGTCGCCTATCCGCCGCTCTCCGAACTCGGCTACAGCCCGACGGTCGGCGTCGATTACTACATCTGGTCGCTGCAGATCTCCGGCCTCGGCACCACGCTTGCCGGCATCAACTTCGTCGTCACAATCCTCCGCATGCGTGCACCCGGCATGACATTGATGAAGATGCCTGTCTTCGTCTGGACGGCGCTGATCACCAATATCCTGATCGTCGCGATCTTCCCGGTCCTGACCGCTACCCTCGCGCTGCTGGCCGCCGACCGTTACTTCGACATGCATTTCTTCACCAACGAGCTCGGTGGCAATGCGATGATGTACATCAACCTCATCTGGGTTTGGGGTCATCCGGAAGTCTACGTGCTGATCTTGCCGTGCTTCGGCGTCTATTCGGAGGTGATTGCGACCTTCTCGGGCAAGCCGCTCTTCGGCTACAAGTCGATGGTCTATGCCACCTCGTCGATCGGCATCCTCTCCTTCTTCGTCTGGCTGCATCACTTCTTCACCATGGGTTCCGGCGCCAACGTCAATGCCTTCTTCGGCATCATGACGACGATCATCTCGATCCCGACGGGCGTGAAGCTGTTCAATTGGCTGTTCACGATGTTCCGCGGGCGCATCCGCTTTCATTCCGCCACGCTCTGGACCATCGGCTTCATGGTCACCTTCGCCGGGGGCGGCATGACCGGCGTGCTGCTGGCCGTCCCCGGCGCCGATTTCGTCCTGCACAACAGCCTGTTCCTGGTCGCCCATTTCCATAACGTCATCATCGGCGGCGTGGTCTTCGGCTGCCTCGCGGGCATGAGCTTCTGGTTTCCCAAGGTCTTCGGCTTCACGCTCAACGAGTTCTGGGGGAAGGTCTCGTTCTGGTGCTGGATGGTCGGCTACTGGCTCGCCTTCACGCCGCTCTACGTCCTCGGCTTCAAAGGCATGACGCGCCGCATGAACCACTACGACGTGCCCGGCTGGCATCCCTATCTGGTGGTGGCGCTAATCGGGGCTGTCATCATCGGCCTTGGCATCCTCGCGCTCTTGATCCAGCTTTTTGTCAGCATTCGCGACCGCAAGCAGAACAGGGACGTCACCGGCGATCCCTGGGACGCCCGCAGCCTGGAATGGGCGACCGCTTCGCCGGCCCCTTTCTACAACTTCGCCCATATCCCCGAGATCACCTCGCTCGAGCAGCATTGGGAGAACAAGCAGACCGGTCGCGCCAACGAGCGGGCGTGGGGATACGAGGATATCCATATGCCGCGCAACACCGCGGCCGGCTTCGTCATCTCCGCCTTCAGCTTCATCCTGTGTTTCGCGCTCATCTGGCACATGTGGGTCTTCGCCGCCTTCGGCCTCCTCGGCATGATCGCGACTTTCATCGCCCGAACCTACGACCGCGACGTCGACTACTACGTGCCGGCGGCAGAGGTCGCCCGAATCGAAAACGCACGCTTCGCCCTGTTGCGAAAAGGAGTATGACGGATGAATATCGTCGTTAAGTCCACGCACGGACTCCAAAAGTCTGCCGGCCATGGCCATGAGCACGACAGCGGTTCCAATACCGTGCTGGGCTTCTGGATCTATCTGATGAGCGACTGCCTCATCTTCGCGACGCTGTTCGCCACCTTCGGCGTGCTCGCGACAAATACTGCCGGCGCGCCCGGCGGCAAAGAGCTCTTCGACCTTCCCTATGTCGCGCTCGAAACCGTGGTGCTGCTGATCAGCAGCTTCACCTTCGGCATGGCTGGTCTCCAGCTACAGGCCGGCGCCAAAAGCCGTGTCATCGAATGGCTGGCCATCACCTTCGTCTGCGGCGCCGCCTTCATCGTCATGGAAGTGCATGAATTCATCGCCCTCATTCAGGAAGGCGTCGGGCCTGATCGCAGCGCCTTCCTCTCGGCCTATTTCACGCTGGTCGGCACGCATGGCCTGCATGTTACCGCCGGCCTGATCTGGCTGGCGACCATGATGCATCAGGTCTCCCGCTTTGGGCTGGATCACATCGTCCGCCGTCGGCTCGCCTGCCTCAGCCTCTTCTGGCACTTCCTCGACCTGATCTGGATCTGTGTCTTCACCTTCGTCTATCTGCGCGGTGTTATCTGATGTCCCATCCCTCCTCTCACGCCGCCCCCGGCCCCTCGCATGCCAGCCTGAAATCCTACGTCGTCGGCTTCGCGCTCTCGCTGGCGTTGACCGGACTCTCCTTTGGCGCCGTCATGAGCGGGATCGTTCCCCGGGACTCGATCCTGCCGGCGATCACCGCCCTCGCAGTGGTGCAGCTGATCGTGCAGCTCGTCTTCTTCCTGCATCTCGGTACCGCGCCCGAACAGCGCGGCAACACGACGATATTTCTTCTGACGATCATGCTCATCGCCATCATCGTCAGCGGCTCGCTCTGGGTGATCCATAACGCCAACGTCAACATGATGCCCACGAACATGACGATCGACCGCGCGATGTCGCACGACTGACAACCCTTCACATTCCCAAAGCCGCCGGACGCCCGCATGGTGGGGCGGCAGAAAAGAGCAAGGCCATGGATTATGCCGCAAGATTTGAGGCCCTCATTAGCGAGCTGAAACTCGACGGGCGCTACCGCACCTTCGTTGAGCTCGAGCGCATCGCCGGCGAATTCCCGAGCGCGCTCTGGCACGGCCCGACGGGCGAGACCCGCCACGTGACCGTCTGGTGCAGCAACGATTATCTCGGCATGGGCCAGCATCCGGACGTGCTTGCCGCCATGCATGGCGCCATCGACGACTTCGGCGCCGGCACCGGCGGCACCCGCAACATCTCCGGCACCAACCGCCAGCATGTGGCGCTGGAAACGGCGCTCGCGGACCTGCACGGCAAGGAAGCCGCCCTGATCTTCACCTCCGGCTGGATCTCGAACCTCGCCGCGCTCGGCACCCTCGGCAAGCTGCTGCCGGGCTGCGCCATCTTCTCCGATGCACTGAACCACAATTCGATGATCGAGGGCATCCGCCGCTCCGGCGCCGAGCGCTTCATCTTCCGCCACAACGATCCCGCCCATCTCGACGAGCTGATGAGCGCTATCGATCCGGCGCGGCCGAAGATCGTCGCCTTCGAGAGCGTCTACAGCATGGACGGCGATATCGCGCCGATCGCCGCCATCTGCGACGTCGCCGAAAAGCATGGCGCCATCACCTATCTCGACGAAGTGCACGCCGTCGGCCTCTACGGGGCGCATGGCGGCGGCATTGCCGAACAGCAGGGACTCGCGGACCGGCTGACGATCATCGAGGGTACGCTCGCCAAGGCCTTCGGCACCATGGGCGGCTATATCACCGGCCCGGCTCTCCTGATGGATGTCGTGCGCAGCTTTGCCGACAGCTTCATCTTCACCACCTCCATGTGCCCGCATCTCGCAGCCGGGGCGCTTGCGGCCGTGCAGCACCTGAAGGCACATCCGGAAGAGCGGGCGGAGCAGCAGGCGAATGTCCGACAGCTCAAGGCGATGCTGAGGGCTGCCGATATGCCGATCCTCGACAGCCCGAGCCATATCCTGCCGCTGATCATCAGCGACGCGCATCTTTGCCGCCAGACCAGCGAGCTGCTGCTGACACGCCACAACATCTACGTCCAGCCGATCAACTATCCGACCGTCGCCCGCGGCCAAGAGCGGCTCCGGATCACGCCGACGCCCTTCCACACCGAGGCGCATATGCGCGCCCTCGTCGAAGGGCTCATCGACGTGCGCGAGCGGCTCGGCTGGCACCGCCTGCAGACCGCGGCCTGATTCCTGGGAGGAGAGAGACAATATGACCGCACATCTGATCACCGCCAACCGGCTCGCCGACGGCGTCGCCGTCTGGTTGGACGCCAAAAGCCGCTGGATCGAGGACGTCGAAAAGGCAGCGCCGGTTGATGCCGCCGAGCTTGCCGAGGCGCTGAAAATGGCGCGCCTCAGCGAGCATGGCAACATCGTCGTCGACGTGCGCGAGATCGGCGCGGAGGCGACTGATGGCGCATGGATACCCGAGGCTAGGCGTGAGCGGCTACGCGGCTCGGGGCCGAGCGTGCGTCCCGACCTTGCAAAGAAAGCGCCGGGCGCTCGATGGACCGAACCGCCCTTCCCCGAGCCGCCGTCGTCTTTCTCGGCGTCTCCCTATGCCGGCATCTACCGCTACGACGAATATGACCGACAGTTCCTACGCGACCGCGCCAAGCAGTTCCGCCGGCAGGTGGAACGACGGCTTTCCGGCGAGCTCAGCGAGGAAGAGTTCAAGCCGCTGAGGCTGATGAACGGCCTCTATCTACAGCTTCACGGCTACATGCTGCGGGTCGCCTTGCCCTATGGCGTGCTCAGCGCCGCGCAAATGCGCCAACTTGCCTATGTGGCCAGGCATTACGACCGCGGCTACGGGCATTTCACAACGCGCCAAAATATCCAGTTCAACTGGCCGCGACTAAAGGATGCGCCCGATATCCTGGCGGTCCTCGCGGAAGCCGATCTGCATGCGATCCAGACCAGCGGCAATTGCGTGCGCAACGTCACGACAGACCATTTCGCCGGCGCCGCGGCCGAGGAAGTGGTCGACCCGAGGCTTTATGCAGAAATCCTCCGGCAGTGGTCGACGGACCACCCGGAATTCACCTACCTGCCGCGCAAATTCAAGATCGCCATCACCGGCAGCCCACAGGATCGTGCAGCGGTGCGTGTCCATGACATCGGTATTCTGGCAAGCCGAAACGCCGCCGGCGAACCGGGCTTCACCATATATGCCGGTGGCGGCCTTGGCCGCACACCCGTCGTCGGCACCAAGGTGCGCGACTGGCTGCCCGTGCGCGACCTGCTGCGCTATGTCGAGGCGATCCTGCGGGTCTACAACGCGCTCGGCCGGCGCGACAACATCTACAAGGCACGCATCAAGATCCTGCTGCGCGAAATGAAGCCGGAGAACTTCATCCGGATGATCGAAGAAGAATTCGCCGCCCTGCCGGCCGATCACTGCGTGTTGGAGGACGAGATCGTCGAAGCCGTGGCCGCGCGCTTCGTTCCGCCGCCCTTCGAGGAGATGCGACATAGGCCGGCCGAATTCGACCGCGCCCTGGCCGAAGATCGCGCCTTCCGCGCCTGGGTGAAGACGAACACGCATCCGCACCGACAGCCGGGCTATATTTCCGCCGTCGTCTCGCTGAAGCCTGTCGGCGGCATACCGGGCGATGTCAGTGCCGAAGAGATGGAGGTTGTCGCCGATCTTGCCGATCGGTATTCCTTCGGCGAAATCCGGATTTCCCATGAACAGAATCTCGTGCTGCCGCATGTGCGCAAGCATGATCTGCGCGCGCTCTGGCAGGGACTGGTGGAGGCGAAGCTTGCGGGCGGCAATATTGGCCTGATCACTGATATCATCGCCTGTCCGGGCATCGATTATTGCGCCCTGGCTACCGCGCGCTCAATTCCCGTCGCGCAGCGTATCGCCGAGCGCTTCGCCGATCCCTCGCGCCAGCAAGAGATAGGCGCGATCGATCTCAATATCTCCGGCTGCATCAATGCCTGCGGCCATCACCATGTTGGCCATATCGGCCTGCTCGGCGTCGATAAGAACGGCGAGGAGGTCTACCAGATCACGCTCGGCGGTTCGGCCGACGACAAGGCTTCGATCGGCAACATCATCGGCCCGTCAGTTTCCTCGGAAAACGTGGTCGACGCCATCGAGGCGATCGTCGATGCCTATATCGGCAACCGCATCGAGGATGAGAGCTTCATTGACACCTATCGGCGGCTCGGCGCCGATCCCTTCAAGGAGGCCGTTTATGGCGCTGGTTAATCAGCTCGGGAACGAAATCCCTGATCGCTGGATCTATCCGGAAGCGGGTGAAAAAGGTTCGTTCAAGCCCTACGGCATCGGATCATTCGATCTGCTGCAGGAACTCGGCGCGATATCCGGCGAAGCACGTCCCACCGGTGTCCTGCTGGCGCCGGAGACGTCAGCGGACCTCGTGGCGCCGTTTCTCGACAAGCTCGATCTGGTGATCATCCCGTTTCCGAAATTCCGCGACGGTCGCGGTTTCACGAGCGCTCGGTCGCTGCGGCAGCGCCACGGCTTCATGGGGGATATCAGGGCCATCGGCCATATCCTCCCGGATCAATTGGCGCTGCTGGCGCAATGCGGCTTCACATCAATCGTCACGCCGGCAGAGCACCCGGCCACGCAATGGCGGCAGCCTTCCGCCGACGGCGCCGGAAGTGCGCGTCCCCAACCTCTCCTTCAACGGCTCGTGAAACGCGGAAACTAAGAAGGCGCCGGGAGGAGAACCCCGGCGCCTTTCCATTTGAGCCGACTTGCGATCATTGGCCGTCGGCCGCGCTAAGCATCAGCGGGCGGCAAGCCGCGCCACTGCGTCCGCTACGCCACGACCATATTCAGGGTCGGCCTTGGCGCAATTGTCGATATGCCTTTGCTTGACCTCGTCTCTGGCGTCGCCCATCGCACGGGCCGTATTGTCGAAGAGCGCCTGCTTCTGTGCCGGCGTCATCATGCGGAAAAGGTCACCCGGCTGCTGATAGTGGTCCTCGTCGACACGATGGTCCCAATGATCAGCCGCACCTGATATCTCGAGCGGCGGCTCGTTGAGCTGCGGCTGATCCGACCACTCGCCCTTGCTGTTCGGCCAGTAGGTCGGCGTGCCCCCAAGATTTCCATCGGTCCGCATCGCACCGTCGCGGTGATAGCTGTGGAAGGGACAACGCGGCGCATTGACCGGAATGTGATGGTGGTTGACGCCGAGCCGGTAACGCTGCGCATCGCCGTAGGAAAAGAGCCGCGCCTGCAGCATCTTGTCAGGCGAATAACCAATGCCCGGAACGATGTTTGCCGGCGTGAAGGCCGCTTGCTCAATTTCGGCGAAGACATTCTCGGGATTGCGGTTCAGTTCCATCACGCCGACCTCGATCAGCGGAAACTCCTTCTTCGACCATACCTTGGTGAGGTCGAAGGGGTTATACTTGAACGTCTTTGCCTGATCCTCGGTCATGACCTGGATGAACAGCGTCCACCGCGGAAAATCGCCGCGCTGGATGCTTTCATAGAGATCGCGATGATGGGACTCGCGGTCACGCCCAACCAACGCTTCTGCTTCCACGTCACTGAGGTTTTCGATGCCCTGCTGGGTGCGGAAATGGAACTTGACCCAGGTTCTTTGATTATCCCCGTTTATGAAACTGTAGGTGTGGCTCCCGAACGCATGCATATGACGGAAGCTTCTCGGAATGCCGCGTTCGCTCATGACGATCGTGACCTGATGGAGGGCTTCCGGCAGAAGCGACCAGAAATCCCAGTTGTTGTCGGCTGATCTCATTCCCGTGCGAGGATCGCGCTTGATCGCGTGATTGAGATCGGGGAAGCGGAGCGGATCCCGGAAAAAGAAGACCGGAGTATTGTTCCCGACAACATCCCAATTTCCCTCTTCGGTATAAAAGCGGAAGGCACAGCCGCGGATATCGCGTTCGGCATCCGCAGCGCCGCGCTCGCCGGCGACCGTGGAAAAGCGAACCACCATCGGCGTCTGCTTGCCGATCTCGGAGAAGATATTCGCTTTCGTGTAGCGCGTGACGTCTTGCGTCACGGTAAACGTGCCATGCGCGCCGGCCCCTTTCGCATGCATGCGGCGCTCGGGGATCACCTCTCTGGCGAAGTGCGCGAGTTTTTCGAGAAGCCAGACATCCTGGAGCAGTGCGGGTCCGCGGGGACCTGCAGTCTGAATGTTGACGTTGTCGCTGACAGGCGCACCATTGGCATGAGTGAGATGCGGTCTTTTCGTGTCGGTTGTCATGAATCGCTCCGTCGGTTGAAGTTCCAAACGGACCTTGCCAGTTGCGCTCTTAAAGATAAAAGATATTAATCCTATTTGATTGATAGGCACAGCCTATATGGTCACCTCATGGAGTTCAACGCGTTGAATGGTTTGGCAAACCTGAGCGGACTATCGCTGCGAGATCTCGAATATGTTGTGGCAGTCGCGGAATATGGCAGCTTCGTCAAGGCGGCGGAGGCGTGCGGAGTGTCCCAGCCCTCGCTATCCGGCCAGATCCGAAAGCTGGAGAGCTGGGTGGGGGTGACGATTTTTGAGCGAACGACGCGGCGCGTGATCGTCACTACCGAAGGGCAGAAATTCCTCGGCCAGGCCCGGATCGTCTTGAACGAAGCACGTTCACTCCTGGCCATCGCACGCCGCGGACAAGCCCCTTTTGGAGGCTCGTTGCGGCTGGCTGCCATAGCGACCCTCGGTCCCTATCTCTTTCCCCGCATCCTGGGTGCCTTCAAGAACGAATTCCCGGAGTTGAAGCTCATTCTCGGAGAAGGCTTGACCGACGATCTTGTCGAACGCCTGATCGGTGGAGAACTCGACGCTGTTCTTCTGTCGTTGCCACTGGAACAGCGGGCGCTGACGGTCATGCCCCTATTTGTCGAGCCTTTCCTGCTCGCTTCACCTGAGGCGCACCCTGCGAGCCTACCGGGCGGACCGGCATGGGAAGCGCTTGGCGGGACCGAACGGCTTCTCCTGGGCGAAGGGCATTGCCTGCGGGAGCAGGCCTTGGCAGCGTGTTCCTCGCCGGAGAGCGCGACGCGACATGCGACGAGCCTCGAAACACTGAAATATATGGTCGCGGCTGGCGAGGGATGTACGCTGGTCCCCACGCTGGCGCGAGGTAATGGAGAATTCATCCACTATACCCCCCTCCCCGACCGACGGTATTCCCGAACGATCGGCCTCGCGTGGAGACGTAGCGATCCTCGTGATGACGACTTCCGCGGGCTGGCGCTTGGCCTGAAAAAGATTTCACTGGCACTGGACCCGAACTTGCAACCGACGTGATCGCCGTGCCTCGGATGGGCCGCGGACGGCAGAAAGCCATTCCGCTGTTTTCCAGACCCGTTGTGATCGCGATTGGAGGACACCTGCTGCCGGCCGACTGTGCCCTTTGCCATGCATCAATGGTGCTTGCTTGGCAGTCCAGCCTTGAGGGCGAGACCGTTTCCGCTCCTGATTTTTAGACCTTCCATACGCCATGAACTCGCTTGCGTTGTTTTCAAGCTCTTCGGAGAAAAAAAGACATTGCGATACAAAACGTATGGGTGTAATCCATACAAATAGACGCTTCTCAAAAATGCGTCCTGGACGCGGTGATGCAATCGCCTCCGGTAGAGAGGATTGTTTCTCGACGATATTGCCAGCCCCGCAAGCCTATCAACGCGTATGGCTTGCTTAGAGAAGGACCGTACAAATGAACTACCGTATGCCGCATTCGGATGGAACCCATATGAAGCTCAATGATGCGCTGCAGGCCTGCCCGCTTATCGCCGTCCTGCGCTGGATCACGCCGGAAGAGGTTGAGGGGGTCACCGGAGCCCTTGTCGAAGCAGGCTTCAGGTTGATCGAGGTTCCCCTGAATTCACCGAACCCCTACGTCAGCATCGAGCGGATCGCGTCCCGCTTCGGCGACACGGCGGTTATCGGCGCCGGCACCGTCATGTCTCCCGAAAGCGTCGCGCGCGTGGGGGATGCAGGTGGCCGGCTGATCGTGATGCCGCATGCCGATGCGGCGGTCATTCGTGCCACCCGCGAGCATGGTTTCGCATGCTTCCCCGGTGTGGCCACGCCGACAGAGGGTTTTTCAGCCCTCGCCGCCGGAGCCGACGGTCTCAAGATCTTTCCGGCCGAGGCCATATCACCTGCCGTACTCAAGGCCTGGCGGGCGGTCTTTACCAAGGAGGTGCCGCTGATGCCCACCGGCGGAATTACGCCCGAGACCATGGCGTCCTGGGTCAAGGTTGGCGCTAGCGGATTCGGTATCGGCGGTAATCTCTATCGTCCTGGAAAGAGCGTGGGTGAAATTCGCTCGGCGGCTCAGTCTTTCATCAACGCTTGGCGCGATGCGGTTCGGGCCAGCGCCTAGGGCACTCACGGATCCTTGAAGCCCGCCCCGATCAGCTCGCCCTAACGCTTGAATGGCAATCATGACACCTGCAACAACCCTCCGTCACTCGCCTTGTGATCTGCTGCCCGCTGGCAGCATTCCAGCGCTGGTGACACCGATGTGCGAGGATGGCAGCATCGATTGGTCGTCATTCCGGGCACTGATCGACTGGCACGCGGCATCCGGCACCAATGCCATCGTGGTCATGGGATCGACGGGCGAAACGGCCACTGCTTCGATTGAGGAGCATTGCGAACTGATCAAGGTCGCTGTCGAGCATGCCAACGGCCGCCTGCCGATCATCGCGGGAACCGGAGCGAATTCGACGATCGAAGCCATTGAACTCACGGAATTCGCGCGCAAAGCCGGCGCCTCGGCAGCCCTTTCCGTCGCACCCTATTACAACAAGCCGACGCAGTACGGGCTGTTCGTCCATTTTGCGGCCATCGCCGAAGCAGTTGACATGCCGCTGATCCTCTACAACGTTCCGAGCCGGACGGCCGTGGATCTGCACAACGAAACGGTAATCAGGCTCGCGCAGATCCCCAATGTGGCCGGCATCAAAGATGCAACGGGTGACATCGGGCGCGCCATCGATTTGATGCGGCAGGCGCCGGAAGGCTTCGCTCTCTACAGCGGCGACGACCCCACTGCCGCTGCCCTGATGCTCCTCGGCGCGCGCGGCAATATTTCCGTCACCGCAAATGTCATTCCCGAAATCATGGCCCGCCTCTGCGCCGCTGCACGTGGCGGCGATGTCGCTACCGTGCGCGAAATCAGTCGCCGAATCGCACCGCTCAACGCCGCGATGTTCGTTGAGACCAACCCGATACCCGTCAAGTGGGCGCTCGCACAGATGGGAAAACTTCTACCCTTCTATCGACTGCCGTTGACGCCTCTCGGATCCGACAAGCACTCGATCATCGAAGACGCACTGGCATTCGCGCTCGGCACTGGCGATCCGGTGCTTCGCGCCGCAAGCTGAGGCGATCCTGGCGGCCGATCACGCCCAGTCCCCGCGATCGCGTTGCCGCGCTCCGAGCAAATTCGCCGAGGACAGCTCAGATGTGTCTGGACGGAACCGGCTCAGGCCGTCATTCCGGCCATGCTTAGCAACAGACGGAAGACCATGGCGACGATCGCGAGCGCGAATACGCTCGCGGCCCAAATCAGGACAAGCCACCCCAGCCTTCGCAGCCAGTTCCTGCGGCTTGTGACGGAAGGCATCAGTGATACCCCTCGCCCGGCCTCACCTTGCCGCGAAACACATAGTAGGACCAGGCGGTATAGGCGAGGATAAAGGGAATGATGAAGAGCGCGCCGACCAGCGTGAAGCCCATGCTCTGCGGCGGAGCGGCCGCATCCCAGATCGAGACCGATGGCGGAATGATGTTGGGCCAGAGGCTGATCGCGAGGCCGCTATAGCCCATGAACAGCATGAAGAGCGCCAGCACGAAGGGCCCGGCATGGGCCGTCTCGCGCTGAAGGCTCCTGACGATCCCATAGGTTGCCAGCAACACCAGGATTGGTACGGGTGCGAAGAAGATCATGTTCGGGAGCGCGAACCAGCGGTCCGCGACAGCGGTATGAGCAAACGGCGTCCAGAGGCTGACGATGATGATCACCGCAAGAAGGGCAATCGTAACCACCCGGGCGAGCTCTTTCATGCGTCGCTGCAGCGTGCCTTCCGTCTTCATGACGAGCCAGGTGGAACCGAGCAGTGCATAGGAGACGAGCAGGCCGAGGCCTGTGAACAGGCTGAAGGGCGTCAGCCAGTCGAACAGCCCACCGGAATAGGCGCCGTTTGTGATCTCAAAACCGTTGATGAACGCGCCCAGTGCCACGCCTTGCGAGAAGGCGGCGATATAGGAACCCCAGGCGAAGGCCTTGTCCCAGAAGGGCTTGTGCGCCTCATCCGCCTTGAAGCGGAATTCGAAGGCGACACCACGCCAGATCAGTCCGACGAGCATCAGCACCAGCGGCAGGTAGAGCGCGCTCAAGATCACCGCATAGGCGAGCGGAAAGGCGGCGAAAAGTGCCGCCCCGCCGAGTACCAGCCAGGTCTCGTTGCCGTCCCAGACCGGCGCGACAGTGTTGACCATCGTGTCCCGATCCTCACGGTTCGAGACGAAAGGAAAAAGAATGCCGATGCCGAGGTCGAAACCGTCCATGATGACATACATCATCAGGCCAAAGCCGATGATGATCGCCCAGATGAAAGGAAGATCAATGCCCATAGCCTCAGGCCTCCTTGTGCCCGGAAAGATCGACGGACGGATTGATGTCGTCGGGTGCAGCCGACAGCGGCCGCGCCGGCCGGAGCGACTGCCCCTTGTCTTGCGGCGGATGATCGTCGAAGGGCTGCGGTCCCATGGCCACCAGTTTCAGCATATAGCTGATGCCCGTGCCGAAGACGGCGAAATATACGACAATGAAGACGATCAGCGTGGTGGAGAGCGCCAGCGCGGAGTGGTTTGAAACCGCGTCCTTCGTGCGCATCACCCCATAAACGATCCAGGGCTGCCGGCCGATCTCCGTCGTCAGCCAGCCGGCGAGGATGGCGACCAGCCCGGCCGGCCCCATCAGGGTGGCGAAGCGCAGGAAGAGCTTCGAGTCGTAGAGCCCACCGCGCCAGCGCAGATAGAGGCTCCAGACGCCAAGCAGGAGCATCAGCAGCCCGAGCCCGACCATCAGCCGGAAGGTCCAGAAGACGACGGTCGAGTTTGGCCGATCCTCCGGTGCGAATTCCTTGAGACCGGGAATATGGCCGTTGATGTCGTGGGTCAGGATCAGGCTGCCGAGATAGGGAATCTCGATTGCGTAGCGCGTCGTTTCGGCCGTCATATCGGGGAGGCCGAAAAGGGTCAGCGGCACGCTCTCGCCAGGTATGTTCTCCCAATGGCCCTCGACCGCGGCGATCTTGGCGGGCTGATATTGGAGCGTATTCAAGCCATGCTGGTCGCCGACGAAGATCTGGATCGGCGCCACGACGAGCACCATCCACATCGCCATCGACAGCATGGTGCGCACCGCCGGCGTCGCCCGACCACGCAGCAGATGCCAGGCGCCCGAAGCTCCGACGAAAAGCGCCGTCGCCAGATAGGCGGCGATGGTCATATGCGCCAGGCGATAAGGGAAGGACGGATTGAAGATCACCTTCAGCCAGTCGACCGGCACGATACGTCCACCGATCACCTCGTATCCTTGCGGTGTCTGCATCCAGCTATTGGAGGCAAGTATCCAGGTGGCCGAGATCAGCGTACCTATCGCCACCATGATCGTCGCAAAGAAGTGCAGGCCGGGGCCGACCTTGTTCCAGCCAAACAGCATGACGCCGAGGAAACCCGCCTCGAGGAAGAAAGCCGTCAGCACCTCATAGGTCAGCAGCGGCCCGGTGATACTGCCGGCGAAAGACGAAAAATAGCTCCAGTTGGTGCCGAACTGGTAGGCCATGACCAGGCCGGAGACGACGCCCATCGCGAAGTTGACGGCGAAGATCTTCGACCAGAAGTGATAGAGGTCGCGATAGACCGCCTGCTGCCTCCACAGCCACAGACCCTCGAGCACCACCAGATAGCTGGCGAGCCCGATGGTGATCGCCGGAAAGATGATGTGAAAGGAAATTGTGAAACCAAACTGGATCCGCGCCAGCTCTAGTGCCGTTAGTCCAAACATGTTCGTTCTCCGAAGAAACTCAGACCACAGCTCTAGACGTCAGCGACGGCTGGGCGAGCAGGCTCGACAACAGGGTGAGCGCGTCTTCCAACGCGCCGCGATCGGGCGCCACACCGAGCGAAATTCGGACAGCTTCCCTCGGGTAGGCCGTCGTCGCGAAGATCGAACTTGGAACGATCGAGACTCCGGCGCGATCGGCATGTTCGGCGAAATCGGCTGCGCGCCAGTGATCGGGCAAATGCAGCCAGAGATGGTGTCCGTGCGGATCGGCTGCAAACGCAGTATCTCCGAAGATGGAAGACGCCAGCTTCTGACGCTCGACATTCTCAGCCCGGATGGCATCGGTGATCCCCTCCAATGTGCCGTCACCGATCCAACGACTTGCCAGCGCCGACATCAGCGGCGGCGCCATGAGGATCGTCGCGCGCAGCACGCCTGCGAGCCGAAGCGCCTGGCTGGCACTGGGGGCCACTACATAGGCCACGCGCAGGGCGGGCGTGGCGCACTTCGAGAGCGTGGCAATGTGCCATGTGATGCTGCTCGCCAGCTCTCCCATAGCGACGAGCCGTTCGGGTCGCAGCGGCGTATAGGGATCGTCCTCGACGATCGCGATGCCATGCTTGCGCGCAAGGGCAGCAAGCGCACGCCGCCGTTCCTCGGGCAGAGTAGCCGTTGTCGGATTGTCTATTGTCGGGACCAAATACAGCGCCTTCGGTGTCTTTTCCCGGCAGGCTCGTTCGAAGGCGTCTGGAATGATACCCTCGCCATCCATGGCAAGCGGTTCCACCACGATTCCCTGCTGTGCCGCGACCGCCTTCAACCCGGGATAGGTCACTGCGCCCGCTGCGATCACGTCGCCACGGGCAAGCAGAAGATCGCAGACGGCAAAAAGAGCGCTTTGAGCGCCGCCGGCGAGGACAACCCGGTCAGCGGAGACGCCTTCGATCCTGTGGCTCAACCAGTTGGCCGCCGCCTGCCTGTCGGCTTCCGCACCGTTGCTCTCCTGATAATGCAGACTAAGCAAGCCGCGCGGCCCGCCAAGGATATCGGCAATTCCCTGCGGAAATATCCTCTTCAGGTTTGCAGCCGGTGGCTGGGGCGGAATGTTCATGCTGAGATCAATCAACGGCTGAACCGGCGCTCCCGGCTCTCCGTCAAGCGTCTCACGGATGAATGTGCCCCGCCCGGCTTGAGCCTCGACAATGCCGCGACGCCGCGCTTCGTTAAATGCCCGCGTTACCGTCGTCAGGTCGACGCCGAGCGCCTCGGCGATCGCGCGCTGTGGCGGAAGCCGGTCACCTCTGGAGACGCGCCCCGAACGGATGTCGGCCTCAAGCGCCTCGACGATCCCGAGGTACTTCATGCGTGCGCTTTCGATCAGCCGCGGCTTCCACATCGCATTCTCCAATTATGTATGGTTAGTGGGCATACATCGCAGTTATCATGTATGGAGAACGATGGGAAGATTATACGGAGGTATACTGGTTGTATACGACGGCCAATATACTTCCGAAAAGCTCAGCATTTGCCGGATGCCGAAGACCAGCTCGGATGCCTTGCGTCGTTGCTGAGAACTGTACGAATGCAAGTATAACGCTTGCATCACGGTCTCTGCTCAGTCTACCGCTCTCCCGTGAGGGAGAATGGTGCGAGCACCGTCCGCCTTTCCGAATGCCGGTGCGCGCGGGGTTCTGCAACAGAAATCCCTGGCGCCAGCTCCCTCAGATCGCCAGCGCGTAGCGAATGCGCCGGAAATATTCGGCGGCGCGCAAAAGGTGCGTAGGCAGGCGTTTCGGGCCGACGAATTTGACCTGGCTGTAATCCGCCCGACTACCGATCTGGCTGTTGCTGCTATGGCTCATCAAGCTCACGATATTATGCCTGACGGTAAGCACGTTCGAGCCGTGATGCCAGCCCCTTTCGAGCGCGACATCGAAGGGAAACCTCATGGCGCGCAGGAACGGCAGGGCCCTGCCTGCACCGCGCCTGGTGATGACGTAGCAGGCAGCCGAACCCTGTGGCCCATGCAGGCACCGGCCAATTTCGTCGCCGAATGCGCTTGTTGCGACGCTGAGAAACCCGCGACTTCGATGATTGAAGAGTTTGACCACATCCGCATCGGGAGTGGCCTCAAGAATGGCGATCGCCCTTTTCGTCAGATCGACCGTGATCTCGATGTCGTCCTCCATGACGAGCGCGGCGTCGAAATCGCTCTCAAGAAGAGTGGAGAGGCATTTGATGTGGCTGCGATAGCAACCATATTCGCCCGGAAGGATGGTTCGCCCCCCATGCCGAGCAAAGCCTTTCCAATCCACGTCTCGAAAATCTTCCTGCGACAGCTCGTGTCCGTCGGTGGCGGCCACTCTGATGACATCAATGCAGTACTCGTCTGCTCTCGCGCGCACAGCGGCCCATCGATCGGCAGACCTGTCGAGGTTGATGATGTAGACGCCGAGCTTCATCGCGGCTCGCCGACCTGTGTGACCTTGCTATCAAGCAAAGGCATCATGCGTTTTTCGGCTTTGGTGCTTCCGCGGATAACAGCCGCCGCGCGCCCCATCGCGAGAAGACCGAGCAGCCGCGCAAGCCGGAAAAACAGCCGGCTGGACTCGACGAAGATCCTGTACGGCATGACCGTGACGTAATGCAGTTTTGACCTGTGGAAATCTCCGCGTTTCCCTTGGATCTGTGAAGGCAGGCCCAGTTGCTGATCTATGGGGAGAGGAACGACAAAGGCCGACTTCAAGCCGGCAAAAAACTCAAGATCGAATGCCAAGTCGAAAGGCAACTGCATCGGCGTAAGCTTCCGGATAAACCACTCTGCCGCGCGGCGATTGATGATGTAGGCACCAGAACCCTTTTCCCGGGTTAAGGCCACCGCCAAGCTACGCCTATCCGTCAGTCGGGAGTAGCGGAATTTTCGGCCAGCGCTCACCGTCGAAAGGCGCAGGATATCCCATTTTTCGTTCTGCTTGAGCGCCCCATCCAAGAGCTCCACGAGGTCATCCGGAAACTCGAGATCATCCTCCAGAATAAGAGCAAACTCGCCGCTCGAAGCAAGAAGGCGCCTCGCACACTCGATATGGCTCAGATAACAGCCGACTTCCCCAGGATTGCGCCGGCGACCATGTTTGAAGCGAAAGGCGACCTCATTGAAATCCGGTATTGGAAACTCGATGGAGGCGCCCTCTACGGCCGACACCCGCTCGGCGGCAAGCCCAATGCTCCCTAGCTTCTGTTGCATGGTAACCAACCGATCGGCCGCGCGATCGAGGTTGATCAAATAAATCTTCAGCGACGCTTCGCCAGGCTTCGCATTTATCATGCCGCATCCACTCCAAGGCGGTGGTTTCACCGCCACATCGGGAGCGACCATGTTCAGCTTGGCTTACGGCACACTTACAGAATCCTGGCGAAAAGATGAAATCTGCCTTCATTCAGTGCCTTCGATCCGGGTCAGACGGCAAACCGACAGGTTGGCCGCATTCGCCCGATCTCCTCACCACCGATACTGGATGCCGAGCAACATTTTCTTCCTCCGGACATAAGAGTGTCCGACTTCTGGCTCACGACAATGAAATCCGGTAAACCGCTCACCTTGATTGGTGGTGTCGAGCGCAATTCAACTTTCGGCACGGCAAGAGAGATAGGACATTCCATGCGCGTGTTATTGGTCGAAGACAATGGCAAGCTCGCCGCCGTGACGCATGACGCGATGCGCGCCCATGGCTTCACCGTCGATCATGTCGCCAACGCGCATGATGCCGAAGAAGCCGCCGCGACGGTTGATTATGATTCCATCATATTGGATCTCGGTTTGCCCGATCGTGACGGCCTGACGCTGATCGAACCGTTGCGAAAGATTGCTCCGTCGACACCGCTATTGATCCTGACCGCACGCGATGCGTCGAGCTCGATCATCGATGCGCTCGACAGCGGCGCCGACGACTATCTTTGCAAGCCATTTGTGATGGGGGTGCTGATTTCTCGTCTGCGCGCAATCATGCGTCGCGGCGAACCTCGTCACGGCACTATCTTGCAGCTCGGCGACGTCACATTCGATCCAAGCCAGTATTCCGCCTCCGTCGGCGAGACGCCGCTATCTCTCAGCCGCCGCGAATTTGCCGCACTGCATCTTTTCTTGCGCCGCCCCAATCATGTCCTGTCGAAAGCGGAGGTCGAAGAAGCAATCTATGGTTTTGATGACGAGCTGAGCTCCAATGCCATCGAAGTTCTGCTGCATCGATTGCGCAAGAAGCTTCAAGCGGCGGGATCGGCCCTCTATATCCACAACATGCGCGGCATTGGCTATATGCTCAGGGAAAAGCGCCCTTGAAGCGACCGCGCCTCACACTTCTTCAGCGGTTGATCCTGGCAATGTCGATCGTTGCCGTCGTCGCGATTTGCGCAAGCGCGGTGTTCCTGTACTTCCGCTTTCAAGCCTCGAATGAGGCATTTCGCGAGGAGACCCTGTCGACCTTTGCCGAGAATTTACGCCACGAATTGGCAACGGACCCGCAGCTTTCAAGCTCCCCCGCGCAGGTGCTCAAGACACGTATTCACGAGCTGCGAGGCCAATTTGCCGTGGTCAACAGCGGGGGCGAAATCATCGCTTCTTCCGGTCTTCAGGAACCTTTGATTCCCTATGCCGGTGATCATACCAAGTATTTTCAGCTTCCTGCCCATCAAGGACAGAAGACGCTGTTCGGGGTTTCTCTGCCAATCGCCCAAGGTAGCTTGGCAGGCGTCATACAGGTTGCCTTCCCGAAAGAGCACGTCCTGTTCGACAGCATCCTTGAGGAATTTGTCGGGGATATTGCCTGGATCTGGATTCCGTTTGTGCTGATACTCTTGGCGACAAACATTGTTGTCCTGGGCCTTGCGTTGAGGCCGTTGCGCGTCGCAGCGCAAGAGGCCGCGCAAATCGGCCCATCAAGCATTGCGACACGACTGACGGAAAGCGGCATGCCGAATGACGTCCTTGCATTGATCCGATCGGTAAATGCGGCGCTAGACCGGCTGCAGGGCGGCTTTCTGTCACTGGAGCAGTTTTCCGGTCAATTGGCTCATGAACTGCGCACGCCGCTGGCCGTTGCCAAAGCCCGCCTATCCCTTTCGCAGGACCATATCGCCCGCGTCGTCGAGAAGGATTTTGAAGACGTCGAGCGCGTGATAACGCAACTCGTCGACCGGGTCCGTGTGAGGACACTTCACTATGAAGCGACCGACGTCGTCGATCTGGGAGCGGTCGCCGCGGATGTCGCCCGTTATCTCGCCCCGACGATCATTGAGGCTGGCCGCAATATCGAGTTGAGAACGGAAAACAGCCCTGTGCTGGTCAGCGGCGCCAGGGATTTCATCTTTCGAGCCCTTCGCAACCTCGTCGAAAACGCATTACATCACAGTCCCGAAAACGGAGTGATCACCATCGTCGTCTTCAGCGGCGGAATCAAAGTCATGGATCAAGGTTCCGGGTTCCCGCAAAGGCGCCTGGACGGCGGTAGCGAACTATTGGGCGAAACAGATCGCAAGGACGGATTGGGACTCGGTCTCGCCATTGTCGCCGAAACGATGGCCGCGCATGACGGACGACTGGTATTAGCGAATCTTCCTACTGGCGGTGCGGTCGCAACCATGGCTTTTGACCGCCCGCTTCCTGCGTCACACATCTGAGCACATGAGAAAGATCGATTTCATTCGTTGACCTCTGGCGAGCACTTGACGTTATCCTCTCCAGGAGGATAGGAGAAGCCAGCTTCCCATCCGCGCCGCATCTGTTTGTGAGCGCAAGCAAAGGTGACGAGGATACATGTTCACGACGATCAAGGAATGGTTCGGTTTTGGCGCGCACGACCATCATCATGGTCACGGGCACAACCATGGAGGACACGGTCACTCCCATGCGGAGGCGGGAGGGCACGGCCATACCCACGGTGTCGTCGATCCGAGCATCGCCGCGTCGGAACGCGGTATCTGGGCAATCAAGTGGTCGTTTGTCATCCTCGCGATCACGGCGATCCTGCAATTGATCGTCGTCTTTGCCTCCGGCTCCGTGGCGCTTCTGGCCGACACCATCCACAATATCGGTGATGCCACCACCGCCATACCTCTCTGGATCGCCTTCGCGCTGGTCCGGCGTCCGCCGACGGCGAGGTTCAACTACGGCCTCGGCCGCGTGGAGGACTTCGCCGGCATGTTGATCGTCCTCATCATCCTGTTCAGCGCTATCGTTGCCGGATACGAGGCCATCGACCGTCTGATCCACCCGCAACCGATTGCCCAGCTCGCCGCCGTCGCCGTCGCAGGTGTGATCGGCTTCATCGGCAATGAGGCCGTGGCGGTATTCCGCATCAGAGTCGGCCGCGAGATGAACAGCGCTGCGCTGGTTGCCGACGGTTACCACGCCAGGATCGACGGCCTGACAAGTCTTGCGGTTGTTGTCGGCGCGGTCGGCGTCTGGCTCGGCTTTCCGCTCGCCGACCCGATCATCGGCTTGCTCATCACGATCGCGATTTTCGGTATCGTCTGGCAGTCGGCCCGCGCCGTCATCACGCGCAGCCTCGACGGCGTGGAGCCGGGGGTCGCCGACGAAGTACGGCATGCCGCGGAGCACGTCCCCGGCATCAAAAGTGTAACGGACGTCAAGGCCCGTTGGCTCGGTCACAAGCTGCACACGGACGTAACAGTCGCCATCGACGGCGCGAAATCGGTCGAGGAGGCGAACGAAATTCTGTCGGCCCTGAGGACGGAACTGGAGGCTCACCTGCCGGCCCTCGGCTCGGCCACCATCCAGTTACACGCAACCGGAGTATCACCGGCGGCCGCGGACGGACACCATCATGGACATCACCATGCGCCGGCTCCCTCCAAGGTGGAATCGCCAGTTGCAACGGGCCTTCTCGAGATCGTCGACACGCCTGAAGGCGAACGGATGCGCCTGACGCTTTCTTCTCAAATGGACGGTCTGCGGGCAACTGTAGAGATCAAACGTCCGGGCGGCGTCGAGACACTTCAGCTCGTTCGATTGCACGACGATCATCACGCTTTTCAGAGCACGGAGGCTCCGGCGGAACCACATGAGTTCGACGCGGTGCTCAAGCTCGTTGCGGGCGATCGGTTGGAAGAGCTTCCCTTCCGGATGGAGGAGCCGGAAGGACATCATCATTGAGCCGCGCGCCGGACGAAATTCCGCGTTCGCGGCAATAGCGATCCACGGCGCCGTCCGTTGACACCAATCCCCTCCTGCAGGATACAGGCAGCATGACAGGACACACGCACGCAACTCACCCGGAAATCGTCAAGCGGCTCAAGCGAGCCGAAGGACATTTGAAGAGCGTTATCGCCATGATCGAGGGCGGCAAGCCATGCCTCGACATCGCGCAGCAGCTTTCCGCTGTCGAGAAGGCGATCATCAACGCGAAGCGGACTCTGATCCAGGACCACCTTGATCACTGCCTCGAGGAGACGGTCGGCGCACTTCCCAAGGACCGGCGGCAGTCGATCGACGAGTTCAAGACGATCACCAAATATCTATGAGCGGACGAGGCGTTTCCTCGCGGCCGACCTCGAGACGTTACCACGCTCCTATTGAGACAGGCTCAGGCCTCGCAGCGGCCGATCGTTGCACCCAGCATCAGCGCGACAATCTCGATGATCCCATCCGGATTGGATGGACGACGCTCCGGATCGAATGCAACGCCAATGACAATTGTCCGGTCGGATGTCGTTCGGGCTGGCCAGAAATCGAACCGGGATTTGTCGAAGGGATAAACGCCTCCCGCCACGCTCGCATTCGACTCAAATGCCGTTTTCGCCGCATCGATTTCCACTTGAGTTAGATTTGTTCCGCCCCCGACCTTGATCTCGTCGCTTTCGGCGAAAATGACGGCGACCGGAGCCTGAAAGATCGACGCCAGGACGGAACGAGTAAGACTTGTTGCTTCCTCCGCGGAGGTCGCTGCAATCATCTGTCGCCCATAGGTCTGCAGTTTGTTCTGGTGTAGACGGAAGCGGTCAAGCTCCGCCTTGTCGCGCCGCTTCGTCGACACAATGGTGCTGGTTACGCAGCCGACGATGAAGAGCAGCGCGATAGCCCAGATGTTGGCGGTGTCCGCTACCGCAAGGGAGAAACGGGGCTCGGTGAAAAAGAAGTTATATGCGAGGGCTCCGAGAAGTGCGGAGAACAATGCCGGACCAAGGCCGAAAGCCACGCTGCTGATGACAACTGGCAGAACATAAATGAGCGACAGGTTGGGAATTGTCTCGTAGCGCTCAAAGCCGGCAGCAACCGCCGTGGCCAGCAGCACCATAATCGGAGACGCAAGATATTGGATGACTGACGGCAGGTCTGACAGGCTCAGGTCGCGAGCAGGAGTGGCATTTGCGGCGACCCCATGTTTGCGCTGGTCGATATCTTTATCCAAGGACATGAACAAATCCTCCTCATAGATGGAAGTGGCCTGTCGCGGATTTGAATTCCATGGGGAAACAATGTGAGATTTATAAACGTTGTATAAAGGTGCGGCGTTCGGAGCCAGCACCACTATGAGATTTTGATTTCTTCGAGCATGCGTTCGAATGGAATACTAATGCGCTCCTGTCCAATTTCGCCTGCACAGCCAATTTTGCGAATTGGAGCATGCGATGTACTTCGAACTCAAGGACGCCACCGCCGGCATCCTTGCCAAAAGCCGCCTCCACGACGATCTCTGCGATCTTCCCCTGAACCTGATCGGTTCGGAAAGAGAGGCATACGATATCCAAGCGACTGCGCAGGATATTTTGGGTTTCGAACGAAAGGGCTTTGCGATCATCGGTACGAGCGAGGCGTCGCTGCGGGCGCTGCGTCTGACCAAGCCTGTCTATTCCGAAATACCTCCTTTGTCGCTTCTCTCGGGCGTAAAGGAACTCCGGCTTCCGCCGGGAGCGATGGGCGCCCAGTGCGAGTTCGCATTCACGATGCTGCGCGCATATCCCGATGACGGCGAGCCGATCCATATCGAAACTCTGAGCGACGCCATTCTGGACTGCCGGCCGGCGATCGGAATCATCGGCCGCAGAACCCGCCAAGCATTCCCGGGTAACAATGTGGCGATTGCGGACTTCGGCCTGCATGTTGCCACGATCTGCGGCGATGACGTCCGCGACGTCTCACTCGGCGAACTCGCGGAGATCGACGTGACGACCTTTCTGTTCAGGCAGACTGTCTTTTCCGGAAAGTCGGCGTCGGTCATGGGTAATCCTTTGAACGCCGTCGCCTGGCTCGCTAGACAACTTGCCGCGAACGGCCGTCAGCTCGAACCAAACGATGTCGTCGCCACCGGTTCCTGCACGACAATTCATCAGGTCTCGTCAGGTCAGCATCTGGCGGTCGACTTCGGCCCACTCGGCCAGGTCGAGTGCGTCTTTGCCTGAAAAAACGGAATTCGAAAGGACATAAAATGCAGCCGCAACGGAAACCATTCGTGGTCGAAATCAAGAAGAAAAGGCCGCTACGACCGAAGCCTTCGGCCGCAAGGGTGGAATCCGAAGCAAAAGGTCCTGCAGACTTGGTCGCCCACCGCGAGGTTCGGGCATAATGGTCAGCCGCAGCATCCCGCATGAATACTTCGTTCTCAACGGCACCAGGGGCGTCGGGCCGGTCGTGGGTCACGTTCGCGGCAAGCCGATACGCGGTTCCGTAATCGACAGGCACGGCAGCCACTACCATTTCGTCGGTATGGCCGCGCGCGATCGTCGCGGACGGCTCGACGTGATGTCGTTGCGCCGTGGCGAGTGGATCGTCGCACCGGACTTGATCTACGAAGAGGCCTAGGGCAGACCGCAAACGCTTAAGGGCGCGGGAGTGCCGCGCCCCGAAACGATCATGCCGGCAAAACCGGCGTGGGCGCCGGACGGAACGAAAGATGTCGTTCAATTTCGGCGCGCTTTGGTTCGAGCGACTCGGGCAGGCAGAGGGATTGACCAAGATCTTCCTTGTCC
>NZ_JARFYM010000029.1 GCF_030272705.1 Rhizobium mayense | reverse complement strand
ATTCTGCCTGTTGGACGGCCAATCTCCGATTGGCCAGCTGGTACGACGATCGACCGGAACGGACCGGAGTTATGACGCACCTCGATTGCTTATACGAAGTGCACGATCCGTGCGCTGACGGCACCGGCCAGCCCAGCGTCTATCTGACGTTCGACGACGGACCTCATCCCTTCTGCACGCAGGAGGTTCTGGATGTGCTGGCGCAATACCGGGTACCGGCGACGTTCTTCGTTATCGGAACTTACGCGGCCGAACAGCCGAAACTCATCCAACGAATGATCGCAGAAGGGCACAAGGTCGCCAATCACACGATGACTCATCCCGACCTTACCAAATGCGGACCCGGCGAAATACAACACGAATTACTTGAAGCGAACAGGGCCATCAAGATCGCATGCCCGCTGGCATCGCTCCAGTATATGCGCGCGCCATACGGGAGCTGGACGCAAGAGGTTCTTTCTGCGTCCGCCAGCGCAGGGCTTGCGGCCGTCCACTGGTCGGTAGACCCGCGAGACTGGTCTTGTCCTGGCGTCGACGCCATCGTCGATACAGTGCTCGCCTCTATCCGTCCCGGAGCAATCGTTCTCTTGCACGACGGATGTCCTCCTAGCGAGGCGAAACCGAGCGGCGACAGCAGTCTGCGCTATCAGACCATCATGGCGCTCTCTCGTATCATTCCAGTCGTGCGCGACCGCGGATTTGCAATCCGCTCGCTTCCTCAACATCACTGAAAGCGATATCCATGAATCTGCTCGACACAACCAGCACTGCCGCCATCTCGCTTTATGCGCTGCTCTCGACTGCCTATAGGAGCATGCAGGTCGTTTATGCTCGGCCGACCAACGATTCATCGACCTCCGCAGAGCCGATCGGTTCCGCTCCCTTGCCGAGCGTGGATGTCATCATCCCCTGCTTCAACGAGGATCCGGCCACGCTTTGGGATTGCCTGGCTTCGATCGCCGACCAAGAATACGCCGGAGAACTGCGTGTCTATGTTATTGATGATGGTTCCAGCAATCGCGATGCCGTCACACCCGTACACGCAGCGTTTGCACGTGATCCAAGATTCACATTCATTCTGCTCCACGAGAATGCTGGAAAACGCAAGGCGCAAATAGCGGCGATACGCCGCTCCTCTGGCGATTTGGTGCTCAACGTCGACTCGGACACGACACTTGCTTCAGACGTCGTCATGAAACTTGCAGTTAAGATGCGTGATCCAGCAATCGGCGCGGCTATGGGCCAGCTGGCTGCCAGCAACCGGCGCGACACTTGGTTGACCCGCTTGATCGATATGGAATACTGGCTGGCCTGCAATGAGGAGCGGGCGGCACAGGCTCGTTTCGGTGCTGTTATGTGCTGCTGCGGCCCATGCGCCATGTACCGCCGCACTGCGCTCACCTTGCTGCTTGACCAGTACGAAACGCAAATGTTTCGGGGAAAGCGAAGCGATTTTGGCGAGGACCGCCATCTCACGATCCTCATGCTGAAAGCCGGATTTCGAACCGAGTACGTTCCGACCGCCATCGCGGCAACAGTTGTTCCAGACCGACTGCGCCCGTATCTGCGTCAACAACTTCGCTGGGCACGCAGCACTTTCCGCGACACGTTGCTTGCGTTGAACCTTCTGCCTGGTCTTGATCGTTTTCTCACCTTGGACGTGATTGGTCAGAATCTAGGCCCCCTCTTGCTCGCTCTGTCGGTGCTGACAGGCCTGGCACAGTTCGCGATGACTGGGACCGTGCCTTGGTGGACATGCCTGATGATTGCATCGATGACCATGATCCGCTGCAGCGTTGCAGCGGTCCGTGCTCGCCAATTTCGATTTGTAGGCTTTTCCCTGCATACCTTCATCAACATCTTTCTCCTGCTGCCCTTGAAAGCCTATGCGCTGTGTACGCTCAGCAATAGCGACTGGTTGTCGCGAGGCTCTGCTGCCAAGGCACCGGATAAAGCTGGAAAACAGAGCCCCATCCAAGATCCGCTCGCTGAGCCAAACATGAATGAATCGCCGGAAAATGAGGCTCCGTTTCGCCGATATAATCTTGCGCGCGATGCATCAAGATTGGTCGCATATGACAGCATTGCCAGCGACAAGTAATGGTTGCTTTACCAGGGTGCACGGATTTGAAACTTCAAGAGAATTATCAATTGTTGAATCGGGAACTGGCGACAGTCGATCCATGGCGCCTCGACGGTAATCCGTTCGAACGCGAGCGTCATGCGCAAATGCTTCGGCTATCGCTTGCCCAAGATGCCATCACAAGCGCGCTCGAAGTCGGCTGCGCGGCCGGCGCCTTCACCGAGAAACTAGCGCCTCACTGCCAGCGGCTTACCGTTATCGACGTCGTGCCACGAGCAATTGCTCGAACTCGTCAACGAATGAATAAGCCCGCGCACGTCAGCTGGATCGTCGCGGACGTACAACAGTATTCCTCCGAAGAGCTGTTCGATCTGATCGTCGTCGCGGAAGTTCTTTATTACATCGGGGGCATTGCCGAGATGCGCATGGCGATCGGCAACCTGCTTCGGATGCTTGCGCCAGGCGGCCATCTGGTTTTCGGCTCGGCACGCGACGCAAACTGCCGGCGCTGGGGTCATGTTGCTGGCGCCGAGACGGTCATCGCCATGCTGAACGAAAAGCTGGTGGAGGTGGAACGTCTTGAGTTCCGGGGTCACTCGGACAACGAAGACTGCGTGCTCGCGCGTTTCCTCAATCCGGTTTCCTCTTCCTGATCAATCGAATGGTCGACGTTAGACATGGAGACACTATGCGCATCTGTGGTATCAAACTGACCCATGACGGGGCGATCGCCCTTATCGAGGATGGACGACTCGTCTTCTGCATTGAGCAGGAGAAGCGTGACAATAATCAGCGATATCAAACCATCGGCAATCTGGAGGCAATCGTCACCGCTTTGGCCGAACACGGCCTGAATTTGCGGGATATCGATCAGTTCGTCATCGACGGCTGGGACGGAGAGGTCGAGTCGCAGTTCCAGGTCCTCAGTGGTGCGGTTCCCCTTACCCTCAAGGGAGCGCCTTATGTTGAACGCCATGCCGAGGGTGTTCTCGATTCGCTCGATGGCTCCGGTCTTATCCTCGATGATCACGTTTTTTCTTATCGGAGCTATCCACATGTGAGCGGCCATGTCGCCTCCGCATATTGCACCAGCCCGTTTGCCAAGGCCGGAGAACCTTCATTCTGTTTGGTGTGGGATGGCTGCATCTTCCCGCGTCTTTACTACGTCGATGCTCAGGGAGCCCGGTTCCTCGAATCCTTGTTCCCAATGATAGGGCAAGCCTACGCGGCCGCGGGTCACTACTTCGGACCTTACAAGCGGGCGAGCCGCGCGGGCTGGGATCTAGGTGTCGCCGGTAAGCTGATGGCCTATATCGCGCTTGGGTCAATTGACGAAGACATTGTTGAAGTGTTTGAGGATCTCTACGAGAAGCACTTTTCCGGCGATACCGAAATTGCCCGTCGTTACCGCGCAAACATCAACGACGCCGAGGCATCGCTTGTCGCCGTGCATGATTTCTTCGATGCCAGCGTGCTCCGATTAGAGGACAAGGCACCCGAAAATGTGCTTGCATCATTCCATTCTTTCCTTGAGCTTCTCCTGGTCGGCGAATTGGCTCTTTGCTTGCAGCGCCATTCTTTCCCCGGGCTGCGAAATTTGTGCGTAGCCGGCGGTTGCGGTCTCAACATCAAATGGAACAGTGCACTGCGTGGAACTGGTCTGTTCGACGCCGTCTGGGTCCCGCCTTTTCCGAATGATAGCGGTTCTGCAATCGGTGCCGCTTGCTGCGCCATGGCGGCTGATGAAGGTTTCGTGCCGCTCGAGTGGTCGGTCTATAGTGGCCCGGCTCTGAAAAATGGCGATGTGCCGCCCGGATGGAAAGCCGCGCCGTGCACCATGTCAGAACTCGCCACGATTCTCGCCAGCAACAAGCCCGTCGTCTTTCTTGCCGGGCGCGCCGAGCTCGGACCGCGAGCATTGGGAGGCAGAAGTATTCTCGCAGCCGCGACTTCACCGGAAATGAAAGACTATCTCAACGAAGTCAAACTTCGCGAACACTTCCGGCCGGTGGCGCCGATATGCCTGGAGGACCGGGCGCCGGATATATTCAGTCCCGGCACGCCCGATCCTTACATGTTGTTCGACCACCAGACACGCCCGGAGTGGCGGGCCAAAATTCCCGCTGTCATGCATCTCGACGGATCTGCGCGTTTGCAGACCATTTCCAGAAGCTCTCGACACGATGTTACCGAGCTTCTCATCGAGTATGAAAAACTCACAGGCATTCCGTTGCTTTGCAACACGAGTGCAAACCTCCACGGGTGTGGCTTCTTCCCGGATGCCGCCGCGGCCTGCCAATGGGGGCGCATCGAACATGTATGGTGCGAGGGCGTGCTGTTTACCAAGGAGCAGGTAACCGGACTGCCGCCAGAAGGTAGTGCACACAATACGAAGATGAGCGCATGTCCGCGGTAGCAATCGAGCTTGACGGCGTCAGGAAGTCATACGGTGACAAAACCGTTGTCGACGGGCTGTCGTTTTCCGTCGCAGCCGGAGAGTGCTTTGGCCTACTGGGGCCGAACGGCGCTGGAAAAAGCACAATTGCGCGCATGCTTCTCGGCATGACTCTCCCTGACGCCGGCAAGATCACCGTGCTTGGTGTGCCGGTGCCGGCGCGCGCTCGCGCGGCACGCAGGCTAATCGGCGTCGTCCCTCAGTTCGACAATCTCGACGCCGAGTTCACCGTGCGCGAAAATCTTTTGGTGTTCGGACGCTATTTCGGCATGCGCACATACGAGGTCGAAAAGGTCATTCCGTCGCTGCTCGAGTTCGCGCGCCTCGAGAGCAAGGCGCATGCACGCGTTTCCGAACTGTCCGGCGGCATGAAGCGGCGCCTGACGCTGGCACGTGCGCTGATCAACGATCCGCAGTTGCTGGTCATGGACGAGCCGACCACGGGTCTCGATCCGCATGCGCGCCACCTGATCTGGGAGCGTCTGCGGGCGCTTCTGGCGCTCGGCAAGACGATTATCTTGACCACCCATTTCATGGAAGAGGCCGAGCGGCTGTGCGACCGCCTGTGCGTCGTCGAGAAAGGACGCATCATCGCCGAAGGCCCCCCGCACGCGCTTGTCGACGAGCAGATCGGGTGCCAGGTGATCGAGATATATGGCGGCAACCCGCAAGAACTACATTCTCTGATCCGGCCATATGCGCAACGGTTGGAGGTGAGCGGCGAGACGCTCTTTTGTTATGCGTCCGATCCGGAGCCGGTGCTGGCGCAAATGCGCGGGCGAACGGGACTGCGTCTTTTGCAGAGACCACCGAATCTGGAGGACGTTTTTTTGCGGCTGACCGGACGCGAGATGGAGAAATGAACGATGGGTGAAGGTTGCTCGACGACGCTGCCGGCTAACGCTTGGAACTGGATCGCGGTGTGGCGCCGCAACTATCTGGCATGGAAGAAGGTCGCGCTTGCGTCGATACTCGGCAATCTCGCCGATCCGATGATCTACCTGTTCGGTCTCGGCTTCGGCCTGGGAATAATGGTCGGTCGCGTTGACGGCGCTCCATATATCGCATTTCTGACCGGCGGCATGGTTGCGGCAAGTGCCATGACCTCCGCCACCTTCGAAACGATTTATGCGGCTTTCGCTCGCATGCAGACTCACCGCTGGGAAGCAATCCTTTACACACAACTCACCCTTGGCGATCTCGTCCTTGGCGAATTGGCATGGGCCGCGACCAAGGCTTTTCTGGCCGGCACCGGGATCTTGGTCGTTGCCACTATTCTTGGCTATGCGGCATGGCCTTCGGTCCTCTATGTACTGCCGGTCATCGCGCTGACCGGATTTGCATTCGCGAGCCTGGCGATGGTCGTCATGGCACTCGCACCCAGTTACGACTATTTCATTTTCTACCAGACGCTCGTCCTCACACCCATGTTGTTTCTGTGCGGCGCGGTCTTTCCGGCCACACAGCTGCCCGGCGGATTTCAGGAAATGGGGCACTTCCTGCCGCTCGCGCATGCGATCGACCTCATTCGCCCGGCAATGCTTGGCCGGCCTCCGGTCAATGTCGGCCTGCACGTTGGTGCGCTTTGCCTCTACGCGGCCTTGCCGTTCTTTCTTTCCGCAACACTGTTGCGACGGCGCCTCATGCCCTGAAGCCATGACCGCTTACGAAAAGGAGATATGAAATGCAGCATCGCGAACTCGGCCGCAGCGGCCTGAAGGTAAGCGCGCTCGGCTTCCCTAACGCAACTACAACTTCGCCGCTGCCGAAGTCACTTTATCACGCGAAATTCTGGATGGAATCCAGTCAATTTACCAGCGTTACGGATCTCCAGCACCATGATGAGCTTCATCGGTTTTTCGGCCCGATCGCGCGACCTCCGGCCCTCGGTCCGATTTTGGGGAACTGCCACAAAGAAGCAGCCGGAGAGCCCTTACGCTCGCCAGCGCGACCGCGGAGTTCTTGTGCAGGCGCCACCCGCATTTGTGATCAATATCAGTTGGAAACATGCGCAATGATCCATTCCGTATCGTCGCCCGAGCCATTTGTAATCCTCGCAATGCCGCGAACTGGGACGCACTATCTCGAAGCGTTGCTGAACGACCATCCTAATGTGTTGAGCAACGGAGAGTTGCTCAACAGCTATGATGAAAATTGGCCCGATAAGGATCGTCTGCGGCACAGCGATCGCGAGCTTCTCGAGCTTGCCTATCTGCGCTATCCGCCGAGCGAAAAGAAGGTGACGCACGTCGGCTGTAAAATCAACGAGCCTCAATTTTATGACCGTCCGGGCTTTTTCGACGAATTGGCGCGTTGGCAAGGCCTGAAGGTCATTCTGCTTACTCGCAATACATTGGAATCCCTGCGATCGCTCGTGCAGGCAAGGCAAACGGGTCAGTGGCTGAAATTTAGCCCGGACAGTAATGAGCCCCCAAGTGTCTGGCTGTCAGTTAACGCATGCGAAGCCTATTTCAAAGCCGCCGACGATTTCCATGCGCGGGTCAAAGGTGCGTTCGATCCGAGCAAACTGCTGGTGATCGAATACGAGGATCTTCTTCTCAAACCGAGCGCATGCCTGGCAACGGTTTTGGCCTTCCTGGGAGCTCCCGCGCATCAGTCTTCCAATCGCGCCACCATTCAACGGCAGGAAACACGGTCGATCACTCGCTCGCTGCAGAATTTTGAAGAGCTGCGGCGGCACTTTGCAGGTGGGCCTTACACGAAGTTCTTCGAGCTTGACGACGCATCGGCTCCGCAAGGATAAATGAGATGTCATTCGACAATCTGCGATACCTCGAATCCGAAGCCATCCATATCATTCGGGAAGTCGCTGCGACCTTTTCAAATCCGGTTGTACTCTATTCCATCGGAAAGGACTCTTCCGTTTTATTGCATCTTGCAATGAAGGCGTTCTTCCCGGGAAAACCGCCCTTTCCCTTTCTTCATGTGGACACCCTGTGGAAGTTTCGGGAGATGATCGCCTTCCGCGACCGTACGATGCGGGAACTGGACCTGAAATTGATTGTCCACGTCAATCAGGATGGCATCGATCAGGGTATCAGTCCCTTTCGAGACGGCTCCAACGTGCACACGCACGTGATGAAGACCATGGCGCTGCGCCAGGCGTTGGACAAATACCGTTTTGATGCTGCGCTCGCAGGCGCCCGCCGCGACGAGGAGAAATCGCGAGCGAAAGAACGGATCTTTTCCATTCGCAACGCCCAGCACGCCTGGGATCCGAAACGCCAGCGTCCGGAGATGTGGAGAACCTACAACACGCGTGTCAGCGCAGGCGAAACGATGCGCGTCTTTCCGCTTTCGAACTGGACCGAGCTCGACGTCTGGCGGTACATCCAAAAGGAAAACATTGCCGTCGTGCCACTCTATTTCGCAGCGCCGCGGCCCGTCGTGCGCCGCGGTACGACGACGATCATGGTCGACGACGAGCGCATGCCGCTTGAGCCCGACGAAACCGTCACGCAACGCATGATCCGTTTCCGCACACTCGGCTGCTACCCTTTGACGGGCGCGATCGAATCCAGTGCGGCGACGGTTCCAGAAATTTTGCGCGAGATCGTGGAGGCACGCACCTCCGAGAGACAGAGCCGGCTGATCGATCTCGACGAGGCCGGCGCAATGGAGAAGAAGAAGCGCGAAGGGTACTTCTGATGTCATATCCTTTTTCGATATCAGCGCGTGACATGGAAGAGCATCTGGTCCAAGAGGACAAAACACCGGTTCTTCGATTCATCACCTGCGGCTCGGTCGACGACGGCAAATCGACGTTGATCGGTCGATTGCTTTGCGATGCGGATTTGGTCTTCGAAGACCAATTGGCAGACCTTCGCCGCATCGGTATCCGCGGCGGCAATGGCGAGGAAATCGATTTCTCTCTGCTGCTCGACGGCCTTGAGGCAGAGCGCGAGCAGGGCATCACCATTGATGTCGCATATCGCTATTTCTCCACGTCGAAGCGCAAGTTCATCGTTGCCGATACGCCCGGTCACCACGAATATACGCGCAATATGGTAACGGGCGCATCGACGGCCGATCTTGCCATCATCCTCGTCGACAGCCGCCAAGGCATACTCCAGCAAACGCGCAGGCACTCCTATCTCGCCTCGCTTCTCGGCATACGCCATGTCGTGCTGGCGGTGAACAAGATCGATCTCGTGGATTTCAGCGAGCCGGTATTTGATGCCATCGTGGCCGAATATGTAAGCTTCTCGGCGAAGCTGGGTTTTGCCAGCATAACGGCCATTCCGATGTCCGCCCGCTTCGGAGACAATGTTGTGCTGAAATCCGGGCAACTACCCTGGTATCAAGGCCCGGCGCTTCTTGAATATCTGGAAACTGTTGAACTCGACCCAGCTGATAAGCAAAGAGCCTCACGTTTTCCTGTTCAGCTCGTCATGCGGCCCAATCCGGATTTTCGCGGCTATGCGGGCCGGATCGCATCCGGAAAAATTGCCGTCGGCGATCCGGTGGTCGTCTCTAAATCAGGGCGGCGCTCCTCGGTCAGGGCGATCATTGCACCCGACGGCAACCAGATATCTGCCGCAGAAGGGGAACCGGTAACCTTGGTTCTTGCCGACGAGTTAGATGTCTCCAGGGGCGACATGCTGGTTGACCCCGCCTCAAGACCTTTTGTCGCCGACCAATTCCAGGCGCATCTCATTTGGTTCGATACCAATCCGATGCTCCCCGGACGAAGCTATCTCTTGCGAACGGAAACGGACAGCGTCGGCGCCACGGTGACCGCGCTCAAGCACCAACTGAATGTCGACAGCTTCGTTCGCGAACCAGCTAAATCGCTTCAGATGAACGAGGTGGGCGTCTGCAACATCATGACGCAACGACCTATCGTGTTTGACGCCTACGAGGAAAATAGGTCAACGGGCAATTTCATCATCGTCGATCGGGTAAGCAGCGCGACCGTCGGAGCCGGCATGATTGATTTCCCCCTTCGTCGTGCCGACAACGTTCATTGGCAAGCGCTCGACGTCGACAAGGCCGCTCGCACCGCGCTTAAGAACCAAAAGTCCGCTGTTCTTTGGTTCACCGGTCTGTCGGGCTCGGGCAAGTCGACGATCGCCAACGCACTCGAGGCGCTCCTGCATACATGCGGCAAGCATACCTATCTCCTGGACGGAGATAACATACGCCACGGTCTCAATCGCGATCTTGGCTTTACCGCGGCTGATCGGGTCGAGAATATACGCCGCGTCGCAGAGGTCGCGAGGTTAATGGCCGACGCTGGGCTGATCGTAATTTGTTCCTTCATTTCGCCCTTCCGAGAGGAGCGACGTATGGCGCGCGAGCTTTTGGAGGAAGGCGAGTTCATCGAGATCTTTGTCGACACGCCTTTGGAGGAATGTGCGCGGCGCGATCCGAAGGGACTCTATAAAAAGGCCTTTGCCGGCAACATTGCCAACTTCACCGGCGTCTCGTCTCCCTATGAGGCGCCTGAGGATCCGGAACTTCATCTCAAAACGGTTGGCCAGGAGCCGGCGACGTTAGCGCTTCAGATAGAGGAGTTCCTTCGAAGGGGAATGGAGGAGAAACAGCGCCTGGCTTAACGCTCGCTTTTTTTGGCGTGCGCTGGGCGTCAGTCATCCGAGCGGCAGTTTGGTGTTACCCGCGGCTCAGGCTTTAGTTCGGCAAACTTGCGAAATTGCAGATCCTCTTTCGGCAGACGATTGATGTCGAGGCATATTGCGTCCGAGATGTTCATCTGGTGTGTTCCGCTCGGCTCTTCATCATTTCAGCAACTGCAGCATTTGCTTCGTGATCGACCGATGTGCGGTCAAACGTATCAATCATCAAGGCTCCCGGCGCCGACGTGCTGCGGCTGGCGAGGCAGGGCCGAGACTTCGCAGTTACGAACGAGTGTCGGCGGCCAGCTCCCCCTGGGTCTTTGTTCAAGTCGATCTCTTCGAAACTGAACAGGTCGAAGCGTCGCCGTCACGGACTTCCCCAATGCCACTCCACACGGCGACAGCATTCCGGTAGGTCTGGGCCGCCTCGCCGAATACGTTGCGCAAGAGGTTTACCGGCAGATGGCTAGCACCAGCTTGCTAGGGATGGAACGGTCTCAGACCGCGATTGCCCTGAGCGCCTTATCCAGGGAAAATCGCCCTATTGAGCCATTGGCGAACGTCACGCCAAAGCAGCGTGTGGTGTAGCCTTCATCGCGCTCGTAGGTCGGGTAGAAGGATGTTGGGGACGAGGGAAGCGGCCAATTGGTCTTGGCGCAATAATCGCGGTAGAGTGCCGCTATATCCGCCAGATCACCGCCCGAGAATGGCTGCTTAAGGTCGTTGCGGTCGAGCATCGGCGCGAAATGTTGCTTCGCGGAGGTGATGGTCGCAAAGGTGCGGCCGGTTTCGAGAGACACTGATTTCGCCCTGTCTGCCCCCTATCAAACCCTTGGTGTAATGCGGGCCGCGGTTCGGATATCCGCGATCTGCGTGCCAAGCGCCTGAAGGCTCTGACGCATATCGTTGAACACCGGCTGTTCAGCATCCGGATCGCTGATCGTGACGATAGCCGTGAACGGCACGCCTTCCTCCGGCATGACCTCTCCGGCACGGGTCAGATAGTCCACGAACAGCCGCCAGTTGGAGGAAGCGCCAACACCCTTCGGGAAGGTCTTGGCCAACACTTTAACCGGGCTCCACTTCAGATCATATTCGATGCGCTCGGCCTCGATGACCTGTGCTTCGCGTTTTGACGGAAGATAGAGGGGCTCTAGTTGCCCTTTCCATCCGCCCTTTGGCTTTTCCTGCTGCAAGGTGGCATTGATGTTCACGCGAACAAACTCCGAGCCAAACCGCGCATCAAGAGGCGGGGTGGAGACCAAGGTGATCTTCGCCCGACCTCGGCATTTCCCGCCCGGCCCGACCAGCGAGGCGGGCCAAGGGAAACGGAAGTTGATCTGCTGATCGCGTTGAATCCGCGATGCGAAAACAAGGGTGATACTATGATCGCCGGTCTCAAGGATCCGATCCGCCGAAGGCGGGAGACCAAAGCCCACCATATGACGCGCGATCGGCGCGAGCTCCTTCGGTTGCAAAGGCACCGGCATTTCGGCGTGATGGACCATCAGGGCGATCAGCGTTTCGCGTGAGACCTCGCCTTCGATGGCATGATCAAGAACGGCGGCCGTTTTCGCGGCGATCGGCGCAGCATAGCTGGTGCCGCAGCCATCCACGACGGTTCCGTCGGGCAGGATGGAAAAGAGGCCATGCCCGAGTTCGGGATGTAACGAGCCAGCGCCACCGATATGTGCAAGATCGGGTTTCACACCCGCACGCAAACCGGGACCACGCCTGCTGAAGCGAGTCGGTGCAAAAGCCACGCAGCCGCTGTGTCCCGGCGGGTTGAGCGCCGCGACGGCGACGTTGCGAGCGCTCTCTGCAGGGGTCAACAGGCTATCGTTGCGAGCAGTTGCAAGATTGGCGAGAGCTGCGGTCGCATCGGCGGGCCATTCAGCCCGCAGATCCTGTGGCTGAATATTGCCCGCCGAAATGAACATGATCGCATTGTTGCTCTCAGCGATATGATCGAGGCGCGCAGCGTGTGGGCTGTAGCGATCAGGGGCGGCCGGCTGCAAAATGTTGAGGCTCATGTTGAACACCCGGACCCCATGCCGGGCGCGAGCATCGGATACCGCCGTCTCCATTTCGTCGAAGAACTGGGGAAGACCTTCGGGGTAGTAGGACGCGAAGGCTCCTGCCCTTCGTTCGTTCGGGAACACGGCGACGTCGACCAACTCTGCGCCATCGGGTTCTGGACAGATTTCCACGCCATTCAAGGCGCCGCCCACTGCCGCCAAACCACCAATGAAGGTGCCATGCGCAAGGTCAACATCTTCGTCAGCGAGAATGTCCCAGCGATCGATAACCCACTCGGACAGCGCATCGCTGATGCCACCGTCAATGATCCCCATCCGAGGGTGTGTTCGACGACTGTCGCGAACCGGAAGAGCAAGGTCGGTCGGTCGCGTGCGGGCGATAGGATTGACCGACTGACTTGCACGGACAACGATGCCTGGCAACTCGATGCGCCGGACCAACGGATGACTATCAAGAAAGCCAAGCAGGCGGGCGTGGCGCCCAGTGTCAGCGCTGAATGGCGCCAACTCGCGGCGGCGTTCACTGACCGTGGAACCGGTCAGTTGCAGGACCGGCTGATCGCTCGATTGGTCAAGGCGGACGGAAAGGAGCGGATGCCTGTTGCGGTGATTAGGCAGCCGTTCGACCGTCACGCCGCCATTGAGCTGGCTGAAACCTGCGATGAAGCTCTCGACGAGCCGGCGTTGGCCCGCATCGAGACGATCCCATTCGGAACGGGGCGGCAGGGCCTCGAATAATTCGACTTGATAGCTGCCGCCGGTCGCTGGCTTGGAGAGCCATGCAACCGCCGCCTCCACGGAGAAGCTACGGCGGTCTGAGGGGCCATAAAGTTCGATCCGGTCAATCGCACCCGTCTCGCTCTTGCGAGCAGTGGGATGAGGTTCGTCCTTCTGCTTGTTCTCGTTGAAACGCATCTCTGTATGAGTCTCGGCTTTGTCGATCTCCGATGAGACTTGCTGCAGGGCGCCGGGGCGCGCGGCAACGATCATGACACCCAGATCACCCCCGCCCACGACCGGCGTGCGATCGTTGCGGAATAGACTCGCGACCGGGCGATGGCTCTTGGCCCATGCCTCCCGGCGCAGGATGACTTTCACAAAGCCGACGTCACCCTGAGCTTGAGCACTCAGAACCCCCGAGATCGTGTCGATCTGGTTCATAAGGGCCGCCTTGTGCTTGGCGAATTCGGCATCGCGATCCGCGAAGAAGTCCTTGTGTCCGCCTCCGCCGCCAGCGTCGCGGGCTTCCTCATAATTCTCGGGGTTGAGGACGATCTGGATCGGGCTAGCCATTGGAAACCTCACCTTCGCCCATCTTGGCTACACGGCCAAGCTGCCGGCTGACTGTTGATTTGTCCTTGCCGGCGATTTCGCCAATATCAGCCATGGAGAAGCCAAGGATCGGGTCATCGCGCATCGCGCGGAACAGATTGCCTGCATCATCGAACAGCAACGCCCGCCGTTCGCTTTGAACCCGCGCCGCGTTCAGGGTCGCGAACTGTCGCAGCGTGTCCAAAAGCCCGCGCCTGTCCTCATCCCGTACAGTCGTCGCCTTTTTGTATGTCCGCACGAGCGACTCGATCTCAGCCCCGGTGGAGCCCTCGGTGAACCACGAAATCAGACGCAAATGGCTGTCTGGCGCCTTCACAGGGCGCATGAAATGCGCGGCAATAGCCTTACGGATCTCGAAGTCGGGCTTAGGGATTTCGAGCTGGACCTCGAAGCGCCGCCAGACAGCCGAATCCAGTAGCTTGGGATGATTGGTGACGCCGATCGTAAAGCCCACATCGCGGCGAATATCGAGATTCTGCAGGAGCGCGTTCACCACCCGCTTGATCTCGCCGACCTCCTGCGGATCATCTCGAACTTTCGCGATGGCGTCGAACTCATCCAGCAGCAAAACGCAACGATGGCGGTTCGCGAACGTGAACAGGTTGCCGATGTTTCGCGCCGTCGTGCCGAGAAACGATGACACGAGGCCGTCAAGCTTCACAAGCACTACGGGCAGATCAAGCTGCTGGGCGATCCAGAGTGCCAGACGAGTTTTGCCGGTTCCGGGAACACCGTAGATGAGACAGGTCTTCGATGGCCGAATGTCGATTTCGGCGAGCGCATCGAAATTTGCCCATTCATCAATGATTGTGCCGATAGCCTGACTGACGGTCTCGTTGAACAAGGGAGCCGCTGACTGGATGTCAGCCGGAAAGATAATGTCAGCAAGCGGGGCCGACGTTTCACGATCGACAGGCACCGGCGTGTTGCGGGTCAGAGGTTCACCAAAAATCTGCGTCCTGGACCGTTCGATGCGGCTCGGGGCAAGTTCCTTGGTCCGGTCGGCAGTCGTAAGAATGCTGGCCAAGGCGGCCGACTGCTGCTGTTCGCCATCTTTGGCTAATGCGTCACGCAGGCGCTCGATCTGCTTGCGCAGAGCTGGAGAGGCATCCGCCATCGCGGCGCGGCACAGGGCTTGGATGATAGTAAAATGGTCCATGAAAAATCCTCGGCGCGTTGCACGGTTACGCCACTATGATGCATATATAACAACAACCGGTGCATTTCAATCAGAAAATGATGCGCATTACTGATATTTTGGTGCACCATGTCGGCGCCGGGTTGCGTCGGTTCTGGCTTTTGGTGCGGAAACACAGCGCCGGGGCCGCGGCACCGACGCGGCTGGGGAGCGCTCTTGCGAACAGTGGTAGGCCGATGCCCACCACCAAATTGCTACTTGAATAGAGGCACTCGGCCTTGGCTGGCCCGGTATCGCCGAATTTGATCGAGCCATTTCAGGAGCCGGTGACTAGTTCCGTCCGACGCGAACTTCGTCGGCCAGACAGCCGGCCCCGGATCGGTCATGCATCCAAACCGAGCCGGCATCCGCTTGCGGGCGCAAAGCAGGCGTTGGCTATTGATGATTTTCTGCTGAATTCGGCGTAACGTCGGGAAGACTTTATGATCCTCGGTCGGCATGCGATTTGCGGAGTCTGGCTCGCCCGCAGCTATGTCGGATCGACAAGACCAGCCGCAACCTCGCCAATCGACAGGTCGATCAGGGAGATGGCGCATTCCGCGCAGAAGCGGCGTTCGTTCTTGGTCATGGTTTCGGCATCAATCACGGCGAAGTGTGGCCCGTTGGAACGCTTCATGATCTGGCGGGCGAAAATGCGTAACATCTGATCGTCGAAGCGGCAGCCGACGAAGAAAAAACCGCGATTGGTGCGTCGCTCCTTCACTCTTTCAGGGATCGGCGTCTGGATATCGATTTCGGTCAGGACTTCGACATAATCAGAATCGGAGACGAGAAAGTTGGCGGCGGGCCGAACGCTCCCATGCGGCGCATAAAGCACCGTCCTTGCCACTGGGCCGGGGCCGAGCTCCCTCCCGGACAAATCGTAGGTTTTCGTCCAAATGTGCGCTTTCTCGTTTGCCCGCGTGATGCCCTGTATCTCGACAACGTCTGTTCGGCCTTTCGCCGCGATGGCTGCTCGCATCGTTCCGTCGTACCAACTGTCGATGATGAGCGAGAGTGGCAGCGTCGCAAGCCAGAGGTGGAGGGCAGTCGGCGGCACGGATGGGGCGAATATCTCCGCCATCCACGCTTGAAGCGTCCGGCGATGCCTGCGCTGCTCGATAAATTGCGCGACCGACCACATGTTACTGCGTATCTTGGAAGAGACTGTCGCCCGTTTGTTAAGAGCCGCTGCAACGGCCGCCGGCCTGTCCGGTACAGGCGGTGCCGCCGAACTCAGTTGCAGGAGCCCGGGACCGAGATATGGGATGAGCTCATCCGCGACGAGCGCTTCCTTCAGCAAATGAAGTTGCCTTTCGGCGTGATGATCCCTGCAGACCGAAAGATGATCGGAGTTAAGACGCACGGTCATGCCCTTGTCGCCTTTCGTTGTTCGTTAGCAGCGCCTAGTCCTCCTCAGATATCTTTCTTGCCTCGACAGTGATCGGCAGACGCGTGTCCTGCGGCAGGTCGGGCAGGGCGAGCCGCCAACCGTTCCTAAGCAGCACGCACCCGCCCCATAAATTTTCATTCTCCATGGCAATGATCGGCTCTTCGAGATCCTTCTTGGGAACATATGCTGTCAGGCAGGTTCCGGTTCTGCGGATCATGACCTTCACGGAGCTATTCCTTCTTTGGGGCTGGTGGCCGTTTCGGCAATGCCAACCGCGGCTTTGTCGAGGCTCGTCAGTTCACGCGCGCGCATGCCGACGATGGTGCCGCGATCGATCCATTCGACCGCATAGATGTAGAACTGCTGTAGAAAGGTGCCGATGTCGCGCACATAACCCTCATCGCCTTTCCGCACCAGGTTTTCTCCAACGTCTTTGCCCGGATAGGTGCCGTCATTCTTTATATGGCGTGTGGCACGGACCCGCTCGCCCGGCAGGAATTGCGGCGGAGAGCCGATTTCCACCTCTTGTTCGCGTCCTGGGCTCACCGCGGTTCCTTACTTTCTTGGGACTGCTCCACTTAACGACGAAGTTCAAAGTGTCCTTTGGAAGAGATATTGCCTTCCGCGGCCAGCGGACCGAAGATCAGGCTGGAACGCAGGTCTTCGGTACCGGACATACCGCTGCGCATTGCTGCGTCTCGAAAGCTCCCTCGCATTCTGTGCATTTATCCGGATCGATCACGTAGTTATCACGCTTGAGTTCTATCGCACCTGATGGACATTCGAACTCGCAGGCTCCGCACTGGGTGCATTGGGATGCGATGATCTTGAAAGCCATTATCAACTCCTGAGGACGTTCAAATAAAACAGTTCACGCCGTCGCCGTCAGCGGGCCGACTCCAAACTCGGCGGCATAAACCGCACTGATTGCGGTTTCGATGTAATCATAGCTATAAGCGTGCATTGCTCGAATGCCGGCGTCCGCCAGCCGCTTCTTAGGACAATCTCCGATCTTGGCGCAGAGCACTATGTCGATCCCTTCGAGCGCAACGATGACGGCGTCGAGTGTGGCGTCGTCACCCCAACCGCCGCGGCAATACTGCTCGATCTTGCGATGGCCGACGAAGGCGATTCCTCTCGGGGAGGCCTCATAAATCTGGAACTCTTTCGCATGGCCGAAATGTTCGTTGATGCGACCGCCGCCCTTGGTCGCTACCGCGATTTGAAGTGACCCGTCAGGGCCTGCTGCCTTGACCATTTCTATCGCCTCGCTCTTGGCTGCTGCGTGAATGCTTCTCTCTTGCGCGACTACCTCGCGGTATGCCGCGCGGTTGCGGTCGTCGTAGGAGAGCTCGCCAGGAATTTGGTCGAGCATAAATTCCTTGCCACGGTCCTCGCCCAGTAGGCCGACGGCATCTGCCCGGCACTGCCGGCAATGGCGCATCAGCTTGGCGCCGTTTTCGAGACGATCCTGAAGCGCCTTCAATTCGATTGGCCGCGGAGCGCGTTGCCCGGTCAGGCCGTAGTAGGTGCCGTGCGCCAGCTCCGAAATCAACGGCATGACGTTGTGCAAGAACGTGCCACGCTCCTTCACCCATCTGTTCACCTCGATCAAGTGCTCGTCGTTGACGCCGGGTATCATGACCGAATTGATCTTGGTGAGGATGCCTCGAGCCGCCAGCATCTCCAGGCCCAACATCTGCCGCTCGTGCAGGATTTCGGCGGCTTCGATGCCGGTGTAGCGCCGGTGGTTGTAAAAAATCCAGGGGTATATTTTCGCACCGATTTGCGGGTCGACCATATTGATGGTGATGGTCACGTGATCGACATTCATGCTTGCAAGCTCGTCGACATGATCTGGCAGTGCTAGCCCGTTGGTCGAGATGCACAGCTTGATATCGGGGATTTCAGCGATAACCTTTTCGAATGTTGCCTTAGTTCTCTGCCAGTCGTAACAGGCATCGCCCGGCCCGGCGATGCCTAGGACCGAAAGCTGGGGCACTTCGTTGGCGACCGCAATGACCTTGCGCAGAGCCTGGTCTGGCGTCAGCTTTTCCGAGACGACCCCGGGCCGGCTTTCGTTGGCGCAGTCATATTTGCGATTGCAGTAGTTGCATTGGATATTGCAGGCTGGCGCGACGGCGACGTGCATGCGCGCGAAATAGTGGTGTGCTTCTTCTGAATAGCACGGATGATCCTTTATCTTCTCCCAGATTGCTGCGTCTATGTCGTTCGACTTGGCGGTTGGGCCGCAGGACGAGGATTTGCAGTTACTGGACTTCGCGATAGTCAGCCTGTCGTGGGACGTTTTGGCGCTGGCCAGGCTATCAAGCGAAATCATCGATGCAGTCATCAAACAACTCCGTTGTTGGTGAACGTCGACGATCAGACTGCAACAGCTATGCCAACCCCAGAAATCGTTTGATGTCAGGCGTCTTAGCGTCTGGTGTCCGATTCAAGACGTGTGCTCCGACATAGTTTTGTTAGTTCCTGACGCTGGGCACACAAGCTGGGTCGCAAACGCGACGTGCCTTTGTCACGCGGAGCAATGGATCGTCTTCGACCTGACGAAGGAGATAGCCTTAGAACTTTTTCACCTCGATATTATGGCGGCGCAGAGCATAGCCGACCTGGCGCGGCGTGAGGCCGAGCATGCGGGCCGCTTTGGCCTGAACCCATCCGGTCTTCTCCATCGCGTCGATCAGCCGGTCCCGCTCCGTTAGGCGCGGTGATATGGCCGGGCACGCCGGACCGTTTGGATCGCAGGCCTTGACGGGCATCACCTCCGAGTGCGATGCGCCGCCGGGCGGGGTGGAGAACGGCGATACTGCTGGTATCGTTCTACCTCGAATGAGTTCATCGATGGTCTTACCGCCATGACCACCGTCGTCTCCTTTCCAAAGGCGCGCCGAAAGACATTGGCTGTTCTGGCAAGCGAAATCCGAGGGAGCGATCGCCTTTGAATGCGCCAGCGTGGCCGTCCTCCGCACGCAATTTTCCAGCTCGCGGACGTTCCCAGGGAAGTAGCATTGCGAGATCAGGTCCAGTGCCGGCGCCGTGAAGGTGAGGTCGCGATTGTTCTCCCTGTTAAAACGGTCGAGGAAAACTTTTGAAAGGCGTGGAATGTCCCCGGGCCGCTCTCTAAGCGGTGGCAAGACGATCGGCACCACGTTGATGCGATAGTAAAGGTCGGCCCTGAATTCCCCATTCGCGACAGCCACTTCGAGGTCCTTGTTGGTTGCGCATATGAGCCGGATGTCGACTTTGAGTGTCTTGGTTCCGCCCACCCGCTCCAGCTCGCCTTCCTGCAAGACGCGCAAGAGCTTGGCTTGAAAGGCAGGCGAAATCTCGCCGATTTCATCAAGGAGAAGCGTTCCGCCGTTCGCCAATTCGAAACGCCCCGCGCGTTGTGAGACAGCCCCGGTAAAGGCACCCTTTTCATGTCCGAACAATTCCGATTCCAAAACACCTTCCGGCAATGCGGCACAGTTCAGTTTGACGAAAGACTTCTTCCTGCGAGGGGAAAGCTCATGGATGGCTTGTGCAAAAAATTCTTTACCGGTGCCGCTTTCACCCCGCAGAAGCACGGTGGTATTCGTCATTGCCACGGCGGAAACGATCTCGAGCACCTGCTTGACTGCGGGGCTTTCCCCGACGATCCAGTCGACTTTGACTCGCGCAGCCCGGCTGGCGTCGTTTCTATTGCCCTCGGGCGATTTTCGCGGCTGAAGGATCTGCGGACCGGCCGTGCTCAGCGCTCGATGGAACGATACAGTCTGGCCGATAAGATTGGCGACCATGGTAAGGAAGCGGATATCTTCGTCATGACGGAGCTCGGTCGCGCTGTCCCTGAAGCGGTCGATCCATAACGTTCCTACTAGTTTGTGCGCAGCCTTTAGAGGGACACCGATAAATGTGATTGGGATAGAGTCGCTGCTCACAGACGGCTGAGGATCGGCCCGGAATAAATCGGACTTGCTGGTTTCCCTTATCACGAGCGGCTGCCCGGTCGTCACGATTTGGTCTATCGCAGCGCCTGGAACAATGTAGCGAGCGCCGGATTGACGGCAGTCGGCGACGCCGGCCGACGCGGTAATTTCCGGCTCCCCTTCGCCGGCCAGCACGACAATTGCTCCGTGACGCATCCGCAGAAAGGTGGGGAGGATATTGGCGACATTGGCAAGCGTGATCTCCAGCGGGACAGCGGCAGTCAGGAGCTTGGATATTTCATAGATCCCGCTGCATGAGATTTCCACTTCAGGCGTTTTGCTGGATGATCCGGGCAAAGTTCCAACTTCATCGGCGCAATCGCGTAGGATGCGGGTCATTTTCAGCACCTTTAGCTGTGTAAAACGATCACATCACTACCATCGTTTGTACTTATTTGTATAAATAGAAACTCTAATGTTAGTTTCTGAAATTGCAAGCTGGTTCCACGCGAAATTGATGCAGCGCCTGGATGTGATCGAAACAGTGTGCTGTTGACCTATTTAAGAATAGAGCCGTTCACCCGAACTTGAAAAGAACACCGAAGCCGCCGCGCGGGTAGTTCCACACAACCTCACCACTGGCCTCGCACAACACCCTGCATGTGCCACACTCCATGCAGCCGTCGGCGGCAATCTCTACCTGGCCTTTGTCATTCAGCTCATAGCATTTCGCCGGGCAGATGCGCGTCAACGCCCGCAGGTTCGCACTCGGATGCTCGTGCGGCCGCACGGTGATGTGCGGACGTCCCGGATCAACCAGATAGCGGTTCTGGAAAAGCTTGTCCTCCACGCGCAACTTCGTCGCTGCAACGGTCATCATATTTCTCCTTCAACGCCAAGCGAATGCCAGGCGAACCGCATCACTGACCAGCCCCAGGCGCGAACGCGCCTTTATGAAGGCGGCCGTGGTCGCTCTTTCATTTTCGATCTTCGGCGTACCGTCGACACGCATGAAATTTTTCGAGGCCTCTGACATCAACTTCGGGTATGTCATGAAAAAATTGCGGGAGTTGGTATGGAGGAGCGCGGGCATGTCCTTGTATTTCTTAAGATCTTTAATGACAAAGGACTCGTCCAGCATTGTCTTGTAAAGGGCGAGATTCTTTTTTGTCATTCGACCTCCGCGGCTCTTCACCTCGAAAATAGCCTCCCCGGCGATGCGACCCGACGTCATGGCAAGATTGGAACCCTCGCGGTGAACGGCATTATTGAGCTGTGCTGCGTCGCCGACAACGACCCAGCCATCGCCGAAGAGAGCGGGTATTGCCTTGTACCCACCTTCGGGAATGAGATGGGCGGCATATTCTTTCACCTCGGCACCCGCGATCAGATGCCTGATCGACGGATGGTTCTTGAATGCTTCGAGCAACTCATAAGGGCTTTCGCAAGTCGCCGCGAAGTCGGAGACGAGACAGCCGATGCCAAGGGAGATCGACTCCTTGTTGGTATAAAGGAAGGCGAGCCCCGCCATGCCGCGGGAGATGGTGCCGGCTGCCTCGATCACGCAGCCTTCGTTGCCGTGAAGACCGAACCGCTGATCGATCACATCTTCTGGCAGAAAGTGAATTTCCTTGACTGCCAGCGCCACGCTCTCAGGTGTCGGCGTCTGACGCAAACCGGCCCGTGTGCCAAGCAGTCCATTGGCGCCTTCTGCGAGAACGACCGTGTCCGCAAGGATGATGTCGCCGGTACGGTCGGTGCGCACACCGATCACCTTGCCGCCTTCGTGCGCGAGTTCCGTCGCGGTCGTCTCGCAGAGGACCGTCGCTCCGGCCGCGCGCACCTTGCGCGAAAACCACCGGTCGAACTGGGCACGAATGATTGTGTAGCGCTCGGGCCGCGATTCGTTGAAGTCATCCGATCGGTATTGTATCCCGACGTGGGACGTGTCATCCATCATCCAGAAGCGCTGCTCGACCAGATGCCGCTCGAGAGGCGCATCATCTCGAAAATCGGGGATGATTTTTTCCAGCATGTTCGCGTACATGATGGCGCCCTGAACATTCTTGGAGCCCGGATATTCACCACGCTCCAACTGCAGCACCTTGAGGCCACGGCTTGCCATCGTGTAAGCAGCTGCGTTGCCGGCCATGCCGGCGCCAATGACAATGGCGTCAAACTTTTCCTCACTCATGGCCCTGTCCCCTAGTTCGCAAGCTTATCGCGACTGTGCGGCGACAGCCGTTGGGTGAAAACATCAGTCAGTGCCGGCAGGAAGCGGATCGCATCCGTAACGACCCCGAGGTGGGCGAAGTCGAAAATCGGCGCGTTCGGGTCGGTGTTGATTGCCACAATAAGATCAGCTCCCCCGACGCCAACCCGGTGCTGGATGGCGCCGGAAATCCCGGCCGCTATATAGAGCTTCGGCCGGATGGTTTTGCCGGTTTGACCGATCTGCCGATCTGCCGGCATCCAGCCCTTCTGGACCAGCGGCCGCGAACAGCCATATTCGGCTCCAATCACCCGCGCGAGATTCTTCACAAGCTTGAGGTTTTCCGCCGTACCGAGCCCCAAGCCCCCGCCCACCACGACATCGGCATAGGCGAGATTGGAATTAGCCGACTGGCCATCGGAAAGGAACCCGAGGACTTTGGTGACGATCTCTTCCTCGAACATCGGCACCTCGTGCTGAATGACGCATCCGATCGGCCTATTCATGCGCTGCGGCATCTCCATGACCCTGGGCCGCACTGTCGCCATCTGCGGTCGGCAGTTGAGCGTGTAGATTGTGCAAAGAAGAGAGCCGCCAAAAGTCGGCCGCGTTGCGGCAAGGGAACCGTCCGTATCCACGTCGAGTTCGGTGCAATCGGCCGTAAGACCTGTGAACAAGGTTGTCGCCACGGAACCGGCAAGGTCACGGCCAAGCGTCGTCGCACCGAGAAGCAGAATCTCAGGTTTGTAGGTGACGACGAGATTCGTCAGTGCTTTGGTGAAAGGCTCGTTCCGATAGTCCGCGAGCAGCGGGGCCTCGACGAGGTAGGCAACGTCGGCGCCATAAGCAAAGGCCTCGGCAATGGCATGCTGTGTGGCGTCTCCCGGAGGTCCGAGAACGACGCCTGCAAGGTCGGCGCCTAGCTGGTCTGCGAGCTTGCGGCCTTCGCCTAGCAGTTCGAAGGAGACGGGATGGACATGCCCGCGCTCCAGTTCCATGAAGACCCAAACGTGTCGATAGTCCTTGAAATGCTCCGGAAGTTCTTTCTTCATGCCGGCACGGCCGGCGACAGGAGGAGGTGTTTCCTGAGTTGCAGTCAATGTCGTGCTCCTAGCCGTTAGGCGCTAGCGTCGAAGGCGAGTTCCTGTTCCAGCGCCGGCTGACGGGCGAAGATTTCGACGATCAACTCATCGGCAAGATCGATCAGGCCCTTATCGGCCGTGGTGATTTGCTCCGCCTTTTCCACCCGGGCTGTAGGGGCAAAGACGCGTTTGACGACCGTCGGCGAACCACGCAGCCCGCACTTGCTCAGGTCCTCAATGCCGGCATCGGCTGCGCTCCACTTTACAATCGGGCTGCGTGCAGCGCGTAGCGCGTCGTCGAGCGAGCCGCGGCGGATCTCGTTGGTGCCTTCCAGCATGGTGATGAGGCAGGGAAGCCTGCCATGCAGCATCTGCGTGCCTCCTTCCGATCGGCGGTCGACTTTGATTTCGCGCGCCTCCAGATCGATGGAGGCGATTTTTGAGACGTAGGTGAGCTGCAGGAGATCGAGGCGCTTGGCGATGCCGGGCCCGACCTGGGCGGTGTCGCCGTCGATCGTCTGCTTGCCCGTGAAGACGATGTCGGGCGCGCCGAAGGTCTCGCCAATCTTCGCGATCGCCTGCGAAAGAGCAAAAGAGGTTGCTAACGTATCGGAACCGGCGAAATGGCGGTCGGTCAACAGTATCGCCCTATCTGCGCCGTAGGTAAGCGCCTTGCGCAACGAATCCTCTGCCATAGGCGGACCCATAGTAAGAACTGTGACCTCGCCGCCGTGGGCGTCGCGCAACCGTAATGCTTCTTCAAGGGCGAACAGATCGTAAGGATTTATGATGGTCGGCACACCCTGGCGCATAATCGTATTCGTCACAGGATGGACGCGTATCTGGGCGGAGTCCGGCACCTGCTTGATACAGACGACAACGTGCATGGTCTCTTCGCTCCTGTTCGAATGACGGGTTCGGTACTCGATCTTTTGCAAAGCACCATCTGTGCCAACCCTTCTTAGCTTTCCCATCCCTTTGAAATTCCGATGTTTTCTATAGGGGTGCCGGCGCTGATACCGGGTTTGTCGGCTTTTCGACATCGTTCAAGCCGCAACCATGTCGCATTCATTCCTTGCCGAAACGCTTCAGGATGGAATGGAATGGCACGAAGGCGTGGCCCGGTTGGCTTGGTCTGGCGGGATCGTGATCTTTGAGTACCTTGAAGACGCGCTGTGTAAGTGGGGAGGACGTCGCAAAATCTTCGTAGGCACGTTCAAGCATGGCGCGGGCCCGGGCAGCAACGACTTGCTCCGGGACATCGGAGAAATCTTCTTCGGCCAGATATTGTCCCATACGCTTCATGATGTGGAGCCGTGAGACGTCAAGCACCTTGGGATCAAAGGAAACGTCAAGGAGTTCGAAAAATTCCTCCGCAGCGGACAATTTTTTCAACCGCGCGAGAATTTCGGTAGCGTCGATGGTTCGGCTGCTCTTGTAACAACTGCTCATGGCATTCTCCCTAATCGGAAATGGTGGTCTCTGCTGAGTTCGGGGCCATTAGCTCTGCGAAAACCGCCGACGAACATTCCTCAGGCTCCTGGCATCACGCGGCTGGCAAGTCGGAGTTTTCCGCCTTCGTCAGGGGAGGCGAGTGACGTCGTTGCAGTCAGGCGGCTTCGTATAGTTTGAAGGGATCGCGATCGATTCATGAGGGATTTCTGCCCTTCTCCTTCGGGTCAACAAACCCCAAAGGCCTTCGATGCTTTGCCCGTTTCGCCGTAACTGAAGAAGGGCCACGCAGATCGCTGACAATTCCAGGTAAAACGTCGAGCACGTAGTCTATGTCGTCCTCGCAGTTGTCACGCGACAGGGAGAAACGGATGACTCCGAGTGCCGAAATATGGGGAATGTCCATCGCCGTCAGGACGTGGCTCGGCTCCGGCGAGTCAGACGTGCAAGCGGAACCGGAGGAGCAGGCGATGCCATAGCGATCAAGGAGAAGGAGTATGCCATCAGCTTCGACTTGTTCGAAAGCGATATTTGATGTGTTCGGTAACCGCTCCAATGGTGCGCCGGTGGCGAACGCATCTGGGATGCGCCGCAGAAGCCCTTCCTCCAGGCGATCTCGCAGTGATCTTACCCGGCTGTTTTCGTCCTGCATGAATTTCAAGGCAAGTTCGGCGGCCTTGCCGAGCCCGACGATGCCTGCGGTGTTCTCCGTGCCCGCGCGCCGGCCGCGCTCCTGGTGCCCCCCCTTGATCATCGCCTCGAAGCGCACGCCGCGCCTTACCCACAGCGCGCCGATCCCTTTGGGGCCATGCAGTTTATGGCCGGAGAGCGACAGCATGTCGATCGCACTCGATTTCAGATTTATCGGAAGTTTTCCAACCGCCTGTACCGCGTCTGTGTGGAAAATGGCGCCGACCTCCTTGGCCAAACTGGCGAGTTGGGCGACCGGGAAGATCGTGCCGGTTTCATTGTTCGCCCACATGATCGAGACGATTGCAACATGGGGAGAGAGGGCCATCCGGTAGGCTTGGAGGTCGAGGCGACCATGCTGGTCGACTGGAATCCTGTGCACCTTAATGCCGCCCCTCTTCTCAAGATGCGCACATAGCGTCAGCACGGCCGGATGTTCGACGACGGACGTCACGATTTGTGTGCGGTCGGGCATAATTTCGAGCGCCGACAGGATCGCTGCGTTATCGCTTTCCGTCCCGCCGGAGGTAAAGACGATCTCATGCTCAAACTCCGCGCCGATCAGTGCTTGCAGTTGCCGGCGCGCGGCCGTGATGGCCGCGCTGGCCGACGAGCCAAAATTGTGACCGGACGACGGATTGGCGAATTGATCCGTAAAGAACGGCAGCATCGTTTGCACCACTTCCGGATCGACTCGCGTCGTTGCATTGTTGTCGAGATATACAGACCTCATCGAGGCAATCCTCAGTTGACCGAATGACGCTAAGTGGTCTTCATTTTTCCGTCAGGCGAGAACGACAGCGGCAGCGTTCGATTGCCCGAACTCGTTGCAGCGACGTCATTTGGCAGTTTTAGATGCCGCTCGGAATGTTTCAGGTGGGCCCCGTCATGCGCCCCACGGCCACGGCGAGATTCCACCGCAAACGATCGTCGGTTGCACAAATGTTTCCTCGCCCTCGAGTACGGTGCCTTCCTTTGTGCCTGCCGCCCAGCTCTTTTCTGACGCAAGGAAGCCTTCGACGACCAACGCCGCAGCGACCTCAACAACCGCTTCTTCGGCAGCTTCGAAGCACCTGGCCGGGACGTGCGACTTCGCATCGCAAATGACCCGGTCGATGATGGCGAGCCTGCGAAGGGCGGCCGATCGAGAAAATCCGCTAAGTCGTAATTGATGATACGCAGCGCGGTTTTGCCGATGATGAATTCGATCAAATCCGACGAGCAGGCGATCGCGAAACGGCTGCAGAGCGCCTGTAATTTTGCGGCAGTGATTGCTTCCATCGGCTGATCGAATCTCATCACCAATCCAAGCGCGTTGCCGCAGACAACCGCGCCACCGTTGCTTTCGGGATTGGCGGTTTGCAGAACGCGGGCGCCCTTGTGATCGCAAGATGATTTCTTGAGCTTATCGCGATTGTTCCGCATGACTTTTCACACCAATCCCAGATGATCAGGTGAAGGACTTGCCACAAGCGCACTTGTCTGCCGCGTTGGGATTGTCGAAGATGAAGCCGGAGGACTCCAGCCCCATGACGAAGTCGACGGTCATGCCGTTGACATGTGGCTGGGAGCCCACGTCCACGAACAGCCTGACCCCGTCTGTCTCAATGATTGCGTCGCCTTCGCGCGGGCCGCCTTCCAGTCCCATCAAGTATTTGAGCCCAGCGCAGCCACCGGGCTCGACCGTGATGCGCACGCCTTGCGCAGGCTCGCCCCCTCCGCTGAGCGCAGTCTTCATGGCGGCAACGGCATTCTCGGTGAGCGTGATCATGTAATGGTTCTCATTGGTCGTTTGCAAATTCGCGAACGACCGTGCATCTACCGTGCCAAAGAGAAAACCTTCGCAAACAGTTGGATCTTTCTACCGATAATATGCGGGTGTCCGATATCGTTGAACCGCAAGCATCCTAAAAAGCCGGGCGATCAGCTGTGAATTCCAGGACGCCCGCCAAAGTATCCATGCGCCATCTTCCCGCCGGGGCCGTCATCGTCGCTGCGAGAACTCTCGTGGCAGTTCACCGCGAAAGGCTCGGCACCAAGGGCGGCTGTCGAGTTTGTCGATTAGGCGACATCCGATGTCGAATCGAAATCCTTTGCGCACACTTATGAAGTGGTTGAAAAAACACCGGAAAGTTGTGCCCGACGCGGTTGTTTGGCCAGGCTGGCATAATTTTTGAAACTCTCTCGTGGCGGCCGCCTACAGCAGCCGGCCCTGATCAATGAGCGAAGGAATGAACGCGCCATGTCAGATCTGCATCAGATTCAGGTTTTAAAGGGAAATGACATCAATCGCGGAATACGGATGTCCTATCAGCCCAGTCGGCAGCAATACTCACAGTCACCCAATGTCGGGCGGTGGCTGCGAATGGACATCGAGATGGATTTTGACGAATATGTGCTTGCCTGTGTCTTTTCGCAGGCGCTTGAGGAGATCGAGGCTGGCCAGGCGTCGGCGACCGAGGCAACCGGCCTTTCTCCTGCCGAGCTGCGGGACATCCTGGGGCGGAATTTCCCCGCCGGACTGGTCGAGGCGTTCTCCCCTGAGGCGGCGAGCGATCCAGAGCTCGGTACGGAGGAAGAGCTTCTGCGCGGCCTGCTACTGGCGCATGCCCGGCCAAACGACCCGGCCAGCGCCCGCTTTGCCAAAATCATTGCCCGACGCGCCCTGCGCGACGACCATCTTTGGCAGAACCTTGGCCTCCTTGACCGAGCCGACCTCGGCCGCTTGTTCGCCACGCATTTTCCGATGCTGGCGGCCGGAAACGCGAACAACATGAGATGGAAGAAGTACCTCTACCGCAAGCTCTGCGAGGCTGAAGGCTTTTCGTTGTGCGCCTCTCCCAGTTGTCAGGAATGCAGCGAGATCGAAGCGTGCTTCGGCCCCGAGAAAGGCGAAAGCCGTTGTTGAACCGCTTTCGCCAGAGGTGCGGGACCATCAGGCCTGACGTCATCATTACAAGCCTGCACGCATCTCGCGGCGACGTTGCACGGAGGAGGGGATGTTCATTACTTCGCGATATTTTGCGACGGTACGTCGCGCAATATCGATTCCGCTTGCCCTAAGTTGGGCGACCATGCTGTCATCGGAAAGCACATTGTCTTCCGTTTCCGCGGCGATCATCGCCTTGATGCGATGGCGGATAGCTTCGGCTGAGTGTGCCTCGCCGCCTTCAGAGGAGGCAATCGCGACCGTGAAAAAATACTTCAGTTCGAACACGCCGCGTGGGGTGAGGATGTATTTATTCGAGGTCACTCGGCTTACGGTCGACTCATGCATCTCGATCGCGTCAGCGACAGTCTTGAGATTGAGCGGCCGAAGATGCGCGATGCCGTGTTCCAGAAAGACATCCTGCTGACGGACGATTTCGGTCGCTACCTTAAGGATCGTCTTGGCGCGCTGATCGAGACTGCGAACCAACCAGTTCGCGTTTTGGAAGCATTCATTGAGGAATGCCTGATCTTGCGGATCATGCGCGGTCAGACGAGAGACCTCGGCAAAATAGGTTTGATTGATGAGCACTTTGGGCAGCATGTCGGGATTGAGCTCGATTTGCCACCCGCCTCCGGTGGAAGGCATGACCCTGACGTCGGGGATGATGGCTTCCGGTCTTCCGGACTGGAAGCGATTTCCAGGCCTGGGATCCAGTGTTCGGATTTCATGCAACATGTCGAGAAGGTCTTCTTCGTCGACGCCGCAGCGCCGTTTCAATGCGCGAAAGTCGCGTTGCGCGACCAGCTCAAGATTGGCAACCAGCGCTTCCATAGCGGGGTCGAACCGATCTCGCTGGCGCAACTGTATCTCGAGGCATTCGCTAAGAGTTCGTGCAAAAATTCCAGGTGGATCGAAAAGCTGCAAGGTTGCGAGAACCCGTTCGAGCTCATCTTCGCGGGCATCGAGACTCGCCGCCAGCTCCGAAAGGTTCACCTGAAGATATCCGGTGTCTTCCAGATGATTGGCGAGCGCGCCGGCAATCAGCCGATCTCGAGAGGTAAATGCAGTCAAGGCGATCTGCCGAGCGACATCGTCGTGCAATGTTTCGGTCGAGGCAGCAAACTCCTCGAAGGCCGGGCGCTGCTCTGACGAAGCATTGGTTGTATTTCGAATTGATTTCCATTCCCCGAGCGGCTCGGGGGCGTCGCGCCGTGTCGGCGCATCAACCTTGCTGTCCTGTGCGCCGATGTCCGGGCTGCTTTCCGAAGTCGACACGACATCGTCAGAAGCCATGCCGTCGCTTGATGCCAGCTCCAGAAAGGGGTTTTTCTCTATTTCCTGCTCGACGAACTGACGCAGTTCGCCGTGCGCCAGTTGCAGCAAGCGTATGGATTGGATGAGCTGGGGCGTGATAACCAGCGATTGCCTTTGGCGCTGGAGAAGGTTTGCTAAATACTGCATCCTAAGAGGGAAGCTCCCATCGATCTTTGTACTTAGTCGCGCGATTTATGAGACCTTGATTCCTGTGGGATCACGCTGCGGCCGAGGCCTTGAGCGTTTTCAGTACGTTTTGGGGCGACGAGACGCCGTAAGGATCGGTTTGGCAGTTGTCGGAGAAGCCTTCTTCCTCGAACCACTGCTCCACCTCGCCGTTATCGATCACCGCGGCGTAGCGCCAGGAGCGCATTCCAAAACCGAGATTGTGCTTGGCGACGAGCATGCCCATCTTACGGGTGAATTCGCCCGAGCCGTCAGGGATGAGCTTGACGTTCTGAAGCCCTACGGATTTGCCCCAAGCGTTCATGACGAATGCATCGTTTACGGAGAGACAGTAAATCTCATCGATGCCCTGCTTCCGGAACTCCCCATGAAGGCTCTCGAACTCCGGTAGCTGCTGGTTGGTGCAGGTGGGGGTGAAGGCGCCTGGCAACGAAAACAAGACGACGCGCTTGCCACTGAAATAGTCGTCGGACGTGTTGTCTTTCCAATAATACGGATTTGGCCCTGGCAGGGACGCGTCGCGAACACGCGTGCGGAACGTGACGAAGGGAACAGTCTTCTTCATGGTCATTCATATTGCTCCTTCACAAGAAAAGCTGACGCATTGTTTCGCGTTTGCGGCCGCCGTATCCGATTTTGGCATGCATGCTGGTCAGGCAAGCGCCATGCCATTTGCCTTCAAGGCAGAGAATCACGCTGCTTTCGCACTGAGCTTTGGCTTGAGGATGAGGACGGGACGCGTAGCGAGCAAAGGCGCTGAACCAAATATCTCGGCCTTAAATAACGCCCGCCGCGGTGACTTTGGTTGGTTGCTCGTTACCAGACGCGTCTGATATTCAAAAAAGGCGGAAACGTTCCGGATAGTCTATCGGTCGTATCAACGCGCACCACCGACAGGGACCGCAGCGCCCGCCGTGCGTGCGCGTGTAGGCACGGCGATCTGCCGGACACCTTTTCTCGCAGCACCCACCGGCGCGCCGCTGTTATGGCTCCCGACCATATCCAGATTGGGATCTGCACACCCTACAGTTCTTCGGCAAGCCATCCGTGTTCGCTAGCGGTGAGATTCAGGTTCGGGACGGATCATGGTGATCGAATATTTCGGTCCTCCCCATGTGTCCATGCGCAAACCATTTTGTGTTCGAAGCGAGACAAGAATGTCGGAAGATCGACCTAGGGTCTCAGGCCCGGGCCGCAAGTCCTGCGGTGCGCCCATCCGGCAGTCAACTTGCTTTGACGGCTTTTCCGGCACACGGCACTGCCAGATTTCCGAAGGAGCATGACCATGGATCAAACTGTTTTCGTTCCCAAGAGCATCGGGCGATTGAGGATCCGACGAGAACGCTTCGAGTATCTGATTTCCTCCCCGGACCTGACGTATCTGATGGACGCGCATGATGGGCTTTCCTGTTGCGGTTGCATGCAGGCGAGCTTCAAGGCCATTTGGGCGTCCGACCTGTCCATTTCGGAGACCCTCGGCTACCGCGAAGTCAATGAGACACGTTGGACAAATTGATTGAGGTGGAGGAACGAATGACGGACGCCAGCGGATTGCTGATCCTAGCTGATGGTGACTCCGGCTTCGCGGAACATCAATAATGCGCAGTTGATGGCAGCAAAGCTCTTGCAACATGGAGCCTCTGGTGTGGGTATTGACGATAAGGGCTTCCCGAAATGAATTCCTCTGTCGGCGATCGTCTTCGCTGGACGATATCGAGAAGTTCTCCGGCCGCCTGAAGGCGATTAAGGACGCCACAGGAAGCGACCTTGTGCTTTTCGCCAGCGCCGGGGCGTTGATCGCCGATTACGGGCTCGAGACGGCTCTGTTGCGCGTCGAAAGCCTGTAACGCGGCGGCGCGGGTCACGCGCCGCTTCCCCGGTGCCAAATTGGCCTTGAACACAGCAAGGGGCGGTGGTTCACCAGGAATCCGAAGAGAAAGTTCCGTGCAACCCCCTGGTGTTCGAATGTTGGCATTGCTACAATCTCACTCATACAAAATGGGTGACGCTGCACTGACGTGAAACCGCAAAACTCTCACACTCCGATCCCAGCGAAGATTCGCCGCAATGCGATCGAACTCGATCCGACACTACGTCCATATCTCGCCGCTGCGATTGTTCGATTCACTGCGTTGCATGCAGGTATAGAAATCGAAGTATCTCAAACGGTCAGCCTGTTGGACGATGGCATAGCCTCGGTCGATCTGTTGGTCCAAGAGTTCCGCCACTGTCTGTATCGGGAGAAAATTTATGCCGAGACGCTTCCGCTCAGGCGTGCGCTGGTCGACGGTGTCCTCGGGCGATGACCGTATTCCCCCTTAAGTTCAAACCGTTCGGCTCCGGCTATTTCTTTGCCGATGACGCGGGCGGCTACTTCAAAGCTGACGCCCAGTTTCTCGATCGCTATGCGACCGGAAGGCTGACGGCAATGGATAAGGGTTTTCTTGAAGCGAATGGTCATGCGTTCAATGAGATCGACGACCCGGCCTATTTGGGATTTGCTTATCGATGGGCTCGACGATTACATCGTCCTCACGCGCTGAATTATGTCATTCTCGTTCCGACCCTACGCTGCAATTTGGCATGTGCATATTGCCAGGTGTCTCGCGTGAACGAGAGCACTCCGGGCTTTGATTGGACGGATGAGACGCTTGGACGCGTTATCCGATTTCTCGATGGCATGGATTCCGCGAGCGCCAAAATCGAATTCCAGGGTGGCGAGCCGCTGCTGCGGTTGGACTTATTGGAAAAGGTTCGAGATTTCGCTCGTCGCAAGTTCCAAGAAGTTTCCTTCACGGTATGCACCAATTTGCAGTCCGTGTCGGAAGAAGCTTGGGATTTTCTGGACGCCCCGGACGTCTTCGTAAGCACGTCGCTCGACGGCAACCTCTCGACGCATGAGCGGCAACGAACCGCAAATTCCAACGACACGCAGCAATTTGTATCGAACCTCAGCTATGCCATCGAGCGCTTGGGCCAGGGAAAGGTCTCGGCGCTCCCGACGCTAGACATCAACAAGTTGCCGGTTGCTTCCGAGATAATCGATACGTTCGGTCGATTCGGTTTTCGCTCCATTTTCCTTCGACCCGTAAATCACCAAGGCTTTGCTCGAAAACGATTTCAGACCTCCGGTCTCGAAGACAAATGGAATGCCTACCATGCCGATTTTATCGACGCGCTGATCGAGCACAATTGGACCGCCGCTCAGCCGGTCGAAGAGTTCTACTTCACTCACTGCTTGCGCCGTGTTCTGCGTGGTGGCCACAACCAGCACGTTGACCTACGCAATCCGAATATTCTCGGCCGAGACTACATCGTTATCGACTACGACGGTACTTTCTATCCGACGGATGAAGCCAGGATGGTCACGAGGATAGGACAGATCGATCTCAGCGTCGGCAATCTTTGGGATGGCATCGATCAGCCCAAATTAGATATGCTGAACGAAGAATCCTCCAATTCATTCCATCCCGATTGCCTTCACTGTCCGTACCAAGCCGCCTGCGGTGTGGACGTTGTTGACGACCTGTCCCGTTACGGGCGCATCGATTTGCCGAAACGCGACACAGCTTTCTGTCGCCGTCACACTGCAATCTTCGACAAGATTTTCGAGCTGCTCTATTCGGATGACAAGAAAGTCCAAAAGAGCCTCGCGGTTTGGGCTGGAATTCCGCAGTTCGATCCGTCACTGGCTCCGGTATACACATGATCGATTTGCGGCTCAAGATCGATGACGTTCCAATCGATCATCCAAGCATCGTACGCTTGCGCACGGACGCGGTGGATAGTGAGCATGATGCCCTCCTGATCGACAGGGATCAGGAAAGTCAAACCTTCGATCTCGCAGGCTACTCGCTTCGCGTCCACTGCGGTCCCGAAACCGATCTTGACGGTGACGTTCTGCTTCTAGTTCCTGGGCGAACGTCAGCGCATCGATTGGTGCGATCACGGTCGAGGCACAACACCTTCCTGGTCACCGAGCAATGTGACCAGCTCTGCGTCATGTGCTCGCAGCCTCCAAAGAAATATCACGCCGACCTCTTCGACCAGTTCACGGTTGCTGCCACCTTAGCCCCGGAAAGCGCCCGGATCACGATATCTGGCGGCGAGCCACTCTTACACAAACGAAGACTGTTTCAATTTCTCGTCGCCGCAGCGAATGCCCGGCCGGATATCTCATTTCATGTTCTGACCAACGGCCAGTTTTTCGAAGCAGACGACGGCGCGATGATAGATGAGATCGGACGAGATCGCGTGCTGTGGGGCATTCCGCTGTACGCCCCTTACGCCGAACTTCACGACAGCATCGTTGGAAAGTCCGGCGCCTTTGAAATGCTGTCGCTGAACTTGGCGACGCTGATGAGGGTGGGGGCGGCGGTCGAACTTCGCACAGTTGTCCTTCAGCAGAACTGGTCCGCGTTGCCTGAGCTTGCGAACTATGTCTCGACCAGGCTGCCGTTCATCGATGTTTGGGCAATCATGCAGCTGGAGAATATCGGTTACGCCAGAATGAACTGGGCCCATTCGTTCAAGGATACGTCGCTGGACTTCGGCCAACTGCGCAGTGCCATCAATCTTGCGATTGGACGCGGTATCCAAACTCTTCTTTATAATTTCCCTCTTTGCACGGTTCCTTCCCAGTACCGGCACCTGGCACCAGGCACGATTTCAGACTGGAAGAACAAATTCCTGGAAGGATGCGGCGATTGTGCGCTTCGCTCTACTTGTGGTGGATTTTTTGAATGGTATAAAGCCGATCAGGGGTTTGGGGGACTCTCACCACAATGAAGAAGCGCAAGATCTACCTGGTGCCGTCGTTGATCGCGGCGGGTTTCATGCCATCGAAAAGTGATGCGGCGCCGATCACCGGCCTTACCGAAAAGAAGCCGGCAACCACCCTGTTCGAACGGCTGCGGGTCAAGCAGGTCTACACCCTTGCGGGCCATAGCTCGCATTCGAGCCACGCAAGTCATGCCAGTCACGCTAGCCACGCATCTTCAGCTGGAGGCGGCTACATCCCACGGGGCGACTATGACACCGCTTATCCATCGCCCGACCCGACACCGCGCTATTCGCCCAACCCAGGGCCGGTCATCAGAAGTCTCCCGACCATTCCCAATACACCGGCGACGACTTCAACTGGCACCTATTCGACGCAGTCCTCCTCGACGAGCGCGCAGCCAGTGCCGCTGAAGTCGCTGCCAGGCAACTCGGACAAATTTCGCCGTATCGTCATACAGGTCCAGACGGCGCTGATTGCCTTTGGTTATTTCGGCGGCCCGATAACAGGGCAGGTCGATGCCGCAACGAGGGGCGGGCTTAGCAAAATGCAGGATGCCTATGGTCTCAAGGTGACCGGAACGATCACGCCTCAGGTCTTAACAGCCTTTGGAATATCAACGAACTGACCCGATGGGATCGGGGAGGGAGCGATGCGCTCGTCTGTCTTCATTTCTGCCCTCATTTCATTGGCAGCGCTGATCGCCAGCCCCGGTCAAGCGGCTATCAGGTTTGCCCATGTGAAAGCAGCAAACAACGACATCTTGCTGCTTCAAGGAACGTTCGAGCCCAGCGATCTTCCCGACAAGCTCGAAGCCGAAATAAAGAGCAGCGTTCCGAAATTCATCGCATTCAATTCGCCCGGAGGTGATGCAGATGCAGCGATCGGGTATGGACGAGCCATTCGTCGACTGAAACTTGCGACATTGCAGGTCTCGGGCTCAAAATGCGAAGGTTCATGTTTATTCGCTTTTGTCGGTGGGACACAGCGCTTTGCGGAAGACGCCTCGGTAGTTGTTGATCGCACGCTTCTCTCGTCGGGAATCTCCGGGCAGCAAACCGGCACCGATAAATACAAAGCCTACTTCGCAGAGATGGGTCTCGATCCCACCTTCCTTACATTCGTCACCGGCCTTGCTGACGGCGATCGACGGGTGCTGTCGCTCATCGATATGGCTGGCTTCGGTCTCGTGACCGGGCAGCCCACGCCTTATGTCGCGCCGACGGCGGAAGAGACGGCCGTATCGGACGAGGTTCCCTCGGCAGCATTGAACGAGGCTGCGCTTCAGTTCTTTCAGGAAATGCAGCGAACTTGGACCACGAACGAAGGAATGTCGTTCCTTGCGAACAACTACGGGGATTCGGTTCTCTATTATGGCTCCCAGCGCTTAAAGGCAGATGTCCTGCAGGAGAAGCAGCAGTTCGCGATCCGCTGGCCCGTGCGTATCTATGCCGTTCGATCCGGTACAGCGCATGCAGCGTGTTTTGACGTCTGCACCATCTTCGCGGTGGTCGACTGGTACGCCTATAGCCCCGCACGCAAAAAATCGTCCTCTGGCGTGGTGAACGCGGTAATGACATGGGACCCCACGACCCACAAAATTCTGGCCGAGAACGGCAAGATTACGACCAATGACAAATCAGTAGCTGGACCGGATCGGATTATTCGTCGGTGGGTGACCGAGAGTTTTGCATGCTCGCTGTCGTACGCGCAGGACGCCTGCAATTCACAGGCTGTGCTTCTTACAGAACTGAGCAATAGCGGCTGGTGCCGAAAACTCGATGCGACCTGGGGCCCATGTACCCTTCAATGAGTTATCGACCACCTTGCCGAGGCGTGCGCGTGAACGTATTTTGCCCCTTGGGTGCGGTGGGTTGAGGCGAGACCGGACGTTGACCGAGCAATTCCTTTGGCACCCATCCCACCGCTGACGCACCACCAGAGACATGGACCCATCCACCTTCCGTCTCAAGTAAGGCCAGCAATGCGTTCTGCCCGACTGCTGCGACCGGGATGTAATTTGCGCCGGGTCCATCCCTCAGCTGAAAGGATTGCCTGAGGTAGGCGAACTTCAGCTCCGGTGGGGCGATATAAGGCGTGCCGGGAGGCTCGGATGCAGCAGCTACCGGAGAGGCGTCGGATGCGGTTGCCGCCGCCGCAAGTGTTTCGAAGGAAGCGGGATCGGGCGTTGGCTCCTGATCAGCTTGAATGAGATCAGCTGTCGAAGTTTTCTGGTTGCCTGCGGGTTCCGGAACCTCCACGTTCTGCGCCTGGCTGGGGTGTACGAGCGGACTTGTAGCCGAGGCGGAGGCGGCGGACGGCAACAGCGTGGACGGGGACGATGCGACCTGCTCTGAACCGGTGGCAGAGCCGGCGGACTTCACCTGCGTGGACGATGACGACGCGACTTGCCCCGAACCGGTGGCGGCAGCAGCTTGCGTTGTGACGGGCCTGGTCGATCGTCCGGCGTTTTGGAACGCGGCGATCGCAATAGGAAGTGCAAAGATGCCGCCAATGATGAACGCTATGGCAGGCACAAGGCTCTTTGGTTCCTGTTCGGTCGGCAGAGGCGAACTTGGTGTCACTGCTGGTGACGCTGACGTCGCGGTCGCTGCGATAGCTCTCGGTGTTTGTGAGGCCTCGGTCTTTGCCCTCGCCAAAGCTTGGCAACCAGCGACAAAGCCAGCAAGTTTTCCTGCTTGTGAAAACTCCAGCACCTCATTGAGGCCGCTGTCGCTTTGCAGATGAAGGGTGTCATAGAGACAAACATGCAGTTGTCGGTTGTTGCGAAAACGCCGATCAGGCCCGCCATTCTTATTCGGGTGCTGCCATGTACGGTCGACGACCTTCGCGTCACGAGGGGGACGCCCATCTTCGATGAATCGTGACTCTTGCCAATGAACGCGGAGATCGGAATACGACACCGCCCCGAAGCGCGAATTGTGGGCGACCAAAATAACGTCGGGCATGAAATAGATGATCTGCTTGCCAGCATGTATCGAGGGTGGCGTGATGTTGCTCTTGATGACCTTCGGCAGAGCGTAGGCGACCTTTGTGGCGGTTCGCTTGACGAGGTAGGAGGCGCCTGCATTTCTTTTCCAGGTCGTCAGATCGCTGATCGGACTGCCAGCCTCGATATGCCATTTCCCGGCGCAGGAGCTTAAGCCATCGAAAGCCGCGATCATCTCCCTGTAGGCTTGTTCGATCGGGCCATCGATATCGTAAAAGAGTACTGCCGACCGACGGTAGGAGTCGAGCCACGACCCGATCGCCCAGGCGGGAAGGGCGGCGATCAGCACCCAAATCCCCACCGGTGCTGCTTTCATCAGCAGAAAAACACCGAGGAGAGCCGCGAGCAATCCAAAAAGAGCCGACAGCCGCCATTGATTGGCCTTCGCGTTGATTTCGTCCAGCAACTCGCCGAAGTTCTCGTCACGCATCAACAAGACGTCGCCGGACTCGATCTCGATCATGTTGACGCCAGGTTCTTCGAAAGTGACCTGGGCCGGAAGTGGCCCGTTATTCGCCCGATGTCGACCTTTGCCAGCACTGCGAAGTGACGCTCGATAATACAGCCCGCCTCGTCCGACATGGATATAGTGGCCTCGAGGTCCGGCACCGATCCGCAAGCCCTTTACGCCGACCGAGACGCCGACACCGCCTTTGGAAAAATTAAACCGGAATGGTCCCGCCTTTACCGACTTGCGAATGTAGAATGGCACCCGACGCCCCCGTTCCCTTGCAACGGATGGATGCTACAGGAGTTTTTCGCTGCAACGAATGGCTTTGTGATCGACGATCTCGATTTTCAGGCGGAGCGCTTCCTGCAGATCGGCCTAAAGCTTGGCGCCAAACACGTCGAAGCGGCATGGCGAGAATTAAATTCGACGGTCGATCGGGAGCGCGAGCACCGAGGATCCCGACGAGCCAGGCACATGGTGCGCCAGCATATACGCAAGGATTCGCCTCTGCATGCGGACGAACACTTGAGCTACGACGACCTAGAAGTCTGCAGGAACGGCGCCTGCTCAACGGCAACGAGGAATACCAGACCGAGGGCGGTGTCAACACGAACCATGTCGAAAGCTTCTTCAGCCGCATCCAAGGGGCCTATTTCGGCATCCACCATCGTTTCTCGGTGCGCTACTTCGACTGGTACGCGGCCGAGAACGCCTGGTGTGAGGACAACCGTCGCGTCGACAAAGGCCTGCAGCTATGGGTATGCCCCATAAGGCGCTGTCGAGGCCGACTTCGGGGAACTATGCGGCTACTGGCAGGGCAATCATCCGCCCGACCTAGTCTGGGAGAATGCCGAAGTCCGGACAGCTAGGCCGCGAGCTCAAAGAGATGTCGCTGCCCGTCGACCTTGCTCACGCGGCGGACACGGTCAGCCTTGGCGAGCCGATCTAGCATCTGCAATAAGCGGTTGCCGATAAGACCGAGCTATGGCGTATTCGCCAAGGCCTTTCTCGCGGGCAAAGGCTGTAGCAAAATCTGCCGCTGTGATTGGTCGTCCGGCTTGGCGGAGCATACGGAACACGAAACCGCGGCGCTCGAAGTTCTTGCTGTTGACAGCCTCCGGCGAGTAATCCGGCTCGTAGGATCGGACGACGATCTCGAACGCAGCCTGCTGCTGCTCAAGAATCGCAATCTGCTTTCGCAGATCTTCGATAGGAACGCCGATTTCGGCCCGCTTTCTTTTCAGTTCGTCTGTGACAACTGCCATGCTCAACTGCTCCACGGGATCGTACCGTTTCTATTCCTTCAGTGGGATGGAGTCTGGTGGGTCCTGCTACCTAATTCCGAAAAACTGCGCCGCAACGTCAACAAAGATCATTGTGACCGGCTGGAGCGCGCTTGCCTTTGAAGCTCGTCGGCTAGGTCAGTTTCTGGTAGCTGCGGCTCGTCTTGCCGGTCCAGCATACTATCTGGTTGCCTGAGGAACTGTTCCGTCCTTCTCAGAAGCTCACGAGAACTCACAACGGCGTCCTGTCCAAGCAAGAAGTCTTGAAGGTATTCTTCACCGACTATTGCGGCAAGCCTGACGAAATCCACCATGTTGGTGCTCCTGCGTCAGCGGGCACGTATGATCTCTCTGTCGTCAGCGCTGACGGGTTCCTAGAATTGCTACCGATATCTCGGGAATGGAGCGGCTTTAGGGATGCGTGGGCATCTGCGGACAAGATTGCGACCTTGACGGAACTCCGGATAGGAATATTGCCTCAGCAATGCGCAGATCGTCCTCATTGTCGATCTCACACCACCTGACGTCATCACATCTGGCAGCGGCGATCTGCAGATCCTTGTTCCGTATCAGATCAGACAACAGCTCTTCAGTGTAGGACTTTACGGCGCCGCCGGCGATGAGGTCGTCGAGATAAGGGACGATCGTCTCGCGCAGATCGTTGCAAGAAAAGCGGATCAGATTCATCGTCTTGAATAGCGCCGGCGAGCCGTCGCTCAAATTGGCGCCCGTTTGTTTCATCCGCACCTCGGTGATATAGCCGTTTTCGGCCAGGACGACAGCGGAGCCTTCCATCGACCAGCCGAAAGGTGCGACCGCAGCAACGTTTTCGGCTTCTCCCATTTCGATATAGCGGAGGGCTTCCAACTCGAAAAAGACATCCCCTTCCAGGAGATAGATGTCCCCGGCCAGCAGTCTCTCGCGTGCCAACCAGAGGGAATACGCAGTGCCCGTCTTGTCGAAGACCGAGGACTCGACGTAGTTAATTTCAAGATTGCCGAAGCGATTGTCGCAGGAGCACTGGATCGCATCCATGCGGTAGCCAACGACGATGGTGACTTCCTGTACGCCCGCCGCTTCCAGGTTGCGAAGCGCATTGTGAATAATGGGCGTACCGTTGACTTTGACGAGTGGCTTCGGCGTCAGTTCTGTCAAGGGTCGCAGGCGAGATCCACGACCTGCGGCAAGTATGACTGCGTTCTTGGGAGCACTTTTCATCGTCGTAGTTCCCTTCCGTCTGCCTGTACCATGATCTCGTCATTGCCAGGCGCTCAGAACCGTAAAGAGCCGGGTGAGGCCTGTCTCCAGTTTATCAGTCGATACCCCATAGGAGAGGCGAAGCCTGGCTGGCTACCGAATCCAGTGCTGGAAACCCCAGGCTATAGATGCTTCGGCAGATAGCGTTCTTCGGCCGATACCAGTTCCTCATAGCCCATGAGGTCAAAGACCTCCTCGAGTGTGGCGACTTCCGGCTCAATTCCGGCAACGCTCTCTTCGGTGGCGATACGGCCGCACACCGCGCGCATCCCTGCAACTGCAGCCCGCATTGCATGGTTTGCCCATATCACCGTCGAGATGCCCGCATCCCGATATGCCGAGGCTGGAGTACGGTAGTACTTCGTCGGCACGATCACGATCGGAAGCTTCTGCCACTGTTTCGCAAAAGCGAAAATCTCGTTCGCATGGCTTTTGCGCGAATGGATCAGGATCGCGTCGGCGCCGGCTTCGGCATAGGCCTCCGCGCGCCTCAACGCCTCACCTAGACCGTAGCCGGCGATTAGCGCTTCGATGCGAGCGACGAGCACGAGGTCGTTCCCGGTGGTGTCCTTGACTGCTCTAAGGCGGCCGCAAAACTCATCGATATCTACGAGCGGGTGACGGTCTCCAACGAAACTGTTTCTCTTCGGGAAAAGCTTGTCTTCAAGGCAGACGCCGGCGGCGCCGTGCTGCAAGAGCTTTATCGCCAATAGACGGGCGTTGTTGAAATTGCCGAATCCAGACTCGCCGTCAACCAGGATCGGCAGTCCACTGGCGTCGGCCATCCGCTCCACCACGTCGACAACCTCGGTCCAACTCGCCTCGTTGGCATCGCGATAGCCTAATGCCGAAGAGATCGAAAATCCGGATGCCCAAAGTCCCTTAAAGCCAGCCTGCTTGACGATCGCCGCAGAAAGTCCGTCATGAGCTTCCATAAGGAACGACAGCTTGGCGGAGCAAACGAGATCACGGAGCATCGTCGTTGGGTTCTCGATCGGACCGATCGGCCCAGCTATTAGAGCTGCCTGATTCATGTCACTCCTCCTTCATGAAGCTAGAGCTAAAGCTGAACGCTTCTTTGAAGAAAGGCAATGGATGATTGAATTATATTTTTCGTATATTCCGTAATAACAACATGGCAACCGGTACGTCACCGTAAAAACAAGGAACTAGAAAGATCAAATAAGGAATATATCGAGAAATATATTGATAATGATCTCGATGCGGACGATTGCTTTGAGCAGAGGGCGCACTCCTATGCAATATATGCTTGATTTAATCAAGTCAGGTGACCAGGACTGTTTGTCCTGGTCCGAATATGAGGTGCGTTGGATCGTGGACCAGGCGTTCAAGCCTAAGCTGGCTGAGTCAAATCGCCACGGAAGAACGCGAAACTTTGAAGGATGAAATCGCTATTCAAGCCCGAGATGCGATTCTGGACGCTTATACAGTGACAGAAATCGAGCGGGAGGAGCCGCCGCGGGCCACAGAGACCAACGGCTGGACGGCGCGCGAATGCATAAAGGGGGATGAGAAGCCACGCTACAAATGGCGGCACACCTGGGCGGGAGAAAAAGGTGACGATATTGTGGGCTACGACTGTGCCACATGTCTCGGGTGCGTATTCCGGCTCGACTATACCGCAGTCCGCGAAATGGTTTTGGCTTGTGGAACTGTACCGCTTGAGCGACCCGATTGCGGATGTCCATCGGCAGGATGGGAGTGGAGTGCCAGAGAGACAGCCTGTCGCGCAGAAAAATGCTATGAAGCGATCATGCGACTGAACGGAAGGACGGCAGCCTAATCATGTGCGGACGCGTATACATCCGATCGTCACTACGCGAACTACTCGCCAACTTCGCCTTCGCAGATCCCGGAGATGTTGAGCCGCTGTCTAACAGTTTCCCGCGTTACAACGGGGCCCCGCAGCAAAATTATCCAATCATCATTCGCGAGATCGTGCAGGAACCCGATGTTATGGGGCCGGTGTTTGCCACTGCCCGATGGGGCTTTATTCCAGCTTGGGCGAAGGATGACGGCACGATTCGGCCGATGATCCAGGTCCGAAGGCATATCGACCAGTGGCATGTTCAAGCAATCGTATAAATCGAAGCGCTGTCTCGTGCCGATCAACGGATTCTTCGAATGGAAGGACATCTTCGGAACCGGCAAGAACAAAAAACCCTATGCCATCGCCATGAAGTCGGGCGAGCCATTTGCCCTTGCCGGGATCTGGTCGAGCCGACGCGATCCCGACATCGGTCTTGATCGAAAGACCTTCGCCATCATCACCTGTGAGGCAAATGAGATGATGGCGGCCATTCATGACCGCATGCCGGTCATATTGCATCGGCAAGACTACGAGCGTTGGCTGTCGCCGGAGCCCGATCCCTACGACTTGATGAGACCGTTCCCGAGCGAGCTGATGACAATGTGGCCAATCGGCAAGGACGTAGGTTCGCCGAAAAACGATAGGCCCGACATCATCGATCCAATCGAGGATCCGGAGCCTCCATTGCTGTGATTGATGACGTTACCATCAAAGAACGCTCTGCAAGGGGCAGCTACAATGATTAGGGTAATGCGATTTGAATTCGGCAATGTCGTTAACCGAATTTGATGCGGTCTTTCTTAGCGGCGAAATGTGGTGATGTGGGTTGCTCTCACATGCTTTCCGTCGGTCCAATCACGGAGCCGGTTTGGATGCGCACCGTTGATAATGATCCCCGAGGCACCTCGCAACGACATGAAATGGGCCGCACAAGCATCGATTGACGTATGACCAAGCTCAGCTAGATCATGGGCATCAATCTCTTTTATGAGCGCTTCGGGATCATGAGTTGCCGCGTCGCGATAGATACCGTCCACATCGGTCAGCATTGCCAATAGAGGAGCGTTCGTTACCCAAGCAATCCATGCGGCAACAGCATCGGACGTAATGTCCCAACTCCAAATAGCCGGATCCATCGCGAAGAGCATGTGTGACGGAAGCAGAACTGGAATTTTGCCAACCTTTGCCAGGCTCCGGCATTCGCCCAACGTCGCGGATGGAACAAGATTAGGAGAGAAAGCACGATGCGCCAGCAAATATCCCGTCTGATCTTGAGCGAGAGCGCAGGCGTGAGGGGCCGCAAACGGCGCCGGAGCATATGCTGTGTCAGCAGCCTCAATGGCTTTGTCCTGAAAGCCTCTGCCAGGGACCACCAAAATTCGATCGCCACGCTGGACCAAGCGCTCGAGCTCCGCGACAGCCGCCCTACATACCGACAGATCATGCATCAGGCTTCCGCCGAATTCGACAACGATCGAAAAGTCGTGTGAGGGAAAACTTTCGGCGAACATGTTCTGAAGCTCCCCTCCCGCTGCTTAAGCCATATCGACATCTGCGGGGATTTCCGAAGACAGATTCCGACGCGCATCTGAGATTTTCTGGAAAGAGGCAGCGTTCGATTGCTTCATTTCCATGTCACTTTGCGGAACAAACCCGGTCGCGTTGATCATTATGCCGAGAAGCTTCGTCACGCTCAAAAAGTCGCTCTTCCATCATGTTCCACGCAGATTTCCACTGAACGCTGCTGGAGAAATCTCGACGTGGCGACGACCTTTCATATTTGCTAGGAAGCTCAAGCGACCATGCCTGTCCATTTAGTTGTTGACTTCCAACATCCCTGCGCTTCGTTAACTGGACATCCAGCAACAGGAACATGTGTCGGCAGCATACTTTGCGTCGCGATTGAACAGCATCAAAAACCGTGCCAACTATGCAGGACGAGTTCGCAAGGATTTTCTCCGTGTTTCTCCATGAGTTAAAGCCGCAGGCAGCGAAAGGTCGCAGAAGCCGATAAAAGCGCGTCACGCAGATTAAACGCGCAAGCATTGTCCAATTTGTCGGATAGGCGACAGAGGCTTTGTTAAGTCAATCTAGTTTGCATTCCCTTAATGGCTTGAAACCACACACGGAAATCGTCTCTTCGGCTACGCTGGTCGAGTTGGCACGGTTTTTGATGCTGTTCAGCGTTGTAACGGCGAAAGCTGCTGGCCGGCGATCGTTTATTGGATGACCGTCAGTTGGGAGGAGGTAGGCGCCGTATCAAATCGTCAGATTGCATTTTGTCGAAGAAGAAAATCAATGGAAACCAGAGGACCGATCGGTCTGTCGTGCCGCCACCCGTATAACGGTCAACGTCGGCCGATCGCCGCCACAGGACTTCTAGCCGGACGAGGGCCTGATGGTCGGGAAACGTGTTATCGTACCACCTCGCCGCGATTGAGGGTCAAGATGCGGTGCGTCTTCGATCGTCCACCGGCCGCGAACATCCTGGAATCATTGCCGCGTTACTCGATGCGCGAAAACGCCTCTTCCAACCTTAGAATTTGCGACAAAGCGATGTTCCACGAACAAATTACCGAATTACTTGATCGCGAGGCGATCCGCGACTGCCTGTACCGATACTGCCGCGGGATAGATCGGGCCGATGAGGCGGCGCTGCGGAGTGCCTACTGGCCCGATGCGCATGATCATCACGGAGCCTATTCCGGCTCGGCCGAGGGTTTCATCGAGTTCGCACTGAGCGTCTTTAAGACCGAACCGCGCAATTTTCACCAGATCACCAATGTCCTGATCGAGTTCATCGATCCGGCTACGACTGCCGTCGAAAGTTACTTCACTGCGCTGCAACGCGGACCGGACGGCGCGAGGACGGAACGTCAGGTCCTCTTGTGCGGCCGCTATTGCGACCTGTTTCAGAAACGGGACGGGGAGTGGCGCATTGCCGGGCGGACCGTTGTCTACGATTGGGTCGAGGAGCAGACCGCGCCGGCGACCTCCGAGGTGGAGCGCTTCGGTCTCCGGCAGCCGATCGGAGCATCCTATCCGACCGATCCGGTCTATGCGCTCGGGAAACGTCGTTCAGAAACATGAAGGTGTGATCCATATGGCTCAAATGCCTTGTGTTGGGGGGCAGATCTTGGTCGGCGACGGGACGGAAATCACGTGACCATTCTGTCTACTGCCATGTCGTGGGTGATTGTCCGGCACACATGGACCGGTAAAAGGTCAGGAGAATTCTCATGAAACGGCAAGGACGCGTCGTCATCATTACAGGCGCCGCAGGCGGGATCGGCCGCGCCTTGGTCGATGCCCATGTCGCTGCAGGAGACATTGTCGTTGCCGCGGATCTCCCGGGCAGCGGCGTGCTTGAACTGGTTCGGGCTCTCGATCCAGTGCATATTGGACTTGAATTCGATGTCTCGCGGGAAGAAGACATCCTTGCCCTTTATGAGAGGATCGACGCGCAGTTCGACCAGATCGACGTTCTCGTCAACAATGCGGGGATAGGACCCAGTATGGCTGCGACTGCCGACACCGGCATCGACGCCTTCCGACGTGCATTGGCGGTAAATCTCATCGGGCCTTTCGTCATGGCTCGCGAAGCCGCGCGGCGGATGCGGCCAGGTGCATCTATCATCAATGTTGCCTCGATGGCGGGCATGCTTGGCAATCCGAAACGCAACGCCTATGCAGCTTCGAAAGCGGGCCTTATCTCGATTACGAAATCGCTCGCCTGCGAGTTGGCTTCTCTTGGCATCCGCGTGACGGCAGTGGCGCCGGGATATGTACGCACGCCGATGGTCGCACAATTGGAATGCGCGGGCCAGACGAACTTAGCGGCGGTTCGCAGCCGCGTGCCGATGGGGCGCATGGCGCGTCCGGAGGAAATTGCCCGAGTCGTGCTGTTTCTCGCCAGTGCGGACGCGCATTCTATCAACGGCACGGTGCTGACAATTGATGGGGGTTGGATGTCCTTCAACCAGCCCGGCCGCGCACACCCGCGCGTCAGCGGCACACCACGAGCCGAACTCTTGCGTCCGCCAGAACAGAGCGACAGGCGGATCGTCCTCGTCACAGGCGGAGCAACCAGCATAGGTGCAGCCATCATTCGCCGCTTTAGAGCAAACGGCGATACCATCGTAATTGCCGACAAAAACGGGGACGCCGCGGCGCAGTTCGCAAACTCTCTCGGTGGCGAGCACATGGGCAAATCCGTGGACGTCACCATCGAAGCGGAGGTGGTTGCGCTCTTCGACGATCTGCGCGAGCGGTTCGGGCGGCTGGAGGTCCTCATCAACGGCGCAGCTTGGCCCGCTAGTTGCGCGTCGGGAGTTGAGCAAACGCCTGCCGAGATCGCACACGTCATTGATGTCAATCTCACCGGTGCCTTCGCCTGCGCGCGTGAGGCAATCAAGATGATGCGGCCCGGCGGGGTGATCCTGAATATCGGGTCAATCGACCGCTCCCTGACGATTGCCCAACGCCATGCATATGGTGCATCAAAAGCGGGGTTAGAAATGCTGACCCGCTGCATGGCTGCCGAACTCGGACCGGTTGGCATTCGGACAGCCACGATCGCACTTGGCTTTATTCACACACCTGATGTTGCACAGGATGCGATCAGCCGCCGCGACCCGATCGGCGAGATGGTGGCACAGTCCGAAGGCGTGGCTAACGCAGCATTCTTCCTGGCTTCGCCAGATGCTTCATACGTCAACGGTTCGACACTCTACGTGGGCAGCAGTTGAACCTCGTTTTGACGATATGGGATTCTCTCGCGATCAGGAACATTCAAGGAGATCGAAAAATGAAGATCCACCGTGCGCCAGACAGCGTGCGGAGGGTCATCGAAGACGACAGTTTTAAGGAGCGCCGGCGACTGGCGAATGGCAAGCAAATTTCCCTCGAAACCTCGAATACCGAAAAAAGGGAATCGGCATCAAGGCCAAGGACAATTCGCGCGCCCGCCGGCCATTCCCTGACGGGCCCAACCTCAATGAGGAAACGCTATGGAATTTGCGACATTCATCCTTGCCTCCCAGCGTGGCTATCATCAATCGTCCGAGAGTGTCATCCGCAACTCAATCGAACAGGCGGTCCTTTCGGAACAGGCTGGCTTCAACACCGCGTGGTTTGCCGAGCACCACTTCAACAACTATAGCCTGGTTCCATCGCCCTTGATGATGGTAGCGCATTGCGCCGGCCGGACGAACTCCATCCGCCTCGGCACCGGTGTCTGCGTCCTGCCGCTCTATCAACCGCAGCGTCTGCTTTCCGAGATCGGCTTCGCCGATATCGTTTCGAGCGGTCGCCTTGAGCTTGGCGTCGGCTCCGGATATCAGCAGTTCGAGTTCGAGCGCTTCGGTGTCGATATCGATGCGGCGCCCGCTGTTTGTTCGGAATACCTGGACGTCCTTCTTAAGGGCCTCAAGCAAAAGATCTTTGAGCACGACGGCCAATATATAAAGATACCTCCCACGGCGATTTCGGTGCGGACCGTCCAGAAGCCGACCCCTCCGATCTGGATCGCTGCGGCGTCCGGATACAGCATGGGCCGGGCTTATCGCGAGGGACACAATCTCTTCGTCACAGCATTCCACGACGGCTTGGATGCTTTGAGCACGTTGCGCGAAAGCATCGAGAAAGCAGCGCTCTCAAAAAATAAGGACGTTACGGACGCCAAGATATCGCTGTTGCGTTGTTGTTATGCCAGCGACAACGAGACGGAGATCAACAGCTATCTCGATAACGCCCGTTTCCAGCGCCGGCTATCCGAAGCGCTTCATCAGCGCCGCCAGCAGAGCGAGGACGGCTATCTGCTGCAGGAAACCCCAACGCAACAGGATCTGTCGTTTCAGACTATGCGCGACAATCTGCCGGTCGGCAGTGTGGATCGGGTGATCGATCGCCTGCTGGAAGAGATCAGTGTGCTGAAGCCATCCCAGATCGCAGTGCATTGCCAATTGGGCGATTTCGATCATCAGACGATGCTGCGGCAAATAGAGCTCTGGGGAGACAAAATCATTCCGGCGGTCAACAAATCGCTCGGTCACGCGCCCGGGATGACGGAATAGACGCTTCCCGAGATTAGGCTGTAATTTCTGATGATGGGTCGTTCGGACCATGACTGAAATCGACCCTACGCCGCGCGAGCGGGCCTCGTTGACGATACCTGGTTCTGGCCTCGGGAGACCGCAAGCTAGACTTTGGCGAATTCGCCACGATAAATTGTTGCAACTTGGACCGCGGTGTCGACCTCAGTCAGCCAGCCCCAGAGTCTCGAAGTGAAACGGGCCGCGCACCCCAGCGGAAAAACGCTCAGCCGCGTTGAGAGCCATTTCCAACCTATCGCGGGGCGGAGAGCTTGACGATGCAAAGAGCGCGCCCAGTGCAATTTGCTGACCGCATCCGCAGGCGTCAAAGCCATCGATCGCCTCGCCAACCTGATAATCGTCATCGATCCTGAAAAGCCTTCCGGCATAGCCGACGAGGAAGGTGCCGCCGAGCTCGGCATCGTTCTGCCGCCGTGCGTAGCCACCATCTTTCAGGCATTGGCGGAGCGCGTTGACGAACTCCGTCACCATAAAGGCGTACACATCCGTTTCGGGGTGTCTTTTGGGTGGCTTGAAGGAATGTGCCAATAGCTGGCCCATTCTAAACGAAGAGGTAAATCCGAAGAGAAAGTCCTGCTTGCGGAACACCTTGCGATCGGCTCGGACGGTAAGCGAATAGCCGGCCACGCCAGCGCTATCGCCCCCGATATGAACGGATGCGTCGCTGACTAAACCGACAATACATGTCATCCGCGGCTGCTCCTCACGTCGGCTCTTTTTATAAAATCCAATGCGCCATTAGCAGCCGACCAGGATATGCCGCATTCGCTGCCTCAGGCTCAACCAGCAAACAGCATGCCAACCAGCACACCAACCAGGACACGGCCTCCCGCGGCCGTGACAGCTGCTCCACGGTCTTACCACTTCCTAGTTGGTCGATGGGATTACCAGACTCTAATGAAACCGGTTTGCCTCGCCTGAAGCCGCAAGACTTCGTGATGGTTGTTGTTTGGTCCAGGGAAGCGGACGTCGGGTTTGTTCCGTCCGCGACACGGACTTGTTCGGCGAGCTGGCGCAGCCACGCCTAAGCCTTTGATTATCAGGTCATCCACGCTCTTTGCCGAGCTGGCACGGCTTTTGAAGTTCCTCTGTCGGGAGGTGGTAGGAACGGCCGACCTGTGACGACATCGATGCCACAGAACGGAGAGGAAAGCCATCATGCCAAGTCTGGCGCAGATCCGCATTCGGCCGGAAAGGCAGGTAGCGCCTGGCATCGGAACGCTCAATTGCTCAAGTTGGCGACAATTCTCACAACCGCTTGGCGCCGGCCGCTAATGGGCCTCAGGTTGAATTTCGATGAACATGTGCTTGCCGTACGTTCGCGTTCGCTGGACAAGATTCGACGGCGGCAACCAGCCCTTCACAGGTCAACTTGCAGGCCGCGCCTTTCTCCGCTGCCGCTAGCCGGGCCTTCTCCTTGGAGGAGGCGAGGGGAGGGGCAAGTTCCGTGCGGGCTTTCCGGGAGCCCAGGCTAAGGCGATCCGGCGAATGTATGGTTCGCCAGGATCATCGCCTAGCGGCCATCTAGTGATAACGATTTCCGGCAGGGCGAAATTCATTCGGTGGGCCAAAAACAGCCGCTTGTTTGCCACCACGTTCTCAACGCGGGAGGCTCAGCAACGCAAAAGCAAGCGGAGACAAGACCATCCCCGGACAGATCGTCTGGCGGGTGCCCGCCATCACAAGTTTACCGCTTCCTCGCACCACGAAATTCTTCTCGATTTGGAGTTGTTCGCATATGACTGTTATCGATCCTCGCCCGACGCTGAATGCTCCCGATGACGACCCTTATCTCTGGCTGGAAGACATCGATGGCGAGAAGGCCTTGATTTGGGTCACCGAGCAATCGGCGCGAACGCTGGCACGCTTTGGCGGGCCGCGGTTCGAAGGAGACCGCGACGTGCTCACAGGAATTTTCGACCGTCCTGACAGGATTGCCTGGGTCGTGCGCCGCGACAAATATCTCTACAATTTCTGGCGAGATGCCGAAAACCCGGGAGGTTTGTGGCGCAGAACAACGCTTGCCGCCTACTTAACGGCAAAGCCGGAGTGGGAGATCGTTCTCGACGTGGATGCCCTTGCCAAGACCGAAGGAAAGGACTGGATTTGGGGCGGCGCCTCGGTCGAACCCGGAAGACGTGAAAGAGCCGTCATTCGCCTGTCGCTCGGTGGCGGCGATGCGGTCGTGCATCGCGAGTACGATCTAACCGCACGAAGCCTCGTCCCCGACGGCTTCAATCTGCCGGAGGCCAAAGGCCACATCGCCTGGCTCGATCGCGACACTCTTCTGCTTTCCAGTGCTCTTGGCGATGGCATGGCCACGCGCTCCGGCTATGCGCGCACCGTGCGATTATGGAGGCGTGGCGCAGATCCGCTCACCGCGCCGGTTATCTTCGAGGCGAGTTCCGATTCCATGCTCGTATTCGGCCATCTGGATCGCACCGCGGCGAGCGAACGCGTTTGGTTCACCGAGCGACGCGCCTTTTTCGATGCAATCGGCTGGATCGGCGACAGGAGCGGTCCGAAGACACAGATCGATCTTCCTCGAGATGCTAGCTGGGACGTCTTCGGTGATTGGCTTGCGGTGAAGTTGCGTAACGCATGGACGGTCGCAGGAACGACCCACGCAGCTGACGCGCTGATCGGCATCTCCCTATCCTCGTTCATCGCTGGCGCGCGCAGCTTTACCACGCTCTTTGAACCTGGCAGCGGGTGCGCCCTGCAGTCCTTCTTCTGGAATGACGCAAAGCTCGTCGTATCTCTCCTCGACAATCTCATCCCGCGCTTCGATATGTTCACGCCCGGACGACGGGACTGGACGCGTCGAACCTTGGACACCATGCCCGAAGCGACGACCGTTCGAGCCTGGCCGTTCGATGCGGAAGTTCACGAGCGTAATGGAGAAGTCCTCGTTTCGGCCGAAGATCCGGTGACGCCAGCGCAGCTTCTCTTGTTCAATATCAACGGGGCGGCGAGTCTCGGCGCGCCCGTGGTCCTGAAACGCGATCCAGAGAATTTCGACGCATCCGGCCTGGTGGTCACGCGTCACGAGGCGGTTTCGACGGATGGTGAGATGATTCCCTATACACAGGTCGGCCCGGAGAACGCAAATGGAGAGGCGCCGGTTCACCTCACCGCATATGGCGGATACGGCAAATCGGTTCTGCCCGACTACAACTCCGCGATAGGCAAGCTGTGGCTCGAACCCGGCGGCACGAGCGTGGTGGCCAACATCCGCGGCGGCGGCGAGTTCGGTACACGCTGGCACGAGGCTGGACGAAGGGCCGGCAGGCGTCTTGCCCATGACGATTTCGCCGCCGTGGCTGCCGACCTGGTGCGCCGGGGTGTCACACGCCCAGAGCGGATCGCCGCCCAGGGCGGTTCAAATGGCGGCCTCCTGATCGCCAACATGCTGACCCGATATCCCGAGCGTTTCGGCGCGCTCTCCTGCACCGTTCCAGTTCTCGACCTGCGTCGTTACACGAAGCTCCTCGCCGGTGCGAGCTGGATCGACGAAAAGGGTGATCCCGACAAGCCGGAGGATTGGGCCTTTCTCAGTCAAATGTCTGCCTATCACACAGCCGAAGCAGAGCGATCCTACCCGCCCATCCTGCTCGCCACCAGGAGACGGGACGACCGCGTCCATCCGGGGCACGCACGTAAGATGGCTGCAAAGCTGCAGGCACTCGGCTGCCCTGCCTACTTCTACGAAGCTGAGGTCGGCGGTCATGCCCCCGGCCCGAACAATCGCGAGCGGGCGGCCTTCATTGCCCTGGGTTATAGTTTCCTTCGCGATGCAATCGGTTTTCTATAGCGTCCGCTTCGAGGAACGATCGACCTAAATCGGAGGCAAGTGCCTTGGTCATGAGCGATGTAGTCGGCCGTTCGGCCAAGATAACGGCGCTTTACAAGTCTGTGAACGAGACCGGCTTCCTGGATTGCAGCATGGTTCAACGAAATTGGCATCGCCGTCAATTGTCCTGTCTTCTCTGCGATGTGCCCGCGCCGGCGGCTGAGGTTTGAGAGATCCTTAAGTAAGGCGAGGCCCCTTTCTCCGTGTATCCGATCTGAATAGGCTATGCTCAAGCATGCTTCCTCAGGAAAGTGCCTGGCGTTCTGGACGCGATCGGTCCTTTCAGCGTCAAAACCATGGGGACGTGCAATGCCGCCAATCATTATTCCCAATGCTGCCATCATGGATGGGAGCGCGGACCGCGCTGCGCATCCGGTCGATGCTCTGCTGGCGGATGGACGTATTGTCGAAGTCGGAGAGCCAGTAAACGCGCCGCCAGGCGCCCACGTCCTCGACGCAGCAGGACGCTTCGTCATGCCATGCCCGATCGATTGTTACGCGCATGTCGTGGCCGCGACCGCGTGGGCAATTTTCGGCGCCGTCATGACGGTGTGCTGCAAAAGTTGCAAGACCAGACCGTAATGAAGCAGGCGTCTGCACTTAATTGCATCACTTCCCTCGAAGGCGCCTTGTCGCATGATCGCCCGACATCCCTTACTCGGACATTTTCGCCCGCGCCGGAGTTGGTAACACGCGGCGACACGTCAATTTCGCTTTTGAAAGTGAGACAATACGCTCAGAAGCAGCCGGAGTGGGCCCTTAGACGTTTCCTTCAACTCCGCCCCGACCTAAGACACAGCGAATGCGCGGCCGGGGAGGGGGATTGCAAGGCCTCGACCGCCAGATATGACGGTCGCAGTGCATTCCAGTTAAGCTGTCCGACATTGGGTCGATCAGAACTGGATCGGCGCCTGAACGGCTGCTGGTCTAGCGAAGAACCGGTTCTCCATGGAAGCGGCGCTTTGATGGTTTCGAGACGCCAAATCCGACCTCCATCATCAACCGCGGCCTCTGTTTTGCCAAGGTGCCCATATGAAATCCGAAGGGATCCTCGACGAAGCCAGAACCCGCTTTGCCGGTCAAAGTGATGGCATTTTCTTCGCCATAGAAATCCAGAACCTCATGCGCCGGATGGCCGACGAGCAGCGTCAATTGATGCTTCAAACGCCGACGGTTGTGGCTGCCGCGCACATAGACATGCGGGCCGGAATCGGCATCGACGTCGGAAAGATAAAAGAAAAACTTCAGCATTCGCCAATCATCAAGATCGAAGTGAAACTTGAAGGAAGCGCGGCTCAGATCCGCATCCGAGGCTTTTTTTGTTGGAAAGCTCCACCACGTCCGCGTGGTGATCAATCTTGCATTGCCACCGAGGTAATGCCTTGCCACGTCCAGAAGCAGCGGATCTTGCTGAACGGCAACGACGGCGTCACATCGTAAAACCCGTTCGTAATGGTGGCCGCTTAGTATCGTGCGACCGAGCCATTGCTCGGTTTCGGTATGGTCACCGGCCAGAAAATCAAGCCGGCGGTCGAAATTGCCGAAGCAGGGCGTCTCATGTCCAAAACGTGCAATTTCCTCGTGAATTGCGGCCGGTAGGGTCAAGCCGGCAAATATGCCCGTTTGTCTCAGTTCGGCTGCGATCGTCTTTGCGCTGAGATCGCCAAACATCGAGGGCTTGCGGCTTTCCGGCCGCGGCACTGGTCTTGCGGTCAGCCAATGCGCCTTGCGCAACGGCATCGTGCGCGCCAGCAGGAACATTGGGAGCCAGGCCGGGTTCTCTCGCATATCCGTCAGATAGGTTGGAATTCGGGACGCGATGCGGCGAAATACGCCGCCGTTGCGCGCGATCGTTTCGAGGTCCTTCGGATTGGAGTTTGCGGAACTGAGCATTCGATGGCCTTTCATGGATGATAGAATTTTCCCGTGCCGGCAAGAACCTCCGCGCGAATGGTGTTGTCCTCGGCAAACTTAAGTGTTCCTGTTCGATGCTTCGAAAAACCCGCGAAATCAACGGGCCGTTTTTGCAATCGACCGGGCGACGGAATATTCAAACGCGGCATGCTCTCGCACGCCGCCTTTGTTGTTCTCTTCCAGGGTAGGATTCGTTCAAGGGAATGCGTCGTTGCTCCTCTCATCGAAACCAGATTTGATATCAAAGTCAGTTAGACCTAGATCAATGAACGAAAGTCCGGGGCATCGACTTTGATTCCATGTCTCAACAATATTTCTCCTCATGTTATTCGTGCCAAATGCGCGAATGCGATCAAAGTCGCAGGCATTGGGGCCCACCCCTCATTACCGCGTTGTTTTAAGCCGCCCATCGATTGGCGGCTTGCTTTTGTTACTCCAATGCCCCACAGGCTTGGCAAATGGATTGTTTGGATGGAGCTCATTCACGACATGGATAAATCTAGACATAGCTCCACGATTGGAAGGTTACCGCGGACTGCTATCTACGCGTGATGCCAAGCGACACCGGCGTTTGGGCATGGCATTTTCTTGTTGAAGATCCCCGCCGAATATCAGATAGCCCAGGCGTTTAGGAGCGGTGGATAGAGCGGGTCCTAGATTTTCCCTGAACGCGCTCTCGGTGATCAACCCCTTTGGGGAACCGTTTTGCTGAAGCGGCAGTTGGTATGTTCTCCCGCGCCGGTTTGTCACGATCTCGCCGGCATTCTTGGCGTAACGAAGCGAATGTTTTCCGGCAATCGCGTGGGGCCGGAGACCTTTAATGTCAAGGTTCTGGCTTGGTTCGAAATTTTAGCCCCACCTCGCAATGTCCGGAGCCGTGCCTTGATAAGCGACCTCTCGAAAGGCCCAACGAGGCAGACCTGATACAAACTCGCAGACCGGCATCCGATCGTTTCGGCCGAACCCCCACGCAAATGTGCACTCGATCTACTTGATTTCGGCCAATTTATATTCTTTCAATGGGCATGATGATCGATAGCATGGATGGCATGCGTCCACGCTATGGATGAAGGAAAACATGCGTTTTAAAGGCCTTGATCTAAATCTCCTCGTCGTGCTTGACGCGCTCATGACCGAGCGTAACCTCACGGCAGCCGCACGCAGCATCAATCTCAGCCAGCCGGCAATGAGCGCGGCCGTCGCCCGGCTGCGGACATATTTCCGCGACGAGCTCTTTACGATGGCTGGCCGTGAACTTGTCCCAACGCCGCGGGCGGAAAGGCTCGCCTCGCCAGTCCGCGAGGCTTTGTTATATATCCAGCTCTCCATTATTTCCTGGGAGCCGTTTGATCCCGCTCAATCTGATCGTTGCTTCAGGATCATCCTCTCCGACTACGTCACGCTTGTGTTTTTTGAAATGGTCGTTGAGCGCGTGGCGCGGGAGGCTCCCGGCGTCAGCTTCGAATTTCTGCCAGTTTCCGACGATTTCGAGGAGCTCCTCCGGCGCGGCGATGTCGACTTTCTGATTATGCCGGAAGTGTTCATGTCGAAACATCCGCATGCCGCACTGTTTGACGATATATTCGTGTGCGTAACCTGCGGGACGAACAAACAGCTGTCCGAGCCATTTACATTCGAGCAATACATGTCGATGGGCCATGTTGCGGTCAAGTTCGGAAATACGCGCAAGCCGGCCATCGACGAGTGGTATTTGCACGAGCACGGTTTCAAGAGACGTGTTGAGGTCGTCGTACAGTCCTTCAGCATGATCCCACCCATGTTGTCGGGTACCAACCGCATTGGGACCATGCCTCTGCGGCTGGCGCAATATTGTGCAAAAACGACGCCCCTGCGGATCGTCGAGCTCCCGCTGCCGATCCCCGCATTGACAGAGGCCGTCCAATGGCCCGCGCTTCACAACACCGATCCGGCAAGCCTCTGGATGCGGGAGACGTTAATGCAGGAGGGGGCTCGCATGGTTTCGCCGCGCGCCACGGAACATCAAAGCGCTCCGAGAACTAAGCCCGGTCGTTTCAAAGTCTCAGCCGGGTAAAAGCATTGCTCGTTTCACGCAGCTGCGACGTGCGCAAAGCCGGCGAATAGTGCTGGTGTCTCAGCCTGCACTCGACGGCCGGCAAGACGATTGCCGTGCTCATGCAGATGTCCGCGTTTTGCCGCTCCACGTGATACGAATGGAGATCGCACGCTACGCCTCGTCTTCCATGAGGAACGCGAAGCTGGCTGATTCTGCTGCTGGTCGCTGCCAACCTGTGGCACTCCCCGATCGCCAGCCTTTATCGGTCTCAGGTAAGGCCTCCGACACCTTGCGTCCGATTTGTCGGACCCGCGACACAGGCTTGTCCACTCCGATCTCTTATTTGCTTCAGACTAAATAGCTGAAAAACAACCAAGAGAGTTTTCCTTCCAATCGACCGCCACATTGGCACGAGTTTTGAAACACTTGCCTGCGGGCGGCGCGAGCTGCCGACCTATTCCGCGATGGATGGAACGAAAGAAGGAAGGCAACATGTCAGCTTTGCGTCAAATCGCATTCTACGGCAAGGGGGGCATCGGCAAGTCCACCACCTCCCAAAATACGCTCGCGGCCCTCGTCGATCTCGGGCAGCAGATCCTCATCGTCGGCTGCGATCCCAAAGCCGACTCCACCCGGCTGATCCTGAACTCGAAGGCGCAGGACACCGTCCTGCATCTGGCGGCAGAGGAAGGTTCGGTGGAAGACCTCGAACTCGAGGACGTGCTCAAAATCGGATATAAAGGCATCAAGTGCGTGGAGTCCGGCGGCCCGGAGCCGGGCGTTGGTTGCGCCGGTCGTGGCGTCATCACCTCCATCAACTTCCTCGAGGAAAACGGCGCCTACGACAATGTCGACTATGTCTCCTATGACGTGCTCGGCGACGTGGTGTGCGGCGGCTTTGCCATGCCGATCCGCGAGAACAAGGCCCAGGAAATCTACATCGTCATGTCCGGCGAAATGATGGCGCTTTATGCGGCAAACAACATTGCCAAGGGCATCTTGAAATATGCCCATGCAGGCGGCGTGCGGCTCGGCGGTCTGATCTGCAACGAGCGTCAGACGGACCGCGAAGTCGACCTCGCCGAGGCGCTGGCTTCCAGGCTCAATTCCAAGCTCATTCACTTCGTGCCGCGCGACAACATCGTCCAGCACGCCGAACTCAGGAAAATGACAGTCATCCAGTATGCGCCGGAGTCCAAACAGGCCGGAGAATATCGCACACTGGCTGAGAAGATTCACGCCAATTCGGGTCAAGGGACCGTCCCGACCCCGATCACCATGGAAGAGCTCGAGGACATGCTGCTCGACTTCGGCATCATGAAGACCGACGAGCAGATGCTTGCCGAACTTCAGGCCAAGGAATCGAAGGTGGCGGCCGCCCACTAACTGCCGCTTTCGACAGGACGCGCCGGCGCCCCAACCCGGCGCGTCCTTCCCCGAGAACGCGCCTTTGCGCGCGGCATCAACCGAACCTTAAAAGAGGGCAGGCCCAATGAGCCTCGACTACGAGAATGACGGCGCTTTGCATGAAAAGCTCATCGCGGACGTGCTGTCGCAGTATCCGGACAAAGCGGCCAAGCGCCGCAACAAGCACCTCAGTGTTGCAACGGGGAGAGACGGGGCCGACGAGGAGGACAACGTCATTTCCGAATGCAGCGTCAAATCGAACATCAAATCCATTCCGGGCGTCATGACGATCCGCGGCTGCGCCTATGCCGGATCCAAAGGTGTCGTGTGGGGTCCGATCAAGGATATGGTCCATATCTCACATGGGCCCGTCGGTTGCGGCCAATATTCCTGGTCGCAGCGTCGCAATTACTACGTCGGCACGACGGGGATCGACACCTTCGTGACGATGCAGTTCACCTCCGACTTCCAGGAAAAAGACATCGTTTTTGGCGGCGACAAGCGGCTGGAAAAGATCATTGACGAGATCCAGGAATTATTTCCGCTGAACAAAGGCGTCACCGTCCAGTCCGAATGCCCGATCGGTCTGATTGGCGACGACATCGAGGCGGTGTCGCGCAAGAAGGCGAGCGAATACGAAAAGACGATCGTACCGGTGCGCTGCGAGGGCTTCCGCGGCGTATCGCAATCCCTTGGCCATCATATCGCCAACGATTCCATCCGCGACTGGGTTTTTGAGAAGACGGATGTCGAGTTCGAGGCGGGTCCCTACGACATCAATGTTGTCGGTGATTACAATATCGGCGGCGACGCCTGGGCCACGCGCATCCTCCTGGAGGAGATGGGGTTGCGCGTGGTCGGCAACTGGTCGGGAGATGCCACGCTTGCCGAAGTGGAGCGTGCGCCCAAGGCCAAGCTCAACCTCATCCACTGCTATCGGTCGATGAACTACATCTGCCGGCACATGGAGGAAAAATACGGCATCCCGTGGATGGAATATAATTTCTTTGGTCCCTCGCAGATCGAAGCCTCCCTGCGCAAGATTGCCAAGCATTTCGGGCCGGAAATCGAGGAAAAGACCGAAAGAGTCATCGCCAAGTACCGGCCTTTGGTCGATGCCGTCATCGCCAAATACCGGCCGCGCCTCGAAGGCAAGACGGTGATGCTCTACATCGGCGGTTTGCGCCCTCGTCACGTGGTCACGGCCTACGAGGATCTCGGCATGGAGATCGTCGGCACAGGCTACGAGTTCGGCCATAACGACGACTATCAGCGCACCGGCCACTACGTAAAAAAAGGCACGCTCATCTATGACGACGTGAGCGGTTACGAACTGGAAAAGTTCATCGAGGGAATTCGTCCCGATCTCGTTGGCTCCGGTATCAAAGAAAAGTACCCGGTGCAGAAGATGGGCATCCCGTTCCGACAGATGCATTCGTGGGATTACTCCGGCCCGTATCATGGCTACGACGGCTTTGCGATCTTCGCCAAGGACATGGATCTCGCCATCAATAATCCAGTCTGGGATCTCTACGACGCCCCCTGGAAAAAAAAGGCCGCGCCGGCTGAGGCGGTTGCGGCCGAATGAGGGCCTGGCCTGTCTTGGAGCAGGGGCAGGCCAGGCTCTCCTGTCGGACTTGATCCGCACACCTGAAAGATGACGTCCCTTTGCCGCCACCGGTGCGGCACGATGAAAAGAAAGGTGATTACCATGCCGCAGTCGGCCGAAAAAATTCTCGACCACGCGCCCCTGTTCCGCGAGCCGGAATACAGACGGATGCTCGCCGAAAAGAAGCTGAATTTCGAATGCCCGCACCCGGACGAGATCGTTGCCGATCAAAGCGAGTTCACCAAGACCTGGGAATACAGGGAAAAAAATCTGGCCCGCGAAGCCCTCGTTGTGAACCCCGCCAAAGCCTGCCAGCCGCTCGGCGCCGTATTCGCGGCCGCGGGCTTCGAGCGGACCATGTCCTTCGTCCATGGCAGCCAGGGCTGCGTTGCCTATTACCGGTCGCACCTATCGCGACATTTCAAGGAGCCCGCGTCGGCGGTTTCGTCCTCGATGACCGAGGACGCGGCGGTATTCGGCGGACTGAAGAACATGGTCGATGGGCTTGCCAATACCTACGCGCTCTACGATCCGACGATGATTGCCGTCTCGACCACCTGCATGGCGGAGGTGATCGGCGACGATTTGCATGGCTTCATCGAAAACGCCAAGAGCGAAGGCTCGGTCCCCGCGAACCTGGATGTTCCGTTCGCCCACACCCCCGCCTTCGTCGGCAGCCACGTCGATGGTTATGACGGGATGGTCAAGGGCATTCTGGAGCATTTCTGGAAGGGCAGGGAGCGAAAGGAATTCAATGGAACCATCAACATCGTTCCAGGATTCGACGGCTTCTGTGTCGGCAACAACCGCGAGCTCAAGCGCCTGCTCGACCTCATGGACGTGTCGTATACGCTCATTCAGGACGCCTCCGATCAGTTCGATACCCCGTCGGACGGCATGTACCGCATGTATGACGGCGGCACGACCATCGAACACGTCAAGGACGCGCTCGATGCCGAAGCGACGCTGTCGCTGCAGCACTACAATACCCGTAAGACGTTGGAATATTGCAATGAGCTCGGGCAGACGACGGCCTCCTTCCACTATCCGCTTGGCGTCAACGCGACCGACGAATTGCTGATGAAAATCTCGGAGATTTCCGGCAAGGAAATCCCTTCGACTATCGGCTTGGAGCGCGGCCGGCTTGTCGACGCCATGGCGGACAGCCAGGCCTGGCTGCACGGTAAGAAATACGCGATCTACGGCGATCCCGATTTCGTCTATGCGGTAGCCCGGTTCGTCATGGAGACCGGCGGCGAGCCGATCCATTGCCTGGCCACCAACGGCACATCCGCTTGGGAACGCGAGATGAAGGAATTGTTCGCATCTTCGCCTTTCGGAAAGGATGCCAAGGTCTGGGCGGGTAAGGACCTCTGGGCGCTGCGCTCGCTGCTCTTCACCGAACCGGTGGACCTGCTGATCGGCAATTCCTATGGCAAATATCTGGAGCGCGACACCGGCACGCCGCTGATCCGCCTGACGTTTCCGATTTTCGACCGGCACCATCATCATCGCTTTCCGCTGATGGGCTACCAGGGGGGGCTGCGTGTCTTAACGACGATCCTCGACACGATCTTCGACAAGCTTGACCGCGAGACGAGCAAAATAGGTGTCACGGATTATTCCTATGACCTCACGCGCTAACAGCAAAGACCCGCTTGGCACCCCCGACGTCTTGCGATCGGCCTCTCAAACCGGCGCAAGGCGCTCGCTCGATGCCAAGATCCAAGAGGTCTTCGACGAGCCCGCCTGCGAGATGAACCGCGGCAAAGACGACAGCGTGCGCAAGAAGGGCTGTTCGAAGCCGCTCACTCCCGGCGCGGCAGCCGGCGGCTGCGCTTTCGATGGCGCCAAGATCGTGCTGCAGCCGATCACCGACGTCGCACATCTGATCCATGCGCCGCTCGCCTGCGAAGGCAATTCCTGGGACAACCGCGGCACGGCTTCGTCTGGTCCAACGCTGTGGCGCACGAGCTTCACCACCGATCTTACGGAACTCGACGTGGTGATGGGCCACGGCGAGCGGAAACTGTTCAAGGCGATCCGCGAGATCAAGGAGACCTATGCGCCGCCGGCGATCTTCGTCTATTCGACCTGCGTCACGGCACTGATCGGCGACGATATCGAAGCCGTCTGCAGACGCGCTGCGGAAAAATTCGGCTTGCCGGTGGTGCCGGTCAATGCGCCGGGCTTCGCCGGCTCCAAGAACCTCGGCAACAAGCTCGCCGGCGAGGCGCTGCTCGATCATGTCATCGGCACGGCGGAGCCCGACGATGCCGGCCCCTACGACATTAATATCCTCGGCGAATTCAACCTCTCCGGTGAGTTCTGGCTGGTAAAGCCGCTCCTTGACCGACTCGGCATCCGCGTGCGCGCCTGCATTCCCGGTGATGCGCGCTATCGTGACATTGCCTCCGCCCATCGTGCACGGGCAGCCATGATGGTGTGCTCGACCGCACTCATCAATCTTGCCCGCAAGATGGAGGAACTCTGGGATATTCCGTTCTTCGAAGGTTCCTTCTACGGCATCACCGACACTTCGCAATCCCTGCGGCAGGTCGCTGAGCTGCTCGTGAAGAAGGGCGCCGATCCCGAAATTCTTCAGCGCACCGAGGCGCTGATCGCAGAGCAGGAGGCGATTGCGTGGAAGAAGCTCGCGGCATACCGGCCGAGGCTTCAAGGCAAGCGCGTGCTGCTCAACACAGGCGGCGTGAAGGCCTGGTCCGTCGCCCATGCGCTGATGGAGATCGGCGTCGAAATTGTCGGCACCTCGACCAAGAAATCGACGGCCGAAGACAAGGAGCGCATCAAACAGATCCTGAAGGACGACAACCATATATTCGAATCGATGCGGCCGAGCGACCTTTATGACTTTCTCGCGGAACGCAAGGCCGACATCATGTTGTCGGGCGGACGCACGCAATTCGTCGCGCTGAAGGCCAAAACGCCTTGGCTCGATATCAACCAGGAACGCCACCACCCCTATGCCGGCTATGACGGAATGGTGGAGCTCGTGCGTCAGATCGATCTTGCTCTTCACAATCCGATCTGGAGTGCGGTGCGGGAGCCGGCGCCCTGGGAATGCCAGCCTGCAATCGAGGAAGGAGTGCCAAGCGCGCACAGTGACACGGAAGCCTTCCAGCTCTCAAGACCGTCGTCGGCACTATCGCCGGTGGCTTCCGCAAGTATTGGGGAAAGCTGATGGCATGCATTCTTCCGCAGACCAAGTCGGTGGCCGTCAATCCGCTGAAATCGTCGCAGCCGCTAGGCGCAGCCATGGCGTTTCTCGGCGTCGATGGTGCGATACCGCTGTTTCACGGCAGCCAAGGCTGCACCAGCTTCGCGCTCGTACTCTTTGTGCGCCATTTCAAGGAAGCCATTCCCCTGCAGACAACGGCGATGGACGGAGTGGCGACGATCTTAGGCGGCGCCGGCAATCTGGAAGAGGCGCTCCTTAATCTCAAGACGCGCGCAAAACCGAAGCTGATTGGCATCTGCACGACGGCGCTGGTGGAAACCCGCGGCGAAAATTTTGCGGGCGATCTTGCCAACATCAAGACGGAGCGTGCGCAAGAGCTTGCAGGTACCGAGGTCGTGCTGGCGAGCACACCGGATTTCGACGGGGCGATCGAGGAGGGCTGGGCCAAGGCCGTCACCTCCCTGATCGAAGGCATCACGACCCCGGGCGGGCGGTCCCGTGACCTGAAGAAGATTGCGATCCTCCCCGGTTGGCACTTAACGGTCGCCGATATCGAGCATCTGCGCGAAACGGTCGAGAACTTTGGCTTGAAGCCGGTAATCCTGCCGGACATTTCCGGCTCGCTCGACGGTACGGTGCCAGATGACCGTTGGGTGCCAACCACCTATGGCGGCACGAAGATCGAGGAAATCCGGGAACTCGGCACCTGCTTCCAGGCGGTTGCGATTGGCGAGCATATGCGCGGGGCCGCCGCGGCGCTGCAGGCCAAGACCGGCGTGCCTTATGTTCTCTTCGAGCAGCTCGTTGGCATGAAGGCGATCGACCGTTTCATGACCATGTTGGCGATGATCGCCGGCAATCCTATACCGGCCGCGGTGCGCCGCCGCCGCGCGCAGTTGCAAGACGCACTCCTCGACGGCCATTTTCATTTTGGCGGCAAGCGTATCGCGATTGCCGCGGAGCCAGACCATCTTTTTCAACTTGCGACGTTCTTCAAGGGCATGGGCGCTCAAATAGTCGCCGCCGTGACGACCACCGGCACCAGCTCTATCCTGCAGAAGGTGCCGGCAGACGCCGTGCAGGTCGGCGATCTTTCCGATCTCGAGACCATGACGCGTCACGCAGGCGGCGACTTGATTGTAACCCACTCCCATGGCCGTCAGGCGGCCGAGCGGCTGGGCATGCCATTGATGAGGGTTGGTTTTCCGATCTTCGACCGCCTGGGCAGCCCGCATAAGAAAACCATTCTCTATGAGGGCGCCCGGAACTTCCTATTCGAGGTCGCCAACATTTTCCAGTCGAACTGCCGCCAGCCGAGCCCCGAAGCGCTCAATCCCTTGCAAGACATGGAGGCAACAAATGACCGCTGTGCGACGTCTTTCACTCGTCACTGACGAGGGACCGGCACCTGTCCCAGAGCGCCCGAAGGGAGTGCTGCGCGTCGCGATCGCGACACAGGACCTGAAGAGACTGAACGCCCATTTCGGATCTGCCAAGCTTTTTGCAGTCTACGATGTCACGCCGGCCGGTTGGGAAATCGTCGAAGCTGTCGATTTTGGTGAGGTAACCGACGAAAGCGGTCAGCACACGAACGACGGTACTGATCGCATCACGATGAGGGTCGAGGCGCTGAAGGGCTGTCATCTGCTGTTCTGCCTGGCGATCGGCGGCCCCTCTGCCGCGAAGGTCGTCTCGGCAAAAATTCATCCGATCAAGGTGCCGCAGCCATCCTCCATCGAGGAGGTACTGACCCGTACCCAAACCATGCTGAAAACTGCTCCGCCGCCATGGCTGCGCAAGGTGCTGGCAGATGCCGGCATGGGCGTCCCCAAACCTTTCTTCGACGACGAAGATTAGAGGAGATCGCCGATGACCTCGCCCACCGCTCTCGAAAACACAGTCGCCGATGGTGATAGCAACGTTATGGCAACCCCGTTCATGAAATGCCTTATTCGCCTGGTGAGGGCGCAGGATACTCATGGGGCGTGGGAAGGAAAATCGAACACTGACCTGCTTGCCGATTTCATCGTGACGAAGGAGCAGCGCCACGAGATGCCGATCATCGGTGATCCGGATCCGGACGTGATATGGAGGCTCCAAATTTTTTACACATGCGTGGGACTAGGAATCGAGGAGCGCTCCGGCCTGATCGCATCCTCGATCATGATGATGAACCATGAGGGCTTCGGACGTCTGGTTCTCACGACAGGGCGTTTGGTCCTTTTGTCGAAGACCCTTCGAGACGTGCACCGCTTCGGCTTCGAGACGCTTCGCAACCTGGCTGATGCCGGTGCGAAACTGGTCGATAATGCGATCGCCACCATCGAAGCTCATCCCGACGTGGCGCGGGCGTCATGAAATCGGTTTTCGAGGAAAGAGATCATGTCAGACATTGTGGAGCAGCTTAAGAAGGTCCGCCAACTGCAATCACGTGCAGCAACTGCGAAAATGGAGTTGCATGACTTTGCCGAGGACCTCCCGGTCAACTGGCCTAAAATCAAGACGATCGCACAGAAAACGTTCGACGCATTCGCCGAGCTGGATGCCGCAAGAAAAGAGCTTGCAGCATTGGAGGAAGCGCGATGACCGGGTCTTTCGTCACGCGCGACGGTTCCAGCTGGGTGCCGGAGTATCTAACCGCTATCGATGGCAAAACCTGCATCGGCTGCGGTCGCTGTTTCAAAGTCTGCTCGCGCGAGGTCATGAACCTTTATGGCGTCGACGAATCGGGTGAAATCCTTGGTGTCTGCGACGACGAGGATGACGACTTCGATGGCGAGCTCAATCGTATGATCATGGTCGTAGACCACGCCGGAAGCTGCATCGGCTGCGGCGCCTGCGCACGCGTTTGCCCCAAGAACTGTCAGATTCATGTTGCGGCTGAGAAGCTCGCTGCATGTGCTGGCGCATAACCCGGAGAACCGCGATGCCTTTTGCTACCTTCTGTCGCCTCCTGCATCTGGCCATGTGCGCTAGCCTTCTGGGCACTTACGTCGTTTCACAATCCATCCGCAGAGCAATGGTCGCGACGCTTGGTATTTGGCTGCTTCTTCAGGTGGCCTATTTCGCAAGCGTGCTATTTTTAGTTTGGCGGTCGAGCTGCGCTCCGAAGGTAGGCCAGAGGGCCGAGCGTTTCGGCAATTTTCAGAAAGTGCCCTGCCAGCCACAAGAGCATTGCCGGGATGAAGATTGACTACGCGGATGTCCTCCAACTTGGCTCAACGGTGCGGATTACTCTCCGTAAGAGGCCGAGATTCGATCAGTGTTGAAGCTCACGTTGCTTGGAAGACAACGACCATGGAGCTGAGCGCTGTATGAGTACACTGCGTAGCATGATCGGCGGCGAACGCTCCCAAATTGTCCCACCGTTAAGGGGCTAATGCTGTTCAGTTTCATAGACGGTACTGGCCGAAGCGCAGCCCGCCGGCCTGCGTTGCGTCGTCTCAATGATCAACGAACGCGGTGGGACAATGGGATCGCTGACAAGCTCGGCGATCATCGCCGAGCTTGTCAGCCCGCGCGTCGGGCACAATTCGATTCCAGCCGCATATCACTGGAGAGAACATGCTGAAAAATTTCGAGCGATATTCCCTTACCTTTGGCCCGACACCTATCGAGAAGCTCGACCGTCTCAGCGAGTATCTAGGGGGAAAGGTGGAAATCTATGCCAAGCGCGAGGACTGCAATTCAGGTCTTGCGTTCGGTGGCAACAAGCTCCGAAAACTTGAATACATTGTCCCGGACGCGATCGCGTCGAAAGCCGATACGCTCGTGTCGATCGGCGGCATTCAATCCAACCACACGCGCATGGTCGCCGCGGTAGCCGCCAAGATCGGCATGAAATGCCTCCTGGTACAGGAGAGCTGGGTACCACATGAAGATGCCGTTTACGACCGGGTCGGCAACATTCTCCTGAGCCGGATCATGGGTGCAGAGGTACGCCTGGTCGATGACGGCTTTGACATTGGCATTCGCCGCAGTTGGGAACAGGCGCTCGACGAGGTCAAGCAAAGGGGCGGCAGACCCTATGCGATTCCAGCCGGGGCATCTGTTCACAAATTTGGCGGTCTCGGCTATGTCGGCTTTGCCGAAGAAGTGCGCGCGCAGGAGAAGCAGCTTGGATTTGCCTTCGATTACATTGTGGTTTGCACGGTGACGGGGTCGACGCAGGCCGGCATGGTCGTGGGGTTCGCAAAAGACGGGCGACAGCGAAACGTCATTGGTATTGATGCTTCCGCGACCCCCGCTGAAACAAGGGCGCAGGTATCACAAATTGCCCGGGATATAGCGAAGCTCGTCGACCTCGGCTTTGAAATCGTCGACGATGATGTGGTCTTGCTCGAGGAGTACGCGTACCCCTGTTATGGAATTCCGTCTGATGAAACAAAAAAGGCTATCCGTCTCTGCGCGGGGCTAGAGGGCATGATTACGGATCCTGTCTACGAGGGAAAATCGATGCAAGCGCTGATAGACCTCATCGAGAAAGGCTTATTTGCGGAGGGGTCGAAGGTCCTCTACGTGCATCTCGGCGGCGCGCCTGCGATCAACGGTTACAGCTATACATTTCGCAACGGTTGAGGTGAGATAACCGTTGGGCCGTCCTGCCTGTGGGCTCGCGGTATTAAACTGCCAACACGAGCTAGTCACGTGAATCTGAAGTTCGGTTCATTGTCTTCTGGCAGAAGCGCTTGACCGACGCAAGGATTTGGTCGGCGGATTTGACCCACTTGTATGGGGTGGGGTTCTCGTTGTTGGTTTCGATGAAGGCGTCGATGTCGGCTTCCAGTTCTGCGGTTGAATGGTGTACGCCGCGCTGCAACTGCTTTCGCGTCAGCTCTGCAAACCACCGCTCGACCTGATTGATCCAGGATGCCGACGTTGGCGTGAAGTGAACATGCCAGTGTGGGCGGCGCGCGAGCCAGGCCTTGATTCTCGGCGTCTTGTGGGTCGCATAGTTGTCCATCACCAGATGCACGTCCGGCCCACTGGGCATTTCAGCGTCGATCCGCTTCAGGAAGTCGAGGAATTCAGTGGCCCGGTGACGCTTGTAGCAATGACCGATCACCGCACCAGTGGCAATGTCGAGCGCGGCGAACGGAGAAGTCGTGCCGTTGCGGACATAGGTATGGGTGCGCCGTTCGGCGACGCCCGGTGCCATAGGCAGAACCGGCTGCTCACGATCCAATGCCTGGATTTGCGATTTCTCATCCACGCATAGCACGATCGCCCGGTCCGGTGGCGACATATAAAGGCCGACGATGTCCTGCACCTTATCGACGAAGAGCGGATCTGAGGAAAGCTTGAATGTCTCGGCACGATGCGGCTGCAGGCCAAACGCGGTCCAGATCCGACGGATGGTGGTATGCGAAAGGCCGCTGTCGGCTGCCATCGAACGGATGGACCAGTGCGTGGCATCCTTGGGAGTGGCGTTCAACGTACGCTCGACGACCTGAGCAACCTGGGCATCGCAGACAGTTCGCGGTCGGCCGGCACGAATTTCACCTGTCAGCCCTTCAATACCATCCTGTACGAACCTGCGGCGCCACTTGCCAACCGTGTGCTCGTGAACACCCAGGCGTTCGGCAACGTCCTTGCTTTGCAAACCCTGCGCGCACAGCAAGACCATCCGGCATCGATCCGACAAGGAGCGTGCCGCTTTATGCCGGCGCACCTGCGATTCGAGGAAATTTCTGTCCGCGTCGCTCAGAACGACGAGGTCCGCCTGCCTGCCAACCATCGATCAAACTCCTGCTCTTGTGACTGAAGCCGAACAAAATGAAGCTTACTTTGGTTCCAGGTGACTAGTGGATTGATTCCAACGCTTGGTGCCCCCGGCGATGATTTCGTCTGGATCGGCTTTCCACACGAACGGTTGTGGCTCTTGGTTGTGCTCCTTGATGAAGGGATTGATGGCTGCTCGAAGATCGACGACGGAATGAAAGACGCCGTGCTTCAAACGTCGGCGTGTGAGCTTTGCAAAGAAGCCCTCGACGGCGTTGAGCCATGAGCAGGATGTTGGCACGAAGTGAAAGGTCTCCATCGCGAATGCCTTGCCAGCCAAGCGCGGACATTTGGCTACTATGGGCGGCATAGTTGTCGAGAATGACGTGGACGGCCTTGTCCTTCGGCAGTTCAGCCTCGATGGCGTTGAGAAAGCGGATGAACTCCTGATGGCGATGACGCTGCATGTTGTGGCCGATCACCGAACCGTCGAGGATGTTGAGAGCGGCAAATAGCGTGGTGGTGCCATGGCGCTTGTTGTCATGGGTCATCGTGCCGCCGCGCTTTTTCTTGATGGGCAGGCCAGGCTGTGTCCGATCAAGTGCCTGGATCTGGCTCTTTTCATCGACGGACAGGACGACGGCCTGGGCTGGCGGCGAAACATATAGTCCGACGACGTCGTGTAGTTTCTCGGCAAAAGCTTTGTCATTCGATAGTTTGAAGCTGCGCCAGCGGTGGGGCGCAAGACCGTGCTCGTGCCAGATCCTGACGACCGACGACGCCGCGATCCCAACCGCCTTTGCCATCGCACGAACGGTAACGGTCCAGTGCGTGGCTTCCTGCTTCGGTGCTTCCAACGTTAACGTGACCACCCGATCAACCAATTCGCTATCGAGCGGTGCAATGCCAGGCGGTCGGCTCTTGTCGCGCAAAAGACCATCCACCCCCTCGGCCATGAAGCGCTCCTGCCAGCGCCACACGCAGGTCTTGGATTTGCTTGTCGCCTGCATGATGGCCACCGTCCCAAGACCATCACCGCTCATCAAAATGACCTTCGCCCGCCACACGTGCTTCTGCGGCGAGCTTCTTGCCGAAATAATAGCCTCAAGCCGATAACGGTCGGCGGCCGAAACCTCGAATGTGATACCGGTGGGCATGCGCTATCGTCGCATACAGCAGGTCGAAAAGGAATCTCAAATCGGATTCTTTTGTTTCGATCAATCCACTAGCATGTCCTTCCTGGGACACTATCGCGATCCCGTCGTGGCGACCGTCACCCGCCGATGCGACAGGCGGATCGCCGATATCGTTGGGGTAAAGCCGGCGACGCTGTGCGGCTCTCCGAGACGCAGGATCTTCACGCGAGCGACGGTCGTCAGCATGCTGATGATGGTCGATGAGTTCCCTGCTCTCGGCTGCCTCGACTTATTTGAAACGCGCTGGCCTTCATGACTATGGTATGAAGGCGTTTCTGAGCGCGCAGAGCCTTAATCAGATCGAGCCGGTTGAAGAACCGCTCCACGCACCACGAGGTTTCGCTGCCGACGTATAAATTCGGGGGCTTCATGCCAATCCTTTATCTTCCAGCTCTCTACGACGATTCCCGTCAACTCACATAGCTCAAGTATGGGCGGTACAACGGAAACGTAATGCGTTCAGGGATTTCGGCGGTTACTCCCAACGCCGTGATCGCATTGTAGCAGATAACTTCTATCGGCATTCCTTTGTTCGCCTGTGTCAAGGCATCCAACACACTCCGTCTCGTGTGAAAATCGATGTTGAAGGAAATCGAAGTTGATAAGCTGCGAACGTGGTGGAGGGTTCCCGGTGGCATATACAGCATGTCGCCGGCGCTTACGGTGATGACGATGGGTGTCGCTTGCTCGTACTCCGGAAAACGCATGTAGTCCGGTTGTTCGGGGTCCACATCAAACCACCTCCACCCGCGGCGCCCACAGCACGTAGCTTGGCTAGGTGGGAGAATGGTGAACTGCTTCTCGCCGTAAATCTGGAAGAACAGGTTGTGACTAAGCAGGGTGTCGAAGTGGAGCGGAGTGACGGTGCCCGCCGGGCCCATGAAGAACTGCGAATAGCGCCACCAATGCCGACGGTACCAGGCAGAGAGGTATTCTCCAGGAAAGGGCTGGCAGTCCTGTGCCAGGCTTTCCACCAGGCCCAGCAGTGGGATATCGTGGCAGTACGGAACTGCTCTTGGGTTCAACGGCGCTCCATCGTCGCTCGGCAACTGCTCTGTGAGGAACCGCGTGTACTCCGAGAGCTTCCAAGAAGTGAGCCTAATGTCGCCGTGATCAAGCGTCTTCACCGGTATCGTGAGTTCTCCGGCAATCTCACTAAAATACTGGGGTGACCAGCGCCGGCAAGCGCTCCAAGCCGCACAGCCGTTACGTAGGAGCACCGGCCGCATTGCATCCCGGTAGTTAGTCGCAAATTCGCCGTCCGAGAGCTCTGTTACAGTAGGAACTGATGACCAACCCGAGTCTTCTAGAGACGACAATGAGCAATCGTGTGGCGCTTGTGTCGATGTTGCGAATTTGAGTTCGGTCATTTCTCATGTCCTTCTCAAGTTATGTATTCAGATTTCCAGACTCCGACGATCGCATCGCTGCGCTAAGGCGCTTCAATGCTACACTTTTACCACTGTGCAAGTGCTTATGCGCACGGCCGAGCGGTCTATCGAATGCATTGTGCTCCGGCCACCTTGCAAGAACTTAACTTCTGCGAGAGAACTCTCGTGCTTGTCGATGTCCTGATATTTGCAGCAGGCAGGATATGGGAAAGTCGTCGGGTTGGTAACTATCAGTCTTTGTAGGCCCTTCAAAAGGCCGTTCGTCGGGGAACGGTTGCGCCACAGCTCGAACGAATCGCACCTTGATTCACCGGGGACGGTGGAATTTACACAGTGAACAATTCGCGAGCGGACCATAAGACGGTCCTCGCCAGAGATTATCGCGCTTGCAGGGCAGTCGATCCGGTTTAGCCGCTTGCGTGCACGGCCTTGTCCAGAATGTCCAGACCACGTTGAAGCGTCTGCTCATCAATGGTTAAGGGAGGCAGAAGTTTGATAACGTGGTCTTCCGCACCGCATCGCTCGATCACGAGCCCATCTTCAAAGGCCTTGTGGGCAATATTCTCGGCTACTCCACCTGTGCCGCAATCGAGCCCCCACATCATGCCCCTTCCGCGTACGGACAAGCTGTCTCGGTTGTTTTGGGCGATCTTCCAAAGGCGCTCGTTCATGACGCGTCCTGTCTCTGTAACACGCGCCGACAGCTTTTCATCCGTCCAGTATTTTCTCAATGCAGCAGTCGCCGTAACGAGCGCAAGACTGTTGCCTCTGAAAGTACCACTATGGTCGCCGGGTTGCCAAACGTCGAATTCGGGTTTGAGCAGCACAAGGGACAGCGGCAGCCCGCAACCACTGAGAGACTTCGACAAGAGGACAATGTCTGGAGATATACCCGCGAATTCAAAACTGAAAAAACTGCCCGTTCGTCCGCAGCCTGCCTGAATATCATCAACAATCAGGAGGATGTCGTTCTTTCTGCAAAGCCGCTCGAGCGACTGCAGCCACTCTTTGCTCGCGAGATTGATGCCTCCCTCGCCTTGTATAGTTTCGAGAATGATGGCTGCCGGGAGGTCAACACCACTGCTCGAGTCAGCAAGTACTCGGGCCAGATAGTCCGAAGTGTCATTATCGGCTCCCGAGTACCCGTCGTAGGGCATGAAGACCCCACCGGTCGGAGGAAAACCTGCTGCACCTCGGTAGTGTCGATTGCCGGTTACCGCAAGCGCACCCAAGCTCACTCCATGATACCCGTTGGTGAAGGAAATTATACTGTGCCGTCCAGTAGCTTTCCGCGCGAGTTTCAAAGCGGCTTCCACGGCATTGGCGCCGGTTGGACCGCAAAACTGAAATTTGTATGTCAGACCCCGTGGGCGCAATATCGTTGCAACAAAGTACTCTATAAACTCTCTTTTGGCTGACGTGGCCATGTCCAACGCGTGGATGATGCCTTTTGTTTGCAAGTAATCTATCGCCTCACTGAGGAAATAGGGATCGTTGTGCCCGTAGTTAAGGACGGCGGCGCCAGAGAGAAAATCGATAAACTCACGACCAGTCTCGTCCTCGAGTATGGCTCCTGCGGCCTTCTTGAACACAACAGGAAAAAAACGCGAATATGATCGTACGTTGGACTCGAGGGTTTCGAAGGCAGATAGCGAATTGGACCTATTCTCTTGAAGCATAACCTTCCTCCATAAGAGCGATGGCACCACGGCGCCTCGCGTATTCTCTTGAACTGACGATGCGAGCTCGAAGTTTGTAAAAAGCAGTTTCCCTAAGCGGAATCCCTAGCGGTGACGTCGCTATCTTAGCCGGCAATCTGGGCCAGTGCGCCTACATGGGATGGTAGTATCGATAGCAACGTTCTTTGGTGTTTCGCCTTGTTTCGATGAGGCGTCGAACAAGATAGTTGCACCTCGTGACCGGTGCGCACGAACCGCCCACTCTCACAGACGCGCGAAAGGCGTGGTCGCAGTTCAGCCAACATCTGCCAGCGGTAGCCACGAAGGTCCCAAGGCTGCAGGTAGTGTGGCATAACGTTGACCACAGATTCCCATATACGGCCGACTAGTCATCTGAAACCTAAGTTCATTACATTGTACGCACGGCCTCTTCATGGGAGGTTTGAATGATGGCAAATGCGACTGGGCGACCAACGGCACCATTGGTTTTGAGCGAGGCGGAGCGGGAATCCCTAGAGCGACAGGTGCGTAAGCATCGCATTGCTCGTTCCTTGTCTTAGCGGTGCCGACCACGAATGGTCAATCCTGTCGCCGCTGTTGCCCCACACGCCCCGTGGCGTGCCCTGCGTCGATGATGGGGCGGGTCTTGAATGGCATCCTCTGGCGGTTCCGGACGGGCTCGCCCTAGTCTAGGCGGAAGCCCCGGAGCGCTACGGTCCTCCGACCACCTGCTACAACCGCTCGTCCGCTGGCTGCAAAGGACGTTTCCGCGGCGGGCTTACGAGTAAAATCCACGCGCTCGTCGACGCCGAAGGTCGCCCCATCAACCTCCGTCTGACCGGCGGGCGGATCGCCGACTGCACCGAGGCCAACGCGCAGACGGACGAACTCGGCGAGGGAGACATCCTACTGGCCGGCAAGGGTGACGAAAGCAATGCGATCCGGCCGAGGCCATCCAGCGAAAGGCCTGGACCAACATTCGGCTGAAGACCAAACAACGTATCGACGTCGTCTGGCAGTCGGAAGCGGGCAAAACCATGGGAGGTAATAGAGCACAAAAACAGCCGCTGTCCCAACCATTACAGCCGCATGATTCATCGTAAGCGCGAATTTCCCCGCGCCTTCTGTAATTGACTTAGTTTTGGCACAAAGTGTCCACCTAAAAAATTGGTGGACACCAAATGATTGAAGAACGTCAAAAACTTGCCGTGCGGCTGGTTGGTCGGAATGGACGCCGCCGTTTCGATCAAGTCTCGAAAGACCGCCTTGTTGCGGCCTGCCTTGAACCGGGCGCATCAGTGTCGAGACTTGCGCGCGAACACGGGGTTAACGCGAACCTCGTTTGGAAATGGATAAGGAAACACACCCGGGCTCCTCCATTTCCGCCGCCTTTGAGATCGGCATTTATTCCGGCTCAGATCACTGCGGCGAGCAACAAGTTTGACTTTGAAATGCCTGCCACGAGTGATGAAGAGCTGCTGGAGAAGGCAGAGAGGGTCAGGCCGATGTCCTCTCCAGCGAAGGTGAGCGCGTCACTGCCGAATGGTGTGAGGTTGACGTTGGAATGCGGCGATGTGGACACGTTGACGGCGATAATCGGAGCCCTGGGTCATGTTCAAGCTGGGCGCTGATCTTCAAGTCTATCTGCATCGCGAACCGATCGACTTCCGGGCTGGCATCAACAGGCTTGCGGCCTTGGTCCAGGAAACGATGGCGCTCGATCCATTTGCCCCGGCGATTTTTGCATCTGCTGTTCTTCGATCGCTCGGGCTTCGTGCTTGTTCTGAAGCGGTTCACAGAGGACAAGTTCCGCTGGCCCCGCCGTGAGGTGCCAGTGGTCACGCTGACGACCGAGCAACTACATTGGATCCTCGACGGCATCGATATCGATGCGATGGTCCGCCATCCGGTAAGGCAATATCAGATCGCTGGCTGATGGTACTCGAATTGAGCAGTTGACGCGACCGGACGGTTCAGATTCAAGAATCTGATGACTCGACCCGGCACCCCGACTGTTGAAGAATTGATGGCGCTTTTGGCGGCGAATGCTGCCGAAATCGCCGCGCTGAAGGCCGAGAAGGATATCCTTGCGCAGCGCGTCTTCAAGCTCGAGGAAGAGCTGGCGCTGGCGCAGTTGCATCGTTTTGCGCCGCGCAGTGAGAAGCACGTTGATCGCGTCTTCAATGAAGCTGAACAGGTTGCCCTTGAGGATGAAGCCGAAGGTGACCGTCGACCATCGCGTCCCAGTACGAGGTATTGCGCAAGGCTGCCCTCGGCGCAGCGCCGCCGCTTATGGCCCGTAGCGGCCTGATGCTCTTTCTGCGCCAGGGCATGTGGGGATGGGTTCAGGCGCTGACCGCAACAGCAACCATCCCGCGAGAGCAGAATTACCCATCGTCAATTGCTTGTCCGCTGCATGGCGGACACAGCGCCGTCGTTCACGTCCTTGCGACAATCGCCATGAGCACCAACGATCGGAGGTCACTATGAATGTACATCTCAAAGTCCAGCCTCATCACCTCGAACGCGGCGCCTACCTCTACATCCGCCAGTCTTCCATGCGACAAGTCGTTGAGAACGTCGAGAGCGCCCGGCGGCAATATGCGCTTCGGGGACGCGCTGTCGCCCTCGACTGGCGCGACGAGCAGATTATCGTCATCGACAACGATCAAGGAGAGTCCGGTGCATCGGTGGCGTGGCGCGAGGGGTTTCAGCGGCTGGTCAGCGATGTCGGCATGGGGCATGCCGGGATCGTCATGGGCCTGGAGGTCTCCCGTCTGGCGCGCAACAATGCCGACTGGCAGCGTCTGCTGGAGATCTGCGCCCTTGCCGACACCCTGATCCTCGACGAGGACGGCGTCTATGATCCGGCAAGTTTCAACGACCGGCTCCTGCTCGGCCTGAAGGGAACGATGAGTGAGGCCGAGCTGCATGTGATCAAAGCCCGGCTACGCGGCGGCATTCTCAATAAAGTGCGGCGCGGCGAGTTTCGTTGCCTCCTGCCGACCGGGCTGGTCTATGACCATTTAGGCAATGTGACTCTTGATCCAGACATGCAAGTCAGAGAAACGATCATTCATTTCTTTGAGATGTTCTCTCGCCTCGGGTCCGCCTCCCAGACCGTCAAGGTCTTTCGCAATGAAGGCCTATTGTTTCCGTCGCGCCTACACAACGGCGACACGCTGTTTCGGCCGCTCACCGCGTCGACGGCGATGCGTGTCCTGAACAATCCTCGCTACGCTGGCGCCTATACCTATGGCCGACGACAGTTTCGACGCACCATCGACGGCAAGAGGACTTTGCGTGCGCGCGACATTGATGACTGGCAGGCCTGCATTCCCGATGCTCATCCCGGCTATATCAGCTGGGAGCGACATCAGGAGAATCTGAAGATCCTCAAGGCGAATGGCCGTGGATTTGAAGCGGCACGAGCTTCAATCCCAAGGGAGGGACCGGCACTGCTGCAAGGCCGGGCCGTGTGTGGGCAATGCGGCAGCCATCTTAGGGTTCGCTATGCAGCCCGGCGTGGCCGGCAGGAAGCCTGGTACATTTGTAATCGTGCCCGCATTTATCGTGGGGAGCCTATGTGTCAGTCGATCGCCGGGCCTCCCGTCGATGGAGCCATCGGTATGCTGATTGCTGAGCAGATGACGCCGGCGGCCGTCGAACTCGCTCTCGAAGTCCGCAAGGAGATCCAAGCCCGGCATGAAGAAGCAGACCGGCTACGCTGTCGCGCAATCGAACGCGCCCAAACGGAAGCCGAGCTCGCTCAGCGCCGTTTCATGCTTGTCGATCCTAGTAACCGCCTCGTCGCCGACACGCTCGAAGGTGAATGGAACGAGAAGCTTCGCACACTGGTCAGTGCCCGCGAAGAGCGCGAACGTGGCCGAGAGCACGATCGATTCATCCTCGATAAAGCCGTCCACCAGCTGTTGGTCGCAATGACGACCGACTTCAACAAGCTCTGGAAAGATCCGGATACCCCAAGCCGTGAACGCAAGCGATTGATGGCCCACATCATCGAGGACGTCACTCTCTTAAAGCTGCCGGCGGAAGGAACCACCAAGCTTCACGTTCGCTTCAAGGGCGGCAAAATCCAGACGCTCACCATCATGAACCCAAAATCCTCCGCTCAGCAGGTCAAGACAAAACCCAGTATCGTTGAATTGATCGATAAGCTTCTCGATGATTACATTTATCCCGAGATCGCCGAGATTCTGAACGAGCAGGGTCTTCGCCCAGGTGGAACGGCACGTCGCGGCTGCCATAATGCCCGCTTTACACCTCTCAAAGTCGCCTATCTCATCCACGAATATAAGCTGCGATCACGATATGATCGACTGCGACAGCGGGGAATGCTGACAAGACAGGAAGTGGCAGTGCACCTCAAGATCAGCGAGCAAACCGTCGCCAGATGGGCCAAGTATGGCCTCATCACCAGACATGCCTACAACGGGCACTACAGCCTATACGAAATGCCCGATGGAGACCTGCCGCTGAAGCAATGCAGCCGTTGGAACCAACTCGAAGATCGCGCTGCTGCGCACCGACAAATGCAAACCGAGCTAAGAACATCAACTGACACGGAAAGAGGTGTAGTGTGAACGCCGATCGTTCGAATAGAGGCAAACCCCGCTGCCGTCCCGCCAGGCGATCTTAATTCTGTCCGCTCGCTTCGACCGAAAACGCCGAACCATTGAACGGATCGAGGCCGCCATCCCTCACCAGCGCCATCAAAGACGCGGCTCCCTTGCGGACGTCGACCGGCTGGCACGACACGTAGACCACAACTCCGGAAGCGATCATGCCTTGCGGACCACCCGGAGATTATTGGCCAGGCGATCGGGATTGACATCGGCGCCGGCGCACACCACGACATCGCCCACGACGATTTCTACCATGGAACTGCCCACCGCTTCAAAGTGCGTGACCTTGACTGGCGCCTTGCTCCCTCCGTCAATGAGGCGACCATTCCCGACGAAAGCGCCTTACGACGGCACGCATAGAGCTGCGACGGGTCCAGTCCCTGAGACCGCGCAATCGCCGATACATTGGCCCCCAGCGAGAGCGCCTCCACGACAATCCATGCCTTCTCTTCATCCGACCAATGACGCGGCTTGCGTCGAGACTGCATCGGCTCCGCTGTCAAAATCTCGAATGTTCGATGATGATACACACTGTCGCTCATAGATCCCAAGGGCTGTATGACGGCCGCCGTTTTTCCAGAATGAGTGCTCGCACTACCAACCACTTAATCTGAAGAGACTGCGATGCTTAAGAGTCGGACTCGAAAAGGGTTCAACGATATCCATATCCTGCGAGGCGTCTTGTGAGCATGCGGATGTGGGCGATTGTGATCCACGCTTCTGCTGAAGCGACGGATTTTTCGAAGTCCTTGGCCAACCTGCGGCATCGACCAAGCCATGCGAAGGTCCGCTCGACGACCCAGCGGCGCGGCAGGATTTCAAAACCCTTGGCCTTGTCGGAACGTTTGATGATTTCGAGTGTCCATTTCCCGATTTTCTGCAGCCGCTTTTTCAGCTTGTCGCCCGCATAGCCGCCATCGGCGAAGACATGAAGCAGCCATGGCCATCGGTTCCTGATGGATTTCAGGAGATCGGGGGCGCCGTCGCGATCCTGAATATCGGCACCGTGCACCATGAGGCCGACCATCAGCCCGAGTGTATCGACGATGATGTGGCGCTTGCGGCCCTTAATTTTCTTGCCCGCATCAAAGCCCCGGATACCACCGCTTTCGGTTGTTTTGACGCTTTGGCTATCGATGGCACCGGCCGTCGGTGAGGCTTCTTTCCCCTCCAGTTCCCGCGCCTCCATGACGAGGTGATGGTTGATGCGTGACCAAAGGCACATGGCCCGCCATTCATAGAAATACCGCTGAACCGTCGAACAGGGCGGAAAGTCCTTGGGCAGCATCCGGCCACTGGCAACCTGTCGAGGCGATATAGAGAAGGGCGTTCACAATCTCCCGCAAATCGGTCTTGCGCGGCCGACCCAAACGCCGTGGCGCGGGCATGACGCCGCAACAAATTCCCATTCGCGATCCGTAACGTCGCTTGCATATCGCAGCGTCCGACGGACACAACTTAGCCGGGTGGTTTCAGTCCAGGCCATCGTGCTCTCCATCGAATCTTCGCAAATCCGAAGGAATCACAACTGACTGAAATCACTCACATCTTTTTGAGGCAGCCTCTAAGACCTATTCCCGGCGACCGCCATCCAAACCAATCTTGCCGCAACATTTCTGTCTTCGGAACTGTCTCGTTCGACATGGATCTTCCTATTGCCGGGGAATGGCGAGAAGATGTCGAAGCATTCGGTGGTAGCTGTTGGGAAGGGTTCGTTCGTTTTCTCGCGATGGGTCTATCGGCGGCGGACCTCGTGGAGCGGTTCTTCAACAGGATCAAACAGTTCCGAGACACGGCAACCCGACAGGTCCCGACAGGATAAGCACCCGGAAACTACCTCGCCGCCGTAAAGCTCGTCGCCGCGAGGACATGGTGTTAAAGTTTATGAGTCGACGCCCGGCAATTTCAAACGAATCTACTTGCCTGGGTGGACAGTCCTCCGTGACTCACGGCCGGCACAGAGATCGAAACCTATCGCGGCGCGGCAGTACCCTGCAGGATATTTCGGCGCTTTAGCGGCGATTTCTCTCGACGGCCGCTTTGGTTCTTGTTCTTGCAAGCTCCAATCCTGTAGGTGACAGATTTATTGGTCAGATTTGCGGGAAGTGCGTAATTTGTAAATGCAGTTCCTTACAATTCAATTATACCGAACTTAACTGCTTTCATTGCAGCCACCGTTCGGCTAGTAACATCCAACTTTCGCAATACATTTTTTATATGGAAATTGACAGTATTTTCAGATATTCCAAGAATAACGCCTATATCCCACGAAGATTTGCCTCTCGCGACCCACAGAAGACACTCCTTTTCTCGTAGAGAAAGGTCAGTAATTTTATCAGGTCCCCTCGAAGTTTCGAATTTGCCCATCACCGGTCCTCTCTCCTCAAGTGAGCCACGCGTTGCCACGGGTGCACAAGGCTTCGGCTGTAGGAGACGCGGCTGTGCGTCCCTTTGTCGGCACGACGGGATCGCTAAAGCGCTATCACTGCAGATCTGATCGGACCTGGCCCGACGGGAGTTCCTGACGGTTGCCGATGAAAGACCTTCAAAAGGCGTGCCAACGTCAACAAATAGCCTCAGCAAACATGTTTTACATGTTTATCAATGACTTAGTCTGTGGTGCGACAGGAGCTAGGTCAACATTCACCGTCGCGGACTCGACAAACCTGACAGTAGGTGTTCCTTCTACGTCCAGTTGTCGGTAACCTTCCGTCGGGACTTGTGATTACCCACATCTGAGCGTGCCGGCAATTTCGGTTCCAACGCGGATATCGGGCCTCCTGAGGCCACGCCAGACAACTGCATTTCTTGGCGGTGGGTCTGATGCTCCTAGCACTTCTGTGGTTGCCGCCCGTAATGCAAGAAGTTTTTGTCTGTCTGAACGTGTGATCGAGTGCGGTCTTCTGTCAGGCCTTTGGTTGCGGCATTTCGAAAGACCGCTGGCCGGTATGGTGATCTGCGGATCGGGTCCAAATCTACTTTCCGAGCTATGAAGCTCATAGTGCTAACTGGTTTTCCTGATCCAGATCGGTTCGATCATTACGCCCATTCAGGTCATCGACTTCTCACACCTCTTTCACCAGCATCAGCGTATTCAGCGCGGGATCATGCCGCCGCCGATAACACTTGTTCCCGGTAATCTTCCTGTTTCGTCAGCATGGCCCAGATTCTCCGCGCCATCTTGTTTGCCAGCGCGACAGCCACAAGCATTTTCGGCTTGCGCATCAGCATCCGGGCAAGCCATGAACCTGGGGCGGCCGGCTTGCGGTCTGCTACTCTCACATGCGACATTGCGCCGATGATCAAAAGCCTGCGTATGTCAGCCTGCCCGGCCTTCGACACGCGGCCGAGCCGCTCCTTTCCGCCAGAAGAGAATTGCCGTGGCACAAGTCCGAGCCAGGCTGCAAAATCGCGACCGGACCGGAATGCCGTCATTGCCGGTGCAAATGCCTCAATCGCCAGCGCGATCATTGGACCGACGCCGGGCATAGTCTGAAGATGCTGCGCAGCGGCGCTATCCCTGGAGGCATTGGTGAGTTGTACCGTCTTTTCCTTGATGCGGATCGTCTTTTCGTCGATCTGCGCGAGCAAATCCCGGCATTCCTCCCGCACGACATCCGGCAAGTCTATCGCGTCATCGCGGATGATTGCATCAATACGCTTAATATGGGCGATACCTTGCGGAATGATCTGTCCAAATTCGTAGAGCACGGCTCGCAACGCATTCACCAGTTCCGTGCGCTGATGAACAAGACGTTCCCGTCCCCGGAAGAGCACGGCTCTGGCTTGCTGATCCTGCGTTTTGGGTTCTACAAACCGCATTTCTGGCTGACGCGCTGCAATCGCAATCGCTTCGGCATCGGCCATGTCATTTTTCTGGCGTTTCACAAACGGGCGGACGTATTGGGGCGCGATCAGCTTCACCTCGTGGCCATAGGTCGTCAACTCGCGTGCCCAATAGTGAGCACTGCCGCAGGCTTCCAGGACAACGACCGTGGCCGGTTGGCATTGCATGAATTGCATGAACTGGCGACGTGACAGCTTCTTCCGAAAGCGCAGCTCGCCCGTCATCGATGTCCCATGAAGCACGATGATATTCTTTGCCAAGTCAACGCCGATCATTGTATCCTTCATTTGCCGCTCTCTCCGTTTCGTGGCCTCAACACCACCTTTTTGGCACATTGCGATGCCGTTTGGGGAGGGCGGCAACCATCCCATCTACTTTGGCAGACTAACCGGCGATTTACGATGATGGGCCATCTTGTGTGCTTTCACAGGGGCGCGCGAGATGGCGGAGTTGGATGTTGCACTGGCGGATTGGCTGAAGCCGTTTATTGAGAAGCTTGGTCACAAGAAGCGGCGGCAGATGTGCCCGGTGTATATTTCGGGCCTCATCGGACCTGGAGATCGCAAGAGCATCGACTCGATGGCGGAACGGCTTGCGCTTGATCACTACGACCGCCTGCATCATTTCATCCCGGATGGGATTTGGGATGCCGGTCCCTTGAGGCGGAACTGGCGGTGCAGTCCGACAAAATTGTCGGGGCCTCAGATGCTTTTCTGGTGATCGACGACACAGGCCTGCCGAAGAAGGGCGACCATTCTGTTGGGGTCGCGCCGCTGGGCACGCGCGTCAATTGCCAGACGCTGGTGTCGTTGACGCTGGCCCGCGACGAGGTTCCCGTCCCAGTGGGCTTACGGCTATTCCTGCCCGAGCGTTGGACCAGCGATCAGGATCGGATGGCTAAGGCTGGCGTTCCCGAGAAGATGCGCTTATCGCGCACTAAACCGGAGATCGCGCTCGCCGAGATCGATCGGCTGTGTCAATGCCGCGTGAATTTTCCCCAGAAGTGGGCTCTTCCGCAATTTCGGTGCAAATTAGGTTCCGATTATACGTGAACGCAGGAGGCCCATCCCAGCTCTTCCGTACATGGAACGCTTGATGAGCTTCAGCTTGTTAATCTTTCCCTCAACCGGGCCGGTACTCCAAGGCATCGTCAATGCAGCGTAAACCGCATCTATGTCGCGGCGAATCCCACGCGCGAACGAAGACATCGGCCCGGTTACGGCATAATGTAGCCTCGGCTTCAGCGCGGCGGTTTCCCGATTGCAGATCATGGACTGGAAGCGTCGTGCCAGACCCGCGGCAGCAGCAACGTCCGGTGAGGCCGAGGAAATGGCATTCACAAAGGCGCGCTCGTTCCGCGGGAGAGTATCGACATCAGCCGTCAAGAGGCGAACGGTTTGCCGGGATGAAGGCGTGTGCCATGACCGTGCACGACCGCCAGTCGATATCGTCAAGATTGAGGGTGGCAACTTCGCTGGCGCGCAAACAGAGCTTGGCCAAGGATCATCAGAACCGCATAGTCCCGATATCCGCGTTGGAACCGAAATTGCCGGCACGCAATCGGCCAACGCCGTGGAAATAAAGCCCTTCAAATGCAAGTAGCGCAGGAAGGCACGCACCACTCCGCACATCGCTTTGCCACTGTGGGCGGAGCCATCGAGCGCATGTCGCTCGACATAGCCCATGACTATCTCCGGGGTGAGCGCTGCAAATCCATCTGCGCCGGCAGGCAGACCTCCAGCAGAAATCAATGTGACAGAAGCTTGTGGCTTCCCACCGTCAAGCCCTCTCTCATTCGATAGATATGTCGCGAATACATCGACAATCTGTTCGTGCTCCGTGCGCTCAACCGGCAGGGCGTCCGGTATAAAACCCTCTTGCCAGCGCTGAAAGCAAGCGTCGGAGTGCCGATCGGTCGCCCGAGTCGGGACTCCGATGTTTAAAACGATGCTCAAAAAAACGGTCGACATGAACTTCGCTGAAATCCTGTGGATCATGTCCGTTGCCGACGTGGCCAGTCCATCAGGTCTCGAAACATGCTCAGCGAGCGCCAGGTGCATTGCCGACCCAAGCCTTCGCTCGGCATTTTGGCGACGTAAACCCGCGCAAATCCCCGATACGGACCGTGGATCAGCGTCCGATACAGCGCGCTGCGCTTCAAATAGTCACTTGCGTTCATGCGTCCTCTCCTTCGCGTCAATTGCGACGGAGAGACCCTACGCTATGCCGACTGGGCCACCGCTATGCTACCGAAAACGTTGGCAAAAACTTGCTTAATCGGCATAGTTCGACGGGCATAAACGGCCAAAATGAAAAACGTCGATCCGCTCGCTTGGCTAGCCCAGACACTAACGCGCATCGCAAATCGATGGCCCGCTCAAGATATCGAGTTGCTGCTCATGCGCTGGAACTTCAGGTCAGACGCTGTCAGCTAACCGCGTCCGCCTCCTTGATCGACGAGTGCCCCATCGCCGATCGCAAGCGGTCACTGCGACATGGGCAAGGGCATGAAGGGTCTGGCGCCGCTGGCGCAGGAGGGCCCCGGCCGCGATCATTTAAGTGCCAGCCTTTGGTATAGTGGAGCAATCGCGCTGACGCCGGTCAGATGTCCTATCTGCTGGAAGGGATCGATTGGCGAAATCCATAGCAGACTGGCGTCCGACCAGCGCTGGGTGAAGCATAATGGCAGCACGTCCTCAACCGTAGCACGAACGGCGGAGCGTGCGCCCGTCGATTTTCCCGATATGGTGGGCTTTTGGTGCCTCGGAGCGAAGGGGCAGCCTCCTGTGATTCACCGGCAATAAACTCATTGCGTATTTTCCGGCGCTTTATTTGCTCGGATGAGCAGCGAACTATAAGTGGAGCGCTGCTTCGTTGTTCTCCGCCCAGATATCTCGGCATCCGTTGCAGGATACATTCGTTGATGGATCTGGCACGCCCGGGAAATGGCCTGCTCATAATCGGATTCCAAGTGAACGCGCAATCCTGAAGAATCGAGCTCTGTCACCGCGGTTCTTGATTCAATGGAGACCAAGCGAATGCTCTTCAGCGCGACAAGCCGAATGCCAAAATCGACGTCGCACAAGATGCATATGCGGGCCCCGCAATTGTCCTCAATACAGATGGCACTGACGTCGTGCTGATCAAGAAGCGCGCGAAGCTTGTTTCGTTCGGCAAGGCTGCGGCACGATAACACCGCTGTACCGCGGGCCACTGTCACGGAACTGGCATTTCCATGACCTGTGACAATGGTACCCGTAACAGCTCCCTCGCTCGTGAGCGATTTGCAAGCAATGGTGATTGCGTGCTTTTCGGCATAGGCCACCGCCCTGTGGTGCAGTACTTTTGCGCCATGTTGGGACATCCGTGCGATTGTGGTGTACGCAATCTCCGGGATCAGCCGTGCTCCCGGAACAAGATAAGGGTCTGCCGTATAGACGCCAGGAACATCGGAGTATATTTCGCAAGCGTGCTCCCCCAGCATGGACGCAATTACGATAGCAGTCAGATCAGAGCTGTTTCTGCCGAGAAAGGTTACCTTACCGGACTGGTCAATCGCCTGGCCACCAGCGGCAATGACAACGTCATTCTCCTGTAATGCTGCAATAACTGGACTCGCATCCACGCTTTCTACTGAAGCGCGGCCGAACTCTGAATTCGAACGTATTCCAAGGGAATAACCGTTTAAAGAGAGAGCGCGAATTCCTAGCCCACTGACGGCCGCCTCCAACAGGCAGGCACTGAGCATCTCTCCGGTTGCGAGTGCCGCATCGAGGTTCGATGGTTTTGGTTGCTTGTTGACGTCGAGCATGACTGCTTTGAGCTCGTCGGTAGTTCCTGACATCGCGCTGACCACGGCAACGATTTTGTTTTCGCCTGCCGCTAGTCGCTCGGCTAGATGCCGAGCGACGCGACCAAAATCTTCAGGATTCAGAAAATTGGAGCCTCCGAATTTCAGAACGGTCACGTTCATGGTCCACAAATCACGTTATTGGCAATTGCAAGCTTCGCGATGAGGAGTGCATTAAGCGCCGCCCCAACTTGAAGATTATCCGCGACGACCCAGATCCAGAGCCCGCACGGGTTCTCGGAGTTGACTCTAACGCGCCCGACGTGAACGACCGCCCGGTCTTGGAGAAGGCGCGGCGTTGGATATGCTTCCCGAATCCCGCTTGCATAGAGCCGAACGCCTGGCTCTGTCGCGAGCAACTCATGAACCCGTTCGAGGCGAACTGGCTCTTCGAATTCAAGATATACCGCCGCTGAATGTCCGTTTATTACGGGCACTCGAACGCAGGTTGCGGTTAGCCGCAGATGAGGCAAGCCAAAGATTTTTCGAGACTCGTTAACCAGCTTGATTTCTTCGAGGGTTATCCCGTTCGAGGCGATCTTACCGACTTGCGGTATTACGTTAAACGCGAGGGGGAGAGGAAAACGCTCGGCGCTTGGCGACGCGCGTCCACGCAGTGCGCTTCTCGCCCCTTGCAGCAGCTCGTCAATCCCTTTCAGGCCTTTTCCCGAGGCGGGCTGATAGGTGGTCAAAATGATTTGACGGACAGCAAATGTGGTGACCAGCGGTCTCAGAGCTCGGACCAGCTGAATTGTGGAGCAATTTGGGTTTGCCACAATGCTCGAGTGGGGACGGCTAGCGAGCGCATTCGGATTAACTTGCGGTACCAGGAGTGGTACGTCAGGGTTCATTCGGAAGGCATTCGAATTATCAATGACGAGGGTGCCTTGCGCTGCAAACAGAGGTCCATACTCGGTGCTTACCGCGCCTCCTGCGGAAAAGAATGCGATATCCGCTTTTGTATCGACGATATTGTCGAGTGGCTCTACGATGCAGATTTCATCTCGGAACCTCAAGCGACGGCCACCCGAAGTGCGGGACGCAAGCAGCCGCAACTGAGAGACCGGAATTTGACTTGTTTCGAGCAGTTTTATCAGTTCTGCTCCAACAGCACCGGTGGCACCAACAATTGTAATATCTAAGGCTCTCATGCGGTCCATCATCAGGGAACAGCGATAACGAGTTTCGTCGTTAGAAGTCGTGCAACGGTTCGGAACTCCACGGGAGCCTCTCGGCAATGCCGAAACAATTACTCAATCTCCGACGGGAGTTCTGGGCAACTCGCTGGTTGACGGACACGTACACTGCTTCAATAGAGATCGCATCAGGCTCCGATGAAGTACCGTCGATGATGAGCGCCTAAGATGCTATGCGATGATAGAGTTCTAAGAAACTACCAGAAGAGGTGGGAAGATGGGGTACGCGCATCTTCCTCACAGCAGAAACATGCGGTTCTGTATGTTGGCAAGCGCGCGCCTTTTCGGTGCACGTCATCGAGCGGAGAGGGGTCCATCGCCTTGACGAGATCGTCGACGGATGGATGTAAGCTTCCTGGATAACAGACGTCAGAGCCTTCTCCGCCATGCGACGCGGCTTCAGAAGCTCGGGAAATAGCTGCCTTTGCGCAGCTTCGGAATGCGAAGCTCGACCGTTCCAGACCGTGTCTCCCAGTCCCGGCCACAGTAGCCGTTGCGTTGGGCGAGCCGCATCGGGTTCTTCTCGCCGTAGCCAGCACCGGTCGCGCTGCCGATCTCCAGCTCCATCAGCCGCTCGGCCGCAAAGCCAATCATCTCGCGCAACAAATCCGCGTAGGCGCTCTTCTCAACAAGCGAGCGCACGTTCATCATCTCGCCGGCATCGGTGGTCTTTCCATCAGGTTGGTCTTGAACAACCCGACCTCTACCGGAAAAACACTGATGGCCACCTAATCCTCAGGACCTCCACCACCTGACGGGACACAATCGTTTCCGGCGTTTCGCAGTCACCTGCCACGAACTTCCATCCCGCGGAATTACGACCTCGCCCCCGGTACGAAACAAGGGATTCCTTCGAGCGGCATTCACGCGTCATGTCGCCCGCATTGTCCAAGTCGGCCGATGTCGGAGATGCAGCATTAATCGTAGCGGAGACATCCTATTGTTTTGCGAAACATTTCTTCTCTCGGCACGGCGCTTGCATCGTAATCCGCAAAACACGTCACCGGACCGGGGAGAATCGTCCTATGGTAACACCCATCGACAATGCTGTAGCCGTCCGAATCGCCTCGCAAGCCGCCGAGCAGCCGAAGGTCTGGTCCCTGACCAATGATTTCCGGTGGGCGATCTGGAACATACGATTGCCGAGCGACATCTGCGGGTCGATCATCCAACAATCAACCGCTGCAGTGTTCGTGTTCCTACTCAACTGCTGGAGCGTTTCAACGGTGCCGCTGCCGGAAACTGGCATATTGACGAGACTACATCAAAGTCCGTGGTCCAATCCGATTCATGCTGGCTTGAAGGCGGAGCCGACAGCAACTAGCCCGTCTACAATCCTTGTCTAGCATTTCGAGCTAACTGAAATTTCCGTCGCACCATCAGCCGCAAACCTGTTCTCGCGTCAGATTCAAATTCCGCGACAGAACCATAAATCTAGGGGCCGCTCGAATACACATCTGAAAGGTTGACGCGATGTCGAATGACGCAACTACCCCGGGTTCCCCGCTGCCGCCGATTGTGCTTATCGCTGCGGCAGACGATAACTTTCGGTCGCTTTTGGAATATACCATTAAAAGCAATGGCCTTGTTCTTGTGGGGGTGAGCGATGGCGAGACGCTGGCCAAGCGCCCTGAGGCAATGGCGCCGGGTGTGCTGCTTCTCGAATCACGTATATCCGCAGTCGAGACTCAGACGCTATGTGAACGCCTCCTCCTGATCCACCGGACGCGGTCGATGTTGATTATCGCGCTCGCGGCCGGCGGTGAGCAAGAACGTCAGCAAGCAATGCTCGAGACTGGCGCCGATCAGTATCTCAGCAGACCATTCTCGCGCGAGACACTCATGACAAGTATTGGCGCGAACTGTCACAACGCAAATCGGGATCCCGCGTTCAGCTCACGAGAACTCTTGACTTTCCTCGATCTCGAACTGGATGTGAACAGTTATCGCGTACGGCGGAACGGTCGCACGATTCATTTGACTCCGACCGAGTTCCGCCTGCTGCACCATCTCATGAAGAACCCACACAAAGTGTACTCCAGGGATGAACTGCAGGACGCAGCTTGGCCGCGCGCTGTTCATCTTGGCCCCCGCACCATCGATGTTCACATCGGCTGCTTGCGAGCGGCTCTCAAAAAGGCCGGCGGAGAGGATCTCATACGGACCGTACGGTCTGTCGGCTATGCGCTTTCCGAGTAGGCACGCGCCAGGTATTTTGACAGCACCTAGCGTCTCTCTCGTGCTCTCAAACTAGGTATCAAACTAAAGCGTGTCGCACTTATTCAGCCTCATATCCGGCTGCTCTGAAGAAATTCAGGCATTCGTCGACCGAGAAGAGGCTGACAATTTCACCGAGGGCTT
>NZ_JARFYM010000028.1 GCF_030272705.1 Rhizobium mayense | reverse complement strand
TTACAAAGAAATGATAGAATTAAAAACTGGACATTTGGATAAAGAGTGGTAATCCAGATTCAAGTAGAGTTTTGATGTTGAGTTAGTCTCAGCCGGCTTTAAGTGCCCAATGTTTTGATCTTTCTTTTGAAGAACGGCGGGTAAAACTTTCTTCCGGTTAAGGATTGGCGGACCTACCTCCGTCATCGCTGATTCTACATCAGGCGGTATAAGAACGGGTTTCGTCATACAAAGTCTAGGGGTGGATTTTGTGTCGCGGGCAATATGGCATGAAATGCCCCGTTTTTTGCTGATGGCTGCTACGAATATGGGCAAAACCGTTCACGCGGAGTGTCCATCGCATATCCCTTGGAAACTGAAAAGTTTTCAAAAGGGTCATGCGAAAACGTTAAAGCAATGCTGTGTTGCGTGCTCTGTAGGGGGCGTGGCACAGTGGGCAAGCCGATGAACAGGAGAACAAAATGACAGATACGGCCCTTGGCAATGGCCAGGATTTGCTGGTTGAGCTAACCGCCGACATCGTGGCGGCTTACGTCAGCAATCATGTAGTCCCGGTCAGCGACCTTCCGAATCTGATTTCCGACGTACATTCCGCCTTGAGCAACACCTCGGCTCCGGCTCCTGCCGTCACCGTGGTGGAAAAGCAGAAGCCGGCCGTATCCGTTCGTAAATCGGTGCAGGACGATCAGATCACCTGCCTGGAATGCGGCGGTAGCTTCAAGTCGTTGAAGCGCCACCTGATGACTCATCATAGTCTTTCGCCTGAAGAATACCGTGAAAAGTGGGATCTGGCGGCCGACTACCCGATGGTTGCGCCCGCCTACGCCGAGGCCCGTTCGCGTCTCGCGAAGGAAATGGGCCTCGGCCAGCGCCGCAAGCGCGGTAGCCGCTGAAGTTCCCGAACCCGTCGAAACCATCGACAAAAAAACCCGGCTTTCGAGCCGGGTTTTTGTCGTAGCTGCGCGTGGCAAAATCTATGCCGCCGCCCGCACTTTTGCCTCTTCGCGAATACGCTTGATCATCGAGCGCAAACCGTTGGCGCGCTGTGAGGAAAGATGTTCGACGAGGCCGATCTTGCCGAAGACGTCGAGCGCATCGAGCGCGGCGATCTCCGAAGCAGGCTTTCCGGAATAAGTAGCGAGCACGATGGCCACCAGGCCGCGCACGATATGGGCATCGGAATCACCTTCGAAGGTCAGTATCGGATTTTCCGGGTCGCCTGCGGTGTGGGTCACGAGCCAGACCTGGCTTGCGCAGCCCTGTACTTTGTTTTCCAGCGTGCGTTTCTCTTCAGGCAGATCCGGCAATTCCTTGCCGAGCTCGATCACATAGCGATAGCGATCCTCCCAGTCGTCCAGGAAGGAGAAATCATCAATGATCTGCTCAAGCGTCGCCATCATGCCGGTCCAATTGTCTATCTCATTGGATATAGGGGAAATGGTCGGTGATTTGAACCCATGGCAAAAAAGAACGCCGTCAGCGATGGCAAGCTCACGGCGCATAAGGGGGAGGCATCGATGGAAGAGGAGATCAGGTTCTGGGCTTCGGCAGCGGCACTGGAATATAGGATGGCAGCTTAACCGTACCGGTGACGACCGCATCGGCGGTCTCGGTATTGATCGGGCGCTTGGTGGGCATCGGTTGCGCTTCGGCTGCCGCCTGTTCGCGGCTGACGGTGGCCGGTGCAGCCTGAACGGCTTGGGCCTGCTCGCCCGACTTGTCGTTCTTGAAATGCTGGCCCAGGAGATCGTAGGCGACGCGGGCGCCGTCGCGAGCCTGATAGCTGAGCGCGGTGAGCGTTTCGCCACCTTTCAGGCAGACGTCGGGCTTTTCGGAGCACATGGCTCCGACATATTGGACGACACCAGTCGCTGCTGACAGCGCATCGGAAACCTGCACCTTCGGCTCGTCGGCCGATCGTGGAGCGCCCTCTGGCTTGGCGAAAATCGGCAGGAACATGAGAACCAGCGAAAACCAGAACCCTGCTCTAATGAGAAACCACATTGCCTTGCCCATCCTCTATGTCGCTCGGTCTTGCCGCCGATTCGAATTCGTCTATTTGATGTTGCCCAGACCCTACCTCGACAGAGGACAACAGCGCTTTTCAAAACTTGGATGTATTTTCGGCAAATTTCATTCAAATTGTAGCTTTCGGCATTTCAGGCGCATTTGCATAGAATTGTAGCGATTGCTGTTAAGTATGTCTCGGCCGATCTGCCTGATATCCAGGGACTTGCGGATGTCGACCGCCAGGCAAAGGTTAACGTGCAACGGAAATCTAAATAAAATCCGCTGCTTACCCGCCGTTAACCACAAAAGTCAAAGGTCTCGCCATGTGCGCCAAAACGAGATTTTCGGGCTTTTTCGACTGATCCGCGCGCCCGTTCTTTATTCTTTCCTTAAGTCGCCAAGGCCTATTGTGCGGTTAAATCAGTGACCGTTTGTACGGGTTTTGGTGTGCGCGTATTGAGTAACATGGCTGGCAAGGCTGGAGCCTTCGTGGACCGGGCAGGCGGAAGCTGGCTTTCCCGGACAAGCGGGAACGGCGAGGTCCGTGGACAGGAATTGGCGATCCTTCGCCGGCTCGCGCTCGCCTCGTCCGCAGCTCTTGTCGTCGTTCCGACGGGGCTCTCCTTCATCACCAGTCCCGCCGTGGCGCTGCCGGTTGGCGTTGCCACTGTCTGCGCAGGCTTCCTGTTTTCCGCCGTAGGCAGCATCGCGCTGTCGCGCCAGCGCCCGGCCTCGGGGCCGGTCGAGGCTGTCGTCGTCGAACATCGTGATCTGATGCTGGAGGCAGCTTGCGGTCTCGTGCTCCTGTTCGATCCGCAGGGTAATGTCACCGCCGCCGGTGGCCGCGACCGCGCCGACTTCCTGAGCTGGATGCGCGACCCATCCGGCCGCGGCTTTGTCGAGCAGGTGCATGTCTCCGACCGCATCCTCTTCCTGCAGGCCGTCGATACGCTTCGCCAGGGCCGCGATGCCCTTGACGTCAACCTGCGTTTGGAGCGGTCGGCCGTTGTGGAGGGCAACGACCAGTTCGTCCATATCCGCATGGAAATGAGTGCGCGGCGTGACAGCGAAGGTTGCCTGACGGGGATTGTCAGCCAGTCGCGCGATATTTCCTACGATCAGCAGCTTCGCGAGGAAGCTGCCCGTAAGGCGGCGGAGGCGGAATCGGCCAATGACGCCAAGTCGCGTTTCCTGGCCGCGGTCAGCCATGAGCTGCGCACGCCGCTCAACGCTATTCTCGGCTTTTCCGATATCCTCAGCGGGGAATATTTCGGCAAGCTGGAGAACAATCGTCAGCGCGAATATGTCGGCCTCATCCGCCAGTCCGGCGCGCACCTGCTCTCCGTGGTCAACACGATGCTCGATATGAGCAAGATCGAAGCTGGCCGCTACGAACTTCTGCTCGAGCCTTTCCCGATTGAAGCCTCCATCGGTGCTTGCGAAGCCATGCTGGCCCTGCAGGCAAAGGAAAAGGGGCTGACGTTGACGAGCCGCGTGCAGCGCGGGCTCGGCGATATCGTTGCCGACCAGCGCGCGATCCAACAAATTCTGATCAACCTCGTCGGCAATGCCATCAAGTTCACCGATGCCGGCGGCGCCGTCACCATCGATGCCGCAATGACCGACGGAATGCTGAAGCTGTCGGTCAGCGATACCGGCATCGGCATCGCCAGTGAGCGGCTCGCTTCGCTCGGTCAGCCTTTCGTGCAGATCCAGAACGATTACACCCGCCGCTATGCCGGCACCGGGCTTGGCCTGTCGCTGGTCAAGGGGCTGGTGGCGCTGCATGGCGGCAGCTTTGCCATCGCCAGCGCGCCGGGCGAGGGCACGGCCATAACGATCCTTATCCCCTTCGACGGTTCCGGCGCTGTGGCGATCCAGCCGCCTGTGGATGTCAGCCGCACGGTCGATTTTCCGCCGCGTCTGAAACATAATTTGGAGATGAACGAGAGGCGAAAAGAGGAAGAGGTGAATGGCCCCGCAAAAGCGAAAATCGCCTAAGGGAAAGGGTAGGGGCAGGCGCAAGCAGCCCGGCCTTGCTTCCCGAGGGGCGGTTGCCATCGGCAGCCTCGGTCTGCGCGGTGCTGGCGCGCTGGGCGGCCTTGGCGTACGCGGCGTGGGTGCTCTGGCCGGCGTGTTCGGCGACGCTGTCGGCCGGCATCCGGCGATTGCCGGCGGTGTCGCAATCTTTTTCGCGGTTTTTGGTTTCGTTACGACCAATGCGCTCTGGTATCAGACGGGCACGCACCCGTCGCCGCTGCTGCGCACGCGCGATCCCAAGTCTCCCTATCAGATCCCCGGCCGCAAGCCCTTCCTGCATACGCAGCAAGCCGATGCCGGCAATGTCACCACCTTCCGCATAGAGCGGCAGGACTCGGCAGCGGCGAATGCCGCCGCATCCAACCAGCAGGCGCCCGCCCCCGCCGAAACGGTTCGAACCGCCAGCCTGCCGGCAACACAAGCGCCGGCCGCGTCCACCGCAGCTCCATCGAAGCAGGTGGCCGACGTGCAGGCCGAACTGATCCGCCATGGCCTTTACGACGGCACTGCGGACGGTGTCATCGGATCGCGCACGACAGCCGCCATCCTGTTCTTCCAGGAAGCGTCTGGATTGGCAGAGACCGGCGTGGCAAGCCCGGAGCTGCTGGCGGCGCTGAAGGCCAGCGATGCCGGCACCGGCGCCCACGCGACGAATAAAACAACCGCCGCGGCGGTTCCCGCGGACCGGCCCGTCAATGTCTCGGCCAACGCGTCCGCCATTGACCCCGTCGCCGCCGCCATTCGAAGCGCCGAGAAAGATTTCAAGACGAGCGCTGCGCCCAAGAGCGCGCCAAGCGATGCGGTCAACACTGTCAACATGGTGATGCAGATCCAGAAGGGTTTGAGCAATATTGCCTACAGCAATGTCAGCGTCGACGGCGTCGCCGGCGAACAGACCAAGGCCGCCATCCGCCGGTTCCAGAAGCACTACCGGCTGCCGGAAACCGGCGAGCCTGACATGGCCGTCCTGAAGAAACTGCAGGACATCGGCGCGCTTTGACCTTCTCCCCTTGGTTGCCTCGTCCTCGGCCGGCCGCTATAGCTCTGCCATGAGATTGCGCAGCGACATCTTCGTTTCCGCCTTGACCCGCCGTCTTTTTGCCCGCGGCGATTTCGCTGCCGTCGAACACAAGGGCGCGGAGGAGGCAGGAGCGATCTTCATCCGCCAGCGTTTTCGTGACGGGCTGGAAACGCTCTATGCCCCCGCTCCGCAAAGCTTCTTCGACGAAGAGGAAAGCGGGACGCGTCTGTTCGAAGTCCGCATGGATCGCAGGAAATCTGAAGATGTCAGGCAGATGCTCGACCGTGAGCTGAAATTCGATCCCGATCTCTGGATCATCGAGCTGGAGACAGACGATATAGGCGATATCGTGCCTGTGGCCGAACAGCGCAGCAATCCTCTGTGACGAAGAGATAGCCCCGCCGGCAATCAGGGCAGACGATCCATTGAGCCTGTTCCTGGCGGCCACGCGCTGGTGTCATGGTCGGGATGCTGCCGGTTCGACGCGATGATGCGGGGCAGGTACCCATTCGGATCAACCGCGTAGGTCGGATGATCTCCCGGGAGTTCATGCAAGCGGGAATACCACGAGACCCTGCTCTCGTTGCCATATTGAGCCACCGGCGGCGCCCGATCGGGCTGGTCGAAGGTTCCCACGAGAATGCCTATGTCCTCGAATTCCGGATATTCGAAAATCATGGGCGTGCCGCAATCCCTGCAAAACCCGCGCCGCGCCAGGGCAGAACTCTGAAACCAGGAAAACGCGCCGCGCGTCACCCGAAACGCGGTCTTCATGACAGGGCAGATCACGGCAAACGGCCCGCCGACCGCTTTCTGGCACATTCGGCAGTGGCACACATGCACATTTTGAGGTGGAAGGTCGCAGGCAAAGCGAATGGCGCCGCATTGGCAGCCGCCGGTCAACGAATGGGCAGTCGCATCATCGTTCATGTCTTTGTCCGCGTGCATGAATCGGCAGGCTGCCATCCTAACACGTAACGGCATGAGCCGACACGTCAAGAACGTGTGGACTAAGTCAACGTGACCGGCTGACGACACGCAATTCGCCGATCGGACTCGCCTTGTTGCCGAAAAGCGGTGCGCCGGAGCGCGGTGCGGGCTTCTGTTCAGGCGGCAGATAGGTGTAGCTGTCGGCGCGGCGCCAGGCCTCGACACGGGCCTGACTTTCCTCGGCATCGATGCTGTCCAGCACCAGCCACGCACGGCTGACGCTGCCATGCTGTTCGGCCAAGTGCGGATAGAAGCGCTCCAACGCATAGACGGCGTCGGCGAAGCCCATTCCGAGGCTGACCAGCGTTACCGCGAGTTGCTGGCCGGACGTGTCGATCATGATGCGCTCGGCAAGCCAGCGGCTGGAGGAGAGGGCGTCGGCGAGCGTGGTGGCAAATTGCTGCGCCTCGCGCTCACGGGCAAAACGCACCAGCAATGCTTCCTGCACGTCCGAAAGGCTGCGCAGACCCAAACGGTCACTATCGTTGCGGCCGAGATGGCGGGCGATCTGTTTGATCTTTTGCCGAAGGGCTTCCTCGCGGGCGAGGCGCTCGGCATCGGCATCCGCTGTGCTCGGTTCGGGTTTTGGTGTCGGAGCGGAGACGCCCATTGAGGTCTCCGATAGGGTCATACCGCGTTCCGGCTCGGCCTGGTGCAAGCTGACAAGGGCGTCAATGACTTTGGGAGACAGCGACGGACGGCGGACGATCGCTTTCGCATGCGCGGCGCCCTGGGTGCGGGCGATGGTGATCAGCGTGTCGTCGTCGATCGCTTGCGAAGTCGCCAGAAACGGAGCGGCAATGGCAATCGGCTGGCAGCCGATGAAGAGCGAGACCGCCGGCGGCACCGTCGGGCATTGCGAGAGTGCGGCGACTGCCTGGCGTTTCGCCTCGTCGGACGAGGCCTGGAAGAGGGGGGTAAAGAGCTCGGCAAACTGGCGAAGCTCCGATCTCGACGGATGTGTCACGCCCTCGAAGCTGGTGACCGTCGCCATCAGAACCACATCTTTCTTGCGGACAGTCGCAGGCTCTTCAAGGTCTCGAAACCGGTCACGCACGCCAACACCCATACTGATACGCGAAACAAAAAAGACGGGAGCCTGATCGGCAAATCCATGCGGCCCTGCGTCTTTCTTTGGCCGAGCCGGATCGCGCTCTGGTTCATGCGGGCGCAAGCGGCGGTGGCTATCGAAACGGGCGTGGACACGGTCGTCCTGATCTGGCTTTTTCGGGAGAGTAAGGGGCGCAGGGTTAACGGTTCGTGAAAACTTTATTAAAATCCAAATAAAAATTGCGCGTTAAGCTTGCGTCGGAAGGGCGGGAGAATTTTCGTCGGACTGATTGCGTCCACGGGCACTCGGCCGCCGTCGAACCTGTTTCACAGCGACGAGCCAACGATCACGTTCAACTTATAGGAGCTTCGAGGGTTTATTCTCCGGGCGAGGGCAGGAACTCAGAGCCCTTTATGCTCGCGCAAGGCCGCCAGCAGCTTGTCGGAGGTGTTGTATCCGGATTGAAATAGGCCGATCGCCGCCGTTGCCGCAAACTGGGCCTCGGTGCTTTTAATATCTATCCGCTTCTCCAGGCACCATTTGTCCAGCGCACCGCGCAGGACAGTAATGTCCTCCGGGGAGAAGAAGGAGTTGGCCGTCGCAGACATTGCCCGCCCTCTGTTGCGCCCGATACAATACGTTAAATTTTCGTTGTCGCAAATAATATTTGCGTGACACTTTTCTGCAACGCGCGGACTTGAGTGACGATTCGCAGATAGTGGCTTTTTTGTGCTTAACAATATGATTTTGTGATGTTTTATGGCCAAAATGATTCTTAAGATTTTTACATCGCATATGAAACCAAATCGGCCCTCTCAGCGTTAGATGATCACGGTGCCGCGAAAGCTTGAGGGGAGCTCAAGCCGGGTGCGGCAATGAATAACATTCTGTTAACTACAGTATGTCTCAATTCGGGTGAAAACAGCGATTTGCAGAGCTTAGTCGCATGATTGTTCGCATGGTCGCCACAGTTGGGCGTCCATGTCACGGTGTTTGAGGAATGCCGTGAGAATGGCGTGAATGCCCTTTTGTCGGAACCGCAGGAGGCGGTGAAGATTGAAGGGAGCGCCAGCCCGCCTGGATCGCGGGCAGGGTGAAATTAGTCGCAAGTTCATCCGTCTCGGGCCGCAAATGGAGACGAGAATGGCAGAGATCATATCCCTGTTGGACCGAAGGTCGCAGTTACCGCCGCGGGCCCAAAAGGAGCCGGTCGAGGCGAAGATTCTTCTGTTCACCGGCGTGCGCTACGAGCGCCTTGACGTCACCTCCCATCGCCCGGGAACGGGACCGAAGCGGGTGAAGCGTAAATAGTCCGGCACGACGCTGGCGAGATGCGCCGGCGCTATGTCGTTCACGTGTTTTCAGTATCGTGGCATGCGCCGCGATACTCCTGAGGTCGGCCCGCCTGTTCGTACCGGGTCTGGCCTCCAGCTTTTCAGCTAAATCTCACTGTCCGCTAAACTCATCGCATCCGGCTCCCGACAAGAAATCCCGGGCAGCATCATCAAAACTTGCCTGGGGTGCCATCGTACGCAGCACGACGTAACCCTCCGCGCGCGGGGCCTCTACCAGGATCGATTGTGCAAGTGACGGCGGCAAGGCCTTGCGGATCCCCGTGAGCTGGATCGGCGAGGCGATCAGTAAATCCAGCACGCCGCCGACCGAGGTTCGGTCGCTCATGCTGAAGACCTCGTTCGACGCCGCGTCATAGACCGAGAGAGACCAGAACGGTACCTTTCCCTTGGCTGTCAGACGGATCGGCTGGCTTCCGATGTCGAAGGCGCAGACGGCGGTGCGGATATAGGGATCGCTGTTGGAAAGCCCCGCATCGTCATCCTTGTCATCTAGCGTGTAAAAATGGTTTTCGTCGCCTTCGTCCTCGACGCGGGTATAGGCATCGCGGTCGGAAAAATGCGGCAGCGAGAGGATGATGATGACATGCAGCAGCGCCGCGCCAAGTACGCCGGTCAGGATGGTGAAGACGATCCTAAACATGGTCGCATCCGATTTTGACGAGCTTCGGCATGGACAGATCGATGAGGCCGGAATTGCCGGCTGCAGGCGAATCCAGCAGCGTCCACACCAGACGGAAGCTGCCTGAGGCCGGCAGCGCCAGCCAATTGCCTGCCTGCGCGTCGGGCGAAGCTGTAATGCTGAAGCTCGAATCCGGATTGCGCAGCACAACCCAAGAATTGAGCGCGGCCGGCCGGCCGGGAGATGCATCGAGCGGCTCGCCGTCACTGCCCGCTATGAACAGGGTCCATAGCCGCGCCGGGGGTGTCTGGCCGCTGATGCGATAGCTACAGCCCGCGGTCAACGGGGCGCCGGAATCGTCATCGGAGGCGGTGAACACCAGCCCCTCCGCGCTGCCATAGAGCAATCGCCCGGCGCGGGCGCGATGCGACTTCGCATAGGGATCGGCGTCGACTGTGTGCATTTCCGGAAATGCCTGCCACACACCGAGCTTGATCGCACCGAAACCGGAGGTCGCATCCAGCGCAAAAAGCGTGAACAGGATCCCCCCGCCGAAGGCGATCAAAAGCGACAGCGCGACAAGAAGGGGTACCCGGAACACTTTGAGATCGTCCTCATGACCAATCAGAGGGCGATTTATCCCTGATTCTGACGGATGGGGGAAGTGCGGGCGGTTGATTGCGGACCCTGCCACACCAAAAGAAGCGGCAACAGGTTGGTTCGGAACTGGCGAGCATGAAGCCGCACACAGCGCAATTTACTTCGCCTCCGCCACCTTCTGTGCGGCGAGCGGAGCCGCCGCCTTCAGTTTCTCGCCGATATCGCGCAGGATCCTCGTGGAGTCCACCGATAGCGAGCGCGGCCGGATGAGCGGAGGCAGCGGGTTGTCGGCGGGCGTCTGAGTTTTCTTGGCGGCCACCGTCTGCGGCTTTTGCACCGGGAAGGGGTTGTCGATGCCGGGGATCGGTTTCAGCACGATGCCCTGGTGGGCATAGTCCATAATCTTCTTGAAAGTCATCGCCGGCAGCGTGCCGCCGGTCATGTTGTTGGTGGAAGTATAGTCATCATTGCCGAACCAGACGGCGCAGGTGTAGTTGCCGGTGAACCCGATGAACCAGGCATCGCGATAGGCCTGGGTCGTGCCGGTCTTGCCGCCCATGACGATGCCGTGATCGAGGGCTGCCTTGCGCCCGGTGCCGATGATCGGAATCTGCGTCAGCATCTGGGTCATGTAGGAATTGGCTTTTTCGGAGAGCACTCGTTTGGCCGGCGGCTCGTCGCGACTGAAGTCATAGAGCACCTTGCCGTCATAGCTCATGATCTGCGCGATGCCGTGGCGGCGCGATTGCATGCCGTCTGCCGGGAATACCGAATAGGCCGTTGCCTGATCGAGCACGGTTACTTCCGAGGTGCCGATCGGAATAGTCTTGTCGTTGCGGATCGGGGTCTCCACGCCCAAGTTTTTCGCCATGTCACGGATCGGCTGGATGCCGAATTTCTCCTTGGCCAGGCGCACGGGAACAGTATTGATCGACTGGGCGATCGCCTGCGTCAGCGTCACCTTGCCCTCATAGCGGTTTTCGTAGTTGTGCGGGCTCCAGTTGCCCCAGGTGATGGGCGCATCGACGATGGTCGATGTCGGCGTCATGCCGCTCTCCATGGCGACCGAATAGGTGTAGATCTTGAAAGACGAGCCCGGCTGGCGGAGCGCCTTGGTGGCACGGTTGAACTGGCTTTCGCCGTAGTCCCTGCCGCCGACCATCGCGCGCACCGCGCCGCCGTTTTCGATCATGACGCTCGCGCCCTGGCTGGCGTGATAGCGCTCGCCATATTCCATCAGGCTGGATTCGATCGAATCCTCAGAGGCCTTCTGCAGGCCCATGTCGATGGTCGTGCGGACGATCAGCGATCGCTGCGGGAAACGTGTGGCAAGCCGCTGCACTTCGTCGAACGCCCAGTCGAGGAAGAAATCCGGTGACTCGATCTGGGCGCGATCGACGACCGAGGCGGGGTTGCGCCTGGCGGCGATGACTTGTCCCTCGGTCATCAACCCGCTTTGCACGAGGTTGGTCAGGACGTCGTTGGCGCGGGCGCGCGCCGCCGGCAGGTTGACATGCGGCGCATATTTCGCGGGCGCCTTGAACAGGCCGGCCAGCATGGCGGCCTCGGCCAGATTGACGTCGGTAATGCTCTTGCCGAAATAGAACTGCGCTGCTGCCGCCGCGCCGAAGGTTCCGCCGCCCATATAGGTGCGGTCGAGATAGAGGCTGAGGATTTCCTTCTTGGAGAGATTGGCCTCCAGCCAAATCGCGAGGAACGCTTCCTTGATCTTGCGGTCGATCGAGCGCTCGTTGCTGAGGAAGATATTCTTGGCGAGCTGTTGCGTCAGCGTCGAGCCGCCCTGGACGACGCCGCCAGCCTGCGCATTGACGGTCAGTGCCCGAAACAGGCCGAAGATATCGATGCCGAAATGGTCGAAGAAGCGACGGTCCTCGGTCGCCAGCACCGCCTTGATAAAATAGTCCGGCAATTGGTCCACCGGCACTGAATTCTCATGAATGATGCCCCGGTGACCGATGACATTGCCGTAGCGATCGAGGAAAGTGACAGCGAAATTGCCGCGATTGCGCCAGTCCCCTTGCGTCGCTTCGAATGCCGGCATTGCGAGCATCAGCATGACGATGGAACCGGCGGTACCGAGCGTCAGTCCCTCGCCGAGCAGTTCGAAGAGGATGCGCCACCAGCCGCGGGCGCGAAAGCGGCGGAAGAAAATGGTCGTGTCTTCCCAGAGTTCGGTGAGGCGAAATCCCGCGTTCCATAAAGTGGAGTCGATCCAGGAATCGACGCGCAGAAAAAAATGTCGCTTCCGGCGCGGCCGCTGCTCCGCTTGGCCTTCCGGCTGCGCATCGGGCTTGGTCTCTGGCCCGTTCTCTGGGTTGGATGGGTCTGCCACGCTCTACTTCCCGACCACAATACTGCCTCGCGCGTTCCCTAAGGATACGCAAAGCCTATCCTCTCATAGATTGGCGGATTGAATAATTGGTTGATTTAGGGAAAAGAACAAGAGACATGCATGCCGCGGCCCGCATTTCCCTCGCGAGCTGCGAGGACGACGACGATGGACGATACCCCTTTCTGGAAAAATAAGACACTGACGGAGATGAGCACGCCCGAATGGGAGAGCCTCTGCGATGGCTGCGGTCTCTGTTGTCTCAACAAGATCGAGGAGTGGGATACAGGCGACGTCTATTTCACCTCGATCCGCTGCAAATTGATGGACGGCGAAAGTTGTCGCTGCACCAGCTATCCGAACCGCTGGGATTTCGTACCCGATTGCGTGCAGCTGACGCCGGAAAAAGTTCCGGAGCTGGAATGGCTGCCGCCGACCTGCGCCTATCGCCTCGTCAACGAGGGTCGCGACCTCTACTGGTGGCATCCGCTGATATCGGGCGATCCGGAAACGGTTCATATAGCCGGCGTCTCCGCGCGCGGTCGCACGGTCAGCGAAAACGATGTCGATCTCAATGATTTCGAAGACTACATCGTCGATTGGCCGTTGACGGTGGAAGACGACATGGAAGCTAATCCCCCGGCAAAGTCATAGATTTCGGCGCCACGTTGCGCCACGCTTGTCGCACGAGCGCGTGTATTGTTTCGTCATCCACGATAGGATGGAAAAGCCGTGTCCAGCCTTTGAGCCCCCAGCCACCCGGCACGGCGAGGATATGCTCCGACACTGTTGCCAGCACCATCTGTTGCTGATCGGGCGTCAGCTTGACAACGCAGAATTCCAGGGTCGGAAGCGTCAGGAAAATCTTTCCGCGAATGCGAAAATCCCGGTTCTTGAAATGCGAACTCTCCACCGTTTCCGGTAGGCTCAGCGCAAAGGCAACAAGGTCGTCGTTGGTCATGGTTGCAAGACTAGCATAGGAATCAACAGCGCTGTAGGCGTCCGCTTCTCTTAGCCTTACGCGACGAAACGGCGGCCCGGGGCCGGCTCCTCGTTGAAATAATCAGGCACGCATGCTATCGCGCCATGCCTTCGCATGTGCACAAGGAGCTTCCGCGTGATCCGCCACATCGTCTTCTTCACCGTTCCCGATCGCGCCAATCTTGAGGCGGTCCGTTCCGGCCTGTCGATCCTGACCGCCATTCCACATGCGCGCCTCTTGGAGATCGGCACGAATGTGAAGACCGATCAGCTCGGCACCGATGTTGATCTTGTGGTCTACGGCGAATTCGACGACGAAGCGGCTCTTGCCGCCTACAAGGCGCATCCGAACTACCAGCTTTCCATCGAACGGGTCCGCCCGCTGCGGGAGATGCGGATTGCAGCGGATTATGAGAGCACAACGGCGGTGCGGGAGCCGGTATAGCGCGATCCGTCGCGGCGAGCACAGCTATTCGGCAATCTTTTCAAAAGACTGGATAGTCTCGCGGAATCAAATTCGTCGCACTGGGATTCATCGCGTGAAGTTCCTGACTCAACTTCTCACGCCTTCGATTCAACGCTCGAAAATCTGGCGGCAAACGATTCAAAAGACTCAAGGAAATAGCAGTGTTTTACGTGGGCAAAACACTTGAAGGCCAGTTGCAACGGCCCATAAAGCATCGCCGATCGTCGCGATCCTATGAGTTTATGATAATCAAGAAAGATTAAAAATGACTGACTTTTGGCTTGCTCTCGCAAACCTGTGTCGTGCGCGAGCGCGAACCGTCACTGACAGACAATGATCGCTATCACCGTGCGCGTCATCGAGACCGGTTTGCGGCTGAGGTTCGGAGCATCTGGCGAACCGTCGTCTCCAGGTCGAATTAACGCAGGGTCTTAAAGGGTATGGACGCCTGCGCGCACGTTCTGCGCGTGGAAAATTGCGGCCCATTCATTTGCCATTCAGACGCGTTTGGGTAAATATTCGCTCAAGTTAATGTCCCCGTGGGAAGTCTGGATAATGGCATCATTCTTGAGCATAGCAGCAGCGGCCGCCGTTATGGCTGGCTCGGCTGTTCTGCCGGCGCCAACGCCGACCATGGTGGCGCGTACGAACGGTGACTGCAGCGAGGCTGCCGCCGAAGTCGTTGCCAAGACCGGGGGGCAGCTCCTTTCCGCACAGCCGTCAGGCGATAGCTGCGTCATTACTGTTCTCGTCCAGGGCAATGGCCAGCGGCCGCGCAAGGTGACCATGAAAGTGCCGATGTAGGTGGAAACACGTTCACACCGACACACTAGGAACACTCTAACGCTTTGAATCTCACGCAAAATCTTATGGCCGAGCGATTCCACTCGGGCCTGATTTGCAGTACTATTTCTCGAACCGGGGAAATTGGGTCGAAACATGCGCATTCTCATAGTCGAAGACGATATCAATTTGAACCGCCAGCTCGCAGAAGCCCTGAAAGAAGCGGGTTATGTGGTCGATACCGCCTTCGACGGCGAGGAGGGGCATTTCCTCGGCGAAACCGAGCCCTATGACGCGATCATCCTCGATATCGGCCTGCCGGAGATGGACGGGATCACCGTTCTGGAGAAATGGCGCGGCGCGGGCCGGGGAATGCCGGTGCTGATCCTGACTGCTCGCGATCGCTGGAGCGACAAGGTCGCCGGCATCGATGCGGGCGCCGACGATTACGTCGCCAAGCCTTTCCACGTGGAAGAAGTGCTGGCTCGCATCCGGGCGTTGATCCGCCGCGCTGCCGGCCATTCTTCGTCTGAAATCATCTGCGGGCCGGTGCGCCTCGATACCAAAAGCTCGAAGGCCACGGTCGACGGCAAACCGCTGAAGCTTACCTCGCATGAATATCGGCTGCTTGCCTATCTTATGCATCACAAGGGTGAAGTCGTCTCGCGCACGGAGCTGGTCGAGCATATGTACGATCAGGATTTCGACCGCGATTCCAATACGATCGAGGTTTTCGTCGGCCGTCTGCGCAGGAAGATGGGTGTCGACCTGATCGAAACTGTTCGAGGTCTCGGCTATCGCATCCAAGCGCCGACCAATGCGAATTAAGTCGCTAACCGCTCGCGTTCTGCTGTTGACCACACTCTGGTCCGCGGTGGCGCTGGTGGTGATTGGCCTCGTCATCTCCAATATCTATCGCAAGAGTGCCGAACGCGGTTTTCAGGATCTCTTGAGGGCGCAGCTCTATAACGTCATCAACTCGGTCACGATCGGCGATCAAGGGGCGCTGTCCGGCAGCCCGCAGCTTGGCGACCTGCGTTTCGCCCAGCCGAAGACGGGTTGGTACTGGATGGTCGAACCGCTGGGGACCTATACGGCAACGCCGTTGGTTTCCCCGTCGCTCGGCGCCTCGAGCCTGCCCGTTCTTTCGGTGCTGGAAGCGCCTTTCGACAAGAATTACGAACGTTACTACATCGTCACCGACGCCTTCGGAAACCGGGTGCAAGTCGCCGAAACCGAGGTCGTGCTTGACACTGACGGCCGCGCCGCACGCTTCCGCGTCACCGGCAATGTCGCCGTGGTGGAGGACGATGTCCGCAATTTCTCTCACAGCCTCTATTTCGCGCTCGTCGGCTTCGGTGTCGGCAGCCTTGTCGTCAACGCGCTCGCCATTCTCTATGGCCTCAAGCCGCTCGATAAGGCACGGGCGGCGCTGGAGCGCATCCGCGCCGGCGAGAGCGAGCGATTGCAGGGGGAATTCCCGCGTGAAATCCTGCCGCTCGCCAACGAGGTCAACGCGCTGATCGATAGCAACCGCCGCATCGTCGAGCGGGCGCGCATGCAGGTCGGCAATCTCGCCCATTCGTTGAAGACGCCGATTGCGGTCCTGCTCAACGAATCCCGCGTGCTGGAGCGCTCCCACGGCGATCTCGTCAAGAACCAGGCCGAGGTCATGCAGGGGCAGGTGCAATCCTATCTCAACCGCGCCCGCATCGCCGCGCAGCGCGAATCCGTGCTCGCGCGCACCGACGCGGAGCCGGCGCTGGAACGGCTTGTACGCGTCATGCGTCGGCTCAATGCCGATAAGGAGTTCGAGCTTTCCGTTTCACCGAACCTGTCGCTTGCCATGGAGCAGCAGGATCTGGAGGAAACGGTCGGCAACCTCCTGGAAAACGCCGCGCGCTTTGCCGAGCGTAAGGTGCGCGTTGCCGCCAATGAAGCGCCGGCGGAGGTGAAGGGCATCGATCCGGCGCGGCGTCACTGGGTGGAACTCGTGGTGGAGGACGACGGCCCGGGCCTGGAGCCGGATCAGATCCGCGAGGCGATGAAGCGCGGCCGCCGGCTGGATGAAAGTAAGCCGGGCACCGGCCTCGGTCTGTCGATCGTCAGCGAAATCACCAACGAATATCAGGGGCGGCTCGAATTGTCGCGCGGCTCCTGGGGCGGACTTCGCGCCAGCCTAATTCTACCGGGGGTGACAAAGGATGTTGCGTGATGCCCGGCATGATGCCAGAAAGATGCGGTGCGCCATGCTGATGCCGCATCGCAGTACCTCTAGTTTTACTCGTTGATACTGGTTCGGTTGTATGAAGCTTCGCACCTTTTTTCTGATTGCTCCATCCCTTTTTGCCGCCATCGTCCTTTCCGCCTGCACGACCACGAGTGGCAAAGGTGGCGTCACCGGCTTTCTCTCTCCGGGCAAGCCTGCGGCCTCGACGCGCTATATCGCGGCTCTTGAGGGCGGCATCGTCGGCCGCACCGGCATCAAGCTCAGCGACAATGATAAGCAACGAGCCTTGGAAGCGGAATATCGGGCGCTGGAAACAGCCCCGCTCGGCCAGCCGGTCGCCTGGACCGGCAAGAACGTCACCGGTGAGGTCGTGGCCGCAGCACCCTATCAGGTCGGTTCGCAAAACTGCCGCCAATATACCCACACGATCACGGTCGACGGCAAGCCAACGCAGGCGAGGGGCGCTGCCTGCCGCAACGACGACGGCACATGGACGCCATTGAACTAGAATTCCGCAAACTTGAAAAACGCGGCTAAACGCCTCAAATCTTCGTCAATGAGGCTTTGACGGTTGGAATACGCGCGCCGTTAAAGTATTGGGCGTCTATGCTGTTCTGGATTCTAGTAGCCGTTCTGACGGCGATTGTCGGCGCCGTCCTGCTCTATCCCCTTCTGCGCGGAGCAAAGGTGGCTGAGGATGGTCATGCTGGCGAGGCCGCCGTCTATCGCGACCAGCTTCGCGAGCTGGACCGCGATCTCGCGGGCGGCCTGATCTCTCCGGAAGAGGCAGGCTACGCCCGTGCCGAAATCGGCCGCCGCCTTCTTGCGGTTTCGAATGCCGGACCGAGCGCGGCAAAACAGCCGGCAGGCGGCTACCGCTTCTCGCAGGCCTTCATCATCATCCTGCTGCCGCTCGTCGGCCTCTGTCTTTATCTCGCCAAGGGCAATCCCGGCTTGCCCTCCCAGCCACTGGAAGCGCGCCTTGAACACCCCGGCAACGATCTCGCTATCTCGATCGTCAAAGTCGAGCGGCATCTGGCGCAACATCCGGACGACGGCAAGGGTTGGGAAGTGTTGGCGCCGATCTACTTCAAGACCAACCGCATCGGTGATGCCGAACTTGCCTATCGCAATGTCATTCGCCTGCTCGGCACCAGCGCCGAACGGCTCGGCAGTCTGGGCGAGGTTCTGGTTATGAAGGCCGACGGCGTCGTGACGGCTGAGGCCCGCAGTACAATGCAGCAATCGCTGGCGCTCGATGCCGATAACCCCCGCGCGCTGTTCTACCTTGCCTTGGCGCTGGAGCAGGATGGCAAGGCGGCTGAAGCAAAGACGGCCTTCGAGGCTCTGGCGAAACGATCGCCCGCCGATGCGCCATGGATGGCCGCCGTCAACGACCATATCGCCAAGAACGGCAGCACGGCTGATATGGCCCAAGGTTCGGCAAACCCCAATGCGCCGGGGAATCCGACCGCCGAGCAGATTGCGGCCGCAAATGCCATGAACAATGGCGACCGTCTGCAGATGATCCGTGGCATGGTCGAGAGCCTGGATGCCAAGCTCAACGAAGATCCCCGGAATTTCGAGGGCTGGATGCGGTTGATCCGCTCCTACGTCGTGCTGAATGACAAGGACCGCGCGGTGGAGGCATTGAAGCGTGGCCTGAAGACTTTCCCCGCTGGCGGCGGCGAAGGGCAGCAGCTTTTGGCGCTGGCGAAGGAGCTGGGACTGCCGACGGAGGTGACGCAGCAATGACCCGCAAGCAGAAACGTCTGGCTGTCATTGCCGGCGGCATGGGCTTCATCGCCGCCGCCGTGCTGCTTGTCCTCTTCGCCTTCAGCCAGTCTGTGGCCTATTTCTACATGCCGGCCGATCTCGCCAAGACCCCGGTCAGCGCCGGCACGCTGATCCGCCTCGGCGGTCTCGTCGGTGAGGGAAGTTTGGTGCGCGGTGAAGGAACGCAGGTTCAATTTTCCGTCACCGACGGCACCGATGCGATCAAAGTCAAATATAATGGCATCCTGCCCGATCTCTTCCGCGAGGGGCAGGGGGTGGTCACCGAAGGTAGGTTCGAGCAGGGCAACGATGTCTTTGTTGCCGACAGCGTGCTTGCCAAGCATGATGAGCGCTACATGCCGAAGGAAGTCGCCGAAAAGCTGAAGGCGGATGGCGTGTGGAAGGGCGAGGAAGCAGGCCAATGATCATCGAGCTTGGACACTACGCCCTGGTGCTGGCGCTCGCGACGGCGATCATCGTCTCCATCATCCCGGTGATCGGCGCGCGACGGGGCGACGTGTCGATGATGGACATCGCACCGGTCGGCGCCGTCGTCATGTTCGCCTTGGTCGCCTTTTCCTTCGGCGTCTTGACCTATGCCTATGTCGCCTCCGATTTCTCCGTACTGAACGTCTGGGAGAATTCCCATTCGCTGATGCCACTGATCTTCAAGATCTCCGGCGTCTGGGGCAATCATGAGGGATCGATGATGCTCTGGCTGCTGATCCTGGCTCTGTTCAGCGCCATGGTGGCGCTGTTCGGGCGCAATCTGCCGGACACGCTGCGCTCAAATGTACTTGCCGTGCAGTCCTGGATATCGTCGGCTTTTCTGCTCTTCATTCTCCTGACCTCCAATCCGTTTCTCCGTCTCGATCCCGCCCCGGCGGAGGGCAAGGACCTTAATCCGGTGCTGCAGGATATCGGTCTGGCGATCCACCCGCCGCTGCTCTATCTCGGTTATGTCGGGTTTTCCGTCTGCTTCTCCTTCGCTATCGCCGCTTTGCTCGAAGGCCGCATAGACGCCGCCTGGGCGCGCTGGGTTCGTCCCTGGACGCTGGCTGCCTGGACCTTTCTGACGCTGGGCATCGCCATGGGTTCCTATTGGGCCTATTACGAACTCGGCTGGGGCGGCTGGTGGTTTTGGGATCCAGTAGAGAACGCCTCCTTCATGCCCTGGCTCGCCGGCACGGCGCTCCTCCATTCTGCGCTCGTTATGGAGAAGCGCGACGCGCTGAAGATCTGGACAGTATTGTTAGCGATCCTGACCTTCTCCCTGTCGCTGCTCGGCACCTTCCTGGTGCGCTCCGGCGTGCTGACCTCGGTGCATTCCTTCGCCAGCGACCCAACGCGCGGCATCTTCATCCTCTGCATCCTCTTCGTCTTCATAGGCGGTGCCCTGGCGCTCTTTGCCTTTCGCGCACCACGGCTCGCAGCCGGCGGCCTGTTCGCGCCGATCTCGCGCGAGGGATCGCTGGTGCTGAACAATCTCATCCTGACGGTCGCCTGCGGCACGGTCCTGACCGGCACCCTCTATCCGCTGGCGCTGGAGACCTTGACCGGCGACAAGATTTCGGTCGGCCCTCCCTTCTTCAACATGACCTTCGGCCTGCTGATGACGCCGATCCTGATCGCCGTTCCCTTCGGGCCGCTGCTTGCCTGGAAGCGCGGCGATCTGCTCGGCGTGCTGCAGCGGCTCTATGTTGCCGCCGGCCTCGCCTTGATCGCTGGTCTCACTTTTTTCTACGTCCGTCATGGCGGGCCAGTGCTTGCCGTTTTCGGCCTGGCCGCTGGATTCTTCCTGGTCTTCGGTGCGGTCGCTGATCTCTGGTATCGCGCCGGCATCGGCAAGGTGGCGGGCAATGTCGCGTGGCGGCGGCTGATCGGTCTGCCGCGCTCGGCCTTCGGGACAGCGCTTGCCCATGCCGGGCTCGGCATCACCGTCCTCGGCATCGTCGCGGTCTCGACATTCCAGACTGAAAACATCACCGAGATGAAACCGGGCGGCACCGCTGATATCGGCGGCTATACACTGCGCTTCGAAGGCATTCAGCCGGGTGTCGGCCCGAATTACACCGAGGATCGCGCCCGCTTCACGGTCAGCCGCGGCGGCACCGTCGTCGCCAGCGTCTCGTCTTCCAAACGACTCTTCACCGCCAGCCGCACCGCTACGACCGAAGCGGGCATCCTGACGCTCGGCCTGAGCCAGCTTTACGTCTCGCTCGGCGATCCCACCAATGATGGCGGCATGGTTGTGCGCATCTGGTGGAAACCCTTCATCATCTGCATCTGGGGCGGCGCCATCGTCATGGCGCTGGGCGGCTTCGTCTCGCTCAGCGACCGCCGCCTGCGCGTCGGCGCGCCGAGCCGCAAAGCAAAGCCCGCCCGCCCAATCTTGGAGCCGGCGGAATGATCCGGCGATTGCTCCTGGCTCTGGCACTGCTCTTCGTTGCCGCGCCGGCCTTCGCCGTCAATCCGGACGAGGTGCTGCCCGACAAGGCCCTCGAAGCGCGCGCACGAACGATCTCAGCTGAGCTGCGCTGCATGGTCTGCCAGAACCAGTCGATCGACGATTCCAATGCCGATCTTGCCCGCGACCTGCGCCTTCTGGTGCGCAAGCGCCTCGTCCAGGGCGATAGCGACCAGCAGGTGCTCGACTATATCGTTTCCCGCTACGGCGAGTTCGTGCTGTTGAAGCCGCGGCTCAGCGAAAAGACGCTGTTGCTCTGGGGCACACCGGCCGCGCTCTTCCTGCTCGGTGGGCTTGCTCTTATCGTCTATGTCCGACGTGGCGCGGGCAAGCCGACGGGCACGCAGTTGACGGCGGAGGAAGAAGCACGCCTCAACGATATTCTCGGCAAGTGACGTTGCGCGAGAAGTCGTCTTTATCGGGCCGAAAACATTATTTCGCTACATTACGGATTTTTCATCGGTCGGACAGTTCGCTGTAAGGTCGGAAGTCCTATATCTTTCCATAACCCACCATTGCCGGTTTCCCGGCAGAAGAAAAATCGGACGAGAGAAGAGAAGGTAACTCGCATATGTTCAGGAATATCAAGGACGTTTTGTCCCATAGCACCGCTATGAAAGCTTCTGTCGTCGCCGGCCTCGCCGTCGCTGCCCTCGCCACCGGCGTTCCGGCTCAAATCAGCCGCTCCTATGCCGATGCCGTCAACGTACAGGCTCCGCAGGTTCCGAGCTTCGCCAATGTCGTCGACGCCGTGTCTCCGGCAGTCGTTTCCGTTCGTGTTGAATCCCGTGTCAACCCGGTCGCCGATGATGACGATTCCTTCGGCCTTGGGCGCGGTTTCGACGAGCTGCCGGACGATCATCCGCTGAAGAAGTTCTTCAAACAGTTCGAACAGCAGCAGGGCCATAACCAGCAACAGCAAGGCCAGCAGAAAGGCCAGCAGGATAATAAGGGTCGTCTGCGCCCGGTTGCCCAGGGCTCCGGCTTCTTCATTTCCGAAGACGGCTATCTCGTCACCAACAATCACGTCGTTTCCGACGGCGCGGCTTTTGTCGTGGTGCTCAATGACGGCACCGAACTTGATGCCAAGCTGATCGGCAAGGACCCGCGCACCGACCTCGCCGTATTGAAAGTCGACGGCAAGGGCAAGAAATTCACCTATGTCAATTGGGCCGACGATAACAAGGTTCGTGTTGGCGACTGGGTCGTTGCGGTCGGTAATCCGTTCGGCCTCGGCGGCACCGTCACGGCCGGCATCGTCTCGGCTCGTGGCCGCGATATCGGCTCCGGCCCCTATGACGACTTCATCCAGGTCGACGCAGCCGTGAACCGTGGCAACTCGGGCGGCCCGACCTTCAACCTCAACGGCCAGGTCGTCGGCATCAACACGGCCATTTTCTCTCCATCGGGCGGCAGCGTCGGCATTGCCTTCGCAATCCCCGCCGACACCGCCAAGAACGTCGTCGCCACCCTGATCAAGAGCGGCACCGTGTCGCGTGGCTGGCTCGGCGTGCAGATCCAGCCGGTGACCAAGGATATCGCCGAATCCCTCGGCCTGTCCGAGCCGAACGGCGCGCTCGTCGTATCCCCGCAGGACGGTTCTCCGGGCCAGAAGGCCGGCATCAAGAACGGTGACGTCGTAACCGCCGTCAATGGCGACCCGGTCAAGGATCCGCGCGATCTCGCTCGCCGTATTGGCGCGATGCAGCCGGGCACCAAGGTCGATGTCTCGCTGTGGCGTGACGGCAAAGCTCAGTCGGTTACCGTCGAACTCGGCACGCTGCCGGCCGACCAGAATCAGGCTTCGAACGACGACAATTCGCAGCCAGCCCAGCCGCCGCAGCCGTCCTCGGAAAAGGCGCTTGCCGATCTCGGCCTCACCGTCGGTCCGTCCGATGACGGCAAGGGTGTCGCGATCACGGCGGTCGATCCGGACTCCGACGCGGCCGACAAGGGCGTGAAGGAAGGCGAGAAAATCACCTCGGTCAACAATCAGCAGGTCTCCAACGCCGGCGACATCGCCAAGGTTATCGAGGAGGCAAAGAAGGGCGGCCGCACCCGCGCGCTGTTCCAGATCCAGTCCAACGACGGCAGCCGCTTCGTCGCTCTGCCGATCACCAACGGCTGATTTTTTCGGCCAATTGAAGTGAATTAGGAGCCGCGCAGGCCACGGCTTGCGCGGCTCCTTTGCTTCCACGTGACTCTATCGACAAATGGCGGATAGAAGATGACAACCGCTGGCCAACATGCTGTGAACTCCTCCGATTCTGGTTGTGCTGAGGCATCGCCGACAGGTAATGTCGCTCACATGAAGATTTTGATTATCGAAGACGATCTCGAAGCCGCCGCCTATCTCACCAAGGCGTTTCGCGAGGCCGGTATCGTTGCCGACCATGCGAGCGATGGCGAGAGCGGCCTCTTCATGGCAACCGAGAACGTCTACGACGTCGCCATCATCGACCGCATGCTGCCGCGCCGAGACGGTCTTTCCGTCATCACCGAGCTGCGCCGCAAGGGCGTGCATACGCCGGTTCTCATTCTCTCCGCCCTCGGTCAAGTCGACGATCGCGTCACCGGCCTTCGTGCCGGCGGCGACGACTACCTGCCGAAACCCTACGCGTTTAGCGAATTGCTTGCCCGCGTCGAAGTTCTTGGTCGCCGCAAGGGCACGCCGGAACAGGACGTGCTCTACCGCGTCGGTGACCTCGAACTCGATCGGCTGTCGCACGAGGTTCGTCGCGGCGGCAAGGAGATACTTTTGCAACCGCGCGAGTTCCGCCTGCTCGAATATCTGATGAAGAATGCGGGCCAGGTGGTGACGCGCACCATGCTTCTCGAAAACGTCTGGGACTACCATTTCGATCCGCAAACGAACGTTATCGACGTCCACGTCTCACGCCTGCGTTCGAAGATCGAAAAAGACTTCAGCCAGCCGCTGTTGAAGACGATTCGTGGCGCCGGCTACATGATCAAGGACGAGGGATGAGCCGCTTTCGCGTTCTCTTCAGGTCTACTGCAGTCCGCCTGTCCGCCCTTTATATCCTACTTTTTGCGCTCTGCGCCGCGACCCTCGTCTTCTACGTATCGGCCATGTCGGAGCGGTTGCTGACCGGGCAGATTCGCGATGCCGTGCAGCAAGAGGTCAATCAGGTCAAGCGTGCTTATGACGTCGGCGGCTTGAACCTGTTGCTGCGCACGATGGAGCGCCGCGCCCGCCAGCCTGGCGCCAATCTCTATGTCATCGCCAGCCCCTCCGGCGATATTCTCGCCGGCAACGTCGCTTCGGTGCAGCCGGGCGTCCTCGGCGAAGCCGGTTGGACGGAATTGCCGTTCAGCTATGAGCGCTACACCGACACGGGCACTAACGACGCCGAACGGCGGCATCTGGCGATCGCCAATATCTTCCTCCTCGACAATGGCCTGCGCATCCTGATCGGACGCGACCTTGGCGAGCCGGAGCGATTCCGCGTGCTGGTGCGCCAGGCCCTGATGCTGGCTCTGGCGATCATGGGCCTTGGCGCACTCGTTATCTGGTTCGGTATCGGCCGCAACGCGCTGAAACGCATCGACCGCATGACCGATGCCAGCCGCAAGATCATGGCCGGCGATCTGTCGCAGCGGCTGCCGGTCGGAGGCTCTGGCGACGAATTCGATCGCATGTCGACATCGCTGAACGCCATGCTGGAGCGCATCGAGAAACTGAACGAAGGCTTGCGGCAGGTCTCCGACAACATCGCCCACGACTTGAAGACGCCGCTGACGCGATTGCGCAACAAGGCGGCTGATGCGCTCGACAATGCCAATAGCGAAGGCCGGCGTGTCGCACTGGAAGGCATTATCGGCGAATCCGACCAATTGATCCGCACCTTCAATGCGCTGCTGATGATCTCACGCGTCGAGGCGGGTTCCGTCGCCGCCGAGATGACCGGCGTCGATCTCTCCTCCATCGTCTCGGATACAGCCGAGCTCTATGAGCCGGTCGCCGAAGAGGCGGGTCTGACGCTGACGACCGAGATCGAGCCCGATGTCGAGGTGCAGGGCAATCGCGAGCTGATCGGCCAGGCGATCTTCAATCTGATCGATAATGCCGTCAAATATGCCTCCGGCTGTCCCGGCAAACAGGCGGTCGTGCTGAAACTGTCCCGTGAGTCCAACGCGGTGAACCTCGCTGTCGCCGATCATGGTCCGGGCATCCCTGCGCATCAGCGGACGGAGGTGGTCAAACGCTTCTTCCGCCTGGACGAGAGCCGCTCCAAACCGGGCACCGGCCTTGGTCTTGCCCTGGTGGAAGCGATCATGGAGCTGCATGGCGGCCGGCTGGAGCTTTGCGATACCGATCCGGCCAGCCTCGATACTCGCGGCTTGACCGTAACCATGATCTTCCCCACGTAGAAACAATAGATTAATCCTGCTTTATCGGAATGCTCCGTACATCATCTCTAATTCGACTTCCGATTTTGGGGATCACACATCGATTCAAAGATGTTACTGCGTCTTTTGCCGGTCCAGTTGGACGCGCGACGCAGGTGGGAGAGAACTGCATGACGACAATGGCAAGCGATTTGCTAGGGGATGTTTTGCCCGGGCGGCTTCGCCCGCTCAATCAGACGGAGCTGAAAGCGGCGCTCGCCGATCTCAAGGATATCGCCGCATCGGAACCGGCAATTGCCGCCCTTCTCGCGAGCGACAGTCCCCAGCGCGATTTTGTTGCCGCCGCATTGACACTCTCACCTCATCTCCGCGAGACCGCCAATCTCGAGCCGGCGCTGCTCGCCGCAGCCGTCAGCAAACCGCTGTTGCCGCAAATCGAGGTGCTTGTCGCCGATGCCCGTCGTGCCTGGCTGCCGGAGGGTGACAACGCATCGTCGCCCTCGGAATCCGAGGTCATGAGCCGATTGCGCATCGCCAAGCGCCGCGCCGCCTTCTTGATTGCGCTTGCCGATCTCGCCCGCATCTTCGACGGCCGGGCGACGACGCGCTGGCTGAGCGCCCTTGCCGAAGCCTCGATTTCGGCAGCGATCGACCATTTGCTGCTGTCGTCGCACGAGGCCGGCAAGATTGCGGTCCGCGACCCTTCCGCGCCGAGCCGCGGCTCCGGCCTTATCGTGCTTGGCATGGGCAAGCTCGGCGCCGAAGAGCTGAATTATTCCTCCGATATCGACCTGGTCGTTTTCTTCGACGAGATGGCCGGAATCGTTCCCAATCCCGATGATGCGATCGATATCTTCCCGCGATTGATGCGCCGACTTGTGCGTATATTGCAGGAGCGCAGCGCCGACGGCTACGTCTTCCGAACCGATCTGCGCCTGCGTCCCGATCCGGGGTCTACTCCGCTTGCCATCCCCGTCGATGCGGCAATGATCTATTACGAGGGCAGGGGGCAGAATTGGGAGCGCGCCGCTTTCATCAAGGCGCGCGCTGTCGGCGGTGATATCGCGGCCGGCCAGGCCTTCATTCGCGATCTTGTCCCCTTCGTCTTCCGCAAATATCTGGACTATGCAGCGATATCGGATATCCATTCGATCAAGCGGCAGATCCATGTGCACAAGGGTCATGGCGCGATTGCGGTCAAAGGCCACAACGTCAAGCTCGGCCGCGGCGGTATCCGCGAGATCGAGTTCTTCGTGCAGACGCAGCAACTGATCGCCGGCGGCCGCATGCCGGCCTTGCGTTGCCGGGCCACAGAGGAAACATTGGCGGAGCTGACCAAGGCCAAGTGGATCGACGCGGAAACGCGCGACGAACTGACGGAGGCCTATTGGTTTCTGCGCGATGTCGAGCATCGCATCCAGATGGTGCGCGACGAGCAGACGCATCTGCTTCCCGAAACAGATGCCGAGCTGAAGCGCATTGCGTTCATGATGGGCTTCGCCGATCTATCCGCCTTCTCCGAGGCGCTGGTCGCAACGCTGAAGACGGTCGAGCGGCGTTACGGGCGTTTGTTCGAGCAGGAGACCAAGCTTTCGACCGAAACCGGCAACCTCGTCTTCACCGGCCAGGGTGACGACCCCGACACATTGAAGACCTTACACCGTCTCGGCTTCGAGCGTCCCTCCGCTATTTCCCATGTCATCCGCACATGGCACTACGGTCGCTACCGCGCCACACAATCGATCGAAGCGCGGGAGCGGTTGACCGAATTGACGCCAGAATTGCTCCGCGTATTCGGCGAGAGCAAGCGCGCGGATGAGGCGCTGCTGCGTTTCGACAGTTTCATCTCCGGCCTGCCGGCGGGCATCCAGCTATTCTCGCTGCTCAGCACAAATCCGGCGCTGCTTTCGCTCATCGTCAACATCATGTCGTCGGCGCCGCGGCTCGCCGAAATCATCGCTGCCAAGCCGCATGTCTTCGACGGTATGTTGGATCCGGGCCTGATGGCAGAGCTGCCGACGCGCGATTATCTGGCCGAGCGCATCAACAGCTTTCTGGCGTCGGCACAGCATTACGAGGAGGTGCTGGACCGCCTGCGCATCTTCGCCTCGGAGCAGCGCTTTCTGATCGGCATTCGTCTGTTGACGGGCGCAATCGGCGGCCCCATGGCCGCCCGCGCCTTCACCTATCTCGCCGATCTGATCGTCGAAGCCGCATTGAATGCCGTGTTGAAGGAGATACAGGCTGCACATGGCGACTATCCCGGCGGCCGCGTCGCCGTCGTCGGGATGGGAAAGCTCGGTAGCTTCGAGCTCACCGCCGGTTCGGATATCGATATCATCCTGCTTTACGACTATGACGATGAAGCCGGCGAATCCACGGGGCCAAAGCCGCTCGACGCGACGCGTTATTTTACCCGCATTACCCAGCGGCTGATTGCGGCGCTCTCCGCGCCGACGGCGGAGGGCGTGCTCTACGAGGTCGACATGCGCCTGCGTCCTTCCGGCAACAAGGGGCCGGTCGCAACGCGCATCAACTCCTTCGAGAAATATCAGCGCGGGGAGGCCTGGACGTGGGAGCATATGGCGCTTTCCCGAGCGCGCCTGATTTGCGGCGATGAGGAGCTGGAGCTGAATGCGGAGCGGATCATCGGCGAGGTGCTCTCCACGCGGCGCGATATTCCCAAGATCACCAAGGATGTCGCCGAGATGCGCGAGCTGATCGAACAGGAAAAGCCGCCCGTAAGCATCTGGGACCTGAAGCTTATTCCCGGCGGCCTGATCGATATCGAATTTACTGCGCAATATCTGCGGCTGATCGCGCCGGCCCGAGGCGTCGGCATCGACGCCAATGGCCTCAGTACCGGCGAGGCGCTCAAACTGCTCGGCGGCAGTCTTATGGATCGCAACGATCTCGACCTCTGCCAGGAGGCGCTGCATCTCTATACCGAATTGTCGCAGTTGGTCCGACTCTGTGTGGACGGACCATTCGATCCGGACAAGGCCCCCTCCGGGCTGGTCGAACTGGTCTGCCGCGCCGGCGATTGCCCCGACATCAAGACGCTGGAGGCGGAACTGAAGCGACTTTCGAAAGCGGTGCGGAAAGTCTTTCAGTCGGTTGTGAAAGCCTAGCTCACCCTAGGTCCGGAATGCGAATGGCGATCGCGGTGCCGATGCCCTCGCGCGAGCGGATGCGCATGCGGCCGCAATGCAGTGTCGTCAGCGACCGTGAAATGGCAAGCCCGAGGCCTGAGCCTCCCTTGCTCTTGGCATATTGGTTTTGCACCTGCTCGAAGGGCTGACCGATCTTGCTGAGCGCCGACTTCGGGATGCCGATGCCCGTATCGGCGATCGTCAGCATCACGGCATCCTCGACCTTGCGCGCGCGCACCGCGATGCGGCCGCCGTCATTGGTGAACTTCACGGCGTTGGAGAGGAGATTGAGCAGGATTTGCTTCATGGCGCGGCGGTCGGCCGTCAGCTTTATGCCGGAGGAGATGCGCTGGTCGACGAGGATGTCCTTGCAGGCCGCCGGAATGGCGGTGAAGCGCAGGCATTCCTCGATCAATGGCGCAAGATCGATCCGCTCGCAGGAGAGCTTGAGGTGGCCCGCTTCGATCTTCGACATGTCGAGAATGTCGTTGATGACGTTCAGCAGATGCTTGCCGCTGTCGTGAATATCCTTGGCGTATTCATTGTATTTCGCCGAGCCCAGAGGGCCGAACATCTGGTCCTGCAGGATTTCGGAGAAACCGAGAATGGCGTTAAGCGGCGTGCGCAGCTCATGCGACATGTTGGCGAGAAATTCCGACTTTGCCTTGTTGGCGGCTTCGGCGCGTTCTTTTTCCGCAAGATAATTGGTGTTGGCAGTCGAAAGCTCCGCCTTTTGCCGCTCGAGGATCTGCCGGGAGGCGGAGAGATCGTTGATCGTCGCCATCAGCCGGCGCTCGGAATCGCGCAGACGCTCCTGGTTGCGCTTCAACTGGGTAATGTCGGTGCCGACGGAAACGAGGCCGCCGTCGCGAGTACGGCGTTCGTTGATCTGCAGCCAGCGCTCGTCGGCGAGCTGCACCTCTGTCGTCTGCGAGTGATTGGAGCGGTCAGGGTCGACGATGCGTCGCTCAATGACGGGACGAGCAGCGGCGGCGTTGACAACGGCGCGTTCGGTTCCTGGCACCAGCACCTTGTCGGGCAGGCCATAGGCCTGCTGGAAATGACCGTTGCACATCACCAGGCGGTCGTTCTTATCCCAGAGCACGAAAGCTTCCGACGTGCACTCGATCGCGTCCGCCAGGCGCTGGTCGGCCTCGGCATAGCGCTGCGCTAGCCGATGCTGCTCGGTGACGTCCATGGCAATGCCGATCATATGAACACGGCCGGAATTGGTGCGGATGACCTGGGCGCGGGCACGCATCCAGACATAGTGCCCCTTGGCGTGACGAATGCGCAGGATCTGATCCACTTGACCGGCTTTGCCGCGGGTGACCGAACGGGCCAGCATATGCAGGCTATTGTCGTCGGGATGCATCATCCGCACCGCATCGGTGAATGATAGCGGCCGATCGGCGGCCGGCAGGCCGAGCATATCGTACATCGATCGCGACCAGAAGAATTCGCGGCTGGCGAAATCGAAATCCCAGAGACCGCAGCGGCCGCGCGACAGCGCAGTTTCGACGCGCAGATTGGATTCGAGGAAGATATCGTCGGCATCGCGCGCCCGTTTCACCTGAGTGTAATAGGCGTAGAGAACGACGAGAAGTATGGAGGATATGCCGGCAAAGAGCGTGACATTGAGCGTCAACTCATCGCGCCAGAGTTTGTCGATCTGCTCCATCGAGGCGGCGGAGAGGACGAAATCGCCCTTGTCTCCGATCAAGGAAATCGCCGCATAGAAGGGCTCGCCATCGATCATCGTCTCGATCACGCCGGCATGGTCTCCGAAATTTCTGATGGTGGAAACCTCGGGGAAGAAATCGGAGATCGTCAGGCCGATATAGGCGGACCCGGCGGCCGATGAGCCAAAGACGCGGCCGCTCGCCTGTACGAGAAGGACGAATGCGCCAGTATCGAGCCGATCCTGCGGAAGGTAAGTTGCGAGTTTCTTTTCGGCGCCGTTTCGGTTGCCGGCCTGGAACAGGCTGGGATCATTGGAAAAGGCAGCGGAAGCGGCGGCAATGGAGAGCGATGTTGCGCGCCGCGCAGCCGCGGTCATCCGCCCATGCTCCATCATCATCCCGAAGAAATGCGATGCGGCGACGACCATCAGAAAGGAGACGATGAGGACGGGAATGACCCTCTTGAGAATATGTTCCGCCTGCGGAAAGCGGCGCGAAATCGTCTCCGCCCGCATTCCCGCTCGATCGGTAACACCGCTATGCCAGGATTTCAGACCGTCGAAATTAACACGCAGCCGTCCATCGGCCGCGGTTGCCCGCCGCACGTCCACCATCGCTCTAGCCTTGTCCCTCGTGTGATTCGCTGCGCCGCTCGCCCGAATCTGCCCTAATGAATCACTCGTGATTCGCCTTGTCCAGAGGCAGTGGTAAAACTTTCTTAACCCTATGCGATTTCGTGGGTTTTTGTACCCGCAATGGTAAGCGCACGGATGCGCGGGACTCGTTGCGGCTGAAAAGACGGGTGCAAATCACCCGCCTTGATCACCAATAAGCAAGGAGAAAATCACTCCTTGAGGATGCGATCCACAATATCGCGAACGTCGGTCGAAAGGGCACCGGCGCGTTCGATTTGCATCAAGGCAGAGCGGGCGTGATCGGCGCGAACAGGCTCCAGCAAGCGCCAGGAACGCATGGAGGTCAGGATGCGCGCCGCCAACTGCGGGTTGCGTTGGTCGATATCGAGGATCTCCTGCGCGAGGAAGCGATAGCCGGCGCCGTCGGCGCGGCCGAAGCCGGTCGGGTTGGCGAAGGCGAAGGTGCCGACAAGGGCGCGCATGCGGTTGGGATTGGTGCGCTTGAAAAGCGGCGTTTCTATCAGGCCTTGGATGCGCTCCAGGGTTGCCGCGCCCGGAATGGCCGCCTGGATGGCAAACCATTTGTCGATGACCAGCGCGTTTTCCGCGAAACGATCATGGAAGTTTTCGAGGGCTGCCTTGGCTTCTACCGTTTCCGGGAAACGGTGGGCGAGGATGGTCAACGCTGCGCTGAGATCGGTCATGTTGTTGGCGGCGTCATAGGCCGCCTTGGCGCGAGCCGGCGCATTGTCGGACTGCGACAGATACGTAAGTGCGGCGTTACGCAGCGCTCTCCGCCCAGCACTGGCCGCATCCGGGCTGAAGGGACCCGGCGTTTGCATGCTGTCGTAGAGCGCGGCGAAGATCTCTTTTCCGGCTTCGGCGATTAGCGCGAGGATCGCCTGGCGACCGGCATGGATTGCGTCGGGATCGTTATTGCCGCCGAGCTCACGGGCAATATCGGCTTCGCTCGGTAGGGCGAGCGCCTGAGCGCGGAAGGCCGGCTCCAGGCTCTCGTCGTTGGCCGCAGCCAGAAGCGCATCGACGAAGGCTGCGTCGCAAGTGACCGGAATGCCCTGGCGTGCGTCGCGAGCTGCCTGCAGCAGGTTCGGCAGCCCAAGGTCGATCAGCGCCTGCCAGCGGGCGAAATGGTCGGCCTCATAACGAGCGATCAGCGCCAGATCCTTCGCGCTCTGGCTGAATTGCAGATTGATCGGCGTCGAGAAGCTGCGGTTCAACGACAGCACTGGTCGCGAAGGAATGCCGTGGAAAACGACGCTCTGTGCCCGCTCGGTCAGATGGAGGACGTCGTCAGTCAGCTCCGCGCCGGTCACCGATGTCGGCATCAGTACGGCGCCGTCCTCGGCGAAAAGCGCCATGCGCAGCGGAATGTGCATCGGCTCCTTGGCCGTCTGGCCGGGGGTGGCCGGCACCATCTGTTCGAGCGACAGGGTAAAGGTCTTGTCACCGGCATCATAGCTGCCGGAAGCAGTCACCAACGGAGTGCCCGCCTGATGGTACCAGAGCGAGAACTGCGTCAGGTCGCGGCAGCTCACATCCTCGAAACACTTGATGAAATCTTCGATCGTCACAGCCTGGCCGTCATGGTGATCGAAATAGAGGTCCATGCCCTTCTTGAACAGATCGCGACCCAGAAGGGTCGCGATCATACGGGTGACTTCGCTGCCCTTCTCGTAGACCGTCGTCGTATAGAAGTTGTTGATTTCGCGATATTTTGTCGGGCGGACCGGATGGGCAAGCGGCCCGCCGTCCTCTGGGAACTGCTCCGATTTCAGATGGCGGACTTCCGCGATGCGCTTGACCGGCCGCGAACGCTGGTCGGCGGAAAATTCGTGGTCGCGATAGACGGTCAGGCCTTCCTTGAGGCAGAGTTGGAACCAGTCTCGGCAGGTGATCCGATTGCCCGTCCAGTTATGGAAATATTCATGCGCGATGATCGCCTCGATATTGGCATAGTCGGCGTCGGTGGCGATTTCCGGGTCGGCAAGAACGTATTTGTCGTTGAAGATATTGAGGCCCTTGTTCTCCATCGCCCCCATGTTGAAATCCGAGACGGCAACGATCATGAAGATGTCGAGATCGTATTCGCGGCCGAAGCGCTCCTCATCCCATTTCATTGAGCGCTTGAGCGCATCCATGGCGTAGGCCGCACGCGGCTCCTTGCCGTGTTCGACATAGATCTTCAGCGCCACTTCGCGGCCCGACATCGTGACGAACGTATCCTCGACGACACCGAGGTCGCCGGCGACGAGCGCGAAGAGATAGCTCGGCTTCGGATGCGGATCGAACCAGGCGGCAAAATGCTTGCCTTCGCCATAACCGGCGCCACCGAGGAAATTGCCATTCGACAGCAGCAGCGGATTGGCGGCTTTGTCGGCGATGATGTTGACTGTGTAAGGAGCCAGTACGTCCGGCCGATCAGGGAAATAGGTAATGCGGCGGAAGCCTTCGGCCTCGCACTGGGTGCAATAGATGCTGCCGGTGCGGTAGAGCCCCATCAATTGCGTATTGGCTTCGGGATTGATGATGGTCGTGATCGTCAGTTCGAAAGGCGCGCTTTCAGGCAGATCGCGAACAGTCAGGCTTTCCGCCGTCGCCTCATATTGCTCGGCTGGAACTTCCGCCTGATCGAGCAGCAGGCCAGCGAGGCTCAGTTCGTCACCGTCGAGCACAAGCGGCGCCTTATTGTCGGTGCCTTTGCGACGATGGAAGATCAACCGCGCGTCGACCTTGGTCTCGGTCGGGTGCAGTTCGAAGGTGAGGTCCACGCGTTCCAGAACGAAGTCGGTGGGACGATAATCTGCCAGATAGACGATCTGGCCGGTGTCTGTTCGCATGGTCTATCCTGATCAGGCTTGTACTGCGGCGGGCGGTATTGGTCCGGAGCGACGCTCCGAACGGGAAATCCGCGCGCATCATTACATCGAAATCTGAACCAAAGTTAAAGTCATATCGTCACGCCACTACAATTTGTGATGGCGAGGGAAGTATTTGGTCAAGAAGGCCACGGTTCATTTCAGGTTGAAGGCCGCTTTGATCGCTTCGTCGGCTTCCGTTTGCTGTACGACAACACCATACCATCCGAGGCCGTCATAGTCTTCATAGCCGAGCGTCTTGGCATAGGCGACGATGGCGCCGTTATTGTCGTAATAGCTGCCTCGCGTCATGCCCTCGGGATTGGCGAGCGCGAAATGCGAGAACATTAATTTCGGATCGCTGCAGGCAATGACGCGCTTCTTCCCGTCGAGCAGCATCACCACGGTCTTTTCGGCGACCTGCGGCGGCAGGTTGGCCTCCCTGTCGACGATCGACTGCCCTTGGTTCTGCCAGTCGAAATAGACGCCCAGCGTGCCGATCTGCTTGCCATCCGATCGTCCGCCTTCGCGAATACCGGTGGCATAGACGAGCACATTGCGCCTGTCGTGAAACTCGCTGGGCTGGACCTCGTCGACAATATAATCATCGCCCGACCGGCAGTTGGCCGCTGCCCTGAACCAAGGATCCGAGGCGAGATTGGCGCCCGCGAGCTTGCGCTGGTAGGCGGGATTGGCCGAGGCGATGACCTGTCCCTTCATGTCGGTCACGACAAGATCGAGATAGACTGTATAGAAGCGGTTGATGACGCCCAACCGTTCGGCGGCGAAGGCGACGCGTTGCGGCTGCGGATCCTGTAGCGCCTCCCACAATGCCGTGTCAGTCGCCCACCAGCGGACATCGGCAGTGCGCTCGAAGAGATTGCGGACGATGAGCTGGACCAGCGTCTGGGCGAGATCCGTCAGGCGAACACCCTCCATTTCCTCGACCAACGCTTCGGCCATGCCGCGGCTGACGCCGATGCGGCCGAGCACGTTGTCCTGAAATTTGCCCGCGATGTCGGTGGCGATCTGCGCCAGGCGTTGTACCTCGTTAGCGACCACTGCGAAGCCTTTGCCGGTTTCGCCGGCACGAGCAGCCTCGATGAGCGCATTGATCGCCAGAAGCTTGATCTGCTTGACGACATGGGTGTTGTCGGTGCTGAAACGCTCAAGGTCTCTGCCGATGCCATCCGTAACGACCCGCATCGAGCGCGGTGTCACGGCGCGCTGTTGAGAACTCCGTTCCATCGATTGGGCTGCAGTCATTGGATATGGACCTCGGAAATAGTAGGAACTGAAATGGCTATGGGAAATACATGGCGTGCCGCAGAATTTATTGACTGCGGTGAAAATAAATTGAAACGCTATGGTTGTAAAAAGGTTAATACGGCTTACGACAAAGTAACTATGCCGTTTTTGGCCCAAAAAAGTCTTGGCGGATAGATCCCAGGCGATCAATCGGCGGTGGACTGCGCCACGCGGACTGTGGTTTCGCTACCGCGAACGGGTAGCGGTATGGACTGGAAGTCCGTTTTTGCGACGCGCCCCTCATTTGGCTTGCGCATGGCGATGCGCCAACCGGCGTAGCCGGCATAGAATGCGAAGGCAAGAGCCAAGAACCAGAGGAGGCCGGATGGGCCGGCGACTTCCATCATCGCTCCTCCGATCAGGGGGCCAGAGACGGTACCCAGTCCGTAGAGCAGCATGATGCCGCTGGAAATGGTGACATATTCGTCCGGCGCCGCGCGGTCGTTGGCATGGGCGACATTGAGCGCGTAGATCGGATAGAGCACGGTCCCGATGAAGAAGCCGGCGATATAGAGCATCCACTGCGCATGTGCGTTGAACAATGTCATGATGACGCAGGCGAGAATGCCGACAACGCCGCAGACGATCATCACCCAGCGGCGGTCCATAAGGTCCGATATGCGCCCGATCGGCATTTGCGATACGGCGCCGCCGGCGAGCACACAGGCGAGCAGCGTCGCGCCCTCCGCAGTGTTCATGCCGACATTCTGGGTATAGACGCCGCCAAGGCTGCTCCAGGTGCCGGAGAGGGCGCCCGACAGCAACGAGCCGATAAAGGCGATCGGCGATAGCCGATAAAGCTTCGGAAGGTCGAACTTTGCCTGGTGAATCGGCGTCGGCGACTTGGCGGTCGATAGGGCCGTCGGCAGCATCGCGAGCGCGAAGATGACGCCGCACAGAATGAAAAGGGAGGTATTGCTGGGATCGCCGAGCGGTACTAGATATTGCCCGCCGATCGATCCGACGAGGCAGGTGATCATATAGACCGAGAAGATGGTGGCTCGGTTGTCGTTGGTGACCCGCTCGTTCAACCAGCTTTCGATGATGAGATAGGCGCCGGCGATGCCGAAGCCGCTGATGCAGCGGAAAGCCAGCCAGGCGCGCCAATCGACCATCAATGCGCAAAGCAGAATGCCGATGCTGAGCAGCGAGATCAAAGCGCCGAATACGCGCACATGTCCCACCCGCTGCACGAAACGCGGCGTGATGATGCAGGATATCGTGAAGCCGAAGGTGTAGCCGGTAGCAATCACCGAAATCGTGAAGGTCGACCAACCTTCCGCCACCGAGCGGATCGGCACGACGAAGTTCATCAAACCATATCCGACCATCATCAACAGCGTTGACAACATCAGACTGGCGATCGAGACGAGGCTTGCCAGCATTGGAGCGGGATCCGGTCGAGTGGTTGAAGGAGATGTGGATCGCGAAAGCGCATCTTGCTCTAACTCAGCAACGATGCGCGATCAATCGCGACGGCATGTGACGCAAGTGATCGTTCGATCTCCTGTCGGACGGCCATGGGAAAACATGATGGCGAAAGAATGGTTATAAAGTTAAATTGTTTGTTTAACTTCTTGCGATACCAGTGTTTTTACCCAACAATAGCATGCTATGTGATGTCGAGGTCGTGGTCTGTGACGGCAGATTTATCTAAAAAAATTAGAATAATTCTTTCCGTTTTGTATTTTAGAAGGGCGTCATAAGGAGGCCCGCTTGAGCTTTTCCGTCGAGCAACTTACCCGCCATCCCGACTTGGTATCCTGTCTGCGTTTTTTGGCAGAGGCGCTGCGGGCCCGTTACGACAGCGGACCGAGGATTGCACGGCTTTTGGCCTCGCATCAGCGCTGGCTTTTGACCCAAACGGCCTATGCACTTCATCTGGAATACGATCCAGCCATACCCGGCTCCGGCCTGACCGTCGTCAAGCTTCGCGATGTCATCACAGATTACCGTGTCGCCAGCCGCAACACCGTGCTGAGCTTTGTCGATGAACTGCTGACATATCGTTTTATTGTTCCCGCCGCTGGCGCTGTCCGACGCCCCCGTCGCTACGAGCCGTCCGAGGTCAGTCACGCTGCGATGATCAGTTGGTATCTCGCCAACCTCGCTGCACTCGACTTTCTGGACAATGGTGGCCGTGCCGTCGCGCTTGCGGCTCATCCGGAGCTGGTCGATCTTGCGCAGCCGCGTATGGCGCGCCGCTGCCTGGAGGCAGCCGCCTGGCGCGAGCCGCCGGAGCGTGTCGGCCTATTTCTCTGGACGGAAGCGGGTGGCCTGGTGATGGATCATCTCATGTCCCGCTTGGATCTGAGCACCGAAGTGGACGGGCGGGTCAATCTCGGCCGCATCGATACGCGGGCGATCGCTGCGCAATTCATGATGTCACGCACCCATTTGCAGCGCCTTTTGCGCAAGGCTGCCGATCACGGCAGTCTTGGCTGGTATGACGAACCGAAGAAGACGCGCCTGTGGCTGTCGCGAGACTTCCTCGATGAATATTGCCGCTGGCAGGCCGTGAAGCTCGCTGCCGTGGATGAAGCTTTTGCCTGGGCGCAATCCGTGGCGACGAGCGCCAATCCGGCATAGTGAACCGCATAAAAAACGCCGGGTCAGGCCCGGCGCTACTCTTCATGAAAATCTCTTATGAAAATCCAAAATGAAAAGGGCGGGATCGATGATCCCACCCTTTCCAAACCTATAAGGGGATGCCGGCGGCTGCTGAATGCGCGTTGCGCAGGTCGCTCTTGTCAGCCTTACGCAGGCCGCGTGAGCGCTCGAATTCTTCCGCTGCGCGCACCGCTGAGCCAATGTGCCCTACGGAGTCGAGAAGAGTGAAAATTGAGCGCAAACCGGTAGACACGATATGATCCCTGAAAATAAAATCGTGCACGATGCTGTGGCGGATTTCGCGATGAATCAATAGATAATTCGGAAAAGCTGAGTTGTACAAATTGCAAAGCCAAGCTTTGATTTGCCTCAGCTTTTGTCGTTCAGCACTCGCGAAAATCGGCGAATATGGCGGTCGGACGACCGACGCGGGCAGAGATGCCAGTGCCGCGAGCAGTCATCTGTTCATTGGCGGCTATGCCGAGGTTACGGTGGCCGTTGGTGGCGCGCACAGGTTCGAGAGCGCGACGCAGGGTATCAAACCCGCAATGGATAGGACGGTAGCGTGCAGTCATGGCCTTGGTTCCTTTCAAGTTCCTCCCAAGACACGCTACATATATTGCAGTGCAGCATTGATTCTGCAATGCGCACAGTTGGAATACTGCTATGCAAAAGACGCATAGCAAATTTCATCTTCCGTTAATATTGCCGAAAAATTAGCCCGAAGCCTCGACGTCAATCCGACTCTTGAACATCAAAAGATCGTTCCAGGCCAATCGCTTATTGATTGGAGCGGTCAGCAATTCCTGCGGATGGAGGCTGGCAATCGCCGGTATCGCGCGGCCGGATATCGTTACGTCCCGCCATTGTCCGCGCAGACCATGAATGGTTTCGTTGCTCTCAAAGAAATGGCGTGCGGTGAAATTGCCAAGCAACAACAGCGCTTTCGGCTCCGCGAGCGCGATCTGCCGTTCGATGAAGGGACGACATATCTCGATTTCCGGGGCAGAGGGTGCACGATTGCCTGGCGGCCGCCATGGAATGACATTGGTGAGTAGAATGCCGTCACGGTGCAAACCGATAGCGGCCAGCATCTTGTCGAGCAACAGCCCAGTTCGCCCGGCAAAGGGCGTGCCTTCGCGGTCGTCATCGGCACTCGGCATCGGGCCGATCACCATGACCCGGCCTTCGGCGGTGCCGCTGGCGAAGATTGTCGAGCGTGCGCTGTTTTTCAGATTGCAGCCGTTGAAGGCCTCCAATGCGGTCTTGAGTTCGCTTAACGACCGGGCGCTTTCGGCGGCGAACCGGGCCTGTTCGACAGCTTGCTCGTCAGGGATGGCCGGTGCGTTTCGTGGCGGCATCATCGGGGCGGCCGGCTGTGCGGCCTGGCGACGTTCCGGCTGCATTGTCGGCCGCGTCGCGGGCGGCGGTGCTTCGACACGCGGCTGGACTGCCCGGGCGCCTTGGCGGCTGGCCTTCATCGCCTCGAATTCGGCAAAGCGGTCGACCGCTTCCTCTTCGAGCAGCCATTCGACGCCGGCCTCCGCATGAAAATGCAGAAGGGCGGCAAGTTCGGCCGAAGTGAGGTCGTTGGCGGAGATCATCGGCGAAGTCTAGCCAAAGCGGCGGGAGAACGAAAGGGCAGGGTGCTACCGACCCTCATGCCGTCCACTGGCTGATGTCGTCGCGCTCACCGATCAAGGCGAGACCATGAGCGATCGACAGCAACTCGCCGCCGGTTTCGATCCGCTCCTGACCGAAGCGTTCGGTGAAGATGCGGCGCACCGCCGGCACGAAGGATGTGCCGCCGGTGAGGAACACCTTGTCGATGGTCTCGGGCGATGTATCGGTTGTCGCCAGCACGTCATCCAGCGCACCTTCGATGCGTGCCAGATCGTCGGCGATCCAGCCTTCGAATTCGGTGCGGCGCACGATCTTGCGGCCGGCTTTGCCGAGTGGCGGGAAATTGAATTCGGCTTCCTCGTTGGCCGAAAGCGCCATCTTCGTCGCCGATACGGCCTGATAGAGCGGGTAGCCCTCGTCATGTTCGACGAGATCGATAAATGTCTCCAGCTTTTCCGGCTCGAGACTGCTACGCACCAGCGCTTTCAGGTCGGCATATTCACGCGAGGTCTTGAAGATCGATAGCTGGTTCCAGCGGCCGAAATTGGCGTAGTAGGAGGTAGGGACTTCCAGCAGCTTGTCGAAGCTCTTGAAGAGGCTGCCTTTGCCGATCGCCGGCGAGACGATGTTGTCGATCATGCGGAAGTCGAAATGATCGCCGGCGATGCCAACGCCTGAATGGCCGATCGGGGTCGCCGTCAGCTTTCCGCCGTGGGTCTCGAAGCGGATCAGCGAGTAGTCGGTGGTACCCCCGCCGAAATCGGCGACAAGTACGGTCGCGTCCGCTTTCAGATGCTGGGCGAAATAGAAGGCCGCCGCGACCGGTTCGTAGACGTAATGGATTTCCGGAAAGCCGAAGCGCGACAGTGCCGCGTTATAGCGCTCTGTTGCGAGAGATGCGTTCGGACTGGCGCCGGCAAAGTGCACCGGCCGGCCTGTGACGATGCGGCCGACATCCGCCGGCCAGCCTTCGCCGGCATAGGCGCGCAGCCGGCGCACGAAGATCTCCATCAGATCCTCGAAGGTGTGGCGCTTGGCAAAGATCAGCGTGCCCTGGAAAAGCGCGCTCGCCGCGAAAGTCTTGATCGATTGCAGAAAGCGGCAATCGCCGGGATTGTCGATGAACTGCCGGATGGCGGCGTGCCCCGCCTCGACCTTCAATGCCGCGGCGCCTAGTCCGGGATCCTTCATGAAGGACAGTGCCGTGCGCATGCTGTCGGCAGTGCCGGCGGCACTGGTGAAGGCGACCGATTGTGTCGCCGAACCATCGGCCAGAGCCAAAACCGTGTTCGTTGTGCCGAAGTCGAAACCAAGCGCCCGAGCCATGCCCGCACCCCTTTCTGCTGAATTTTGTTGGAATGGGGCAATGCCCCTTGTGGAACGCGAGACGCGCCCTTTTCGTAAAGAGGGCGCGTCATGGCATGACTGCACTGCAAGTGCAAGATGTGAGAATGCATTTGTTTCGGCATGTTCCGAAAACCGCTGCGGCTTTCTTCGGACTGGGATCGTGCCAAAGCAAAACGGGCGCCTTACGGCGCCCGTCGAGTTATTCGGCCGCAATGGCGGTCGGCGTTTCTTCTTCGTGCTGGTGCTTGTCCTTGCGCTTGCCGAAGCGAGCCAGGAAATCGTTCAGAGAATTCATCTGAAGGAAGATGACCGGCGTGATGAACAGCGTCAGGATCTGTGAGACGACCAGACCGCCGACCACGGCAATGCCGAGCGGCTGGCGCAGCTCGGAGCTTGCGCCACCGCCGACAGCGATCGGCAGCGCGCCGAGCAGGGCGCAGAAGGTCGTCATCATGATCGGCCGGAAACGGCGAACGCAAGCTTCATGGATCGCCTCCGCTGGCGAAATGCCCGGGGTCGATCGAAGCGTTTCCAGCGCCACGTCGATCATCATGATCGCGTTTTTCTTGACGATACCGATCAGCATCAGCAAGCCGATGAGCGCGATGATCGACAGGTCGAAGCCGAAGACCTTCAGGGCGAGCAAGGCGCCGAGGGCGGCGGCCGGCAAGCCGGAGAGAATGGTCAGCGGATGGATGAAGCTCTCATAGAGAACGCCGAGGACCACATAGATCGTCAGAACAGCGGCGAGAATCAGGTAAGGCGTACTGCCCTGCGACTGCTGGAAGATCTGAGCAGTACCGCCATAGGACGTGAAGACGTCCGCCGGCATATTGATGTCCTTCTTGATCTGGTCGATCTGATCGGTGGCGTCGCCAAGCGCTTCGCCGGCCGGCAGGTTGAAGGACACGGTGGTCGACACTAGCTGACCGGTCTGGTTGATGGTCACTGGGCCGGTATTGCGCACGATGCGCGCGAAGGCCGACAATGGAACCTGCTGGCCCTTCGAAGACGTCACATGGATGCGCGACAGTTTCTGGTCGTCCCAGGGCTGGTTCGCATCATATTCGATGATTACGTCATAGCTATCGCCGGTCGACTGGATCTGGGCGGCGGCGTAGTCGCTGAAGGCCTCTTCAAGCGTGGTGCGCAGCAGGTTGTTGTTGATGCCGTAGGCGGCGGCCTTCTCCGTGTCGACGACGATATTCGCCTGCAGCGCATTGTATTGCGCGTCGGTGGTCACGTCGGTGAAGCGCGGATCCTTGCGCATCTCCTGCAGCATCTTGTTGGCCCACTGGTTCGTCAGATCGGCGTTCAGGGCCTGGATGATGAGCTGATACTGGCTGGCGGTCTGGCGTCCGCCGAAGCGAAGGCTTTGCTGCGGATTGATGAAGACCTGAATGCCTGGGATCTTGGCGACGGCGGCGCGCATTTCGCGCAGCGTCTGGTCGAGCGGTTCGCGATCCTTCTTGTCCTTCAGCTGGGCATAGATCGTACCGTTGTTAAGCGTCTGGCGGGCGCTGGCGCCGACGACCGACATCACATGCTCTACGGCCGGGTTTGCCCCGATCGCGGCGGCAGCCTGGTTCTGCAGGTCACGCATGGCCGGATAGGAAATATCCTGGCGCGCGCGCGTGGAAATCTGCAGTCGGCCGATGTCTTCCTGCGGGAAGAAGCTGGCCGGCAGCGTCAGGAAAAGGTAGGCCGAGAGTGCCACCGAGGCAAGGAAGCTTCCAAGCACGATAAAGCGGTGACGAAGGCACCATTCGACGCCCTTGCCGTAATTGGCTTCCGTCCAGTTGAAGCCCTTGTTGAACAGGCGCACCGGCAGGGGAGGATGGCTGTGGGCGCTGGAAAGGCGCGAGCCGAGCATCGGCGTGACCGTCAGCGAGACCACGGCCGACGAGACGATGGCGATCGCCACGACCATGCCGAATTCGTTGAAGATACGGCCAACGACGCCGCCCATGAGCAGGATCGGGATGAACACGGCGATCAGCGAGATCGACATGGAGATGATTGTATAGCTGACTTCGGCCGAGCCTTTGAGGGCTGCCTGCAGCACAGGCATCCCTTCTTCCATATGCCGCAGAATGTTCTCCAGCATGACGATTGCGTCGTCCACCACCAGACCAACCGCGATCGTCAATCCGAGCAGTGAGATGTTGTCGACACTATAGCCGAGCACATACATCATGCCGAAGGTTGATATCAGCGAAAGAGGTACGGCAAGACCGGGGATGATCGTTGCCGTCACATGGCCCGTGAACATGTAGATGACAAGAACGACGAGGCCGATGGTCAGCATCAAGGTGAACTTGACGTCAGAAATGGCTTCGCGGATCGGCTGGGCCGAGTCGTTCATGACAGTCATTTTGACGGAAGCCGGCATTTCGGCATGCAGCTTCGGCAGCGTCTGATTGACGGCATCGACGACGTCGACAGTGTTGGCATCGGGCTGGCGCTGAATAGCCAGGATGATCGCCCGCTGGCCATCGTACCAGCTACCGATATTCTGGTTTGCGACGCTGTCCTGGACGTCGGCGACATCGCCGAGGTGAATTGGATTGCCGTTGGGATTGGCGATCACAAGAGTGCGAAACTGGTCGGCGTTGACGCGCTGCGTATCCGCATTGATCGTCATGCTCTGCGCGGCGTCCTGCAGCGTGCCGACCGGGACCTGGTTGTTGGCGTTGACAACGGCTGTATTGACCGTGTCGATGCCGATGCCGCGATCGAGAAGCTTGTTGGGGTCGACGTCGATACGCACGGCGTAGGTCTGCGCGCCGTTTACGGTCACTTCGGCGACGCCCGGCAGGGTCGAGATCGACGGAGCAATGATGTTCTCGGCGATATCGTCGAGCTTGCTGCGCTGCAGAGTGTCGCTCTGAACGGCGATCAGCATGACCGGCGCATCGGCCGGGTTGGTCTTTCTGTAGCTCGGCGGGGTGGTCAAGTTGTTGGGCAGTTTCCTCTGCGCGGTCGAGATCGCTGCCTGCACGTCACCGGCGGCGGCGTCGATGCTGCGGTCGAGATTGAACTGCAGCACGATACTCGTATTGCCAAGCGAGTTTGTCGAGGAAATCTCGCTGATGCCAGGGATCGTTTCGAACTGCTTGATCAGCGGCGTTGCGACCGAGGTGGCCATGGTCTGCGGGGAGGCACCCGTCAGCTGGGCCGAAACGTTGATCGTCGGGAAATCCACCTGCGGCACCGCCGCGACGGGGATGAGCCGGTAGCCGGCGAGACCGGCTAGAACCACGCCGATGGCGAGAAGCGTGGTGGCGACCGGTCGCTGGATACAGAAGCTTGGGATCATTGTTGAGCTCCAACTGCGATGGTTTCGGTCTTGCCATCGTCGGTCGAGGCGACCTTCTCGTTTGGATTGTCGCTGAACTGTTCCTTGACCTCGCTGCCGTTGTTAAGCTGCGACTGGCCCTCGACAACGACATGGTCGCCGACCGAGAGGCCCGTGGCGACGGCCGTGCGGCTGCCGTTGGCGCGCGCAATGGTCACCGGGGTGATCTTGACCTTGTTATCCTTCACCACAAACGCGATGTAGCCGTCCGGGCCCGGGCTGACGGCGACCGTCGGCACGACGATGAGCTGCTCGTTGTCGGCAAAGTGGACCATGACATTTGTCGAGCGTCCCGGCCACAAGGCCCCGTTGGCATTCTCGAAGGTTGCCTTCACGGTGATCGTTCCGGAAGCCTGGTCAACCGTGTTGTTATAGAAGGTGATCGTTCCGGTGCGAGGCTTGCCCTGTGCGGAACGAGGGACGGTGGTGACCTGGACCGGACCTGCGGCCAATTGCTCCTGCAGTTCGCGCAGGTTGTTTTCCTGCATGGTGAACTTGATATAGGCCGGATCATATTTGCTGATCGTCACGATTGGCGTGCCGGCGCTGACATAGGCCCCCAGGCTCAATTGAACGTCACCGAGGCGGCCGTCATAGGGGGCGCGTATATCGGTATTTCCGAGCAGGACCTGATCCGAGGCAAGCTGCGCCTGGTCCGCGCTGACAGTGGCAACGGCGGCATCGCGGGTCGCGCGCGCTTCGTCAGCGGTCGCCTGAGTGCCGGCACTGCTCGTGAGCAGGCTATTCGCACGGGTCAGCGCGGTCTCGGCCTGGGCAAGGTTTGCCTGGTCTCTGGTGAGGTTCGCCTGGTCCTTGTTGACGGCAGCCTGTGCTGTGCGCGGATCGAGCTTGGCGATGAGATCGCCGGCTTTGACCGTGGCGCCGTCCTTGACGGCGATCTGCGTGATCAGCCCGGCTTCCTGCGCGGCGATCGTCGTTGAATCGATCGGCACGACCCAGCCGGTTGCCGGGACGTCCATCGGAAGCGCGCTTTTGACAGCGGCGACCGTCTTTACGGCGATGGGGCCGACCTGACGCTTACCCTGGCCACCAGCACTAGCCGTCTTGCTGCTAGCCTCGGTCTTGGCCGATGCCTTGTCGATGAAGGCGGACATGAAGGGGATGCGGTCGCGGTAGCTCCAGACCGCTAGAGCGGCGACAATGACAACGCCGAGGGAAAGCCAAAATTTCTTCATATTTAAGAACCGGTCGAGGCAAGTTGCAGGAAACGCGATGACAATTGATGTGGATTTATTGCGATGCAACAAAGGCGGATTCCGCCCCAACTCATCACATCGCCGTTACCGCTAACGTTCGGTATTCTGTCCCTATAACGCGAATTTATGAACGCCAATTCACCGCAACTTACCACAGTTCGACAGGGGGAAAAATTAACAGTTGGAAAGCTTTGTCGGTGTATTTCCGTTTGCAGTGCAACAGAAAGTCGAAATGACTATTTTTTGGTCGCAGTTATGCACCAAAAGCAATGCAATACCGGTCTTATACCTCCCGGCTATCCCGAATTAGTAGGATTCGGCCCCGGTGTTGGCCTCTTCGCTTCTCACGCAATTGTGTTCGGTGCGCCCGTTTTCTCAAAAGGCGCACCGCCCATTCGCTGAACTTTTCCTTCAGAGCGAACGCGCCGCGCCGCCGTCGCAGCGGACCATAGAGCCTGTGACATAGCTCGCAGGTTCGCTGCAGAGAAAGGCGGCCGTCGCCGCGAATTCCTCGATCCGGCCATAGCGGCCGGCGGGAATGCGCTGCTGTCGTTCGGCCTGGATGGCCTCCAGGCTCTTGCCGCTGCGTTTGGCGGTCGCGTTGTCAAGGTCGGCCAGTCGGTCGGTAGCGATGCTGCCCGGCAGAAGCATGTTCACGGTGATGCCATGGGCCGCTACCTCAGTCGCCAGCGTCTTGCTCCAGCCGGCAAGCGCGGGCCGCAGCGTGTTGGAAAGCGCCAGATTGGGGATCGGCTCGATGACGCCGGACGACGCGACGGTCAGGATGCGTCCCCAGCCCTGTGCCTTCAGGCCGGGCAGCAACGCATTGGTCAGCGTTATGATTCGCGCCACCATCGACAGGAAATAGGTTTCCAGCCGGTCGGCGGTCATGTCCTCCGATGTTCCTGGTATCGGTCCGCCGGTGTTGTTGACCAGAATGTCGAGGCCGCCGAGCTTGTCAGCGACCGCCTTGCCGACGACCTCGGCGAAGTTCTCGTCATTGAGATCCGCCCAGATCCAATCGGCGCGGCCTTTTCCTTCGGCATTGATGGCCTTGCAATTGCTCTCGAGCCTCTCGCCGCTGCGACCGCAAAGCAGGACATTCGCCCCCTCGCGCGCCAGCGCAACGGCTATTCCATGGCCAAGCCCCTTGGACGAAGCCAAAACCAATGCCCGCTTTCCCTTGATCCCGAGATCCATGTTTTCCACCCTTCGCCTTGCCGAATACTTCGAAGGGGCATTTATAGAATGCCGCGAACCATTTTTGGAAGTTGAATGCTGACAAACGGCAAGCGAAATACCTGGAAATATTGACGTTGACGTAAGGGGAATCTAACTTCCACACGGCACCGTGCGATTTGGGGATCAACTGTCGTTTCCCGGCTCGACAATTCCTTCCCGTTTTGACAAGGAGATAGCCGAAATGGGGAAGACGCCCAGGGGGATAAGGCCGCGTCCAACTCAATCGGAGCCCGGCCGATCGGAGAGAGTGAATGACTGACGCTAATGAGCTGCCTGAACGCGAGAGCATGGAATTCGACGTGGTGATTGTCGGAGCGGGACCGGCCGGCCTTTCGGCGGCGATCCGCTTGAAACAGGTCAATCCCGATCTCACCGTCGTCGTGCTCGAGAAGGGAGCGGAGGTCGGCGCCCATATTCTATCCGGCGCGGTTGTTGACCCGATCGGCATTGATCGCCTGCTTCCGGGCTGGCGTGACGAAGAAGGACATCCCTTCAAGACCGAGGTGACGGACGACCATTTCCTGTTCCTCGGCCCAGCTGGTTCGATCCGCCTGCCGAATGTCATGATGCCGCCACTGATGAGCAATCACGGCAATTATATCGTCTCCCTTGGTAATGTCTGTCGCTGGCTCGCCGAAAAGGCCGAGGCGCTCGGCGTCGAGATCTATCCCGGTTTCGCCGCAACCGAAGTACTTTATGATGACAAGGGCGCCGTCATCGGTGTTGCCACCGGCGACATGGGCATCGAGAAGAACGGCGAGCCCGGTCCGAACTATACGCGCGGCATGGCGCTTCTCGGCAAATATGTGCTGATCGGCGAAGGCGTGCGCGGTTCGCTCGCCAAGCAGCTGATTGCCAAGTTCGACCTGCAGAAGGGCCGCGAGCCGCAGAAATTCGGCATCGGCATCAAGGAACTCTGGCAGGTGAAGCCCGAGCACCACAAGCAGGGCCTCGTGCAGCATTCCTTCGGCTGGCCGCTGGGCATGAAAACCGGAGGCGGCTCTTTCCTCTATCACCTGGAAGACAATCTCGTCGCCGTCGGCTTCGTCATCCACCTCAATTACAAGAACCCGTATCTTTATCCCTTCGAGGAGTTCCAGCGCTTCAAGACGCATCCGGCAATCCGCTCCACCTTCGAGGGCGGCAAGCGGCTCTCCTATGGTGCCCGCGCCATTACCGAAGGCGGCTACCAGTCGGTACCGAAGCTGACCTTCCCCGGCGGCGCGCTTATCGGCTGCTCGGCCGGCTTCGTCAACGTGCCGCGCATCAAGGGCAGCCACAATGCGGTGCTGTCGGGCATGCTGGCAGCCGACAAGATCGCCGCGGCGATTGCCGCCGGCCGCGCCAATGATGAAGTGGTCGAGATCGAAAACGAATGGCGCGCGACCGATATCGGCAAGGACCTGAAGCGTGTGCGCAACGTCAAGCCGCTCTGGTCGAAGTTCGGCACTGGCCTCGGCATTGCGCTCGGCGGCTTCGACATGTGGATGAACCAGCTCTTCGGCTTCTCCTTGTTCGGCACGCTGAAGCACGGCAAAACCGATGCCCAATCGCTGGAGCCGGCGGCCAAGCACAAGCCGATCGCCTATCCGAAGCCGGATGGCGTTCTGACCTTCGACCGGCTGTCATCGGTGTTTCTGTCGAACACCAATCATGAGGAGGACCAGCCGGTCCATCTGCAGGTCAAGGACATGGCACTGCAGAAGTCGTCCGAGCACGACATCTATGCCGGCCCGTCGACCCGCTATTGTCCGGCCGGTGTCTATGAATGGGTGGAAAAGGACGGCAAGGACACTTTCGTCATCAACGCCCAGAACTGCGTCCACTGCAAGACCTGCGATATCAAGGACCCCAACCAGAACATCAACTGGGTGCCCCCACAGGGCGGTGAGGGACCGGTCTATCCGAATATGTGATGCACATGGGGAAGATGGAGCGAGACGCTTATACTATTCGCCTTGCTCGTTCCGCTGACCTGGATTTTTTGGCGGAGATCGAGACCGATGCCTTCGTAACTCTCCGCCAGGTACTCGGCGTGGAGGACGAAGGCAGGACCGTGCCGCGCGACAAGCTGCAGCATTCGCTCGATGCGAAACTGTTGCTCGTAGCGGTGGACGATTTGGATCAGCCCTTCGCTTTCCTTGCCGCTGCCGAACTTGATGGGGCGATCTATGTCGTGGAGATCGACGTCATGCAGCGCTGGCAGCGCAAGGGTGTCGGGCGGCGCTTGATGCAGGCCATAATCGAGACGGCGCAGACGCGCGGCGCATCGGGTATCACCCTGACGACGGACCGCCATGTGCCGTTCAACGCGCCTTTTTACGCCTCGCTTGGGTTTCAAGCGCTTGATGAACGTCAGATGCCAGCAGGACTGTTCGAGACTCTGAAGTTCGAGATTGACCATGGCGCAGATCCCGAAAGACGGGTCGCCATGGCGCCGTGGTTCTGAGCAGGTATTTGCGGGCCATAATGGCGCGGCAATTCTGAGATCTTCCGCAACGCGCTGCAGCCGCTTGTCGCGCGTCCAAAGGTAGGTGCCGGGTGTCAACATTGCCGCCGCCGCCAGATGAGCATCGATATAGCCAATGCCCATACCTTGTAATTTGTGGCTGCGGATAAAATAGAGAACGTCATCATCTGACGCTTTTGAAATCTGATACAACCGGCTCAGGCTTCTCATCACAAGGTCATATTGCCTCAGGTTTCCGAGGCTGATCTCACCGATCACGAAGGGATGGATGAGAACCTGTCTCTGCTCCAATAAAGATTGAAGTTTAGCGTCCAGCGAATGAAAATGATCGATCCAGATCGACGTATCGACCAAGATCATTCGACACCAAACCGACGACGAGGAGGGGCCGTAATATCTGGTTCCGTGCCGCCAAGGCGGATAAGTGTTCTGAAGGCTTCGCGCTCAATAAGCGCTTTCAACGCCTCACGGACGATCGCCGAGGTTTCGGCCATTTCGGTGACTTCGCGCGCATCCGCGAGCAATTTGTCATCAATGGTTACTGTGGTCCGCATTGATATGCTCCTTCGCCATCAAAATTAGCATCAGATGATGCTGCTTTCAATGCGGAAGGCCGCCGACGGCGGCCTTCGATCTATCCTCCACTGATCGCTGCTCATTTCCGCGACAGTACCCCCGTCGAAAGCGCGACGCCCGTTCCCGTGACAACCGCGGCTGCAATTTCAGCGACGCCGATCGGTTCGCCAAGCAGCAGTCCGCCGCCGAAGGTCGCGAGGACCGGGGTGATGGCGGTGAAGGCCGCAGCTTGCGTGCCGCCCAGGGCCTGAACGGCGAGACCGTAGGCGAGCGTGGCGGCGAGGCCGGAAAGCAGACCTTGGCTAACAACCTGCAGGCCGATTTCCGGCAGCGGGACGGAGGCGAGCGAACTGCCGAAGATCAGAGCCAGACCGACATGGATAAGGAACGACCAGATGGCGATGATGGCGCTTGACTGGATGGCGTTCAGGCCGGAGCGACGGAAGGCGTGTGTGTAGCCGGCCCAGAGCAAAGCGCCGAGCGGTAGCAGCGTGAAGCTCACCCCTGAAATCTCAGTGCCGGACAGGCTACGCACCAAAAGGATGAGTACGCCGGCAACGATACCGCCGAGACCGAGCCAACGGGTGATGTCCGGCCGCTCGCGAAACAGCAGCACGCCGATCAACGCGGTTGCCAGCGGCATCGAGCCACCGAGCAGAATGCCGGCCGATGCGGCGGGTGTGGAATGGATGGCGAAGGTGGTCAACTGGAAGAAGAGCGCGCCTGAGCCGCAGATCATTAGCGCCAACAACTTCGGCGGCACGCCTTTCGGCACCAGCCCGGTGCGCAGCCAGACGGGGGAGAGCACCAGCGCCGGAATGCCGTAACGGATCAAGCCGAGGTCGATCGTGCCCATCTGCGTTTCCGCGGTATGGCGGGTGGCTAGAATCCAGTTTGCCCAGATCAGAACCGTAACGATGGCGCCGGCATAACCGACCGTGGCGGGCATTGTCTTGCGGGAGGAGAGGGTCAAAGCAGTCATCGACGTATCCTTTCGAACCGTCCGGATCATCATCCGGCTGAAGAAAAGATAGCGCCAAAGGCCAGGGCATGTCCTTGCTAGTTATGGCTCGAAAATCATGCTATGAGCAATGATCTGCCAATATTGGCAAGGAAAGTTCGCGAAGATGCCAAAATTGGATAAATTCGACATCGCTATCCTCAACTGCCTGCAGGAGGATGCGCGGGCCACTAATGTCGAGATTGCCGAGCGGGTGAATCTTTCGCCTTCGCCCTGTTTGAGGCGCATTCGCAACCTGGAAAAATCGGGTCTGCTGCGCGGCTATCGCGCCGATATCGACCGCAAGGAAGCAGGCCTCGGGCTGACGGTTTTCGTCGAACTCAAGGTCGGCCATCATTCGAAAGAGAATTCCGAAGCGCAGCAGGCAGCGTTACTCGCTATCCCGGAGATCGTCGCTTGCCATCTGATTTCGGGGGCTGCGGATTTTCTGGCAGAAGTCGTCGTCGAGGACCTTGCCGCCTATGAGAGGGTGATGTCGGAAAAGCTTTTGACGCTCCCCGGCGTCTCTGACCTGCGCTCGAATTTCGCGATTCGCAGCATCAAGACCAACGGCGTCCTGACGTTGCCGCAGCCGGACTGAAAACAAAAGGGGCCGTCGCCGGCCCCTTCCATGTCAGGATTTCGTTATCCTCAAAGCAAGGTGCCGCTGAGGATCAACAACGCGACCGAAAAATAGATCACCAACCCGGTGACGTCGACCAGCGTTGCGACGAAGGGGGCCGATGCGCTGGCCGGATCGAGGCGCAGCTTTTGCAGAATGAACGGAAGCATCGAGCCGGCAAGCGAGCCGAAGGTCACGATACCGATCAGGGCAGCGAAGACGGTGACGCCGACGAGTTGCCAGTGCGGACCGTAGTCGAAAAGGCCAATCGTCTGCCAAAGCACGACGCGCGCAAAGCCGACGAGGCCGAGGATCGAGCCGAGCACAATGCCCGTCGGCAATTCGCGGAGCGCGACCCGCCACCAGTCGGAAAGCTTCAACTCGCCGAGCGCCAACGCCCGGATGATCAGCGAGGTTGCCTGCGAGCCGGAATTACCGCCCGAGCTCATGATCAGCGGGATGAACAGCGTCAGCACGACTGCCTTTTCCAGCTCACCTTCGAAATGCTGCATGGCGCTGGCTGTCAGCATTTCGCCGAGGAAGAGGGCGGCGAGCCAGCCGGCACGCTTGCGGATCATCCCGCCGAAGCCGATCTTCATGTAAGGCTGGCCGAGGGCCTCCATACCGCCGAATCTCTGCGCGGCTTCGGTCGTATCGGCGATCATCGTATCGATGACGTCGTCGACCGTGACGATGCCGAGCATGAGGCCGTGTTCGTCGACAACCGGCAGGGCGAGCAGGTCGTGCCGGCGGATCAGGCGGGCAACATCCTCTTGCTTCATCAGCGCAGGCGCGGTGACCGGAGCACCCTTCTGCGCCACCGTCAGGATACAGGCGTCGGGCTCACCGGTGATGAGACGGCGCAGTGTCACCACACGCAGCAGCTCGTGGGTGTCGTCGTCCAGCACATAGATGGCATAGACGGTTTCGCGGGAGCGCTCTACCTGGCGAACGTGGTCGAGCGTCTGCGCAACGGTCCAACTGGCGCACACACTGACATATTCCGTCGTCATGATGCCACCTGCCGTGCGCGGCGGATAACCCATCAGACCCTGGATCGCTACGCGAACCGGCTCCTCAAGGGTAGCGAACAGACGCGCGCGAGCGTCGTCGTCCAGTTCGAGAAGAATGTCGGCCACACGGTCGTTGGACATGCCATGCAGCAGCCGTGCGGCGTCCGCATTGGTCATGACCTCGAGAATGGCAGGGGCGTTACGAAGCTCCGGCCGGTCGAGAATGCGAATGGCGCGTTCTTCCGGCATCTTGGCCAGGATGCGTGCGGCTTCGCGAGCCTCGATCGCGTTCAGCGACTCAACGCGTTCTGCAATGGTAAGGGCGCGATTATTATTGATAAAAGCACGGGCGGCGTTGCCAGCCCGCATGGGAAAGCTGTTGATATTCATTATAGCTCGCCTTTCCGGTCGATCCGCCGTCGTGGCAGATCGTGGCGAGCCGACAGGAGTCGGTTACAGCACGAACGCCACTGACGGCAAAGGCAATCGACTACTACTGTCGCTAGGCATCGTAAGATGGCTCCGGTTAATCGGTATGGAAAACACTGTTCCCCACATCGGGAGAAGTCGCTCCGAAGACGCGAAAAGTCAAGTGGCGCCCATGGTTAATGCCATAATGTCGCAGGTATTTTTTTGTTGGGCGGCTAAAGGCTTATGCGTTGCAACAATCGCTGTTGCAAAAATGTCATAAGCAGTTTGGCCGGGCGGTAAACACCCGGCCAAACCTGGAAGATGGATGGGCTCAAAAACCGGCCAGAACAACCTTGCCCTTCATCTTGCCCGTCTCGACCAATGCGTGCGCCTTCTTCAAATTCGCGGCACTGATCGTGCCCAGCGTTTCGGTCAGCGTCGTGCGGATCTTACCGGCGTCCACCAGTTCGGCAATCTTGTTCAGCAGCTTGTGCTGTTCGATCATGTCGGCCGTGTTGAACAGCGGGCGGGTGAACATCAGCTCCCAGTGGGTCGAAACCGCCTTGCGCTTGAAGGGAGCGACATCTAGGACCTTCGGGTCGTCGATCAATCCAAAACGGCCCTGCGGTGCGATGGCTTCGACAATCGAGGCAATATGATCGCTGGTGTTGGTGGTCGAAAAGATGAAGGCAGGAGCGCCGATGCCGAGAGCTTCGATCTGCGGAGCCAATGGCTTGGAGTGATCGATAACATGGTGGGCGCCGAGTTCCTTCACCCAGGCCTGCGTTTCTGGCCGCGAGGCAGTGGCGATCACGGTCAGGTCGGTCAGCGTCCGGGCGATCTGGATAGCGATCGAGCCGACGCCGCCGGCGCCGCCGATGATGAGAATGGCGTTGGCGGCACCCGGAACTGGGTCCTGCACTTTGAGGCGGTCGAACAGCGTCTCATAGGCGGTGATCGACGTCAGCGGCAAAGCCGCGGCAGCCGCGAAATCGAGGCTTTTCGGCTTCAAGCCGACGATCCGTTCGTCCACCAGGTGAAACTCGGCGTTGGAGCCGCCGCGATTGATGGCGCCGGCATAAAAGACTTCATCTCCGGGCTTGAACATGGTGACATCGGAACCGATCGCCTTGACGACACCGGCCGCGTCCCAGCCGAGAACCTTGTATTCGCCCTCAGCGGGGTTGGCGCTCGCGCGGACTTTGACATCGACGGGATTGACGGATACGGCCTTGATTTCCACCAGGAGATCATGACCCTTGGCTTCCGGCGTCGGCAGGTCGACATCGATCAATGACGTCTCGGCGGAAATGGGTTGCGGGATATTGTAAGCGACGGCGCGCATGGGAAAACTCCGGTGTTTGTTGCACGGGAACTAGATGAATCTTATGTTCGCATGACGCAAGAATGCGCAAATTCTGTACGTAGTACCCAAAAGGATACTGTCGATGTCACTACCCCGCGCCAAGCTCGTCAAGAATTTCCCGGGTTGTCCGGTCGAGGCGACGCTAAGCCTGCTCGACGGCAAATGGAAAGGCGTGATCCTGTTCCACCTGATGGAGCGAACGCTGCGATTCAATGAGATCCGGCGCAGGCTGCCGGCGGTGACGCAGCGCATGCTGACGAAACAGCTGCGTGAGCTCGAAGAGTCTGGCCTGGTGTCACGCACCGTCTTCCCGGTCGTGCCGCCGCGCGTCGATTATGCGCTGACGCCGCTCGGCGCCAGCCTTGAGCCGATCATCAAAGCGATGGCCGTCTGGGGTGAGCAAAATGTCTTCTGCGATACTGGCAAGCAGGAAGTGCGGCCTTTGCCGGCCTCATGCGCGCCGGCCGTCGCGCTCGAGAGCAACTGATATCGCGAAAACGATCAGGCCGAAAACGGAGAGCACCGCGCCGACATAGCCCGTCGACGCCGCCGTGAAGCCCCAGGAGATCACCAGCCCTCCGAGCCACGCACCGAGCGCATTGGCGATGTTGAAGGCCGAGTGGTTGGAGGCGGCAGCCAGCGTCTGCGCATCCGCCGCGACATCCATCAGGCGTGTCTGCACAGCAGGGCAGGCGGCAAAACCGCAGCCGATGAGGAAGACGCAGAGGCAGAGCATCACCGGATTGGCAGCCGTCAGCGAAAACAGCGTCATGATGACGACGTTGAAGACCATCATGCCGCCGATCGTACCCTTGATCGAGAGGTCGCCTAGGCGCGAGCCGACGATATTGCCGACATTCATGCCGATGCCGAAGAGCGCCAATACGACCGGCACCATGCTCGTTCCCAAGCCGGCAACCTGCGTTGTCGTGGTCGCCACATAGCTGAAGATCGAAAACATACCGCCGAAGCCCACTGCCGCGATGCCGAGCGTCAGCCAGACCTGGACGCGGCGCAGCGCCCCCAGCTCGCGGGCAATGCTCGCCCCTTCCTCAACCTTGTCTTTGGGGAGGAACAGGGCAATGAGCAGCATGGTCACGAGGCCGACGCCGCCGACCATCAAGAAGGCCGCCCGCCAGTTCAGAAGCTGGCCGAGGAAGGTGGCGATCGGCGTGCCGACCAGGGTAGCGATGGTGAGGCCGAGCATGACCTGGCCGACAGCACGTACACGGCGATGGACCGGCACCATCGAGGCGGCCACAAGAGCGGCGACGCCGAAATAGGCACCGTGCGGCAGGCCGGTGATGAAACGCAGAGCCGCGAAGCTTTCGAAGGTTGGAGCCAGAGCACTGGAAATGTTGCCGGCTGCAAAGATTGCCATCATCAAGAGAAGCAGGGTGCGCCGCGCCATCTTGGCGGCGAGAACGGCGATGACCGGGGCGCCGACGACAACGCCGAGGGCATAGGCGCTGATAACGTGGCCTGCCTCCGGCGTAGTGACGCCGAAAGTATCGGCGACCTCAGGCAACAAACCCATGATGACGAATTCGCCGGTACCGATACCGAAGCTGCCGACCGCGAGCGCCAGCGTGACAAGGGCGATCGCGGTACGCGACGGCGCCTCGAGGATGGATTGGGAATCGATGACGTCGGCGGCGATATCGCTCACGAAAACTCCTTGGCGGCGATCATGCAAAAAGTGCCGCGGAGCGGGCAACCGGGTAAAAGCCGGCATGCAGGCCTCGGGCACAGGATACGAAATGAAAGACTGGAGAGGCGCGAAGGTACCTCAATTAATAATATGAATCGGGGTGATATTGCTGTCGCGTGCATTTTTTGCAGTGCAGCATGTCGCTCCCTGCATAAGTCTTTACGAGGCTCGTCGCTCGATGCGCCACCCGCCTTGATTGCCGCGGGCGGTGTCAAAATGCTTGAAATCGCCTTGGCCGAAACCATTTCTGGAAGAGCAGGTGTGGGGATCAGATCCTTTTTTGAGACGTATTCAGCGGGAGCACCGGGAGCCTCGATGAAACTGATCGGCTTTTTCAATCGCGATGGCGGTACATTCAAGACGGCGGACATGGACGCCTACGAAATGAAGGCAGAGCAGGTTTTCCGGGACGCCGGCCATGATTTCGAAGGTTTGGTCGTGTCGGGTAGCGAAATCGTTGCGGCCATGGAGCGCGCGGCGCGGCGCGACGATATCGATGGCATCGTCGCCGGCGGCGGTGATGGAACGATTTCAGCGGCAGCCGCGGTCGCCTGGCGAAACGGCGTCGCACTTGGCGTCATTCCGGCTGGCACCATGAACCTCTTTGCGCGCTCGCTCCATCTGCCGCTCGATATCTGGCAAGTGCTGGACGTGCTGGCGACAGGCGAGATCGATCAAGTGGATATCGGCAGCGCCAATGGTCGGCCCTTCATCCACCAGTTTTCCGCCGGCATGCATGCGCGTATGGTGCGTTACCGCAACGCCTACACCTATCGTTCGCGTATCGGCAAGATGTCGGCCAGCACCCGCGCCGCCTTGGGCGTCGTCTTCAACCCGCCGGAGTTCGATGTCGATTTCGAAGCCGAAGGAGTTCGCGAGCGTCGCCACGTCTCGGCAATTTCCATATCCAATAATCCCTTTGGGCTTAACACATTGCTTTATGCCGATGATCTGCGCGGCGGCGAGCTTGGCTTCTATACGGCGGGGCCGTTGCGACCGCTCAACGTGGCGCGGCTCGCCATTGATATGCTGCGCGGCCGATTCCGCGAGAACGCCGATGTCATGGTTATGCATGCGCGCGAAGTGCATCTACATTTCCCGAAATTGCGTAGTTTGGCGAATTGCGTCATCGACGGCGAGTTGTGGCCGCTGGAACGCGACATCGCACTGAAGCTTCATGCCGGCGAGCTGAAGGTGATGATCAAGCAGGGGACGGCCGCACGAGCGACCGAGGAAGACGCAGCCCGCAGCGCGGTCGTCTGAAGTCCGTCAAAGGCGCGGCAGATACGTGCGATAGTCGAAATCGGACACGGTGCGCAGATAGCGGATGGCTTCCTTGTGCTTCGTATCGCCGTAGAGCTTCTGATATCGCTCTCCAAAAATATCGGCGATGAAGGGGGAGGCGTGGAAGCGTTCGACGGCGGTGAGGAAATCATGCGTCAATCGAGGCGCATTGGACGGCGCATGGCTTGGCGTCGTCTCTTCGCCGGGATCGAGTTCATTCTGCAATCCGAGCAACATGCCTCCGAGGATTGCCGCCAGCATCAGATATGGATTAGCATCGGCGCCGGCGACGCGGTGTTCGATGCGCGCGCCCGGCCCATCCTTTTCAGGGATGCGCACGGCAGTTCCGCGATGACCGTATCCCCAGGTGAGGTCCACGGGTGCGAATGAGCCCGGCTGGAATCGGCGATAGGAATTGGCATAGGGCGCAAAGACCAATTGCGCGTCCTGCAGGGTCTGCAACAGGCCGGCGCAGATCGATTTCAAGCTCCTTGGTTCGCCGCCCGCCGCGTCCAAGATATTGCGTCCCTGATCGTCGATAATACTGACGTGCACATGCAGGCCGGAGCCCGCGTGATCGCTATAGGGTTTCGCCATGCAGGTCGATTTGAGGCCGTGCTTGCGCGCCGCCTGCTCGGCCACCCGTTTCAAGGCGGTGCAGTCATCGGCGGCGGCGAGCGCATCCGGGCGGTGCAGCAGATTGACTTCGAACTGGCCGGGGCCGAATTCTGCCGTGGTCGCGTCCGCGGGCAGGCCCTGCGCCTTGGCATAGGCGCGCAACGTTTCGAGATAGTTGCCGAGCAGATCGACGGCATCCATATCGTAGAGCTGATAGCCGTTCGGCTCGTCGCGATACATTAATGCCGGCGGCGGCGAAGGGAGGCCGCGCTCGCGCCAGTCGCCGTCGAGAATATAGAACTCCTGTTCGGTCGCAACGACTGGCGTCAGGCCGAGCGCCTTATAGCGATCGACGACGGCTGACAGAATAGCGCGCGGATCCTGGAAACTCGGGCTGCCGTCGAGTTCATGCATGGTGGCCAGCACCTGCTTCGATCCGGGCGGCGCCCAGGGCATGTCCGCAAGCGTGCGCGGATCAGCGACGCAGGTGCCGTCGGGATCGCCGATGGTCAGCGACAGTCCAGTGAGGTCGTCATTGTCGTCGCCCCAGATATCCAGGGATTGCGTCGAGGTCGGCAAGCGCACCGCGCCGGACCAGACCTTCCTTTCGGCTTCGATGGGTATCTGCTTGCCGCGCAGCCGACCGTTCATATCGACGATCAACACTTCGATGCGTGCCATACCTTCGGTTGAGCTGTCCGCCGCCATGCCCTTGTCAATCCCCCATACTCACGTCATGGTCGTAAACGATCGAGGCCAGCCTTTCAATCCGATAGGGATTCTGCAAACGATGTCCGACACTTCCAGCCGCTCCAACCTCGCCGCCGTCGACGCTGCTCATCATCTCCATCCCTTCGCTGACATGAAGAAGTTGAATGCCGACGGCGCCCGGATCATCCAGCGCGGCGAGGGCGTCTACATCTTCGACAGCAACGGCAAGAAATATCTCGATGGCTTTGCCGGCCTCTGGTGCGTCAATATCGGATATGGGCGAACGGAAATCGCCGATGCCGCCATCCGCCAGATGAACGAACTACCCTATTACAACACGTTTTTCGGCACGACGACGACGCCGGCTACGCTTCTGTCCGAGAAGGTCTGCGCCCATGCCGGACCGCATTTCAATCATGTCTTTTTCACCAATTCCGGCTCGGAAGCTAACGACACCTGGTTCCGAATGGCGCGAGTCTACTGGAGCGCTGTAGGCAAGCCGACCAAGAAGACCGTTATCGCCCGCCGCAATGGCTATCACGGCTCCACGGTCGCCGGCGCCAGCATGGGCGGCATGAAATATATGCATGAGCAGGGCGATCTGCCGATCCCCGGCGTCGTCCATATCGGCCAGCCCTATTGGTATGCCGAGGGCGGCGATCTCTCCCCGGAAGAGTTCGGCGTCAACGCTGCTCGCGAGCTGGAAGAAAAGATCGATGAACTGGGCGAGGACAATGTCGCCGCCTTCATAGCCGAGCCGGTCCAGGGGGCAGGCGGCGTCATCATTCCACCCTTAACCTATTGGCCGGAAATCGCGCGCATCTGCAAGGCGAGAAACATTCTCCTGGTCTCCGACGAAGTGATCTGCGGCTTCGGAAGGCTCGGCTCCTGGTTCGGCTATCAGCATTTCGGTGTCGAGCCCGATCTCGCGCCGATCGCCAAGGGTCTATCGTCGGGCTACCTGCCGATCGGCGGTGTATTGGTCAGCGACCGCATCGCCGATGTGCTGATCAACGATGTTGGCGAATTCAACCATGGCTTCACCTATTCGGGCCATCCGGTCTGCGCCGCTGCCGCGCTGGAAAATTTGAGGATCATCGAGGACGAGCGACTGATCGAGCGCGTCCGTGACGATATCGGCCCTTATTTCGCAAAGGCGTGGAGCAGCCTTGCCGATCACGATATGGTCGGCGAAGCCGTCAGTATCGGGCTGATGGGCGCGCTGCAACTCGCCGCCGACAAATCCACGCGCCGCCGCTTCGAGAAGCCGGATGCGATCGGCTCGGCGGTGCGCAATGACGCTTTGACCAATGGTCTCGTGCTTCGCGCCACTGCCGACCGCATGCTGGCCTCGCCGCCATTGATCATCAGCCATGAAGAGGTGGATGCAATGGTGCGCATCGCGCGGTTGGCGCTTGATGCGGTGTGGGCGGAAGCGCGAGCGTAATCAGCTCTTGTCCGCCAGAGATTGCGCATCCCATTTGCCTGCCTTGTGCAGGGCAAGGGTCAGCGCCGCGACGTGGATGACCTGGATCATCTTGCCCTCGAGCGCCAGTCCGATGGCCTGCCGGATCGGCATGCGGATAAGCCGAGTGCGTTCCGTCGGATCGTCGGCGGGCTTCATAGTGATCTCGACATTGCGAGCGAGCACGATGTGGGAAAGGTTCGAGTGGGTTGCCGGATTCGGTGCAAGGGCGCCGACATACTCCCATTCGGAAGCAGAGAGGCCGGTTTCCTCTCTGAGTTCGCGCGCGGCCGCCTCGACCGGGTTGGCGTCGCTGGCATCCATTGCCCCGCCCGGCACCTCCAGTGCGACGACGCCCAGACCGTGACGATACTGCTGAACGAGGTAGATATTGTCCTCCGCATCGAGCGCCACTACTTCGACCCAATCGGGATATTCCAGCACATAATAGGGGGCAATCTCCACGCCCTCCGCCGTAACACAGGTGTCTGCTCTAACTGTCAGCCACCGATCGTGAAGCAGGTGGGTGGAACTCTTGACCTGCCATGGCGGGAGATCGGCAGAGTCAGGCAACATTGTCGCGAGCTTATCGGTCTGGTCCATGAGCTGTTCCGGCGTTGAGATTGGGAGTGGAGAGCTGTTCCCGCGGATCGCACGATCGGCGTTTATTTCGGATAGATCCAGGAATAGGCGAAGGTCGCCATGTCGCCGAGGTTGCCGTGGATGTATTGGACATTCGCAAGCTTGACATCCGGCGCCCGATATTGCGAGCCGAGCGTTTCCTGCAACCAGTTCGTCAATGCCGCGGGCACACCGTCGGCGTTCTTGCCCGGCCGCCAGACGACGAGGATCGGCTTATCGGCGCTCCATTGAAAGTTTGTCTTCAGATTTCCGAAGAACAGCGACATGGCCGGCACGTGCGGTAGTTGCAAATGCAGATTGCCGGCCGGCAGCCAGTTGTCCGTCAGCACCAGTCCCGGCGTTTTGCCCTCCATTGCCACGGCCTGGCTCACGAAGGCGGGGTAGGGCGTGTTGTAGTGATCATAGGAGCCGAAGAGCGTCGGAAAGGTGACACGGATCAAAAGCAGCGCCGGAATGATCAGCATCATCGCAAGCGGAATATAGAAGAAGCGCTTGCCGAAATCTGCGGCCTTGATACCGGCCGCTTCCATCTTCAGGCACAGATAGATCGGCAGCAGGAACAGGAAGGGCAGCAGCCACCGGTCCCGCAGCGCTGTCATGCCGATCGCGACGATCAGGATCAGCACGAGCACGGCGATGGCAGCGAAGAGGATTCCGAAAAAGCGGGTCCATTCGTTCGAGGGGCCTATTTTTTTTAAGGCACTCTTGCCGAAGACCAGCGAGTAGACGACGAGTGTCGGCGCGCAGATGACGACGACCAATTTCATGAATTCGAGTGGCCCCTGCACCAGCTTGGCAAAGGCGCTTTCCGGTGCGTCCTGCTCCATGATACCCAGGGTCCGCCCAGAGGCGAGGTCGAGATTGTGGATCAGCCAGAGCCCGTGCGGCAAAAACAGCAACAGCGCGATCACCAGCGTCAGCAGAAAGCGCCAGTCGAAGATGCGCGAACGTCCCTGCGGATGCATCATGACGGCGATGACAGCCGCGACGGCAAGCAGAGCGAAATTATATTTCGACAGCATGCCGAGGCCGAGCGCTATGCCGGTGAACACATAGGAACCGGTGCTTGGCGTCTTCAGCGTGCGGATCGCACCATAGAGGAAGAGATTGATCGTCAGAAGCTGCGCGACCGTATGCGTCAGGTCACGCTGCGCCTCCCAGAAGAGCTGCGGGATCGTGAACAACGACAGCGTGGCGATCGCCGCGAAAACCTTGTCGGACAGGACCAGCTTTGCCAGCTTGTAATAGCTGAGGAACACCAGGAAGAGCACTATGTTCTTGACAATGGAAATCGTCGCCAGCGACAGTCCGAAGACGGATACCGCCAGCGCCTGCATCCAGTTGTAGAGCGGCGGCTGCGAATCGTAGCCGAGTGTCAGCCATTGCGAGAAAAGCGCCTGCTGTGACTCGTCGTAGCGCATGCCGTGCGGCATGGCGAGCCGCACCAGGAATTCGAGGAGGAAGTAACCGGCAAACAAGAGGATGACAGTATCCGGTCGGCGGACCAGAAGCTTATGCATCCTGACTATCCCGATCGAATATCTTGCGGACGATGTAGTTCGGCGACAGATCGTCGCGATAATAGATGCGCGCGATCATCTCGGCCAAAATGCCCGTGGTGATCATCTGTATCGACGACAGCAGAAGCACGACCCCGACCAGCAATAGCGGCCTGTTGCCGATATCGTCACCGAAGATGAACTTGTCGACGAAGAGCCACAGCAGGATCAGACCGGCGAGCGCCCCGAGGCCGAGGCCGAGAGAGCCGAAGAAATGGCCCGGCCGCGCCTTGTAGCGCATGAAGAACATGACCGACAGCAGATCGAGGATGACACGGAAGGTGCGCGAAATTCCGTACTTCGATATGCCGTGCTCGCGCGCATGATGGGTGACCACCACTTCGCCGATTCGCGAGCTCGGTACCACGCCGGCGACCCAGGCGGGGATGAAGCGATGCATCTCGCCCATCAGCTTCACCTGCTTGATGATCGACGCACGATAGATTTTCAGGCTGCAGCCGTAATCGTGCAGCTTGACGCCGGTGATGCGGCCGATGAGATAATTTGCGCACCAGGAGGGGATCTTGCGCAGGAAAAGCCCGTCCTGCCGGTTCTTGCGCCAGCCGACGAGCAGGTCGAGATGCCGACGTTCCAACTCTTCGACCATCGAAGGGATATCCTTCGGGTCGTTCTGCAAATCACCGTCCATCGTGGCGATCAGCCGACCGCTGGCGGTGTCGATGCCAGCCTGCATGGCCGCGGTCTGGCCGAAATTGCGTTGTAGCTCAACAATGCGCAGCGTGAGCCCCTCGCGCCCGAGCGAGCGGCGTGCATTGGCAAGCGTGGCATCGGTGCTGCCGTCGTCGATCAGAATCAGTTCCCAGGGCTTGGTGAAACCCACCATGGCGGAACAGATGCGCTCGATCAGCGGTCCAACGCTTTCTTCCTCATTAAAGACAGGTACGACCAGCGAAAGCTCAGTGGTACTTATTGTATCGGTCAGGGGGCGGATCGACTCTGCCGTTGTCTGCAACTCTTCTTTCTCCTAAAAGACCGGCAGAACCGGCCGGACGGAACGAGCGACATGTCCGGCGTCAGCCTCCGCTCGCATTGGGTGCCTTAACTACATGAAGACTCCGATGGTTGCCAGCCGACAGAACTGGTTTATTCGCAATCGCATGACGCTGCTGACATCGGCCGTCGTTCTTGGCTATGCCGCCTTCATCGAATGGTTCTGGGGCTGGAGTTCGATCCTGGCGCAATGGGGCCAAGTTGGCGTCCTGCCCATTCTGCTGGCACTGGCACTGCTGACCAGCACATATTTCCTGCGCACCTGGCGCATCTACGATTATTTCCCGAAGGAGACCGGTGGCCATTTCACGGCGCTCTTCCGCGTGACGCAGGTCCACAATCTCCTCAACATCATGATGCCCCTCCGCACGGGGGAGACCAGCTTTCCGGTGCTGATGCGTTCCGAGTTCGGTATTCCCCTGGCGCGCGGCACTTCGGCGCTGTTCGTCATGCGGCTGTTCGACCTGCATGCGCTGCTCGCCGCGGCGGGCATCGGCCTGGCGCTGGCCTCGCCCTATCGCGCTCTTGCCTTGGTCACATGGCTCGTTTTCCTGCTTTTGCCGGTGGCCGGTTTTGCCCTTCGCCGGCCGTTAATCAAATTTGCCGCCAAGGCATTGCCGAAGAAGGCGCAGGGATTGGTGCATGAACTGGAACGCGGCCTGCCGGCGAATGCCGGTGCTTTTGCCCGCGCTTGGCTGGCGACGGTGGTCAATTGGCTGGTGAAGGTCGTGGTGCTTGCCTGGGCGCTCCGCCTTATGAATGTCGCACCGCTGTCGGCAAGTTTCGGTGGCGCGCTCGGCGGCGAGCTTTCTTCTGTGCTGCCGGTGCATGCGCCCGGAGGAGTGGGCACCTATCCGGCCGGCATCACCGCCGGCGCCATGGCTTTCGGAGCTCCGGGGCAAAAGGCCGCGCTCGACAATCTGGCGCAGGCCAGCATCAACGCGCATCTCCTGATCGTCGTCTCGGCTCTGACGGGAACGGCACTTGCGCTGCTGATTTCAAGGAAGCGCCAGGGATAGGCTTATCGTTCGGTCTTGCCGGCAAGCTCCGCCAGTCGCTTGCGCAGGAACGCCTGCTCAGGCGCTTGGTGGCAAAGCGAAAGCGCCGTCTCATAGGACAGTCGCGCTTCATCTTGACGGCTGAGTTGCCGCAGAAAATCGGCCTTTGCGGCGTGGGCCAGATGATATCGGGCCAACAGCTCTTCGCTCAGAAGCCCGTCGACGATCTCGAGTGCGGCCGCAGGCCCATCACACATCGAAACAGCGACTGCCCGGTTCAGTTCGATGACCGGCGACGGCTGCGCCACCAGCAGCAGATCGTAAAGCGTCACGATCCGCCGCCAGTCCGTTCGCTCCGCCGTTGCCGCGCGTGCATGCTCGGCGGCAATTGCCGCTTGTAGCGCATAGCTGCCGACGCTTTCGCCCGCCTTCGCCTCGGCGGCGAAGGCCAATCCCTCACGGATTCTCCCAATGTCCCAGAGCCCGCGATCCTGATCCGCAAGCAGGATGAGATCGCCGGAAGCGCTTGCCCGCGCCAGCCGCCGCGAATCCTGCAAAAGCATCATCGCCAGCAGTCCGGCAACCTCCGGATCGGGCAGCAGCCCCAGAAGGAGCCGGCCGAGACGAATGGCCTCGGCGGCAAGGTCGGCGCGGACGATGGCGGCGCCGGACGAGGCGGAATAGCCTTCGTTGAAGACGAGATAGATGACATGCAGCACCTGCGCCAGCCGCTCCGGCAGATCCGCCTTTGCCGGAACTTCATAGGGGATGCGGGCTGCGCGAATGCGGTTCTTGGCGCGAACGATACGTTGGGCGACAGTCGGCGCCGATATGAGGAAAGCATGGGCGATCTCTTCCGTCGTCAGGCCGCAGACCTCGCGCAGAGCCATTGCCATCTGCGCCTCCGCAGGGATGAGCGGATGGCAGCAGGTGAAGATCAGCCTGAGCATGTCGTCTTCGATCTCTTCGCTTTCGGCGATCTCGGTCAATTCGCCCTCCGGATACAGGCTGTCGACGATATCGGCCTCGGAGGCGTTGAAACGCGCTCTCCGCCGGATGTGGTCGATCGCCCGGAAGCGGCCGGTTGAAACCAGCCAGGCATAGGGGTTGGCCGGGATAGCCTCTTCCGTCCATTGCTGTGCCGCTGCCGCAAAGGCGTCGTGAAGAGCCTCCTCCGCCCGGTCGAAATCGCCGAGCAAGCGGATCAGCGTCGCAAGCACGCGGCGCGATTGACTGCGGTAGATATCGTCGATGGTTTCGTTCAGCGACACGGCCGTCTTCTGTTCTCCTGTCAGGTGCCGGGAAGGGTCAGTATCCGGATCGGACGAATTTCGATGGCGCCGTATTGGGCCGAGGGGATGCGCCGCGCGATTTCGGTTGCACCGGTCATGTCGGCCGCCTCGACAACATAGAAGCCGGCCAGATGTTCCTTCGTCTCTACAAATGGACCATCTGTAGTGGCAAGCGCCGATCCGGGCGGGCGGATGACAATCGCCGTGTCCGGCGCCTCAAGCGCGTCCGAGAGAATCAGCGTGCCTGAGCGTCTCAGGCCCTCGTCATACGCGAAGTGCTCCGTGATCAGCGCATCACCCTCGCTGGTGGTCAATGTGCGTTCCAAGTCGGCCGGCATGTAGATCAAGCATAAAAACCGCATGTCGATGTCCTCCCGCTCTTGCCTATTCATTCGGAAACCGGATGTCATAAGCCGCGCGGACCTCGATCATGCCATACCGGGCGACGGGGAAGGTGGCCGCGATGCTGGTCGCCTCGTCGATATCCTTCGCCTCGATCAGCACGAAGCCGCCGAGATGCTCTTTCATTTCGGCAAATGGGCCGTCGGTGACCGTGGCCTCGCCTTTGCGCACTCGAACCGTTCTGGCGGTCTCAGGTGCTCGCAACGCGTTCGCCACCACGATATGTCCGCTATCGCGCAGCCTGTTGTCGTTATCGACGGACTCTTGCGTGAGCCACCGTCCTTCTTCCTCGGTGAGGGTCATGATCTCGGCGGTTTCGAACCAGACCTGGCAGAGAAATTTCATCGTCGTCTCCTTACGCTTCGGGACCGAAGGAATAGATCGGCCGCACCTCGATGCTGCCGAGCTTTGCCATCGGAATACCGGCCGCCACGCGGATCGCATCGTTCAGGTCCTTGGCCTCGATCAGGATGAAGCCGCCAAGATGTTCCTTGGTTTCGATGAATGGGCCGTCCGTCACCGACGTTTCCCCGCCGCGCACCCGCACCGTCACGGCTGATCGTGGCGATTGCAGCGCTTCGGCGTGGATCATATGCCCGCTGGCACCCAGGTCCCGGTCGTAGGCGAGCGAATCCGAATCGAGCCTGTGCTTTTCCTCTTTCGTCATGGTTTCGAACTTCGTGCCGTCGAACCAGACCTGGCAAAGATATTTCATCGCAGCGCCTCCTCTTTCATTTGCTGACAGCCATAGACGAGCAGGCCATAGGCAAATCGACATCCCGATCGACAGCATGACAAAAAATTTCATCGCTGTCGAAAAAGAGCGCGGCCGCTCGACAAGGTTCCGTCATCACCAAAGGAGAGACCGAGATGCACACCTTGGAAGCAGCGCTGGTGAATCATTGGTGCAGGAAGACATTGTCGGAGAAGGACCTGATGGAACCGGTTGGGCTCGGGAAGGTCGTTCTTCGTACCATGATCGGCTTTGCCGCCTTTGCGGTTCTGATTCTTTGCCTCAATTGGGCGGCAAATCCTGGGATCAATAGGCCGCAGGTAGCCGCCGTCGATCAAATGCGGTTGATGCCGCAGGCAAAAGAATAAGGGGTCGGGTGAGGCATCGCCAGCCCCTAACCGAAATGTGGAATCCAGATATAGATTGGTGCCTGATCCACTTGCGGCAGGATTTTAAGGCGATTTTCCTTGCCGGACATATCTTTGTGAAGCATCCTGCGCGCGCAACTGCCGCTGGAAGTCCGTTTTTGAAACACTACCTATGCCCTTGCCGAATTTCCCGGCACGATGTCGCGCGAGACGCGGGTCGGCTACATGACCGGAAAGCAGGGGGACACACTCGCTTGGCCTTGTGGTTTCGAGATCGCGAAGGAGAGATGCTCAATGGTAAGGAAATCGGGTGAAGTGCTGGAAGAAGTCCGTCGGCTTCACGCACAGATGATGGCGATGGCCACCGGCTCGCCGGATGAGCGGTTTGAACGCATTTTCGAGCTTGTGCCCCGTGAAGCCTTCCTTGGTCCCGGTCCCTGGCATATCGTCGTTCATCCCTGGAAGAAAACCTATCGGCATCGCTACATAGAAACGCCGAGTGACAATCCGGTGCATGTTAACCAGAACGTGCTGGTTGCGCTGGATCGGACGAAGGGCATCAACAATGGCGAGCCCATGTTGCATGCAGCTTGGCTCGGCAGCGTCAATCCGCAGGGTGGAGAGGTCGTAACCCACATCGGGGCAGGCACAGGCTACTACACCGCGATCCTGTCGATGCTGACGCTTCCGGATGGCCGCGTGCATGCCTTCGAAATCGATGAGCGCCTTGCTGGGCGGGCACACCAGAACCTCACCCCTTTTGAAGATGTTTCGGTTACGCATGGTGATGCTACTGTGCTGGCGCTGCCACCGTCCGACTTGATCTACGTGAATGCCGGCGTGGTCGCCCCGCCCGTGCATTGGCTGGAATCCCTGCGTCCCGGTGGTCGGATGATCTTTCCTTGGCGCCCGAGCGAGGATGTTGCTTTCGCCATGCTGATCACTCGGGGCCAAACAGGATTCTCTGCGCGGCCTTTGATGCCGGCTTGGTTCATTCCGTGTATTGGTGCAAGCGACCTTCACCATGGCCTTAAAGTGCCAGATAGCGCCGGCGCGCAAACCATACGCTCCGTCTGGCTGACCAAAGATCGAGACCCGGACGAGAGTGCGATTGCGATTTTCCGCGACATCTGGTTCTCAGATGAGGCCGTTACGCCGATCGCAGTTGCTGCATAATTCTTAAATTTCGCGAAAACCGGCTGCGCTGAGTTCTTCGGTAAATTCCTGTCGCAAAACCCGCTCGCAAAAGTCAGAGTCCCGCAACAGACGGTTGCAACAGGAAGTAATTCATATTTCAAATGGGCACGCTGGGCGAAGCCCTTACTTCTATTGAAACGCCGTTTCGAAGAAACTGCGCAGTTTGCGTGAATGCAGCGCCTCCGGCGGCATCGCCGCCAGTTTCTGGATGGCGCGGATGCCGATCTGCAGATGCTGGTTCACCTGCGTCCGATAGAAGGCGGTCGCCATGCCAGGTAGCTTCAACTCGCCGTGCAGCGGCTTGTCCGAAACGCAGAGCAGCGTACCGTAGGGAACGCGGAAGCGGAAACCGTTGGCGGCAATCGTCGCCGACTCCATGTCGAGCGCCACGGCGCGCGCCTGCGACAGTCGCTTGACGGGACCGGCCTGGTCGCGCAGTTCCCAGTTGCGATTGTCAATCGTGCAGACCGTGCCGGTGCGCATGATGCGCTTCAGCTCGAATCCTTCATAGCCGGTAATCTCGGCGACCGCCGCTTCCAGCGCCACTTGCACTTCGGCGAGCGCCGGGATCGGCACCCACACCGGCAGGTCGTCGTCGAGAACGTGATCCTCGCGCATATAGGCATGCGCCAGCACATAGTCGCCGAGCCGCTGGCTGTTGCGCAGGCCGGCGCAGTGGCCGAGCATCAGCCAGGCATGTGGGCGCAGTACGGCGACATGGTCGGTGATCGTCTTGGCGTTGGACGGGCCGACACCGATATTGATCATGGTGATCCCGGCATGGCCCTTCTTTTTCAGATGATAGGCCGGCATCTGCGGCAGCCGCGGCGGGGTCGCGTTCCCCTCAGGTTGGCTGGAGCCGGGCAGCGTGATGATGTTGCCCGGTTCGACGAAGGCGGTATAGCCGTCGCCGCCCTTGGCCATCAGATCGCGCGCCCAGTTACAGAATTCGTCGATATAGAACTGATAGTTCGTGAAAAGCACGAAGTTCTGGAAATGCGTCGCGCTCGTTGCCGTGTAGTGAGCGAGGCGCGCGAGCGAATAGTCGATGCGTTGTGCGGTAAACGGTGCCAATGGCGATGGCTGGCCCGGCGGCGGGATATATTCGCCATTGGCGATCTCATCGTCGGTGGTATTCAGGTCCGGCGCGTCGAAGAGATCGCGCAGCGGAATATCTTCGAAAGCAGTGGCGGAAGCTTCCACATGCGCGCCTTCGCCAAAGGCGAAATGCAGTGGAATGGGCGTCGTTGATTCCGACACGAGCACCGGCACATTATGGCTGCGCATCAGCTGCGCCAATTGCTCTTTCAGATAGTGCCGGAAGAGCTGCGGGTGGGTGATGGTGGTCGTGTAGATGCCTGGCGCGGTGACGTGGCCGTAGGAGAGGCGTGTGTCCACATGGCCAAAGCTCGTCGTCTCGATGCAGACCTGCGGGTAGAAAGCGCGGTAGCGTGCCGTGATCGGCGCGCCCTTGGCGAGCTTGGTGAAGCTGTCGATCAGGAAAGCGGTATTGCGCTCATAAAGCTCTGTGAGCGCATCGACTGCCTTGGCCGGGTCATCGAAGCTCTGCGGCTGAAACGGAGTGGGTGAGGAAATATCGAGGGGTGAAAAAGGGGAGATTCTGTTGCTCATGAGCTATTATAGAATGTCGTCCTTAACAAGCAAACGACGTTGCAAGACACCGTCCGGGATTTTCGCAGCTATTTTCAAGCTGTTTTGCGGTTCGATTCTCGAAGATCGGTGAAACGTCCCCTACTGCACTGCCGTGCAATAGGGGCTGCCTGTCTGCAGGCAGGTGAAGCTTGCACCGAAATGCGATTGCGCGCCGCTGCGGCCGGTGTTGTCGACCGCCATCGAAAACGTGATCGCAAAGATGGCGGCAGACAGCATGATGATGGCGAAGCGCCGCGCTATGATGATCCTGTTCATATTTCTGGCCCTACCCGTGCCCTATACTGGACACTGTTTTGCCATGGTCAGGCTGAACAGGTGCTGAGATGCCAGTTCATCCGGCGTTCAGAAAGATTAGCGCGTATGACTTTGAACCGAAGGTCTTCCCCGGGCGAAAGACGTATAGATTTGGTCTAGCGTCCCCCGGCGAAGTACTTTCTAAAGCTTCGTCCAAGTTTGTGATTTGCAGAACACCTTCAATACGCAGCCCTGCATTTTCACAGTTTTGCCGCTTACTGTACCGGTTCCGTCATAGGTCTTGTTGGCCTCGGGATCTGTGAGTTGGCCAGAGTAGGTGCCGCCCTTGCCCTGCATCTTGCCGATCTGCCGGCCGGCATATTTCCCGGTCTTCAGCGTCACGCAGTAGCTGCTGCCGCAAGGCGCGATCGCGGCGGTATCACCTTCTGTGGTCTTCCAATTGCCGACGATTGGCTCGTCGGCCAAAGCAGCGCTCGCACTGAAGACCAGCGCGGCGGCGAGAATGGTGGCACGGATCATAGCTTTCTTCCCCCAAGGTTCTCCGGCGCTGGGCCGGGACTGCAGTGAAACTATCCAGCGGGAACGCAAAGGTAAATACTCCTTGTGGGGCGCGAATTTATGGCTTCCCAGGCCTCTGCGTCCCACTGAAAAATAACGCGCCTTGTTTCGGCGGCTGCTTTCGTGGTGAACGAAGGGTTTAAATCCAAACCTTAACGATGTGTAAAACTCGCTCGAAAATCCTTAATTTGCAAGGGAAGCGATGTTTAACAAAATCCCAAGTTTACCAAGCATTTGTACTTTGTTTGCATCGAATTAAGCATGCATTTTAGCCGTTTTTTGAAAGCCGTCTGCGATAGTGGAGCCATCAAACGAGCGGGGCAAACCCGCCGACCGGAAGGATCATCAAGCCGCGATAGACGGCAAGGTCCGGAAGGAAAAACAGGGTCAGTAACGAATAAACCGAAACAGGGATTAAACCGATGGCACGCTTCGAAATACCGGCATCCGAAATGGCCATGATGGGTGGCAACAGCGCTGACGCTCTCTGTGAACTGGGCGTGATCTATGCGACCGGCAGGGGTTGCGAGGCCGACCTTGTTGCCGCCCACAAATGGTTGAACATCGCCGCCATCAAGGGCAGCGACCGCGCCGCCGAGTTTCGCGCCGACGTCGCAGCCTCGCTGACCAAGATGGAACTCGCCACAGCGCTCCGCGCCGCCCGCGAATGGATGACCACGCACTGAAGCTGCCCTATTAATCTGAGAGAATAACAACCCGGAAGAGGGGGCTGGCAACGCGGCTGCTGCCCGTTGCCAATATCAAGAAAACCGCGACCGGCTGGGAACAAGGCCGGCGCGGTTTCTTGCTTTGGATTACCCCTTTTCTCTCAGGACGTGTCGGTTAGTGCAAATGGCAAACACATAATAATTGATCTGTCGACGTGCTATGGGTTGTGATAAAGCTCTCAGAATTCGCTATAAGAGAGTAGGTTTAGGCCGCAGTTGACGGCCTTTTCTTTGAGACGTCGAAATGGGCACCCAACTGTCGCTGAGATTTGAATTTGCCTACGATAAGGGCAGATTGCTGTTATTTTCCTTGATTTTGTCGTTCTTTTTGGTCGGCAGCGTATGGATATCCTATCGCCCCGACAGGGCCGCGCACTCTGCTTTCGCTCCGATCCTGCTATGGCCGTTTGCAGCGCTTGTTGGCTTTGCTGCGCTTAGTTTGCTGGTCAAGCTGTTTAAGAACGAGCCGGGACTGGTGATTTCAGGCACTGGAATTCACATCGCGAGCTTCGCTGCCGAAACGATACCGTGGCTGGCCATACGAGACCTCGAGAGGTATCAAAGCTGGGGAACGGATAACCTTACGGTTCGTCTCGATCCGGCCGCCGCGGGCACTCTGAACCGTCGCGGATTGATAAGCAAGCTCCCCAAAGCGCTTCGGGGCTCAGGGACGAAGGCGGGAATTTCGCTGAAAATCTTGCAGGGCGATCCGGACTGGATATTCGAGCAATGCTGGGATTTTCTAAGACGGGCCCGCGAGGATTACCGCACCGCCGCGACAAATACCGGCTCCGCCAAGCTGCTCGATACCGATTACGAGACGGTGCATGCCGCCGCAACCCATGGCCAGCCGCTGTTCACGTATGCGCTGATTGCCGTCCTGGCCATCGTTTATGCAGGGGAACTCGTCTTTGGCGTCGACGCTCCGGACAAGGGTTCACCGACAGTTCAAACGTTGCTGGTGTTAGGAGGAACCTTTCGCAACAGCGTTCTCGTCGCTGGTCAATGGTGGAGGCTTTTTACCGCGCCTTTCCTGCATGCGAACCTCCTTCACCTGGTCTTTAACTGCTTCGCTCTTTGGTTCGCAGGCAGGCTGCTCGAACGCCTCATCGGCTGGCGCTGGTTCGCTGGCCTGTTTTGCATCAGCGCCCTCGGCGGATCCGCAGCGTCCTTGCTGATCAATCCCGACAATCTCGTGGCCGTTGGGGCCTCCGGTGGGATCGTCGGCCTGTTTGCCGCCATTATCGTTCTGAGCTTTCATTTCCGCTCCGGTTCGCTGCAGACGTCACTGCGAGTTGGAGCAATCCGAATATTGATACCGTCCTTGATACCGTTCATATCGCGAACGCAGGACGGCATGCACATCGACTACGCAGCGCACCTGGGAGGAGCCGTGGCCGGCGGATCGATAGCCCTGATACTGTTGACTGCCTGGCCTCGCGTGCGTCCACGTCCCCGTTTCAGTGTTGCGGCGTTAACGATCAGCATCGCGTTTGCTGTCATCGCAGCCGTCTCGCTCTGGCCCATCAGCCAGATCCGCGCCGACCTTCTCACGAACCCATTTTCGCAATATTTCCGGGGACAATATCAACTGGCGGCACAAGACTTCGCCGTTAAGGCTCAGCAGAACGAGAGGGTGGCGCCCTATTATTATCTCTGGCGTTATCTTGCTCAAGAGCAGGGCAAAGACGCCGAGGCAGCGACCGACCTTCGTGCCGAGGCCGGGAAGCTTGATCAAGCGAAATGGCCCTATCCCGTCTATAGGCTCTTGCTCGGCGAACTGAATCCTGCCGAGGTCATTGCTAAAGCCTCTGACAACGACTCTCTCTGCGAAGCAATCTTTTATATCGGCGAATGGCATCTCCTTCGGAAAGAGATTCCGGATGCCCGCCAGCAATTTCAGGCCGCGTCGCTGTCGTGTCCCTCGACCTTCATGGAATATGACGGTGCCCGAGGGGAATTGCAGAGACTTCGCACGCAGTAATTATCAAAAACAAATCGACGCAGGTACGGCCTCCGAAAGTGCTGCCAATTGCTGTGCCGGCGGCAGAAATTGCAGATTTTTAAACGCTCTGCACTCAGCCGATGGCCTTCAACACTTTCGGCAGTGCTTCGGCCAGAAGATCGAGATCGCGTTCCGGGCCGACGCTGATGCGGATGCAGCGGTTGAGCGGCGCCACGCCCGGCATGCGGATGAAGACGCCATGCTGGATCAGGCCATCGACGATGGCGCGTGCGTAGACACCGTCGCGGCCGCAATCGACGGCGACGAAATTGGTAGCGGAGGCAAGCGGCGAAAGCCCGTTGTCACGGGCGATCATGCCGATGTTGTCGCGGGCAGCGTGAATCTTGCCGACGACTTCGGCGAGGTAGGCCTGATCCTTCAGCGCCGCGAGTGCGGCGGCCGTCGCCAGCCGGTTCATGCCGAAATGATTGCGGATTTTGTCGAAAGCGAGCACCGTTTCTGGCACGCCGATGGCGTAACCGACACGAGCGCCGGCGAGGCCGTAAGCCTTGGAGAAGGTGCGGGTGCGCAGGACGTGCGGCAGGTCGATCAGCGCAGAGATATCGGGCAACGAACTGGCTGGCCCAGTCTCGCTATAGGCCTCGTCGAGAACGAGCAGGCAGCTCTCCGGCAGAGCGCGGGCAAAGGCGACGATCCTGTCGGCATCCCACCAGCTCCCCATCGGATTATCGGGGTTGGCGAAATAGACCAGCGGCGCATTCTCGCGTTTTACCGCCTCCAGCAGGCCGTCGAGATCCTCGCTATCGTCGACATAGGGTACCGTCACCAATCGTCCGCCGAAGCCGGCGACGTGGAAATTGAATGTCGGGTAGCCGCCGAGCGAGGTGACAACGGGTGCTTCCGGCTCGACGACCATGCGCACGATCAGGCCGAGCAGGCTGTCGATGCCTTCGCCGACGGCGATATTCGCGGGCTTGACACCGAGATGGGCGGCGAGCGCCTCTTTCAGCGCGAAATTTTCCGGGTCGTTATACATCCAGATATCGCCGGCCTGCTCGCGCATGGTCTCGATGACGGAGGGGGCGGGGCCGAAGCCGTTTTCATTGGCGCCGATGCGTGCCCGGACAGTCAATCCGCGCTGGCGTTCAAGGGCTTCCGGGCCGACGAAGGGCACGGTGGAGGGCAGGGCGCTGATCAGCGGCGTGAAGCGCGAGAAGGCGGACATGCTGGCTTTGTTTCCCGAATACAGTTGCAAGGCGCAGCACAATAGGCCCTTGGCGGGTGGTTGCAAGAGCGGAAAAACTCTGCTTCCGGATTGCGCTATTGGCGGTCATTCGACCGAATGACATGAGCCTTAGGTAGGCCCGGCATTTCCCGCATCCACGATCGCCTGAACAACAAGCGCGATACGTTTGTCACGCATGCCGGGTCTAACGCGGCCCGAACGTTCGAGCTCAGCAAGCCCATGAAGGGCTGCCCAGAAAGTCTCGGTTACGATCTCCACATCAGCGCAGAACGGAGACACCGCGGCCGCGATTGCTTCGAAACCGGCTCGAAGTTCCGATCTCGTTTCAGCTTCGGCGAACCTCAATTGGGTCGGCAGGATGAACATGGCTTCGTAGAGTGCCGGGTGATTTAACGCGAAGGTAAAATAGCCCATGGCAACATCCATGAGGGCGTCTCGGCGTCCCTTCGCCCCGTCTACCGCTGCCCGAAGAACGGTTGCGAGCTCGTTGAAGCCTTCGACCGCAACTGCTGCAACGATGGCATCTCTGTTGACGAAATGCGAGTAGAGGACAGGCTGGCTATATTCGATTTCTTTAGCCAGGCGGCGGATCGTAACGGCATCCCACCCTTCGCTTTCCGCGATTACACGTGCTGCAGCGATGATGCGATCTTCGCGTTCGGCCCGTTCTCGACTTTTTCGGTCTGCGATACTCATTCCAAAATCTCCATGCCCACAAGGCAACAGACTTATAGCAATGCTTGACTACCTAGCAATGCTAGATATAAGCTAGCGACGATAGATTATGTATCATGGCTAGGAGAATTACATGATGTACTGGCTTGTTAACGGGATCGGTTTGCTTGTGGCCCTCGCGATTATCGCAATCGGCACCAGCTATGTCGCAAGCCCAACGACCACAACGCGCAGCTTTGGCCTGCCGCTTCCTGAAGATGGCCCAAATATCCCTTGGTGGCTTCGCCTCAAGGGGGTTCGCGACGTCGTAGCGGGGTTACTCGTACTTGCGTTTATGGTGTGGGGTACTCAGCGGGAGATCGGCATCGTCCTCCTGGTCGAAGCGATCATCCCTGTCGGCGACATGCTGCTCATTCTCGCAGCGAAAGGCTCCACCAAGAGCGCCTTCGGCATTCACGGCCTCACGGCGGCGATCATGGTCCTGGCTGCCATCCCCATGATAATCGGTGCGCACTGAGATGGTTCAGGCTCTTTCAATCTGGTTCTTGGTTGTCGCATTCTCTGGCGCGGGCCTTGTCAACGCGATCGGCGCGTCCCGGACGCAAGGCGATTTCGCTCGATGGGGTTACCCGCTTTGGTGGGGCATTTTCACCGGTGGCCTGGAGATATTGAGCGCCGTCCTGATCGCGCTTCCTGTCAGCCGCATTATCGGCATGGCGCTTGGGGCGGTCATCATTGCGGCTGCGCTATTCACTGTTCTACGCCACCGCGAGTATTCACACCTTGCGCCATTGAGCGTCTTCATCACCTTGATCGCTCTCGCCGCAGCTTCATCTTAAGCACGGCTATCAAGATTGTTTGTGCGCTTCGGGTCAAACGCCGCCGAATTCATGCCGATTGGCGCTTGCCGCGCGCTGCAAGCGCCTCGGCGTTGCCGATCATGAAATCGGCGCGCACGACGCGTCTCAACGTTTCCGGCTCGATCAGGTTGATGAAGCGAACGTTGACGCGATTGTCCATGCGATTGATCTCGGCGCAGCCGATGCGATAGGCAAGGCCGAGGATGTTCAGATAGTAATGTGTCGGCAGGCCCACAGTCGTGCCGACCACGAAACTGGCGCCGCCCTGCGAGATGTCGACGATCTCGGCGCTACGCACCGAAATGCCCGTCAGGCATGGGCGCACGGCAATGAGGCGGGCCGGCCGTTGAACGAAAAATCGTTCCCACCTGTGCTCGTAGACTTCGGATTTGACTTTCGCCAGATGCGTTGCGCGAAGCATTGTCATTCCCCGTTTGAGGCTGCCGAATTCATCTCGGTTACAGCATGAACCTTGCACGGAGATTTTGCATAAGCGTCAACTCCGCCGATCGAATTTTAACGAATCGGGCGTTTTTCACCCGTTTGGGTGATATATCGCGCGCCAGACATGCAGTTTTTGAACCCTTCGCGTCATGAGACGTTCTCTTTTGTCGGCGGTTTTTTGCCGAGACATGCAGAATGAGGACGGGACGATGATCGATATCAAAATTTCGCGGGGGACCTGGGTTGTGGTTTGCGACGGCGCCAAGGCGCTGATCCTGAAGAGTTCGAATGGCGGCCCGCATCCGGATTTGCGAACCTGCGAAACCATGGAGCAGCCGCATGCACCAGATCGAGAACTCGGCGCAGACAAGCCGGGGCGTACACACCAGGCCGACGGGTTCGCAGGCAGCGCCGTGGAAGAAACGGAATGGCATGAACAGGCAGCGGTGGAGTTTTTGAAGGGTGTTGCAGCGAAGGTCGACGCGCTGGTGCAGGCGAAGGGCATCGACCGCCTCATCCTTGTGGCGCCGCCGCGCGCGCTTGGCGTTCTGCGGCCTCATCTCAGGGCTCATTCGCAGGCCGTCATCGTGGCCGAGATCGCCAAGGATCTGACGAATTTTCCTGTCGATCAAATTGAGCGCCATCTTGTCGCTTGAAGAGATGGAAAGGCGCGCAAATCGCATTGCCCCTCCACGCCTGGACCTGCACGGCGTCGCCTGCTGTAGGCCCGTCGCCTTGTCTTGACATCGGCCTTGGCTTCGATCATACGAAAATCCGGTTCGGGGCACCGGCCGCTCGCGGATGAAGATCCACGGTGAAGCCCTCGCGAATATTGTCACAGCCATCTGGCGCATGCTGACTGGCGGTAACGCGAGCTCCGATCTGCAGTCGTAAACGCATGCCTTTTGAGAGGCTGACTCCGTGACGACGATCTATCCGTCTATTGATGAATTGAAAGAGCAGGCCAAACGCCTACGGCAGGCTATAGCCGCGCGCGGTGGCGATATGGCTCACAGCGCCGCCTTGGAACTGGTCGCCAAGCAATACGGGCTGCGCGACTGGAATACGCTGGCGGCACTTGCGGCAAAACCGAATGCAATGCCCATCGCGCCGGCTGTCGTCGGGAATGCAGTTCGCGGCCGCTACCTGAACCAGCCGTTCACCGGCAGGGTGCTGGCGCTTTCGGAGCAGTCCGGTGGGCTTTACAGGATCACCATCCATTTCGACGATCCGGTGGATGTGGTGACCTTTGAGAGCTTCTCGGCCTTCCGCCAGCGCATCAACGCCCAGATCGACGTCAACGGCATTTCGCCGCGCAAGACCTCCGACGGCGTGCCGCATCTGGTGTTGGACATCTAAGCATTCATCCTTTCATCAATCGATCGCAGCCGTCATCTGGCGGTGCGCGACGCTGCCTGGATTTTTTCGATGACGAATCATTCCGAAAGCAACATGTTCCTGAGCGGCTGGCTGCCGGGCGTCTTTGCCCGCACGGCCGCGCCGATCATTATGATCACGACGATCAACGGCCTCTTTGCCGTGGTCGATGCTTATTTCCTCGGCATTTATGTGGGTGCCGATGCTCTCTCGGCAGTCAGCCTCATTTTTCCGGCGCTGATGCTGCTGGTCGCGCTGCAATCCCTGGTCTCCAACGGTATGGCGAGCATCCTGGCGCGGCGTCTGGGGGCGGGAGATCGGGCCGGCGCAAGGCAGGTCTTCAGCGCCGCCCATGGCCTGGCCCTGGCGGTGGTGATCCTGGTCAACGCCGTCTACTGGACAGTTGGGCGGCAAGTCATCGCCGCAAGTGCGGCAGGAAACGCCGCCGTTGCCGGCAATGCCGCTGTTTTCATGGGGGTCATGGTCGGTTTCGCACCAGTGAGCTTTCTCTTGTCGGTGCATATCGACGCCCTGCGTTGTGAGGGCAAGATCGGCTTCATGACGCTGGTAACGCTTGCTTCGACACTCCTCAACATCATCGCCAACTGGCTCCTGATGGCGGTGATGCATTGGGGCGCCATCGGCTCGGCCGCCGGTTCGATCGCGGCGCAATTCATTTGCCTGGCGATCGTCCTGTTCTATCGCTCGCGGCGACCCGGTGCACTCAGGCCGTCAATATCATTTCCGATGGCTGAATGGCGTGGGATCGTCGCTTTCGGTGCGCCGATGAGCCTGGGTTTCATCGGCATATCCCTGAGTTCGGCATCGATCCTCTTCAACCTGTCGATCTGGCACCAGGGAGACTATGTCGCGACCGTCGGCGCTTACGGAATTATCACCCGGGTGATGACCTTCGCGTATCTGCCGCTGCTCGGTCTCAGCATCGCCCTGCAGACGATAGCCGGCCATAATCACGGCGCGGCACTTCCCGCCCGTGTCGGCCGAAGCCTGCAGATCGCGATGGTATCGGCGCTGGTCTATTGCACTGTGGTAGAGCTGGTCGTCGAAATGTTCGCGGGCAGGCTGGGTGGCGTTTTTGTCGGCGATTCCATCATCATTGCAGAGGTCGGACGGATATTGCCGTGGACGGTCGGCGCCTATTTCCTCTTCGGACAGATGATCGTGCTGTCCTCCTATTTCCAGTCGATCGGCGATGCGAAGCGGGGCGCCATTTTCGGCCTAGCACGGCCTTATTTCTTCACGCTGCCGCTGACATTCCTGCTGCCCTTCATGTTCGGTGAAACCGGCATTTGGATGGTACCGGTATTCGCGGAGGCGGGAATGTTCGTGCTCGCTTGGCTGGTATTGTCGCGCAACGCCAGGGATCGCGGTTGGTGATACGGTCTGTTGTCGGCATGAGCATAAAGGCCGCGTCCTTGAGGCGCGGCCTTTACCGTTCAGCCGCAATCAGGCCTTGAGAAGCCATTCATGCTCGGGCGCGTTGTAGAACTTCCAGGTGCGTTTCGGACCGGCCATGACGTTGAGATAGTAGAGGTCGTAGCCATGGCAGGCAGCACAGGGATGGTATCCTTTCGGCACCAGCGTCACGTCGCCGTCCTCCAGCACCATGACTTCGTCCAGCGAGCGATCATCCGTATAGACCCGCTGGAAGCCGAAGCCCTGCCGCGGGTTCAGGCGATGGTAGTAGGTCTCCTCCAGAAAGCTCTCGTTCGGCAAATTGTCCCGATCGTGCTTGTGCGGCGGGTAGGACGACGTATGGCCGCCCGGCGTGATGACTTCGACCACCAGCAAGGAATGCGCCGCGCCATCGTCTTCCGGCATGATGTTGTTGACGTAGCGGACATTGGTGCCCTTGCCGCGCGTCAGCGCCGGATGGGTGCCCGGCGGGATGGCGCGGGCTTCATAGGAGCCGCCGCCCGGTGCCGAGCAGACGGCCAGTTCCAACTCGGTCTCCGCGGTCACCGACCAGTTCGACCCTGCTGGAACATAGAGCGCGTGGGGCGCGCCCTCAAAAGGGGTCATGCGCTCGCCGAGCGAGCCGAAATCCTTCGCGCCTGCCTTGGCGCGTCCCTTGCCGCTGACCCAGACCAGGCAGACCTCACGATCGACGGTTTCCGCCGAAGCCGTCTCGCCCGGCTTCAGGCGATGAAGGTCGAATCCGACATAGGTCCACCCGGCGCTTTCGGGCGTGACATGGGTGACGCGACCATGGGAGCCATCAGGCCTGACCTTGAGATTTGGCATTGGTGTTTGTCCTTCGTTGCTTGAGGAGAGGCCTTCGGCTCCCTCTACCCCTTGGGAAAGCCCTCGGTTTCCACCGCATAGCCCGCTGCCGTCATGACGCGCATCAATTCGGCATGGCCGATCTCAGCCATTTTCTGCGGCGGAGCCTTGCGCGGATCCTGCTCGGCCTCGACGACGAACCATCCTTCATAGCCGTAATCGGCCAGACGCTGGACGATGGCGCCGAAATCGAGCGAGCCGTCGCCCGGTACTGTGAACGCACCGAGCGCCACAGCGTCGAGGAACGACTGCCGGCTGCGATCCAGCCCATCGATAACGGGCTTGCGGATATCCTTGACGTGAACGTGGTTGATGCGGGCGTGGTGGTTGTCGATAGCCCGCAGGACGTCGCCGCCGGCAAAGGCAAGGTGACCGGCATCGAGCAGGAGCGGAATGCCTTCGCCGGAATTGCGCATGAAGGCTTCGAGTTCCGGTTCGGTTTCCACGACCGCGGCCATATGATGGTGGTAGGAGAGCGGCATGCCCTGCTCGGCGCACCATTCGCCAAATTGGGTCACGCGCCCGGCATAGGCCTTCATCTCGTCATCCGAAAGGCGCGGCTTGGTGGCGAGCGGCTTGGAGCGGTCGCCCTGAATGGAGCGGCCGACTTCGCCATAGACGATGCAAGGCGCATTGACCGCCTTGAACAGCGCGATCATCGGCGCGATGCGGTCCTTGTTCGCAGCAAGCTCCTCATTGACCAACGTTCCCGAGAACCAGCCGCCGCAAAGCGTCACGTCGGCGGCGCGCAGGATGGGCAGCATTTCGTCAGGATTGCTGGGGAAGCGCCGCCCCTGTTCCATGCCGGTGAAACCAGCGCTGCGCGACTGGCGCAGGCATTCCTCGAGGGATACATCGTCGCTGAGCTCAGGAAGGTCGTCGTTCCACCAGGCGATGGGCGACATGCCGAGTTTGGCCTTCATCAATAGTCTCCTTAAAGGCATCGTTTTGAGGGAGCCGGATGGCTCCCGAAAAATGACGGAAATCGATCAGCCGATGCGCTGGGAGGCGCGGGCCTGCTCGTAGGCGGCGCGGGCCTTGTTGACTTCGGCGCGCGGGCTGACCTCGGGAACGGCGACATCCCACCAGTGCCCGCCTTCTTCCGTCGTGATCAGCGGGTCGGTGTCGATGACGATGACTGAGGTGCGGTCGTTCTTCTTCGAAGCTTCGATCGCCTGTTCCAGTTCGGCGAGGGAAGCGGCCTTGACGGCCACGGCGCCCATGCTCTCTGCATGCGCCCGGAAATCGATCTCCGGCATCACCTCGTGACGGGCATCCTTCAAGAGATTGTTGAAGTTCGCGCCGCCGGTCGCCATCTGCAGGCGGTTGATGCAGCCATAGCCTCTGTTGTCGAGCAGGACGACGGTGATCTTCAGGCCGAGCATGACCGAGGTCGCCAGTTCGGAATTCAGCATCATGTAGGAGCCGTCGCCGACCATGACGACGACCTCTTTGTCCGGCCGCGCCATCTTCACGCCGAGCGCGCCGGCGATCTCGTAGCCCATGCAGGAGAAGCCATATTCCATGTGATAGCTGCCGGGCACCGTCGCGGGCCAGAGCTTGTGCAGCTCGCCGGGCAGCCCGCCCGCGGCGCAAACCACGATGCTCTTTTCCCCGCCGATTGTGCGGGTGACGGCGCCGATCACCTGGGCGTCGGAGGGCAGGGCGGTATTCGTCGTCGTCATCGCCTTGGCGGCAGCCTCCATCCAGATCTTCTTTTCCCGTGTTGTTTTCTCGGCAAGCCCTGCCGGCGCTTTCCAGCCGGAAAGGCCCGTGGACAGGGCTTTCAACCCTTCGCGCGCATCTGTCACCAAGGGGTGACCATTGTGCTTGAACGCGTCATAGGCCGCGATGTTGAGGCCGAGTATCGTCAGTTTTTCGTTCTTGAACAGCGCCCAGGAACCGGTGGTGAAATCCTGGCAGCGGGTGCCCACAGCGATGACCAGATCGGTTTCCTCGGAAATGGCGTTGGCGGCCGATGTGCCGGTAACGCCGACCGAACCAAGCGCCAGCGGATGCCTCTCGTCGATCGCCGATTTACCCGCCTGTGTCACGACGACCGGAATACCGTGCGCTTCCGCGAAGGCAGTAAGCTCGTTCGTTGCCTGTGAATAGAGCACGCCGCCACCGGCAACGATCACGGGCTTTTCGGATTTGCGGATCAGCGCAATGGCGTTTGCGAGTTCGTCCGCATCCGGCTTCGGGCGGCGCTGCGTCCAGACATGTTCCTCGAAGAAGCTCTCCGGATAGTCGAAGGCCTCAGCCTGCACATCTTGACAAAGCGACAGTGTCACCGGACCGCAATCGAGCGGGTCGGTCAGCACCTGCATGGCGCGTTTCAGCGCCGTGATGATCTGTTCGGGTCGGGTGATACGATCGAAATAGCGCGATACCGGACGGAAGGCGTCGTTGGCCGACACCGTGCCGTCGCCAAAAGCCTCGATCTGCTGCAGCACCGGATCGGGCGCGCGGTTGGCGAAGACATCGCCGGGGAGGAGGAGCACGGGGATGCGGTTGACATGCGCCACGCCGGCGGCGGTCACCATATTCAGCGCGCCGGGACCGATCGATGTCGTGCAGGCCATGAAGCGCTGCCGGAAACTGGTCTTCGCATAGGCGATGGCGGCATGCGCCATGCCCTGTTCGTTATGGGCACGGAAGGTCGGCAGCTCCTCGCGCACCTGATAGAGCGCTTCCCCCATGCCGGCGACGTTGCCATGGCCGAAGATCGCCCAGACGCCGCCGAAGATCGGCAGCTTCTGACCATCGATCACGGTCATCTGCTTTTTGAGGAAATGCGCGACGGCCTGTGCCATCGTCAATCGGATCGTCTTGCCCATGGGGCGCCTCCCAAATGCATTTTAGTCCATTGTTTGCGCATCGTTTTCCCCGAAAACCGGTATCGATTTTTCGGAGCGATGCGCCGAGCTATTCCAGTCCGCGGGTTTTCAGCCACGCCTGAGTCAATTGTCGGAAGCGTCCGGCCATTTCGCTGATCGCTTCCTCGTCGTTCATGCCGCCCGACATCCAGGCGCGCGCCGCATCGGAAAAGATCGTCCGTCCGACGGCGAAACCCTTGACGGAGGGTGCGGCCAGCGTCGCCTCGAAACTCCGGATCAACTCCTCCGCCGGCGCCTCCAGGCCAAGCAGCACGATACCCCTGCACAATGGATCATTTTTGGCGATCACGGCATCGATTTTTTGCCAGGCCGCGGTCGATTCCTGCGGTTCCAGCTTCCACCAGTCGGGCTTGATGCCGAGCGCATAGAGCTCTTCCATTGCCGTCGGGATGGTATCGTCGGTCAACGGTCCGTTCTTGCCGGCGATGATCTCGACCAGCAATTCGCGGCCGACCTTACGCGCGGCTTCGAACAGGGTGCGCAGCTTCTCCTGCTGCTCCGCCTTCAACTCCGCAGGATCGTCGGGATGGTAGAAGCAGAGGCATTTGATGCAATGATTGAGGGGCCATTCGGTGAGCTGCGAGCCGATATCCTGGCTGAACTCGAATTTCAGCGGCTTCGAGCCCGGCAATTCGACGGGGCGGCCGATCCAGGAGAAATTCTTCGTGGCGGCGTCGAAAAAGGCATCGCGGCCGAAGCGCTCGTCGATCAGCATGCCATAACCGGTGCGCCCACCCGAAACGCGCGCCGCCGCCTCGACCGCAAGCCGCTTGAAGGACACTATTTTGTGGTGGGCGACGCCCAGCTCGTCGGCGACGCTGACAAGCTGCGAACGATGATCGATCGCAAGCGCCATCAAGAGCGGAATCTCGCCATTCCGTGTCGTCGCCCAATGAATATGGTTGATCGCCTCGTCCTTGCGCAGCGCCCGATGCTTGCTGCCCGTCTTCAGGAAGAAATCGAGTTCGGCCCAGGTCGGATATTCCGGCGAGCAGAGCAGGCGCGAGACCGCAAAGGCACCGCAGGCATTGGCCCAGGTGGCGCAGGTCTTCAGCGGTTCGTCGCGCAAAAAGCCGCGCAGGAAACCTGACATGAAGGCATCGCCTGCGCCAAGCACGTTGAACACTTCGATCGGAAAACCCTGGCCGACGATACCGGCCTCGAGGTCGTCGGAGATCGGCCCGTCATAAACGATGCAGCCCATGGCGCCGCGCTTCAGCACGATGGTTGCCTTGGAAAGGCGGCGGATTTCCTTGATCGCGCCGAGCACGTCGTCGACGCCCGCGCCGATCATGATCTCCTCTTCCGTGCCGACGATCAGGTCGCAATCCGCCAGCGTCTCCTTCATTTTCGCGGAAACACGATCGGATTTCACGTAGCGCTCGAAACCTTCGGCATGGCCGGCTAGGCCCCAGAGATTTGGCCGGTAATCGATGTCGAAGATCACCTTGCGGCCGTTCGCTTTGGCGATGCGGATTGCCTTGCGTTGCGCGGCCTCCGTGTTCGGCTTGGAGAAATGCGTGCCGGAAACGAGCACGGCACGGGACGAGCGGATGAAATTCTCGTCGATGTCACCCTCGTTGAGCGCCATGTCGGCGCAGTCGGACCGATAGAAGATCATCGGCGAGACACCTTCGGCCTCGACCGCAAGCAACACCAGTGCCGTCAGGCGTTCCTTGTCGGTGGCGATCCCTTCCGTCGCGACGCCTTCGCGTGCCGTCTGTTCGCGGATGAAACGGCCCATTTGCTCGTCGCCGACGCGGGTAATCAAGCCGGATTTCAGGCCGAGCCGCGCCGTGCCGATGGCGATATTGGCCGGGCAGCCGCCGACCGATTTTGCAAAGGACGCAATATCCTCCAGCCGCGAGCCGATCTGCTGGCCATAAAGGTCGACGGAGGATCGGCCGATGGTGATCACATCGAGTGTCGGCTCCGGCTGGGCGCCAGGATTGTCGTGTGCCATGATGTCCTCCCGTCCAGGCATGATCCCGATAACCCTTCAGTTTTCACTGGGGTCATGCGTCATTGAAAGTGCCGGCCCGTCTTCGTTTCGTCCGGGCTCCGGTAGATTTTGCGGCCGTGTTCCGTGACCGCGATCATGGACATTATGAAACATAGGTTCCGTCATTTTGTCAATTCGGAATATTTATTCCATTTTGGTTTTATGAGATTTTGCAACGGCATCTTTCCTCCGCCGTTCGGCAATCGCGACGGGGAAGGCCATGATGAGTGCCATGGAGGCCGACAGCGAGCGGAAACCGGCAAAATCAGCCTCAGCCACCTCGAACCAGTGCGTGGCGCACGCCGTCAGCGGTGAAAAGGCCGAATCGGTAATGGCGATCACCGGCACGTTGCGTCCAGCGAGATCCTGCGCCTGCGCTAGGCTGTCGGCGGCGTAGGGGGAGAAGCTGGCGGCAATCGCAGCATCCCTTTCCGTAGCAAAGCGGGCAAGCTCGCCATCGATGCCGTTCGGCGAAGCAACGATCTGATGACGGATGTTCAATTTGGAAAAGGCATAGGTCATATGCGCCGAAAGCGGATAGGAACGGCGCTTGGCGATGAGATAGATCGTCTCGGCAGCGGCGAGCACATCCACCGCCTTGGCAAACGTATCCGTCTCGATCGTGGCGGCGAGCTTGTTGACCGACTGGCTGGCGGCGGCGAGGAATCCTGAGAGAATGCCGGCGTCTTCATCCTTGATCCCGGACTGTTCCAGCGTGATTAGCCGCTCCTCGTAACTCAGGGTTCGATCGCGCAGCCTTTCGCGGAAGATGCTCTGCAGGTCGGAGAACCCCTCATAACCGAGATGATGGGCGAGACGCACGAGGGTCGAAGGCTGGACATCTGCGGCAGTGGCAATGCTCGCCGTGGTGCCGAAGGCGATTTCATCCGGATTCCCGAGCGCGAAAGCGGCGACCTGGGCCAGACGTTTCGGCATGGCGTTCTTGCGCTCGATGATGGTGCTGCGCAGACTTTCAAAATCTCGCGGCACCTTGGTTCGCGTTTCGATTTCGTTGTCCATGCCTTTACCCTTTTTCGATGCCATGCCCGTCAATGAAACAAACATTCCATATTTTGCACGATAACGGATTTTGAATAGTTCGGCACGATTATTTTTAAGCTAATGAATTTACGCGGATAAATTTCATTCCTCGGATTCCGCGTCGCGATTGATCAGTCAGCCCGCTTGTCAAAACGGTCCAAATATTCCAAAAATCCATTGGAGTTTCGGGAGAAGGCTTGAGGAGGGAAATGCATATGAAGGCATTGGGCGTCGGATTGATCGGAACCGGCTACATGGGCAAATGCCATGCGCTGGCGTGGAATGCGGTCAAGACCGTCTTCGGTGATGTCGAACGGCCACGCCTCGTGCATCTCGCGGAAGCCAACCCCGAATTGGCGAGGGAACGTGGCGATGAATTCGGTTTCGAAAAGACGACGGCCGACTGGCGCGAACTGATCGCCGACCCGCAAGTTGACGTCGTCTCCGTCACCACGCCCAATCAATTCCATCCGGAAATGGCGATCGCGGCGCTGGAAGCCGGCAAGCATGTCTGGTGTGAAAAGCCGATGGCGCCCGCCTATGCCGACGCCGAACGCATGGTCAGCGCCGCCAAAGCCTCGGGCAAGATCGCTGTCCTGGGCTATAATTATATTCAAAACCCGGTGATGCGGCACATCAAGGCGCTGATCGGCGAAGGCGCGATCGGCAACGTCAATCATGTCCGCGTCGAGATGGATGAAGACTTCATGGCCGATCCCGAGGGCTTTTTCTATTGGAAGAGCGAACTGGCCGGCGGCTATGGCGCGCTCGACGACTTCGCCGTGCACCCGCTATCGCTGCTCTGGTTTCTGTTCGGCCATGTCGAAGCTGTCATCACCGATATGGTCAAGCCCTATGCTGATCGGCCGTTGAAAGAAGGTGGGCGGCGGGCGGTCGAGAATCACGATCTCGCCAATGTACTGATGCGACTGAGTGGTGGCATCTCCGCGATCCTGATGGCGAATCGCACCGCCTGGGGACGCAAAGGCCGCATCGCCCTGCAGATCTTCGGCTCGAAAGGCTCGATCACCTACGATCAGGAGCGCATGAACGAATTCGAGCTTTATCAGGCGGAGGGTAGGGGCACCGAACAGGGATTCCGCAAGGTGCTCGCAGCGCCGGCCCATAGACCCTATGACCGGTTCATCCCGGCGCCCGGCCATGGGCTCGGCTTCAACGACCTGAAGATCATCGAGTGCCGTGAGCTGATTCGCGCCATTTCCGGCGATACGGCGTCGGTCGTGAGTTTCACGGATGGCCTGCGCATCGAAAGATCGGTACATGCCATGGCGCAATCGTTCCATGAGCGCCGCTGGGTCGAGATACCGGCCTGAGTTCCGCCCTAATTTTCTCCCGATCTCGGGCGCAAGGTCAGCTATGATTGACGCTTGCAAGAGTAGGCGTTACCCCTGAAATCCGCAGGCGCGATCGCCTATATCAGGGTGACGAGCCGCTATAACAATAATGGAGTAAGGATCGTGACGGGCAGATTGGTCATTGTCGGGGCCGGACAGGCCGGTTTCGCGCTTGCCGCTAAAATGCGGGCGCTCGGAGATTTGAGGCCGATCACGATCATTGGCGCGGAGGAAAATCTCCCCTATCAGCGACCGCCGCTTACCAAGAAATACCTTCTCGGCGAGATGGCCTTCGATCGCCTGCTGTTCCGCACGGAGCATTGGTACGCCGACAACAATGTCGAAGTTCGCTTGTCTACCTGGGTCGAGCAGATCGACCGGGCCGCAAAGAAGGTCGTCACACAGGACGGTTCGGTGCTGGATTATCACACGCTGGCATTGGCAACCGGCGCGGCGCCGCGCCCCCTGCCGCCCTCCGTCGGCGGCGCTCTCGAAGGCGTTTATCTCGCCAGAGATAAACGTGATGCCGATCAGCTAGCCAACGAAATGCGCGCGGGCCGCCGTGTTCTCATCATCGGTGGCGGCTATATCGGCCTCGAAGCCGCGGCAGTTGCCCGCCATCGCGGCCTCGAAGTCACGCTTATCGAAATGGCCGACAGAATTCTGCAGCGCGTCGCCGCCAAGGAGACGGCAGACATCATGCGTGCGATTCACAGACAACATGACGTCGTCATCCGCGAAAAGACCGGCCTTAAGCAACTCGTCGGCAAAAACGGCCATGTCGCCGCCGCGGAATTGTCGGATGGCTCCACCATAGACATTGATTTCGTCGTCGTCGGCATCGGCGTTGCCCCGAATGACCAGCTCGCCAAGGAAGCGGGCCTGGAAGTTGGCAACGGCATCATCGTCGATTCGTTTGCCCGCACCTCCGATCCCTCCATCTTCGCAGTGGGCGATTGCGCAGAGCTGCCCTGGAACGGCGGCCGCATTCGTCTCGAATCGGTACAGAACGCCGTCGACCAGGCCGAAGCCGCAGCCGCAATCATCGCTGGCGGCGATGAGGCCTATGATCCGAAGCCATGGTTCTGGTCGGATCAATATGAGGTGAAATTGCAGATCGCCGGTTTCAACCTTGGCTATGACGAAACCCTTCTGCGCCCCGGCACTCGTGAGGGATCGGCTTCGGTCTGGTATTTCAAAAAGGGCCGTTTCATTGCGGTGGACGCCATCAATGATGCGAAGGCCTATGTGACCGGCAAGAAGCTGCTGGAAACCGGCATCAGCCCGGACAGGGCAATTCTGGCCGACCCCGCTGCGGACCTTAAGCAGTTGCTGGCCTGAAGCAATTCCAGGAAAAGTGCGAAGCGGTTTTCCGTCCGGAATTGCGTAAAACAAAAGAATAGAGCGGGAAAGCGATTCCGTTAAACGCTGAACCGCTCTAAGGGAACCGCAAGCCGGCGGCCGTGTTCTTCTTTCTAGGATGCGCGCACAGCTAATGCAGGGAGAACGTGCAGAGAGGCGAAAAAGCGCTTGCGTCGATAAATGATTGGCCGTATCAGGGCCGCACCGGAGAGGTGGCCGAGTGGTCGAAGGCGCTCCCCTGCTAAGGGAGTATACGTCAAAAGCGTATCGTGGGTTCGAATCCCATCTTCTCCGCCATCCTGCTTTGCGTCACGGCCCGCAGGACGGCGAATTCCCCCCGCTATTGATATCCTGCACGATTTCTCAATTCTGTCCGTTGTCGATTCCCTTTTGTCATCCCGCTGCAATCTTGCGGGCAGATAGTAGGTAACTACTGATTCTCCGTCGAATCGGCCGAAGCAGAATCACTGGCTGGTGACGTCGTGCTGAGTAACGAGAGTGGATTTACTTTGCTCAGCTCTGCCGATGGTTGTCCCCTGAATTGGCGAGCATGACCTAGCGGAATCCATGAAATTGCCCTGAATCGGCCATTATGACGGCCGGTCCCGCCTCTGCGTCATCAATTGAAACCGGCCGGTAAGTGCTGGTATCGTAACGGCTTTCTTAACAAAAAATAAACAAATGCGAGGTCCGTGTGGCGGACTTGTGTCCTTTCGGCAACAGGACTTAGCGAAGGCTCATGTAAACACCCCTTTCCGATAAGATGTAGATTGCGTGACAGTTCGCGTCTTGTATTTTCAATCTCGGAAGCAAGGGCGATTGATCGTCCACTTCTTGAAACACGAGGATGGGGCAGGGAATGCCTTCGGGTAGTTCTCATTCTCGATTGAAACTTTGACTGGAGGTCAATAATGAACATCAAGAGCCTTCTTCTCGGCTCCGCTGCTGCTCTCGCAGCAGTTTCCGGTGCTCAGGCGGCTGACGCTGTTGTTGCCGCTGAGCCGGAGCCGCTCGAATACGTTCGCATCTGCGACGCATACGGTGCAGGCTACTTCTTCATTCCGGGAACCGAAACCTGCCTCAAGATCGGCGGTAAGGTT